>CBHREK010000010.1:0-212508 GCA_966077345.1 uncultured Duganella sp.
GCTCGGGACGGCGGTGGGCGCGGGCGCCGGGTCGGCGAGCATCGGGGGCGCCGGCACGGCTGCCTCCAGCGGCAGGGCCTGCGCGAGCGAAACGGCCACGGGAACGGTCGGCGTCGCCGCATCGCCATTGGTCGGCATCTCGGTCATCGGCTGCTCCGGCGCCTCGGCCGTCAGCAGCGGCGCTGCATCGGCCGTCAGCAGCGGCGCTGCATGGGCCGTCAGCAGCGGCGCCGCATCGGCCAGCAGCGGCGGGGCGGCCTCGGACGGCGTGTCGACGAAGGGCGGCGCGATCTCGATCTCGACGCGCTCGGCCGGCTCGGCGAACAGCGGCGCGGCATCGGTCGGCACGGACGGCTCGTCGACCATCCCCATGGCCAGCAGCTCGTCGAAGTGGCTGGGCGCACAACCTGCCTTCTGCGCCAGATCGATCACTTCCAGCCGGCTGCGCCGCCCGTCGACCAGCAGGAGCATGGTCCGATGCCGCTGGCTGAGCTTGCGCGTGCGTTGGCGCAGCTCGTCCTGACCGAGCTCGGTCTTGCGGGGCGGGGCGATCAATATGATGGGCGGATCGTGGGTGCTTGCATTGTGAGCCCAGCGCGCAGGCGACTCCTATGACAAACCGCACGGCTGTCTACACTCGCGCAAGGGCTGCTCGAGCCGGGCGGCCGCCCTGGGAGCCCATCATGACCGCATCGCGCCGCGTGACCTTCTTCCACGCCCCCAACAGCCGCTCGGCTGGCGTGCGCATCCTGATGGAGGAACTGCAGGCCGAGTTCGACCTGCATGCGCTCGACCTTTCCAAGGGCGAGCAGCGTGCACCGGCCTACCTCGCGGTCAACCCGATGGGCAAGGTGCCGGCCATCCGCCACGGCGATGCGCTTGTCACCGAGCAGGGCGCGGTCTACCTCTACCTCGCCGAGCTGTATCCCGAGGCCGGGCTCGCGCCGCCGCCGGGCGATGCGCTGCGCGGCCCCTTCCTGCGCTGGCTGTTCTTCTATGGCTCCGCCTTCGAGCCGGCGGTGGTCGACCGCGCCATGCAGCGCGAGCCCGCGGCGACGGCCACCTCGCCCTACGGCAGCTGGGACGACATGCTGGGCACGCTGACCGCGCAGCTGCGCGCCGGCCCCTGGCTGCTGGGCGAGCGCTTCACCGCGGCCGACGTGTTGTGGGGCGCGGCGCTCGGCTGGACGACGATGTTCAAGCTGGTGCCGGAGCTGCCCGAAATCGCCGCCTACATCGCACGCTTCCAGGCTCGGCCCGCCGTGGCGCGGGCGCGTGCGGCCGACGCGGCGCTGCTGGCGACCCAGGGGCATTGAACCGCGCCTATGGCGAGCGCGCTCAGTGGCGCGGGCTGCGCCACACGTCGGTCAGCACCTTGATCTTGGCCAGCGGGCCGAGCCGCTCGTCGGAGAGCGCGTCGAGCCAGTCCGACAGACGCTTGGACTTCACGATGGTGTAGACCGTGAGCGCGATGGTGAGCACGAACGTGGCGCCGAAGTAGAGCGCGCGCACCGCAAGCGGCTCGTCGGCCGCGGCCAGCAGGTTCATGCCGAGGAAGCCGGTGGTGATGGTGCCGATCATGCCGAAGATGGTGACGACCGTCAGGCGCACCACGGTATTGGCCTGGCGCCGCAGGCTGTCCGCTTCCAGGTAGCCGTTCATGTCGGCGACGCGGGTTTTCACTTCCGCGTAGGCGCGTTCGATGTCGAGGTGCTGGCCGCACATGCGGAACAGCGCGCGGATCTGCTGCTGGTCCGAGATTTCGGTGAACCAGTAGCGGTGCGTAAAACGCAGGAAGCTCTCGAAGGCGTAACGGATGCGGCGCTTGAAGGAGCGCACGCTGTCGGCATCCGTCACCTGCAGCTCCGTCAGCGCTTCCGCCAGGCGGTCGGAAAACATCAGCAGCGATGCCTTTTGCAGGTGCGCGATCATGAACAGCAGGAAGTGCTGGTGCCGGAACTGCGACAGCACGCCGCGCTCCTTGCAGCAGAAGAATTGCGAAGCCGCGTCGCCCACCACGACCAGCGCATAACCGCTGCAGATATAGCGCGTGTAGGGCGCAGCGCCGCCATTGCACCAGAAGCGGTCGTAGAAATAGCGGCGGTCGACACCGTCAGACTGCGTGCGCTGGGCATCGGCGGGCGCGGAGGAAGTGCCGGCCATCGTGCCCAAAGCTGCAAAGTCCGCCGGCGAGAGCTCGCTCGGCCGGTCGACGGCAAGGTAGGCCATCATCGGCATGCGGTAATACTCCACCTGGCGGTACCGCAACGCCGCTGTAGCGCCTGGCGCATCGGGCTCCATCGGTTCCAGCAGGTAGCGCCAGTGCGAAGCAATACGCGGCGCCTGGTGGCGAACTACCTGGTCGATGAAGGCTTGCCGCTCCTGCGCATCGGATTGCACCAGCAGGCGGCCATCGGCATCGAGCCATTCGACGCCATGCATGCAATGCAGCGCATTGCCCGCGTCATCCCAGCCGGCAGGGTAGGCGCGGCCGAAGCGGTACAGCAAATCCTGTGCTTCGTCGAAAGGCAGGTCGTTGGCGCCGACTTCCATCACCAGCAGCACGATGTCGACGTCGAAGAAGAAATGCAGGCAGAGATTGTGCACATCCAGCACGCGCGGCTCGGCGCCGGGCTGGGTGGTCACGCGTACCCTGGCGATATCCTTGCGGCGGAAGATGCGGCGCTGGCCGGCGCCAAAGAGGAAGCGCTGCACATAGGGGAGGAAGCTGACGAATTCGGTGTAATAGCGCTCCTGGAAGGCCGCGCTGGCGTCCTGCGCCGAAGTGACTTCGCGCCACGGCGAGTCAGCGCCAAGGAGTTCCCAAGGCCGCGCATGCGCGCGCTCGGCCCCATCGGGCGGCATCAGCCGCAATGGCCATAACAGAACCTGCCTGACATGCTGGACATGCGGGGATTGGGCGCTCATGCGGCCCAGTATAGCTTAGCCGTCGTTGAGGAGGATCTCGTTCTCGACGCGTGCGCTGCAGGCGCGCACCAGTTGTTTGACGGTCCAAGCGGCCAGTTGCTCGGTGCTCATGCCAAGGTGGCGGCTGGCGATGGCCTGCATCAACGGGATCGATGCGAACAGCGGCGCCACATCTGCGACCGGCATGCTCTGGCGCTCCAGCAACAGGAATTTGAGCAGGACCTTGACCGCATATTCCGCGTTGCGCTTGGGGTCGGCCGACAGGAAGTCCAGGCGGCGGCGGGCGCGCGCCAGTGCGGCTTCCACGTCCTCGAACACCGCACCGTGACCCGGGATAACGGCTTTGACATCCAGGCCGGAAATCACCTCCAACGTGGCCGAGGCCTCGGCAAATCCTTCTTCGCCTTCGAGTTCGGGGAAGATCACGCCAAACCCGTTTTGCCACAGCGCGTCGGCCGAGATCAGCACCTTCTCGGAAGGGCAATAGAAGATCACGGAGTGGGCATGGTGGCCCGGTGCGCCCAGCACCTGCCATTCCAAGTCGCCCAACGTGAGCGTTTCGCCGGCGGTAACCACGCCGTCGATGGAAAATCGTTCGCACTGCTGGCCGGTGGCCTTGAAACTGAGCGCGTCCTCGTCCCAGTGGCGCACCTTGTCGGCTTCCGGCGCGGGGATATAGGTGTTGCAGCCGAAATGCGCCTGCAGCGCAGCATTGCCGCCGCAGTGGTCGGAATGCAGGTGCGTCGTGTACAGGCGGTCCAGGCGGCGGCCGTGCAAGGCGTGCCGCACCAGGTCGAGCGTCTGCTGTTTGTGCGCGACATAGCCGCTGTCGATCATGGCAGCGTCGTGGCGGCCCAACAGCAGGACATTATTGGACGAGAGCCAGCCGCGTTCGAAAACGTGGATGGATGGGTGTAGCTTCATTGCGTCAGTCAAAGTCGATCAGTTGCTCACGGCGGCGCAGCTCAGCCCACACGGCGCGCTTGTATGCGTCGTCGGCACGCGACCAGGCGACGATTTCGTCGATGGTGCGCAGGCAACCTTCGCAAAAACCAGTGTCCTGGTTCATCTTGCACAGGCTGATGCAGGGTGATGGCACGGGCGTGGCCAGTTCCGGCGCGCCTGGCGGCAGTTCAGTACTCATGGCCGACATTTTACCGCAGTGCGGCAAAAGTGCCCGGAATGGCCCTATACTGATGGGGCACCAGAACAAAAAGGAGTGGCGAGGAGACAACCTGACCAACCAGCCTCCGAGGTGCTTATGAAGCTCGATCGCCATTGGTTTTCCCGCGCGCTGGGCCAGCTCGCGCGCCACCGCCTGGGCCGGCCCGTCCCCGGCCAGCCGCAATTCATCGGCGGCGATTTCCATTGCCGCGCCGGCAACCGCAGTTACAAGCTGTACGTACCATCCTGTTACGAAGGCCAGCCCATGCCGTTGCTGGTGATGCTGCACGGCTGCCTGCAGGATCCCGACGATTTCGCCGCCGGCACGCAAATGAATGCGGTGGCCGAGGAGCGCGGCTGCCTGGTGCTCTATCCGGCGCAAACGCCGGACGCCAACCACACCCGATGTTGGAACTGGTTCAGTGCCCTCGACCAGGAGCGCGGCCAGGGCGAACCCGCCATCATCGCCGCCATGACACGCGACGTCATGGCGCGCTATCCGGTACTGCAAAGCGAGGTTTACATCGCCGGCCTGTCGGCTGGCGGCGCCATGGCGGTCATCGCCGGCACCCTGTACCCGGACCTGTTTGCCGCCGTCGGCGTGCATTCCGGCTTGCCCTTTGCCGCGGCGCGCGACCTGCCCTCGGCCTTGCTGGCCATGCGGCGCGGCGCGGCACGAGCGCAGGCGGCCCTGACGGCGGGCCAGCCGGTGATCGTGTTCCACGGGGACCAGGACCGCACCGTGCACCCGGCGAATGGCGAGGAAGTGCTGGCGCAGGGCTTGCGCAGCCATCCGCTGGGCGAGCAGGCCAGTCCGGCCACGCTGGCGGGCCAGGTACCCGACGGCCACGCCTTCACGCTGAAGGCGCACTGGCTGGAAGACGGCTCGCCTCTCGGAGAACACTGGGTGATCCACGGCGCCGGCCATGCCTGGTCCGGCGGCAGCGCGGAAGGCAGCTACACCGACCCGCGCGGGCCGGATGCCAGCCGGGAGATGATGCGCTTCTTCAGCGCCGCGAAAAGTGCAGTTTCATCGCCAGCACGCACAGGGCCAGCACCAGGGTGATGCCGTTGGCAATAATCACTGGCCAGGCATTGGTTTGAAGGCCATAAATCAGCCAGAGCAACACGCCAAAGCTGAAGATCAGGTACATCCCGGTGGAAATGCCGTCGGCATGACGCTGGCGCCAGACCAGCAGGACTTGGGGTACAAAAGCGAAAGTGGTGCAGGAGGCGGCGATAAAGCCGAGCAGGTCAGGTTGAAGCAACATCAGGTCGGGTTTCCAGGGAGGCGATATGGGCACGCAGGCAGGCAGGACACCAGCAGCCGACCGCATCGGCCCCGGGAACGGGAATGGCCGGCGGCAGGAAGGTGCACCAGCACGGCGTCTCGCCCGGCGCCCCAGTCGGCTTCTGCCCGGCTGGCGCATCGGCCATGGCGCAGTGGAACTCGACGCCGCAGCGCTCACAGGTGCTCATATCATCAATGCAATCATGCGTAAGGGAGAAGGCCAGACTAGCGGATCAAACCGTAAATTACAACTCGATTGGCCCTATAATGCGCACCATTGACCTTAAATCTAATTTTCTGGAACCCCCGCCATGACCAACCTGCCTGCCCGCGACCCGGATATGTCCACTGACCTGAGCGGCGTTACGCCCCAAGTCAAGGCTCAGATCCTGGCCGAGGCGCTGCCGTACATCCGCAATTACCACGGCAAAACCATCGTTATCAAATACGGTGGCAATGCCATGACCGAAGAGCGCCTGAAGCATGGCTTCGCGCGCGACCTGATCCTGCTGAAACTGGTGGGCATGAACCCGGTCGTGGTGCACGGCGGCGGTCCGCAGATCGACAATGCGCTGAAGAAGATCGGCAAGCAAGGCACCTTCGTGCAGGGCATGCGTATTACCGACGAAGAAACCATGGAAGTGGTGGAGTGGGTGCTGGGCGGTGAAGTACAGCAGGACATCGTCATGCTGATCAACCACTACGGCGGCCAGGCAGTGGGCCTGACCGGCAAGGACGGTGGCCTGATCCGCGCCCGCAAGATGGCCATGCCGGACAAGGAAAAACCAGGCGAATTCCTGGACATCGGCTTCGTCGGCGAGATCGAGGCAATCAACCCGGCCGTGGTGAAAGCCCTGCAGGATGATGCCTTTATTCCAATTATTTCGCCGATCGGCTTCGGTAAAGATGGCCAGGCTTACAACATCAACGCTGACGTTGTCGCCGGCAAGATCGCCGAGATCCTGAAAGCTGAAAAGCTGATCATGATGACCAACATCGCCGGCGTGCAGGACAAGAACGGCAACCTGGTGACCGATCTGTCGGCGCGGGAAATCGACGAAATGTTCGCAGACGGTACGATTTCGGGCGGCATGCTGCCGAAAATCTCTTCCGCACTGGACGCCGCCAAGTCCGGCGTGAACACCGTGCACATCATCGACGGGCGAATTGAACACAGCCTGCTGCTGGAAGTCTTGACCGAACAGGCTTTTGGCACTATGATCCGGTCTCACTAAAATTTTTGGCGGCTTTCAACAGCCGCCGAAAACGTGAATGCCCTTGTAGCTCAGTGGTAGAGCACTCCCTTGGTAAGGGAGAGGCCACGTGTTCAATCCACGTCAAGGGCACCATTCTCCTTAGTAGATCCGCTCTACTTTCACGCCACGCTGGCGCAGCAGTTCCGCAACATTCCCCGATCCGACCAGATGCAGAGTGCCGATAGCGGCAAAGCTGTGCTGTTCTTTTTTCATCATTTCCACGATGCCGTCGGCCAGCACGGGATTGCGCTCTTCCAGCAACACCTTTTTCATGAATTTGCCGGAGAAGGTCTTGTCCTCCTCCACTTCGCGCGCCAGGGCCTCGAATTTGGCGGCATCGGCGGAAGCCCAGGCGTCGACCAGGTCGCGCGGCTGCACGCCCTGCTTGCTGTCTTCGAAGGTATCCAGGCTGTCCTCCAGGAAGCGCGCCTGTTCCTGCGGCGTCAGGCGCCCGAACAGTGCCGCCTGGCCGCCGACCGATTCCAGTTCCACCACGCGCTGGTTGCGGCCATGCGCGGCGCGCGCCAGCTGTAGGTCGACGCCCAGCTCCGGACGGTAGCCCAAGGCGCGGTATTCGCCGATGGTGATCATCATCACGATCAGCCACGGTTTCATCGACGCCACCATTTCCGGCGCGATGCCGTGCTTCTTCAACATGCTTTCCAGGCGTGGCCGGTATTCAGGGCGGATATCGGTCATGGCGCTGCCGGCGCCTGGCGCATACAGGCCATACTCACGCATTATCGCCATCGACTTGGCTGGATCGGCGGCGGGGTCGACTTCCAGCGCCACCGCCGTGGCGCGTTCCATGGCCTGCGTGACGCGTGGCTCCAGCGGGTAGAAGTCGGGCAGGCCAACGTGGATGGTGCCGAACAGCCACGATGTATGGCCAGCGTATTCCAGCTTGTAGAGCGCGCCGCGTGCCGGCGGGGCGGCAGTGGCCGAAAAGCTCAATCCAAGCAGCAGGCAAAACATCACTATAATCGTGCGTCGCATAGTCTCTCCAAGTAGAACGTGAATATTAAACCTTTGGCACCGGTCTGGTTGTTCGACCTGGACAACACGCTGCACAATGCATCGCATGCCATCTTCCCCGCCATGGTGGAGAAGATGAACGCGTACATGGCGCGCGTGCTGGGCGATGGCGACACGCCGGCCAGCGCAGAGGAAGTCAGCGCCACCCGCGCCCTCTACTGGCAGCGCTACGGCGCCACCCTGCTTGGACTGGTGCGGCATCACGGTGTCGATGCGGCCCACTTCCTGCGCGAGACGCACGACCTGCCGGAAATCGAGTCGATGATCCGCTATGAGCGCGGCCTGGGCCAGCTGCTGCGCCGCCTGCCCGGCCGCAAGATCCTGCTGACCAATGCGCCACGCGATTACGCGCGCAAAGTGGTCGGGCATATGGGCATCGGCCGGCATTTCAGCGACCAGATCACCATCGAATCAATGCACGTGCATCGCCAGTTGCGTCCCAAGCCATCGCGCGTCATGCTGCGGCGGCTGATGCGCCGGAAGGGCTTGAACCCGCGCCGGTGTATCCTTGTCGAAGACACGCTGGATAACCTGCGTTCGGGGCATGCGCTGGGCATGCGCACGGTGTGGGTGACGCAATACCTGCTGAAACCGGGGAAAAAACCGGCATGGCTTGATGTCAAAGTAAAATCTGTCAGAAACTTAAAATAACTGGTCCAAAACCTATGGCAAGTACACAGCCCGGACAGCGCAAGCTGCAAATCCTCCAGGCACTGGCTGAAATGCTGGAGCATCCAAAAGGAGAAAAGATCACCACTGCTGCGCTGGCGCGCAAGCTGGATGTATCCGAGGCGGCTTTGTACCGCCACTTCGCCAGCAAGGCCCAGATGTTCGAGGGCCTGATCGAATTCATCGAGTCCACCGTGTTCGGCCTGATCAACCAGATCGCCGACAAGCAGGCGGACGGCCTGGCCCAGGCGCGCGACATCCTGGGCATGCTGCTGAATTTCGCCAGCAGCAACCCTGGCATGACCAGGGTGCTGATCGGCGACGCGCTGGTCAACGAAGACGAGCGCCTGCAGCAGCGCATGAACCAGTTCTACGACCGCGTTGAACTGGCACTGAAACAGGCGCTGCGTGCTGCAGCGGCCGAAGGCCAGGCCCATGAGGCTGACGTCACTGCCCGCGCCGGGCTGCTGGTCAGCTTTGTGCTGGGCCGTTGGCACCGATACGCCAAGAGCGGCTTCAAGTCGAATCCATCGCATGACGCCGCCGTACAGATTGCATTGCTGCTGAATTGAACTGCTTTACCTTTGCTTTGCTGGACGACGCTAGCGTCGATCCAGCCACCGGCGCTGGACGCTTATCCCGCCTCTACACCGGACATCACGCTACCCTCGCCTGCAGCGACTTCTCCGGCTGGCCGGGCGTGCTGGCCGGCATGGAGCAGGCGCTCGCACGCGGCTTGCACGCGGTGCCGGTGCTCAGCTACGAGTTGGGACACCATATCGTGGGCGTCGAGCCGCGCGCTGCCGCACACGACGCGCCGCCATTGGCGCAGGTACTGCTGTTCGAGCGCTGCGACGAGCTGTCACAAGCGGAGGTCGCAGACTGGCTGGCCGCCCAGGCCGCAACCGATACCACACCGGCTGGCGTGGCCGGCATCCGCGCCAATGTGAGCGAAGCGCAGTTTGTCGACGCCATCCAGCGCATCCGCGATTACATCGCCGCCGGCGACACCTACCAGGTCAACTACACCTACCGCCTGCATTTCGACGCTTTTGGTTCGCTGTTTGCGCTGTACCAGCGCCTGCGCGCCCGCCAGCCGGTGCCGTACGGCGCGCTGATCGGCTTTGACGATGGCCGCGCTGTGCTGTCGCTGTCGCCGGAACTGTTCGTGCGCAAGGAAGGCGAAACGCTGACCGCGCGCCCGATGAAGGGCACCGCCCCCGCTGCTGCCGACGAAGCGGAAAATGCTCGCCGAGCCGCTGCCCTCGCGGCCGACCCGAAGAACCGCGCTGAAAACCTGATGATCGTCGACCTGCTGCGCAACGATATCGGCCGGGTAGCCGCTACCGGCAGCGTCGAGGTCCCGAAACTGTTCGAAGTCGCGCGCTTCAGCAGCGTGCTGCAAATGACCTCCACCGTGCAGGCCCGCCTGCGCGACGACGCCACGCTGGGAGAGATCTTCAACGCGCTCTACCCTTGCGGCTCCATCACCGGCGCACCCAAGAAGCGCACCATGGAAATCATCGCCGAGCTGGAGCCCGAACCGCGCGGCATCTACACCGGCGCCATCGGCTGGTTCGCCCCCGACGGCGATTTCTGCCTGAACGTACCGATCCGCACGCTGACGCTCCAGGCGGAGCAAAACGGCATCCGCAAAGGCGTGATGGGCGTCGGCGCCGGCATCGTCTACGACAGCGAGCCGCATGACGAATTCGCCGAATGCCAGTTGAAGGCCCGCTTCCTGACCGGCCTGTCGAACGATTTCGAACTGTTCGAAACCATGCATGCCACGCGCGAAGCCGGCCCCCGCCATCTGGAGCGCCACCTGCAACGCCTTGCGGCATCGGCACGCTATTTCGGCTTCGCCTGGGATGAAGCGGCCGCCCGAGCCTACCTCACGCTGGCCTGCCAGGCCCTGCCCACCGGCCAGCCGCACCGGCTGCGGCTCGCAATGAACAGCGCCGGCGCCTTCGCCGTGCAGACTGGCGCTCTGTCGCCGCTGCAGGAACCCGTACGCCTGCTGCTGGCTGATGAAGTCACCGACAGCAGCGACCTGTTCCTGCGCCATAAGTCCATCATCCGCGAACACTACGACGCGGCCTGGAAAGCCGCCGACGCCCAAGGCGCCTTCGACAAGCTGTTCTTCAATGAGCGCGGGGAGTTGACGGAAGGGGGACGCAGCAACGTCTTCCTCCGCATGGACGGCTTGTGGATAACGCCGCCTTTATCCAGCGGCATGCTGCCGGGCGTGATGCGTGCCGTGATCATCGATGCCTGGGGCGCACAGGAGCGCATCGTCACGCGCGACATGCTGCTCGCCGCGGAGGAAATCGTGGTGTGCAATTCCCTGCGCGGCGCGATGCGCGCAAGCCTACAGGTCGATTAGCATTTCGAAGCCGCCATAGATCAGCCGTTTGCCGTCAAACGGCATCCTGGCGGGATCCATCATGTCCTTCATGCGCGGGTCCGACATGACTTTCTCGTTGCAGGAGTCGCGCACTTCGCGCGATGGATAAATAATCCACGAGAACACAACTACTTCGCCGTCCTCCAGCTTGACCGCCTGCGGAAAGGAAGTGTGAACGCCCACTTTCACATCGTCGGCGACGGTCTCGCGATACTCGATCGCGCCATATTCGCGCCACACCTTGGCGCACTGGCGCGACATCTCCAGGTACGCATCCATGTTCTTGCTGGGAACCGGCACAATGAATCCATCGACATAAGCCATTTGAATCTCCTTGTGAAGTGAGCCCTCAGCTTATGCCGCACGATTGGCCGTGACAAGGAAAGCACGCCGGTATGCGCCCGGCGTGGTTGAGGCAATGCGGCGGAAATGGTGGCGCAGCGACTCTTCCGAACCGAAACCCGCCCGCTCGGCTACCTGGGCCAAGGCGATTTCCGGCGACTCCAGCAAATCCTTCGCAATCGCCACCCGCTCGCGCGCCAGCCATTCGACCGGCCCCATGCCGGTAGCGTCCTGGAATTGGCGCTGCAAAGTGCGTGGGCTCATGGCGGCACGCTCGGCCATGCTGGCCACCGTATGCGGCTCGGCGGGATGGCTGCGCAGCCAGTCCATCAGGCGCGACAACCTGCCTTGCTCATCGTGCGCCATGGGACGCGGCAGGAACTGCGCCTGCCCGCCCTCGCGATGCGGGGCCACCACCAGCCGCTGCGCCACCATATTGCCGACCCGCGCGCCGTAATCGCGCCGCACCAGGTGCAGCAGCATGTCCAGTCCCGCCGCCGACCCGGCAGAGGTAATGATCTGCCCCTCGTCGACATACAAGTCATCCGCCAGCACGTGCACGCGAGGATAGCGGCGCCCCAGCCGCTCGACGTAGCGCCAATGCGTCGTAGCGCGGCGGCCGTCCAGCAGGCCCGCTGCTGCGAGGATGAAAACGCCCGAGCAGATGGTGCACAGGCGGGCGCCGCGCGCATGGGCGGCACGGATTTGTGCCAGCAGGGCTTCCGGCGGAGCTTCATCGGCGTCCCGCCAGCCGGGGATCACGATGGTATCGGCCCGTTCCAGCAGCGATGGATCGTAAGGCGCCTGCACTACGATGCCGCCCGCTGCGCGGATCGGGCCCGGCTCAACCGCGCAGACGGCAAAGTCGTACCAGTCCACGCCCAGTTCCGGACGGTCCAGGGCAAATAGTTCGACCGTGCAGCCGAATTCAAAGGTGCACAGGCCGTCGTAGGCCAGTGCGACGACCAGGTGTTTTTTCGCGCTCATGGCGCAATCTTAACGCAATATGGCATTCGCGCCACTGCCGCGCTAAGCCGCTGCGGCCGAGAATGGAGTCACTTTCAACGCCACAGGAGAAACCAGATGCCATCCATCGTCACCGAAGTCGCCGCCGCTCCCAGCGCCGAGGCGCTCGCCCGCTTTGAAGATTCGCTGCGTTTTGAAACGGATTGCTGGGATGTCCACAGTGTGATGGGCACGGCGCAGCAGGACTTCGTGCTGCTGGACGTGCGGGGAACGGAAAAGTATGCGGCGGGCCACGTGCCAGGCGCGGTGGACCTGGCGCACCGCAAGATCATCGGCTCTAAGCTGGCCGAGTACCCGCCGGAGACCGTTTTCGTGACCTACTGCGCCGGCCCGCACTGCAACGGCGCAGCGCGTGCGGCAATCCGGCTGGCCAAGCTGGGCCGGCCGGTAAAAATCATGACGGGCGGGATCACCGGCTGGCTGGACGAGGGCTTCGCCCTCGCCACGTCGCCGGTAGCCGCCGCCGCGTAATCAGCCTGCGAGGGCTTTCTCGAGCGCTTCAACCAGGGCTTTATCGTCCGGCTTGACCTTGCTCGGGAAGCTCTCGACCACATTGCCCTTGCGGTCGATCAGGTATTTATGGAAGTTCCAGGCCGGCGCCTTGCCGGTCGCCTTGATCAGCTTCGCGTAAAACGGGTTCGGCGCATCGCCCGACACCACGGACTTGGCAAACATCGGGAATTTCACGCCATAGGTGTTGTAGCAGAGGTCAGCGATTTCCTTGCTGCTGCCCGGTTCCTGCTTGCCGAAATCATTCGACGGGAAGCCCAGCACTACCAGACCTTTCCCCGCGTATTTCGCATACACTTCTTCCAGTCCTTTGTACTGCGGGGTATAGCCGCAATAGCTGGCCGTGTTGACGACCAGGATTACCTTGCCGGCGTACTGGCACAGGTCCTGCGGCGCATCGTCCTGCAGGCGGTTGAAGGACTGTTTCAGGATGGCGGGGCAGCTCGCGGCTGGCGCATTGGCGGCTGCCGCGGCTGCAGGTTGCGCGGCAGGCGCCTGTGCGAAGGCGGCAGCGGCGCTCAGGCTCAGCGCGGACAGCGCTGCAAACTTGGTGAGGATAGATGGCATGGGTAGTCTCTTCCGGTTCGTTCGAATTTCCGATTGTATGACAATTGCCGGCTGCACGTTGGCGCTGGCAGCCGCCGCAGCGCCGGCGCCGCTGCCGGCCATGAAAACGCAGCAGGTGTCGATTTCAGGCCTCTCGTCGGGCGCGTTCATGGCGGTGCAATACCAGGTCGCCTACTCCGGCAGCGTGGTAGGGGCAGGCATCATCGCCGGCGGCAGCTACTACTGTGCGCAAGGCAGCATGATGAACGCCGTCGGCAGTTGCAAAGGCGCTGACGTGGCTGAACTGGCAGCCGTGACCCGCAAACGCGCGGAAGCGGGCCAGGTAGATCCGGTTGCGAAGCTGGCCGCGCACCGCGTGTGGATGTTCTCCGGCACCCTCGACAAGCTAGTGCCTGCAGCCTCAATGGCCGACCTGGCCAGATATTACGCAGCCTTTATCCCCGCCGCACAGGTCCAGTTCAAGAGCGACCTGGCCGCCGGCCACGCCATGCCGACCGACAGCTATGGCAACAAGTGCGACGCCCTGGCCGCGCCATTTATCAGCAACTGCGGTTTCGACGCGGCCGGCAACCTGCTGCAATGGATCTACGGGCCGCTGAAAGCACGCGGCGACAATGCCGCCCCGGCGGGAAAGCTGCAGGAGTTCGACCAGTCCGAATTCCTCCCGGCGCCGACCACGCACGGCATGGCCAACACCGGCTATGTCTACATTCCACCAGGCTGCGAAGCCGGCGGCATCGGCTGCAAGCTGCACATCGCCCTGCACGGCTGCATGCAGGACATCGGCACCCTCAAGGACACTTACGCGCGCCACGCGGGCTACAACGCCTGGGCCGACACCAACCGTATCGTGGTGCTTTACCCGCAAACGGTAGCAATCACCCCGATGCCGAATCCGAAGGCATGCTGGGACTGGTGGGGTTATGACGATCCGGACTATTCGGTGCAGGGCGGCCGCCAGCTGCGCGCCATCAAGCGGATGGCTGACCGCCTGACGGGAGCGTAACCCGGAAGCAGGCGCCATGCTCGCCATTCGGCAGGCATTCGACCTCACCGCCATGGCGGCGGGCGATCTGGCGAACCAGCGCCAGGCCAAGGCCTACACTGCCCGCCTTCTCAGAAGCGCCCGGCAGCCGGTAGAAAGGTTCGAAAATCCGCTCGCGCTCAGCCGCCGGCACGCCCGGCCCGCGGTCGCATATTTCCAGCATGGTGCCGCCGCCGGCGCTGGCCAGCACCACGCTCACCTCAGCCTCGCCGCCATGCCGGCGCGCGTTCTCCAGAAGGTTGCGCACCATGCGACGCAGTAGCGTAGCGTCTCCCTGCACTGCCCCGGCCACGCCATCCAGTGCCGCCCCTACCCGCGCGCATTCTTCCGCGACGATGCCGGTAAATTCCACTTTTTCAATCGCTGCACGGTCCTGCGGAACCGCATCCAGGCGGCTCGCCAGCAAGACCTCGTCGATCAGTTGATCCAGTTCGGAGATATTGCGCGCCAACTCCTGGCGTATCGCCGGACTGGCGGAATCCTGCAGCAGCTCCACCGCCATGCGAATGCGCGCCAGCGGCGACCGCAGCTCGTGCGATGCATTGGCCAACAGGGACTTTTGCGCGCCCACCAGCGCTTCGATGCGAGCCGCAGAATCGTTGAAACTTGCGGCCAGTTGGGCTACCTCGTCAGCCCCATGCACATCTACCCGCGCGCCCAGGTCGCCCCTGCCCCAGGCCTGCACGCTGCCCTGCAGCTGCTCCAGCCGGCGCGTAATGCGGCGCACGACGGGATAGGCGCCCGCTGCAATCACAATTGCGATCATCAACAGCAGCATCGTCACCGCCATGGTGGCATTGCGCGGCATATGGCGCGGCGGCGCGAACCAAAAGTGGATGTAGCCGAACATCAGCACGGCCAGCACAATGCAGGCCAGCAGAGTCGCATAAATGCGCACATACATGCGCGAGCCGAAGTTACGCATCCTGCACCTTGGCGAAGACATATCCCGCACCACGCACGGTAATGATGCGGCGCGGCGCCTTCGGATCATCCTCAATAGCGGCGCGCACCCGGCCCACATGCACATCGATGGAACGGTCGAAAGGCTCCAGCGCTCCCCCTTTCAGCGCGTCGATCAACTGTTCGCGCGACAGCACCCGGCCGGCACGCTGGGCAAAGGCCATCAGGAGGTCGAACTGATAGGCCGTAAGCGGCCGCTCGGCACCGTCGACACGCACGATGCGCGCGCCGGGGTCGATTTCGAGCCGGCCAAAGCGCAGCGGCGGGTCGGCGACCGGCTGCCCGGCTGCTGCCTGCCCCGCCGCACTGCCGGCGTCAGCCAGCGCCGGGCGGCGCAACAGCGCCCGCAGGCGGGCCAGCAACTCACGCGGCTCGAAAGGCTTCGGCAAGTAGTCATCGGCGCCAAGTTCCAGGCCGATGACGCGATCGAGCGGGTCCCCCTTGGCCGTCAGCATCAGCACCGGAAGGCTGCGCATCGGCTGCGGCATGTTGCGCAGGCGGCGGCAGACTTCCAGCCCATCGACGTCGGGCAGCATCAGGTCCAGGATCAGGGCGGAAAAGCTGCCTGCCTCGGCCTGCGCCAGCCGGTCCAGGCCGGCCTGCGCTGTTTCGGCGTGCTCCACGCGCAGGCCATTCTGGGCCAGGTAAGTTTCAACCATCGCCGCCAGGCGCTGGTCGTCGTCGATGATAAGGACAAGGGGTTGGGACATGGTTGAGACTATAGCTTAATGGCTCCCCATGTGGCTCATCGCCATCATGTGCAGGGCGCCGTTGAACTTCGCGCGCTGTTCGGGCGTGAGGACTTCGGCGGCGTCCATCGCAGCAGCCAGCACGCGGCGCGACATCAGGTCCATTTTTTTCATGTGGTCAGCGCGCAGGGTTTCCAGCGCGGCGCGGTCGATGGCTGGCTGCGCCAACTGCTTGTGCATCGCCTCATGCCCCTCCTGCAACTGCTGGTGGATCGGCTTTACGTCGTTGAAGCAGGCCCTGGCAATTTCAGTCAGGCGCGATTTCTGGGCCTCGGTTGCGTCGGGCAGGATGTGCGCCACCATGGTTTCGATGTGCTTATCCGCCTGGGCAGCGTCCATCGTCCATGGACTGTGTCCACGACCGTGGCCATGGCCGCTTCCATGGTCCGCGCCGGCATAGGCGGCGGTACCGCCCAGGGTGGCGACAACTGCGGCGATTGCGATCCAGGACTTCTTGTTCATGACATCTCCTAATAAGGGTTAGTGGGTATGGCCACTTTAAGGAGCACGCATGTCGCCTCTATGAGTCCTGCGTAAAGTTTTGTAAATCTGCGACAAATGTAAGGGTTTGTAATGACCGTCAACATACTGCTGAGTGAGCCCGTTTTCAGCTCAGTGACACAGGAAACAGTGCGCTACACAAGATCAACTAATAGTGAGGATTTAAAAATGAAAAAAGTCATCGCCACCATGATCGCCGGTCTGTTCGCAAGCGCCGCATTCGCACAACAAACTCCTGCCCCAGCTACCCCAGCGGTCCCGGAAGTAAAGGCTGAAGTGAAGGCTGAAGTCAAAGCCGAAGTCAAACAGGAAGTGAAGCAGGAAGTTCAGAAACCTGCCGCTGAAAAGAAGTAATCAACTAACTAGCTAAACGATTTACATAATTTCTTCCAAAGGACACGCACCATGAAAAAGACCATCGCTACCCTGATCGCCGGCCTGTTCGCTACCGCTGCTTTCGCTACCACCCCAGCCGCTCCGACCACGCCAGCGCCAGCAGCAACTCCTGCGGCAGCCGTCGCGGCCACCAGCGCCAAGGCTGAAGCCAAGGTGGAAACAAAGGTCGAAGCCAAGACCGAAGCAAAAGCCGAGAAGAAAACCGAGCACAAAGGCACGCACAAGAAAGCTGAAAAGCCTGTCGAAACCAAATCCGAAGTGAAGGCGAGCACCACCACCGCCGCCGCGGCTCCTGCGCCAGCAGCCAAGTAATCCTCGCCAGCCAACTTAAATACTGATCATTAAAAGGACACACACCATGAAAAAGACTATCGCTACCCTGATCGCCGGCCTGTTCGCTACCGCTGCTTTTGCTACCACCCCGGTTGCTCCAACCACTCCAGCGCCGGCAGCGGCACCTGCAGCTGAAGCCAAGGTAGAAGCGAAAGCCGAAGCCAAGACCGAAGCAAAGGTCGAAAAGAAATCCGTGCACAAAACCGCACACAAGAAGGCAGAAAAGCCTGTTGAAACCAAGTCTGAAGTGAAGGCGAGCCCGGCTGCGACCACGGCCGCGGCGCCTGCACCGGCTGCAGCCCCGGCCCCTGCCGCAGCTCCTGCAGCCAAGTAATCTTCGTCAAACACGCAGCCCCCAAATTCGACTTAAAGGAATCACACCATGAAAAAGACCATCGCTACCCTGATCGCCGGCCTGTTCGCTACCGCTGCTTTCGCCACCACCCCAGTTGCTCCGGCCGCTCCGGCACCGGCAGCCGCTCAAGCAGCAGAAGCCAAGGTAGAAGCGAAAGTGGAAGCCAAGACCGACGCGAAAGTCGAGAAAAAGACCGCGCACAAGGGCACCCACAAGAAGGCCGAGAAGCCTGCTGAAACCAAGTCCGAAGTGAAGGCGAGCCCGGCCCCGGCCACGGCCGCGGCGCCTGCACCGGCTGCAGCACCGGCACCGGCTGCGGCTCCAGCGGCCGCCAAGTAATCCCGCTTCCCCCCGAAAGGCCTCTTCGATCACGAAGAGGCCTTTCGTCAATTGCCCGTCATATTTCGAAAATACATTGATGTACCGTTTAACATCAATGAGGCATCAATATGACGAATCCTGGTTATACCCGCCGGCGCTTCCTGACCCACACGGGAGCTTTCACGGTAGGCACGGCAGCATTTGGCCTTTCCGGTTGCGGCTCCGGCAGTTCTCCTGCAGCACCGAACATCATTGCTGCCGAATCCGAGCGCCCCAAGCTGCCGTACGGTTTTCAGATTGGCGACATCGCCGATGGCCGGGCAGTCGTATGGTCGCGTTCCGACCGCCCTGCCCGCATGCGGGTAGAGTTCGACACCACTGAAGGCTTCCTCAATCCCCGCCAGGTCCTTGGCCCGACCGCCACGGAAGCGAGCGATTTCACCAGCCGTATTGAGTTGACAGGCCTGCCCTCCGGCGAAAAGATCTTCTTGCGCGTCTCCTACGACAGCGCCACCGACCTGAAAATCGGCAGCGAACTGGCGACCGGCAGCTTCCGCACGCTGCCAACGCCGGACGGCAAGCGCCCTGTGCGTTTCGTATGGAGCGGTGATACCGCAGGCCAGGGCTGGGGCATCAATCCCGAATTCGGCGGCATGAAAATCTACGAAGCCATGCGCAAGCGCCAGCCGGACTTCTTCGTGCACAGCGGCGACAACATCTACGCCGACGGGCCAATCAGCGCTGAAGTAAAGGCCGAGAACGGACGGACCTGGAAGAACCTCGTGATCCCGGAAGTCTCCAAAGTCGCGGAAACGCTCAACGAATTCCGCGGCCGCTATCGCTATAACATGATGGACGAGAATATCCGCCGCTTCAACGCCGAAGTCCCGCAGATCTGGCAATGGGATGACCACGAAGTCACCAACAACTGGTCGGCATCGAAAGACTTGAGCGCCGATACCCGCTACACGGAAAAGAACATCCAGACGCTGATCGCCCGAGGCAAACAGGCATTCCTGGAATACGCCCCCATGCGCTGGGGCGACCAGCCTGAATCGCAGCGCGTCTATCGCCGGATTCCCTATGGTCCGCTGCTCGACGTCTTCGTCCTCGACATGCGTTCGTATCGCGGGCCGAACAGCACCAACCTGCAAGCGGTCGAAAGCGACGCAAGCGCCTTCCTTGGCTCGGCCCAGGTGAAATGGCTCAAGGATTCGCTCGCGCAATCAACCGCAACGTGGAAGGTGATTGCCGCCGACATGCCTATCGGCCTGCAGGTCCCCGACGGCAAGGACGCCAGCGGCAACCCTCGCTGGGAAGCCATAGCCAACGGAAACGACGGCGTGCCCCTGGGCCGCGAGATCGAAATGGCCGGCCTTCTGCGCGACATCAAGTCGATCAAGAATGTGGTGTGGATAACTGCCGACGTCCACTACTGCGCCGCCCACTACTACGATCCGGCGCTGGCCCAGTTCACCGACTTTTCGCCTTTCTGGGAATTCGTTGCAGGCCCACTGAACGCCGGTACCTTTGGCCCAAATCTCCTGGATGCGACCTTTGGGCCGCAGATCAAATTCCAGAAAGCGCCGCCCACCGGGCAAGCCAATCTCTCACCGTTTGCCGGCTTCCAGTTCTTCGGCGAAGTGAATATTGACCCGCAGACGAAAGCATTCACCATCGATCTCAGGGACCTTGATGGCGTTTCGGTCTACTCCAACACCTTGCCCCCGGCCGCCTGAGCCAGCAGTTAGCCGCGCAGTGCCTTTTGCGCTGCGCGGTAGCCCCACCAGGACGCTTCTTCGAACACGGAGAAGCCGCTCAAGTCGGAGTGCGCAAACAGGACCGGGCCATCCATTTCGCGCAAGGCCTTCAGGCCCGCATCGCTGCGGAATCCCGGCACCGGAACCGCCATCGCATGGCCGCGCAAAGTGATATCCACGCGCTCCACGCAACGTTCGAATTGTGCGCCGTAAGCCGCCTTCAGGTCGACGCTCGCCAGCGCCAGCAACTCTTCGCCGCTCGCTGCCATCATCCATTTGCGCGCCTCGCGCGGATCGCGGTCAGCCAGAGCCACGTAGCTGGTGAAGACCGTCTTCTCCGGCGGCGCCACGCGGATGTCCTGGTGCGTCGAGACCACGTAGCCCAGGCCTTTCGTCCCATGCACCACGTTATCCCATGACAGCGGCACCGCCGGCAGCTCCTGTGGAAAACGCTTCATCAGGAAATTCGCCACCATCCATGGTGCGTGAATTTGCTTGTGGACGTCCGGCATGTTTTCCACAACCCTCGCCGCGACATGCAGCGGCATCGCGGAAATAACGCGGCGCGCGCGGATCGTGAACGTGCGCGGCACACCGCGTTCGAGCGCAAAGCAAAGCACTTCCACGCCCCGCCCCTGGCCCGTGCCGCCACTGGCGTTATCCACCCGCACACGCACCGCGCTTCCCGCAAGGCGCTTGGGCCGTGCCAGCCGCTCCATCCCGCTGGCCAGCGCCTGCAGCCCCTCCGGCCAGGTCAGCCAGGCCCCCTGCTCCGCGTTCTCCGCTTCGCCGCCACGGCCGCAGAAGTAGTGCAAACCCGCCCAGGCGGAGACCGCATCAAGCCCCGCGCCGTAATCGTCGCGGCAGCAGTAGTCCATGTACCACAGCAAAGAAGGCGCGCGATAGCCATGCTGGGCAAGCCAGGCGCCAAAGCTCATGGCATCGAGCTGCGCCGCCTCCGCATCCGTCGACGAATGCTCGCTCGGGAAAGTGAACCTGCGTCTTCCATCCTCGCCGACCGCACTGCGCAACGCTTCCACTTGCGCAAAGAAGCGCTTGTGCTCGGCCAATTCGGCATCCGGCACCCCTTCATGCGGCAAGACGCCCTCCTGCCAGACGCCGTTGAACAGCAGCCGGTCTTCCGGCGCATGCAGCACAAAACGCTCGTCGTAATAAGGTTTGCGCGACGTTGCCCCGCGCTGGATCACGCCCAGGTCCGCCAGCAGTTCGCGCACATGGGCGCATTCCTCGGTCGGCAGCGGCAAGTAATGCGCGCCCGTCGGGTACCCCAACGCGCCGAATCGCCCGCCAGCAGCATTACCATATGGCTCGGGTCCATCCAGCATCAGGAAGTCATCATGCCCCTGCTTTCGCAACTGCCAGGCAGCAGTCAACGCCGCAACACCGGAACCGAGGATCAGCACATCCGCCGACAATGACTGCGACGGTGCAGGCAAAGGCTTGCGGTCGCGCAGGAAGTGTCCTTCATCGCGCCCAGGTGCATTCACGACCGGCGTAATCTCCTGCCATCGCAGGTATCCAGCCACGCTGGCCGCAGCGGTAACGCCGCCGACAGCAGCCCAGGCCAGGAAAGAACGACGCAGCATCAGCGAATCACCCTGCGCCAGTCCTGCTCGAATTCATGCACCAGCGATTGTGTGTTGAGGCGGTTCGGCGCCATCGGCAGCGGTTTCATGTCCGGTGGGAAGGCAAACATTGCCTTCGTGGTCTCTGCATTCAGGAAACGCATCGGCAGGCTGTACGCCTCGGGCGGCCGGTAATCAAGCTGCGGCGAAGCCATGATGAAGCCCCATTCGCCAAAAGACGGCACATACAGGTGATACGGCCAGGTACGCATGCCTACGTCGCGCAACGTCGCATCCACCGTCCAATAGGCATGCGGCGCGAAGAACGGCGAGGTCGCCTGCACCACCACCAGGCCATTGGCGGCAATATGCTTCTTCAGCACGCCGTAGAACGGCACTGAATACAACTTGCCCAGCGCGAAACTGGAAGGATCGGGAAAATCGACAATCGCTGCATCGAACATGTCCTGGTTCTGCTGCAGCCAGATCGCCGCGTCGGCATTCACCACCGTCACGCGCTTGTCTCGGAAAGAACCCTTGTTCAGCGCCACCAGCTCATCGCGCTGGGTGAAGGCCGCCGTCATCGCCGGGTCCAGGTCCACCAGCGTAACGTGTTCGACCTGTGAATAACGCAGGACTTCGCGCAGCGCCAGCCCGTCGCCGCCGCCCAGGATCAGCACCCGCTTGGCCCACGGCAGCGCGCCCATCACCGGATGCACCAGCGCTTCGTGGTACCGATATTCGTCGCGCGAGGAGAACTGCAGGTTGCCGTTGATGTACAGGCGCAGGTCGTCCTTCCACTTGGTGATCACCAGGCGCTGGTAAGGCGTGCTGGTCGAATACACGATTTCATCACCAAACAGCCCATGTTCGCCCCAACCGGTCAGCCGGTCCGCGCCACTGAAGCCGATCACCAGCGCCAGCATCACTGCGCTGGCGCGCAGCAAACGGCCCGCCACGTTCGCCAACTCTGTGCGAAAAACGACAATTGTCCACAGGGCCACCGCGATATTCAGCATCCCGAACAGGAAACCGGTGCGCACCAGGCCAAGCTGCGGCGCCAGCACCAGCGGGAACAGCAGCGACACCGCCAGCGCGCCAAGGTAATCGAAGGTCAGCACCCGGCTGACCAGCTCACTGAATTCCGTCTGGCGCGAATTCAGGGCGCGCATCACCAGCGGAATCTCCATGCCCACCATGGCCCCCACCAGGAATACCATTGTGTAAAGCAAGGTGCGGAACGGCGCGGAAGCCCACGCAAAAGTCATGAACAGCACTGCAGCCGACAGGCCGCCGATCAAGCCAACCGCCAGTTCAATGTCGACGAAGCGCGCCAGCACGTCTTCGTCCTTCACATACTTGGAGAAATGCGCTCCCACGCCCATCGCGAACAGGTAGCAGCCGATAATGGTGGAAAACTGCAGTACCGAGTCCCCCAGCAGGTAGCTGGAAAGCGCACCGGCGATTAATTCATAGGCAAGTCCGCAAGAAGCGACGACGAACACTGAAACTATGAGAATCTTTTTGGTCATTTGCGTGCTTTTGTTCTAATATGTTTCTTTTGGTACAAGCTTGTCACTTTAACCGGGGATCGACGTGAACGCCATCCTAAATTATCTGGTCCACCTGGCACTGGCCGCACTGTTGTTGGTAGTCTTCTTCAAAGCCTATACATGGATGACGCCATATGACGAAGTAAAACTGATCCGGCAGGGCAACCATGCCGCAGCCCTGTCGCTGGGCGGCGCCATGCTGGGCTTTTCGATGACGATCGCATCGAGCATCCTGCACACCAACGACTGGCAGCAGTTCCTGGCCTGGGCCCTGGGCGCCATGGTGGTGCAGGCGCTGGGCTATGCAGTCACGACGCGCTGCCTGAAAATGGCACAAGACCAGATTGAAGCCGACAACAGCGCTTTCGGCGGCCTGCTCGGCACTATTTCGCTTTCCATTGGCGGCATCAACGCCGCCTGCATTTCCTGAGAGGTCACATCATGGGTATCGGCAGCTTTATCAAGAAGCAGTTTATCGACGTACTGCAGTGGAACGAGGACACCGAAGGCGTGCTGTCCTGGCGCTACCCAATGCAGGATTTCGAGATCCAGAACGGCGGTGTGCTGATCGTGCGTGAATCGCAAATCGCAGTATTCGTCAACGAAGGCCAGATCGCCGACGTGTTCGGCCCGGGCACCCACAAGCTCACCACGCAAAACCTGCCGCTGCTGACCAACCTGAAGAACTGGGACAAGCTGTTCGACTCGCCGTTCAAGTCGGATGTGTATTTCTTCAGCACCCGCGTGCAGACCGGCCGCAAGTGGGGCACCCCGCAGCCGATCACGATCCGCGACAAGGATTTCGACATGATCCGCGTGCGCGCCTTCGGCATGTATTCCTACCGCGTGACCGATCCGCGCAAGTTCTTCACTGAATTGAGCGGCACCCGCAACATCTACACCCGCGACGACGTCGAAGACCAGCTGCGCGGCATCCTGCTGGCCTCCATGGCCAATTCGCTGGGCGCCTCCCAGATCGCCTTCCTCGACATGGCTGCCAACCAGGCCCTGATGGCGCAGGAGGTCAAAGGCGGCCTGGCCGACGCGTTTGCGCGCTACGGCATCGGCCTGGATGAATTCAACGTCGCCAGCGTCAGCCTGCCGGAAGAACTGCAAGCCGCGCTGGACGAGCGTATCTCCGCCGGCATGAAGGGCGGCATGAGCGACGCCAAGATGGCCGGCTTCACCAAGTACCAGGTGGCGCAATCGATCCCGCTGGCTGCCGGCAACGAAGGCGGCCTGGCTGGCATCGGCGCAGGCCTGGGCGCCGGGCTGACCGTCGGCCAGGTGATGGGCCAGGCCATGGGCCAGGCGCTGAATCCGGGCGCAGCACAGGCCCCGGCGCCTGCAGCTGCAGCTCCAGCCGCCCCCGCCGCGCCAGCGCAGGAATCGATCGAAGACCGCCTCGGCAAGCTGAAAGCCCTGTTGGACAAGGGCCTGATCTCGCCAGCCGACTACGACGCCACCAAGGCTGAACTGCTCAAAAAACTGATCGGATAAGCCAGGCCGCATGCAAACAGTTTCCTGCCCTAGCTGCGGCGCAGAGGTCAACTTCCGCTCGCACGCTTCCGTCATGGCGGTGTGCGAGTACTGCAATACGCGCGTACTGAAGGAAGCCGGCGCGGTCAAAGACCTGGGCAAGATTTCCTCCGTGCTGGAGGACTATTCCCCGATCCAGGTCGGCACCAGCGGCGTGCTGGGCGGCCGCAATTTCAATGTCGTCGGCCGCATCCAGCTGCGTTACGACGCGGGCATGTGGAACGAGTGGTTCATCGTGTTCGACGACGCCACCAGCGGCTGGCTGGGCGACGCGTCCGGCCAGTACACGGTGACCACCCTGCGCAAACCCGATGCGCAGCTACCGGCCTTTGAGGACATCCAGCCTGGCAAACCCTACCAGTTGGTGGGCGCTCGCTATATGTCGGCCGACGTCAGGACCGCGCAGTGCATCGGCGGCCAGGGCGAACTGCCGTTCAAGGTGGGCGATGGCTGGGAGGCAAAAGTCGCCGACTTCCGGCGCGCCGATCATTTCATTACCCTCGATTATTCCGACGAGGGACCGCCGCAGATGTTTACCGGCGTTTCGGTCACGCTGGAAGCCATGCAGGCGCAGTTGCTGCGCGATGTGGAGGAGATCAAGCGCACCAGCGGCCGTTACCGCGGCAAGCTCGATGCGCTGGACTGCCCAAACTGCGGCTCCCAGATCAAGTACCTGCCCGGCTTGACGGCAAACCTGGTCTGCCAGTCATGCCAGACTGAGATCGATGCAGCGAGCCCGAAGGCCGAAGTCATCGCCATCGGCCAGCGGCAGGAGAAAGAATACTTCACGCTCCCACTGGGGGCTTCCGGCAAGCTGGGCAACCAGGACTTTACCGTCATCGGCGTGATGCGCCGGGCCGACGATGAAGGCAGCGGCTGGACCGAATACCTGTTGTACGGTAGCCGGAACGGCTTCACTTGGCTGGTCGAAACGGCAGACGGCTGGTCGCGCGCCAACGTCATGGATCAGTGGCCTGACGCCAAGATACTGGATTCGCAAACGGTCACCTTCGACAAAGCCGACTACAGCAAACTGTATGACTACAACTCTGTCGTCACCTACGCGGCAGGCGCCTTCAATTGGCGCGTGCAGGTGGGCGACCACACCCATGTCTACGAATACAAGCGCCAACAGGTAACGCTGGCGGCCGAACTGACGACCACTGAACTTGGCTGGTCGCGCTCCACCCCGGTGGCCTGGGACCAGCTCAAAGCCTGGTTCGGCGACGCCGTCAAAGGCGAGGACAAGACCAGCGGCGAGGTTGCACAGGATTTCAGCAAAGGCCGCTACAAGCGTTCAGCCAAGAACTGGATGATTGGCATCCTGGTGCTGAATGCCATTCCGTTGCTGTTCAATTTCGGCGGCACCATCGGCGTCACTATCCTGGCCTGCCTTTCTCTTTACCTGCCGGCCCTGTTGCTGGACGCAATCGACGACCAAACGAAAAAATGAATAAATTCTTCGGCTACGCCCTGGTGGTGAGCATGTTCAGCGTCGGCACCAGCTGGATCAAGTTTGTCAGCGGCCCATCGTCGAGCAGCGGCGGCGGCTATCACGGCAGCAGCTGGTCTTCCAGCTCCGGCAGCTGGGGCAGCGGTGGTGGCGGTGGAGGCCATAAGTGAGCATTCACCAACCCAGCGGCACGCACCTGCTGGCCGACATGTCCGGCATCGAGCCGGGCCTGCTGGCAGACTGCACAAGGATTGAGCAATTGCTGCGCGGCGCCGCAGCCGCAGCCGGCGCACAGGTACTGCACAGCCACTTCCACAGCTTCGGCACCGGGCTGGGTGTGACCGGCGTGGTGCTGCTGGCGGAGTCCCATATCTCGATCCACACCTGGCCCGAGAACGGCTTTGCAGCCGCCGACATCTTCATGTGCGGCGCCGCCCAGCCGCACCTGGCGCTGGAGGTGATCGAGGAAGCGCTGCAGCCCGAGTGTTCCGAAGTCCGCACCGTCGACCGCGAGCCACCGCATTGACTTGCCCCGCCGCCGGTGCGACACTGGCCGCTTTCCCACCCACCTGACAGGAGATTTGCCATGCGTTCGTTTGATCTTGCCCTCCTGTCGGCTGCCTGACCTTCAGCGTTTGAGCTAGAGCGCCCGGCCGGGCGCCGACATTTCCAGACTACCCCTGCTTGCCACGCAGCGCGTGGCTGGCCGTGTTCACCCATGGAAAACGCTCATCATGATCGACTTCGACTACGAAGCATTACGCAGCATCGGACTTAACAACACCATCATTTCGCGCCTGGCCGAGGCACCTGCCGGCCGCCTGTACCGCATCACCGAATATCAACGCGACCGCATCAGCCTGCACGACGGCGTGGCCGAAATTCACGCACGCGCCCTGCCCCGCCTGCTCGCCGAGACAGCGCTCTGCGTCGGCGACTGGGTGATCGCGCAGCTCAACTCCTTAAACGAGGTGTGGATAAATCACCGTTTATCCCCAATGAATCAATTCGCCCGCGCCGATTCGCCACCCATCGCGAGCAATATCGATACCGCCTTGCTGGTCATGGGCCTGGATGGCGACTTCAATTTGCGCCGCATTGAACGCTACCTGGCGCTCGCCGCGGCCGCCGAAGTCACGCCCCTGATCGTCCTCAGCAAACCGGATCTCTGCGCCGACATTGATGGCCGGGTGGCCGCGCTGACGGAACGGCTGCCGCCGCGCACGCAGTTCCTGCTGGTGAACGGCACCAGCGCGGAATCCATCACGCAGCTGGATCCCTGGCTAGGCCCTGGACAAACCATCTGCCTGCTTGGTTCTTCCGGCGCCGGCAAGTCAACCTTGACCAACGCCCTGGCTGGAGCAACGCAGGAAACCGGCGGCGTGCGGCGTACCGACCATCGCGGCCGGCATACGACAACCGCCCGGTCGATGCATTTCTGCCCTTCCGGCGCCTGCATCATCGATACGCCGGGCTTGCGCAGCCTGAGCCCGGAATCCTTGTCGTCGGCCTTCGACGATATCGAATCGCTGGCTGCAGGCTGCCAGTTCCGCGATTGCCGGCACGAGGGCGAACCCGGCTGCGCAGTACTGGGCCATGTGGACCCCGACCGCCTGCACAACTTCCACAAGCTGCAACGCGAAGTGCGCCGCAACCGGCAAACTGCGCTGGAACGGATTGCTGAACGGCAGAAATGGAAGTCGCTGATGAAGTCGGCCGCTGCGCGCAGCCGGCAAAAGCGCAGCTAGCTTAGCTGTACGGTGGCCTCGATGTTGTTACCGTCGAGGTCAATAATGAAGGCGCTGTAGAAATTGGCATCGCTGACGCGTGGACCTGGTGGGCCGTTGTCTTCGGCTCCCAGGTCTATCGCCGCATGGTAGAACGCGTTCACGGCATCCTGGTTCGGCGCGGAAAATGCCAAATGGATGGGACTGCGAGAAGGCTCGTGCCCGTTCTCCCAATAGCTGGGAATCTCTGCGCCTACCCACAGGAAAGGATGGCCGGTAGCGGAAGCATATATGGCCCAGTCCAGGTCGGTCACCGCACGCCGAATCCCGAGCGGCGCCAGGCAAGCGTCATAGAGCGCCGCGCTGCGTACGAAATCCGAAACGACGATACCGAGATGGTGGATCATGGCTGCCTCCCATCGCTACTTTTAGTTTAAGACTAGCACCGCGACTGGGCGGGTGGCGCACCACTCAGCCAGCCGGTCGGGTAAACTGTCATGACTAAAAACAAGAGGTTTCACACCATGCGCAAAGCCGCGCCACTCGCCCTGCTACTCGCCCTCGCCGGCTGTGGCGATACCTATACGCCCGCGTCGCTGTACCAGGCCACGTCTCCTGATTGCAGCACGCCGGTCGACGCCGATACCTTTGAACTGCCGCGCGGTATTACGGTGGCGGCCACCACCGTCCTGCCGCAACCTGCCGAAGGCGGCATGGAAATCGGGGTCAACTACATGCTGCCCCGCACGACCCAGGTGCACTTTGCCACGGCCCATTTCCAGGTCAGCCAGCCGAAAGGCCCGCTGATTGAAAACGCGACCGTGCTGAGCGTCTACCAGCGCCCGACCAACGGCAAGCCCGAGATGGTGGAAATCGTCAACGGCGTGCCCCTGGTCCTGTTCGCCGTCGGCACCAGCGACGATACCCAGTTCCGCTACCGCCTGATCATCAAGGGCAAGATGCCGAAACGCTTTGACCTGACTCCGCCCGACGTCGTCATTGGCGGCAAGCGCTATGTGTCCCGCACCTTTACCTACCGCTGGTTCGAAGACAAGCAAGCCTACGGCATGTGCCATTAATCCCGTCCGCGCGCACAATTGAAACCGCGCTTGCCGGTCAGTTGTTTCTACGCTGTAATGGCGGTCCGAATGGTTAATCAAAAAGCAACCACATGCCGTACCGCCAGCAATCGCTCGATAAGGCAAATTACTCTGCCGCGCTAAACGAATTCGCCAGTTTCGCGGCAGCCCTTGAAACGACATTGGCTGGACAGGCCGACGTTCAGCGCCAGAGCGAGACACTCAAGTTGTGGGCCGACCAGCGCTGGCAAGAGGTCCAGCTAAGGTACTCGGCCGGTGAAGACCTACGCGGCCTGGCGCACAGCCTGACCCACGTCATTGAAGCGTATGAACGGTACGTGGCAACGTTCAACTCCATCGAACGCGAAGTCTGGGATCCGCCATTCAGCCTCCGTCCTTTTGCCGGCTATGCGCAGCATCTGGAAATGTTTGCGGCCCTGGTCCTGTTTCGCCGCGAAGACCTGATCCCGCGCTTTTTTGCACTCAACAAGAGCGACGAGTACCACGGCATCGACTCCCCGTTTGAAAAGATGCGGGAGTTCTACCTGCCATACAGGAACTACTTCGGCGATTGCCGATGGCCGCAATATAAGCCGCTGATTCATGCACTGAAGGGACTCACCTCCGGAGAGCGCAGCCGGCGAATGGCCAAATATGTGAAGGGCTGGCACAAATCGCGGCAGGAAGAAAGCTCGGCTGCAGATGCTCCGGCGGCAAGCCCCTGGGCCATGTGCGCGGCAGCCTTCACCTACCTGTTCGACATTGACGACAGCAAGTATCGCAGCGAAGCCTTCTATCCAAAAGACCTGGTCGACTATGCGCGCAGCATGCCACGCGCAGCCATAGAACACATCGATATACCAGGCAACGGCATACACGTTCCGCGCGACCAGGAGTTGAATAGCCTCGATTTTGTGAAAAGGCGCCGCCAGCCATTCCTTCCCGAACAAAGCTATCTGAACACGCTGGAATGGTTTGCGAATGACCTGGCCATGCTGAAGGAGCAGCAGGCGGTACCGGACGCAAGCTCTCGCAGCGCAGCTTCCGGGCTCGATATGTGGGCGTCTACCCTGTGGGACATTTTTGAAATGCGGTATACCGCAGGTGAAGACCTGAGCCAGCTCGCGCTCTATCTGACGCAAGTTGTTGAAGCTTACGAGCGTGCTGACGATGCCGCGGAGGCGGTTCCCGATGAGGAGTACTACCCGCTGATCATCCTCAACGACCTGATCGACGTCTACATCGAATACCTGAACCTCTTGTCCGCTGCCGTCCTGCTGCACAGGGAGGACCTCATCCCGCGCATTTTCGGATTGATCGAAGGAACCGACTTCGAGGCGTCGGATGCGGTCATTGAAGACCTGCTCGGGTTTTACCTGCCGGACAGGCCATCGCTGGATGGGTGGCACTGGAAAGCGCACACGCCATTACTGGACGCCATTGACGCAGAAACTCCGGACGAGCGCGCCAAAGGCATGGCGAAGTATGTTGGCGGCTGGTACAACTCGATGCGGGGCGTTGCGATCTTCTGGAACAAGCATGAGCAGATCAAGCACGACTTTTCGCCGTACAAAGGCTATTGGGCCATGTGTGCAGCCGCCTTCAGCTACCTGTACGACATCGACGACAGCAGCTACCGCGATAACATGGTCTATCCCAAAGACATGATCGACTACGCACGCAGCAAGCCGCGCAAAGCCAGGGCGCCTGCTGTGATTTCCTGATTTCCAGTGGGCGCAAACTTCAGGTGCACGGAATCGCAGCGCCGTGAATAGCGCGCGCAGCCGGGCTGCACAGGTACAGGATCACATCGGCCAGCGCTTCCGGCGCGACCCATTTGCCGCGATCGGCATTCGGCATGGCGGCACGGTTGTCCGGCGTGTCGATGGTGCCGGGGAGTACGCAATTGACATTGATGCCCTTCCCCCGCAATTCGGCAGACATGGACTCAGTCAGGCGAATCACCACATCCTTGCTGGCGCAATACGCGCCCATATTTGCCAGGCCCTGGCGCGCAGAGCCGGAAGCGATGTTGACGATCTTGCCGCCCTGCCCGTCCAGCATGCCCGGCACCACTGCGACGACGGCGTTGCGCAGGCTGCGCACGTTCAGGTCGAATAGTTCATCCCATTGCGCATCGGTGGTCGCGTGGACTGGCGTGCCCATTGCGAAGCCGCCTGCGATATTGCACAAGGCGTCGATACGGCCGAAACGTTCGGCGCCGGCGCGGGCTGCGGCGGCGACTGAGGCAGCATCGCGCAGGTCGGCGGCGACAAGCATGCGCCGTTCATTAGCCGGCCCGCAAGCTGCTTCCAGCCGCGCGGTATCGCGGCCAATCAACACGGTGTTCGCGCCTGCGGCATCGAAAGCTCGCGCAACGGCGCTGCCAAGTGCGCCAGCGGCGCCAGTGATGAAAATAGTCGTCATGGACTAATCATAAAAGAAAAAGGCAGCCGAAGCTGCCTTTCCATTGCGACGAGAAGCAGGGATTAGCCCTTGATCTTGCGCAGTTTTGCGATCGCTGCCAGCTGGCCGATAGCCGCTGCCAGTTCCGCTTGTGCTTTCGCGTAGTCGATGCCGGTCTGCTTGTTGGCCAGGCTTTCTTCCGCCAGTTTCTTGGCAGCTTCAGCTTTGGCTTCATCCAGGTCGTGACCACGGATCGCGGTGTCAGCCAGGACCGTCACGGCGTTTGGCTGCACTTCCAGCAGGCCGCCGGCGACGAAGACGAACTCTTCTTCAGCCTGGCCTGGAACCTGGATGCGCACCGCGCCTGGACGGATACGGGTGATCAGCGGGGTGTGCTTCGGGTAGATACCCAGCTCGCCCTGCTCGCCCGGCAACGCCACGAAAGTCGCTTCGCCCGAGAAGATCTGCTCTTCGGCCGAAACCACATCAACGTGAATAGTGTTTGCCATGTTTATCCTCTGTAGCTATAGCGGCCCCGGTGAGGAGGCCGCTACGACAATCGAATTAGCCCAGTTTCTTGGCTTTTTCGATGGCTTCTTCGATGGTACCAACCATGTAGAAGGCCTGTTCTGGCAGGTGGTCCAGTTCGCCGGAAGCGATCATCTTGAAGCCCTTGATCGTGTCTTTCAGCGAAACGTACTTACCTGGGGAACCGGTAAACACTTCAGCAACGTGGAACGGCTGGGACAGGAAACGCTGCATCTTACGTGCGCGAGCAACGACCAGCTTGTCTTCCGGAGCCAGTTCGTCCATACCCAGAATCGCGATAATGTCGCGCAGTTCCTTGTAGCGCTGCAGGGTGCCCTGTACGGCACGTGCGGTGTTGTAGTGCTCTTCGCCCACAACCAGCGGGTCCAGCTGACGGGAGGTCGAATCCAGTGGGTCAACCGCAGGGTAGATACCCAGAGCAGCGATGTCACGGGACAGAACGACGGTCGAGTCCAGGTGGCCGAAGGTGGTTGCTGGGGATGGGTCGGTCAAGTCGTCCGCTGGAACGTAGACGGCCTGGATCGAGGTGATCGAACCGGTCTTGGTGGAGGTAATACGCTCCTGCAGACGGCCCATCTCTTCAGCCAGGGTAGGCTGGTAACCCACTGCGGAAGGCATACGGCCCAGCAGTGCGGAAACTTCGGTACCGGCCAGGGTGAAGCGGTAGATGTTGTCCACGAAGAACAGAACGTCACGGCCTTCGTCACGGAAGGACTCAGCGATGGTCAGGCCGGTCAGCGCCACGCGCAGACGGTTGCCAGGCGGTTCGTTCATCTGACCGTAAACCATGGCCACTTTGGAGTTGGCTGGGTTTTCCAGGTCAACCACTTTGGCGTCAGCCATTTCGTGGTAGAAGTCGTTACCTTCACGGGTACGCTCACCAACACCGGCGAACACGGACAGACCCGAGTGCGCTTTAGCGATGTTGTTGATCAGTTCCATCATGTTCACGGTCTTGCCCACACCTGCACCGCCGAACAGACCAACCTTACCACCCTTAGCGAATGGGCAGACCAGGTCAATAACCTTGATGCCGGTTTCCAGCAGGTCTTGGGATGGGGACAGTTCGTCGTAAGCAGGAGCCACGCGGTGGATCGAAGCAGTCTGCTCGTGGGAGACAGGACCGCATTCGTCGATCGGGTTGCCCAGCACGTCCATAATACGGCCCAGGGTAGCTTTACCCACTGGAACCATGATTGGTTTGCCGGTGTTCTGGATGGTCATGCCGCGACGCAGACCGTCGGAGGAGCCCAGAGCAATGGTACGGACAATGCCGTCACCCAACTGCTGTTGCACTTCCAGGGTCAGCTCGGAGCCTTCCATCTTCAGCGCGTCAAAAACCTTAGGCATCGCGTTGCGTGGGAACTCAACGTCCACCACAGCGCCGATACACTGAACGATTTTGCCATCAGCCATGTTCGTTCCTTCAAATATAGTTAAATTCGTTTAAACCGCTGCCGCACCGGCGACGATTTCAGACAGTTCTTTGGTAATTGCAGCCTGGCGGGTCTTGTTGTAGACCAGCTTCAGCTCACCGATCACGTTGCCGGCGTTGTCCGATGCGGACTTCATCGCCACCATACGCGCCGATTGCTCGGACGCCAGGTTTTCTGCAACGGCCTGGTACACCAGCGCTTCGATGTAGCGCTCGAGCAGTTCGTCGATCACGGAAGCTGCATCAGGCTCGTAGATGTAATCCCAGTTGTGGGAATGATCATCGGCCTTCATCTTGTCCGCGGTCAGCGGCAGCAGCTGCTCGACCATCGGCTCTTGCTTCATCGTGTTGATGAACTTGGTGTAGCACAGGTAAACGGCATCCAGTTTGCCTTCCTGGAATTTCTCCAGCATCACTTGCACTGGGCCGATCAGCTTTTCCAGGTGCGGCGTATCGCCGATCTGGGTAGCTTGTGCGACCACTGGTACACCGATGCGGTTCAGGAAGCCCAAACCTTTGTTACCAATTGCGACTGCTTCAATCTTGTTGCCTGCAGCTTCCAGCTCGCGGGTCTTGTTGGTCACCATACGCAGAACGTTGGTGTTCATACCACCGCACAGACCTTTGTCGGTCGTCACGATGATAAAGCCCACGGCTTTGGCTTCCGTACCGGCTTCAGCCAGGAACGGGTGCGTGTATTCCGGGTTGGCGTTAGCCAAGTTCGCAGCGATATTACGAATCTTGTCACTGTAGGGACGGGCGGCGCGCATACGGTCCTGCGCTTTGCGCATTTTCGATGCGGCGACCATTTCCATCGCCTTGGTGATCTTCTTCGTATTCTCTACGCTCTTGATCTTGCCACGTATCTCTTTACCTACTGCCATGATCCTTCTCCTTTGCGTGGAGGCCCGTTGCCGGGCCTCCGTATATTAGTTTGCGAAGGATTTCTTGAACTCAGCAATGGCGGCCGACAGCGCAGCTTCGCCGTCTTTGTCCAGTTGCTTGGTTTCTTCGATCTTGGCCAGCAGAGCGGAGTGCTTGGTCTTCAGGAACGAGTGCAGTTCGGATTCGAAAGCCAGCACGCGCTTGACAGCGACGTCGTCCAGGAAGCCCTTGTTCACTGCGAACAGGGAAGCGCCCATCAGGGAAATCGACAGTGGCGAGTACTGAGCCTGCTTCAGCAGTTCGGTCACGCGGGCACCGCGGTCCAGCTGCTTACGGGTCGATTCGTCCAGGTCGGAAGCAAACTGCGCGAACGCAGCCAGTTCACGGTACTGTGCCAGGTCGGTACGGATACCGCCGGACAGGTTCTTGATGACCTTGGTCTGCGCAGCGCCACCAACGCGGGACACCGAGATACCTGCGTTAATCGCAGGACGGATACCGGAGTTGAACAGCGAGGTTTCCAGGAAGATCTGGCCGTCGGTAATCGAAATCACGTTGGTTGGAACGAACGCGGAAACGTCGCCAGCCTGGGTTTCGATGATCGGCAGCGCGGTCAGGGAACCGGTCTTGCCCTTGACTTCACCCTTGGTGAAGGCTTCGACGTAGTCGGCGTTCACGCGAGCAGCGCGTTCCAGCAGACGGGAGTGCAGGTAGAACACGTCGCCTGGGTATGCTTCACGGCCTGGTGGGCGGCGCAGCAGCAGGGAGATCTGACGGTAGGCAACTGCTTGCTTGGACAGGTCGTCGTACACGATCAGGGCGTCTTCACCGCGGTCGCGGAAGTATTCGCCCATGGTGCAACCGGAGTAAGCCGAGATGTACTGCATTGCTGCGGATTCCGAAGCGGAAGCTGCCACAACAATGGTGTACTCCATCGCGCCGTGCTGTTCCAGGGAACGCACGATGTTCTTGATGGTCGATGCTTTCTGGCCGATAGCAACGTAGATACAGGTAACGCCCTGGCCTTTTTGGTTGATGATGGCATCAACTGCAACGGCGGACTTACCGGTCTGGCGGTCGCCAATGATCAGCTCACGCTGGCCACGGCCGATTGGTACCATCGCGTCGATCGACTTCAGGCCGGTCTGCATAGGCTGGCCGACGGACTCACGGGCGATAACGCCTGGAGCGATCTTTTCGATTGGGGAGGTCAGGGTGGTGTTAACAGGACCTTTGCCGTCGATCGGCTGGCCCAGGGCGTTAACAACGCGGCCACGCAGTTCAGGACCGATTGGAACTTCCAGGATACGGCCGGTGCACTTGACGGTGTCGCCTTCGGAGATGTGCTCGTAGGCGCCCAGAATAACGGCACCAACGGAGTCACGCTCCAGGTTCATTGCCAGGCCGAAGGTGTTGCCTGGGAATTCCAGCATCTCACCTTGCATCACGTCCGACAGGCCGTGGATGCGGCAGATACCGTCTGCTACGGAAATTACGGTGCCTTGATTGCGCACTTCAGCGCCGCCATCAATGCCTTGGATCCGGCTCTTGATCAGCTCGCTGATTTCGGATGGGTTGAGTTGCATACTAACTCCTAAATGTTTTCTCTCTAGCTGTCGCGAAAGGCGGCCCGATTAGGCGACCAGCGCGGAACGCAGCTGCTGCAGCTTGGCGTTGACCGAAGTGTCCAGCACTTCGTCGCCAACCACGACGCGAACGCCACCGATCAGCGAAGGATCGACGGTCACGGCAGGTTTGAGCTTGCGGCTGAATTTCTTTTCCAGCGTCTTGATCAGCTCGGCCACTTGGGCTTCGCTCATGTCGAATGCGCTCGTGATTTCGGCGTCTGCCGCACCTTCGGCTGCGTTCTTCAGCAGCGCGAATTGGGCGCCGATTTCCGGCAGCAATGCGATACGACCGTTTTCGATCAGCATCGAGAGGAAGTTGTTCGCTTCCGCGTTGAGCGGCGATTTCAGCAAGGCCTTGATGGCTGCGATGACATCGCTATCCAGAACTTTTGGATTGCGGGCATATGCCAGCACCTCTTCATGCGAACCGATCTGGGCCAGTTCGGACACCAGATCGGACCACTGCGCGAGGTTGCCAGCCTGGGCTACGCGGAAGAGGGCTTCCGCGTAAGGACGGGCGACGGTTGCGAGCTCTGCCATAATCAGAGCTCGGTAGCCAGGCGAGACAGCAGGTCAGCGTGAGCCGACGCGTTGACTTCGCGCTTCAGGATTTGCTCGGCGCCCTTCACAGCCAGGTCAGCCACTTGACCACGCAGAGCTTCGCGGGCCTGGGTTACTTGCTGCTCAGCTTCAGCTTTAGCTTGTGCCACGATGCGGGCAGCTTCGGCTTGTGCGTTTGCTTTGATTTCTTCAGCGACCAGTTGAGCACGCTTTTCAGCGTCCGCAACGAGCGAAGACGCATCGTTACGGGCAGCGGTCATGGCTTCTGCAGCAGCTTTTTCAGCTTTCTGCATCGAAGCCTGACCTTGGTCGGCGGCAGCCAGACCATCTGCAATTCGCTTGGCACGCTCATCCAGCGCATTGTTCAGCGCTGGGAATACGAACTTCATCGAGAACCAGACGAGCACCGCGAAGGTGATCATCTGACCGATGAGAGACATATTGATGTTCATACCTTGCTCCTAAAAGTTTTCTCCAGATTCAGGAGAAAGATTACTGAGCAGCAGCGGCGGTCAGGGCGGTCAGGAATGGGTTGTTGAAGGTGAACAGCAGAGCAACACCAACGCCGATCATGGAGATCGCGTCCAGCAGACCAGCGATAACGAACAGTTTGGTTTGCAGTTGTGGCATCAGTTCAGGCTGACGTGCCGAAGCTTCCAGGAACTTGCCGCCCAGGATAGCGAAGCCGAGTGCGGTGCCGATGGCGCCCAGGCCAACGATGATTGCTACGGCCAGAACGGTCATGCTTTGTACTTGTGCGATCAGAGCTTGCATTAGATTTCTCCTAATTTAAAAAAAACGAAAATACCAAAAAACTAAAACCAAATACTACGAATAAGTTGCTGATTAGTGCTTTTCAACCGCGAGGGCCAGGTACACAACCGTCAACGCCATAAACACAAACGCTTGCAGGGTAACAATCAGAATGTGGAAGATTGCCCATGGGCCGCCCAGCAGCCACTGTGCCCACCATGGCAGCAGTGCGATCAGGATGAAGATCAACTCGCCGGCGTACATATTGCCGAACAGTCGCAGCGACAGGGAAATTGGTTTGGCGAACAGCTCCAGCATCTGGAAGATGAAGTTGATCGGTGCCAGGATGATGGTGCCGACGGTGCCGTGAGCGTGGAACGGTGCGGTGAACAGTTCTTTGGTCCAGCCGCCAGCGCCTTTTGCCTTGATCGAGAAGCCGATGATGCACAGCAGGACGCCGATCGACATGCCGAAGGTGTGGTTCACGTCGGCGGTAGGCACGACGCGCAGCTTGTGCACGCCGAACCAGCTCAGCACTTTAGGCAGCAGGTCGACAGGCAGGAAGTCCATGGCGTTCATCAGCCAGACCCATACGAAGATGGTGATGGCCAGTGGAGCGATAACTTTGGATTTGGCGTGGAATGCGGAGTTGACGGTCTCGTTGACCATCTCCATGACCCACTCAACGAAGTTCTGCAGCTTGCCTGGCACGCCAGCGGTGGCGCGGCGGGAGGCCATGTAGAACATGCCCAGGAACACGAAGCCCAGGATCAGGGAGATCCAGAAGGTGTCCAGGTTGATGGAGTTAGGGGAGACAACATCACCAGCGGAATTCAGGTGCGAAAGGTGGTGCTGGATGTACTCGGTGGCGTTAGCCGGGCCGGCGTGACCGCCCGTAGCGTGTTCAGTAGTCATAGGTCCGAATTTTTAATGATTAAATCTTGAGCAGCGACAGCCAGTAAGCCAGGGTTGCCACTACGAATCCCAGGATCAGCCATAACCAGGCGGCTGACTTAAACAGCACCAGTGCGCAAATAAACAGCACTGCCGTTACAAATACCTTCAGCATCTCGGCGCGGAAGTGCGTCCGAAATGCTTTCTTTGCATCATCGGTGCCGCGCGCTACCATCAGCGCGTAAATCAGGCTCCCGATCACTGCCATACCGCCGCCCACGGCTGCGGACCAGCCTTTTTCCACCCCGGCGAAAAGCGCCACGGTAGCGGAAAAGAGGACGGCGATTGTGAACTGCAGGGCAACTACTCGGAAAACTGGCCAGGCGATACTTCTTGAAGAATCACTCACTTGCCACCATTCCTTTAGACCCAAAGACACGGGATTATAGTTTGTTTACGTTGCCAAGGTCAAACGTGGTGCATCGCAAAAAGGCACTCAAACAACAAGAATTTTTGCTCAAAAAGCGTGCAAATGTCGATTACTCGCCAGGTAAAGACGCGCCAATATAGCGCACCAGGCTGACGTCAAACTGTCAGCCTTGGTGCATGCTTAACCGCGCAGGCGGGCGATGACGCCGTCGAGAATATCGAGGTCGGCGAAGTCGATGATCATCTGGCCGCGGCCTTTGGCGCCCATCTTGAAGACGACCGAGGTGGCCAGGGTGTCGGACAACTCTTCTTCCAGCCGCTTGATGTCGCCCGACTTTTCTTTGGCACGCGGCGCCGGTTTGGACTTGGCCTCTTCCATGTGGTTGTGGACAAGCTTCTCAGTCTCACGCACCGACAGTCGTTTCGCTACAACAACATTCGCCAGGGCAATTTGTGATGCCGCATCGACAGCCAGCAAGGCACGGGCGTGGCCCATATCGATGTCGCCGGCCATCAACATGGTCTGCACCGGCTCCGCCAGGTTCAGCAGTCGCAGCAAGTTCGACACCGCCGAACGCGAGCGGCCGACTGCCTGGGCCGCCTGTTCATGGGTGAAACTGAAATCGGTGATCAGGCGATGGATGCCCTGCGCCTCTTCGAGCGGGTTCAGGTCTTCGCGCTGGATGTTCTCGATCAGGGCCATCGCGGCCGCGGTCGTATCATCCACATCCTTCACCAGGACTGGCACAGTTTCCAGACCGGCTAATTGTGCCGCACGGAAACGACGCTCGCCCGCGATGATTTCATATTTGACATGGCCAGTCCCCTTGTCGATACCGACCGGGCGAACCAGCAGCGGCTGGATGATGCCCTGGGTCTTGATCGACGACGCCAGTTCCGCCAGGCCGCCCTCGTCCATCTGGGTACGCGGCTGGTATTTACCGGCCTGCAGGAATTGCACCGCCATTTCCGACGGAGTCGGATGGGAAGTTGGGTTGGACGGATCTTCGTCGCCGCCGAGCAGCGCGTCGAGGCCGCGGCCGAGGCCTTTCATTTTTTTAGTTGCCATCGTTGATTACATTTTCTTGATACGTTTAACCATCTCTGCGCCGAAGGCGATGTAAGCCTGCGCACCTTTCGACGTCGGGTCGAAGGTCACGCCCGGCATGCCGTAAGACGGCGCCTCGGCCAATCGCACATTGCGTGGAATGATGGTCTTGAATACTTTGTCGCCGAAGTGCTGCTCGAGCTGGGCCGACACTTGCTGCGACAGCGTCATGCGCGGATCGAACATCACGCGCAGCAATCCGATGATCTTCAGGTCCGGATTCAGGTTGGCGTGCACCTTCTTGATGGTGTTGACCAGGTCGGACAAACCTTCCAACGCGTAGTACTCGCACTGCATAGGAATGATCACGCCATGCGCCGCACACAGGCCGTTCAGCGTCAGCATCGACAGAGCCGGTGGGCAATCGATCAGCATGAAGTCATAGTCTTTGGCTACCACGGCCAGCGCATCGCGCAGGCGGCGCTCGCGATTCTCGAGCTGCACCATCTCGACTTCAGCACCAGCCAGCTCACGGTTGGCCGGCAGCACGTCAAAGCCGCCCGCTTCCGAACGCACGCGCGCAGTCGCCACGTCGGCAGTGCCGAGCAAGACTTCATAAGTGGAAGCTTGAAGCGTCGCCTTGTTGATCCCCGCGCCCATTGTCGCGTTACCCTGAGGGTCGAGGTCAACAAGCAACACTCGTTGATTTAGTTTGGCCAGGCCGGCGGCCAGGTTCACAGTCGTGGTAGTCTTACCTACGCCGCCCTTTTGATTTGCTACACAGAAAATTTTGGCCATCGAGTTTTCTTATATGGTCTAAATCGTTTATTCGGTATAAACCGTTTATACTATTTACTTCGTATAAACGATTAAAATTATTTATACTGTTTAGCCAGTTACGCCCTGCCGATGAAAACCAGATGACGCTGCGCGTCCAGTCCTGGTACTTGCAAAGGCTGTAGCTCGTTCACTTTCCATGGGTCTGGCAGTCGCTCGCGCTCCTCTGCCGGCGCCGTGCCTTTCAGGGCTATGAATCGCCCACCCTCTGCCAGCAGGTGCCCGGACCAGTTCACAAAGTCGCTGAGGTCCGCAAAGGCACGCGAGGTGATGACGTCGTAAGGCGTCTTGACCTGCAGTTCCTGCACCTTCTTCGTGTAGACCGTGACGTTGCCCAGTTCCAGCTCTGCTTTCACCTGGTTCAGGAAGGCCGTCTTCTTGTGCACGATGTCGATCATCGACACTTTCATGTCCGGGCGCGCGATGGCCAAGACCACGCCCGGCAATCCGCCCCCTGCCCCAACGTCCAGCACGTTCTGCGCATCCTTGAAGGCAGGTACTGCTGCCAGCGAATCCAGGACGTGCAGGGTCATCATTTCCATCGGGTCGCGTACGGCCGTCAGGTTGTACACCTTGTTCCACTTGTTCAGCAGGGCCAGGTAGTCCAGCAGTTTTTCCTGCTGTGCTTCGCCCAAGCCCAGGTCCAGCTGTTCGACACCATTCTTCAGTACGTGCGCCAGTGCGGCGCGATCAAACACCGCCATCAAGCCGCCTCGTCTTTCAGCGTGACGAAACCGCCGTGGCCGGCTTTCTTCAGGTGTACCAGCAGCAGCGAAATCGCGGCTGGGGTCACGCCCGAAATACGCGAAGCCTGGCCCAGGGTCTCCGGACGATGCTTCTGCAGTTTCTGGCGCACTTCCATGGATAGCGCCGTGATCTCTGCATAGTTGAAGCCTTCGGGCAGCTTCAGGTTTTCGTAGTGCTCATGACGCTCGACTTCGCGCAGCTGGCGATCGATATAGCCCGAATACTTCAGGGTGATTTCGATCTGCTCCATTACTGCCTCGTCGGTGACCCCAGGACCTGCCAAAGCTTGGCCTTCATTACCGGTCATGGTCATCAGCTTTTCGTAGCCGACGCCCGGACGACGCAGCAGGTCTGCCAGCGAATATTCGCGCTCGATGGCCTGGCCGATTACACGCTCGGACTCGGCTGCCGCCAGGATGCGCGGGTTGACCCAGGTCGATTTCAGGCGCTCCAGTTCCTGCGCAACGGCCTCGCGTTTGCGATCGAAAGCTTCCCACTGCGCATCACCGACGACACCCAGCTTACGCCCGATTTCTGTCAGGCGCATGTCAGCGTTATCTTCACGCAGGCTCAGGCGGTATTCCGCGCGGCTGGTGAACATGCGATACGGCTCTTGAACGCCCTGGGTCACCAGATCGTCGACCAGCACGCCGAGGTAGGCTTCTGAACGAGCTGGAGTCCAGGATTCTTCGCCCTTGGTTTGCAGTGCCGCGTTAATACCGGCCAGCATGCCCTGCGCCGCAGCTTCTTCGTAACCGGTGGTACCGTTGATCTGACCGGCGAAGAACAGGCCGTTGATCGCCTTGGTTTCCAGCGAAGCTTTCAGGCCGCGCGGGTCGAAATAGTCATACTCGATGGCATAGCCAGGACGCAGGATATGCGCGTTCTCCAGACCCTTCATCGAACGCACCAGTTCGATCTGCACATCGAATGGCAGGCTGGTCGAGATACCGTTCGGGTAGAACTCATGGGTCGTCAAGCCTTCCGGTTCCAGGAAAATCTGGTGCGATTCCTTGGCCGAAAAGCGGTGGATCTTGTCTTCAATCGACGGGCAATAGCGCGGGCCAACGCCCTCGATCACGCCGGTGTACATTGGGCTGCGGTCCAGGCCGCCACGAATAATGTCGTGGGTTTTCTGGTTGGTATGGGTAACCCAGCACGGCAACTGTTTCGGGTGCATGGAGGCATTGCCCATCACCGAGAACACTGGCACAGGATCCAAGTCGCCCGGCTGCTCGGTCATTTGCGAGAAGTCGATGCTCCGGCCATCAATGCGTGGCGGCGTGCCAGTCTTCAGGCGGCCTTGTGGCAGTTTCAATTCTTTCAGGCGCGCCGACAGCGAAATCGCTGGTGGATCGCCGGCACGGCCGGCCGAGAAATTCTGCAGGCCGACGTGGATCTTACCGTCCAGGAAGGTACCGGCGGTCAGCACGACAGCACGGCCCAGGAACTTCAAGCCAATCTGGGTGACGGCGCCAACGACGCGGTCGCCCTCCACCATCAGGTCGTCCACCGCCTGCTGGAACAGCCACAAGTTCGGCTGGTTTTCCAGGCGATGACGGATGGCGGCCTTGTACAGGATACGGTCAGCCTGGGCGCGGGTCGCGCGCACGGCAGGGCCTTTGGAGGAATTCAGGATGCGGAACTGGATGCCCGACTCATCGGTAGCGATGGCCATGGCGCCACCCATTGCGTCGACCTCTTTGACGAGGTGGCCTTTGCCAATGCCGCCGATGGATGGGTTGCACGACATCTGGCCCAGCGTCTCAATGTTGTGAGTCAACAGGAGAGTCTTCTGGTCCATGCGGGCGGAAGCGAGGGCCGCCTCGGTACCGGCGTGACCACCGCCGACAACGATAACGTCGAATTCAGTAGGAAATAACATGGTAAAAATGGGGAAAAGCTGGGGATCGAACTGAATTATAAAGTTTTTTCGCCCCTGCGAATTTTTTGGGCAGGATTTTTTTGCTCGCAATGTTTCACGTGAAACAAAAAAGGGCAGTAAAGAAATGGGGACGTACCCCTTAAAAGGGTACGTCCCCATTTCTTTACCACCATTGTTTCACGTGAAACACTATCACTTCAACCATGCGTCATAGCCCGTTTTGATAATCAATAGCACCACCACGACCAGGAACAGACGACGCACAAACTCGCTGCCATGCTTCAATGCCAGCTTGGTACCCAGCACTGATCCCACCACCTGGCACACTGCCATCATCAAGCCGAGCTGCCAAATGATGTGGCCAGTGAATCCAAACAGCAGGATTGCCGCCACATTACATGCCACATTCACCACCTTGGCCGCTGCCGAGGCGCCGAGGAAATCGAAGCCAAAACTGCGCACGAACAGGAAGACCAGGAAGCTACCGGTGCCTGGGCCAAAGAAGCCATCGTAGAAGCCGATCCCCGCTCCGACCAGCACGGCCAAAACTTTCTCCTTGGTGCCGGTGTGCAAAGGAGCGTGAACACTACCCAGGTCTTTGCGATAGAAGGTATAGACTGCGACCGCCAGCAGCACAAAAGGAAGCAGGCCGCGCAGGAAGTCAGGCGGAATCTTGGTGACGGTATAGGCGCCCAGGAAGGCAAACATGAAAGCGGCTATTGCAGCCGGAGCAACTGTCGTCCAAGCGATCTGGGTGCGGCGAGCATAGTTCACTGCCGCCGCGCTGGTCCCAAACACGCTCGCCACCTTGTTCGTCCCCAACAGTGTCGCCGGTGGCGTACCGCCCATTGCTGAGAAAAGAGCTGGAATCTGAATCAGACCACCGCCGCCAACCACCGCATCCACAAAACCCGCCGCGAACGCAGCCCCCGCCAGCAATCCATACTCGACCATCACCCCGCCCCAACTAATTCGGAAACGTAATATTGTAGGTCGGAACCGCGCATGACGCTGGACCCTGGTGTAAGCTTTCCCGATGGACCTGATGACCTCTTTCAGCTTTTCGACCGTTCCGACCATCCTCTCCGCCCCTGGAGCGACCAGAGAGCTCGGCCAGGAATTGCGTCTCCGGTATCCCAACATTCGCCGGGTCCTGTTGGTAACGGACCAAGGCTTTCTGAGAACCGGACTGGCAAAAGCACCCCTGGAAAGCCTGAAGGCGGCAATGTTTCACGTGAAACAATTTGCCGACGTGCTAGCTGATCCTCCCGAACACATCATCCAGGAGGCCCTTGCCGCAGCCCGCGAACATCAGACTGAACTTGTCATCGGTCTCGGCGGAGGGAGCTCGATGGACGTGGCCAAGCTTGTAGCCGTACTCACCGCCAGCTCGCAATCGCTCGCCGAAATCTACGGTATCGGCAATGTGCACGGCACCCGACTGCCACTGATCCAGATCCCGACCACCGCCGGCACCGGATCGGAAGTAACCAACATCTCCATCGTCACGACCGGTGCCACCAGCAAGATGGGCATAGTTGCGCCCCAGCTTTACGCCGACATGGCGATCCTGGACGCCGAGCTCACAATCGGCCTGCCGCCCGCCGTGACCGCCGCAACCGGAATCGACGCCATGGTCCACGCGATCGAGGCGTACACCAGCAAACACAAAAAGAATCCGCTGTCGGACGGCCTGGCACGTCAGGCCCTGAGCCTGCTATCCCGCCACCTGATCCGCGCCTGCGAAAACGGTCACGACCTCGCAGCCCGCCAAGCCATGCTGCTCGGAGCAATGCTGGCAGGCCAAGCCTTCGCCAATGCACCGGTTGCCGCAGTGCACGCGCTGGCATATCCAATCGGGGGAATTTTCCACGTCCCACATGGGCTGTCGAACTCACTCGTGCTGCCCCACGTGCTGCGCTTCAACGCAGAAGCATGCGCAGAGCAATATGCGGAACTCGCCACAATCGTCGTGCCCCACGCCGAAGGTAGCGTGGAAGCCCGAGCCGAAGCCCTCGCTGTTGCAATGCAACAATTCGCCACGATCACAGGCCTGCCCCGAACCCTACGCCAAGTAGGGATCAACGAGACAGACCTCAATTTGCTGGCCGACGACGCCATGAAGCAGACCCGCCTACTCGCCAACAACCCGCGCCCGGTAACCCGCGAAGACGCCTACGCACTGTACAAACTGGCGCTATAGCCCAGCCCGTGTCAACCTTGGGGTCAGGCTCTTTGGTTGACACGACCTGAACCAATTCCATGCGCCTAATCAAAATGGCATCTGTCGCTACAGCTAAGCTTGGGACATGAGCCGCCCTCCAAGAATCGAGTTTCCTGGTGCCCTGTATCACGTAACGTCGCGTGGCAATCGACGCGCCAACATCTTCCTGGACCAACGCGATTTTCATATTTGGATCGACATACTCGCTGAAACAGTTGAGAAGCACTCCATCAAGGTGTATGGATACTGTCTAATGCCCAACCACTACCACCTGCTCATAGAGACCCCAAACGCCAATCTCTCAGCTGCCTTGCATAGCCTGAATGCGAGGTATTGCCAACACTTCAATAAACGCCATGGCACCTCTGGTCATGTAATCCAAGGACGATTTCACGCTGTACTCATAAAGTTTGATCAGCAACTCCTCGCCGTTTCTCGATATATCAGCCTCAATCCTGTGCGTGCAAAACTCACTTCAAATCCCGCAGACTGGCCATGGAGTAACCATCGCTACATGCTTGCACCGGAGACAGCACCAAGCTGGCTCGATACCAAATGGATCCTGGCACAGTTTGGAAGTACCTCCGCAAAGGAACAAATAGCACGATACCAAGCCTTTGTGATGGCAGGCATAGGTATGCCGAACCCTCTGCAATTTCATGGACAGACACCAAACCCGAAAAAAGAGGGCGCCCTATCACTGCAAGAATATGCCGACAAATACCCAAATCGGACTGAGGCTATTGCTCGTGCATTTCAATCGACCGCATATACCCGTCAACAGATAGGAGAATTCTTTGAGGTATGTCCTCGGACAATCAGCCGCGCGATCATCACATTCCCAGAGATCGAAGGCTCAGTTCGTGTCAACCAAAGAGCCTGACCCCAAGGTTGACACGGGCTCGGCCCTTAGGTGCGGCGGGTTTGCCGGGCGATGATTTCGCCGACAATTCCTTTGCGGAACAGCAGTACGCAGGCGACGAAGATGAAGCCGATTACCAGGCTGACTGCTTCACCCAGTGTGGAAAACCATTCGATTCCTGTGGCGCCGGCCATGATGGTGCCGAAGTCACCAAGCTTGTTTTCCAGCGCGATGATCAGGATCGCGCCGATGATCGGGCCGACCAACGTTCCCATGCCGCCCACCAGCGTCATCAGGATCACAAGGCCTGACATCGCCCAGTGCACATCCGTCAGCGTTTCAAATCCAAGCACGATCGATTTGGTCGCACCAGCCAATGCAGCCAGCGAACCGGAAAGCACGAACGCCGCGAGCTTGTACTTGTCCACGTCATAGCCAAGCGAGATTGCTCGCGGTTCGTTTTCCTTGATCGCTTTCAGGACCTGGCCAAACGGCGAATGCACCGTCCGCATGATCAGCGCGAAACCGCCGATGAAAATCCCCAGCACCACGTAGTACATCGTGAGGTCGTTGCCCAAGTCCAGCAAACCAAGCAGCTTACCGCGCGGGATGCCCTGCAAGCCATCCTCGCCTCCGGTGAAATCAGTAAAGCGCAGCGCCGCGAAATACACCATCTGCGCCAGCGCCAGCGTAATCATCGAGAAGTAAATCCCTTGGCGACGAATCGCCAAGCCGCCCATCACCAATCCAATCAGCGCGCCCGATAACACGCCAACCAGCAAGCTCAGTTCAAACGGCAGCCCCCAGTTCTTCAAGGCGTTGCCGGCGAAGTAGCCCGCCGCACCAAAGAACGCTGCGTGGCCAAACGAGAGCAAACCGGTAAATCCAATCAGCAGGTTGAACGCGCAGGCAAACAGTGCGAAGCACAAGAGCTTCATCAGCAGCACGGGATAACCGACGAACGGCGCGCCCAGCGCCAGCACCAATGCGATGGAGTAGCCCAGCTTCTTATTCATTATCGTTCCTTGCCAAACAGGCCGGCGGGGCGCAGCAATAGGATGATGACCATCACCAAAAACACGACGGTGTTGGCAAATTCGGGGTAGAACACTTTCGTCAGTCCTTCGATCACGCCGAGCCCAAGGCCGGTCACAATGGAGCCAAGAATCGAGCCCATGCCCCCGATCACTACAACGGCGAATACGACGATTATCAGGTTCGACCCCATCAAGGGTGTCACTTGTTGGATTGGAGCCGCCAGAACGCCTGCAAAGCCCGCCAAAGCGACGCCAAAGCCGTAGGTCAAGGTCACCATCAGCGGGACGTTGATCCCGAACGCTTCCACCAGCTTCGGATTCTCGGTGCCGGCACGCAGGTAGGCACCCAGTTTGGTCTTCTCGATCACGAACCAGGTGGCCAGGCAAACCACCAACGATGCCAGCACCACCCAGGCGCGATAATTCGGCATCACCATGAAGCCGAGGTCCGTTGCCCCTTGCAGGGCCTCGGGTGTTTCGAACAGCTGCCCGGAGACCCCGTAGAACGAGCGGAAACCACCTTCGATCAGCAGGGTGAGGCCGAACGTCAGCAGCAGTCCATAAAGGTGATCAAGCTTGTACAGGCGGCGCAGCATGGTCCTTTCGATCACCACGCCCAACACGCCCACAATCAACGGCGCCAACACCAGCACGCTCCAATAGCTCATGCCAAAGTAGGTCATGCCTATCCACGCGAGGAAGGCGCCCATCATGTACATGGCGCCGTGCGCAAAATTGATCACATTCAGCAGCCCGAAAATCACGGCAAGGCCGAGGGACAGCATGGCGTAAAAAGAGCCGTTGACGAGCCCCAGCAACAGCTGGGACATCATCATCGGTAGCGGGCGGCCGAAGATCTCCATCTAGCTTACTTCCACAGGCTGCACTTGGATTCGGCCTTGGACATGTAGGCCTGGTCGCCCGGAATCGTGGCCACGACCTTGTAGTAATCCCACGGATACTTGGACTCCGATTGCTTTTTCACTTCCATCAGGTACATGTCGTGCACCATGCGGCCGTCGGGGCGGATCACACCGTTGCTGGTGAAGACATCCTTGATCGTGGTGGATTTCAGCTTCGCCATCACTTTGTCGGCATCGTCAGTGCCAACGGCCTTCACTGCAGCCAAGTATTGCGACGCGGCGGAATAGTCGCCGGCCTGCAGCATCGACGGCTCTTTCTTCATCTTCGCGAAGTAGCGCTTGGACCACGCGCGCGTGGCGTCGTTCATGTCCCAGTACCAGCCGTCGGTCAGGTACATGCCTGCTGTGGCGTTCAGGCCGAGCGAATGGATGTCGTTGATGAACACCAGCAGGCCGGCCATCTTCATCTTTTTCGACACGCCGAATTCGTTGGACGCTTTCACCGAATTGATAAAGTCGCCGCCGGCGTTCGCCAGGCCAAGCACCTGCGCGCCGGAGGACGAAGCCTGCATCAGGAAGGACGAAAAATCGGTGCCCGGGAAGGGGTGGCGCACATTGCCAATCACTTTGCCGCCGGACTTGTTGACCACCTCGGTCGTGTCCTTTTCCAGGGAATGGCCGAAGGCGTAGTCGGCGGTCAGGAAGTACCAGTTCTTGCCGCCCTGCTTGACCATGGTGCTGCCGGTACCGCGCGCCAGCGCTACCGTGTCGTAGGCGTAGTGCACGGTGTAGGGCGTGCACTCTTCATTGGTCAGGCGCGACGAGCCGGCCCCAATCACCATGAAGACCTTCTTCTTGTCTGCGGCGACTTTGGCCATCGCCAGGTTGGCGCCGGAATTGGTGCCGCCAACCAGCATGTCCACGCCCTGCTGGTCGAACCATTCACGCGCTTTCGACGCAGCGATATCCGCCTTGTTCTGGTGATCTGCAAAAACGAACTCGATCTTCTTGCCGTTGATCGCGCCGCCCGCATCGGCAATCGCCATCTTGATCGCTTCGGCGCCGCCCTGCCCGTCGATGTCTGAATAGACGCCCGACATATCGGTGATGAAGCCGATCTTGATCGTATCGCCGGAAATCTGGGCGTGCGCGCTACCGAAGGCGCAAAGAGCTGCTGCAAAGGCAATGGCATTGCGTTTCATAGTGTCTCCGTTTTTTCAGTTTTGATATTCAAACGCCCAGCAGCTCGGTCAATACCGGCATGCGGGCATCCAATTCCGATGACGCAAAACTCTCAACAATCCGACCGTGTTCCATGACGTAAAACCGATCCGCCAGCGGCGCCGCGAACCGGAAATTCTGTTCGACCATTACAATCGTGTATCCCTTGGCTTTCAACGTGCGGATCATGCGCGCCAGCCCTTGTACAATCACGGGCGCCAGCCCTTCGGAGATTTCATCCAGCAGCAGCAGGCGCGCGCCGGTGCGCAGGATGCGCGCCACCGCCAGCATCTGCTGTTCGCCGCCGGACAGGCGCGTGCCCTGGCTGGTGCGGCGCTCCTTCAGGTTAGGGAACATTTCGTAGATCTCTTCGACCGCCATGCCCTGCCCGGTTTTCAACGCCGGCGGCAGCAGCAGGTTCTCTTCGGTGGTGAGCGAAGAAAAAATCCCGCGTTCTTCGGGACAATAGCCCACTCCCAAGTGGGCTATTTTGTGCGTGGACAAACCGATCGCTTCCTGGCCGTTGATGCGGATGGAACCTTTGCGCATCCCGGTAAGGCCCATGATGGCGCGCAGCGTGGTGGTGCGGCCGGCGCCGTTACGGCCAAGCAGCGTCACCACTTCGCCGTGGTTCACATTCAGGTTCACGTCATGCAGGATGTGCGACTCGCCGTACCAGGCCTGTAGCTGGTTGATCTCCAGCGCGGCCGTCATGCTTCGGTTCCCATATAAGCTTCCATCACTTGCGGATTCTTCGACACTTCTTCATACGGACCTTCCGCCAGCACTGCGCCGCGCTGCAGCACGGAGATACGGTCGCAAATGCCGGAGACCACGCTCATATTGTGTTCAACCATGAGGATGGTGCGGCCAGCGGAAACCTTCTTGATCAACTCCGTCACGCGATGCACGTCTTCGTGGCCCATGCCTTGCGTCGGCTCGTCGAGCAGCATCAGTTCAGGCTCCATCGCCAACGTGGTGGCGATCTCCAAAGCGCGCTTGCGGCCATAAGGCATATCGACCGTCGGCGTATCGGCGAACGATTCCAGGTCGACCTCGGCCAGCAATTCCATCGCGCGGCCATTGAGCTGATCGAGCGTGCGTTCGCTGCGCCAGAAATGGAAGGTCGTGCCGAGCTTGCGCTGCAGGCCAATGCGCACATTTTCGAGCACAGTCAGGTGCGGGAAGACAGCGGATATCTGGAAAGAACGAATCACGCCCATGCGCGCGATCTGCGCCGGCTTGTGCGAGGTAATGTCCTTGCCGTTAAAGAGGATCTGGCCTGAAGTCGGCACCAGGAATTTGGTCAGCAGGTTAAAGCAGGTTGTCTTGCCGGCGCCGTTCGGGCCGATCAAGGCGTGGATATGCCCACGCCGGACTTGCAGGTCCACGTTGGCGACAGCGGTGAATCCCTTGAACTCCTTGGTCAAACTCTTTGTTTCCAAGATGAAGTCGGACATTGTGTCTCCCCGGTTTTGCTAGATCATACACAAAAGCGCTGCCTTTTCCGCAATCATGATTACCGGGGAATTCGTGTTACCGGAAGTAATGGTAGGCATCACGGAAGCGTCCGCGATGCGCAACCCGCGAACGCCGCGAACCCGCAATTCGCTGTCAACCACGGCCGAAACGTCGTCCGCACGGCCCATTTTGCAGGTGCCGACCGGGTGGAAAATCGTGGTGCCGATGGACCCCGCTGCTTCGGCCAACTCCTCGTCAGTGCGAAAATGCACACCGGGTTTGCATTCTTCCGGCCTGTATTTCGCCAGCGCCGGCGCCGCAACGATCTTGCGCGTGAGGTTCAGCGCGGCCGCGGCGACGCGCCGGTCTTCGTCGGTGCTCAGGTACATCGGCGTAATTTTCGGCGGCGCGTATGAGTCGGCCGAAGCGATGCGCACATGGCCGCGCGAGGTCGGACGCAGGTTGCAAACGCTGGCCGTGAAAGCAGGGAAGTCGTGCAGCGGTTCGCCAAAGCGCTCCAGCGACAGCGGCTGCACGTGGTATTCCAGGTTCGGCGTGGCTTGCTCCGGGCCTGATCGTGCAAACGCGCCCATTTGCGAAGGCGCCATCGACATCGGCCCGCTCTGGAACAAAGCATATTCAAGCCCAATGCGTGCCTTGCCCAACCAGCTTGAAGCCAGCGTATTCAAGGTCCGCGCACCCTGGACTTTGAACACCATGCGCAGTTGCAGGTGATCCTGCAGGTTGGCTCCAACGCCGGGCAAATCATGCACCGGCTCCACGCCTGCTTGCGCCAGCACTTCCGCCGGGCCAATGCCGGATAGCTGAAGAATCTGCGGCGTGCCGATTGCGCCAGCTGCCAACAGGGTCTCGCGCGCCTCCGCGTTCCAGCGCGTACCGCCGCCGGTGAAAATGACGCCTTTGCAGACGCCCTCCTCCAGCACCAGTTTTTCAACGTGGCAGCCCGTCATCAGTGTCAGGTTGGGGCGCCCGGTCGCGGCACGCAAAAAAGCTTTTGCCGTATTCCAGCGGATGCCGCGCTTCTGGTTCACTTCGAAATAAGAGCAGCCGAAATTATCGCCGCGGTTGAAATCTTCGATCTTCGGGATGCCTGTCTGCTCCGCTGCATCACGGAACGCGTCGAGAATATCCCAACGCAGGCGCTGCTTTTCAACACGCCATTCGCCGCCGGCGCCGTGGAAGTCCGAAGCGCCGCCATGATGGTCTTCACTCTTACGGAACAGCGGCAAAACTTCCGACCAGCGCCAGCCTGGATCGCCACACATCTCGGCCCATTGATCGTAGTCATTGGCCTGGCCGCGCATGTAAATCATGCCGTTGATCGAAGAACTGCCGCCGAGGACCTTGCCGCGCGGGTAAATCAGGCTGCGGCCGCCCAGGCCCACGTCCGGCTCCGTGCGAAACAGCCAGTCCGTGCGCGGATTATTGATGCAATGAAGGTAACCGACCGGGATATGGATCCAGACGTAATCGTCTTTTCCTCCCGCCTCGATTAGCAGCACTTGGTTTTTTGGATTTTGCGTCAGGCGATTCGCAAGCACACAGCCCGCCGTCCCTCCGCCCACGATGATGTAGTCAAACTGGCCCGCAGATTCCAAGCTTTCTCCTGGTCCGAAGCTGTGGATAACGCTATGAATATCCACAGGCATCGTTTGTGAGTAAACAAGACTTCCCGAAAATCGCCCAAAATTGTCCAAAAACAGTCCGCAACTCACGCAAGGTTTACGCGCCTGCTTATACAGCTCGTAAACCCCTGATTTTTCTCCGCAAGCTGCACTTATCCACAGAAAGTCGGGGTTGTTAACAACCACTACTACTTTGTATACACACTAATCTAACGTAAACAAAACTCTCCACCTATACTGAACAAGAAAGTTGTTCCATGCAATTCGCCTGGAGGGGCTCTTGTCGACTACCGACGCCTATCGACGCTTTCGCAGGCGATTGCTCGTCACCATGACGATGCTCGCCTTGCTCGCCACGGCAGTCGTCGCCTGGCAACTCGCGTCATCTGCCAGCGATCGCGAACAGGCCATTCGCCAGCAAACCCAACACTACGCAAGGGCCATCGAAGCCCAGGTTCTAAGCACAATCGAGCTCTCCGACATCGCATTGCTCGGATTTGCCAGTGCAATCAAGGTCGCTCCCTACACCCCAGAGACCATCGACGGCCTGCTTTCCTCGCGTGGAGCTTCTTTCGGCAACAGTTTCTGGATTACTTTTATCGATCCAAACGGCTTTGCCACTGCAAGTTCGCGTGACATACCCGTCAGGGGCATCAACTATGCAGACCGCGATTACTTCCAGGCCCAGCTCAAGCCAGGCACCGGTCTCTTTGTCGGGGAACCAACCCGTGGCCGGATCTCAAATTCGCGGCTGTTCTTCCTCAGTCGTCGAGTTGAAGACGCTGAAGGCAAATTCCTGGGTGTGATAGTGGCTCCTATTGATGCCAGCAGACTCGCCGAAACCTTTGAAAATTCCCGTCTCAGCGAAGACGTCACCGTCACCTTGTTCCACATCAATGGCCATATCGTTGCTCGCGCTCCGCTCTTCGAACAAACCTTCAACCGCGACATACGCGACTCAAACGTCTATCACGCCTTTGGCAGCAACCCGATCGGCACCATCGAAACAGTGAGTCCTATCGACAAAAAATCCCGCATCGCCAGCTACCGCAAACTGCCAAACCTGCCCTTGGTCGTTACTGTCGGCAGTTCCAACGTCGGCCTGGCGCTGATCTCGCAACGCCAATTGCTTATCGCCAGCATGGCGCTTTTCCTGATTTTCACGCTGATCGTTGCCGCGATCATTTATGCCCTGCGCTCCTTTTCCGCAGCAGAAGATCGCGAAAACCGCTATCGCGCCCTCTATGCAACGTCGACACAGACCGAAAAGAAACTGGCCAGCAGCGAACAGCGCCTGCGCCTGATAGCCGACAACCTGCCGATCGTGATTGCTTACATGGATCGCGACGGGCATTACTCGTTCAAGAATCGACGCTTTGCTGAAACTTACGGCAGTGGAGAAAACATCCAGCAAGTACTGCCTCCAGACCTGTACGCGGAAACAAAGCCTCACCTGGAACGCGCGTTTGCCGGCGAAACCGTCCATTTCGAACGCGGGATGAAGCGGATAGACCAGGAATGCTGCGATGCCATCACTTACGTGCCCGATCGCGATGAACATGGAAAAGTAATCGGCCTGTTCGTCATGGCAGAAGACATCAGCGAGCGTAAGCGCCACGAAGAATCCAGCAAACTTGCCACGCTGATGTACGAAAATGCCAGCGAAGGCATGATGGTGACCGATGCAGAGGGCCGCATCCTGTCCGTGAACCCTGCTTTCTCCCAGATCAGCGGTTATGCACCAGAAGAAGTCATCGGCCACCTGGCTTACGAACTCACTTCAAGCCACCAGGACATCAAGTTCTACAGCCGTATGCGTCAAACCATTACCCATACCGGCTACTGGGAAGGCGAAATCTGGCACCAGCACAAGAACGGCGACCATTACCTGGTCTCGCTGCGCTTCAATACCGTCTTCGATAACAAAGGCAATGCGCTGCGCCACGTCGCCCTGTTCACCGATATCACGAAGAAGAAAGCGACTGAAGAAGCGATCTGGAAGCAAGCCAACTTCGACACCCTTACGGGCTTGCCCAACCGGCGCATGTTCAACGACCGCCTGCGCCAGGAGATCAAAAAAGCAGCCCGCGACCAATTGCCCATGGCGCTGATCTTCATCGACCTGGATGGATTCAAAGCCGTCAACGATACGCTTGGCCACGACTTTGGCGACATCCTGCTTAAACAAGTGGCAGAGCGCCTGCTCCAATGCGTGCGCAATACCGATACCGTGGCCCGTCTTGGCGGCGATGAATTTACGGTCATCCTCAGCGAACTCAAAGAACCCGGCGACGTGGTCCGGATCGTGCAGGAAATCCTGCATAGCCTGGCCAGGCCGTTCCAGCTCAAGCACGAAATCGCCCATATTTCCGGCAGCGTGGGCATTTCGCTATTCCCTGACGATGGCGACGATGCGGAAGTGCTCATCAAAAACGCTGACCAGGCCATGTATCTCGCCAAACAGCAGGGCCGCAACCGCTTCAACTACTTCGCGCCCTTCATGCAGGAAGCCAGCCAGATGCGCATCGAACTCGCAAACGAGCTACGTAACGCATTGAAAAACAGGGAGTTACGACTGCTCTTCCAGCCAATCCGCAACCTGGCAACAGACAAAGTAGAAATGGCCGAAGCGCTGATTCGCTGGGAGCATCCGCAGCGAGGCTTGCTCAAGCCGGCCGAATTCATAGGCGTTGCTGAAAATACCGGCATCATCGCCGCCATCGGCGAATGGGTCTTCCAGGAAGCTGCAGCGCTGGCGGCCAGCTTTGGCAATGGCTTCAAAGTCTGCGTGAACAAATCGGCCTGGCAGTTCCGTCATGAAGCAGTGGGCGTCGATCATTGGCTCGAGCTGCTGAAAGAACAGGCACTCTCGCCTCGATCAATGGTCATCGAGGTAACGGAAGGGCTGCTATTGGAGGCCAACCGCGAAGTCGTACAGCGTGTGCAGTCATTGAGGGACGCCGATCTCCAGATTTCGCTGGACGATTTCGGGCATGGCTACTCGTCCCTGAACTTCCTGAAGCGTTTCAAGATCGATTTCCTCAAGCTGGACACCAGTTTCAGCGACAACCAGCTCCTGTGCGAGGCAATCGTCACCATGGCGCACAAGCTAGACATCAAAGTCATCGCCGAAAAGGTCGAAAACGAAGCCCAACTGAAAATTTTGATGGCTGCAGGTTGCGATTTTGGCCAGGGATACCTGTTCGGAGAGCCAATTTCTGCTGAAAAACTACACCGCCTGTTGATAAGTCAATGAATATCCACAGGATCGAATGTGCGTAAACACCATTTTTGAGTTCACGCACAAAATTTGTTCAGAACTCATCCGATTTAGACGCAGTTCTTGTCCAGCCAGTTCTACAATTCGTAAACTTCTGATTCTGTGGATGTTAACAGGTTTATCCACAGACAGGGTCGCGTTTACTATCTACTACTATCCTTTCGTATACAACTTTAAATAAATAGAGGACAACTCACGCATGCGTCTCGGGATCATTTCAGCCTTGGCAGAAGAACAACAGGGTCTACTGGAAGCCATGGAGAGCCCCTACAAGCTCATCCACGGTAAGCGTGAGTCACAGCCGGAAAACTCTGGAAAATCGATTCTGTGGCCGTTTTATCGCGAATTGGAAAGGTCGCTGCAGCAGTCACAGCTGCGACACTTGTGGAGAAGTTCAACGTTACCCACATTATTTTTACCGGCGTCGCCGGTTCTGCAGACCTTGGGGTTCGAATTGGAGACGTTGTCGTCGCGGATTCCCTGGCTCAACACGATTTTGATGCCAGCCCGCTGTTCCCACGCTTCGAAATTCCCCTGACAGGCCTATCGCGCATGCCTACAGACCGTGAATTGAGCCTGAAACTGAGCCTGGCTACACGCGAATTCCTGCAAAACGATGCACAAGTGCACCGAGGCCTCATTGGCAGCGGAGATCAATTCATCAAAGACCGGGCCCATCTGGAAGCCCTGAAAGACGCACTGCCTGAATTATTGGCAGTGGAAATGGAAGGCGCAGCAGTCGCCCAGGTCTGTCACGAACTGGGAGTGCCGTTTGCCATCATGAGGACGATTTCGGACAACGCAAATGAAGAAGCGGCGACGGATTTCATGCACTTTGTGCAAACCGTCGCCGCTCGCTACGCATATGGCGTCATCCAGAACTTCTGCAAATCGCTTACTTGATCGGCAGTTTGGTGGTGTTTTTGACTTCTTCCATCACCGCATAAGTGTGCGTCTCGCGCACACCCTTCTGCAGCAGAGTTTTGCCAAGGAATTCACGGTAAGCCGCCATATCCTTCACGCGAGCCTTGACCAGGTAATCAAAACCGCCTGCGACCATATGGCATTCCAGGACCTCTGGGATCAGTTGAACGCTATGTTTGAAGGCATCAAACACCTCCGGCGTCGTCCGATCCAATACAACTTCGATGAACACCAGCAGCGAAACATCCAGTAGCTGCGGGTTCAGCTGAGCCGTATAACCCATGATATAGCCTGCTTCGTGCAATTTTCGCACCCGCTCCAGGCAAGCGGCAGGCGAGAGGTTCACTCGCGCAGCCAATTCAACGTTGCTGATCCGGCCATCGTTCTGCAACTCGGCCAGAATCTTCTTACTGATCTTGTCCAGCATTACATCCCCACTTTTAATTTTATTCGGTCAAATTCTCTCACCAAAAACTATCTATTGCTAGTAATAAGTATTACCAGAATTAATCCGAGCGATTCCGCCGTACAATCGAATCATTAGTTGCACTGCACAACACGCCCGCGCAAACAGCGTTTGCCGGGCGTGTTTTCGTAGGTGCCAAACGATTTTTTACATACTAGCCAATAGAGACATTCATGCATCTGAACACCACTCCGTTCGCCGCACTTCAAGCAGAAATCCTGCGAGATCCGACTCCGCTGCGCAGCGCCATCACTGCTGCGTATCGCCGCGACGAACAAACTGCCGTGCAATGGCTGCTGTCGCAAATTAACGTCGGTTCGCCGGAAACGACCCAGGATGCACAGTCACTGGCCAAGCGCCTGGTGACCGCTGTTCGTGAAAAACGTACCCGTTCTTCCGGCGTGGATGCGCTGATGCATCAATTCTCGCTGTCGTCCGAAGAAGGTATCGCTTTGATGTGCCTGGCTGAAGCGCTGTTGCGTATTCCAGACTCGGCAACCGCCGACCGCCTGATCGCCGATAAGATTTCCAAGGGCGACTGGCGCAAACACCTGGGCGAATCGCCTTCGATGTTCGTGAATGCAGCGACCTGGGGCCTGCTGATTACCGGCAAGCTGGTCAGCTCCTCCAGCGAAGAAGGCCTGGGTTCGGCCATTACCAGCCTGATTGCCAAAGGCGGCGAACCACTGATTCGCAAAGGCGTGGACCTGGCAATGCGCATGCTGGGCAACCAATTTGTCACCGGCCAGACCATCGATGAAGCGATCAAGAACGGCAAGGACAACGAAGCCCGCGGCTATCGCTATTCCTACGACATGCTGGGTGAAGCAGCGCTGACCGAAGCCGATGCAGCCAACTACTACGCCGCTTACGAAAAAGCGATCCACGCGATTGGCAAGGCATCGAACGGCCGCGGCATCCGCAATGGCCCTGGCATTTCCGTCAAACTGTCTGCACTGCACCCACGCTACAGCCGCGCCCAGCGCGAACGCGTGATGTCCGAACTGCTGCCGCGCCTGACTGCCCTGGTCAAGCTGGCCAAGGGCTACAACATCGGCCTGAACATCGACGCCGAAGAAGCCGATCGCCTGGAACTGTCGCTGGACCTGATGGAAGCAATGGCCTTCAACCCGGAACTGGAAGGCTTCGACGGCATCGGCTTCGTGGTGCAGGCTTACCAGAAGCGCTGCCCATTCGTGATCGACTACCTGGTAGACCTGGCAAAGCGCAGCGGCCGCAAGTTCATGGTGCGCCTGGTGAAAGGCGCTTACTGGGATGCCGAAATCAAGCGCGCCCAGGTTGACGGCATGCCTGGATACCCGGTCTACACCCGCAAGGTCTACACCGACGTCTCCTACCTCGCTTGCGCGCAGCGCCTGCTGGCTGCGACCGACGTGATCTACGCGCAATTCGCGACCCACAACGCACAAACCCTTTCCACGATTTACACCTGGGCCAAGCGCGACGGCATCAACGGCTATGAGTTCCAATGCCTGCACGGCATGGGCGAAACCTTGTACGACCAGGTGGTCGGCGCTGAAAACCTGGACAAGGCTTGCCGCATCTATGCACCGGTCGGTTCGCACGAAACCCTGCTGGCCTACCTGGTACGCCGCCTGCTCGAAAACGGCGCCAACTCCTCGTTCGTCAACCAGATCGTCGACGAAAGCATCCCGGTTGATTCGCTGATTTCGAACCCAATCGAAGTGGCACGCAGCCTGAATGGCCAGCCGCACACCGGAATCGCCCTGCCGCTGGACATGTTCGGCGCCGAGCGCAAGAACTCCACCGGCATCGACCTCTCGAACGAAGACGTGCTGCGCGAAGTATCGCAGGCGCTGGCACAACCGCGTAGCTGGAATGCCGGCCCGCTGCTGGCAGTTAAAGCCAGCGACGGCCAGGCCTCCCAACCGGTGATCAATCCGGCTCGCAAAGACGATGTAGTCGGCTCCGTGACCGAAGCGACAGCCGAAGACGTCAACAACGCCCTGAACGCCGCCAGCCAATTCGCCATGGATTGGCAAACCACCGAGCCATCGCAACGCGCCGCCTGCCTGGATCGCGCTGCCGACCTGTTCGAGACCCACAAACTTGAGCTGATGGCGCTGGCCGTGCGTGAAGCAGGCAAATCGCTGCCGAACGCCATTGCCGAAGTACGCGAAGCAGTCGACTTCCTGCGCTATTACGCCGTACAGGTGCGCGGTTCCACCAATACGCTGGCGCTGGGCCCTGTGACCTGCATCAGCCCATGGAACTTCCCGCTGGCGATCTTCACCGGCCAGGCTGCTGCAGCACTGGCGGCCGGCAACGTGGTGCTCGCAAAACCAGCAGAACAAACCCCATTGATCGCCCAGCGCGCAGTAGAACTGCTGCACGAAGCCGGCGTACCGCGCGCCGCACTGCAATTCCTGCCAGGCCGCGGCGAAGTGGTTGGCGCAGGCCTGTGCAACGATGCACGCGTTAAAGGCGTGATCTTCACCGGTTCCACCGAAGTAGCGCAACTGATCAACCGCACACTCGCCAAGCGCGCCGCTGCTGAAAATGTGGACATCCCGCTGATCGCCGAAACCGGCGGCCAGAACGCCATGATCGTCGACTCCTCCTCGCTGCCGGAACAAGTGGTGGGCGACGCGATTTCGTCCGCCTTCGACAGCGCCGGCCAGCGCTGCTCCGCCCTGCGCGTGCTGTTCCTGCAGGAAGACATCGCCGACAAGACCATCAAGATGCTCAAAGGCGCGATGAAGGAACTGCGAATCGGCTCGCCGGACCGCCTGGTGACCGACATCGGACCGGTGATCGACAAGGAAGCGCAGCAAAACCTGCTGAACCACATCGAAAAAGTACGCGCCCACGCCAAGGCCAGCTTCTCGCTGGAAGTGCCAGGCGCCGACGCCGGCACTTTCGTGCCGCCGACCGTGCTGGAAATCCGATCCCTGTCCGAGCTGACCAAGGAAGTATTCGGCCCCGTGATGCACGTGATCCGCTACAAGCGTTCCGAACTGCCAAAAGTGATTGAGCAGATCAACGGCAGCGGCTTTGGCCTGACCCTGGGCGTGCACTCGCGTATCGACGAAACCATCGACTACATCACTTCCAGCGCGCACGTCGGCAACATCTACGTGAACCGCAATATCGTGGGTGCCGTGGTGGGTGTGCAGCCGTTTGGCGGTGAAGGCAAATCCGGCACCGGCCCGAAAGCCGGCGGCCCGCTGTACCTGAAACGCCTGCAGCGCGGCGCCGTCACACTGGACCGCCACCAGCGCCAAAGCGTGCCAGCGATCGATTCGCTGGCCGCATGGGCCAAGGCACAAGGCAAGAGCCGCCTGGCCGCGCATATCGAAAGCTATGCACGCACCACGCCGGTGGGCAGCCTGATCGCCCTGCCAGGACCGACCGGCGAGCGCAATACGCTGGCCTACGTCCCACGCGGCAATATCGCCTGCTTCGCGTCGAATACGGAAGTGCTGCTGAACCAGGTAGCGGCCGCCCTGTCGACCGGCAACCGCGCCCTGGTCGTTGAAGGCGCCCTGCCAGCAGACCTGCCAGCCGACGTAAAAGCAGCGATCCAGACGGTATCTGCCGCCGACCTCGCCAAGGCCGACTTCCAGATCGCACTGGTGGAATCCAGCCTCGGCGCCAAGCTGCGCCCAGAACTGGCCGCACGCGACGGCGCGATCGTCTCAGTAATCGATACGACAGAAGAAGGCGACATCCCCCTGTGGCGCCTGGTGGCCGAACGCGCCCTGTGCGTCAACACCACCGCCGCCGGCGGCAACGCCAGCCTGATGACCCTCGACGCCTAAACGGCCGAGCCCGTGTCAACCTTGGGGTCAGGCTCTTTGGTTGACACGGGCACAACCGTCGTGCGCATGAGCTTGTGTCAACTTGAGAGCCTGACCCCAAGGTTGACACGAAGTCAGCTGTTAGTAGGTGTCGTTCTTGGGATTGGTGCCCGGGGCGGTCTTCTGGGCGACGGAGTTCATGCTTTCGAGGTGGCCGCGCAGCCATTTGTGGGCCGGGCTGCGGGCGTCGCGTTCGTGCCAGAGCATGTCGAGGTGCACCGCCGGGAGCTGGAATGGCAGCTCTTTGTAGATCAGCGCGTCCGTCATGCCGGTGGAGGCGATCAGGTGCTTCGGCAGCACCGTGATCAGGTCGCTGTTGGCCACCACGCGGCCGGCGGTGAAGAATTGGTTCACTGTCAACAGAATGCGGCGTTCGCGCTGGATCTGCGCTAGCGCTTCGTCCACCAGGCCATGCGCTCGGCCGGAGAAGCTGACCAGCAAGTGGTTGGCTGAGCAGTAGTTGTCCAGGGTCAGGTCTTGCTTGGCCAGAGGGTGCCCGCGCCGCATCACGGCTACATAAATCCCAGAATACAGCCGCTCATGGCGAATCGGCGAGCTCGGTTCGCTCATCAATTGCGCCGCCACGCCGGGGAAAAAGCCCACCGCCAGGTCGATATCGCCGCGCAGCAGCATCGGCCGCGGTTCGCGCGTTGTCAAAGGAACCATGCGGATGTTCACGCCAGGCGCTTCGCGTTCGATCGAGCGCATCAGCGAGGGCAGCCAGAACGCGGCCGTCGCATCCGCCATGGCCATGCGGAAAGTGGCGTGGGTCTTGGACACGTCGAACGTGCCCGGCGTCACTGCCGCTTCCAGCGAGGCCAAGGCGCTGCGCACCTGCGGCCACAGCGCTTCCGCCCGCGGCGTCGGCTTTACGCCGTAAGCCGTGCGGATCAGTAAATCGTCGCCCAGGCTTTCGCGCAGGCGCTTGATGGCATTCGACACCGCCGGCTGCGTCATGGCCAGGTGGCCGGCAGCGCGCGTCAGGTTCTGCTCAGTCATTACCGCGTCGAATACGCGCAGCAGATTCAGGTCCAGGGTCAGAAAGCTCATCGGTCATTCACACCAATAATGATTGTTATGGAGAAACGGAATTGGCGTTATATGTTGCGGCGCACTATAGTACCAATAGATTCTAAAGGTATAGAAACGCCCATGTCTACTTACATTAACATTATCGAATTCGCACAGTACCTGCCGCTGGTGATCCTGGCGCTGGCGCTGGCTGTCGTGTTCAAGCCGCTGCTGCGTGGTATCGCCCGCGCTGCCGTGCTTGTCGTTAAGCCAAAGTTGAGCAAAGAGGAACGCTTGCAGCGTCGCCTGATGCGCGACACCATGATGTTCAAGCGTATGCTGAATTCGATGGAAGGCTCGCCTAGCCACGTCGCAGAACTGCGAGCAATGGCCTGCCGCGCGTAAGCCTTCCGCAGCGCAGCAATCAGTTCGTTTCTGGAGCCGGGGCTGGCTTGTCCGCGCCCGACAGCAGTTTCGGTTTCAGCGAAGAATCAACCGGCTTGTTGCCGATCCAGATGCGCATGATGGCGTTGAAGAACGCCTGGTCCGGCAGCGTTTCCCCGACTTTCTTACCGTTCAGGAACGGCTGGGAGCCAGTGCTTGGGTTCCAGTCGACGATCAGCTCGTCACCCTTCTTCAGTCCAGGGAACTGGGCAAAAATCTCCCCGAAAGCCTTGGTCTGAGGCAGCAGCTTGGTACGTTCTTCCGGGCTGACGTTGTCGTTCAGGCCCTTCATGAAGGCCATGCCGAAGTCGTCCGAGCTCAGGTCACGCATTGCAACGATGCGAATGCGGCGCGGGCCGCCGACGCTAAGGACGTCCTGCACGGTGGTCTTCTTTTCCTGCAGGTAGAAACCTACCGCGTAGACCTTGAACACCAGCTTGGTGCGCACACCGGCGCCGTTCAGCTTGAGATCATGGCCGGCAACGTTGACCGTTTCCGGGAATTTGACGCCTGCCACTTCGGCGGCGAAGGCTGGAAGGCTGCTGGCGGCCAGGAAAGCGGCGGCGGCAGCAACTTGTAAAAGTTTACGGCGAGTAATACTCATTTTGTCTCCGTTTGTATCAGATAGCAATATAACGCAGCGCTACCCTTTTTGGGAGGCATCAGGTCTTATCTGCCTGCAATTTCTCGAATTTTGCCAACAGTTGCTCCTTGCTTTCCCGCCAATCTGGATTAAATGGTATGCAAGAGACCGGGCAGACTTGCTGGCACTGCGGTTCATCGAAGTGACCGACGCATTCGGTGCACTTGTTGGGATCAATTTCATAGATCTCCGGACCCATGTAGATCGCGTCGTTCGGGCACTCCGGCTCGCACACGTCGCAATTGATGCAGTCGTCGGTAATCATTAAAGCCATGGCAATACTCTCTTATTCGCCCTTGCGCGCTGCGATCTTTTTACGCAGCCAGCGGTCGACGGACGGGAAAACAAACTTGGAAACGTCGCCGCCAAGCTCGGCGATCTCGCGCACGATCGTGCCCGAGATGAACTGGTACTGGTCGGATGGGGTCAGGAACAGCGTTTCCACATCCGGCAGCATGTAGCGGTTCATGCCCGCCATCTGGAATTCGAATTCGAAGTCGGACACGGCGCGCAGGCCGCGCACGATCACGCGCGCATCGTGCTCGCGCACGAAGTCCTTCAACAGTCCGGAAAAACTCTCAACTTTGACGTTGGGATAATGGCCCAGCACCTCATTGGCAATTTCCAGCCGTTCTTCGAGGGTGAAGAACGGGTGTTTGTTCTGGCTGTCGGCCACGCCGACGATCAGCGTGTCGAACAGGCCCGATGCGCGGCGCACCAGGTCTTCATGACCCCGGGTCAGCGGGTCGAAAGTACCCGGATAAACTGCTACAACCATTGCAACTCCATGCGTTTGGCTTAGGACAAAGAAGGATTATGCCTCATTTTCAGGCAATGCCTGAAGCAGGTGGTAGTAGACCATCCCCGCTTTATCGGCACGCACCACTTCCCAGCCTTCCAGGGCCAGCGGTGCTTCCGCCTCGGCATAAATCAGGCCGCCATCTTTGAGCAGTGCGCGGCATAGCGGCAGCGAGCGCTCCAGCAAGCCTTGTTGGTAAGGCGGGTCGAGGAAGATCAGGTCGAACCTGGCGCCGCGGCCGGCCAGCGATTGCGCCGTCGCCAGGGCGTCGCCGCGCTGGATTGCGATATTGGTGGCCTTCAGCTTTTCGCGGTTGGCCTCGAGCTGGCGCACCACCGCGCTATTGGCGTCGACCATGGTGACCTTGGCCGCGCCGCGGCTGGCAGCCTCGAAACCAAGTGCTCCGCTGCCGGCGAACAGGTCCAGCACCTGGGTGTCGCTCCAGGCGGCATCGTTCAGGTGGTTGATCCAGTTGAAGACGGTTTCGCGCACGCGGTCTGGCGTCGGGCGCAGGCCCAGCGCTTCCAGGACGGGCAGCGGCGTGCGCTTCCAGTCGCCGCCGATGATGCGGACCTGGTTGGGGACTTTCTTCTTTTGCATGGCCGGCATTATCTCATGCCGCCCGAGGGCCAAGCCTTAATGCACTTGCGCCGCAAGGGTATTCAGGTCCTTGATCCAGCCGTCCATGCGCTTTTGCGCATGGGCTTTCTGCTCCGGCGTGGAGATGCGCACCACGGTGTGCACAAGTTCCAGCGTCGACTGCGTATAGTTGTCGAAAAAGGCTTTGCGCTCCGAGATGCCAAAGCGGTCGAAGCCTGAGCGGATCAGCTCCTCTATCCATTGCGTGGCGACCTGCTTGCTCGGTTGCTCGGTCATGATCTTGCGCGCCAGGCTCATGATCTTGAACTGGCGCCGCATGCGTTCATCAAGCCACAGCGCGTTATCCAGGGGCCTTGCGTCGGAAGCCTTGCGGATGATCGCTTCCTGCTCGTCGCTGAAATCGCCGAACCACAGTTCGAACTGTTCCATCGACTTCTTGTAGCGGAACTTGTTCTGGTCCTGCGCGTCGCCCTTCATATTCTCTTTGCGGAACTTGGCGTTGTTCTTGGCGAATTTCTTTTCCATGCTCGCCAGTTGCTCGGGCTTGAGCGATAGCGCCAGGTCCGCAATATCGGGCGCGGAGCGCAGCAGCAGGGCCTCGGTGCGGTCGCGGATATCCACGTAATCGGCCATCAGGTCGGCCTGCGTCGGGTTGCCGCGCAACTGGTGCTGGGCCTTTTGCAGGAATTGCACATAGTCCTGCAGCTGGGTCTTGCGGTGCCAGCGGAAGAACTCCCCGATATCCTGCTTGACGTCCGCCTTTTGCTCGCTGTCGAAATCGACATAGGCGTCGAGCCACCAGTACAGCAGGGTGTCAGCGTTGTTATAAGCCAGGCGCAGGGAACTGCACGCTGCGAGCAGAAGGGCAAAAGCCAGCACGATCCACGTGTTAAACTTTTTCATATATCAACTCACACAAGAACAATCGGTCTATGAACGTCGTCATTCTCGCCGCTGGCATGGGTAAACGCATGCAGTCGGCGCTGCCAAAAGTTTTACATCCCGTTGCTGGCAAGTCCCTGTTGTCTCACGTTATCGATACCGCGCGCAGCCTGTCTCCGGCTAAATTGTGCGTTATTTACGGTCACGGCGGCGCAGCGGTGCTGGCTTCGCTGGACAAGCACAAGGCCGTTCCTGGCACCGAAATTTCCGCCGCGTTGCAAGAACCGCAACTGGGTACCGGCCACGCGGTCCAGCAAGGCCTGGAGCACCTCGACGATGACCAGCCAACCCTGGTGCTGTATGGCGACGTGCCGCTGACTTCCGCCGCATCGCTGAAACGCCTGGCCGAAGCCGCCGGCAAGGACAAGCTGGGCATCCTGACCGTGGTGCAGGACAACCCGTTCGGCCTGGGCCGCATCGTCCGCGTGGGCGGCGCCATCCAGCGCATCGTTGAAGAGAAGGATGCCACAGAAGCCGAGCGCATGATCAAGGAAATCAATTCCGGCATCATGGTGATCCCGACCGCCAAGCTGAAACAGTGGCTGGGCAAGCTGAAAAACGAAAACGCGCAAGGCGAGTACTACCTGACCGATATCGTCGCCATGGCGGTGGAGGAAGGCGTGCAAGTGGTATCGGCCCACCCTGCCGCAGCATGGGAAGTGCTGGGCGTGAACAGCAAGGCGCAACTGGCCGAACTGGAACGCATCTACCAGCGCAGCGTCGCCAACGCCCTGCTGGACAAAGGCGTGACCCTGGCCGACCCGGCGCGCATCGACGTGCGCGGCGAACTGACTTGTGGCCGCGACGTGACCATCGACGTCGGCTGCGTCTTCGAAGGCAAAGTCGAAATCGGCGAAGGTGCAACCATCGGCCCGAACTGCGTGCTGATCAACGCCAAGATCGGCGCCGGCGCCAATATCAAGGCCTTCACCCATATCGAAGAAGCGGTGGTGGGCGACAAGGGCCAGATCGGCCCATATGCCCGCCTGCGTCCCGGCACCGAACTGGGCGAGGACGTCCATGTGGGTAACTTCGTCGAGATCAAGAACAGCCAGGTTGCCGCGCACAGCAAGGCAAACCACCTGGCCTATGTGGGCGATGCAACCGTCGGTTCGCGCGTGAACATCGGCGCCGGCACCATCACCTGCAACTACGATGGCGCAAACAAGTTCCGCACCGTGATCGAAGACGACGCCTTTATCGGCAGCGACAGCCAGCTCGTGGCCCCAGTAACCGTGGGCGCGGGCGCAACCATCGGCGCCGGCACGACGCTGACCAAGGATGCGCCGGCCGGCAAGCTGACCATCTCGCGTCCAAAGCAACTCACGATCGAAGGCTGGAAGCGCCCAGTGAAGGTCAAGAAAACCTAAGCTACCGAAAACTGGCGGCGGCGCTGGTAAGTAAATTTCACCAGTTCGGGGAAGAAGCGATCGAATCCTTCGGCGATCGCGTCGTAGTGCTGCTGCACTTCCCCGATGCCTTCGCGCAGCAGGTGGCCATTGCGGCTTAGCCTGTCCGACATGCGGGTCAGCGCCAGCTCGACCCCGCTGAATTCTCCATAAGCACCCAGCCAGTCCTGCTTGATCAGCTTGGGCAGGATTTCGCGCAGCCGTTCCGGCAATTGCCCTTCATGCGCCGCCAGGGCGCCATAAAAGCGCTCGATCAGCTCCTGGCGCGGCTCCTCGCAGTATTCGTCCCAGCGCTGGCTCAGGATATGGTCGTAGAACACGTCCAGCACGATGCCTGCATAACGTCGCCTGCCCTCGGTGAACAGGCTCTTGGCCTCGGTGACGACCGGGTGACTGTCCGTGAACGAATCGATGAACCGGTGCAGCGCAATCTCGTTCGCGATCTCGGGCGCATAGTGATCCCCACCGTTCGCTTTGACGAAATCGCCCAGCATGGCGCCGACCATCGCCGCTTCGCTATGGCGTGCCAGGTAGATATGTGCGAGGTAGTTCATGCCTCATTCTAGCGCTGTGGATAAAGATGTGTAAAAGCCAGTGCAATTCCGCCTGAAAACCATGGGAAAGGCATTGGATAAGCACGAAGTGGTATGCATGAATTATTCACACAGCAAGCATTGGCGCGGCAATTGTGGAAAAGTCTGGGGAGTAGCTGCGTATAACCTTGGATAACTCCAAATTGTGGATAACGATGTGGGAAACCCCGAGGAAAACGACTGAATATGCGGTGCGGAACGCTGGATAACTGCATCTGGCTTGTGCGCATTTGTGGAAAAACTTGTGCATAAGCCTGTGTTCAGCCGAGTATAAGCCGGGATAAGTTGTTCAGACCGGAATACTGGTTTCGAACTTGCTGCGGAAAGTGGAAAAGTAGGCTTTGACGTTGCGGACATTGGCCTGGCCTGCGAATAAACGGTGGGCCAGCGCGTGATAGGCCGGCATATCAGCCACCTGGACGATCAGCACGAAATCTGGCCCGGGCGACACGCGGTAACACTGCAGCACAGCCGGTTCCGGCGCCACCAGCGCCTCGAATTCCGCCATCCGTTCGGCGGCCTGGATATCTAAGGAGATTTCCACAACCGCTGTCAGGTGGGCGCCGACCTTGTCTGGCGCCACCAAGGCTACTTCGCGCTCAATTACGCCGGAATCGCGCAAATGCTTGACCCGCCGCAAACAGGTGGGCGCCGAAACGTGTACCGTGGCAGCCAATTCGGCATTGGTTTGGGAGGCATCCTTCTGTAGGGCGTTCAGGATACGCCGATCAATTTCATCAAAGTCCATAATTTGAAAGAATATTTCAATGACTGCATAGTGAGAAATATTCTTTCACAGTATCGCTAAATGAGAAAGCAAATTTCTTCGCGACTGCTCTAGCATGCATCCATTAACTCTTTAAGAATGAGGTTTCGTATGTGCGGTATCGTCGGCGCTGTCGCCCAGCGCAATATCACCCCTATCCTGGTTGAAGGCCTGAAGCGCCTGGAATACCGCGGCTACGACTCCTGCGGCGTCGCCTTGCACCTGGACGGCAAGCTGCAGCGCTCGCGCAGTACCTCCCGCGTGGCCGACCTCGAAAAGCAGATCAACGAAGGTGGCCTGAACGGCTTCACTGGCATCGCCCACACCCGTTGGGCCACCCACGGCGCCCCAGCATCGCACAACGCCCACCCGCATTTCTCGCCAAGCGAATCGGCCGCCCGCATCGCCCTGGTCCACAACGGCATCATTGAAAACCACGACGAACTGCGCGCCGAACTGACCGCTCTGGGTTACGTATTCACCAGCCAGACCGACACCGAAGTGATCGCCCACCTGGTTGACCACATGTATAACGGTGACCTGTTCGACACCGTGCAGCACGCCGTCAAACGCCTGCATGGCGCTTACGCTATCGCCGTGTTCTGCCGCGAAGAGCCACACCGCGTGGTCGCCGCGCGCCAGGGCTCGCCGCTGATCGTCGGCATCGGCCAGGGTGAAAACTTCGTCGCCTCCGATGCGATGGCGCTGGCCGGCACCACCGACCAGATCATCTACCTGGAAGAAGGCGACGTGGTCGACCTGCAACTGGGCCGCGTCTGGATCGTCGACGTTGACGGCAAACAAGTACAGCGCGAAGTGAAGACCGTGCACGCCCACACCGGCGCTGCGGAACTGGGCCCATACCGCCACTTCATGCAGAAGGAAATCTTCGAGCAGCCACGCGTAGTCGGCGACACGCTGGAAGGCGTGACCGGCATCATGCCGGAGCTGTTCGGCGACGGCGCCTACAAGGTATTCAAGGAAATCGACCGCGTGCTGATCCTCGCCTGCGGCACCAGCTACTACGCCGGATCGACCGCAAAATACTGGATCGAATCGATCGCCAAGGTACCGGTCAGCGTGGAGATCGCCTCCGAATACCGCTACCGCGACAGCGTGCCGAATCCGAAAACCCTGGTAGTGACCATCTCCCAGTCCGGCGAAACCGCCGACACCATCGCCGCGCTGAAGCACGCGCGCAGCCTGGGCATGGAACACACCCTGACCATCTGCAACGTGGCCACCAGCGCCATGGTGCGCGAGTGCAAACTGGCCTACATCACCCGCGCCGGTGTTGAAGTTGGCGTGGCATCGACCAAAGCCTTCACCACCCAGCTCGCCGCCCTGTTCCTGCTGACCCTCAGCCTGGCGCAAGTGAATGGCCTGCTGACCGAAGAACAGGAATCCGCACACCTGAAAGACATGCGCCACCTGCCTTCCGCCATCGCCGCCGTGCTGGCGCTGGAACCGCAGATCATCGCCTGGGCCGAAGAATTCGCGCGCAAGGAAAACGCCCTGTTCCTGGGCCGCGGCATGCACTACCCGATCGCCCTGGAAGGCGCGCTGAAGCTGAAAGAGATCTCGTACATCCACGCGGAAGCCTATCCTGCCGGTGAACTGAAACACGGCCCGCTGGCGCTGGTGACCGACGAAATGCCGGTCGTGACCATCGCCCCGAACGACGCGCTGCTGGAAAAACTGAAGTCGAACATGCAGGAAGTGCGCGCCCGCGGCGGCCAGCTCTACGTCTTCGCCGACGTCGACTCGCGCATTACTTCCGGCGACGGACTGCACGTGATCCGCCTGCCGGAACACTACGGCCAATTGTCCCCGATCCTGCACGTGGTTGCGCTGCAGCTGCTCGCCTATCACACCGCCTTGGCACGCGGTACCGATGTCGACAAGCCTCGCAACCTGGCTAAATCGGTGACGGTCGAGTGAGCCAGTTTGCGCTTCTTTTAGGTCAGTAAGAGACGCAGCAGTGCGCCGCCGCAGCGGCGCACCATCATTTAAGCGATCTTCTGCATCTCGTAGAGCTGGAAGTCCGCAATTGTGGAGCCACCAGTCCTTTGGAAAATCCTGATACGCTCACTGCTCATGTGAGCGTGCCAGGCTTCGTAAGACTCCCACTCCTCGACAAACGTCACCAGTGCCGGGTCGTGATTCGACAGATGCAGCTCGTATCGCAGGCAGCCCGTGGTACCACGCGTCGCCTCCACTAGCTGGATCTGCGCCGCGATCATCTTCTGTTCCATGCCTGGTTTGGCGCGGGCGTGCGCCACAATAATCAGCGAGTTGGCCATAAACCGTACCTTAACGCTGCTGCTTGATCGCAGTGACAGGTGGGTACTTGTCCAGGTCATCAATCGACGTGCCACCCTTCAGCCAGTTCACTACCCAGCCACTTTCGAGGATGTTGACCGTCTGCGAGCCGGCTGGCAGCCAGGCTTCATGGACCACACCTGGCGGAGCGCGGAAGAAGCCGCCGTTATCCACGTTATAGCGCACACCGTTCGATTCGAAGACGTGGGTGCCGCCAACCAGCACTACATGGGTCTCGGCCAGGTCATGCGTATGGGGCTTGATGCGCACAGCAACTGGCGTACGGAACATGATCATGGTTAGTTTGGTTTTCGGATCACTGTGCAGGATTGCATATTCCGGTGAGCGGTCGCCTGCTTCGGGAATGGTCTTTTCCCATTTCAGCGCGCCGGGATTCAACAGCAGCGGCGCGACTTCCTTCATTTGCGCGTCGTCCGAATGTGCCAGGGCTGGCTGGGTCACGCCAGTGAAGGCGAATGCTGCCAGCAGCGCCGCGCCAGCATGTTTGAAGAAGCTGATTTTTTTCATGATGTAGTCCTCGACAGTTGCGGCAACCCTTGCTGCCTGGACTGAAGTATGGGTTGCCAGCGCAGCTCGAAAAATCCCCCTCCCAGAACATCTCCTTTGAATCCAATTCATGGATGTGCGCCATTAGCGAAGTGGATTCACAGGTCTTATTCCCTTGCCCGCATTTTTCCCTTGATGCCCCGCCCCTATTCTTCGGTCTCGTCTTCAACTCTCACTCAACGAGGAAAACATGAACCTGGACCTGAACAATAAAACCGCCCTGGTAAGCGCATCGACTTCCGGCATTGGCTATGCCATCGCCGACCGCTTGCTGGAGGAAGGAGCTACCGTCATCATCAATGGCCGCAGCGAAGCCACCGTCGCGCAGGCTGTCGCCACACTGGTTGAGAAACATGGCGCAGGGCGTGTACTGTCCCTGGCCACTGACCTGAGCGTGCCTGGCGCGGAGCAGCAGGCGGCTGCCAAATTCCCAGAAATCGACATTCTGGTCAACAACATGGGCACATACGCGCTGAATGACTTCTTCAGCACCACGGATGCCGACTGGCACAGCATGTTCGAGACCAACGTCTGGAGCGGCGTACGGCTGGCCAGAACATATATGAAATCAATGCTCGAGCGCGGCCATGGCCGGGTGATCTTTATTTCGAGCGAAGTGGCCCTGACGCCAATGGCCGCGATGGCGCATTACAGCGCGAGCAAGGCAACCCAGCTTTCCATCTCTCGCAGCCTGGCCGGACTAACCAAAGGAACTGCGGTGACGGTGAACTCGGTACTGCCTGGGCCTACTGAGACGGAAAGCCTGAAGTCCTTCATCCAGTCCGTGAATCCGGGCCTGTCCTATGCCGATGCAGAGCGCAAATTCATGGATGAAAACCGCCCGTCTTCCTTGATCTACCGCCTCGCCAAGCCGTCGGAAGTAGCGAACGTTGTCGCCTTCCTGTCCAGCGAGCGTGCCGCTGTGATCAATGGTGCCGCTATCCGCGCTGAAGGCGGCACTGTCCAGACCATTGCCTGATATGACAGCTGCCGTGAGGGGTTTTCTGAAACGAGGATGGTATGCCGCAGCATTTGCTTCCCTGGCTATGGGATCCTGGAGCGGAATGGCGGAAGCCTCCGACCAGGGCAGCGTATCAGCGTATGGCCGGATTGCCGGTGGCGTTGACTACGTCTCCAATCCCAGGGATGTCAACGGGAATCCAGCCAGCATAAGCCGATATGGCAACAGCCAATGGGGCACCAGCCTGTGGGGCATCAATGGCAGGGAAGAGTTGGGCGGCGGGATCGCGGCTGTCATCAAGCTCGAAAGCGCGTTCGAAACAGGCTCCGGCCAACTGGGTGGTCCGATGTGGGGCCGCTACTCCGTGGTTGGCCTGTCCAGTAGCAAGTACGGCACAATCTGGATTGGCCGAGCCATGGCCTTGCCGGACGGCGAAGTCTACGCAATTGATCCCATGGGCATGCAGGCCACCGGCGCCCCAACCCTTCACGGCAACCGGAGCTGGGGGCCGCGCAACAACGCGCTCACCTACAATTCGCCCGAGGTTGGCCCGATCACGTTCCGCTTGCAGGCGGCGCTGAATGAGGCCGACTCTTCTTCAGGCCGCCTGCTCGCTGGCGTGGTTAGCTATCAGGGACGGGGATTACTCCTGAAAGCCCTATACGAAGAAATTCGCGACCGCCAAGGAAATTTCTCCAACCTGTACAGCACGTCGCGCCTGGCGACGCTGGGCGTAACTTACGACTTTGGGGACTTCAAGCTGTTCCTGGCCCAAAGCCGGATGCGAAGCGACAGGGCCGTCGATGCCGACGCCGAAAATCCATTTGCAGCGACGCGGCAGCATACAACCTGGATCGGGGCGAACTACCGCCTGACGCCAGCCCTCACCCTGATCGGGGGTGCTTATCGAGCCGTGACCGATGTCGATGGCGATACCGGTACGCTGGTCGCGGTCGGCGCAAACTATTCGCTGTCGAAGCACACCATGTTGTTTGTAACCACGGGCCGCGTGCGGAACGGCGTCAATGGTGTGTTCCCGGTCGAAGCAAATGCCGGTCGCCCGCGCGTAGGGGTTCACCAGCGAAATGCCTACGCTGGTATGATTTACTGGTTCTGATGGACGCCCAAAAGAATTAGGAGCAAGCTTGGATAATCGCAGCGGGGAAATGCAGGTTTTTGCAAAAGTGGTGGAAACAGGAGGGTTCTCCGCAGCGGCCGAACTGCTGAACATGTCGCCGTCGGCGGTCAGCAAACTTGTCTCGCGGACGGAAGCGCGCCTGGGCGTGCAGTTGTTCAAACGCTCCACCCGCAGCATGACCCTGACGCCTGAAGGCCGCGAATTCTACGGCAACTGCGCCCGCATCCTGCAGGACATCGAAGATGCCGAACTCAGTGTGACGAAAGGCTTCGCCCAGGTGCGCGGCCTGCTTCGTGTGAACGCCTCGCTCCCTTTCGGCCAGCATTACCTCGTGCCGTTGCTGGAGGAATTCAATGCGCAGTATCCGGAGATCAGGATCGACATATCGCTGACGGATTCCAAGGTCGAGCTCCAGCGCGATGAAGTCGACGTCGCCATCCGCATGGGGCCTCTGCACGACGCGACCTTCCGCGCTCGCAAGTTGGGCAGCAGCAGGAAGGTCGTGGTCGCGGCGCCATCCTACCTGAAGAAGCATCCTGCACCGCAGGCCCCTGCGGAGCTGCAGGAGCATAACTGCCTCAATTTCAATTTCCGTAGGTCGCTTGATGAATGGCCGTTCGTGGTCGATGGAAAACTGGTGCATCTCGCCGTTGATGGCGAGATGCAAACCAACAATGGCGAGACGATGCGGCAACTCACCTTGCAGGGCTTGGGCGTGAGCCGCTTGGGCATGTTCCACATCTTCGACGACATCCAGCGAGGTGACCTGGTCGAATTGCTCCCCCAGTACAACGCTGGCGATATTGAGGAGATCTCCATCATCTACCTGAATCAGAAGCACATCCCGCCGCGAGTGAGGGTTTTCATCGATTTCGTCGTTGAAAAGCTGTCGCCAATACTTGTGCTCAAAGGGGATGTCGACGCATCGGTGAAAGCTTAACTGCGCTTCATGCTCAGCTCAACATCGCCGGGCAACGGCAGGGACAGGTAGTTGCCGTCCGGCTCGCGCACCACCGACATGTACTCAGGGCAGTAATCCGCATTGTCGGCGATGATCAGCGCGCCGGGACGCAGGCGGTGTTCTACCAGGCGCAGGATGTCGAAGTACAGGCCTTTGGCGCCATCAAGCAGCAGCAGGTCAATCTGTTCCGGCAAGCCGGCGCGCAGGGTTTCCAGCGCGTCGCCTTCGCGAATTTCAACCAGGTCAAGCAGGCCGCCTGCCTCAAGATTCTCGCGGGCGCGCTGTGCCTTGGATGGCTCGAACTCCGTGGTGATCAGCAGGCCGCCGCCGTTGTCGCGCAGGGCTGCTGCAAGATGCAGGGTCGAGATGCCGAACGAGGTGCCGAATTCGACGATCACGTTCGCCTTCGCATTCCGCGCCAACATGTACAGCAGCAGGCCCGTTTCGCGTGAAACCGGGATAGCGGCGTCCTTCAGGTCCGCATAGATTTCGCGATAGCCGGTCTTGCTGCTCATGATGCGCACGCGTTCCTCCTCCGGCAGTGCGGCGAAGGCGGCGATGGCCGGCACCCGTGTGTTTTTGGATTCGTCGAACAGGCGGTTCAGCAGGGGCGCGACAGGTGCAGAAGTCAGGGTAATCATGGGGGTATTCCTTTCTTGTGTAAGAGCAGGAATAATATGAATAATCCTTCACATTTCATATTCGCGTTCCCAGGACCAGCCATGAGCGATACCAAAAACGCCCGTGTTTACTCGCGAAGAATGCCAAAACAGGCCCGCTCGAATGACCTTGTCAGCGCGATCCTGCAGGCAGCTATTCAGGTTTTGGCAAAGGAAGGCGCCCGCCGCTTCACCACGACGCGAGTGGCGGAGCGTGCGGGGGTGAGCGTAGGCTCGATCTACCAGTACTTTCCCAATAAGGCTTCGATCCTGTTCCGTCTGCAAAGCGACGAGTGGCAGCAAACTTCGGCCATGCTCTCGGAAATCCTGCAGGATGCAGCGAAGCCGCCGCTGGAGCGCTTGCGTAAGCTGGTGCATGCCTTCGTGCGCTCTGAATGTGAAGAAGCGGCGGTGCGCACGGCCCTGAACGATGCGGCGCCGCTTTATCGGGACGCCCCGGAGGCCATCGAAACCAAAGCCTCCGGCGACCGGATGTTCCGCACCTTCATCGACCAGGTTCTGCCCAATGCCACCAGTGCGGAGCGCAACTTGGCCAGCGACCTGGTGATGGATACGCTCAGCGCCGTCGGCCAGCAGTTTTCCCAGGAGCCCCGTACTGACAAGGAGATCAAGGCTTATGCAGGCGGCCTGGCCGATATGCTGTGCGCATACCTGGCCGGGCTGGCAGGTCAGAACACTGCGCGCAAAGTCAAACGCACCGTGCGTGGTTCACCGGGGTGAAAGTGGATGTCGGAAACGCCTTCCGCCGGCTCGCCTGCGAGGCGTGAGGCGTAGTAGTAATCGACATCGCTTGCCTTGCGGTCAAACAGGTTGAACACATCGGCCGTCAACTGCCAGCGGCGGTTGAAGCGATACGTGGCGCGCAGGTAGGCAAGCGCCGTGCTGGACGAGCGAACGCTGTTGTCTTCCACCAGTGGCCGTGGGCCGAAATAGCGAAGCTGGAATGCGCCGGACCATGGACCGATGTCGTTCAGCGTTGCGCCAAACGAAGCCACCTTTTCGACAGCGCCCGGCACACGGTCGCCAGCGGTGTCGAACTCCGTGTAGCGTGCACGCGAATAGGCCAGGTCGAAGTCCAGCAGCAGGTGCTTGGTCGCGGCGTAGTGGTTGTTCCACTCGATGCCGGAACGCTTGCTGGCGCGGCTTGGCGCCGTGTCGCCGGCATCGCCGGAAAACACCAGTTCGGACCCGGAACGCAGGCGCCACAGCGCGACCGAGCTCTGCAGGCCGCTCACGAACTCGCTGCGGGCGCCGATTTCCGCACCGCGCGTTTTCACCAGCGGCGTGACTGGATCGACAGGCTCACGTTCGCGTGGCGACAGGCGTGCCGTGGTACCGCGCGCATCGTTGCTGTGGAAGCCTTCTCCGTAATTCACAAAGAACTCCGTCTTGCTCCAGGGCCCGAGCACAAGCGAGATCTTGGGTGATGCAATGTGATCGTTCACCTTCCCGCTGTTCTCCGCGATCGAGCTGCCGACATTGAAGCGGTAGCTGTCGTAGCGCAGGCCGGCAATGGAGCGCAGCCAGTCCGTCCACTGCACAGTGTTCTGGAACCATGCGGCCACGCTCGCCTCGGTAACGCGCGATTCGGCGATCGGATGCCGCACTTGCTGCTGCGTCGTCGCGTACAGCCCGACCGGCGCAATGCGGTCGAAGCGCCCTTGCACGCCGATGCTGTTCTCCATCGAGCGATGGCCGAGTTGGCCGAACCACGTTTGGGTCAGGTCGAAACCCGTCATCTTGCGGCGTTCCGTCTGCAGGAACTGGTCGCCGTTGACCGGATCGTAGAGGAAGTAGGTGACGTCGTTGTACAGCGAGAGGTCGCTGCGAACCAGGTAGGCGTGCGCCTCCGTCAGCGTATCGCCTGCGCGCTTGCGCCATTCGGCGGAAAGGCTGTAGCGCGCGGTGCGTCCGCCGTCGCTCGGATCGGCCGCACCGAATTCATCCAGCCGTCCATCCTGTACCGCGCGCAGTGGAATCTGGTTGGTTGCGTGCCAGCCGGCCTTGTACGCCATGCCGGTAATGCTGAAACGCTCCGCGCTGTTGCCCGAGCTGTATCGCAGCACACCCGTCGACTTGTGGAACGCTTCCGGCATCTGCCAAGGGCCGTCGTTGTGGCCCAGATCGAGCGCATACAGCAGGTTGCCGTTGCCAACCTCGATGGAATTCGCCACTACGCCGCGGCGATAGTTGTCCGCGCCGACGGTCAGCGATGCAAAATTTTCGTTCAGCTTATCGGCCAGGCCCATATGCGCGGCGCCGGCCGACGCGAAATCGCCTTCGTCCGCGTAATAGGGGCCTTTGCGGTAGCGGATGCGGCCAACCAGTTCTGGAATCAGGAAATTCAGGTCCGTATAGCCCTGGCCGTGGCCGTGCGTGCGCATATTGACCGGCATGCCGTCGACGAAGGTGGCGAAGTCGGTGCCATGATCCAGGTTGAAGCCGCGCAGGTAGTACTGGTTCGCCTTGCCGTCGCCGCTGTGCTGGGTGACGATCATGCCCGGCACGAATTCAAGGATCTCGCCGGGCCGCAATGCAGGCCGGTTGGCGATCAGTGCCGAGGTGATGGTTCCTTCGCTGGCTGCGTCGGAAGTGCGAATGCCATTGTCATAGTGGTGGCCAACGACGTACACCCTGGCTGGTGTCTCTTGCTCTTGTGCCTGCGCGACAGCGCACAAGGCCCCCGCGATCACGGGGATCAGTTTCTTTTTCATTATGGATGTTTGAATCGGCAATCCCGCCCACCTCCCCGTGAGCGCGACCGAACAGCGCGCGCATCGTCGCCGATGCGTGCACCACCTGTCTGGCCGGTATCCGGGCTGGCAAGGCAAACCGTCTTGCCTTCCCATGCTTGCGCACAGTGGCTTGTGTAGACGGCCTTCGTTGGAGAACGATGCTTGCTTACCGTTGCGGGGGCAGCACACCCTGGCCTGCCGGCTGAACCAGCACGGCCATGTGTTTCCCGTTTAACTGCACGCTTGAACGCGCGCGAGGCACCAAACGGCGGCGATTATACGCTATGCACTGTTGTTATCCTGCCACCGGTCGGTATAAACCAGGTCGGCCAGTTTGCCGCGCATGGCCCATCCCTCGAGTTCCAGCATCGGCTTGGGATAAAAGCCGGCGACGTGGCCCAGGCAGATGATGGCGACCGGCTTGCCGCCAGCGGGGATGCCCAGCAAGGCCGCCAGCTTGAGCGGGTCGAACAGCGACACCCAGCCCATGCCCAGGCCTTCCGCACGGGCGGCCAGCCACATGTTCTGGATAGCGCAGGCGACCGAGGCCAGGTCCATTTCAGGCAAGGTACGGCGGCCGAAGATATGCTTTTCGCGATGGTCCATCAGGGCCGCCACCAGCACTTCGCCGCAGTCGCGGATGCCTTCGACCTTCAGGCGCATGAACTCCTCGTTGCGGTCGCCGAGAGCGGCCCCGGTGGCCTGGCGCTCCTCGTCGACCAGCCGATACATCTGCTCGCGCAGCTCGGGGCTCTGGATGCGGATGAAGCGCCAGGGCTGCATCAGTCCGACACTGGGCGCCTGGTGGGCCGCCGCCAACAGGCGCATGAGGAGGTCTTCATCGATTGCACCGGGTACGAAGTGGCGCACGTCGCGCCGTTCGGCAATCACACGATAAACGGCATCAATCGCTGCCTGGTCAAAACTGCTTTGCACTTCTACTCTCACTGTTGATGGAACACGATTTCCTCAACGGCCTGCCCATTGCACAGGTGTTGGTCGATGATGCGGTCCATGTTCTCGGGAGTGACATTGTAGTACCAGGTGCCGTCCGGCTGGACGCAGGCGATCGGGCCGCCCTTGCAGGCCGCGAAGCAGCTTACCCGGCTGCGTTTCACGCGCAGCTCGCCTTCGTTCAAGCCGGCTGCCTTGAATTTGTCGCCCAGGCTGTCGAACAGGGCCTGCGACTGGCCGTCGGCAGTGCAGCGCGGGCCGGTGCAAATCAGCAGGTGGCGGTGGTAGCTGCTGATCTTTGGCTTTACCGGGGTATCGCTCATGCTTCGCTCCCTTCCGCTTCGGTGCTCGTCTCGGCTTCCCACGGTTCGTCGAGCGTGGCGCAAATATAGTCGGCGGGCAGGCGGTGCTGTGCAGCCAGTTCTTCAATGCTGGCGCCGGCTTCGTGTTCGGCGCGCAGCGTATCGAGCCATCCCAGCAGGCCTGTCGACAGGGAACGGCCTGCACGTTCGCCTTCGCGCGTCGCGCCACCCTCTTGCATGTCGTACTTGTTGGCGTAGCCGCGCGGCGTCACCATCAGGCCGTCGCGCACGAAAGTATTGCTGTTGCCGATCAGGACGGTGCTGAGCATGCCGATGTCGGCGTCGGCCATGCTGTCCAGCGTGGTGAACACGATGTTCTCGCGGCGGCGGTAGGCGCTCTTGACGATGGCCACCGGCGTGTCGGCACGGCGGTGACGCAGGAACAGTCGCTGTGCTTCGACGATCTGGCGTGTGCGGCGGCCGCTTTTCGGGTTGTACAGTGCCACCACGAAGTCGGCCATCGCGACAGCATCCAGGCGGCGGGCAATCGTTGGCCAGGGCGTCAGCAGGTCGGACAGCGAAATCGCGCAGAAGTCGTGGGTCAGCGGTGCGCCGACCAGCGCTGCGCAGCTGTTCAGGGCCGATGCGCCGGGGATGATCTCCACCTGCACCGGGTCTTCCGGGGTCCAGCCGGACTGGAACAGCACTTCGTAGGTTGGGCCGGCCATGCCGTACACGCCGGCGTCGCCGGAGGAGATCAGGGCCACCTTCTTGCCGGCGCGCGCGGCTTCCAGTGCGCTGACGGCGCGGTCCAGTTCTTCCGTCATCGATTTGCGGATGATCTCTTTCCCCTCAATGAGGTCTGCCACCAGCTTGATGTAGGTGACGTAGCCGATCACCACGTCCGCTTCGGCGATGGCGTCGCGGGCGCGTTGTGTCATGTGGTCCACGCTGCCGGGACCAATCCCGACCAGCATGATCTTGCCCGCGGCAGCGGGTCGTTCGAATGGAGCGTTCATGGATTCTTCCTTGCGATTGAGACGGTGACGTTGCGATTGTCCACGCCTCGGAGTTTGAATTTTTCGACTACCAGGGCGGTCATTGGCGTGCCTGGGCCAGCTGCCAGCAGGGCGGCAGCCTCGCTTACCGATGGCGTGCCGGTGTAGCGGCGCACTGTTTCTGAAGGATTCGGTACCGGAACGGCCGCCAATTCTTCCGGTGCGTAGAAGTGCAGCGGCCAGCCATTTTCTTCGGCGAAGGCGAGCAAAGCCTCTTCATCGCGCTTCAGCGTGATGCTCGCGGCGGCGATTACCTGCCCGGTCTGGGCTCCGGCCTCGCGCAGCGCTGCATGCACGGCCTCACGCACCGTTTGCAGCATGGCGCCACGGTCGCAACCAAGGCCGATAGTGAATGTGCTCACGCTGCACCGTCCAGCGGCGGGCGATACACCACCAGTCGTTCGTGGAGGGCGTTCCAGCGTTCTTCCGGCACTTCGGCATGGGTTACCCACAGCAGCGCGGTGTAGCGCTCCAGCAGGACGTCGTCGAAGTGCTTGAAGAAGTGGATGTTGTCTGGCAGCGGCGTCGGCCGGGTCCACCAGTCCGGGCTGCCCGCCTCCTGTATGAAGGCGATCGGTTCGCCGTTCACGACATGTGCCGAGACTCGCGTGATGTTGATCTTGGGCGCTTCCACGCGCCAGCCGAGGTGCCGGCCAAGGATATCGACCGGAATGGTGCGTCCGACGTCCGACGCTGTGGTCAGCACCGGTGCTGCGCCCAGCAGGTCGGCCACGCGCTCGCTCCATTCGTTGGCGCCACCGACGTGGCCGGACAGCACCGGAATCACATACTGGCCTGCGTCGTCGACCACGATCACGCCGGGGTCTTCGTCCTTGCTGCGCAGGTGGGGTGCGATCAGGCGCACCACGGCGCCCAGGGACACGAAGAACACGATCTGGTCGTAGCCTTCAAACAAGGGGCCGATTTCATCGCGCAGCGCGCCGTCGTAGGCGCGTACCGCATTCGGCAGGCCGGAAAATTGCGCCGCGAACTTGGCGGAAGTGCAGATGTCGGCGCTGGGCAGGTCGGCGGCCAGGCGTGCAGCCTGCGCCGCGCCGTGCTTCGTGATGGCTACCAGGCATAAGCGCGGCGCCGCTGTGTCGACAATTGATAAGCTGCTCATGCAGTCTCCAGGGTTAATGGTTGAGGGCCGGCCTTCTTGAGGCATCCTTTGATGCGTTCACCGCGAATGCGCTGTCCGTGCTTGACGATCAGCAGCGACAGGTAGCTGACTTTGGTGTCCCGCAGCGCCAGGATTTCGGCTCCGCTGAAGCGGCGCTCGTCCGGGGCGCCGACACGTTCAATGAAGTGCGCGCCCTCCAGCAAGTCCTTGCGCTCAAGCCAGTCGATCAGTTCATCGAGCAGGGGCTTCACCTTCATCAGCACCAGGGTGTCGAAGTCCGGCAACAGGCGGTCGATGGCGCTGACGCCATAGGCTGCCGGCACAATGGCGACCGTGTCATCCTGTTCTGCGAACGGCATCGGCACTTCGGCGCAGGCGGCAGTGAAGGCGTTGACGCCGGCGATGACCTGCACCGGTACCTGTTCATCCAATGCACGCACAGTGCGCGCCAGGTGGCCGAAGGTGGCGTAGGTGCTGGCGTCTCCTTCGACAAGGAACAGCACGTCGCGGCCCGCGCGAAGCCAGGGCAACACCGTCTCGGCGGCCTTCATCCAGGCCCGCGCGAGCTTTTCGCCGTCGTGCGTCATGGGGAACAGCAGCAATTCATGCTTGTCGGGCGGCGCAAGGCCGGCCCGTTGCACGATGTCGAATGCGTAGCTTGGCGTCTTGCCGCTACGGGCCGGATAGACCCAGATCGCATCGCGCCGCTGCAGCGCTTCCCAGGCGGATCGAGTGATCAGGCCCGGGTCGCCGGGGCCAAGGGAGATCCCCCACAAGGTACCGCTCATGCCGGTCCTCCTGCCCGGCGTGCGCAAACGATCCACACAGGGTTTTCGGCTGCCATGCGGTGCATGTGCAGGATTGGCTTGCTGCGCGCGGCCTGCAATTGCAGTACGTCCCGGCTCACGCCTTCGCCCTCCAGCGCCTGCAATGCGGCAGTGGCGGTGGCAAGGTTCTCCAGCGTGACGAAGTTCATCACGAGCGTGCCGCCCGGGCGCAAGCGTCGCAGCACGCCGGTAATCAGGCCCGCCAGTTCGCCGCCCGAGCCGCCGATGAATACGGCGTCCGGGTCGGGCCAGGCATCCAGCATCTCGGGCGCTTTGGCGTGGTACAAGCTGTAGTTGGCAACGCCGAATGCGGCGTGGTTGCGGCCCGCAATGGCGCAGTCTTCCTCGTTCTTTTCGATGGCGAACACATGCCCCTGTGGGCACAAGCGTGCCGCTTCCAGGCCTACCGAGCCGGAACCGGCGCCGATATCCCACATCACGCTGTCGGAACGAAGCTGGAGCCGCGCCAGGCTGACGGCGCGTACTTCCTGCTTGGTGATCAAGCCCTTCTCCGGCTGGCGCTGTTCGAACTCCGCATCGGCCAGGCCAAAGCGCACCGGGCGAGGCATTGGCGTCACGCGCCACAGCAACACGACGTTCAGGGCCGCGAACTGCATGCCCGCCGCTTCGCGTGGACTAAGTTCGGCCAGCACGCGCTCCTCAGGCTGGAGCAGGTTCTCCGCGACCGCCATGTGGAAATCATCGCCGAGGCCTTCCGCCAGCAGCAACCGGGCAATGCGATCCGGACTGTTGTCAGGACTGGTCAGCACCAGCAGGCGCGCATGCTGGCGCAGCGCCTGTGCCAGCGCGTACAGGCCGTGCCCCGGCGTGCTGCCGCGCGACCATTCGCCGGCGTCCCGCGTGTGGACCGACACGATGCGCGCATCCTGCCAGGACAGCCCGATGCGCGCGCAAGCCAGTTGCAGCGTCGACAGGTTGGGCAGGATTTCCAGCGCTTGTACGCACAGGTGTTGCGCCAAATAAGGCGCAATGCCATGGCACAGTGGATCGCCGGTGGCCAGCACCACGCAGCACAGGTTGTCGGCACGCGCGGCGCGCACCCATTCCGGCACTTCTTTCAGGCGTGCAGTCAGGTCGCGGCAGACGGCGCCTGGCTTGAATTCATTCTTCAGCAGCGCCAGAGTGCGGGTGCCGCCGATCACCACGTCGGCATTGCGCAGCCAGGCCAGCGCTGTCGCATTCAGGCTGGCGGCGCCGTCATCCAGCACGCCGATCACGCGGCAGGGATTGGGATCAGTTAAACAGGTATCCATGGGTCTATTCAGGAATTGGCTCGGGGTCGATATCGAGGATGTGGTCAATGCCGATGCGCCTTGCGTCGGACGGGCGTTCTTGCGGGAGTGCAGGCGCCGACCAGACGTCGGCCACCTGGTTGCCGCTGAAATCGCACACCAGCACCCGCAGCTGGAATGCGCGGCCATAGCGCTCGGGCGCGGTCAGGGTATCGATGGCGGCTTGGGCCAACGCGTGGTGGAAGGCGTCGCCCAGTCCGCGCTCGACCATCAACTCGGCACCAAAGCGCGCAGTTTCGGCTGCCGCAATGGCGGCGCAGTCCTCGGGGGTGGCGCCGATGCGGTGCGCGATCTCCGCGACAAGGTCGGTATCGACCTCACTGCGGTTGGCGTGGGTGATGGTTTCGCCTTGCGCGATCTTGGTCAGTTTGCCTACCATGACGGCGAGCACCACGAGTCCGATGCGCTGCGAGGCGGCTTCGTCCAGCGCATAGCGCAGGAAGTCGCCCATCTGGACGAAGCAAGCCGAAGGCAGCTCAGGGCGTTCGGCGCGCAGCGTGGCGATGGCAAAGGTCTCCGTGCGGCCGCCGGTAGTCAGCGCGACTACCTCGTGCCCGGTGGTCGCCGCCACCTGCACTCCTTGCACTACGCTGGCGCGCCAGGCCGCCGTCGAATACGGCCTGACGATGCCGGTGGTGCCGAGGATGCTGATGCCGCCCAGGATACCCAGGCGGGCGTTGGTGGTTTTCTTGGCCATCACTTGCCCATCCGGCACGCTGATGGTGACTTCGATGCCGTGTTCCTGCAGCAGGGCGGGTGCAGCTTCGCGCAGGTTGTCGGCGATGTTACGGCGCGGCACCGGGTTGATCGCCGGTCCGCCTACCTCCAGCCCGAGGCCGGGCATGGTTACCGTGCCGACCCCATCGCCCGCCACGTACAGCACGTCGCCGGCGCGGCCGGGCAGCAGGCGCAGGTCGACCGTCAGGTGGGCGCCGTCGGTGCAATCGGGGTCATCGCCCGCGAACTTGACCACCATGGCGTGCGCAGCTTGCGCGCTGCAGCCGCCGTCGTGCACGGCAAAGCGCACCCGGCTGCCGTTCGGCAGCAGGCTTTCGATTTCTTCCGGCACCCGCCCTGTTGCCAGGCCAAGCACCGCTGCGCGCGCCGCTGCGGCCGCACAGGCACCGGTCGTGAAGCCGGTGCGCGTGCCGCGTTCGGCCGCTGCTTTTTCCTTCATGCCTGCCCTGCCTTCTGGTTTGCCTCCGCCAGTGCCAGCAGGGCGTGGAGGGCCGCGACCACCAGCGTCGAGCCGCCCTTGCGGCCGCGAATGACGATCCACGGCACCTCGGCCACCTCCGCCATCAGGTCCTTGGATTCGGCGGCGGAGACAAAACCAACCGGCATGCCAACCACCAGCGCAGGGCGCACGCCTTCTTCGCGAATCAGGCGCACCAGCTCGATCAGCGCGGTTGGCGCGTTGCCGATGCCGACGATGGCGCCCTCCAGCAGGCCAAGCCGGTGCGCCTTGCGCATGGCTTGTACGGCGCGCGTTGTGTCTTCGACTTTGGCGGTTTCGATAACGTCGGCATCGCTGATGAACTGGTGCGTCTTCATGCCGAAGTGCGCCAGGCGTGGTTGCGACAGGCCGGAGCAGATCATTTCAACGTCGGCAACGACAGGCGTCGAGCCGGCCAGCATGGCGGCGATGCCGGCCCGCACTGCAGCCGGATGGAAGTCGGTCAGGCCGTTGAAGTCGAAGTCCGCGTTGGCGTGGATCATGCGCCGCACGATTGGCCATTGCGATTCGGTATAGGTATGTGAGCCGGCTTCCGCGTCGATGATGGCGAAGCTGTCATGCTCGATCACCTGGCCGGCGCGTGTCAGTTGCTCGGTGATGGTGTTGATGGTGCTCATGCTGGCAGCGCCTCGGCGTGATCGTGCGTGTGCGCATGGGAGTGTCCGTGGCCATGGTCGTGCGCAATCTCTCGGTAGGTGCAGCCGTCGCAAGGCAGGCGGCTGTCCGGCACGCCAGCACGCAAGTCTTGCACGCGCTGGTCCATCAGTTCGAAGATCTCGGCCTCGAAGCCGAAATGCTCGGCGCAGGCGAAACGCACTTGCGGATACTGGCCGCGCAGGTGTTCGACCTGGCGGTGGATGCGCTGCATCAGCGTACCGGTGTAGAGGTAGTACGGCAGCACCACGACCTGGCGCATGCCCAGCATCACCTGGCGCTGCACGACTTTTTCCAGGCGCGGCCAGGTAATGCCGGTGAAAGCCAGGTCCACCAGTTCGTGGTCGCCCTCTTCCAGCAGCCAGCGCGCCATCTTGGCCATCTCGCCGTTGGCGCCGCGGTCGGAAGAGCCGCGTCCCAGCAGCACGACGCCGGTGGTGGTCGGATCGGGCATGTCGAGCGTGCCCATGGCCTTGCGCAGGCGGCGCTTGAGGATGGCCAGTACCGGGTCGCAGGCGGTCAGGTGCGGCGCCAGCAGGAATTCCGTCTGCGGCCGGGCGATGCGCGCGCCTTCGATAGCCTCGGGGATCTCCATCTTGACGTGGCCGGCGGCATTCAGGATCAGCGGCACCACCAGCACGCGGCGCGAATTGGCGGCAACGTCCAGCAGGCTGGCATTCAGCTCCGGTGGCGCGAACTCGATGAAGCACAATTCGATGCGCCAGCCCGGCCGGCGTGCGCGCCACATGTCCACGAATTCACGGATTTCCTGGTTGCCCGACTCCTCGCGGGAGCCGTGGCCGACGACGAGGATGGTATCGCTCGCTGCTGCAATCGCTGGCATCATGATGGATTGGTTCATGCGCTGGCCTTTCTGAAACGGTGGGTAAAGGTTGGGTCGTACAATTTGGAGCGCACCAAGGTTTCCCAGTGCAGGGCGCCCAGCGTGGGGCTGGCGACGATCATGGCCTGGCTGGCTACGCCGGCTTCGCGGCAGCGCTGCTTGATGTCGGCCAGCGTTCCGCGCAGGATCTTCTCCTCGCCGGGCCAACTGGCCTTGTGCACGACCAGCATTGGCGCGTCCTCAGGCCAACCGGCTGCACGCAGGGCCGCTTCAACCTTGTACATCAGGGTGGTCGACAGGAAGATGCACAGCGTGGTGCGGTGCGCAGCCAGGCTGGCCAGGTCTTCGCCTTCCGGCATCGGCGTGCGGCCTTCGACGCGGGTAAAGATCACGCTTTGCGTCACCTCGGGCAAGGTCATCGATTCGCCGGCGGCTGCCATCGACGCCATGGCCGACGAAACGCCCGGCACCACGGCCCATTCAATGCCTTCCGCAACCAGCGGACGCGCCATTTCGATCAGGGCGCCGTACAGGCCGGGATCGCCGGTCTGCAGCCTTACCACGGTAGCGTGGGTGCGCGTTTGCTCGATCAGCCAGGCCGTCATCTCCTCCAGCGTCATGTCTTTCGAATCGCGGACGACGCAGCCGGGCGGCGCGTAGAGCGTTGCGGCGCGGTCGACCAGCGAGCCGGCGAACAGCACGGCGCCAGCTTGTGCCAGCAGCTTTTGTCCCTTTACGGTGATCAGTTCGGGGTCGCCGGGGCCGGCGCCGACGAACCAGACTTTGCCAGCTGTCATATCAGTATTTCTCCTCGGTGTTTGTCGACAGGCTGCGCGCGCAGCGCGGCCAGCAAGGCCTCCACGCTGCGCGGTGTGGCGTCGGCGGGAAGCAGGCCGTGCCGGGCCAGTTCGGCATGCAATGCCAGCGCCTGCGGCAAGCGCTGGCCTGCGGCGCGCAATGCTTCGCGTTGCGCATATAGATCCTGCGCAGGAGTGGAAGCAATGCAGCGGCCTGCGGCCATCAAATGGATTTCGTCGGACCAGCGATAGGCAAAGTCGACGTCGTGCGTGGACAGGACGATTGTTACGCCGCGTGCGGCCAGTCGGTCGAGCAAGACCTCCAGCTCGGCCTGCATCGGTGCATCCAGGCCTGCCATTGGCTCGTCGAGCAGCAAGACCTGAGGTTCCATGGCCAGCACTCCGGCAATGCAGACGCGCTTCTTCTGGCCAAAGCTCAGTTGGTGCACTGGGCGGCGGCCGAACGCACCCAGCCCCACCGCATCAAGCGCCGCGGCCACGCGGCAGCGCACCGTAGCCTCGTCCAAGTCGAGATTAAGGGGGCCGAATGCGACGTCCTCTTCGACCAGGGCCGAAATCAGTTGCCGCTCCGGGTTCTGGAATACCAGGCCCACCTGGCTTCGCAATGCTGTCAGGCCTTGGCGGCTGTAGTCATAGGGGCGGCCGTGCCAGCGCAAGCTGCCGGCCGTCGGACGCAGCAAGCTGTTCAGGTGCAGCAGCAGCGTGGTCTTGCCTGCACCATTGGCGCCCAGCAGCGCGTGACGCCGGCCCTGCGCCAGCGCGAGCGTGCAACTGCGCAGGCCGGAACTGCCGTCAGCAAATGCGTGTTCCACCGAGTCCAGTTCAATCAACGGTGTCATAGGTGGTCCCGCAAGGAAAATGCCAGCATCAAGCCGCTCGCCAGCAGGGATAACGCAGTCTGGCGCCGCGCGTTGGAATACAAAACGGGCAGGAAGCGCAGCCCGCCCTGGCTGGCACGCGCATCGGCCGCCATCTGCAGGGCCGAAGCACGCTGCCACACCTGTATCGCCATCTGTCCCGCCAGAAGGCCCATTGAGCGCCAGCGCGCCCGCAAGCCGCGATGACCGAGCCGCGCGGCCTGTGCAGTGCTGCCTTCATCCCATGCCTGGCGCAGGACGAACAACATGCGGTAGCACAGCGCCATCAGGTCCAGCAGCAGCTCGGGCACGCGCAGCCGGCGCATCAACGCCAGCAGGTGGGGCATGGGCGTGGTCAGCACCAGGCCGAGCACCGCTGCCAGCGTGGCGAACGAGCGTAGAGCGATGTGTGTGACACCGGGAAGCATCTCGGGCGACCACTGCCAGCCGCCAGCGCCGGCAGGCGTGGCCAGCATCGTCAGGCACGACAGCAGCAGGAAGCCAAGCGGCGCGACGGCCAACGACAGATAGGTCCGCACCGGCACTCGGGCGCCGGCCAGCGTGGCGAACATGGACAGCAGCGTGAGCCCGGCCAGCGTATCCGCACTTCGGGCGAGCCAGGCAGCGGCGATGCCGCTCAGGGCAAATAAGGCCTTCGCGCCTGGCGCCACGGCATGCCAGCGGCACTTGTAGGCGGCAGCATCAATCCGCATTGGCATCCCGTTCGGGCGTTTGCTTGCGTTCGCGCTCGCGCGCCACCGACATGCCGAGCCAGAAGCCGATCACGCCGGCGCCAAGCGCCGCCTGCAGCGCGAACAGCAGCGACGCGATTTCTCCGCTGGGCGGCTCGAACAGTGGGGCAAACCACGGCCTGTAGTTTGGCGCGATCGTGCCGATCGCCTGCTGCGCGTGCGCGTCTGCGCCGCTGAATGCCGCAGGCGCCGCGCTGCCCGGCTCCGCAGGCGGCGCAACAGCAAACCACAGCGGCAGCACGGTCAGCAGGATGATGGCTGCCCAGGTCAAGCCGGTGCGCGCCTTCATGCTGCTTTCCCTTTCGCCAGCGCCATCACTGGCAACAAGCGCAGCTCATGCGCATTGAAGCGCGCCATCGCATTCACCACCAGAACGGTCAGCAAGCCTTCGCTGATAGCGATCGGCAGTTGCGTCAGCGCGAAAATGCCGGCGAACTTGGAGAATGAAGCACTGAAGCCGCCAACCGGGTCGGGAAATGCCCAGGCCAGCTGTGCGGAGGTGGTCAGGTAAGTCGCCAGGTCGCCGAGGCAAGCCGCCATGAACACCGCCGCGGAGCGCGACAGGCCCAGTGCGGCCAGCGCACGAAACACGCCATACGAAACAAACGGGCCGACGACCGCCATGGAAAATACATTGGCGCCAAGCGTGGTTACGCCGCCGTGCGCCAGCAGCAAGGCCTGGAACAGCAGTACGACAAAGCCCACCGGCACCATCGCGGCGGGACCAAACAGCAGGGCGCCAAGCCCGACGCCGGTCGGATGCGAGCAACTGCCGGTTACGGACGGCAGCTTCAGCGCAGACAGGAGGAAAGCAAAGGCCGACGCAACGCCAAGCAGCATGCGCCGCTCGGGGTGCGCCTGCAAGCCGCGCGCCATGCTGCGCAAGCCCCAGGCCAGGAAAGGAATGGATACGGCTGCCCAGCCCAGCGCGTGCGCGGGCGGCAGGAAACCTTCCATGATGTGCATTCGAAACCTCCCGTCGAATGGTCAATGGGAGCACCACCAGGGGAGAATCGGGAGACGGTCGACAGGGGGCAGGCGGACAAGACGCAGGAAGCCGGTCGACAGCGGCTTCCCTTCACCCCGGAGAATAGTGCTGGCAGCATCGGGCCGGTATTCTGGCTCGCCTTCATCCTCCTCCGGGCCTTCCCGCGCGCTGCGCAGTGGCGTGTTTCCGGATTCGTCAGGCTTACAGCAGCGGGGGCTGCACCGGAATGGCTGCACATGGCAGCGTCACCGGTTTCCCGTTTAACGCGCATCCAGGACAGGACGCGCGCACCCAATTGCCGAATAGTACATTAAAGGACTCTCGCGTGGCAAACGCCTGCCACCTTGGTCAGGAAGGCGGCCATTGCCTGTACGCGCAGGCTCGCTTTCAGGTCGCGGTGACAGACCAGCCACAGGTCGCGCGACACTGGTGCGGCCTGTCGCTGCGTGCGCAGGAGCGCCGGTTCGGCATCGCCGATGAAACACGGGAGCATGGCGGCGCCCACGCCGGCGCGGGCCGCAGCGATCTGCGTGGGCAGGCTATTGCACGCCAGGACCGGGGGTACGCCGTCGAACGAGGCACGCAGCGAAGCCGCCATCGGCAGGCCGTCCCAGGCACCGTCCCAGCTTATGTAGTCGTCGCGGTCATGCTGAACCCCGGCTGCACTGTAAAGGGCGAAATCGACCTTGCCGATACGCTTTGCGATGTAGTCGCCGGCGCCATCGTCCGGAGCCGCCATGCGCAGCGCCAGGTCGGCTTCGCGCCGCGACAGGTTGACCGCACCCATGGCGATGTCGAGCTCCACCCTCAGCGCCGGATGCAGGGTACGCAGTGCCGCAAGCCTGGGCGCCACCAGGTATTGCGCCAGCATTTCAGTGGTCGCCAGCCGCACCACGCCGGACACTTCCTGCTGCGCCGGCCGGTGCGCAGCATGCGCCGCGACAGCCATGGCCTGCTCCACCTGCCCAGCCTGCGCCAGCAATTCATTGCCCTCATCCGTCAGCGCATAGCCGCTTTGCTGGCGCAAAAACAGCTTTCGGCCGGTGCGGCGCTCCAGCGCATCGATGTGGCGCGAGACCGTGGATGCACTGGTGCCGAGTACCGCAGCAGCGCCGCTCAGGCCGCCGCTACGCGCGACTGCGAGAAAGAATTTCAGCTCATTCCAGTCAAAGGAAAGATTTTTCATTATCGGAAAACCGTTTTCTGAAATCGTCAAACTACGTCCAAATCTGGAAACCTATACTAACTCCAATCTCAACTTCCGGAGCCAAGCCATGACCGTCCTGTATGGAGAATCCGCCGGCATCGCCGTAATCGCATTGAATCGCCCCGAAGCGCTGAACGCCCTTGACCTCCCGACCTTGCAGCGCCTGGAGGAACTGCTGGAGATGGCAGCCGCCAACACCGCAGCCGGCGCCGTGATCCTGACGGGCACCGGTTCCAGAGCCTTCTGTGCCGGCGCCGACATCAAGTACCTGAGCCAGGCCACCCCGCTGGAAGTGCGCGAGTTCGCCCGCCTTGCGGTCCGCATCACCCACCGCATCGAGAACCTGGGCAAGGTCGTGGTGGCAGCCCTGAACGGGCACGCCCTAGGCGGCGGGCTGGAGTTGGCCGAAGCATGCATGATCCGCGTCGCGGCCAGCCATGCAAAACTTGGCCATCCCGAGGTGCGGATCGGCGCCGTTGCCGGCTTTGGCGGCACCACGCGCCTGGCGCGGCTGGTGGGGAAAGGCCGCGCCGCAGAAATGCTGCTGCGGGGCCGCGCCATCGATGCGGAAGAAGCCCTGCGAATCGGCCTGGTGCAGCAAGTGACCGCTGCCGGCGAATTGACGGATGCTGCGCGCTCCCTGCTATATGACATCCTCGGCCAGTCGCCGGATGCCGTGCGCCTGACGTGGGAGGCACTGCACCGCGGCCTGAACATGACGCTGGAAGAGTCGGCAAGCCTGGGAGCCGACTATTTCGGCCTCGCAGCCTCGACAGAGAATTTCCGCATCGGCACCGATGCTTTCATTAAAAAAGTCACGCCCGACTTCACTCACCAAAGGGTTAAAGAAAACCGACAATCCCGCGCACGATAGGTTTTGCTCATCCATTTCTAGCTATACTGCACCCTCAAGGAAATTTCCGAGGGGCAACAATGGACGACACAATCGAGAATAATGAGGGCGCGTTGAAGCTCTCAGCGACCCTGGCCGCGGCTACCCTGCTGACTGCCTGTGGCGGCGGCGGCAGTGAAAGCACGGGCAGTGAAGGCGGCACCACCTCGCCGGTACCACCGACCCAGGTCGAATCGATTGCAGGCGCCCAGGCCGCACGTTTCCTCGCCCAGGCTTCGATGGGCGCAACGCATGAACAGATGTCCCGGGTCCAGGCGCTCGGCTACGGCAAGTGGCTGGACGAGCAAATGGCCATGCCGGCTTCGCAATCGCGCTGGGATTGGCTGATGGCGAAAGGCTTCAACGCCATTGAGAACAAGAACAGCCAGGCCGGCATCGATGCGGCACTGTGGGTCAAGCTGATCGCGTCCCCGGATACCCTGCGCCAGCGCGTAACGCTGGCACTGTCCGAGATCGTCGTGGCTTCGCTGGACGGCTTCACCGGGGCCTGGCGCGCCTTCACCGGCGCCGCCTACATGGACATCCTGGAGGCCAACGCCTTCGGCAACTATCGCACCTTGCTGCAGCAGGTCACGCTGTCGACCTCTATGGGCGAATACCTGACCTACCGCGGCAACGCCAAGGCCAATCCGAAAACCGGCTCCATGCCGGACGAGAACTACGCCCGCGAGATCCTGCAGCTCTTTACCATCGGCCTGCTGAAGCTGAACCCGGACGGCACCGCGACGGAACAGGAAACCTATACGCAAGCCGATATTTCCGGCCTGGCCCGTGTGTTCACCGGCTGGGACTCGGACCTGGCGGGCGGCACCAACGACACGCCCGATTACCGCAAGCGCCCGATGGCCCAGGTTGGAACCAAATATGAGCCAGGCGAGAAGACCTTCCTCGGCACCACGATCAACAGTGGCATCGACGCCGCAACGGCGCTGAACAAGGCGCTCGACGCGATTTTTGCGCACCCGAACGTGGCGCCATTCGTATCGAAGCAGCTGATCCAGCGCCTGGTGACCAGCAATCCTGCGAAGGAGTATGTGGCGCGTGTGGCCGCCGTGTTCAACAACAACGGCAGCGGCGTCAAGGGCGACCTGAAAGCGGTCATCAAAGCGATCCTGCTGGACCCGGAAGCACGTTCCGCCTCGAACCTGACGAACGCAGGCTTCGGCAAGGTACGCGAACCAATCCTGCGTTTCACTGCGTGGGCGCGCGCCTACAACGCCACCTCGCCGAGCGATGCCTGGGCTATCGGCAATACCAGCGAGCCCTCGTCCCGCCTCGGACAAAGCCCACTGCGTTCGCCGAGTGTGTTCAACTTCTTCCGCCCTGGCTACGTGCCGCCGGCGCTGGGCGTGGTTGCACCCGAGTTCCAGATCGTGAACGAAACCAGCGTGGTCGGCTATGCCAACTACATGCAAACCGCGATCAGCAAAGGCATCGGCGACGTCAAGGCCGATTATTCGACCCTGCTGCCGCTGGCCGACAACGTGCCGGGCCTGGTCGACGAGATCAACCTGGTACTGGCCGCCGGCCAGTTGAGCGCGGATACCGTGACCCTGATCCGCAACGCTGTCACCAGCATGGCGACCGGCACCGACGCCGCGCGCGCCAACCGCGTCTATGCGGCGCTCACGCTGGTCATGGCATCCCCTGAATTCATCGTACAGAAGTAAAGGCCACCACCATGACTAATCAAGCTTCGCGCCGCGCCTTCCTCAAGCGCGCATCGGCACTCGGCGTGGCAGGCGTGGCGGCGCCCTGGGCCATCAACCTGATGTCGATCGCCGAGGCGGCGGCAGCCACCGCAAGCGACTACAAGGCCCTGGTCTGCGTCTTCCTGTATGGCGGCAACGATTATGCGAACACCGTCATCCCGTACGACAGCACCAACTACACGCTGTACCAGGGACTGCGCCCAACCATCGCCTACGCCCGCGAGGCACTGGCCGCAACAGCCCTGGCGCCATCCGCCCCTGTGCTGGATTCGACCGGTGCGGCACGCGAGTTCGCACTGGCGCCGGCGCTCGCGCCCCTGGTCCCGATTTTCAACAACGGCCAGCTTGGCGTCATGCTGAACGTCGGCCCGCTGGTACAGCCGACCACGAAGGCGCAGTACCAGGCCAAGTCAGTGCCGCTGCCGCCAAAGCTGTTCTCGCATAACGACCAGCAATCGATCTGGCAATCGTCCGCGCCGGAAGGCTCGCGTACGGGCTGGGGCGGCCGCCTGGGCGACCTGTTCGAATCGGGCAACGGCAATGCCACCTTCACCTGCGTCAACGTCTCCGGCAACGCGGTATACATGGCCGGCAAGACGGCAGTGCAGTACCAGGTGTCGGCCAACGGCTCGATGCAGTTCAACGGCCTGAAGTCGCCGCTGTTCGGCTCCGCCACCGCCACCGAAGCCCTGCGTACCCTGATCACCCAGCAGCGCACGCACGCGCTGGAGAACGAATACAACCGCGTCACCCGCCGCTCGGTGGATGCCAACGCAGCGCTCACCACCGCCCTGGCCAGCGCACCAGCACTGCAGACGGTATTCCCGGCATCGAATTCCCTGGGCGACCAGTTGAAGATGGTCGCGCGCATGATCTCCGCCAGCGGCAGCCTGGGCGCCAAACGCCAGGTGTTCTTCGTCTCGATGGGGGGCTTCGACACCCACGACAACCTGGCCACCGTCCACCCGGGCCTGATGGCCAAGCTGGGCGACGCCATGGCGGCCTTCTACCAGGCGACGGTTGAACTGGGCGTTGCCGACAAGGTGACGACGTTCACCGCTTCCGACTTCGGCCGCACGCTGGTCGCCAATAACGACGGTTCCGACCATGGCTGGGGCAGCATGCACTTCATGATGGGCGGCGCCGTCAAGGGCAAACGTTTCTACGGCACCGCGCCGGTGGTCGCCAACAACGGTCCCGACGACGTTGGCCAGGGCCGCCTGCTGCCAAGCACCTCGGTCGACCAGTACGCGGCCACCATGGGCAAATGGCTGGGCGCCAGCGACGGCCAACTGCTGGAGCTGCTGCCGAACCTGTCCAACTACAGCACGCGCGATCTCGGCTTCCTGTGATGCCTCCGGTCCGATTGAATCGGATCACATGGTAAAGTAGCGGCGTTGAACCAACGCCACTACTTACCATGAGCAAAGCTAAGCCGGCACCCAAGCCGCAAGACCTGAAACTTGCGGACTTCCTGTGCTTCGCCATCTATTCGGCCAACCTCACCTTCGGCAAGGCCTACAAGCCGATCCTGGACATGCTGGGCCTGACCTACACCCAGTACATCACCGTCATCGCGCTGTACGAGGAGTCCGGCCAGACAGTCAGCGCCCTGGGCGACAAACTGTTCCTGGAGTCGAATACCCTGACGCCCATCCTCAAAAAGCTGGAAGCCCTGGGTTATGTGACGCGCCAACGAAGCTCTGCAGACGAACGCCAGGTGCTGGTCAGCCTGACCGAAGAAGGCCGCGCATTGCGCGAGCGCGCTTTCAGCGCAGACCTGTCGGACGCTTGCGGCCTGACTGGCGACGAATTCGCCGAGACACGCGACGCCGTTCTCAAGCTGCGCAACAACCTGGCGAAGTCCCTCAATCGATAAAGCGGACAGGATCCAGCACCGTTACTTCCACAGGGGGCAAAGGCTCTCCGCTTTAGTGGTGAATGCGTCGGCGCCCTGGATCGTGTGCACAAGCTTGTAGTAATCCCATGGGTATTTTGACTCTGCAGGCTTCTTCACTTGCAGCAGGTACATGTCATGAACCATCCTGCCGTCGGGACGTACTTTGCCTTTTGTTGCAAACATATCGCTGATTTCCGTGCTTTTAAGGTACGCGACCACCTTTTCCGAAGCGTCCGATCCAACCGATTTAACAGCACGAAGATACTGCCACACAGCAGAATAATCACCGGCCTGCAGCATGGTCGGCATGCGCTTCATCTTTGCGAAGTAGCGACGCGCCCATGCGCGGCTTTCCGGGGTCAGGTCCCAGTACCAGCCATCGGTGACGAACATGTCTTGCGTCAGCTTGAGGCCCAGGGAATGAATGTCCGTGATGAATATGGACATGCCCGCGAGCTTCATGGTTTTGGCAATCCCGAACTCGTTGGCTGCCTTGATGGCGTTGATCGTGTCATTGCCTGCGCTGATCAGGCCCAGGATCTGTGCGCCGGATGCCTGCGCCTGCAGCAGGTAGGAGGAAAAGTCCGGCGTGGCGAGCGGAAACTTGATGCTGCCGAGGACTTTGCCGCCGGCCCCTTCGACAACGGCAGTGGCATCCTTTTGCATCTGTGATCCGTAGGCGTAATCGACGGCCAACAGGAACCAGCTCTTCCCACCCTGTTTGACGAGGGCCGAACCGGTTCCGCGTGCCAGGGCCACCGTATCGAATACATAATGGATGGTGTAAGGCGAGCACTCCTCATTGGTAAGGCGCACGCTGCCGCTGCCGACCGCAAAATACGTGCGCTGCTTCTCAGCGGCGACCTTGGCAATGGCCAGGTTGACGCCAGAATTCGTGCCACCGATTAGCATGTCCACGCCATTCCGATCGAACCACTCGCGAGCCTTGATCGCAGCGATATCGGGCTTGTTCTGATGGTCCGCGACCAGCAATTCGATCGGCTTTCCATTGAGCGACCCACCGGAATCGGCGATTGCCATGCGAATCGCTTCGACCCCGCCAGGGCCATCAATATCAGAATACACCCCTGAGAGATCGGTCAGGAATCCGATCCGGATCGCATCGTCTGAAATCTGCGCCAAGGCCTGAAGTGGAGCCAGCAGTCCAGTGTATGCGGCAAGTGAGGCCGCTCGCCTGATCAGCGCCTGGTTCACGCGCACCCCACGACCATAGTTGCAGTCTCACGTGCAAAAGCCAGTGGCGTGAGTCCGGAAAACAGCCGGAACCGCCTTGTGAAATAACTTTGGTCGTCGTAGCCGACCAGGGCGGCTACGCGCGATAGCGGCCAGGTGCCGCGGCGTATCAGGTCCTGTGCACGCTGCATGCGGGCTTGTTCGAGGTAGGCCATGGCAGTCATCCCCGCACTCACGCGGAACATGCGCGCGAAATGAAACCGGCTGACATTGGCGATTTTGGCAAGAGTTTCCAGGTCAATCCGCTCGTGCAGATGGGAATCGATGTAATCGCGGACGTGTTGCAGTGCTGCAGGGTGCAAACCGGCCGGCAGCCGCTGTGGCTTGCGTTGTTCGGCATTGAACCGCAATACCAGGTGGCTTGCCAGCGCATGCGACAGCGCCTGGGTGATGTATTCCTGTGCGGGATGGCTGGGCGTGCGAAGTTCGTCCAGCAAAAGCAGGCCAATGCGCTCGATAAATGGTTCGCGCCCACCGAAGCAGTTCATCAATTCAGGCCGGGCCGGCGGCGAGTTGACAGTAGCTTCCGCAGCTTCGACCAGCAGGCGGGGCGGGATGCGGGTAATCAGGATCGCGCCCGGCTTGTCCCATGACCAGCTCGACTCCATCCCGCGCGGATGCAAGGTGACGTTGCCACTGGTGACCGTCGCGGTGTGGGTCTTGCCATCTCGGGTCTGGCTCAGGCGAACGATGCCCGAGGTGCGCATGGCGATCACGTCATGGTCCAGCTCAGGGGAGTCGACGCGGCCGCCAGACTGCCAGTCGTGCCAATTGATGACGACGCCACCCCAGCATGGACGGTCGACACTTGTGGCTGTTGGCGCCGGCAAAGGCGCGGCAAGGCGGTCAGGCATATCCATTTTCGAACGTGCAGTGCAGCAGAAAATGCAGCAAGAAAATACCAAAAGTTGGCAAGGAATTACCACGCCCTAATGAGCGATTAAAAGACAATTATAGACACTTCTTAACTAAAACTCAGAAAAGCCCGGGGGACATATGAGTTATGTAATTAGCGTGAACGGCAAGAGCCATTCGGTCGACGTCGATGGCGACACGCCATTGCTGTGGGTCCTGCGTGATGTGCTGCAAATGACCGGGACCAAATTCGGCTGCGGCATGGCGCTGTGCGGCGCCTGCACTGTACACCTCGACGGGCAGCCTATCCGCTCCTGCAGCACGCCGGTTGAGAGTATCGGCAAGGGCCGGATTACCACGATCGAGGCAGTTGGCGCATCACCAGTCGGGAAGCGCGTGCAGCAGGCATGGGTCGCGCACGAGGTCCCTCAGTGCGGTTACTGCCAGTCCGGCCAGATCATGAGTGCAACGGCGCTCCTGGCAAGTAACGCCAACCCTTCCGATTCCGATATTGAACAGGCAATGGCCGGCAATATCTGCCGCTGCGGTACCTACACACGCATCCGTGCCGCCATCAAGACCGCCGCTTCCGAAGGCGCCAACCTGAAAGGCTGACCATGGACTATTTCAACGTTGATACCAGCCGCCGCAACTTCCTGAAAGTCAGCGCCGGTACGGCAGGCAGCATGGTGTTGTCGTTCTGGCTCGCTCCGGTCCAGGCAGCCGTCGCCTCCTCGACCAGTTTCAGCCCCAATGCGTTCATCAGGATCGATCGCAAGGGAATCGTGACGATGGTGATGCCTTTTGTCGAAATGGGGCAAGGAACCTATACCGCTATTCCGATGCTGATTGCGGAAGAACTGGAAGTCGATATCGGCAAGGTCAAGCTTGAGCATGCGCCGGCAAACGAAAAGCTTTACGGTCATCCGCTGTTTGGCGTGCAATTGACTGGTGCATCAAGCAGCATGCGCGGCGCCTGGCTCCCCATGCGCAAGGCTGGAGCCACGGCGCGCATGATGTTGGTGGCGGCTGCCGCCGATAGTTGGAAAGTGTCCGCCGACAGCTGCAAGGCAGCCCATGGCGAAGTGGTCCACGTGCCAAGCGGCCGAAAACTCTCCTATGGCACCCTTGCGTCGAGGGCGGCCAGCCTTCCAGTGCCGCAGGAGGTAAAACTGAAGCCGAATGCCGCATTCAAGCTGATCGGCACCTCGGCCAAACGCCTTGATATCGCGGACAAAGTGAATGGCAGCGCCAAGTTTGGCATTGATGCCCAGGTACCGGGCATGAAGATCGCTGCAGTTGCTGCCTGCCCGGTATTCGGCGGCAAGCTCGCAGCGGTTGACGCCAGCCAGGCCATGAAAGTCAAAGGCGTGCGCAAAGTGGTGAAGCTCGACGATGCGGTCGCGGTCATCGCCGACCACAATGGGGCCGCGCGCAAGGGCCTGGCGGCACTGGCAATCACCTGGGATGACGGTCCGAACGCGGAATTCTCTACCGCGTTGTGGGAACGGCAGCTCGAGGAGGCGGCTGCGAAGAAGGGGCTGGTGGCCGTCAACGAGGGCAATTTCACCCAACTGGCCGGCTCCGGTGCAAAGACGATGCAGGCCGTCTATTTTGCGCCCTTCCTCGCCCATGCAACGATGGAACCGATGAATTGCACGGCACATGTCCACAAGGATGGCGTCGAAATCTGGACGGGAACGCAGGCGCCAGGCCGTGCGCAAGGGTTCGTCGCAAAAGCACTCGGCCTCGATCCTGCAAAGGTCAGGATCAACAACTTCCTGCTGGGTGGCGGATTCGGACGCCGCCTGGAAGTCGACTATATCGTGCAGGCGGCGTTGATTGCGCAAAAAGCAGGCATCCCGGTCAAAGTGATCTGGAGCCGCGAAGAAGATATGCAGCACGATTACTACCGGCCCTTCTACCGCGACGAACTTGCGGCCGTCCTCGACAGCAAGGGCACCCCGCTCGGGTTCAGCCACCGCTTCGTTGGTTCCGCAGTCGAAGCGCGATATGCGCCGGCCTGGATGGCCAACGGCATCGACACCGACGCCATTGATGCGGCCCAGAGTCCATATGATTTCCCCCACAGGTATGTGGAGTTCGGCGCCTTTGAATCGCCGGTGCCCACCGGGTTCTGGCGGGGCGTGGGACCAACGCACAACACGTTTGTCATTGAGAGTTTTATCGACGAACTGGCGGCGTCAGCCAATGCCGATCCGCTTGCCTACCGGCGTGCAATGCTTCACAAGAATCCACGTGCGCTGGCTGTGCTGAATATGGCTGCCGAAAAGGCCGGCTGGGGCAAGAAAATGGACCCGGGCAGTGGCATGGGCATTTCGCTGGCTACGGCCTGGGAAAGTTTTGCGGCCAGCGTTGTCGAATGTACTGTCGACAAGGATGGGCAAGTGGTGGTCAAGCGCGTAACCACTGCTGTGGATTGCGGACAGCCGATCAATCCGAAAGGAATCGTGGCACAAATGGAAGGCGGCCATATCTTCGGCCTGACGGCTGCTCTGTATGGAAAACTCACTGTGGAAAAAGGGCGAGTTATCCAGAGCAATTTCCATGACTATCCAATGTTGCGTATCAACGAAGTGCCGGCGATGGAGATTCATGTTGTCAACAGCCCGGAGTCGCCTGGAGGCACTGGCGAAATCGGCACCGCGGTCATCGCGCCTGCCTTGACCAATGCGGTGTTTGCAGCGACAGGCAAGCGTGTACGGCGTCTTCCCATGGAGGCGGAAATTTTCAAACAAGGAGCAACCTCATGAAATACCTGGCCCAATCTTCCGTTCTGATGATGCTTGCGCTCGCAAGCCAACTCTCGCACGCAAGCCCGGAACTGGCAAAGGCTAAAAACTGCATGGCCTGCCATGCGCCGGCAACCAAGCTGGTCGGACCTTCGTTCAAGGACATCGCCGCAAAATACGCGAGCGATGCTGGAGCCGAAAACAAGCTGGTTGCGAAGGTCCAGAAAGGCAGTATGGGCGCGTGGGGGCCAATCCCGATGCCTGCCAACCCGCAGGTCAACGAGGCCGATGCACACACTCTGGTTAAATGGATACTGTCGCAAAAATGAGCGAATCCGAAGCTCTCGGCCTGCCGCACGACCTGCGGCGGGCCAACAGCGACCGCGCCGAGCTGTTCAGTGACGGTGTGTATGCCATCATCATTACGCTGCTGGTGATTGAAATCCGGCGTCCGGAGGCTGCGCACGGCGAACTGGGGGCTGCACTGCTCAGGGTCTGGCCGTCATATGCGGCCTTTGTCCTGGCCTTTCTCTACATTGGGGTGGTCTGGCTGAATCATCATGCCTTGTTCCAGCGGATTCGCTACGTCGATGTGCGGCTGCTGTGGATTAACCTTGGCATCCTCGGCACGTCGGCACTTCTTCCCTTCCCCACTGGCGTGCTGGCGGAAGCATTCCAGGCAGGCTCCATTCCGGACCAGAAGGCCGCGGTTGTGCTGTATGCCGCAGTGGCCGGTTTGATGTCCGCGGCATGGCTGCCGATCTTTCCTTACTTGCACCGGCATCGTGAACTGGCGCACAGCTTTGTGCCGCCTTCCGATTTTCGCTCACAGTACCGGCGCCCAATCGTCGGCATCGTTTCCTATGCCTTGGCCGGCCTGCTCGGCTGGTTTGTGTCGCCATGGATCGCTGTACTCATCTTCTTTGGCATGGTGATCTACCATGCCTGGACCAGCCAGGGATTGTGCTCAAATGGATAGCCTTGACCTTGAAGTGCTGCGGGCGGCGGCGCAATGGCTGCGTGAAGGGCAGCGCTGTGAGCTGGTAACTGTCATCAAGACGTGGGGCTCAAGCCCGCGCCCGGAAGGCGCCATGATGGCAATTCGAAGCGATGGCCGGGTTGTCGGCTCGGTATCCGGGGGCTGTATCGAAGATGACTTGATCGAGTCGGCCCGCCGCGATGGCGCTATTTCTTCGTTTCCCGTCATCGTCACTTACGGAATAAGCGCTGACCAGGCGCATCGATTCGGCTTGCCGTGCGGGGGCACCATCCAGCTCGCGATTGAACCACTAGGGGCGGGTAGCCAGGTTGATGAATTGCTGGCGCGCCTGATGCGTCGTGAGCTTGTCGCCCGCCGTCTCGACCTGCATGACGGCACGGTAACGCTCTCCGCCGCAACGGCGGGCATGCAACTGGAACTGGGAGAGCATCAACTGACAACTGTGCACGGGCCGCGCTGGCGCTTGCTGGTGATTGGAGCCGGCCAGTTGTCCCGCTTCCTGGGGCAGGTTGCGCTGGGGCTGGATTACCACGTAACGATCTGCGATCCGCGCGAAGAATATATCGAGGGCTGGACCAGCCTTGGTATTGAGCTTAGCCGGGAAATGCCGGATGACCTCATCCTCGAAATGAAACCTGACCAGAGGACCGCGGTACTGGCGCTGACGCATGATCCTAAGCTCGACGACATGGCGCTTATGGAAGCGCTGCGTTCGGAGGCGTTCTACGTGGGAGCAATTGGTTCGCGTGTGAATAACGCCAGGCGGCGCGAGCGTCTCAAGTTGCTTGACCTTGATCCGGCACAGATTGCGCGCCTGCACGGGCCGGTGGGAATATTCATCGGCAGCAAAACCCCGGCTGAGATCGCCATATCGATCCTGGCGGAGTTGACCGCTGTCCGGAACGCGGTCGTCGTCCCTGACAGTATGACGATTGCACATGCAAAATCTGCGGCCTGAACGGACCCCCGGGAAAACCTTGTCGGTTCACTAAACAAGCAGCGCCGCCCGATTGATATAAATCGTATGCGATGTAATCGAATCCGCTTGACATCGCAAAATCCGCCGCTATACTCCTGTTCATCGAATGCGACTGCATCGTATGCGATTCAAATTCACGAACTTAATGGAGTTACACATGAGCAAAATCACCAAAGTCCTCGCCACCGGCAAAACCCGCACTACCCCTGTCGATTCCGCCATCTTTTCCGGCAATCCGGAAGGCTTCCTGGACTTCCACCTGACGACGCCAGGCAATCCGGCCGGCCGCGTGCTCGATATCCAGGCGAGCCAGCCGCACCCCCTCGCCGAGCAGTTGTTCGCGGGCGCCTGGTCGGCTTGCTACTCGGGCGCTGTCGGCCTGGCGGCCAAGGAAAAGAAAGTCGCCCTGCCGGAAGGGACCCATGTCGAGATCGAAGTCGACCTTGGCCAGGGCCGCGGTGAATACTTCCTCCAGGCGCGCCTGACCGTGTTCGCTCCTGGCGCCGACCACGCAGCCGTGACCGAGGTCGCCCATCTGGCCGACGCCATTTGTCCGTACTCGAAAGCAGTACGCGGCAACATCGACGTGGTGCTGAACGTCGTTACCGCGTAAGGAAGTACCGGAAAAAGCCTGCGCCACCCACAGCGCAGGCTATCGCATCGCCACTGTTCCAGCCTCCGGAGCCTGCCAGCCGCCGCCGAGCGCACGGAAGGCCGCAACTGCGGCACGTGCCGATTCCGTCTGCGCCTGCACCCGGGCGTCGGAAGCACGCAGCAGGTTTTCGTCCGCCTGCAGGACTTCGACCAGGCTGACGACGCCTTTCTGGTAGGCCGCGAACGACGCTTCGCGTGCACGGCCTAGCGAGTTGACGCCTCGCTCCAGGACGGCTGCCTGCTCCTCGCGTTTCACCAATGCAGAGAATGCATTTTCGACATCCTCACTCGCGTGCAAAGCCGCCAGCCTGTAAGCGGCCAGCATTTCCGCCTCCTGTCCCTTGGCTTGTGCGATTTGCGCATCGACCCGGGCGAAATCGAACAGGCGCCAGCGCAAGCCCAGGATGCCGGCTGCCTGGTTGGCGCCATTGGTGAACAGGTTGCCGCCGGATACTGAGCTGGCGCTGCCAAGCAGCCCGCTCAGGGAAAACTTGGGGTAATACTCGGCAATGGCGACGCCGATCCGAGCATTGGAAGAGGCCAGGCGGCGCTCGGCCACGATCAGGTCGGGCCGGCGGCGCAGCAGTTCACGCGGCGAGCCGCTGGCGGCAATCTGCGGCGCATGCGGGATGCCGGCCGTTTCTGCCAGCTCGGCGTGATGCGTGCCGGGTGGCGACGCAAGCATCACATCCAGCGCATTCAGGGCAGTTTCCAGGCCGGACTCCAGCACCGGGATGGATGCCTGCACCTGGGCCAATGCGCCTTCGGCCTGCCTGAGCTGGAGTTCCGCCGCCAGGCCTTTCCCATATAAGAGATTGATGGTCGCGACGAGATCCTGTTGCGTCTTCACTTGCTTGCGGGCGACATCGAGGCGTGCCTGCAGGCCGCGAACGGTAATGTAGATGTCGGCGGTTTGGGCCGCCACCGCCAGCCGCGCCGCCGCCGCCCCGGCTTCCGAAGCCTGGTAGTCGGCCAGCGCCGCCTCGCGGCCCCGGCGCAAGCCGCCAAACAGGTCGAGTTCCCAGTTCGCGCCAAGGTTGACTTCATAGGCATTGCCGTGACGGTCGAAGCCCGGCGCGGAATTAAGTACTCGCCCCAGCGGGGTTTCGACGGACTGATAGGCCCTGGCCGCTTGTCCGCTGATATTTCCTGAAGGCAGCAAGGCAGCATTGGCCGCGCCCAGGCCGGCGCGCGCCTGCACGACGCGTGCGGCCGCCTGTGCGAGGTCGAGGTTCTGTTCCAGTGCCAGTGCCACGAAGCGGCTCAGTTGTTGATCGCCAAATCCTGTCCACCACTGGGCCAGGTCGGCGCTGGAGGGAGCCTGGCGCTGCTCGACAGCTGCCTGGCCATGGAATTGTTGCGCCAGAACCGGTTCCGGCCGGGCGTAATCAGGGCCGACAGCGCAGCCCGTTGACAGGGTGGCAACGACGAGCGCCGCCAGGGTTTGTTTGCTAAGCATCGGACATCCTCACGAAGAATTGATAGTGACCATAATACCAAATGGTCACAAGTTGTCCAATCGTTCTGTTTGGCTTAAACTTGAGCGCATGAAAAATCCACTCACCTCCCCCGCTCCGGCCAGGGGGCCGGCCGACCACGAAGTGCGCAACCAGATCGTTGCCGCAGCCGTTGAACATTTCAGCCACTACGGCTATGCGAAGACCACCGTGTCCGACCTGGCCAAGTCGGTTGGCTTCTCAAAAGCGTATATCTACAAATTCTTCGAGTCGAAGCAAGCCATCGGTGAAGTGATCTGCGCCAATTGCATGCAACAGATTGAAACCGAGGTCAGCGCGGCAATTGCCGAAGCCAGTTCTTCGCCTGAAAAGCTGCGCCGCATGTTCAAGGCCTTTACTGAAGCCAGCCTTCGCCTGCTGTTCAATGAGCGCAAGCTTTACGAAATTGCAGCGACAGCCGCAACGGATCGCTGGCAGGTCGTGCTCGACTATGAGGAGCGCATCCAGAAACTGCTGCGCGAGGTGCTGCAGGAGGGCCGCCAGTCGGGCGACTTCGAGCGCAAGACTCCCCTGGATGAGACGGTGATGGCGATCTACCTGGTGATGCGCCCTTACCTCAACCCATTGCTGCTGCAACATAGCTTTGATTACACGGAAGATGCCCCGGCGCATCTGTCCAGCCTGGTGCTCAGGAGCCTGTCGCCATAAAAAATAGTTTGTGACCATTGACTAAATTAGTCACCAGAACCATAATGAAAGTCCCGATCACTTTATCCATGGGACTTTCATGCGCCTGCTTCGCTCAACTCCGTCTGCAGTCTTCGCTGCCGTGCTGCCGTTTGCGGTGGTGGCTTGCGGCGAGAAACATCCAACCGATCCCCGTACCGAGGCGCCGCTGGTGCGCGCCGCGGTCGTACAGGGGGTAGCGCCCCTTTCCCGCTCCTACACCGGCGTTGTCGCCGCCCGGGTGCAGAGCGACCTCGGCTTCCGTGTTCCCGGTAAAGTGCTGGAGCGCCTGGTCGACGTTGGCCAAACCGTCAAGCGCGGCCAGCCGCTGATGCGTATCGATCCGGTCGACCTGAAACTGGCAGCTCACGCCCAACAGGAAGCCGTCGCCGCGGCGCGCGCCCGGGCAAAACAGGCGGCCGACGACGAGGCCCGCTATCGCGACCTGCGTCCGAGCGGTGCAGTTTCCGCCTCCGCTTATGACCAGGCCAAGGCCGCAGCCGATGCCGCCCGCGCCCAGCTCAGCGCGGCCGAGGCCCAGGCCGATGTCGCCCTGAACGCAAGCCGCTATACCGAACTGGTGGCGGATGGCGACGGCGTCGTGACGGAAACGCTGGCCGAACCCGGCCAAGTGGTCAATGCCGGCCAAGTGGTGGTGCGCTTGGCCCATGCCGGACGCCGCGAGGCGGTGATCCAGCTGCCGGAAACGGTGCGCCCGGCCGTTGGTTCAACCGCCCAGGCAACGCTGTTCGGCAAAGACGGTGTGCGCGTTCCCGCCAAATTGCGGCAGTTGTCGGATGCGGCGGATCGTCTCACCCGTACTTTCGAGGCACGCTATGTGCTGGACGGCGAACTGGCTAACGCTCCCTTGGGCAGCACGGTAACCATCCAGGTGGCCGACGGCCAGCCGGCCGCCCAGGGCGGATTGCAGGTGCCGATCGGCGCCCTGTTCGACGCCGGCAAGGGCCCTGGAGTGTGGATTATCGACGGCAACCCGGCCAAGGTTTCCTGGCGCCCGGTCTCGGTGCAGCGTCTTGAAGACGACCGCGCCAGCATCGACGGCCAGGTCAAGCAAGGCGACCGAATCGTGGCGCTCGGCGCGCACCTGTTGCGCGAAGGTGCCAGCGTGCGGGTCGACACCCAGGGCGCCGGCGCCACAGCCGAAGGAGCACGTCCGTGAAAACCAGCCGCTTCAACTTGTCCGCCCTCGCGGTACGCGAGCGCTCCGTCACCCTGTTCCTGATTTGCTTGATTTCGCTGGCAGGGGTGATCTCTTTCTTCAAACTGGGCCGGGCCGAAGACCCGGCGTTCACGGTCAAGGTCATGACCATCGTCACCGCCTGGCCCGGCGCCACCGCGCAGGAAATGCAGGACCAGGTGGCGGAAAAGATTGAAAAGCGCTTGCAGGAACTGCGCTGGTACGATCGCAGCGAGACTTATACCCGGCCCGGCCTGGCCTTCACCACACTGACCCTGCTCGACAGCACCCCGCCGTCGGAAGTGAAGGAAGAGTTCTACCAGGCGCGCAAGAAGGTCGGCGACGAGGTCGGCAACCTGCCGCCTGGCGTGATCGGACCGATGGTCAATGACGAATACGCCGACGTCACCTTTGCCCTGTATGCGCTGAAGGCCAAGGGCGAGCAACAGCGCTTGCTGGTGCGCGACGCCGAATCGCTGCGCCAGCGCCTGTTGCACGTGCCGGGCGTGAAGAAGGTCAACATCGTCGGCGAACAGCAGGAACGCATCTACATCGAATTCTCCCATGAACGCCTGGCGACGCTCGGCATCGGCCCGCAGGAAGTGTTCGCTGCGCTGAACAGCCAGAACGCTTTGGCCGCTGCAGGCTCCGTCGAGACCAAGGGGCCGCAAGTGTTCATCCGCCTGGACGGCGCTTTTGACACGCTGCAGAAAATCCGCGAGACACCCGTGGTGGCCCAAGGGCGCACGTTGAAGCTGTCCGACATCGCCAAGGTCGAACGTGGTTATGAGGATCCGTCGACCTTCATGATCCGCAATGGCGGCGAACCTGCGCTCCTGCTGGGCATTGTGATGCGCGACGGCTGGAACGGTCTTGACCTGGGCAAGTCGCTGGACAGCGAAGTGGGCGCCATCAACGCCAGCCTGCCGCTGGGCATGAGCCTGGCCAAGGTGACCGACCAGGCAGTCAACATCAGTGCCTCGGTCGACGAATTCATGCTCAAGTTCTTCGCTGCACTGGTGGTGGTGATGCTGGTGAGCTTTATCAGCATGGGCTGGCGCGTCGGCGTGGTGGTTGCCGCTGCCGTGCCATTGACGCTGGCCATCGTCTTTGTCGTGATGGCGGCCACCGGCAAGAACTTCGACCGCATTACCCTGGGTTCGCTGATCCTGGCATTGGGCCTGCTCGTGGACGACGCCATTATCGCCATCGAAATGATGGTGGTGAAGATGGAAGAAGGCTACGACCGCATAGCCGCATCGGCCTACGCCTGGAGCCATACGGCCGCGCCGATGCTGTCCGGTACCCTGGTGACGGCTGTCGGCTTCATGCCGAACGGCTTCGCCCGCTCGACCGCCGGCGAATACACCAGCAATATGTTCTGGATTGTCGGCATTGCCCTGATCGCATCCTGGGTCGTGGCGGTGGTGTTCACCCCGTATATGGGCGTCAAGCTGCTGCCCGATTTCAAAAAGGTCGAGGGTGGCCACGAAGCCATCTACGACACCCCGCGCTATAACCGCTTCCGCGACCTGCTGGGACGCGTCATCGCCCGCAAGTGGCTGGTGGCCGGCTCGGTCGTGGGCCTGTTCGTGCTGTCGGTGCTGGGCATGGCCGTCGTCAAGAAGCAGTTCTTCCCGATCTCGGACCGCCCGGAAGTACTGGTCGAGGTGCAAATGCCTTATGGCACCTCGATCAACCAGACCAGCGCTGCTACCGCGAAGGTTGAAGCATGGCTGGCCGGGCAAAAGGAAGCAAAGATCGTCACGGCCTACATCGGCCAGGGCGCGCCGCGATTCTACCTGGCCATGGGACCGGAATTGCCCGATCCATCGTTCGCCAAGATCGTGGTCCGCACCGACAGCCAGGACGAGCGCGATGCGTTGAAACAGCGCTTGCGCGAAGCAATCGGCGGCGGCCTGGCTTCCGAAGCGCGCGTACGCGTCACCCAGCTTGTCTTTGGGCCGTACTCGCCATTCCCGGTTGCCTACCGCGTCAGCGGTCCCGATCCGGAAAAGCTGCGCAGCATTGCAGCGGACGTACGCCAGCTCATGGAGAACAGCCCGATGATGCGAACCGTGAATGCCGACTGGGGCACCCGTGCACCTACGATGCATTTCACCCTGCAGCAAGACCGGCTGCAGGCAGTAGGGTTGTCCTCCAACGCGGTGGCGCAGCAACTGCAGTTCCTGCTGAACGGCGTACCGGTGACAGCCGTGCGCGAAGACATCCGCACCGTGCAGGTGGTGGCGCGCGCTGCTGGCGACATCCGTCTCGATCCAGCCCGCATCGGCGACTTTACGCTGGCCGGCGCCAACGGACAGCGCATCCCGCTGTCGCAAGTGGGCAAGATCGAAGTGCGGATGGAAGAACCCATCGAACGCCGCCGCGACCGCATGCCGACCATCACCGTGCGCGGCGACATCGCCGACAACCTGCAGCCGCCGGACGTTTCGGCAGCCATCACAAAGCAACTGCAGCCGCTGATCGCCAAGCTGCCGACTGGCTACGCCATTGAGGAAGCAGGCTCCATCGAGGAATCGGGCAAGGCGACCAAGGCCATGCTGCCGCTGTTCCCGATCATGCTGGCGATCACGCTGCTGATCATCATCTTCCAGGTGCGTTCGATTTCGGCAATGGTGATGGTATTCCTGACCAGTCCCCTGGGCCTGATCGGCGTGGTCCCGACCCTGATCCTGTTCCGGCAGCCTTTCGGCATCAATGCCCTGGTCGGCCTGATCGCCCTCTCCGGCATCCTGATGCGCAACACCCTGATCCTGATCGGCCAGATCCACCATAACAAGGAAGCGGGCATGGATCCGTTCAAAGCGGTGGTCGAAGCCACGGTGCAGCGCGCGCGCCCGGTCATCCTGACAGCGCTGGCAGCGATCTTCGCCTTCATGCCGCTGACCCATTCGGTGTTTTGGGGCACGCTGGCTTATACGCTGATCGGCGGCACCCTTGCCGGCACCGTCCTGACCCTGGTGTTCCTGCCTGCGATGTACTCGATCTGGTTCAAGATCCGGCCCGGTGACACACAGTCAGCGGGGTACGCGGGTGAAGCGGCGGGACCGCAACTGATGACCGGTAGTTGAATTCATAAAAGAGGAGAAGTTGATGTCGAAGCATAAGTATTCGAAGTCCCTGCTGGCAGCGGCGGCAGGCATGCTGCTGGCGGGCCAGAGCCATGGCGCCGCATTTGAACTGAAGGAGAAGAGCGCCAAGGCACAGGGCCGGGCCACCGCAGGATCGATCAGCGCTCCCGGAGACGCGTCGGCCATCGCCGAGAATCCGGCCGCGATGCGCGGCCTGGATGGCAGGGTCTTCCAGGCCGACTTGACCACGGTCGATTATTCGGTCAAGTTCAACGGCGATGGCGAGGATGCACTAGGCCGGCCTTTATCGGGCAACAACGGCGGAGAGGCGGGAGCGACCAAGCCCATTCCAGCGATGTACTTCCACACGCCATTGGGCGAGCGCGCCCACCTCGGCCTGTCGCTGACGGCGCCGTTCGGCTTCACCACCGACTACGACGCGCAATGGAAGGGCCGTTACCAGGGGCAGAAGACCGAACTGAAAGCGGTCAACCTCGGCCTGTCCCTGTCGTATGACCTGAACGAGCAGCTTTCGTTCGGTGGCTCGCTCTTCTTCGAACATGCGACAGCGAACCTGACGACCGCCCTCGACTTTGGCGCCATCATGGCAGCCTCGCGCGTGCCCGGCTACGCGCCCACCAGTGCCGACGGGCGCATCGCACTCGACGGAAGCGACAATGCCTTCGGCTTCACGCTCGGCCTGCTGTATAGCCCGACCAGGCAAACCCACATCGGTGCAGCCTACCGCTCCGGCGTCAACCATAAGCTGAGCGATGCATCGATCACGTTCGACGTGCCGCAAGGGCCGAAGGCAATTCTCGCGGCCACGCGCCCCGGCTGGTTCACCGACACCAACGCCTCGACCGAACTGCGCATGCCTTCCTCTTGGACGATCAGCGTGACGCACCAGCTCAACGAACGCTGGTCCGTCATGGCCGACGTGCACCGAACCAAATGGAGCCGGTTCAAGGATGTAGTGCTCGACTTCGATTCGCCGCAGGCAACGCAGGCGATCACCTTCGACTATCGCAACACCCTGTTCGGCGCGCTGGGCGCCGAATACACGCTCAATCCGGACCTGACCCTGCGCGCAGGCGTGGCTTATGACCAGACGCCGGTCCGGGCAGCTTCCCGCGACGTCCGGGTGCCGGACGTGGACCGCAAATGGCTGTCCCTCGGCGCCACCTGGCGCGCCAGCCAAAGCGTCGAATGGAGCGCCGGCTACACCCACCTGTTCCTCGATGATGCCGCTGTCGCCATGCGTTCGGCGACCGGCAGCACCTTGCACGGCAATTACAAGCTGGCGAGCGACATCTTCGCTGTCTCGCTGGCTTATCGTTTCTGACCCCCTGGAGAAAAAGCATGAAGGACTCGATTGTTTTGATTACCGGAGTCTCGTCCGGCATCGGGCGCACCGCAGCGGAGAAATTCGCAGCGCAGGGATACCGCGTCTTTGGCACGGTGCGCAACATCGCCAAAACATCCCCCCTGTCGGGCGTCGAACTGATCGAAATGGATATTCGCGATGACGCGTCCGTGGAGCTTGGCGTCCAGGCCGTGATCGAGCGCGCGGGCCGGATCGATATCCTGGTCAACAACGCAGGTATGAGTATGGTCGGCGCGGTGGAGGAAACATCGGTCACAGAGGCCGCCGCCTTGTTCGACACTAACGTGTTCGGCGTGCTGCGCATGGTGCGCGCAGTGCTGCCGCATATGCGCAAGCAGCGCCGCGGCCGGATCGTGAATGTCAGCTCTGTGCTTGGCTTCCTCCCGGCGCCGTACATGGGACTGTATTCGGCTTCGAAGCACGCGGTCGAGGGCCTGTCCGAAACGCTGGACCACGAGGTGCGCCAGTTCGGCATCCGCGTCACCCTGGTCCAGCCGTCGTACACCAAGACCAGCCTGGATGCAAACTCGCCGCAAACCGCGCTGCGGATCGGCGAATATGACCATGAGCGAGATACTGCAGCCCGCTCCGTCCTCAACAGCATCAACAACGCGCCCGGCCCGGATAGTGTTGCGAACACAATAGTGGAAGCGGCACTCGGCACCTGGCGCATGCGCCGCACGCCGGCTGGGCAGGCATCCCTCCTGAGCAAATTGCGCCGCTTCATGCCGGCCGGCCCGGTCGACGCGAGCCTGCGCAAATCGCTGGGATTAGCCTGATGCGATAACCAAATTCGTGCCTTTCCTTCGTTTTCCTGAAATTTTGGCCCGCCCGCTTCAAATGCATTGAACCCACGCCCCGGTATCGATACCATGGTTGCGCTAACAATATCGATATGGGGTGGTGGAGATGAGACATTTGCTGGCTGCGGGCCTGGCGCTCGCCATGCTGCAGGGGGCAGCCATGGCTGCGCCGAAGTTGCCGGACACAATACTGTTCGGCGTTGCCTATTACGACGAGTACACGCCGGTCGACCGCCTGGACGAAGACGTGCGCCTGATGAAGGAGGCCGGCATCAGCGTCGTGCGGATCGCCGAATCGACCTGGGGCACGCTGGAACGCAGCGAAGGCGTGTTCGACTTCACGCATGTCGACCGCATGCTGTCGGCTTTCCACAAGGCTGGCATCAAGGTCATCGTCGGCACCCCGACCTATGCGGTTCCAACCTGGCTGGCGCGCAAGCACCCCAACGTGCTGGTGGTAACGCCGAAAGGCCGCGCCGAATACGGACCGCGCCAGAACATGGACATCACCGATCCTGATTTCCGGCGCGCGGCCGAACGTGTGATCGTGGCCCTGGTCGACCACGTCAAGGACCATCCCGCCGTCATCGGCTACCAGGTCGACAACGAGACCAAGGCCTATGGCGCCAGCGGTCCGAATGTGCAGGCGGCTTTCGTCGCTTCGATGCGCAAAAAATTCCCCGACCTGGAACAGTTGAACAAGGCGTTCGGACTCGATTACTGGAGCAACAGGATCAATAGCTGGGAGGATTTCCCTTCCGTGAGCGGCTCCATCAACGCCAGCCTGTCCAACGCCTTCGCTGCCTTCCAGCGCGAACTGGTCAGCGAATACCTTGCCTGGCAGGCTGGCCTGGTCCGGTCCCGCGCACGTAACGACCAGTTCATCACCCAGAATTTCGACCTGGGCTGGAAAGACCATTCCTACGGCGTGCAGCCGGAGGTCGATCATTGGGAGGCGGCCAAGGCGCTCGACGTCGCGGGCATCGACATCTACCACCCAAGCCAGGACAAGCTGACCGGCGTCGAGATCGCCTTTGGCGGCGACCTGACGCGCTCCTTGCGCAACGGCCAGAACTACCTGCTCATGGAAACGCAGGCGCAAGGCTTCCCGCACTGGACGCCGTATCCGGGCCAGTTGCGCCTGCAGGCGTTCAGCCATCTGGCGTCCGGCGCGAACATGGTGTCGTACTGGCATTGGGCCACCACAGCGAATGCGGTCGAAACCTATTGGCGCGGCGTGCTGTCACAGGACTACGAGCCGAATGAGGTCTACGCCGAGGCCAAGTCCATCGGCGCCGACCTGAAGCGGCTCGGCCCAAAGCTGGTCAACCTGCGCAAGAAGAATGAGGTAGCGCTCTACGTCAGCAACACCGCCCAAGCCGGGTTCGACGCGTTCAAGGTGCATGCCGAAGGGAAGACCATCGGCTACAACGAGGTCATGCGGCCCTATTACGATGCTTTGTACCGCATGAACGTTGGCGTGGACATCCTGTCCCCGTCTTCCACAGCCAATTTTTCGGACTACAAGTTGATCGTGGTGCCGTCGCTGTACGCTGCCAGCGATGCCGAAATCGCGAGGCTCAACGCCTTCGCCAAAGGCGGCGGCCGGGTGCTCTACACCTTCCGCAGCGGCTTCTCGGACGAAAACACTAAGGTGCGTTACGCCACCCAGCCCGGCGCGATCGCCGAAGCGGCCGGTATCGAATATCGCCAGTTCACCAACCCGGAGAACGTGACGCTCGACGGTGACCCTTTCCACGTCGGCAAGCAGGACAACCGCGTGCGCTGGTGGATGGAGTTCGTCAAGCCGACCACGGCGCAGGTGCTGGCCCGCTACAAGCATCCGTCATGGCCGGCTTACGCCGCCGTGACCCGCAATGCTTACGGCAGCGGGGAAGTGAGCTATGTCGGCTTCATGCCGACCGATGCGGTCATCGACAGGATTATGGAGGACCAGGTAAAGCGCGCCGGCGTCACCTTGCCAATGGTTCGCTATCCGCTCGTCATGCGTGGGGGCACGCTGCAAAACGGGCACCAGGTGCGCTACCTGCTCAACTACTCCGCCAAGCCGCAGCAAATGAAGTATGACTACGCGGCAGGCATGGAACTCTTGTCGGGCAAATCCGTAGGCAAGGGCGAAGTGCTCAAGCTGGCGCCATGGGGCGTGGCTGTCGTAGAGGAGCAATGACCATGCGCTCACTCGCTACGACACTGGCCGGCTTGCTTTTCGCGGCCAGCGCATCGGCCATCGGCGCGAGTCCGGCAAACTGGATCTGGTATCCGGGCGACTTCGAAATCTGGCTGAGCAACCAGGTGCAGGTGAGGCGCGTTGAACGCGACGCGCCGTTCATGCCGTTCTGGCGCTTTTACAGCCACCAGCCGCAGATCAACTTCAGCAGGCAGTTCGAACTCGCCGCGCCGGAGGAAATCACCGTAACCGCCGAGGGAAAATACAGCATCCAGGTCGATGGAAAATTCGTACAGGGCGACCAGAAGCACGTGCACCTTGCCACGGGCAAGCACTCCATTAATGTGCAGGTCTACAACCAGGCTTCGCCGCCCGCGATTCTGGTCGAGGGCAAGACAATCAGTTCAGACACGACATGGACCGTGGGCCCGGCGCCGTATTACAAGCCATCGAACGGGCCGGCAATCCAGGCGACGGGGCGAACTGGTGGGCCGCCGTCCCAGTTCAGGCTTGCGACGCGCGAGATCCAGCCCAGGAACGTCCAGCGCAAGCCTGATTCCATCCTGGTCGACTTCGGCGAGGAGACAATCGGTTTCGTCAAGCTAAAGAACCTGCGCGGCCGAGGCAAGGTGACGCTGTATTACGGTGAATCGTTGGAAGAGGCGCTCGCCACCGGCACATGCGAGACACTCGATCGCTTTACAGTCGACAGCAAGACGGACTTCACTTCCACCAACGCACGCGCAATGCGCTACGTGAACATCGTGCTCGACAAAGGCATGAGCGTTGCCGACGTGTCTTTGATGTACCAATATCTTCCGCTCACGCAGCGTGGCAGCTTCCGCAGCTCGGACGAAGAATTGAACCGGATCTGGGAAGTCTCCCTTCGTTCGCTGCAGTTGAACACACGCGAATTCTTCATCGACGGCATCAAGCGCGATCACTGGCTATGGTCCGGCGACGCGCTGCAATCCTACTTGATGAACTATTACTCCTTCTTCGAGGGAGACGCAGTCAAGCGCACCACCTGGGCCTTGCGTGGCGCCGATCCTGTCGACATGCACATCAACACCATTCTCGATTACTCGCTGTACTGGTTCATCGGCATCCACGACTACTACCGCTACACGGGCGATGAAGCTTTCGTACGCAGCATTTATCCGCGCATGGTTTCGCTGATGGACTTCGTGCTGGCAAGGCGCAATGCGAACGGCATGCTGGAAGGCCAGCCGGGGGACTGGGTGTTCGTGGACTGGGCCCCAATGCCGACGGACGGCGAGCTGTCGGTGATCCAGCTGCTGTTTGCACGCAGCCTGGAATCGATGGCCGACAGCGCTACGCTGGTGAAGGACGATGAGCGCGCGGGCCGCTATCGCCAGCTCGCATCGGAGCTGAAGGCCAAGATCATGCAAACGTTCTGGGACCCGCAGCGCCAGGCTTTCATCCATCGCCGCAAGGAAGGCAAGCTGGACACGCTTGTCACACGTCACCCCAACATGTTCGCGCTGATGTTCGGCTATCTCGATCCTGCGCAGCAGGAGGCTGTGAAGCGCAATGTGCTGCTGAACGGCCAGGTTCAGAAGATCACCACGCCCTACATGCGCTTCTATGAGCTGGCAGCCCTGGCCGAAAGCGGCCAGCAAGATTACGTCACCGGGCAGATCAAGGACTACTGGGGCGACATGCTGCGCGACGGAGCGACCTGCTTCTGGGAGCAATACGATCCAAAGCAGAAAGCACCGGAACGTTACGCCATGTACGGCAAGGCTTTCGGTATGAGCCTGTGCCACGCATGGGGCGCCAGCCCGCTTTACCTGCTGGGCCGCTACTACCTTGGCGTCCGGCCGACCGAACCGGGTTATGCCGGGTATGTGGTCGAGCCAAGCCTCGGCGGCTTGCAGTGGATCGAGGGAAAAGTGCCGACGCCGCACGGCGAGGTATCGGTTTTCATGGACCGAAAGCAGATCAAGGTGTCGTCGCCGGGCGGCAAAGGCATCCTGCGTTATACGAACGAAGGCGTAGCGCGCGAGCTGATTCTGGAGCCAGGCAAGAGCTATGTCGTGAACTACCAGGAGGTAAAATGAAATATACGAAACTCATGGCGGCCGTGTTGTGGACTGCGCTGGTGCAGGCAGCGGCAGCGCGCGGACTGGACGTGAAGACTGCCGGCGGCACTGTGCATGTGGAGCCCTGGACGGACCGCATCATCCACGTCCAGGCCGGCGCGTCGCCAGGCTGGAAAGGCAATTACAACCCTGCGGTCATCGGCACGCCGCAGAACGTTGAATGGACCGTCAGCGAGACGGCGACCCATCAAGTGCTAACCACCGCCGCCCTCAAGGTGCTGGTCGACAGGAAGAGTGGCGCGGTCAGCTTCCAGGACGCGAAAGGCGTAGAGTTGCTAGCGGAGGCCCCGGGCGCTAGACAGGTCGGCCGCGGCGGCATCGTCCAGGCCTTCACTTATGGAGGCCCGGTTTTCGGGCTCGGCCAGCACCTAAACGGCCTGCTCGACTACAACGGCAACCGCGTGCACCTGCAGCAGGCCAATCGCGACGTGGCCGTACCGATGCTGGTATCGCCCACCGGTTTCGGCGTCCTGTGGAACAACGCTTCCGTGACCGATGTCGACATCGGCATTCCCTCCGCTCCGCATCCGCTGATCATTCGTTCGGAAGCGGGCGGCGGGGTTGATTACCACTTCATCTACGGACCGGAACTCGACGACGTGGTGGGCGGTTACCGCGAACTGACTGGCCGCGCGCCGATGATGGCGCGCTGGACTTGGGGCCTGTGGCAGTCCAAGGAGCGTTACCAGACACAAGACGAACTGCTCGGCATCGCCGCCCGCTACCGCGCAATGAAAGCGCCGCTGGACGCCGTGGTGCAGGACTGGCAATACTGGAGCAGCGGCCAATGGGGCGAGCACCGCATGGAAGCCGCGCGCTTCCCCGACCCGAAGGGCATGATCGACCAGCTGCATGCGGAAAACGTCCATGCCATCATTTCCGTCTGGGCGCGCCTGGACACCGGGACCAGCAACACGAAAGAGCTGGACAAGGCCGGCGCCCTGTATCCCAAGACTTATCGCAACGTTTACCCGGCCGGCGAAGGCCGATGGTACGACGCCTACTCGCTATCGGCGCGCCGCCTCTACTGGGACCAGATCAGCCGCAACCTCGGCAAGTTCGGCTGGGATGGCTGGTGGCTCGACGCGAGCGAGGCGGAGTTGGGCGGCAACTGGGGCGAAATGCGTGAGGTGCGCACGGCGGCTGGGAGCGGCAAGGATGTGCTGAACGCCTATCCCCTGCTGCACACTACCGGAGTATTCGAAGGCATGCGCAAGGACTTTCCCGCCAAGCGTCCATTCATCCTGACCCGCTCGGCCTTCAGCGGCCAGCAGCGCAACGCCGCAATCACCTGGTCGGGCGATACGAGTGCGACCTGGGACGTGCTGCGCGCACACGTTCCCGCTGCGCTGAACTTTACGCTGAGCGGCATTCCATACTGGTCGGCCGACATCGGCGGCTTCTTCGGCGGCGACCCGGCCGATCCTGCGTATGCCGAGCTGTTCACACGCTGGTATCAGTTTGGCGCCTTCAATCCGATGTTCCGCGTGCATGGTACGGGACCGGGCAAGGAAATCTGGGCTTTCAAGCAGCCCACGCAGGACATTCTGCTTTCCTATGCGCGCCTGCGCTACCGTCTCCTGCCCTACATTTACTCGGCTTCGTGGGACGTGACCAACAAGCATGGCACCATGATGCGCGCGCTGGCGATGGATTTCCGCACCGATCGCCAGGCCGTTTCGACACCGGACCAATACATGTTCGGCAAAGGGCTGATGGTGGCGCCGGTACTGAGTGCAAACACCGACGTGCGAACCGTCTACCTTCCGGCCCAGACCAATTGGTTCGACTTCTGGACCGGCAATCGCTACGAGGGCGGCAAGGTCATTGCCGCAAAGGCCGACATCGCGACCATTCCGCTGTTCGCGCGAGCCGGCAGCATCTTGCCGCTCGGCCCTGCAGTCCAATACGCCGACGAAAAGAGCGAAGAGCCGATCGAACTGCGGATCTACCCCGGCAAGGACGCCAGATATCAGCTGTACGACGATGCCGGCGATGGCGACGGCTATACGCGCCGCGAGTACGCCACGACGCTGCTGGAGTGGAACCAGGCGAACGGGCGACTGACAATTCATGCACGGGAGGGCAGCTTCCCTGGCATGCGCGGACAGCAGGCCTTCCTGGTGCGTTGCGGTGCCCTGGCCTCCGCCGATGGAACCAGGGTCGTGGCTGGCGCAAGCGATGTCACGGTTGAGGTACCGGGGTGCCGCTAAGCGGATAAGGGATACAAGATGTAACCAATGTTGCAACGGACATGCCTCTGGAGCATCTTAGCAAGACAATAATTCCAGAGGACGTCCACCATGAAGAAGACCATACCCTTTGCGCCGGTCGTGGCAGCAGGCATGCTCACGCTTGCTGCCTGCAGTACGCCGCAGCCGACCCAGGCGCCGCAGCATGCCGCCGAAGCTGCCATGCCGGCACCCGTCGCGCCAGCGGCAAGGGCCGACCTGCGAGGCTCGGTGAAGCCCGCCCCGGTGCTGGCCTATTCGCCCGGACTGCCAGCGCCGATGCCGCACATAGCGCCCGTGCCGCAATCGGCAGACAAATTCCCCGACAAGGACGGCAATAAGTCCGTCCTGGTGAGCGACCAGCCCGTGTCCACCTTCAGCGTGGACGTCGACACTGCCTCTTACGCATTCGTTCGCCGCATGCTGTCCGATGGCCGCATGCCGCCGCAGCAAGCCGTGCGCGTGGAGGAAATGGTCAACTACTTCCCGTACAACTACGCTACGCCCGTCAGTGCGAGCCAGCCGTTTGCCGTGACGACGGAGGTGATGCCGAGCCCTTGGCAGCAGGGCAATCAGCTTGTCCACATCGCTCTCAAGGGCTATGACATCAAGGCTGCCGCCCGCCCGCGCGCCAACGTCGTGCTGCTGGTGGACATTTCCGGCTCGATGGGGCCACGCGACCGCCTGCCGCTGTTGCAGCAAGGCTTCCGCCTTTTCGCAGAGCAGTTGCGCGATGACGACATGGTCTCCATCGTCACCTATGCCAACGGCACCGCGGTCGCCCTCGAGCCAACCAGCGGCAAGGACAAGCAGAAGATCATCGACGTGATCAACAACCTGCACGCATCGGGCGGCACTGCCGGTGGCGATGGCCTGCAGCGTGCATACGCCCAGGCCGAGCGCAACTTCGACCCGAAGGCGGTGAACCGCGTGATCCTGGCCACCGATGGCGACTTCAATATCGGCATCACCGATCCCAAGCAGCTGGAACAATTCATCGTCGACAAGCGCAAGTCCGGCGTCTACCTGTCGGTATTCGGCGTTGGCCTGGGTAACCTGAACGACGCCCTGATCCAGCGCCTGACCCAGTCCGGCAACGGCAACGCTGCCTACATCGACACCCTGCTGGAAGCACGCAAGGCGCTGGCGCAGGAGCTGGGTTCGACCATGTTCCCGATCGCGAATGACGTGAAGGTGCAAGTCGAATTCAACCCGTCGCAAGTCGCCGCCTATCGCCTGGTCGGCTACGAAACCCGTATGCTGAACCGGCAGGACTTCAAGGATGACAAGGTCGACGCCGGCGATATGGGCGCGGGCCACACCGTCACCGCCATCTACGAAATCACGCCGGCCGCCAACGCAGGCAAGCTGGTTGACCCTCTGCGTTACGAGCAGCCGGGCAAAAAGAAAGCCACCGAATCGGGTAAATCCGAAGAGCTGTGCTTTGTGAAAGTGCGCTACAAGCTGCCTGGCCAGTCGGTGAGCAAGCAGGTCGAGCATGCCGTGCGTGCCGGCAGCGCGCGCGATTCGCTCGACGCAGCGCCGGATGACCAGCGCTTCGCCGTCGCTGTTGCCGCCTTCGCCCAACGCCTGCGCGGCGAGCAGCAGGTGGCCGACTTCAGCTACGGCGATATCGCGAAACTGGCGGAAGGCGCACGCGGCGCCGACCGTGACGGCTATCGCGCCGAATTCGTGAAAATGGTGCGAATGGCGGAGTCCCTCGGCACGGTCGGTCCTACTGCACAGCGCTGATGCGCTTAGTTGAGCGTGACGTTCCAGTTGCGCTCAACGCACTTCACGTAATTACCGGCGATAAGGGCGTTGTAAGGCGTCTGGTAGTTCACCAGTTGGCACTGGTAATCGCCGCCGCTGTTCCAGTTCTTCTCCCAATAGATGTTGTAGGCGGCGGAACTGGACGGGCCAAAACGCTGCATCGTGGCGCATGACAGCTGCTCGCCCGCCACGTTCCAGCCAAGATCCGCCGCGAACTGCCGGTAATAATCGATACGGTTCTGCGCCGCCGGCTTCTCGCTGCCGGTGCCGCATTCCGCATTGATGATCATGATCGTGGTGGCGAAGTTGTTTCCCGCGCCGGCGGCGATGTCGCTGGCGTTCGGAACCCAGCTTCCGTCGATCACATGCAGCATCGATGGCTTGGGCGGTTGCGGGTAGACGAAGAAGAACGTGGCGGATGCCAGGTTCAGCCAGGTCGACGCCACCTGGTCCGGATTCTTCAGCAGCACCGACTGGTCGCCATTGAACATCACCTGCGAGAACGGCCCGTAGTTGTAGTTGTACGAGAGCTGCTTGGCGCCGCGTCCGAAGTACTTCTTGTAGCTGCCATCGGCGTTTTTCCCGCAAGTCCAGACCGTGTTGAAGACCGGATCCGCACACTCGGTGTTGTAGCCGCAGCCTGGACCATCCTCAGTGCAGCCCAATTCGCGCAGGTATTTCAGGCCCTGCCGCCACTGCGGCAGGGGCAGGCTGGCATTGTGCTCGCCGGTCTCCTGCGCAAAGTGGGCAAACATGGTCGCCAGCGAATGGCGGCAAATGTTGTCGGCATTGCGGCCGTCGTTGTAGTCGCCGCACACCGCCGGGAACTTGGCTACCGCCTGCAGGAAGCGCCGGTACTCATAGCTCGCTTCACGCAAGGAGAAGTAGTAGTCCCACTTCGCCGACGACAGCAAACGTTCAACGCGCTTCACGTTGGCTGGATTGTTCGCCGCCCCGGGTGCGACGGCTTCCACCGCAGCGTTGTCGAGTGTCCGGATCGACGCCTTGACGCTGCGGAAGAAGTCATTGTCGGTCAGCGTCAGTTCGCGCGCTTCGGCCTGCGCCTTGGTCGGCACGCCGCCTGGCTGCGTCGGCGGGTCGCCAGGGCCGGTTGGCGGATCGGTCGCCTCCCCGATGTACTTCCATGGACCCCAGGTGTCGGCCTGGCTTGGCGCATTCCCCTGTGTCCACCACTTTGCTTCGAATTGCTTGCTCTGGTAGATGGCGCACATGCCGGCCGTGTATACCTGGCTGGCGCTCCACGCCGGGCAGGAGGCGGTGACGCTGGCCACCACGCCCTGCGCCAGCGTGCGCGCAGCGGCCGGGCTGTCGGCGCTGCCGCCCCCGCCGCAGGCGGAGAGCAGCAGCGCCACTGCAAGTGCAGCAGATGGGATGATTCTCATATCGGCTCCCTTCGCTTATTGGAGAGCTACCGGCAAGTCCGGATACTCTTCGCTCAGCGCATAACGCACGCCGTTCACCGTGATCGTGTAGGCGGACGGCCCGCTGATCGGCAAGGTGTAGTTCAGCGTCAGCGAGACCGATGCACCCGGCGCCAGCGGCTGCCAGGCAGGTATCGTGAACTTGGCGCGGTTGAAGTTGGCCTTGAAGCCGCCGATATTATTCGGCCCCGTGTAGCCAGCCTTGATGACGCTCAGGCCGTAACCCGACTGGTCGCTCATATTGGCCGGCGCCGATACCGGATAATCGAACTCCACTACCGAACCGCCCGGAATCGTGGTGGCAGTGTTGTTCGTCACCGTCATCACAGGATTGATCGGGTAGTTGCTGTCGCCCAGCTTCCAGCCGCCAAGGGAGATGCTGACCTTCGCGCTACTGGCCGGCATCGCCGTCTCGGCACGCGTCGCACCGTATGGGGCGGCGCTGCGGAAGGCAGCAGCGATGTTGTTCGTGAGCGTGTAACCCATGAAGTATTCGCCCGCACCGCCGTTGCGCGCTGCGTTCCATGCGTAGTCGCCGGCCAGCTCCCAGATCATGATGCCGCCGATGCCGTTGTTCACGACGTAGCTGGTCTTGGCTGCGATGGATTGCGCCGTTTCGGTGGAGATGAAGACCTGGCGCGTTGCGTTCCACAGCCACGGTGCAGCCAGCGTGGCGCTGTATTGTGGGCTATAGGTGCCGGTGATGGTCTTTTCGGTCACGCCGTAAGCATCGAGGTAGGACGGCACGATGGCGTTCTGCAGGTTGAGCGCATGCCATAGCGGGTTGCCGCCGCCCGGTACCGGCTTGCCGTTGGTATCCAGGTCGTACCAGACGTTGTCGATGCCGGTAGCGCCTTTGCCGCAGGTTTTCACGCCGGCGCAGGCGACGGTGTCGGTGACGACCGGGCTGGTGCCCCACAAGCCGTTGTTGCCGCCGCTGACTTCCTTCCAGCCCCGCGTGTAGTAAGGCACGCCGATGTTGATGCGACCCGCCTGGAGTGCGCCGCGGTAGTAGCGGTAGGCCCAGTCGACGTTCAGGTAGCCGATGCCGCCGTACTGGTAGGCGTTGCCGGCCCGCAGTTCGCCATCGTTGCCGTCGTCGAACAGCGGTGCGTTAGGGCCCACGTACTGGTTCCATCCGCCGTGCAGGTCATAGCTCATCAGGCTTGCGTAGTCGAGGTACTTCAGGCCGGACAGATTTTCCTCGCCGCGCAGCACCCACCCGGATGCGGAACCGGCGATCGTCAGCATGTAGTACTTGTTGTCTGCCGCCGCTGCTGCATCGAGCTTCTCACGCACGGTTTTCAGCAGCACGTTGTAGCTTTTCATCAGGCCTGACAGGCGCGGCTTGGAGACCGGGAAGTCGAGCGGGTTGCCTGCCTCGTTGTTGGTGGTCGGGTGCTCGTAATCGATGTCCATCCCGTCGAAGAAGGTGTACTGGCGCAGGAAGGCGACCATCGAGTCGGCCAGGGTATTGATGCCTGCGGTATTGATGCTGCCGTCCGAATTGGTGGTGGCGGTGTAGAAGCCGCCGCTGCCTGCCCAGCCGCCGACCGACAACATGATCTTCACGCCGGGGAATTTCTTCTTGTACTGCGCGAGCAGGTTGAAGTGGCCTTTGTATGGCAGGGATGGGTCCATCGCCGCGGCGGGGATGTTCGGCCAGGTGATGCCGGTTTCCGGGTTGTTCGCACCGCTGCCGATCTGCACCTTGTTGTCCGCGCCGACGCTGGCGAAGGCGTAGTTAATATGCGTGACGTTCTGCCACGGGATGTCGTTGACCAGGTAGGACGGCTGGCCGTTGGCGCCCGTGCGCCAGCTGGTGAAGTAGCCAACGATGCGGCGGTTAAGGCCATTTGCCAGTTTTTCACGGCCGTTGGCGTCGTACACGCTGCAGTACGGAACGTTCGGCACCGGCGAGGTCAGGCCGTCCGGGCGGCATGCCACAGGCGTCGGGGTGGGTGTCGGGGTTGGAGTCGGAGTCGGAGTCGGAGTCGGAGTTGGAGTTGGAGTTGGCGTGGGAGTCGGAGTCGGGGTAGGAGTTGGCGTTGGCGTCGGCGTGGACGTCTGCAGTTCCCACGGGCCATTCACTTCCATGCCAGGCACATTATTTTGCGTCCACCACTTCGCCTTGTAGACGGCGCCGTTATAAGTCGCGCACATGCCGGCGGTATAGACCGCGCTCGCGCTCCATGCAGGGCAATCCGGCGTTGGAGTCGGGGTTGGCGTCGGTGTCGGAGTCGGAGTCGGCGTTGGCGTTGGCGTGGTCGCCTGCAATTCCCACGGCCCGTACTGTTCCGCGCCAGGGACATTATTCTGCGTCCACCACTTCGCCTTGTAGACGGTGCCGTTGTAGGTCACGCACATGCCCGCGGTGTACACCGCGCTTGCGCTCCAGGCCGGGCAAGTTTCAGAAGCAACCGCCGTCGCAAGTGTGCGGGCCGGTTGCGCGGCCTGGCCGCTGTCGGTCCCGCCGCTGCAACCGGCGATGGCGCTGCCGACCAGCGCCAGCATCAGGTAATTCGGTCGAAAATTCATGCTGTCTCCGTTATTAGAAATCGTGGTTATTCGGATAACTGCTAAAGAAATCGTTATCCCAGCGGAAGTGCGTCGCCGAGATGGTTAAAGAGATGTCGAGCCCCTGGACAAAATGCCACCAGCCGACCGGCAGGAACAGGATTTCGCCAGGCGCCAGCTCAACGTCGAGAACCGGAACGCCGGCCATCGATGGGTAGCGCTGCAGGTCGATATCGCGGCCATCGACGGGAGTGAAGCAATGGCGCTGGTTCTGCAGCTTTGGCGTTTCGCACGGCGCGATCAGCCGCACGCGCTTGCGACCCATCACCTGGATCATGAAATTGTTGGTGAGGTCGTGGTGGAACGGCGTGACGGTGCCCGCCGGCCCAAGCCAGAAGAAGCCTTTGCGTTCGCCATCCAGGTATTCCGGCAGCAGCGGCATGTCCTGCCACAGCTCCTCCAGCGCCTGCCGGTTACGGCCATCGTTATTGGCCGTCATGTAGAAGTCGTTGGTGCTGCCGCTGCTGCGCACCCGTTCCACGTACTCGCCGAACGGCATGTGGCGCTTGTGCGCGATGCTGTTCATTTCGTAATCGGCATCGGCATTGCGGCCGAACTGCACTTCGACTTCCCGTTCGCCGAACTGCGCGGCCAGCCAGTCCAGTGTCCACTTGCCGCGCGCCGGCCAGTCGTCCAGCATGCCTGTGATGATCACGGGCCGGTTGCACAGGTAGTGCTCGTGCAGGAATGCCTCGGTCGACAGGCGTTCGCGGCGTGGCACTTCCTGCGGCGCCATGCGGTTCAGGCGTGCCTGGATGCCAAGCAGCCAGTCGCGCTTGGCCAGCCGGTTATGCAGGCGTTGTACGCCGTGCAGGTAAGGGCTGTTCATCGCAGCCGTGATTTCGGCTTGTGCGAGTTGAGGAGGAATGCCGGACTGGCCGAGAATGCCGGCCAGAGTTGCAGGAGAATGGCCCAGCATCAGGTTTTCGGCAATCCAGCGCCGCCATTCGTCGCTGATGCCAAGGGAATGCACCGTCGCACGACGTTTCATAAGCGTCTCCAAATGGGAAAAGCCGGCGGCGCTGGGCGCACCGCCGGCAAGGGATGGACGATTAACGTCCCTTCCAGACTTCGCTGGTCAGCGCACCGCTTGCATCGCCGTCCAGCTCCCACGAGAAGGCCCCGCGCAGGCCTTGGTCGCGAACGTACTGCATCTTGGTGCCGATCACGGTCGGATCGTCATAGCTCCACCACTCGCCGGTGCTGGTGTACAGGTACAACTGCTTGGTCACCGGGTGGTACCAGCGTTGGCCGGTCTTGTTGCGCAGGACCTTGTAGTCGTCGATACCGCCTTCGTAGGTGCCGGCAGCACCGCCGCTGGCAGCCTGGTACAGGCCATTGGCATTCGGCCCTGCCGTGACACCCTTCCAGCCGCGCCCATAGAACGGTATCCCGAGCAGGATCTTGTTCTTCGGCATACCAGCTGCGGTCAGCGTGGCGACGGCATCATTCGCGTTGTACTTGGCCAGGTTGCCGGTCGCCGGATCGGCCGGGTCGTGGTACAGCGGTGCATGGAAGTTGGTGCTCGATTCCCACGCGCCGTGGAAGTCGTAGGTCATCACGTTCACCCAGTCCATGTACTGCGCGTATTGGCCAGGTTCGGTGTTGGCGACCTTGTCGACGCCGGCACCAATCGCTGCGGTCAATGCATAGCGCTTGCCGTCGGTGGCGCCCTGCGCATCAAGCTGCGCACGGAATTCCGCCATCAGCAGCGTGAAGTTATGCTTGTCGTTGACCGCGTCGTAGGTGTTGTACGGCTGGCCGCCGCCGCCCGGGTACTCCCAGTCGATGTCGATGCCATCGAACACACCCTTGGCCGCACCTGGTCCGCCGCGCCCATCCTGAATCGGCAGGTCGCCGGCGATGAACATCTTCACGCAGGACTTGGCGAGCTGCTTGCGCAGTGCGTCGGTCTTGGCCGCGGCCGAGAAGAACTTCGACCATGACCATCCGCCAAGCGAGATGAAGACCTTCAGGTTCGGGTGCTGCTGTTTGAGCAGTTTCAGTTGCAGGAAGTTGCCGGAAAGCGGTGCGTCCCACGGCACGGACTGGCCGTTGACGGTGCGTTTCGGCTGGCGCTGGTAGTCGGCATAGGAATCACCGCCGGTGCCGGCATCCGGCGAAGTTGGGTTGTCGTTGCCCACTTCAGCCTTCGTCACCATGTCGCACTCGTAGCCGCCGTTCTTCTGGTACACGTTGCCGAAGGCGTAGTTGATGAAGGTGAGCTGGTCGGCCACGCTGGTCTGCACACCGTTGACCGGCGTCTTCGTGGTGTGGATGTCCGCCACTTCGTAATCGCGGCCGTACACGCCCCATTGGGCGAAATAGGACCCGATCTCGCGCCCGGTTGGAGTCGGCGTAGGTGTCGGAGTTGGTGTAGGCGTTGGTGTAGGCGTCGGCGTTGGAGTAGGCGTTGGCGTTGGAGTCGGGGTCGGGGTCGGGGTCGGAGTCGGTGTCGGCGTGGTCGACTGGAACTCCCATGGCCCGTTCGGATCGGTGCCCGGCACGTTATTCTGCGTCCACCACTTCGCCTTGTAGACCGAGCCGTTATAGGTGACGCACATGCCACCGGTATAGACCGCGCTGGCGCTCCATGCAGGACAATCCGGCGTCGGTGTCGGGGTTGGAGTAGGCGTTGGCGTTGGCGTCGGCGTAGTCGCCTGCGCTTCCCAAGGGCCGTACTGTTCGGCGCCCGGCACATTGTTTTGCGTCCACCACTTGGCTTTGTACACCGTGCCGTTGTAGGTCACGCACATGCCCGCGGTGTAGACCGCGCTGCTGCTCCACGCCGGACACGTTTCCGCCACGGTGGACGTTGCGAGTGTGCGCGGCTGTTGTGAGGCCTGGCCGGTGTCGCTACCGCCACCGCAAGCAGCCAGCAGGCTGCTCGTCAAACCGGCGACCAGAAAACTTCTTGAAACCCTTTGTTCCATGCTCCCCCTCCTTCGGTTGTGGTTGTCGGGCTAGGATGGGATTGGGACAATTGGTAGTCAAGTGGTTTTAATTAATGCTGCCAATATAAGACCAGTTGCAAAAATGCATCTGTCGTTTCGAGGCTCGAAAAATGGCCGTTTGAGAATGAAGAAGGGGATGTCTCAAATGAGACATTCTGTTAAACGATGAATACCAGCATTCGGCTACCCGCCGAGTGGTATTGCTACTCAGTTGCCCGGTATGGACTTCTGGATGCGTTCGATGGTCCGGTCAGACTGCATTTGCCTCAGTACCCGGGTCAGTTCCGGCAGCAGCGCCTCATGCTTCTTGTTCAGGTAGTGGTAGACCGGGAAGGCGGACAGCGGCGGTTCCAGCACGGTCACGCCCTCCAGCTTCTGGCTGCGCACCACAGCCATGCCCGAGGCGCGATGCCCGAGTACCAGGTCGGTGCGCCCCATCATCAGCTTTTCAAAAGCCTGGTGCATGGTCGGCACCTGCTCCACCTTCATGCCCTTGGTGTTCTCCTGCGCGATCTTGTTCCCGCGTACAAAGCCCAGCGTATAGGGGCGCAAACTTTCCCACCCGTTGACCACGAATGAAGTACCACGCGTGAAGATCACCAGTTCGAAGGTGAGCAAGGGAACGGGAACGATGACAAGGTTGGGATAATCGCGGTCCAGCCCGAGTTTGCGATACAGCTCGCCATCCATCTTTCCTTCGTTGGCATAGACCAGCGAGCGCTCACCGGGCAACTGGTGCACGACCAATGTGCGGCCCAGGCGCCGGTAGGCTTCCCGCAGCACCATTTCGGAAATGGTGGCGGCAGGGTCGTCGCCCACCAGGGTGGAGACATTCATCACCGGCAAAGTCTGCGCGGCTACCCAGGCAGGCAGCAGGCCTGACAGCGCGAAACCCAAAACGGTGCGACGACGCATTCCATCTCCCGGCAATCCCTTACCTGGAGCATAACACTGCCTACACTTTTTGTAGTTCTTCTGAAAACTCCCGGTAAGCCGCCACAGCATTCGCTGCATACATGGCCACCGGACCGCCGCCCATGTAGATCGCCACGCCCAAGGCTTCATGCACTTCCTGGGTAGTGGCGCCGAGGCGGGCCAGCGCCTTGGTGTGGAAGCCGATGCAGCCATCGCAGCGCGCTGCGACGCCGACCGCCAGCGCGATCAGTTCCTTGGTCTTGGGATCAAGCGCGCCGCCAGCCATGGCAGCCTTGCCCATGTCGCCGAAGCCTTTCATCACATCGGGCTGGGTCTTGCGCAGTTGCGCCAGGTTGGCCGATATGTCCTGGGTGAGGTCTTTGTAGTCGGTATCCATGCCCGGATGGTAGACGCCCTGCCTCCCCGGGAAAATGATCCAGGTCAGCTTTCCAGGATACGCAAGGCCTCGCGCGCCATATTGATGGCCAGTTCCTCCTGCGCGATACCGCCCTTCAGCAGCACATATTGCAGCTTGCGCTCTCGCGAGTCGGATTCACTGGCGAAGTCCCGCTGCTCGAAACTTTTGTACAGGGCCAGTTTCGCTTCATGCAACGCCAGGTGGCGCCGCATTTCGTCCGCCAGCCCGGCCGGGCCGATCGCCGCCTCGGCGCGGATGCGCACCATCAGGGCGTCGCGCTGGGGGCGGGGATCTTCGGCCTCGGCAACCCAGCGCCGCAGCTCCGCAGTCCCGGCCGGCAGCACGCGATAGGCGCGTTTGCGTCCCCGGCCCGTTTCGGCGGGCAGGGACTCGATCCAGCCGGCTTGCTCCAGGCGTGCCAGTTCGCGGTAAATCTGCTGGTGGGTGGCGGCCCAGAAAAATCCGATCGATTTATCGAAGCGCCGGGCCAGCTCCGAGCCGGAACCGGCTCGCTCGGACAGGGAGGTCAACAGCGCGTGAGGCAAAGACATGGCAGGAAACGATGAAAAAGATGCCACCATCTTGCCTCAGCAGCGCGAGGCGGACAAGCCACATTGTCTCTGCAACTAGTTGCAGAGACGCGGCAACCGGGCTATATTTATGCAACCAGTTGCATAAATGAGGACGCCAATGAACCGCTACCCACACCTGCTCGCCCCGCTCGACCTGGGCTTCACCACCCTGAAAAACCGCGTGATCATGGGTTCCATGCACGTCGGCCTGGAAGAGGAAGTCGATGGCTTTGAACGCATGGCCGCCTTCTACGCCGAGCGCGCGCGCGGCGAAGTGGGCCTGATCGTCACCGGCGGCATTGCCCCGAACGAGGCGGGACGTCCGTGGAAGGCCGGCGCCAAGCTGACCACCACCGAGGAAGTGGCGCAGCACCGCAAGGTGACCGCTGCCGTGCACGCGGAAGGCGGCAAGATCGCCATGCAGATCCTGCACTTCGGCCGCTATGCCTACCACCCGAAACTGGTAGGCCCGAGCGCGATCAAGGCGCCGATCAACCAGTTCACCCCGCACGAACTCTCCACCGAAGAAGTGGCGGCGACCATCGAGGACTACGCCCAGTGCGCCGTGCTGGCGCGCGAAGCCGGCTACGACGGCGTGGAAATCATGGGTTCCGAGGGCTACCTGATCAACGAATTCATCGCCGCCCGCACCAACCAGCGTACCGACGAATGGGGCGGCAGCTACGAAAACCGCATGCGCTTCCCGGTCGAAATCGTGCGCCGCGTGCGCGAACGCGTGGGCAAGGACTTCATCATCATCTACCGCCTGTCCATGCTGGACCTGGTGGAAGGCGGTTCCACCCTGGACGAAGTGGTGCAGCTGGCGCAGGCGGTCGAACAGGCCGGCGCCACCATCCTCAACACCGGCATCGGCTGGCACGAAGCACGCATTCCTACCATCGCCACCAAGGTGCCGCGGGCCGGCTTCGCCTGGGTAACCAAGAACCTGATGGGCAAGGTCGGCATCCCGCTGGTCGCCACCAACCGTATCAACACGCCGGAAGTGGCCGAGGGCATCCTGGCCGATGGCGCGGCGAACATGGTGTCGATGGCGCGCCCATTCCTGGCCGACGCCTTCTTCATGCAGAAAGCGCGCGAAGACCGCGGCGACGAAATCAACACCTGCATCGGCTGCAACCAGGCCTGCCTGGACCACACCTTCTCCGGCAAGATCACTTCCTGCCTGGTGAATCCGCGCGCCTGCCACGAAACCGAGCTGGTGATCTCTCCTGCGCAGCAGGCCAAGCGTATCGCCGTGGTCGGCGCCGGCCCAGCGGGCCTGAGTTTCGCCACCACCGCAGCCTCTCGCGGCCATGACGTGACCCTGTTCGACGCCGGCAGCGAAATCGGCGGCCAGTTCAACGTGGCGAAGAAGGTGCCGGGCAAGGAAGAATTCAACGAAACCCTGCGCTACTTCGGCCGCCAGATCGAGCTGACCGGCGTCAAGCTGCACCTGAATACCCGTGTCGACGTGGCTGGACTGGTTGCGGGCGGCTTCGATGACGTGGTGCTGGCAACCGGCGTCACCCCGCGCACCCCGGCCATCGACGGCATCGACCATCCGAAGGCCCTGGGCTACCTGCAAGTGCTGCGCGATGGCGCCCCGGTCGGCAAGAACGTGGCGGTAATCGGCGCCGGCGGCATCGGCTTCGACGTGTCCGAATACCTGACCCACGAAGGCAAGAGCGCCAGCCTGGTGCCGGAAAAGTTCTACGTCGAGTGGGGCATCGACAATGGCTACAAGGATCGCGGCGGCCTGCGTGCACCGGAAGTGGAAGCTTCGCCGCGCAAGGTTCACCTGCTGCAGCGCAAGACCAGCAAGGTTGGCGACGGCCTGGGCAAGACCACCGGCTGGATCCACCGCACCGGCCTGAAAGCCAAGCGCGTCAACATGCAGTCGGGCGTCAGCTATGACCGCATCGACGATGCCGGCCTGCACGTCACCGTCGAAGGCCAGCAGCACGTTCTGCCGGTGGATAATGTGATTGTTTGCGCCGGCCAGGAGCCGCTGCGCGAACTGCAGCAAGGCCTGCTCGACGCGGGCTGCAAAGTACACCTGATCGGCGGCGCCGACGTGGCCGCCGAACTGGATGCGAAGCGCGCCATCAACCAAGGCACCCGACTGGCTGCCGCCATTTAAGGAGTAAGCCCATGCTGCTGCAACCGGCCGTTGCGGAATCGCTCGAACGCTGGCACAAGATGATCGCCGGCGGTGATTTGTCCACCCTGCCCTCCATCGTCGATGCGGATGCGGTGTTCCGCTCGCCAGTTGCAAACAAGCCTTACGCCAGCCGGGAGGCGGTGGTGCTGGTGCTGAACACGGCTTACCAGGTGTTCGAGAACTTCGCCTATCACCGCCAGCTGGCGACCGACGATGGCCTGAGCGTAGTGCTGGAATTCAGCGCCAACGTCGGCGACAAACAGCTCAAGGGCATCGACTTCATTCGCTTCAATGACGCCGGCAAGATCGTTGAATTCGAAGTGATGGTGCGCCCTCTGAGCGGCTTGCAGGCCTTGGGCGAGGCCATGGGCGCGCGTATCGGCGCCCAGGTCGGCGCCTTTAAGACTCCAGCATAGCGAGCAGCTTGCGCAGCTGCGCGTCCAGCGCGGCTGAGCCATCGGCCCCGAACGGGGCCATGATGTTCTTCTCATTTTCCACGTGGGCCGCCACGGCGCGTTCGATCAGTTCCAGCCCTGCGGGGCTGAGCTGGACCAGCAGGCTGCGTGCGTCGGCCGGATTCGGCGCGCGCGTCACCCAGCCCTGCGCCTCCAGCCTTTGCAGGCGGTGCGTCATCGTCCCGGATGTCACCATGAGTTGCGAAAACAGCGCGGTTGGCGCCAACTGGTGAGGTGCGCCAGACCGGCGCAGGGTCGCCAGCACGTCGAATTCCCAGTTACTGAGCCCAAATTGCTCGAACGTCGCGTCAAGCCGGCGCCGCATCAGCGCCGCGCAGCGGTTCAGGCGCCCGATCACGCCCATCGGTCCCACGTCCAGGGCGGGCATCTCGCGTGCCCATTGCTCCAGGATTAAATCCACTTTATCCACAGCCGTCTCCAGTTAGCTATCGGGACGATTATAGCAATTTATCTCGATTTCAAGATAAATTTGCTATACTCCGATTTATCTCGATTTCAAGATACTTTTGCAGCCATGAAAAAATTCCCCTTAGCCGATACCGCGATCACCGCGCTGGCCCCCGTCATCTGGGGTTCGACCTATATCGTCGCCACCGAAATCCTGCCCGCCGGGCGTCCCTTCACCGCCGCCGCCGTGCGCGCCTTGCCGGCCGGCCTGCTGCTGGTGCTGTTCGCCGGCCGCATGCTGGCCCGCCATCTCTGGTGGCGCGTCGCCGTGCTGGCGGCGCTGAACATCGGCGCCTTCCAGGCCTTGCTATTCGTCGCCGCTTACCGCCTGCCGGGCGGCCTGGCTGCCGTGCTCGGTGCGATCCAGCCAATCGTCATCATGGGGCTGGCCTGGGGCTGGGATGGACGCCGTCCGCAGTGGGCCGCACTCGGCGCCGCTGCAGTAGGCGTGGCCGGCATGGGCGCCCTGCTGCTGTCGCCATCCGCCCGATGGGATGCGCTCGGCGTTGCAGCGGCCCTGGCCGGCGCCCTGAGCATGGCTGTCGGCACCTGGCTGGCCCGTCGCTGGAAAACCGGCTTGCCGGTGGCGGAACTGGCCGGTTGGCAGCTCCTGCTCGGTGGCCTGATGCTCACGCCGCTGGCGCTGCTGGCCGATCCACCGCTGCCTGCCTCGCTGGCTGCCAGCGAAATCCTCGGTTATGCCTACCTGACTTTCGTCGGCGCCCTGGTGGCTTACCTGCTGTGGTTCCGTGGCCTGAGCAAGCTGTCGCCGGTTGCCGTGTCCTCGCTTGGCCTGCTGAGCCCTGCAACCGCCGTCGTCCTCGGCTGGATCCTGCTCGGCCAGAAGCTTGGCGGCACCGCAATGATTGGCCTGGCCGTGGTGCTGGGCAGCGTACTCACTCTTCAACTTAAGCTGCAGGAGGCTAAATAATGTCTAACCCAATCAAGGACTTGATCGAAGCCCGCGTCTCGGCCAACTACTTCGACCCGGCGGCGCCTGTCAGCGACGAGCAGGTAGCGGAGTTGGCACGCCTGGCGACGCTGGCGCCTTCCGCCTACAACGTGCAGAACTGGCAGTTTGTCGCCGTGTGCTCGCAGGAAGCGCGGGAAAAGCTGCGCGAACTGTCTTTCGGCCAGCAGAAAGTCGTGGATGCGCCGGTCACCTTCATCATCAGCGGCACCCTGAAGGCGCAGGACCAGGTGGCGGCTGCGCTGAAACCGGCTGTGGATAAAGGCATACTTATCCAACCCGTTGTCGATAGCTGGACCCGCATGGCGCAGGGTTCGATGGACGGCGACGAACGCGCCCAGCGCGACGAGGCCCTGCGTTCCGCCTCCCTGGCGGCGATGACCATGATCCTGGCCGCCGAAGGCATGGGACTCTCAAGCTGCGCCATGACCGGCTTCGACGCCCAGGCCGTGCATGCCGCCTTCGGCCTGGATGCCAATGAAGTGCCGGTCATGCTGGTCGCCGTCGGTCACGCCGCCCAGGGCAACTGGCCGCAAAAGCCGCGCCGTCCCCTGGGTGACGTGCTGCGCTACGCCTGATCAGCGCTTGGTTATCGATTTGTGATTGTCACGCCGGTGGCCACCAGCAGGCCGCCGGCAATCATCGAAGCCATCACCTGCTCGCCCAGCATCAGCGCCGCGAGCGATACACCGAATACCGGCACCAGGTTGTTGAACACTGCCGTGCGTGCCGGGCCAAGGGCTTTCACCCCTTCATACCACCACACGAAAGCCACCACGGTGCCGAACGCGCCGAGATAGGTGACGGATGCCCATACTTGCCAGCCCAGTGAAGCCCAGGCCACATTCGGCAACTCACGCGAGGCGGTGATCAGCAGGAAGCCAAGGCCCCACAGCGAGGCATACGTGGTGGCGGCGATCGGCGACAGGCCTTTCAGTGCGGCGCGGCCGACCAGGGTGTAGGCTGCCCAGCAGGAGGCTGCGCCCAGCATCATCAATTCACCAACGCCGATCGACTGGCTGATGTCATGCAGGGCCGCCATCGGCTCGCCGCGCGTGATCAGCACGGTGGCGCCGACGAAGGCGATGCCGATACCCGCCCATTTCTGCCAGTTCAGGCGTTCGCGCAGTACGGCGGCAGCGGCCAGCGCGGTCACGATCGGATTCATCGCGATAAAGAGCGCCGAGCGGCTGGCTTCCATCTTGCCCAGCGCGGAGAAGAAACAGAAGTTGTACAGGAAGATACCGGTCAGGCCCAAGGCGGCGGTCGCACCCAGTTGCTGCATCGAGAGTTTAGGCAGGCCGCCTTCCCGCTTCCAGGCCAGCACCAGCAGCAGCGCGGCGGCAATCGAGAAGCGGATGGAGGCTGCCGTCAGCGGCGGCAGTGCATTCGAGACAATATGGCCGGCAATGAAGGTGCCGCCCCAGATCAGGGTGCAGGCGATCAGTTTCAGGTAGATCATGGCAGTGGGCCTTGCGTGTCAGTGAAGGAGGTTATACATTAATACTAATCCTGACTCATAGAAAAATGAGTAAATCCTCATGACGTTCACCCAACTGGAAATCTTCGCCCTGGTGGCGGAATTGCGCGGCTTCACCGCCGCCGCCCTGCGGCTTGGCGTGAGCCAGTCCGCTATCTCCCACGCCATCAAGTCGCTGGAGCAGGAACTCGGCGCCCAGCTCATCGAGCGCCAGGGCGCCACGGCCGACGTGACGGAACTGGGCCAGCGGCTGCTGGTGCGGGCCCGCGAAATCCTCGGCCTGGCGGAATCGATGCGCCAGGAAGTGTCGGCAGCCAGCGGCCTGAATAAGGGCTTGCTGCGTATCGGCTCCTTCGGCCCGACCTCTTCTCTCAAGCTGATCCCGGCCATTCTCGACGTCTTCCAGAAGCGCTATCCCGGGATTGAAGTGCGCATCGACGAAGGCACGGACGACGACACCCTGCAATGGATTCTCGACCGCCGCGTCGACATCGGCTTTATCCAGCAGCCTGACGACCGTTTCGACACCGTCGACCTGGTGGAGGACCAGATGGTGGCGCTGCTGCCGGCAGGCCATCGGCTGGCGGCCAAGAAGTCCGTCAGCGCGCATGACCTGGCGAACGAACCTTTCATCATGCCCGACGCCGGCTGCTCGACCCTGATCGAGCCGCTGTTCGCCGCACAGGGCTTGTGCCCGCAAGTCCGTTACCGCATGTCGCAGGTGCTGACCGTGCTCGGGATGGTAGGGCGCGGCGATGGCGTGTCGGGCATGGCAGAATTGGCGCTGCCGGTCGACCTGGCTGCCACCCATCCGAACATCGCGGTGCGGCCCTTCTCGCCGCCAGTGCGGCGCCGGGTCGGGCTGGCGCTGCGCAACCTGGCGCAGGCCTCGCCGGCAGCCAAGGCTTTTGTCGAAGTCGCAAGAAAGGTCAAACTATGAGCACTAAAGTCGAACTGGAGCAGCGCCTGTTTGCCACCGGAAAAGCATGGTGGTCGTGGCTGCAGAAGCAGCACGCCTCCTCGCCCGGCGTGTGGATGAAGATCGCCAAGAAAGAGGCGCCGGAAACGTCGGTCCAGTACCCGGAAGCGCTCGACGCGGCGCTGTGTTTCGGCTGGATCGACGGCCAGAAGAAGAGCATCGACGAGCAATACTGGCTACAAAAATTCACGCCGCGCGCCAAGCGCAGCATCTGGTCCAAGGTGAACCGCGACAAGGTCGCTGCACTTGCCGAAAAGGGGCTGATGCAGCCTGCCGGGCTGGCGGAAGTCGAGCGCGCCAAGCAGGACGGCCGCTGGGAAGCAGCATATGACTCATGGAGCGCGGCGGAAGTGCCGGCCGATTTGCAGGCAGCGCTGGATGCCAGCGCCATGGCGCGCGCGAACTTCTCGAAGCTGAGCTCGCAGAACCGCTATTCGATCCTGTTCCGCACCCACCAGGCCAAGCGCGCGGAAACGCGGGCCAAACGGATTGGCGAATTCGTCGCCATGCTGGAGCGCGGCCAGGCCATCTATCCCCAGGCCGGCTTCACGACCATCAAGTAGAACACGGCGATGAAGGCGAAGAAAGCCGGAATGCCAAGCACGATCCAGGCGCGGAAGTAGCGCCAGAACTGGGCAGGCAGCGGCGCCGCCTGCTGCATCGCTTCCGCCGCGACATCGCGCATCTTCATTTGCAGCCAGACGACAGGCAGCCAGCACAGCAAGGCGATCACGAATAGCACGACGGACCATTTGATCCATGGCGTCTGCATTGGAAAGCCGGCGAGATGGATCAGGTAAAAGCCGGTCGCCGGCTGGGCGATCATCGTAACGCCGGTGAACAGCCAGTCGGCTATCACAAGGATGCGGGTGACGACGGCAATTGCCTGCACATTTTTGCTGATCACCGCGAACAGCAGGTACCACGCGGAGCCGATGCCTGTGCCGAACAGCAGCGTTGAAGAGAGGATGTGCAGCCATTTTACGATCAGGTATTCCATCACGGTTTCTCCATTTCGTAGAGCATCCAGAGCGCGGCCAGCATGGGCAGGTTCTTGCTGATTGGGCCGTAGGGGTGGAGCAGGAATTCGGGCAGGCGCCAGGCGATGACGATGCTGTAGAAGGCGATCAGGGCGATCTGCGCAAGCCATAGCCAACGCCGGCTGCGGCGCGTCCATGCCAGCGTGCCCGCGCCAAAAGCCAGGTCGAGCGCGGATGCACCGTACAGCATCAGCGGCGCCAGCATTTGTGGCACGCCGGTGCGGACCAGCAGCGTGTAACTGTCGGCGACCGGATACAGGCCGGCCGATACGATGGCAGTCCAGATCCACACAGCGGCGATGCTCACACGCAGCAGGGGCAGCAGCCAGTCGAGTTGCGCCTGGCTGCGCGTAGCCTCCGGCTGGGAAATAAAGTCGCGTACCGCGCGCGGCTGGCGGCCCAGCAGTGCAGCCAGGGGGGCTGCGTCAGCGGTATTCCCGCGCGCCAGCATCTCCAGCGCCTCGCGGTCGAGTGGGCTCCCTGGAAGCATGCCCGCAACGCGCGACAGGCTGCGCGCGAGCCAATCCGGCAACCGCAGCACCGGCAAACGCCACCGCCCGAGGCCCATCGCTGTCCGCAGCGCCCGCAAATAGTCTACGAATGGCAGCGCCTCCGGGCCAACCAGCGCCAGGCGCGCCACGCCGGCGCCAGTCGCAGGACGCTCGCCGGCTCCCCGCTCGACCAGGAGAACGATGGCGGCTACGACATCGTCGATATGGACCGGCTGCACCAGCTGCGGCGCGCTGCCCAGCCGGACCGCAAGCGGCATGGCCGCCAGCATGCGGAACATGCGCGCGCTGGCGCCTTCCGCACCATAGACCAGCGAGGGCTGGACGATGCAGCCGTCCAGCTGCGACGCAGCCAGTGCATCGTCGGCCGCCTTCTTGCTCGCGTGAAAAGCTGAACGCGCGCCGGCATCCGCACCAAGCGCCGACACCTGCACCACATAACGTACGCCCACCTCCGCGCAGGCGGCGAACAGCGCGCGCGGCGCCGCATCATGCACTGCCGTAAAGGAAGCTGCGCCTTGAGGACGAAAAATACCCACTGCGTTCACCACGGCGTCCACGCCCTTGAGGCGCGCCGCCCACACAGCTTTTTCGGTATCGTGAACAAAGTCGGCAGGAACAAAGCCCATGCGGGCATCGCGTCCGGGATGCCGCCCGGCAGCAATGACTTCATGACCGCGCGCCAGCAAGGCCGCCGCAACACGCGACCCGATAAACCCTGTAGCGCCGGTCAGCAGCACCCGCATCGGCTCCTCCTCCCGTCCTCGGACATTACACGAAAAGGGAGAATCGCCATGGACACTTGGAGCACGGCGCTCAAGCACAGCGTATTGCCCGGCGCACTGGCCAGCCTTGCCTCGACGCTGGTGCTGGCCGCTTGCGGCAAACGCGAAGCCGGCAGCATGTTTGCAGGAGTAAATGCGGTTAGCCACTGGCTCTGGGGTGACAAGGCGACACGCGTCGACAAGCCTACGCTCAAGCACACGCTGGTCGGATACCTGATCCACCACGGGGCGTCGATGTTCTGGGCCGCGCTATTCGAAAAGTCCTGCTGCAAGACACTCGACAAGAAGGAGGCGGCAACCACCGCCACCGTGGCGGCGGCGGCAAGCGCTGTCGCCTGCTTCACCGATTACCAGCTGACGCCGCACCGGCTGCGGCCAGGATTCGAGGAGCGCCTGTCGCATACGTCGCTGCTGATGGTGTACCTGGCCTTTGGGGCAGGCCTGGCTGCCGGCGCCTACCTGAACCGGCGCGACAGCTAGCGGTCTTCCTGCTCCAGCCAGCGACGCCCGTGCGCCAGCACCTGCTCCAGCTCGTAGCGCACGGCAGCCAGCATGCCCGGCAGGTTGTCCGGATTGCCGACCCGGATTGCCGATTCGGCGTCCAGCGTGGCCTTTACCAGCCGCTTTGCCCCCAGCACGCCGACCGCGCCGCGCAAGCTATGCAGGATGCGCGCCGCTTCGCCGGGCCGGCCCGCACGCACTGCCGCATCCGCATCGTCCATGGGCTGCAGGCCGCCTTCCAGGGCACCGCGCACCATCTTGAACATGACCGCCCGGCCCTTCTGGTCCTTGCCCATCACGCGCATCAGGCTGTCCATGCTGAATACCTGCTCGGACGGCGCATGTTCTGGGTGCGCCATGCCGGCATCGTTCGCAGCGGGCGCGCTGCCCGCAGGCTTGCGCAGGTAGCGCTCTATCACCGCCATCATCTCCTCGATCACCACCGGCTTGGCGATGAAGTCGGTGATGCCGGCCTCGGTGCAGCGGTCGCGTTCGGAAGCCAGCACGCCTGCGGTCATCGCTATCACCGGCAGGTCCAGTTTCAGCTCGTCGCGGATCATGCGCGTGGCGCTGAAACCATCGAGCACCGGCATCTGCATATCCATCAGCACGATGTCATAGCGGCTGGCGCTGGACCGCAGGATATCGACCGCCTGCTGGCCATCGCCCGCCACGTCCAGCGTGGCGCCGGCCAGTTCGAGGATGCCTCGCGCAACGGCCTGGTTCAGCAGGTTGTCCTCCACCAGCAGGAAATGCACGCCGCGCAGCCGGTTGCCCAGTGCGGAAGCCGACGCAGAAGCATCTTCGGCTCCGCTGGTCGCAGCCAGAGCCTGGTGCAGGGCGTCGAACAGGCTCGATGCCGTGATCGGCTTGACCAGCACCGCATCCGCTTCCGGCGTGTTGGCGATATCGTCGACCTGGGCGCGCGCGAAAGCGTTAATGGTGACGACGATAGGCTGGCGGTGGCCCTCGGCTGCCCGCCTGATTTCGCGTGCCGAGGCATGGCCGTCCGAACCCGGCATGTGCCAGTCGGTCAGTACCACGTCGTAGGGGCGCGGCCCGGCCAGCCGCTCCTGAAAGCGCTGCAGGGCTGCTTCGCCGTTATCGGCTTCGTCCGCATCCCATCCCCAGGCCCGCAGCAATTGGGCGATCATGGTGCGGCTGGTGCTGTTATCGTCCGCTACCAGCACATTCAGCGGCCCGATGGCCGGCAGGCGCCTCGGCGTGGCGCGTTCCGGCAGCACGCCGAACCAGAGCTCGAAGGAGAAAGTGCTGCCATCGCCCGGCGCGGTTTGAAGCTGCACCTGGCCACCCATCAGTTCCACCAGGCGGCGTGTGATGGCCAGGCCCAGGCCGGTGCCGCCAAAGCGGCGCGTGATGCTTTCGTCGCCCTGCGAGAAGGCATGGAACAACTGGGCAGTCTGCTGTTGCGTCATGCCGATGCCGGTGTCGCGGACTTCGAAGCAAAGCAGCGCGCGGTCGGCCACCCGTACCGCCGTCTTCACCGAAACGACCACTTCGCCCTGCTCGGTGAACTTGATCGCGTTGCTGGCCAGGTTGGTCAGGATTTGCTGCAGGCGCAGCGCATCGCCATGCAGCAGGGTTGGCACGTCAGGCGCCACAACGATGGCCAGTTCCAGTTCCTTGTCGCCGGCGTTCATGGTCATGGTGGTGGCCAGGGTCGCCATCGCCTCGTCCAGGTCGAAGTCGATCGGCGCCAGTTCCATGCGGCGCGCTTCGATCTTGGAAAAGTCCAGCACGTCGTTCAGGATGCCCAGCAAGGATTGCCCGGAAGTGCGAATCATGTTCAGGTATTTGCGCTGCTGCGCGCTGAGCGAGGTATTCCCGAGCAAATACACCATTCCCAGCACAGCGTTCATCGGCGTGCGGATCTCGTGGCTCATATTTGCCACGAAGTCGCTCTTGGCGCGATTGGCTGCCTCGGCGCGGTCGCGTTCCTGTTCGAGTTCCGCCGCACGCAGGTCGGCTTCCGCCATCAAGGTTTGTGAATGGGCTTCGGCCGCCTGGCGCTCCTGTATCAGGCTGTTGAAGGCCTCCGTCAGTTCGCCAATTTCATCTTTGCGGGTGACGGGAATCGGGGTGAACTCGCCGGGCGTGGCGCGCAGGCCCTGGATCGCATTGCGAAGCTTGGCCACCGGCGCCAGCAGGTAGAGCGTGATCCAGCCGATCAGCAGGGCCGAAATCAAGGACGCTGCTACACCCCAGGCCAGCATATGCAGCTGTACGCCTTCGAAGGGCTCAAAAGCTTCCTGTACCGGCAGGATAGAGGCAAGCAGCCAGTCGGTGGATTTCAGGCGGCGGTAACTGCTCACCCCCGGCACTCCGGCAGCACTGGTGCTGAAGACCGTACCCTCGAACTCTCCCTTCATGGCGCGCGTCGTTGCCGGGTTGGCATTCTGGGCCCGCGGCTGCAGGATGCGGCTGGCCTCGGGATGCACCACGTAGATTGACGGCTCGCCGAGCGTCACGGCGAAGTAGTAGCCGGTCTTGCCTACCTTGGCGGTACGCAGGTGGCCCAGCATATTGTCCTTGTACAGCCGCAGTACGCCGGCCAGTACGCCGACCACCTTGCCGCGCTCGTCCAGGATGGGCGCCACCATCTGCACAATGGGCTGGCCGCTGACGCGGCTCTTGATCGGGCCGGCAATCATCGGCTTGCGGGTCTCCACTACCTTCTTGAAGTATTCGCGGTCCGCCACGGAGACCTTTTCCCTGCCTGCGATGTGCGGCACGTCGGCTATCACGGTGCCGGCGCCATCGATCACGATGACGTCGTCGAACATCGACAGCATGGCGCGCTCCTCGTACCAGTTGCGCAGGGCGGCCGGATCGGCCATCAGGCTGCGGGGCTGCTTGCGCGCCGATTGGGCAATGACGTCCAGCAGTGTGGTCAGCTTGTCGTCCAGGTCTTCGGCCGTACGTGTGATCAGGGCGTCCTGCTGCGCAAACAGCACCTTGGTGAAGTCCTCGCGCAGGCGTTGCGCCTGCAACACGGTCACCACGGCGATCATCACGATGGACATGATGCTGGTGGCAAGTGCGACCTTCACATTGATCCCGAGAGGCTTCATCGACGTCCTTTGGGCGAGGGGGCTGCTGGCTAGTGTAATTTATTTTTGTAACCGCGAATCCAAATCCGGAATCGACCCCTCTTAGCAGGTGAGGAATTTCCCTCTGCCTGTGAAAAGGAGTGCAAAATGTTCTATGTTAAAAATGTGCCAACCTGGGAACGCGTGCTGCGTGTGATCGTCGGCCTGGCCGTCGTGGCGTGGGGCGTGCTCGCCCTGGGTGGCCTGTGGGGCACGGTCGTGGCGCTGTCGGCCGCTGGGATCGTGATGTCGGGGCTTTTTGGCTTCTGCCCTGCCTGCGCCATGGTGGGCCGCAAACTGGATAAGGCAAAACGGTAAATGGCACTTCTCGAACAGCACCAGCCGGTCCTGCAGGCCGCCCACCGCGGCGATCCGCAGGCGTTGGCCAAGCTGCTGGCGGTATGCCAGCCGGATATCCGTCGCTACGCCCAGCGCAATTGCCTGATCAGCGATGTGGATGATGCGGTGCAGGAGGTGCTGCTGGTGATGTCGCGCCGCCTGTCCTCGCTGAAGGTGCTGGCGGCGTTTTCAGGATGGCTGTTCAAAGTGGTGCAGCGCGAATGCAGGCGGCTGGGCCGGCGCGCCCTCAACTACGATCCGTATGACGAAGAGCGCGCCGAGCAATGGCTGGCATCGCAGGATGATGCAGGCTTGCGGACGGAATTGGTGCAGGCGCTGGAGTCGCTGCCGCGCGACTACCTGCAGATCGTGCTGCTGCGCGACTTCGAGGAGCTGAGCATTGCGGAGATTGCGCAGGAACTGGGCCTGACGACGGCGGCTACCAAGAGCCGCCTGCATCGGGCGCGTGCGCTGGCGCGCGAATACCTGGTCGGCTAGCGTGCCGTGCCGGGCGTAGTGCCAGTGTCGGCGCGAATCGCCACCTCGCGTTCTACAGGCCATTGCCAAACGCCTTCCAGGCGCCAGTCGCGCTGCTTGCCCTCGACCAGCACTTGCCAGCGCGAACGTTCCAGCATCGGCAAGGCGACGCTGAAGTTGCCTGCGGCATCGGGACGGGCCATCAGTACCATGTCGCGATTCGGCTGGGTGGCGTGCTGCAGGCGCACGGATAGCGTTTCGTCCGCGAGCGGCTTGCTGCTGCCTACGTGGCCGTGCAGCAGGCCTTCCGCTGCGTCGTAGCGCAGGTCGATCGACAGGCCGAGGGCTGCGGCCGCACGGTCGCGGCGCAAGTCCTGGTTGATCGCCTTGCCCTGCTTGTAGTAGTCGCCCACCACCAGCGCGTCCTGGCTGGTGAAAGCGACGTAGCTGGTGGCGATGCCTGCCACTGCCACAACGGCCGGGCCGAGCATCAGCAGCCATGGCCAGCGATGGGTATACCAGGGGGCGGCGTCGGCGGGGGCGACGGTAGCATTCATTTCAATCTCCTTAGCGCGGCACGATGAATACCGCTTTTTCCTTGACGGCCAGCGATGGATCATCCAGCGCCGTCAACTCAATCGCAATCTTGTTGGATCCAACCTCGCCCTTGCCGTGATCGACGCGCAGGCGGATCGGCACCGCGCGGGTTTCGGTCGGGCCGAGTTCCACTGTATCCGGTACCGCAACCTGCAGCGTATCGATGCCGCTGGCACGGATACGGTAGGTATGGCCTTGTTCGCCGGTGTTCATGATCTGGAGGCGATACACGTTTTCGATCATGCCGTTTTCCACTTCGCGGCCCATCGAACCGCGGTCGCGGATCACGTCCATCTTCAACGGCGTACGCAGGGCCAGGGTGGTGAACACGGCAACAATGAACAGCAGCAGGCCGCCGGTATAGAGCAAGACGCGCGGGCGCATGATGCGCTTGCGGATCTCTTTCGCACTCAGGCCGAGCTGCATTGCGCGATCGGTGCTGTAGCGGATCAGGCCGCGCGGCTGCTGGATCTTGTCCATCACGATATCGCAGGCATCGATGCAGGCGGCGCAGCCGATGCATTCGTACTGCAGGCCTTTACGGATATCGATGCCGGTCGGGCAGACCTGGACGCACAGCGAGCAGTCGATGCAGGAGCCTTCCGATTTCGGGCCGCGCGGTTCGCCGCGCTTTTCGTCGTAGGTGATGATCAGCGTATCGCGGTCGAACATCGCGCTCTGGAAGCGGGCGTAAGGGCACATGTACTTGCACACCTGCTCGCGCAGCCAGCCGGCGTTGCCGTAGGTGGCAAGGCTGTAGAACAGCACCCAGAACGTTTCCCATGGGCCGAAGTTGAACGTCTGCGCTTCCTTGGCGAGGTTGTGCAGCGGCGAGAAATAGCTGACGAAGGTAAAGCCGGTCCACAATGCCAGCAGCAGCCACGCGAGATGCTTGCCGCCCTTGCGCCAGGCTTTGTTGAACGACATCGGCTCTTTCGCCAGGCGCATCTGGGCGCTGCGCGATCCTTCGAACTTACGCTCGATCCACAGGAACATCTCCGTGTAGACCGTTTGCGGACAGGAGAAGCCGCACCACACGCGGCCGGCAACCGCCGTGACCAGGAACAGGCCCCAGGCACAGGCGATCAGCATGGCCGCCAGGTAGATGAAGTCCTGCGGCCACAAGACCAGGCCAAAGATGTAGAACTTGCGCGACATCAGGTCGAACAGGATGGCCTGCCGGCCATTCCATTGCAGCCAGGGCGCTCCGTAGAAGACCAGTTGCGTCAGGATCAGGCAGATCCAGCGCAGGTTCTGGTAATGGCCTTTCACCTCGCGCGGGAAAATATCCTCGCGCTTGGCGTACATCTTGATGACTTGTGGTGCGGGGGCGTTCATTTCTTACCGAGAAGCGGTGACTGGAGGGTTCGACAGGCCCCAAACGTAGGCTGCCAGCACGTGCACTTTGCCTTCGCCGAGGAAGTCCTCGAAGGCAGGCATGGTGTTGTTGCGGCCCTTGCGGATGGTTTCCATGATGGTTTCGGCGCTGCCGCCGTACAGCCAGGTCTTGTCGCTCAGGTTAGGCGCACCCAGCATCGGGTTGCCCTTGCCGCCTGCACCGTGGCAGGCCATGCAGGCGCTGAACTTCGACTTGCCCATGACGGACTTGATCGGGTCGTGCGTGCTGTCCGACAGGCTCAGGACATACTGCGCAACGTTTTCGATATCCTTTTCCGAGCCCACTGCGGCGCCCATCGGAGGCATCACGCCGTGGCGGCCCTTCATGATGGTCAGCTTGATGGTGTCGGGATCGCCGCCATGCAGCCAGTCCTTGTCTGCCAGGTTCGGGAAGCCCTTGTTGCCGCGTGCATCGGAACCGTGGCACTGTGCGCAGTAGGTCAGGAACAGGCGTTCGCCGATGGCGTGCGCCTGCGGATCTGCCGCTACGGCTTTCAGGTCCTGGCCTTTGTACTTGTCGAACAGCGGGCCGTACTCCTTCTCGGCCTTGGCCAGTTCTTCCTTGTGCTCCTTGGCGGAAGTCCAGCCCAGCGAGCCCTTGTAGCTGCCCAGGCCCGGATACAGCCACAGGTAGCCGATGGCGAAGGCGATGGTCAGGTAGAACAGCCACATCCACCAGCGCGGCATAGGCGTATTCAGTTCGGTCAGGTCCTCGTCCCAGATATGGCCGGTGGTGCCGACTTTGCCGTCCACCGACTTCAGGGCCGAACCCTTAACGGACGACTGGGACCACAGCAGGACCCCGCAGCCGACGATGCCGATGACGGTCAGGACGACGACGTACAGGTTCCAGAATTCGCTGGTGAAATCAGCCATGGTCCTTCTCCTCGTCTGCGAAAGGCAGCTTGGCTGCTTCTTCCCAGTTACCGCGCTGGGCCCACCATACGATGCCGAGGAAAGTGAGGAAGGAAATCACCGTCATCACGTTGCTCGCATTGCCAAAAAAGTTTTCCATTTCAGTTCCTCGTCTTGATCAGGGTGCCCAGGCCTTGCAGGTAAGCCACCAGTGCATCCTCTTCCGTCTTGTTGGCCAGTTCGGCCGGTGCGGCGGCGATTTCTTCTTCCGTGTACGGATCGCCCATGCGCTTCAGTGCGCGCATCTTCGGCACCACGTCTTCCGGCTTCAGCTTGGTCTGCGCCAGCCACGGATAGTTAGGCATGTTCGATTCCGGCACCACGTCGCGCGGGTTGTTCAGGTGGGTGCGGTGCCACTCGTCGGAGTAGCGGCCGCCAACGCGCGCCAGGTCTGGGCCGGTGCGCTTGGAACCCCACTGGAACGGGCGGTCATACACAAACTCGCCCGCCACCGAGTAGTGGCCGTAACGCTCGGTCTCGGCGCGGAACGGGCGCACCATCTGCGAGTGGCAGACGTAGCAGCCTTCACGCACGTAGATGTCGCGGCCGGTCAGGCGCAGCGCGGAGTAAGGCTTCAGGCCCGCCACCGGCTCCGTGGTCGACTTCTGGAAGAACAGCGGGATGATCTCCACCGCGCCGCCCACCGATACCACCAGCGTGACCAGCGCGATCAGCAGCCAGGGGTTCTTCTCAATCCATTCATGGGAAAATTTCATCTTCTACTCCGGTCAGTTGCCACTCAGGCGGCCATGCTCAATTCAGGGATGCGTGCACGCGTCGTTTCGCGGCCCTTCAGGGTCATCCAGGCGTTGTAAGCCATGATGCACATGCCGGCCAGGTACAGCAGTCCGCCCAGGAAGCGCACCACGTAGTACGGATAGGTGGCCTTGACGCTTTCCACGAAGGTGTAGGTCAGGGTGCCGTCGGCATTCACTGCGCGCCACATCAGGCCCTGCATCACGCCGGCAATCCACATCGCGGCGATGTACAGGACGACGCCGATGGTGGCGACCCAGAAGTGCAGGTCGATCAGCTTGGTGCTGTACATCTTGGTCTGGCCGGCCATGCGCGGGATCAGGTAGTAGATCGAGCCCATGGTGATGAAGCCCACCCAGCCCAGTGCGCCGCCGTGAACGTGGGCGATGCCCCAGTCGGTGTAGTGCGACAGTGCGTTGACGGTCTTGATCGACATCATCGGGCCTTCGAAAGTGGCCATGCCGTAGAAGGACAGGGAAACGATCATCAGCTTCAGGATCGGGTCGGTGCGCAGCTTGTGCCATGCGCCGGAGAGGGTCATCATGCCGTTGATCATGCCGCCCCAGCTTGGCGCCAGCAGGATCAGGGAGAACACCATGCCCAGCGACTGCGCCCAGTCAGGCAGCGCGGTGTAGTGCAGGTGGTGGGGACCGGCCCACATGTAGGTGAAGATCAGCGCCCAGAAGTGCACGATCGACAGCTTGTAGGAGTACACAGGACGCTCGGCCTGTTTCGGGATGAAGTAGTACACCATGCCCAGGTAGCCTGCGGTCAGGATGAAGCCCACCGCGTTGTGGCCGTACCACCACTGGATCATCGCGTCCTGCACGCCGGTGTACATGGAGTAGGACTTGAACAGCGAAGCCGGCATCGACATCGAGTTCACCACGTGCAGCAGGGTTACCGCCAGGATGTAGCCGCCGAAGAACCAGTTGGCGACGTAGATGTGCTTGACCTTGCGCTTGACGATGGTGCCGAAGAAGACCACCGCGTAGCTGACCCACACCAGGGCGATCAGGATCGAGATTGGCCATTCCAGCTCAGCGTACTCCTTGCCGCGGGTGAAACCCATTGGCAGGGTGACCACGGCGGCCAGGATCACGGCTTGCCAGCCCCAGAAAGTGAAAGCTGCCAGCTTGTCGGAGAACAAACGGACCTGGCAAGTGCGCTGCACCACGTAGTACGAAGTGGCGAACAGGCCGCTGATGCCGAAGGCGAAAATCACTGCATTGGTGTGCAGGGGACGCAGGCGACCGTAAGTCAGCCAGGGAATGTCCAGGTTCAGGGCGGGCCAGGCAAGTTGGGCGGCGATGATGACGCCGACCAGCATGCCCACAACGCCCCACAGTATGGTGGCGATCGCGAATTGCTTCACGACCTTGTAGTTGTAGTCCAGTGATTGATCCACTTTGAATTCTCCAGGCAGACACTTTGATGAGATATGTCAAAGGTTACCGAGGAGCACTTCAAAAAAACATGACGTGGATCAAATCCGGTCGTTGTCCTGTAAAACTCGGATGGCCGGGCCTACCAGATCGTCGAATTGGCCGTCATCCGAGGCCTTGAAAAACAACCACAGCGCGCCGAAAACCAGGCCGACGCTGATGGGTATGAGCAGGTAAAGTGATTCCATTTTTTTAACCTCTGCGCAAACGGAGCGCATTGAGAACGACGATGGCGGAGCTGGCCGCCATGCCAACGCCGGACAGCCACGGGTTCAGCACCCCGAAGGCCGCTGCCGGAATGGCAACAATGTTGTACAGCGTGGCCCAGGCCAGGTTCTGGCGGATCACACGCATGGTCTTGTCCGCGCTGCGGGCGGTTTCCGTCAGCAACGGCAGGCGGGCGTCGAGCAGCACGCAGTCGGCGTGCACTTGCGCCAACGTTGCCCCGCTGCCCATTGCGAAAGAGACATCGGCCGCGCTCAGCACGGCGGCGTCGTTGATGCCGTCGCCAACCATCGCTACCACGCCGCCGCGCGCTTGCAGCGCCTGCACATAGGCGAGCTTTTCGTCCGGCAGGCAGTCGCCGATCGCCTGCGTGATGCCCAACTGTCCCGCCACGCTTTCTGCCAGTGACTGCTGGTCGCCGCTTAGCAGCACCACCTCCTTGCCGAGCCGCTGGAAGAATTCAACCGTCCGCCGCGCATCTGCCCGCAGTGCGTCGGAAATGCGGAAACGTCCCAGCCAACGGCCCTGCATGCCCAGCCACACGGTGGTCATCGGCGAGCTGTCCGTGGCGCCCGCAGCGCCAGCCACTCCGGCCAGGCCCGATCGCGGTACCGGGCTGCCAGCGATGCCGGCTACATATGCCGCAGTGCCGAGGCGATAGCGAACGCCATTGACCATGCCTTCCAACCCCTGCCCCGCCAGTTCCTGCAGGCCGGTGGCGCCAGCCGCGCCAGCGCCATGCGCTTCAGCGGCGGCGCTGATGGCCCGTGCAATCGGGTGCGCGCTGCCAGTTTCGAGTGCCGCTGCCACGCGCAGGATGCCGATGATCCGCGCGCCGTCGATCGCGTCGATGCTTTGCACGGTTGGGCAGCCTTCCGTCAGCGTGCCGGTCTTGTCGAATACGATATGTGTGGTGCGGTGCAAAGTCTCGAGGACATGCGGCTGCACGACCAGGGCGCCTTTGCCCAGCAGGCGGTCTGTCGCTGCTGCCAGCGCCGAGGGAGTCGCCAGCGACAAGGCGCAAGGGCAGGACACCACCAGTACCGCAATCGCCACCGGCCAGGCGCGCGCTGCGTCATGCCAGGACCAGAAGCCAAAGCTGGCCGCGGCGAACAGCAGCAGCGCAGCGACAAACCAGGAGGCGGTACGGTCCGCCCACTGCGCAATCTGCGGCTTGGCGCTGCCGGCGCGTTCAATCAACTTGAGCAGGCCGGCCAAGGTACTCTCGCGTGCCGGCGTCTCGACACGCAGCACGACCGGGCTGCCCGCGTTAACGGCGCCGCCGGGAATCGCATCGCCGACAGTCTTGCGCTGCGGGGCGCTTTCGCCGGTCAGCAGCGACAGGTCGACGGCCGTGCTGCCTTCCACCACCACGCAATCGGCCGCCACGGCCTCGCCGCCTTTGACGATGATATGGTCGCCGGCGGCAAGCGCGCTGGCGGGCACGGTGGTGGCATCGCGCAGGTCCGGCCAGGCGGCCAGGCGCTGCGCCATCTCCGGCACGCCATGGCGCAGGCGCGACAAGGCGCTGGCTGCTTTGCGGCGCGCTACCATTTCCAGGTAGCGGCTGGCCAGCAGCAGGAAAATGAACATGGTGACCGAGTCGTAATACACCTCGCCGTGGCCGCGGAAAGTCGATACGGCACTACCGATGAAGGCAGCCATGATGCCCAATGCCACCGGCACGTCCATCCCCAGCACACGGGCTTTCAGGCTGGACCAGGCGCCTTTCAGGAAAGGCTGGGCAGAGTAGGCAATGGCGGGCAGCGTCAGGAGCAGGCTGGCCCAGCGCATCAGGCTTGCCATGCCGGCATCCAGCGTGCCGTCGTCACCGGCCATGTATTCCGGCGCCACGTACATCATCACCTGCATCATCGACAGGCCGGCAACGAAGAGCTGGCGGCCCAGCGTGCGGCTGGCTTTCTGCAGCTGCGCGTCGTGGCGGCTGGTATCGTAAGGCCAGGCGTTGTAGCCAATGCTGCGCACCGCTTCCAGCAGCGCAGCAGCGGTAGTTTTGTCCTTGTGCCAGCGGACGAACAACTTTTCCGTGGCGACGTTCAGGTTGGCGTGCTCCACGCCTTCGACCTGGCGCAGCCGATGCTCGATCAGCCACACGCAGGCGGCACAGCGGATGCCTTCCACAAGCAAGGTCGTTTCGCGCGCATCGCCATTGTCGATGATGTTCGGATCGTCTTCCGGCAGCGCGAGCGCAGCCGGCACCAGCGCCGCCGCCACGCCCGCCTCGCCCGGCGCGGCAAAGCCACTCCGTTCGTGGTAATAGCTGGTCTGGCCGATATCGACAATGGTCTGCGCAACAGCCGCGCAGCCAGGGCAGCACATGGCGCGTTCGACGCCTTCGATGTTCACATGCCAATCGGCGCTTGCGGCGACGGGCTGGCCGCAATGGAAGCAGGCCGCAATTTCATTCATCATCATGGCTGCACCGTCAGGCAAAGCACATCGAACCATGCATGCTGGCCGCCGCTGGCTGCGCGGGCCAGGCCCAGCACGCCGAAGCCCAGTACCAGCAGGCCGCAGGCCACGCGCACTGAGCGTTTTTGCAGGTAATGGCGCAGCTTCGAACCAGCCATGCCCATTGCCAACAGCATCGGCAGCGTGCCGAGGCCAAAGGCGCCCATGACCAGCGCGCCATCCAGCGCCGAGCCACTCAGCATGGCGGTCAGCAGCATGCTGTAGACCATTCCGCAAGGTACCCAGCCCCAAAGGCTGCCCAGTGCCAGCGCCTTCAGCGGCGTATCCATCGGAACCAGTGGCTTGACCAGCGGCTGCACGCGGCGCCACAGGATGCCGCCCAGCGCTTCGATGCGTGCCAGGCCGCGCCAGGCGTCCATCAGGTACAGGCCCATGGCGACCAGCATCAGGTTGGCCATCCAGTAAGCGATCTGTTGTGCAGATGCCATCTGCGCCAGGCCGGCGACGCTGCCGGCGATGCCGCCGGCAATTGCGCCGGCCAGCATATAGCTGCCAATGCGCCCGCTGTTATAGGCCAGCACGTGGCCGAGCGCGCTGGTACTGGCGCCGGCCCAGGTCATGGCGGCAGCTCCACCCGTGCCCATACGCGCAATCGGGATCACGCGGGCACGCGCCGGCGCGGCGGACGGACCGCCAACGCTGAACGCGCTGACGATGCCGCCGCACATGCCGGCGCAATGCACACTGCCGGCGAGGCCGGCAATCAGGATGGGCAGCAGGTTCATGAACTCCTCAAATCGTGCGCGAGAAGCGCAGCGGATGCACTTGTCCCGGCGCCGTCCCTGCAGCACGGTCGGCAGCCAGGTGGCGGTCGAACACCATGCAGATATTGCGGATCAGCAGGCGACCCTTGGGCGTCACGGAAATCCAGTCGTCTTCGATCGCCAGCAAGCCGTCGCGTTCGAACTCGCGCAGCTTTTCCAGCTCCTTGGCGAAGTACTGCTTGAAGCGGATCGGATAACCGAGTTCCAGCGCCGAAATCGACAGCTCGAAGTTACACATCAGCATCTGGATCACCATGCGGCGCAGCAGGTCGTCGTTGTCCATCGCGTAGCCGCGTGCGATCGGCAGGCGGCCTTCGTCCAGGCGCGCGTAGTATTCGTCCAGCGTTTTCTCGTTCTGGCTGTAGGTGCCGTTCACCGAGCTGATGGCCGACACGCCCAGCGCTACCAGGTCTGTTTCGGCGTGGGTCGAGTAACCCTGGAAGTTGCGATGCAGGCGGCCCTGGCGCTGTGCCACGGCCAGGTCGTCGTCCGGCTTGGCGAAATGGTCCATGCCGATGTAGACGTAGCCGGCCTTGGTCAGGCGGTCGATGCACAGGGCCAGCATGTCCAGCTTCACGGCCGGCGTCGGCAGCTCGTCTTCCGAAATGCGGCGCTGCGGCTTGAACAGGTGCGGCATGTGCGCGTAGTTGTACAGCGCGATGCGGTCGGGATTGGCCTCGATCACCTTGTCCATCGTGGCCTGCATGGTGGTCATGCTCTGCTTCGGCAGGCCGTAGATCAGGTCCACGCTGATCGAGCGGAAGCCCGCGTCGCGCGCGGCCTGGATCACGGCCAGGGTTTCCTCGGCCGGCTGGATGCGGTTGACGGCCTTCTGCACGTCCGGATCGAAGTCCTGCACACCCATGCTGACGCGGTTGAAGCCCTGCTTGCGCAGCGTATGGATGCGCTCCGCATCGACGGTGCGCGGATCGATCTCGATCGAATACTCGCCCTCTTCATCCGGCGCGAACTCGAAGTGCTTGCGCATGTGGGCCAGCAGCTCGCCCATCAGGTCGTCGTCCAGGTAGGTTGGGGTGCCGCCGCCGAAGTGAAGCTGTTCCACGCGGTTCATGCCGGCGAACAGCTTGCCCTGCATATCGATTTCCTGTTTCAGGTAGCCGAGGTAGGTGACGGCTTTGCTGCGGTCCTTGGTCACCACCTTGTTGCAGGCGCAGTAGTAGCAGACCACGTTGCAGAACGGGATATGGACGTACAGCGAGAGCGGTGCACGCGCCCCGCGCATGCGCAGGTTGGCTTGTGCCTCGAGGAAGCTGGAGTAGCTGAAGTCCGGCTTGAAGCGGTCGGCCGTCGGGTACGAGGTGTAGCGCGGGCCGGAAGTGCTCATGCGGCTGATCAGCTCTGCATCAAACTGTACGGTTGGTTCTGCAATGGTATTCATGATTTTCTCGTTCGGTATCAGGCTGCGAGGCGTTTAGGCGCCTGGCGGGTTGGCTGCGCGCCGCGTGCCGAATTGACAGCCGTCAGGCGCGCGTGACGGGTGCGTTCAAATTTGAACAGGCTGAAGGCGTCGCGCAGGTGGCCGGCTTCGTCGGCCAGGCTGACCGCCGCTGCGGCGGCTTCTTCGACCAGGCCGGCGTTCTGCTGCGTCACCTGGTCCATGTGGTTGACGGCCTGGTTGACCTGGTCGACGCCGATGCTCTGTTCGCGGGAGGCGGTGGAGATTTCGTGCATGATGGTGGTGACCTGCTTGACCGAGTTCACCACCTGGTCCATGGTCGCGCCGGCGCGCTGCGCACGCTCCATGCCGGTGCTGACTTTCTCCACCGAGATTTCGATCAGCTGCTTGATGTCCTTGGCGGCAGCGGAAGAGCGCTGCGCCAGGTTGCGCACTTCGCCGGCCACCACGGCGAAGCCGCGGCCCTGCTCGCCGGCGCGTGCCGCTTCGACAGCTGCGTTCAGCGCCAGGATATTGGTCTGGAAGGCGATGCCTTCGATCAGGCCGATGATGTCGACCACGCGCCGGGACGAGGAATTGATTTCGTCCATGGTCGCAATCACTTCGGACACGATCTCGCCGCCCTGCACCGCCACGTCGGAAGCGCTGACCGCCAGCGTGTTGGCCTCCATCGAGTTTTCGGCATTGGCCTTCACGGTCGACGAGAACTCCTCGATGCTGGAAGCGGTCTTTTCCAGGCTGGCGGCCTGCGATTCGGTGCGGCCGGCCAGGTCGGAATTGCCGGCGGCAATCTGCCTGGTCGCCACCGCCATCGCATCGATATTGAAGCGCACGTCGCGGATAGTGGCGATCAGGTTGTTATTCATCTGCTGCAGGGCGCGCAGCAACTGGCCCACTTCGTCGGTGCTGTCGGTATCGAAGGAGCCGGTCAGGTCGCCGGCCGCGATCAGGCGCGCGCCATCGAGCGCACGGCCCAGCGGCTGCAGCATGCCGGTGCGCAGCGTGTACCACAGGAAGACGTTGATCAGGAAGCCGAAAGCGGTGGCGCCGAAGATGCCCCAGCGCGTCACGTCGCTGGTGCCGTCGGCAAACAGCGCGGCGATGCAGACCGCGATCTGCAGCACGTTGACCACGCTGGTGGCCAGCCAGATGCGCATGGCCAGCGACACATGGCTCAGGCGCGCCAGCACATTCGACAGGCCGAGGCGCACGATCTGGCCATTCTTGATGCGGATGTCGCGGGCGCCGGCAAAGATCTTGCGGTATGCCTCGGTCGCGGCAGCGATATGGCCGCGATCGGCCTTGGTACGCACCGACATGTAGCCGATGGTACGGCCGTTTTCCTTGATCGGGGTGATGTTGGCCTTAACCCAGTAGAAGTCGCCGTTCTTGCAGCGGTTCTTCACCAGGCCAGTCCATGGGATCCCGGCGCGAATGGTTTGCCACAGGTCGGCAAACGCTTCCGGCGGCATGTCCGGGTGGCGGATGATGTTTTGCGGCTGGCCAACCAGCTCAGCAGCGGAATAGCCGCTGATGTGCTCGAAGTAAGGATTTACGTAGACGATATTGCCTTCCAGGTCGGTCTTGGAGACGATTGCCTGGTCTTCGTCCAGCTCTACTTCCTGATTGGTTACCGGTAAATTCTTACGCATCGCGCGCTCCCTGTTGACTTTCTTGCCATAACGCAAGATCACAGGGATAAGTCTAGGGACTTAGGCGCGCTTTTTTAATGATGTAGATCAAATCTGGCAGGGTTGGCCGGTCAGGCCACTTCAGCCGGGGTTGCCGAACTGTCACGCACGTTCTTTTGCACTGCCACGGCGGCGAACAGGCTCAGGGCGAAAGCCATGCCGTAAAAGCCTTTTTCGCTGAGCGCCAGGGTGGCATTCCACAGGCCGGCAGCCAGCAGCAGGATGGCGGACGCGGTGGAAATCCAGCACAGGCCGAAGTACATATTCGACACCCGGATGCCTTCCACCTTGTCGCGCACCGACTTCTGCAGCGATACCGCGGCGAACAGGCCGTACAGCAGCAGGGTCAGGTAGTACCCCTTCTCGTTCAGCGCCATCTGGGCATTCCACAGACCGGCCAGGAAAGCGCCGGCGCCCAGCAGCAGGGCGGTCCAGGAGGCGCCGACAAAGGCGCCGGAAGGTCGGTTTTGGGTCGACATAAGGTTCTCCTTGTTAAAAATGACAGTGTGCCGCCGGGCCGGCGCTTAGCGCTTGACCACGCTCAACAGTTTGCTGCCGAAGGTGACAATGGCCAGCACGATGGCGCCGGCGATGACGCCGCCAATGGTGTCCAGCACGGACGGGGTAACGGCAGCCAGCAGAGGGCCGACACCACCCACCGAACCGGCAGCTTCCGCCGCGTGGTGGATCACATCGTGCGCGCCAGGAATACCGTGGGTCAGGATGCCGCCACCGACCATGAACATCGCGACCGTACCGGCCACCGACAGGAATTTCATCAGCTTGGGCGCAGCAGTCAGCAGGAAACGGCCGAAGGCCTGCACGCCGGCGCCGGCGCGCTTGCTCAGGTAGAGGCCGGCGTCGTCCATTTTCACGATGGCGCCTACCAGGCCGTACACGCCAATGGTCATCACCACGGCGATACCGACCAGCACAGTCACCTGCTGCAGGAAGGTCGCGGCGGCCACGGTGCCCAGGGCGATCACGATAATCTCGGCCGACAGGATGAAGTCGGTACGCACGGCGCCCTTGACCTTTTCCTTTTCCATTGCCACCAGGTCAACGCTCTGGTTCGCATCCACCAGTTCCTTGTGGTGCTGCTCGTCCTCCGCCGGCGAATGCAGGAGTTTGTGGGCAATCTTCTCGAAACCTTCGAAGCACAGGTAAGCGCCGCCCAGCATCAGCAGGGGCGTAATCGCCCACGGAGCGAAGTAGCTGATCGCCAGCGCAGCAGGCACCAGGATCGCCTTGTTGATCATCGAACCCTTCGCTACTGCCCAGACAACAGGCAGTTCACGGTCGGCTTGCACGCCTGCGACCTGCTGCGCATTCAGCGCCAGGTCGTCGCCCAGCACACCCGCGGTCTTCTTGGCTGCCACTTTGCTCATGGCGGCCACGTCATCCAGGATGGTGGCAATATCGTCGATCAGTGCAAGCAGGCTGGAACCGGCCATTTCGTATAACTCCAAAGAAAAATTACAGGATCGACAATCTAACACGCCGCCGCAGCGAGCGGGCATCTTCAACGCTACAATGAACTCTTTATTCATCGGTAATCGGTCATGACTTTCACCACCTGGATCACCTTTGTCATCGCTGCCTGCATCATTGCCGTGTCGCCTGGTTCCGGCGCGGTGTTGTCAATGTCGCATGGTTTGTCCTATGGCGTGAAGCGTACTTCCGCCACCATCCTCGGCCTGCAACTGGGCTTGCTGCTGGTGCTGGCGATTGCCGGCGCGGGCGTCGGCTCCCTGCTGATCGCCTCGGAAGTCGCCTTCAGCGTGGTGAAGACAGTCGGCGCGCTGTACCTGATCTGGCTGGGCATCAGCCAGTGGCGCGCCAAGGTTGCCGCCGGCGAAGGCGTGCATGCCACGCGCCAGGCGCTGCCGACCTTCCGCAAGCGCGTGATGATCGGTTTCCTGACCAATGCCACCAACCCGAAAGGCATTATTTTCATGGTGGCCGTGCTGCCGCAGTTCATCAACCAGCATGCGGCGCTGCTGCCGCAACTGGCCATCCTGGCTGCGACCATGTGCGTGATCGACCTGGTGGTGATGCACAGCTATGCCTTCCTGGCCTCGTCGATGCAGCGCTTCTTCCGCGAATCGTCTGCCATCAAGGTACAAAATCGCGTATTTGGCGGCCTTCTGATGTTTATCGGCGGCGCACTCTTCTTCGTCAAGCGCGGAGCGGCCCAGGCATGACCACCCAATTCCGGCATTACAAAGGCGGCATTTACGACCTGGTGTGCGAAGCCACGCTGGAATCCGACCTCAGTACGATGATCGTGTACAAGGCCGCCAACGGCTCGATCTGGTGCCGCCCGCGCGAGGTTTTCTTCGAAATCATCGAGGTGGATGGCCAAAAAGTGCAGCGCTTCACCCCTATTTGAAATTATTTGTAACTTGCGTCCTCGCCAAGGGGACTCAGGCGTTATATAAAAACAAAAACGCCGCAGACGTTCCCTTGGAGAGATAGAAATGAGCCGCAAGATAGTGCAGTTCCTGATGCTGGCAGCGCTGGTCGCAGTGACCTCGGTTGCCATGGCCGATCCGCCCGCCCGGGTGGGACGGGTAACGGTTACCGAAGGCAGGGTGACCATGCTCGTCAACGGCGAAGAAGAATCCGGCAACCTGATGAACTGGCCGGTCACCAGCGAAAACCACCTGACAACCGCCCCCGGGGGCCGTGCGGAATTCCGCGTCGGCTCCACCGCCATTCGCCTGGACGGCGACACCGACCTCGAGGTGCAGGAGCTGGATGATGACCGCCTGGTGCTGCGACTGAATTACGGTACCGCTGCCGTGCGCGTACGCGATCCGGCGATGCTCAATGAATTCGAGTTCCTCACGCCGCAAGCCCGCATTACGCTCACCGAACCTGGCTCCTTCCGGGTCGACACCGAGCGCGCCCCCGACACCACCGTGGTCAATGTCTTCGCCGGCAACGCCCGCGTTGAAGGCGCCGGCACCATGCTGACCGCCCGTTCCGGCAAGCGCGTGGAAGTGCGCGGCGACGACATCTTCACCGCGCTGGCACGGCGTGATGATTTCGATAACTGGGTTTCCAACCGCGACCGCCGCGATGACGGCCTGGTCGCTTCCCGCTATGTGCCGGCCGACATGACCGGCTATGAAGACCTGGATAACTACGGTAACTGGGTCGAAGACCGCGAATACGGCACAGTCTGGTTCCCGCGTGCCGTGCCGATTGGCTGGGCGCCTTACCGCGATGGTCGCTGGGTCTGGATCTCGCCATGGGGCTGGACCTGGGTTGATAACTCGCCGTGGGGCTATGCACCGTTCCACTATGGCCGTTGGGTCGTGGTGAGCGGCCGCTGGTGCTGGACGCCGGGCCGCGTGATTGGCCGCGCGGTATGGTCGCCAGCGCTGGTGGGCTGGGTCGGCGGCAGCAACTGGAGTGTGAGCTTCGGCTCGGGCCATTCGGGGCCTGCTGTTGGCTGGTACCCGCTGAGCCCGCGTGACCGTTATGTGCCGGCCTACCGTGTTTCGTCGGATTTCGAGCGCCGCCTGATGTGGAACCACCGTACCAACGAACGCTGGCATGAGCGCTACCGTGACCGCGACCACGACGGGCGCCGCGATGGCGTAACCGCCCTACCGAGCGACCAGTGGGGCCGCGGCCGCCATATTTCGGTGACCAGCGGGGCACGCATCACGCCGCAGGATGTGCGCAACGTCCCGGTCATGACCGCGCCGCCGGTACTGGCCTCCAGCTTGCAGCGCGTGCAACGCCAGGAACCGCCGCCGAGCCGTGAAGACCGCTTCAACCGTGATCGTGATGACCGCTTCAACCGCGATCGGGAGGACCGCTTCAACCGCCAGGATCGTCGCGTCGAACGTGGTCCGGACTTGCGCGGCCCTGAGCGCCAGGAGCAGCAACGCCAGCCGCTGCTGCAGACGCAGCCGCAAGTACAACAGCCGCAGCAGCTTACAACGCCGCCGCAGCAGCCACGCCAGAACTGGACTCGTACCGACAATGACGACCGCGATACCTGGCGGGGCCGCATTATGCGCGAAGAGCAGCGCCGTCCGGGTATCATCACCGCACCACAGCAACAGCCGCAACTGCAGGTTGCGCCGCCTCAAGTGCAGCAGCAGCCCCAGCCTCAGCCGCAGCGCATGGAGCAGCCGCGCCATGAGCCGCGTTTCGGAGGAGGCGAGCGCGAAGACCGTGGCCGCCGCGAAGCACCGCAGATGCAGATGGCTCCGTCTCGCCCGGCGCAAATGTCGCCACCGCCGCAGCAGGCCCAGCCTCAGCCGCAGCCGCAGCCGCAGCCGCAGCCGCAAATGCAGCCCCAGCATCCTCAGCCGCAGCCGCAACGCCAGCAGCAGCAAGAGCGCCGTGAACGCCGCGGCGAAGACCGCCGGGAGCAAGATAGCCGCTGAGGCAATGTCATGAAGCGGTAGCGAAAGCGGGATAAGCTGCGCGCCTTGTCCCGACTACTTCGCCCCAAAAGGAAGAAACAGTCTTAGCCAGCCGGCCGACAGGCCAAGGCTGGCTTTTTTTATTTGCCGATCTTGGCGCGCTGGCGAATGCGCTCGCGCCACTCCCCCAGCGCCGACAGCGCGCCATGGAATTCGCGCTCGATCAGGTCGGCTTCCGCCTCCGTCACCTTGCCATCGAGCAGGGCCCCCGACACTGCCTCTGCCACCGCGCCCACCTGGGCCATCACCTTGCACACCGTCTGCGACAGGTCGTCGTTGCTCACCTCATCGGGGATAGGGACGATAAAGGCCGCCATGCCATGCCGCGTCAGCAGCGCATGCAGCGGCAGCATGGCTTCGTGCACGCCAGCCTTGTGGCACAGGTCCACGATGGTCGAAACCTCCTCGAACGAGGGGTAATGGGAGGCGATGGTCGGCGCCAGCTTATTGCGCAGCACGTTGGCCGAAATGCCCATTTGCTGGGCAAGCGCCTCGATGCCGCCGGGGAAGGTGCGCGCCACCTTGTAGAGCGCGTCGTGCTGGTTCATGTCCAGGTATTTCTTAGTCATGGTGAAGCGGGCCTTTTTTTACCGATGCAGTCGGATTGTTTGAAAGATATGCTGATTTTCATCGAAAGTTTAACTACCTGACAACGGTGAATTTCATGTTCAAGCGCACTCGCTTCGCGGCCATCATGGCAATCGTGGTGGCAATTGTAGTCGCCAACACGGCCGATGCCCGCCCAGGCGGCTCATACCGCAGCGGCTTTTCCTCGAGCCGCAGCACGGTTTCGCGCAGCGTCAGCACGCCGAGCAAGCCAGGTTTCGGCACCTTCGGCCAGCGCCAGTCGCAGCCCCCGGCTGCGGCGCGGACGCCACAGCGCGACTCGGCAATGTCCCGCGATCTTGACCGCCGCGCTGCCCAGGACCAGGCAATGCGCACCTATGACACGCGACGTGCTGCCGCTACCAGCCAGCAAGCGCCCGGCAGCTTCGGCAACACCACCGCTGCCCGCACCGGGACCACGCCTTCGCTGCCTCCGCTTGATCCGGTCGTTCCCGGCGGCCGCAGCGGCGGAAATGGCGGCTACAACAACGGCGCTTATGCCCAGCACGGCGCCCCAGGCAGTGGCGCGACCAGTGCACCGGCTCCGGTCATCGTCCGCGACAGCAGCAACGGCTGGCTGTGGGGCATCGGCGGCTTCATGCTGGGCCGTGCCGCAAGCGGCCATGCAGCTCCGGCCCCTGCTCCTGCTGCCCAGCCAGCACCGGCGCCGGCGCCAACCGCCCAGGGTGACGTCAGCGGCAATACCGGCGCCATGGCCGATGCCGCCGGCGCGAGTGACATTGCTGGCGCTGTTGTGGAGACCGCCCGCCAGCAGCAAGTGCAAGCCCCGGCCGCCAAACCCGCTGCTCACGAATCGAGCACCCTGGCCAAGCTGGCCGTCGCCTTGCTGATCGGCGGCCTGGTCTGGCTGGCCTGGAAAGCCTTCAGGATGATGGCCGCGGCCCAGGAAGTGAAAAAGAACGCTAACTACTCGTTTGAAAGGAACTAAGGAATGGGCTGGAAAGACGCCATCGATTACCTGCGCAGCGGCGCCAAACGCCGCGGCGTCGACAGCGACGCGCCGCAGCCGGAAGACCGCGGCCTGCCGCTGGCCGCAAGGATCGGCAGCCTGGTGGAAGTGCAAGCGTCGCCCCTGCTGCGCGCCAACGCCAACGGTTCCCTGGTCGCACTGCCGGAAGCGGAAGACAGCCGGATCCTCGCCATTTCCCAGTTCAAGCTGTCGATGGCCGGCCGCCTGTACCGCTACTACCTGGCCAAGGGCGACGAAGACGAGCGCGAAAAGTTCCTCCAGCTTTATGTGGACGAACACGGCGAGGTGAAGGAAATCCTGTACTGCACGCAGCTGGTGCGCTTCATTCCCACCACGGCGGAAGACCAGGACGCCTTCACCGGCGCAGACGGTTGCGGCCTGGGCGACCTGCAATTCAGCCTGTGGCGCAGCCAGCTTGAGGAAAGCGGCGCCGACAGCGCGGTACTGGCAACGGCGTTTGGTGAACAGGAAGCGCTGGACTTCGAACGCGATGTCGGCGACCCGAATGCCGGTTTCGTCCCGCCCTTCACGGGCACCGAAACCCGCATCGACGAAGCCAGCGGCATGCAGGGCCTGAAGCAAGAGCTGTACTTCATGCCCTACGCCCGGCAACTGGGCGACGGCAGCAAGGAATACCTGCTGGTCACGACGGAGATTCTCCAGAGCGTGAACGGCGATGCAAGGAAACGCGGAATTCACGTCGACTTCGTAGTGGGAATTCCGGTGGAGCAGGAACGGCTGGTTATCCAGTAAATGACCGCCGCATATTGAACTTAACTGAAAGGAAGCAAAAATGAGCAACTCGAATGGCTGGGCCCTGACTGCACGACTGATTTCCAAGCACTTTGGCGCCTTGGGCGACCGCGTGTCGGAAGCCATCGCCAGTTTTGACCCGGAAACGGCGACCGAGGCCGACCGCGACCGCCTGGCCGACACCCTGCGCAGCGCCGCCCAGAAGCTGGCCCAAGCCCGCGCCGCCTTCAACAAGGAGCGCGACGACGTGGTCCGCCTGCGCAAACTGATCGAAACCGACGAAAAAGCCACCGGTACCCTGGCCGAACGCCTGGCCGCGGGCCAGATCTCGGAAGCGACGATCAACCTGTTCTGCGACGAGCTGGAAGCCAACAAAGGCCGCCTGCCGCAGGAAATCCAGGAAGAAGCCGACGCCCAGGCTTATATGGAAGAACTGCAGAAGATCGTAGACGCCCTGTCGCAGCAGCTGGCCGACTTCGACGCGGCCGCGAAGAAGGCGATGCAAGCCCTGGCCCAGGCCAAGGCCCAGCGCGACCTGCAGCAAGTGCGCGCCGAGCGCCAGAGCCAGCTGGCCAACCTGTCCGGCATGCGCGGCAACACCAGCGCGCTCAACGCGTTGACCAAGCGCGCCCAGTCGATCGCGAACGAAGCCGAAGGCATGAAGATCGTCTCCGACATCGGCCAGCGCCCTTACGACCAGGCCGCCGAAATCGAAGCGATCCGCAAATCGGTGACCAATCCGGCCAACGGCAGCGAGTCGGCCCTGGAACGCCTGCAGCGCCTTGCCTACCCTGCGACGTGAATTAGATCGGGATCTGAACTAACAGATGTGCTGGCATGATTAGTCGTGCTGGCATTTTCTGTTCGACGTAACGCAAGCTTCAGCAACGTTGGTCACATTGCAACCAATCACTTATTCCCAATTTGGGAGGTTGACGATCTGATCTATTTGTGCAAACATCCTCCCAAAGTGAGAAATAAAACATGAAATTACTAGGGCGTGAAAGACTAGCTAGGCTCCGCGAACTTGGCGATCCAATCCAAAAATGGCTTCAGAGTTGGATGACCGAGGTCACGACGGCTAACTGGAAACATGCTTCAGAAGTAAAGGATCAGTTCCCGAACGCTCGAAGTCCGAGTCAAGGGACATTCCTATTTCCAGTCGCTGGTTGCAAGTGGAAGATTTGTTTGCTTATCGCTTTTCCCCAAGGAATCGCGCTAATTACGGAGTTGGTTATAGAAGATGAAAGTTATGGAAGCTAAGGTTATTCGTACAAAAGATCAGTACGACGCTTACCTCGGCGAAGTCCAGGCCCTTATGGCCAAAGGCGTTGCGCTAAATACGTCGGAGAGCGACCGACTTGAATTGCTTACTGTATTGCTTGAATCTTATGAGAATGCAAAATTTCCCGTAGAAAGTCCCGATCCTATCGATGCAATTCTCTTCCGCATGAGTGAAAAGGGTTTAAAGCAAGCGGATTTGATTCCATATTTTGGGACTAGCAGTCGAGTATCCGAAGTGCTTGGACGAAAGCGCCCCTTGACCGTGCAGATGATTCGTTTGCTGTCAATCGGGCTTGGTATCTCGGCGGAAACGTTAGTTGGTGTTGCTTCTTCTGGCGATACTCAAAAGAAGAGTGAAGTAGATTGGTCAAAATTTCCGATTCGGGAAATGACCAAGCGAGGATGGTTGGGAGAAGTTTCGTCAAATGTCAAATCCGCAGTAGAGACTGTAGTCAAGGAATTTATTGCAGATGCTGGTTTGAATTTTGGGGCAGCGTCTTTCCGAAGAACTATCGCAGGCGAAGCTCAGTCACCGACAACTAAGTATGCATTGTACGCATGGCTTGCTCGAGTAATTCAAACTGCCAGGGAAAGAAAGGCTGTAGTTGGCAAGTTTGATCAGTCTTATCTTAGTGCAGGGTTTTTGAAAGAACTAGCTCAACTAAGTTGGTCAGAAAAAGGTCCATTGTTAGCCGTCGAATACTTGGCGAGGAATGGAATTGTCGTGGTTGTAGAGCCGCATTTAAAAGGAACGCTTTTAGACGGGGCGGCGCTTAAGGACTTTGATGGAACTCCCATTATTGGCCTGACACTTCGCCACGACCGATTGGACAATTTTTGGTTTACTTTACTTCACGAAGTGGTGCATTTGTGGAAGCATGTCAACGATCATGATGCATTCTTAGACGATCTCGATGTTTCTTCAGAAGATCGAAGAGAGGCTGAAGCGAATAGACTTGCGCGAGAAGCATTTATTCCGCGGTTAGTATGGAAGCGATGTGATGCGTACTTATCTCCAAGTCGGGAGTCAATCGATAGACTTGCTCGTGAATTGCGAATACATCCTGCCATTATCGCCGGCAGGCTGCGAAGGGAGACTGGTAATTACCAATTGTTTACGGACATTGTGGGGCATAACCAGGTAAGGGCGATGTTCAAGCAATCGGTAGCTAACAGCGAGGTTTAACATGAAAAAATCGTATATCCCAATTTATCGAGCGAAGTCTGCAGAATTTGAAGCATTAGCCAATGCGTCCAAAGATCATTTGGAACGCACGTTACCGCTCTTCGAAATTCCGCGAATTACGCAAAAGACCAGCGAATTAAAGAAATTCTCGGGATGTACGGCTTTAACCTGTGCTTACTTAACTGATATTGCGCAAAGTATCGCGAAGATTCGCAAGGGCGGGAGCGTGATGGTGGACATTTCTCAATGGGATCCTGCCTCGCTCACGGAAACGGGCGAGCATGTACTTCCATATCTTTATAAGTTGCTTGAAACGTCCGGCGCACGAACCATTCCAGTCATCGGATTCGATAGCTGGGAAAGTTCGACTTATCGAGCGGCGATGTGTAGCGTTGAAATACCGGAGAATGGATATGTTTGTATCCGCTTAGATTCTCACGCTATCGAAGATGCTGAAGACCCGCTATACCTCGACGAGCGCATTGAAGAAATCCTGGACGGGCTGGGAATTGATCCGATACAGTGTGCCGTCATTTTGGACTTTGGTGACCTTACTTCACAAGCGTTAGCCGATGTGCTGAATCAAGCGGGCGGAATCATACAAGTGCTGGCTCCAAAGGAATTCAGAGGTTTCATCACTACTGGTTGCTCGCTCCCGGCGACCATTGATGGAGCTGTCAAAGAGCACGACTCGACCGGCAAGGTGATGAGAAAAGAAATGTTGCTGTGGCAAGCTCTACGTTCCCAATACCCCAATATCGTGTTGCGATATGGTGACTATGGAGTTCGCGGGCCCCACTCTGTAGATGATGTAATCGCACCTGATGCGAATGGAAAGATCCGACACACCATTGCACAGAACTTTTATGTGCTGCGAGGTCACTCGATGCGCAAAGGCGATAAAGGCGGTCAAATGTACAAACTTGCAGACACTTTGGTCAACTCCCCATATTTTATGGGTGCGGGATTCAGTTGGGGAGACTCTCAAATTGCACTGCGAAGCAAGGCTTTGCATGATCCGAGCGTTAAGATTGGACCTGGAGGGCATGCGACATGGATTGCAATTGACACCAATCATCATCTTGCTTATGCGATCGGGGAAGTTGATGAGTTTGAAACTAAAGCGGCATTTGCCGCCGCGGCGACAAACAGAAATAATGAACTGAAGGGAAATAAATCATGACCCATAGGGAGATTTCGTTCAATACGGCCTGAAAAACCAATAGGAACCAGCAGGACCAGGCCTGCACCGTATCGGACGAACAGCTCCGAAGCTTGAAAAGTAGCTGCAAGAACCCATCTGGGTAACGATGTAGAATGGAACCCGGCGCACTCGCACCGCGCCGGGTCTTTTTTTGTTGTTACACGATTGGAAAAATCATGATGAAACCCATCCAGCCTGAAGAGTCCCTCATTGAGTACCCGAGCGACTTCCCGATCAAGGTGATGGGCGCCACCCACGACGCCTTCGCCCCTACGATCATTGAAGTTGTGGTCGCGCACGACCCGACTTTCCACGAGGGAAAGCTGGAATCGCGTCCGTCGGCGAAGGGCAATTACACCAGTCTGACCTGCACCGTGCGCGCTACCAGCCGCGAGCAGCTGGACAATATTTACCGCGCGCTGTCCGGCCACCCGATGGTCAAGATGGTTTTGTAAGGATGTGGCTGTGGGCGATTTCAGCCTTCAGCCACTTCTGGAAGGCCCGCACCTCGGCTTTTGCGCGGCGCCAAGTGGACTTACCCATTAGTACTCATCTAGCCACTGTGCTGCTAAATCGATCAGCCGTCCCAACTGGCTCGAGGCAGTTTCCTGGATCACCACCGCATGGCGCACAAGCGCCACCAATTCTCTTCATGGATGGCTCATCTGTATTGGTGAGTTATCGCGCAGTAAATTTCCTTTGCACGACGAAAAGTTGAAGTTCCGTCAATCCATCGTTGCTATGTAGGTGTTGGAATTGTGCAAAAAATAACGATAATTACTTGACGGAAAAAGCGATTGTGATCTAAATTATTATGAAAATATTCACAACCGCGGAGGATGTATGCACGGTGGTACACAGCTTTCTGTTATAGCCGAAGAGCCGGGAAATTCTGACATCGCCGTGCTTCGAATCACGTCGGCAGCCAAAAATACGATGACTCAAGCGTATGGTGCTAGGGTCCAAGTGTCGAGTGCGGCAATCAGGGATCTGGATCAAAAGCTAGCTGAGAAGTTGCGCTTACATGGAATTAGAGACGTAAGAGTCTCGCTTTCTATGCAGTTGGACGGTGATAAAACCATCGATTTTGCCTCTCTTCAGGATTTAGACCGGTATGACTTAAAGACAAAATATTGTACTAATCTCTTAACTATTAAATGGAAGTTCGTATTCGACTCAGAAGATTCTGGAAACCAACTTCACTCGGTCTACGTTCGTGTTTCTGAGCGACCGAACCCTGGATTGCTATTTCAACGAGTTTTTAGTCGACACACTGAGGATTTAGAAAGTCTGGACAATGATCTCCTAGCCCCCATTATTTGCAAAGTAGACTTCTTTGATGGTCGATTTAGTGGGGAATTGTTGGCACTTGTAGAAGATTGGGTAAAAGCTCTTCCAAGAGTAGAACCTGCGATTGGGATTGCAAACTGGCTAAGGAAGCATGATGATTCGCTTATAGCATTTATAAAAATGACATTGCCGGTTGGTGCTATTCTAGCGTACGTTGGATACTGGATCGGTTTAGCTGAACTAGATAGCTCTAGCAATTTAAAGGTCGCATCAGCATGGGTCCTAGGCGGCATTGCGTTGTTCGCCGTAATGCAATATTTGGGAGAAATACTGGGCGCGGTATTCGCACGAACTATAATGCGTCTGAGTAACGTTCCTGTATTCAATTTTACAACCGGTGACAGCAATAAGATTTCTGTTTATGTGGCAAAAACTCAAAAATCTCTAATTGTGCTAGCTGCGTCAGCACTTATCTACGGAGCATTCCAAGCTATCGGATTGAATTTGGGTAAGCACGTTTTAGCCGCAATATGGTAGAAGTCACGCAAGTATTAATGGAAAAAGGCCGGCATCTGACTAATCATTTGCAGCTGCGATCAAGGATGCGAAACGAGCAGCTGACTGCGGGCAATTTCCGACTTCAGCCACTCACGGAATGCCCGCACCTGCGGTTTCTGCAGGGCGCCGGGCGGACTGACCAGGTAGTAATCATCCGGGCAAGGCGAGGCAATATCGAATAGCCGCACCAACTGGCCCGACGCAATTTCCTGCATCGCCACCACGTGGCGTACCAATGCCACCCCGTCACCGTCGACGGCGGAGCGGATCAGCATCGACAAATCCTCGAACATCACGCCGCCGGAAGGTTCCGGCAGATCCAGTCCGGCCGCGCGGAACCAGGGCGCCCATGGTTCGTTCGAACGCAGCAAGGTGGCCTTCGCCAAGTCCTGTGGATAGGCAGGCAGTTGTCCACCGCGATAGTGAGGACTCGCTACGGGATAGTAGATCTCGCCGATCAGCCGTTCCACCTCCAGCCCCGGATACTTGCCGCGGCCGAAGCGGATGCCGACATCGATCCCCTCCCGCACCAGGTCCTGCAAAGCCCCGCTGGCCTGCAGGATCACCTCGATTGTCGGATGCTGCTCGATGAACTGCCCCAGCCGAGGCGCCAGCCAGCGCGCCGCAAACGAAGGAATCGCCGTCACGCTCAGCCGCTGTACGCCATCGACCGGCCGCAACTCGGCCGCGCCATCCGCCAGTTCGGTCAGGCAGCGCGCCACCGTCACCGCAAAGCGCCGCGCTTCCGGCGTCGCCGTCACCTGCCGCCCATTGCGGACGAACAGTTGCACGCCCAGCTCCTCCTCCAGCCCCCGGACCTGGTGGCTGATGGCGCCATGCGTCAGGCACAGCTCCGCTGCCGCCCGCGAAAAATTCTCGTGGCGGACCGCCGCCTCGAAGGCGCGCAGGGTGGACAGGTTGGGTAGTCTCATGTGAGCAATATTAGCAAGGCCGTAGAAAATATATCGTTTTGGCAAGCATGACGCAAGGCATACCATGTGAGTAAATATAACCAAGCCGGAGCCCCGCCATGAGCCTCAAACTGTATGTGGACAGCCAGTTCACCAGCCCCTACGCCATTTCCGCTTTCGTCGCCCTGCGCGAAAAAGGCCTCGATTTCGAACTCGAAACCGTCGACCTGGAAGCCGGCAAGAACAAGGAACTGTCCTATACCGGCAAGGCCCTGACCGGCCGCGTGCCCTGCCTGGTGCACAACGATTTCATGCTGACCGAGTCCAGCGCCATCACCGAGTACCTGGACGAGATGTTTCCGGCCCCGGAACACCGCGCGCTCTATCCGGTGCTGCCCCAGAAACGCGCCGTCGCGCGCCAGATCCAGGCCTGGGTCCGCAGCGACCTGGGCGCACTGAGGGAAGAACGCAGCACCTACACGGTGTTCTACCGCCGCGCCGAACAGCCGCTGTCCCCCGCCGCCCAGGCGGCGGCGGATAAGCTGGTGCACCTGGCAGAACGCGTGATCGACGGCCCCTACCTGTTCGGCCGCTGGTGCATCGCCGATACCGACCTGGTCATCATGCTGAGCCGCCTGGTGATGAACGGCGATCCGGTGCCGCAAAAGCTCAAGGATTACGTCGCGCACCAATGGCAGCGGGAGTCTTTGCAAGATTGGCTAAAGAACATCAACCTGATGCCAGCTTAAGGAAATCGGCATAAAACTGCCTAGTCATTAAGCAGCGCCAAGACTGGAAAGGTATAATGGCGGCCTTATGCCTATTCAGCCGGCGGTCATCCGCCATCTCGGCCAAGCCGAATACGAACCAACTTTCGCAGCGATGCGCGCCTTTACCGACGCGCGCCAGGAAGATACGCCCGACGAACTGTGGATCGTCGAGCACCCGCCCGTCTATACGCTGGGCCTGGGCGCCGACCGCGGCCACCTGCTGGCCGGCGCTACGTCTATCCCCACGGTGCAGACAGACCGCGGCGGCGAGGTGACCTTCCATGGTCCCGGCCAGGTCGTGATCTACCTGATGATGGACCTGCGCCGCAACAAGAAAGGCGGCAAGCTGTACGCCCGCCAGTTCGTCAACAAGATCGAAGAAGCGATCATCAATGTGCTGGCCGCGTATAATCTCGCCGGCGAGCGCGTTGAAGGCGCGCCCGGCATCTACATCGCCAACGGCCCGAAAAAAGGCGCCAAGATCGCCGCCCTCGGCCTGAAGGTGCGCGGCAACGGCTGCACCTACCACGGCGTATCGCTGAACGTGGGCATGGACCTGGCCCCCTTCACCTGGATCAATCCCTGCGGTTACGCAGGCCTGGAAACCATCGACATGCGTTCGATGGGCGTGGATGTCCCGCTGGCCGATGTCCAGCAGGCACTGGCCGAAGAGCTGGTACGCCAGCTCCAAGTGGCCGAACCTGAATTAACTTGAAAGCAAAGCAGCCATGACTTACAACCCAAGCGACAAGCAAAAAGGCGCCGACAAGACCTCCCGCATCCCGATCAAGATCATCCCGATCGAACAGGCCGAGCGCCTGAAGAAGCCGGAGTGGATCCGCGTGAAAGCGGCATCGCATTCTTCCCGCTTCTACGAGATCAAGGACATCCTGCGCGAGAACAAGCTGGTGACCGTGTGCGAAGAAGCGAGCTGCCCGAACATCGGCGAATGCTTCGGCAAGGGTACTGCTACCTTCATGATCATGGGTGACAAGTGCACCCGCCGCTGCCCGTTCTGCGACGTGGGCCACGGCCGCCCTGACCCGCTGGACACCCAGGAGCCGATCAACCTGGCCAACACGATCGCCAAGCTGCGCCTGTCCTACGTGGTGATTACCTCGGTGGACCGCGACGACCTGCGCGACGGCGGCGCCGGCCACTTCGTCGAGTGCATTACCAAGACCAAGGAACTGTCGCCCAAGACCCAGATTGAAGTACTGGTGCCTGACTTCCGCGGCCGCCTGGAAAAAGCGCTGGACATCTTTGCCGACGGCCTGCCGGACGTGATGAACCACAACCTGGAAACCGTGCCTCGCCTGTACAAGGAAGCCCGCCCGGGCGCTGACTACCAGCACTCGCTGACCCTGCTGAAAGACTTCAAGGCACGCTACCCGCACGTCAAGACCAAGTCCGGCCTGATGGTCGGCCTGGGCGAAACCGACGAAGAGATCCTGGAAGTGATGCGCGACATGCGTGCCCACGACATCGACATGCTGACCATCGGCCAGTACCTGGCGCCGTCCAACAGCCACCTGCCGGTGCGCCGTTACGTGCACCCGGACGTGTTCAAGATGTTCGAGGAAAAAGCCTACGAAATGGGCTTCGCCCACGCCGCAGTGGGCGCCATGGTGCGTTCTTCGTACCACGCCGACGTGCAGGCGCATAACGTACTGGAACAGGCCTGAGCCGAATCAGCCATTCTGAAGTAGTATATTGCCGACCTAACAACAACGGGAGGCAAGAATGGCTGAGAATAAATGGCACGAAGAGTTTGAAGCACTGCGCAAGATCGTTCTCTCCACCCACCTGACGGAGGAGACGAAATGGGGTTGCGCGTGCTTCACCTGGAATGACCAGAACATCGTCCTGATCCACGGATTCAAGGAATACTGCGCGCTCCTGTTCTTCAAGGGCTCCCTGATGCAGGACCCGGAAAGCATCCTGGTGCAGCAGACCGCCAACGTGCAGGCCGGGCGCCAGCTCCGCTTCACCGGCCTTGCCGACATCAAACGGCAGGCGAAAATCATCAAGTCCTACGTCGAAGAAGCCATCGAACTCGAAAAGTCGGGCGCCAAGGTCGAATTCCGCAAGACGGAAGACTTCCCGATGGCCGACGAGTTCCTGCAAAAACTCGACGAACATCCTGCCCTGGCGGAAGCCTTCTACGCCCTGACGCCTGGCCGCCAGCGTGGCTACCTGTTGCACTTCTCTTCCGCCAAGCAAGCCAAGACCCGCGAATCGCGCGTCGAGAAATGCATGCCGCAGATCCTGGCCGGCAAAGGCCTGGACGACTAAAGTTTGCGCCGGGCGAAGCGAACCGCTTCCGGCAGGGCATGTTCCTGCCGCCCGGCCAGCAAACCTTCCATGAACGATAGTTCCGCCGCGTGCGTGGGCAACCGGTCCAGCAGGGAGTGCAGCAGTTCGCGTGCAATGCGGTGGTCATTCAGCTTGCCCAGCAGCTCCTGCGCTTCAGACAGCACCTTCGCGCGTGCGTCTATGCCGAAGAACTCGCGCATGTAGCGCTCCTTCTTCACCGCGATGCGCAGCCGGTGCAGGCTGGCCGGCCGCCTTGCGTCCAGCGTGCGAACCCGCTTCGCCACCCGTTTGCGCGCATGACGCACCAGGGCTCGCGCTACCTTGCGCGCGTCCTTGTCCCAGGGCTGGATGCGCGCCGGATCGCGCCACAACCGCTCGTTGCGCCACAACGCCAGTTCCTCCATCAGTGCGCGATAACGCGGCCCTTCGAGGAGATGGCGAACATGCGCGTGCTGCCGCGACGCTGCGTCGCACGCCGCCGACTGCACCGCTTGCGAACCCCCGCCCAATGCAGGCAAGGTCGACTCCAGGAATACATCCCAGTTACGCGCGCGGCCCAGCTCCTGCCCCAGCCAGCGCAGCTTGCCCGCCGTACCTTCAGGCATTGCATCCCATGCCTGCACGCCCGACAGCAGGGCGCGCAAGCGGCGCACGCCTACACGCATCTGGTGCAGGCTTTCGACATCGCCTGCCAGCACGCCGGCGACGTTGGTGCGCACCTGCGCCAGGCAATCGCCCACGATCGCCTCAAAGGCCTCGCCAAACCTCGCTTTGCGACGGATATTCATCGGCCCAGTATAGGCCGCTTGTGGAATGCTAAGATTTCGGTATGACAGTCCGCATTGAACCGAGCTGGAAAGCCCAACTGGAAGAAGAATTCGCGCAGCCTTACTGGGAATCGCTGACCGGTTTCGTGCGCGCGGAGTATGCTGAACGCCAGTGTTTCCCCGCCGGCCGCAATATTTTCCGCGCCTTCGACCTGACGCCGTTCGACGACGTGAAAGTGGTGATCCTAGGCCAGGACCCTTACCACACGCCCGGTGCCGCCATGGGCTTCTGCTTCTCGGTCCCGGACGGCAACCGCCCGCAACCGAGCCTGCAAAACATCTTTCAGGAGCTGCACTCCGACCTGGGCGTTGCGCGCCAGCGCACCGACCTGTCCGACTGGGCTGGCCAAGGCGTGTTCCTGTTGAACAGCGTGCTGACAGTACGCGCCCGAGAGGCCGGTTCACACGCGGGCAAGGGTTGGGAGAACTTCACCGACAGCGCAATCAGGCGCCTGTCGGCTGGCCGCGAAGGGCTGGTCTTCATCCTGTGGGGCAGCTACGCCATTGCCAAGCGTGCCCTGATCGACCCGCGCAAGCACATGGTCATCACTTCGCCGCACCCGTCGCCATTTTCCGCCCACAAAGGCTTCTTCGGCAGCCGCCCCTTCTCGCGCGCCAACGCTTACCTGGCGCAGCAGGGCAAAGACCCGATCAACTGGGCTTGAGCGCGGCAAGCAGCGCTTGCACGACCACCGCCTGCTGCGCCTCCCGGCTGATCGCCGCTTCGCCATCGAGCAGCTGGTGGCCGTAATTGCCGAATTGAGAATGGTTGCCGCCCTTGATCTCCACCCAGCGCGTTTGCGCCGGCAGCAGCGGCTTGTTGTGCATTACGTCGCCTATGCGCGCCACGCCGTCGTTGGACGCAAAGACCTTCGTGACGGGAAAAGGCAGCCTGGAGAGATCCTGCTGCTTGGGATGGGTGGTACCAACCAGGACCAACGCGGCTGGGAGCGCGGGCTCCTGGTATGCCAGCCGGGCCGCCAGCGCGGCGCCCAGCGAATGGCCCGAAATCACCCAATGACGGACCTCGCCATGGGCCGCCATCGCACGATGCGCCCTCGCCAAAGCCTCGTCCTTGCTGCTGTCGAGCGGGGCGAAGCGCAACGGCAGCTTGATGATCACAACCGGATAGCCGGCATCGGCAACCTGCCGCAGCATCGGGACATAGGCCTCCGCCGCGACGCCCGAGCCGCAAAAGAATAGCAATCCCACGGTGGCGCCCGGGGCGCGCGCAGGGAGGCTAAGGGATTCTTCGGCATCGACGCTGCCGCGCAGCAGCGCCGGATCGACGTCGCGCGTCCGGTACGAGTTGGCCAGCCAGCCCGTCGAAACCAGGGCCCAGGCCAGGAATAACAGGCGGACTATCCCGCGTTTCAATGCGTTGTGCGCTTGCCGTAGCAGAGGGTGTAGAGCTGGGTGCGCAGGTCGCTGAATTCTTCATCAAGCTGAAGATCGCTGATCGAGCCGGCGCCGCCGAAATAATGCAGGATCTCGCCCTTGGCGGCCGAGCAATCGAAGGCGCTCAGCGTGCGAGCACGGTGCAGCAGGCGGGCCCAATCCTCCTGATGGCCTTGCGCCAGCTTCACTTCCATGCGCTGCACGATGGCAGACAGTTGCTCTCGTTCGTTCATAGGTCATTCTCCGTAAGTTAATCGGTTGAATCCACCTTTTGAGCTTCTGGTCTTGCCTGCAGACCGGGCCCTTGTGGGGCAGGTCGCGCATGCGTAAGCATACCCTGTTTCCTGCTGCTATGATCCTTTATCTGTAAACGGAGACACGCCTGATGAAGTTCGACCTCGAAAAACTCAATCAACTCACTCACAACAACCTGACCGGCCTGCTCGGCATCCGTGTCACCGGCGCCGCAGAAGGCGAATTGCAGGCCGAAATCGACATCGTCCAGCACCACCTGGCGCCGAACGGCTACCTGCACGCCGGCACCGTCGTCACCCTGGCCGACACAGCCTGCGGCTTTGGCTGTATCGCCAACCTGCCGGAAGGTGCCCAGAACTTCACCACCATCGAACTCAAATCGAACCACCTCGGTACCGCACGCGAGGGTACTATCGCAGTAAGCGCACGCATGGTGCATGGCGGCCGTACCACGCAGGTATGGGACGCCACCGTCACCAACAAGGCCAATGGCAAGGCCATCGCGCTGTTCCGCTGTACGCAGATGATCCTCTACCCGAAAGGCTGATCATGACTACCTTGCGCAAAATTTCCGGTGCGGGCTTGCTGGTTGCGTCCTCATTGGCGTTTGCGCAAACACCTTATACCGACGATTCGGTGTACCGCGGCCTAGGCGGCAAGGAAGGCATTGCGCGAATCGTCGAATCACTGTTTGAGATCACGCTTGCCGACCCCCGCATCAAGGAAACTTTCGACGGTTTCGACATACCGGTAGTGAAGGAACGGCTGGCGGAACAGATCTGCGAATTCGCGGGCGGCCCGTGCAAATACACGGGCAAGTACAAGGACCGCGACATGAAGACGGTCCATGAAGACATGAAGCTGAACAGTATGCACTTCAACGCGCTGGCCGAAGACCTGCAGATCGCGATGGAGCGCAATAACGTGCCAAGCGCTGTCTCGAACAAGCTGATCGCCAAGCTGGCGCCGATGCAGCGCGATATTGTGACGGCCGGAGGCGGCGCACCCGGCGCCCGGCCCGACCAGGGAAAATTCATCGCCACCGGCGGCGTCAGCACGGTGGAAGGCAGCGCTGGCGGCGGCATCGTGCCGTGGGCTCTTATCACCGGCTACGGCACCCGCGACAGTTGGGGGGCCAGTGGGTTCGCCACGCGTGTGGCCACGCAGGACTACAAGCTGGCCAGTTATGGAATTGCAGTCGGGATTGCCGATCGCGTCGAAGTATCCCTGGCGCGCCAGGACTTTGAAGGCGACCTGGTCCCGCTCGACCAGTTGCGCATCAGGCAGGACATCGTCGGCGTCAAACTGCGCCTGGCTGGCGACGCTGTCTACGAACAGGACAATTGGCTGCCGCAAATCGCCATCGGACTGCAGCACAAGAAGAATAAAGGCGTCGGCGGCCTTGGCGCGCTTGGCGTTACCAACGTCAAGCAGCTCGGTGCAGGTTCCGACCGCGGCACGGATTTCTACGTCACCGCCACCAAAATCCTGTTCGAGCAAAGCCTGCTGGTGAACGCCACGCTGCGCAGCACGCGCGCCAACCAGATGGGGATATTGGGTTTCGGCGGCGACAAGGAATCCGGCCGCAGGCTGATGCCCGAGCTGTCGGTCGGCTACCTGCTGACGCGCAAGCTGGTACTGGGTGCTGAATACCGCCGCAAACCGCGCAATTTAAGCGTGGACGACGAGAAAGCCTACAAGGACATCTTCCTTGCATGGGTGCCGAACCGTCACTTCTCGCTGACGGCGGCCTATGCGGACCTGGGAACGATCACGGTCTTCAATCCAAAGACGCAGCGCGGCGCCTATCTGTCGGCGCAGGCGGCGTTCTAGCCTATCAGCCTTTCAAGGCCTTTTCGAGCAAAGCATGGAGGGCCGGGAATTCCGGCTTGCCCAAGTAGCGCTTGATGATGTTGCCGTCTTTGTCGATGACGAAGGTAGTCGGCGTCATGGAGACGTCGCCGTACGCCTTGGCGGCATCGCCGGTCACGTCGAGCGCCACCTTGAACGGCAGCTGGCGCGTTTCGGTGAAGTTGACCACGTAGTTGGGCGCGTCGTACTTCATCGCCACGGCGACGAATTCCAGGCCCTGGCCCTTGTACTTGTTGTACGTCTCGACCATTTCCGGCATCTCGGCCACGCAGGTGGTGCACGAGGTTGCCCAGAAATTGACCATCACGACTTTGCCTTTCAGGCTTTCAGGCGTGATTTTTTCCCCTTTGATGCCGAGGAAGGTGACCGCAGGCGCGGATTGATGCTTGTTCAGCGACTGGTAGGTCGTGAAGCCGATGCCGGCGATGACGGCAAGCGCAATCGCCGGTTTGATCCATGCCCTGGAGCCGGTACTCATGATATTTCTTAGCCTTGCGAAGCCTGCTGGGACGGCTGGTATTGCTTGACGTCGTCCTCGGAAATGTACTCGAACACTTTAACGACCTTGGTCACGCCGGCCACGCCGCGCGCGATATCGGCCGCCTGCGTACCTTCACGCTGGGTCACGCGGCCCATCAGGAAAACGGCGCCCTTCTCGGTCACGACCTTGAAGGAGTTGGCCGAAATGTCCTTGGCATCGGCCAGGCTCAGTTTGACCTTGGAAGTGATCAGCGCATCGTTGGAACGCGAGGTGTAGCTGGAGGAGAAGCCCACTTCCAGCTCATTGGTCACGTTCTGCACGCCGTCGATGGCGCGCACTTCACGCTCTACCTTGGCCTTGGTCTCGTCGTCTGGCACTTCGCCGGTCAGCAGCACGCGGCGGTTAAAACTGTTCACGTTGACGTGGGCGCTCTTGCCGGCGATGTTAGGCATTTTCACCTCGGCCTTCACAACGATCGACTTGTCTTCAGTCTGCGCGCCCAGGGTGCGGCGATCGGACGCCGCCAGGGTACCTGCAACCGCGCCGCCAACGATGATCGGGGCGCAAGCGGACAGGGTGGTGCTCGCCAGGACCGCGGCCATCACGGCCAGCGAAAGTGGACGGGCTTTATTCATTTACATCTCCTCCGAACAGGGCGACGTCGATGCCGTCGCAAATGCAATGGATGGTCACCAGGTGGACTTCCTGGATACGGGCGGTACGGTCTGCCGGCACGCAGATATGCACGTCGGCGTCGGTCAGCATCTTGCCGATTGCGCCGCCGCCCTTGCCGGTCAGTGCCACTACGCGCATCTCACGTTCCAGCGCCGCCTCGATTGCGGCCATCACGTTGGCCGAATTGCCCGAAGTGGAAATCGCCAGCAGGATGTCGCCAGCCTGGCCGAACGCCTGCACCTGCTTGGAGAAGATCTCGCGGTAGCTGTAGTCGTTGGCCACAGCGGTCAGGATGGAGGTATCGGTTGCCAGCGAAATGGCCGGCAGCGGGAAGCGTTCACGCTCGAAACGGCCTACCAACTCCGCGGCAAAGTGCTGGGCGTCAGCCGCCGAGCCGCCGTTGCCGCAAGCCAGGATCTTGTTGCCGTTCGAGAGGGCGGAGAACATCAGGTCCACAGCTTGCGCGATAGGCTGCGCCAGGACGGTTGCGGACTGGATCTTGATTTCGGCACTTTCGTGGAAGTGCGAGAGGATGCGTTGATTGGTCATAGTGTGCGTAATTATAGTGCAGTGGCTCGGCGGGCCTCACAAGCGCTGTTAAAAATGCTTACATTTGATCAATGATAGCGTTGCGCAGCCAATTGATGCGCTCGCCGTCTATTGCCACCACGTCAATACGGCATGGTGGCATTTTGGCAAAACGCAGCAGGTAAAACTTGGCGGCGCGCAGGATGCGGCGCTGCTTGGCGGGGGAAATGCTGGCGGCAGCGCCGCCAAAGCGGGGATTATTGCGTTCCCGGACCTCAACGAACACCAGGTGTTCGCCATCGCGCATGACCAGGTCCAGCTCCCCCGTCTTGCACAGGAAATTGCGCTCAACCAGCGTCAACCCCTGTCGCTGCAGGAAAGCCAGGGCGCGTTCTTCGCCGCCCCGGCCGATTTCCTGCAATTCGGTGCGGGGCATGCGCTTGCCTTATTGGGTGATTGGTACCGGCACGCCGTTGCGGTACTCGGCCGGCACTTCGGCTCGCTCGAACCAGGATGGTCCGGTGCCGAAATCGATGATCAGCTGGCCGGTCACGCCATCGAGCTGGAAGCGGCGCTGCGGCTGGATCGCGATCTCGCGGGCAATGCGGAAGGCATCAATGCCGAGTGCATAGACCCGTTCCATGTCGGCGCTGATCCGCGCTTCGTCGCGCGGCACCGGCTGCGGGTACGTCATCACTGCGGGATGGTCGCGCTGCACCAGCCATGGCAGGTCGAGCAGGCGCACGCCATCCAGCTCCGGCCCGGCGCGGTACATGCTGCGGCCGGGATTCAGGGACGACGTGCCATACAGCGGAATATCGCCCAGCGGCGGGGCCGAGAGCGCGATTTTCAGCTGGCGTACCTGGTCCGGGTCCAGGGCCGCGAACAGCACGCCTGCTGGCTCGCTTTGCAGGCGGGTGCGCAAGGCCACCAGCTCCGAATCCTGCAGGTAGCCATTGAGCGGGGTCAGGTCAACGTTGCGCGGGCGCAGGCCCAGGCGCTGCAACTGTGCCGACATGGCGCCGGCAATGCGCTTCTGCCAGGACGAATTGCCGGAAATGACCAGCGCCTTGGCGGAAGGGTTCTCGCGAGCGCCCCACTCGGCCACCTGGCGTGCCTCATCCTCGATCGACAGGCCGATCGCCAGCATTTGTGGCGGAAGCTGGGGATCGCCCCGCAGTTCCGGGTGGTTCAGCGCGATGGTCGGCTTTTCCACCAGCGGGCTCGATGCAATGGCGGTGACGGCGGAACGGGCCAGGGGACCAACCACCATATCGTTCTTTTCCTGGGCCGTAACGTAGGCCGACAGCACCTCCTGCGGCGAATCGCCGGTTTCCACCACATTGACTTCAAAGCCATGGCTGTCGCGCTCCAGCGCCGCCATGAACCCCGCGCGCAAGGCGTCGGCCGCCCGTCCCAGCGCTTCCGATCGCAGCGGCAGCAGCAGTGCGATGCGATAAACCTGCTTGCCGTCGGCCTTCTCCGCAGGTTGCGGGATGACCTGCATGATGGAGGGCGGCCGCGCTGCATCTTCCGGCGACGGCACCGAGAACGTCTCGACTACGACTTCCGGCTCAGGCGGCGGCGCCGGAGGTTTCGGCCGCGGCGCCTTGGCAACGGCAGGCGGCGCACTTGTCACCGAAGTGATTGGCGCGCACAATCCCCCGGGCGCATCGCACGGCGTGCTGCAAGCGCTGGCCAACATGGCCGTGGCAACGCCGAGTATCAGATTTTTGATATTTTTAAACTGCATCCTTCCCCCAAATGACAGCACAAGATTCCAGCCCGCTCACCGCATTGCCAATCCTCGGCGAGACCGTCCACCAGAACTATCCTACGGCATCTTTATACGTGGTGGCTACGCCAATTGGCAATGTTACTGACATTAGCCTGCGTGCCTTGCATGTGCTGTCGCTGGTTGATGCGGTAGCTTGCGAAGATACACGCAACACGGCCCAGCTCATGAACCGCTTCGGCCTGCACAAGCCGCTGGTCGCAGCCCACATGCACAACGAGCGCGAAGCGGCGGAAGGCCTGATCGCCCGGCTGCAGGCCGGCGAGCGGATTGCGCTGGTGTCGGATGCCGGCACCCCGGCTGTATCCGATCCCGGCGCCCGGATCGTGGACGCGGTGCGCGCCGCCGGCCTGCGCGTGATCCCCCTGCCCGGCGCTTCGGCCGCCGTGGCCGCGCTGTCGGCCAGCGGCCTGGTGAACGACCAGTTCCACTTTGTTGGTTTTTTGCCATCGAAAGCCAAGCAGCGCGAGGCGGTGCTGCAAGGATTGGCAGCCGCGCCAGCGACGCTGGTGTTTTACGAAGCGCCGCACCGTATAGTCGAGTGCACCCAGGCGCTGGCGGAAGCCTTCGGCGCCGCACGCCAGGTCGTGTTCGCCCGTGAAGTGACCAAACTGTTCGAGCAGATCCACCGCTGCCCGCTGGGCGAAGCGGTAGCCTGGCTGAAATCCGACGCCAACCATGAAAAAGGCGAATTCGTAGTGCTGGTAGAAGGCGCCCCGCCTGCGGACGAGGGCCAGGACGCCGAAACCGACCGTATCCTGCAGATTCTGCTCGCCGAATTGCCCGTCAAGCAAGCTGCTACCCTTGCCGCCCAGATCACCGGCAAGAAGAAGAACGCACTCTACGACCGCGCACTCGAGCTCAAGCAGTAAAAAAAATGGGGACGTACCCCATTTTTACCATTTGCAGCCGCTGTCTTTCTTGTCCATCATCAGGTAGAGCGGGGCCAGCAGGCCGCCAGGGATGCCGTCCTTGCAATTGGGGCGGGCGGCGTTCTGGATTTGCCGCGCAAGCTTCTCGTCCCTGGTTTCGCGTATTTTGAGCGGGGCCGTTTCCAGCTCCCCGGCTATATCGCGGGCGGCGGCTTTGGCGGCTTCGCGGTCGAAATGCGTCGTTGCGCCCGGTTCGGCAGGACGCAGGACCAGCGTCGATTCGCGCGCCGGCTGGACTGCAGTATCTGATTCCTCTTTGGAAGCATCCCTGCGCGGCTCAGTACGACGCGGCTGGCGACGCGGTTCGGCGACCGCAACGCGCTCGGGCCTGTGCTCGACTTCCGGAGCAGGCTCCGGCGGCGGAGCCGGCGGAACTATCCTTACCTCCACTTGCGTCATCCAGTTGCGCGTGTCGGCCACATTGCGCGGTTCAGGCAGGCGCAGGAAAACCACCGCTGCCGCGTGCAGTAGCAAAGAAATAACGATACCGACCGCAATACGCCACCTCGGCGTTCGATAGGGCATCAAAATTCTCCAACTTTTAAATTGGGGGTTGACGATCCCCAACCCAGCTTGTATTATCTTGCTTCTTCGGAGTGTAGCGCAGCCCGGTAGCGCATCTGCTTTGGGAGCAGAGGGTCCAAGGTTCGAATCCTTGTACTCCGACCAAGTTTCAGAAAAAAGACCTGCATTCGTGCAGGTCTTTTTTTTTTCTGCAGTATTTGCTGCATTATGATCAGCGCCATGTACACCTGCCCTTGCTGCGGATACGCCACCTTCGCCGGCGCCCCCGGTTCACTTGCAACGTGCCCGGTCTGCGACTGGCACGACGACCTGCCGCAACTCTACTCCCCCTTCCTGGCCAGCGGCGCAAACGTGCACAGCCTGGCTGAAGCTCAAGTGCGATACGTGCAGTTCGGCGGCGCCGCGACAGGTGCTGAGCATATACGCGATCCGCACTGGTTCCCGCTGTGGCAGCAAAAAGCCGATCTCCCTGAAGGCTCGGCGCCGGACAGCGCCACCACGTACGATTTGTATTACTGGCTGCGCAGCCCGCGCGCTTCCGTACCCGAGCAGCCAGTCGGCCTGCGCCGCGTGCGCAACCGCATCATCGAATACCTGGAACTGGCCAGTTCTTTCGACGCGCAACGCCAGCTGCAAGCATCAGCGCCGGCCATGTCGGCCGCGGACGAAGTGTTGAACCAATGGGAAGACTGGGTAACGCCGGACTGGAAGCAGCATTTCACTGAACCCGTCTTCTCGGCGGAGGAACGCAACGGCATCGCACAGTTCGCGCGCGTCTGGAGTGAAATCGCGGACGGCGCGCCGCATCCCTTGCCGCGGCTTGAAACGCTGTTCGCCACGCCTAACTGGCAGTCGCTGCAGCGCGCAGCGGCCACGCTGCTGGCAGTATTCCTGCTGCGCGGCCGCTCGGACGAGACTTAGTTGGCGATGCGTCAGCCGGCGCGTTTGGCGGCAATCGCGTTGCCCGCGCGGCTGGCTGCCTTACGACCCAGGAAGTTGGAAATGAACTGGCCCGCATCCACCACCTTGTCCAGATCTACACCGGTCTCGATGCCGAGGCCATTCATCATGTAGATCACGTCTTCGGTGGCGACGTTGCCGGTTGCGCCCTTCGCATATGGGCAGCCGCCCAGGCCAGACACCGAGGAATGGAAGATCTCAATCCCCAGTTCCATCGAAGCGTAGATATTCGCCAGCGCCTGGCCGTAGGTGTCGTGGAAGTGGCCCGCCAGCGAATTGGCGCGGAATTCCTTGATCGCGCGTTCCATCACCGCCTGCGTCTTGCGCGGAGTCGACACGCCGATAGTGTCGGCAATATCAATCTCGTCGCAGCCCAGGTCGCGCATGCGGCCAACAACATAAGCCACGGAATCCAGCGGTACCTCGCCCTGGTACGGGCAGCCAAACGCCGTGCTGACCGAAGCACGCAGGCGCAGGCCAGCATCCTTCGCCGCTTTCGCGACCGGCACGAAGCGTTCGATCGATTCCGCGATCGAGCAGTTGATGTTCTTTTGCGAGAAGGCTTCCGATGCTGCGCCGAAGATCACTACTTCGTTGGCGCCTGCCGCCAGCGCGGCTTCGAAGCCCTGCATATTCGGCGTCAGCGCGGAATAGATCACACCCGGCTTGCGGGTAATGCCGGCCATGACCTCTTTCGAAGTCGCCATCTGCGGCACCCATTTTGGCGATACAAACGAAGCCGCTTCGATGTTCGGGAAGCCCGCTTCCGTCAGGCGGTTCACCAGCTTGATCTTCACATCGGCCGGCACGTCGCCTTTTTCATTCTGCAGACCGTCGCGCGGGCCCACTTCAACAATCTTGACCTTCTTTGGCAAACTCATTTCAGTATCCCTTTGTGCGATTGATTACATCGGCGACTTCCTCGCCGCGCGCATGCTGGCGCATCTTGCCGACCATCTGCTCCACACTTTCGCGGCGCAGCGTCAGTGCCGAAATATGCGGCGTGATCGTAATGCGCGGCTCTTGCCAGAACGGATGCTGGGCCGGCAGCGGTTCGTTTCGGAACACATCCAGCATGGCGCCCGCAATATGGCCGGACTTGATCAGCGACAGCAGGTCCGGTTCGGAAATATGCGCACCTCGCCCCACATTGACGATGTAGGCGCCCTGCGGCATCTTCAACATATTCGCGCGGTTGAGGATGTGGGTAGTCTCTTCCGTCAACGGCAGCATGCACACCACCACGCGCGACGAACCGAGGAAGCTATCCAGTCCTTCATCGCCATGGAAGCATTCAACGCCAGCCAGCGATTTAGGCGAACGGCTCCACGCACGCAGCGGAAATCCGAACGGACGCAAAGCCTCGATCACGCGCGAGCCGAGCGCACCTACGCCCATCACGCCGACTGAAAAGTCGGTCTTCTCGCGCGCCTCAAGTTGCAGCCAGGCGCCGGCACGCGCCTGGGTTTCGTATTCGTCAAGGCGGCGGAAATAGCGCAGCACGGCGTGCGTGACGTACTCCGCCATCTGGATGCCCATGCCCGCATCATTCAGGCGCACGATCGGGATGTGCGGCGGAATCGCGTGCGAATACTTCATGATCGCATCAGCACCAGCGCCGGTCAGGAAAATCGCTTTCACGCGCGCCAGGTCGGCCAGCATGGATTGCGGCGGCGTCCACAGCACTGCGTAGTCGCAGGCTGGAAGCTCGCCGATGCCTTCGCGCCATACGACCACTTCGGCCTCCGGCATGAACTCGGCGAAGTCCTTGACCCACGGCGCGGTATTGCCATCCGCGCGATAAAGCAGGATGCGCATTCCGCTTCCCCTTAAGCGGCGGTCTTGAAGGCCAGCAGCGGCGCGCCGTCTGCCACCTGGTCGCCCACCGCGTACAGGATCTCTTCGACCACGCCGTCATGCGGCGCGGAGATCGTGTGTTCCATCTTCATCGCTTCCATGATGACCAGCGCATCGCCCTTCTTCACTTCCTTGCCCTTCTCTGCCAGCACCGCGACGACCTTGCCCGGCATCGGCGCAGTCAGGCGGCCGCCCTCGGCTTCGGACTCGCCGGCATGCGCCATCGGGTCGTTATAGTCCAGCACATAGTGGCCCCCGCCGGTGAACACGTGGAACACATCGCCATCGCGGCGCACGGTGCCATGCACAGAGGTTTCGCCCAGCTTGATGCTCAGGTCCACGCCGTCCTGCCTGAACAGCGACAGGTCGACTTCCAGGCCTTTGATCTCGAAGTGCCAGCCGTGCGGCAAATAGGTCAGCATCGGCGCGTACTGCTTGCCATGCTCGTCGCTGAAAGCCAGCTTGCGGGCGTAATGGAAGTTCATGCGCCAGCCCAGCGCCTGGCCCCATGGATCGCCCTTGTTGGCGCCCGATTGCGCGGCCGACTTATCCTTCTCTTCTTCGATCAGCGATACCGCGGCCAGCGCCACGGCAGCAACCGGAATCGAACGCGCAGGAGGGAACAGCGCATCGTGGTTGCGTTCGATCAGGCCAGTATCCAGGTCGGCGTTGGCGAAGGCGTCGCCTTCCACCAGGCGTTTCAGGAAGGCGATATTGGTCGCCAGGCCGACGATCTGGTATTGCGACAGCGCTTGCGCCATGCGGGCCAGCGCCTGCTTGCGGTCTGCGCCCCACACGATCAGCTTCGCGATCATCGGATCGTAGAACGGCGAAATCGCATCGTTCTCGCGTACGCCGGAATCGATACGCACAGCGGCAGGATGGCCAGGGACGCCGCCCAGTTCGAAGTTTACCGAAGCCGGCGTATCCAGGTGGCGCAGCGTGCCGATCGACGGCAGGAAGCCTTTCTCCGGATTCTCGGCGTAGATACGCGCTTCGATCGAATGGCCGTTGATGGTCAGCTCTTCCTGTTTCTTCGGCAGGGTTTCGCCGGCAGCGACGCGGATCTGCCATTCCACCAGGTCGGTGCCGGTGATCATTTCTGTCACCGGGTGCTCAACTTGCAGGCGGGTGTTCATCTCCATGAAGTAGAAGCTGCCGTCCTGGTTGGCGATGAATTCCACCGTACCGGCGCCAACGTAGCCCACGGCGCGCGCGGCGGCAACAGCAGCTTCACCCATCGCTGCACGGCGCTCGGAGCTCATGCCCGGCGCTGGCGCTTCTTCCAGCACCTTCTGGTGGCGGCGCTGCACGGAGCAGTCACGCTCGAAGAGGTAGATGCAGTTGCCGTGCGTATCCGCGAACACCTGGATTTCGATATGGCGCGGGCGCTGCAGGTATTTTTCTGCCAGCACCTTGTCGTCGCCGAAGGAACTGACCGCTTCGCGCTTGCAGGACGCCAGCGCATCCTTGAACGCTTCCGACGATTCGACCACGCGCATGCCCTTGCCGCCGCCGCCGGCCGAAGCCTTCAGCAGCACAGGGTAGCCGATGCGGTCGGCTTGTTCTTGCAGGAAGCCTGCATCCTGATTGTCGCCGTGGTAGCCCGGCACCAGTGGCACATTGGCTTTTTCCATCAGCTGCTTGGCAGCCGACTTCGAGCCCATGGCGCGCATGGCGGAAGCCGGCGGACCGATGAAGGCCAGGCCCATTTCGGCGCAGGCATCCGCAAACTCGGCGTTCTCGGACAGGAAACCATAGCCCGGGTGGATCGCTTCCGCACCGGTGGCCAGCGCCACGGCAATCAGCTTGTCGCCGCACAGGTAGGATTCCTTGGCGGCGGCGGGGCCGATGTTCACCGCTTCGTCGCACACGGCGACGTGCTTGGCGTTGGCGTCCGCGTCCGAATACACGGCCACGGTCTTGATGCCCATGCGGCGTGCGGTTGCAGCGACGCGGCAAGCGATCTCGCCACGGTTGGCAATCAGGATTTTTTTGAACATGTCTCTCTCTACTCTTTTTTGAATTTTTTTCTTAGCAGCCGCAGGCTTCTTTTTGTACGGAGTCCAGCACGGCGCCGCGGGTCGGCAAGCCCAGTTTTGCCAGCAATGCGCGGTCGTCGTTGGCTTCCGGATTGTCGGTGGTCAGCAGCTTGTCGCCGTAGAAGATCGAGTTGGCGCCAGCCATGAAGCACATGGCCTGCACGGCTTCGCCCAGTTCGCGGCGACCGGCGGACAGGCGCACGCGCGCTTTCGGCATGGTGATGCGAGCCACGGCGATGGTGCGCACGAATTCCAGCGGGTCCAGCTTGTCCAGGCCGTGCAGCGGAGTGCCTTCGACCTGCACCAGGTGGTTGACCGGTACCGATTCAGGGTATGGATTCAGGTTGGCCAGTTGGGCGATCAGGCCGGCGCGCTGTTCGCGCGTTTCGCCCATGCCCACGATGCCGCCGCAGCAAACCTTCAGGCCGGCGTTGCGCACGTGGCCCAGGGTGTCCAGGCGGTCCTGGTACTGGCGGGTGGAGATCACGTTGTCGTAGAAGTCCGGCGAAGTGTCCAGGTTGTGGTTGTAGTAATCCAGCCCGGCGTCCTTCAGGCGCTGCGCCTGCTCGGCTTCCAGCATGCCCAGGGTGGCGCAGGTTTCCAGGCCCATGGCCTTCACTTCACGCACCATGGTTTCAACTTTTTCCATGTCGCGCTCCTTCGGGCTGCGCCATGCGGCGCCCATGCAGAAACGGGTCGCTCCGTTGTCCTTTGCCTGCTTGGCGGCATCCAGCACGGTGTCCAGGTCCAGGATCTTCTTGGCTTCCACGCCGGTGTCGTAGCGTGCGGCCTGCGGGCAGTAGCCGCAATCCTCTTCGCAGCCGCCGGTCTTGATCGAGAGCAGGGTCGCCAGTTCGACGTCGCCGTCCGGCCAGTGGGCACGATGGGCTTCCTGTGCGCGGAACATCAAATCGTTGAATGGCAGCTCGTACAGGGCCATCACGTCTTCCAGGGGCCAGGTGGCGGCTTCCGGCAGCTTGATGGCGGCGGTTGGACGGTGCAGTTGGACGGCTTTAGGTTCTTGCAGGGACATGTTCTTCCTCTCTTACTTGGTGCGGCGGCCCGGCCAGTTCGGCAGGGACGTGAAGTTCAGGTATTCGGCAGCGGCGGCGGCAGTCGGTTTCGCCAGTCGCGGGATGCGGCCGAGCAGCGGCGCGGGAATGCGCGCTGCCAGTGCGGCGATATTCTCGTCCGCGAAGTTCATTTCAAATTCCAGGGTGTTGGCGACCCAGCCCACCAGTTTCAGGCCGCGCGACTCGATCGCTTCCACGGTCAGCAGCGCGTGGTTGATGCAGCCCAGGCGCAGGCCCACCACCAGCACGACCGGCAGCGCTAGCTGCTGGGCCAGGTCAGCGGTGTCGAAATCGTCGGTCAGCGGCACGCGGAAGCCGCCCACGCCTTCCACCACGATGGCATCGGTGGCGGCGGCGACTTCGACATACGCCGCCAGGATCGGCACCGGATCGATTTCGACACCTTCCAGCGCGGCGGCGATATGCGGTGCAGCCGGCTCTTTCAGCATGAACGGGGTGGTCAGCGCCTGCGGCAAGTGCACATTGCTTGCTTCGATCAGCTGGTCGGCGTCGTCGTTGTGCAACTGGCCGTTCTTCATCACCGCACCGGCGGCGACGGGTTTCATGCCGCAGGCGCGCGCTCCATTGCGCACCAGGGAATACAGCATGGCGGAAGACGTCAGGGTCTTGCCGATTTCGGTGTCGGTGCCTGCCACGAAGCAGGCGAAGCGCGGCGGCAGGCCATCGGCGGCCGCTGCGGCTTGGGGTGCAGGAGCGATGACAGGGTCTTCAAGCGCCATATCAGGTCCTTTCTAATTCGTTAATCGCGTCTGCCAGGCGGCGCACGTCGTCGGCGCTGTGGCCGGCAGACAGCGTGACACGCAGGCGCGCAGTACCTGCCGGCACGGTTGGCGGGCGAATGCCGCCCACCCAGATGCCTTGCTCGTACAGCGCGGCGGACATGCGCATGGTTTCTTCGTTCTCGCCAATGATGATTGGCTGGATTGCCGTTTTCGACGGCAGCAGTTGCCAGCGCTTCAAGCGCAGGCTGTCCTGCAATTGTGCCACCAGCGCTTGCAAGTGAGCGCGGCGCTCGCGGCCTTCGTCACCGCAGATGATGTCCAGGCTCGCTTGCAGCGCGTGAGCCAACGCAGGCGGCGCAGCGGTGGTGAAAATGTAAGGACGGGCGCGCTGGATCAGCGTTTCCACCACGGTACGGTGCGCCGCAACGAAGGCGCCGCCAACGCCGGCAGCCTTGCCCAGGGTGCCGACATAGACCAGGTAAGGCGAGCGCATGGCGTAGTGCTCCAATGCGCCGCGGCCATTCTCGCCCAGCGTGCCGAAGCCGTGGGCGTCGTCCACCACCAGCCAGGCCTTGTGTTGTTCGCACAGGGCCAGCAGCGCCGGCAGGTCGGCCAGGTCGCCGTCCATGCTGAACACGGCGTCGGTGACCACGATCTTGTTGCTGGCGGTGCTGGCGGCCAGGAGCTCGCCCAGCGCAGCCACGTCGGCGTGCGGGTAGACGGAAACCTTGGTGCGTGCCAGGCGGCCGCCGTCGATCAGGGACGCGTGGTTGAGCGCTTCACTGAAGATTTCAGTGTCCTTGTCGCCGACGGCGAGCCCGGTCACTACGGCCAGGTTGGCCATGTAGCCGGTGCAGAAATACAGCGCCTGCGCCTCAACCAGGTGCGGCGACAGGAATTCTGCGAGGCGCTGCTCCAGCAGGGTATGTGCGCGGCTATGGCCGCTGACCAGGTGCGCGGCGCCGCTGCCGGCGCCATACAGCTCAATCCCCTGGTGCATCGCTTCGGCCACGCGCGGATGCGCTGCCAGGCCGAGGTAGTCGTTGCTGCAGAAGGCCAGCAGTTCCCGGCCATCGACCATCATGCGCGGAGCGCAGGCCGTTTCGACCGAGCGCCGCTTGCGGATCAGGCTTTTGTCATCCAGCGCTTGCAATTGCTGGTCGAGTTTTGCGAGCAGTTCCATGATCAGCCCACCCGCGTTTTCTCGAACACCGACAAGGTGCGCGCAGCCAGTCCGTCGATTTCCTCATCGCTGAGGATATACGGCGGCATCAGGTACACGGTATTGCCGATGGGGCGCAGCAGCAGTTCCTGCTTCGTGCCCTCGGTGAAGAAGCGGCGCGAGAAGCCCGGCGTAGCGCCGACGGCATCAAACGCCCAGATCATGCCGCGGTTGCGGAAGTTCCCGGTGTGCTCGTGGTTGGCCAGCGGCGCCAGCGCCTCGGTCAGCTTCCGCGAGCGCGCCTTGTTCGCTTCCAGCACATGGTCTTCGGCGAAGATGTCCAGCGTGGCCAGCGCAGCGCGGCAGGCCAGCGGGTTGCCGGTGTACGAGTGCGAGTGCAGGAAGCCGCGCGTCACGTCGGCGTCGTAGAAGGCCTGGTAAATCTCGTCGCGCGACAGCACGATGGACAGCGGCAGGTAGCCGCCGCTGATGCCTTTCGACAGGCACAGGAAGTCCGGCCAGATGCCAGCCTGTTCGCAGGCGAAGAAGGTGCCGGTGCGGCCGCAGCCGACGGCAATTTCATCCAGGATCAGGTGCACGCCGTGCTTGTCGCACAGCTCGCGCACCAATTTCAGGTAGAGCGGGTCGTGCATCGCCATGCCGGTGGCGCACTGCACCAGCGGTTCGATGATGATGGCAGCGATCTTGCCGGCGCGTTCAATGAACATGCGCTCGACATCGGCGGCGGCGCGGCGTGCCACGTCGGCCGCCGTTTCGCCTTCGCCGGCCTGGCGCGCATCCGGCGACATCACGGTCTGCGTGGCGCGCAGCAGCGGGCCGTAGGCATCCTTGAACAGCGCCACGTCGGTCACGGCGAGCGCGCCGATCGTCTCGCCGTGGTAGCTGCCCGTCAGGCAAACGAATTCCTGCTTGTCGCCCTGGCCCATATTGCGCCAGGCGTGGAAGCTCATTTTCAAAGCAATTTCTACCGCCGACGCGCCATCCGACGCGTAGAAGGCGTGGCCCAGCTGATGCTGGGTCAGCGCCGCCAGGCGTTCGCTGAGCTGGATCACCGGCTCGTGGGTGAAGCCGGCCAGCATCGCATGCTCCAGCATGTCGAGCTGTTCGCGCAGCGCCGCGTTGATGCGCGGGTTGGCATGGCCGAACAAGTTCACCCACCAGGAGCTGATCGCATCCAGGTAGCGGTTGCCTTGATGGTCATACAGCCACACGCCGCGGCCATGGCTGACCGGGATCAGCGGGACCGTTTCATGGTGCTGCATCTGGGTGCACGGGTGCCAGACTGACTTCAGGCTACGTGCTACCCAATCGCTTTGTTGGTTTGCTTCCAAAAACTGCTCCGTTCAATTCAGCCAGCCCGGCTTGCGCTTCTCCAGGAAGGAAGTCACGCCTTCGCGGCCCTGCTCGGACGCGCGGATATGGGCGATGCGTTCGGCCGTATCGGCCAGCAGCGCATCGTTCACCGGCTTGCCGGCGATGTCGCGCACCAGCACTTTGGCTTCCTTCACTGCGTTCGGGCTGTTGGTCACCAGTGCCTTCAGCACTTCCGCCATTTTGGCGTCCAGTGCGTCGGCGGCGACCAGTTCGTGCACCATGCCGATGCGGTGGGCTTCGGCGGCGCTGAAACGTTCGGCGGTGAGGAAATAGCGGCGCGAAGCCTGCTCACCCATCGCCTTGATCACATACGGCGAAATGGTCGCGGGGATCAAACCCAGTTTCACTTCGCTCAGGCAGAAATTCGCTTCCGGTACGGCGACAATGATGTCGCAGGCGGAGACGAGACCCATGCCGCCCGCATAGCAATCGCCATGCACGCGCGCAACGGTCGGTTTCGGGCACAGGTAGATAGTGCGCAGCATTTGCGCCAGCTGCATGGCGTCGGCCTCATTCTCCTCGTGGGTGTAATGGGCCATCTTCTTCATCCAGTTCAGGTCACCGCCGGCGCAGAAGGCCGGGCCGTTCCCGGCCAGCACGATGGCGCGCACGTTTTCGTTGCGGCCCAGCTCCGAGAAAGCGCGCGCCAGGTCGTTGATCGAATGCTCATTGAAGGCATTGCGCACGTCCGGGCGGTTCAGGGTGACGGTGGCGATCTTGTCGTTGATGTCGACGGTCAGGGTTTCATAAGTCATCGCCATCTCCTTACATGCGGAACACGCCGAACTTGGTGTCCGGGATTGGCGCGTTGAGCGCGGCGGACAGGCCCAGGCCCAGCACCATGCGGGTGTCGGCCGGATCGATCACGCCGTCGTCCCACAGGCGCGCGGAGGCGTAGTAAGGATGGCCCTGCACTTCGTACTGTTCCTTGATCGGCTGCTTGAAGGCTGCCTCCTCCTCGGCGCTCCAACTGCCACCCTTGGCTTCGATGCCGTCGCGCTTGACGGTGGCCAGCACGCCGGCCGCCTGCTCGCCGCCCATCACGGAGATGCGCGCGTTTGGCCACATCCACAACATGCGTGGCGAGTAAGCACGGCCGCACATTCCGTAGTTGCCGGCGCCGAAAGAGCCGCCGATGATCACGGTGAACTTCGGCACGGAGGCGGTAGCGACAGCGGTCACCATCTTGGCGCCGTTGCGGGCGATGCCTTCGTTCTCGTATTTGCGGCCGACCATGAAGCCGGTGATGTTCTGCAGGAAGACCAGCGGGATCTTGCGCTGGCAGCACAGTTCGATGAAGTGCGTGCCCTTCAGCGCGGACTCGGAGAACAGGATGCCGTTATTGGCGATGATGCCGACCTTCATGCCGTAGATGTGGGCGAAGCCGCACACCAGGGTGGTGCCGTAGCGGGCCTTGAATTCATCGAACTCGGAACCGTCGACAATACGCGCGATCACTTCGCGGATATCGAAAGGCTTGCGGGTATCGACCGGGATCACGCCGTACAGTTCTTCCGGCGCGTATTTCGGTTCCACCGCTTCGCGCAGCACGCCCTGTTGCGGCTTCTGGCGGTTCAGGTTGGAGACGATGGTGCGGGCCATCGACAGCGCATGCATATCGTCCTTGGCCAGGTGGTCGGCCACGCCCGACAGGCGGGTGTGCACATCGCCGCCACCCAGGTCTTCAGCCGAAACCACCTCGCCGGTCGCCGCCTTCACCAGCGGAGGACCGCCCAGGAAGATGGTGCCCTGTTCTTTCACGATGATCGACTCGTCCGACATGGCAGGCACGTAGGCGCCGCCGGCGGTGCAGGAACCCATCACCACTGCGATCTGCGGGATGCCCTTGGCCGACATATTGGCCTGGTTGAAGAAGATGCGGCCGAAGTGGTCGCGGTCCGGGAACACGTCGTCCTGGTTCGGCAGGTTGGCGCCGCCCGAGTCCACCAGGTAGATGCACGGCAGGTTGTTCTGCTCAGCGATCTCCTGCGCGCGCAGGTGCTTCTTCACCGTCATCGGATAGTAGGTGCCGCCCTTCACGGTGGCGTCGTTACAGACGATCACGCATTCCTGGCCGTTGACGCGGCCAATGCCGGTGATCACGCCCGCCGCAGGAGCAGCGTTTTCATACATATCGAAGGCAGCCAGCTGCGAGAACTCGAGGAAAGGCGTGCCGGGATCGAGCAGCATCTGAACGCGGTCGCGCGGCAGCAGCTTGCCGCGTGCCACATGTTTGGCGCAGGCCGCTTCGCCGCCGCCTTGCGCCGCTTTGGCGACCTTGGCGCGCAGGTCGTCGACCAGGGCTTGCATGGCGTTGGCGTTGGCTTTGAAGTCCTCGCTGCGCGGATTGAGTTTGCTTTCGATATGCGGCATTGTCGTCCTCTTCTCTTATTCTGGAAATTCGCCGTCGACGTAAAACCAGCGCAAGCCACCTTCACCCGGTTCGCGCAGGAAGCGGCTCAGCTCATGCAGACGCTGGCCGCGGCCATTCACGCGCAGGCGGGCGACGAACTCGACAAAATCCTCGTTCGGCTGGGCTTCTGCTTTACGTTGACGTAAACGTAAAGCAGATTTTACCTCAAGTCCCAGCCATTGGAGCTTTTCGTCCTGGTGAATAATTGGCTCGGTTGGACGGGTACTTTCGTGCCAGGTCGACAACAAATACGGCTCGTTCTGGAGCGTATAGGCGGAATAACGGGAGCGCATCAGTTGCTCAGCCGTCTCCGGCAGGGCTTTTCCTTCGATAAAGGGGCCGCAGCAAGTCGCAAAAGAAGGACCGCCGCATGGGCAGCCGACAGGGGTCTTGGATTTGGACATCCCGCCATTATCCGCCATATCGGCGGCCGGCGTGGCTTCCCCGGCGTCAAGCGCGGCGACACGCCACGAATGACTCAATCGCGAGGATGTAGTCATCCATGAGGTCTTCCTCGCGCTCCTGGACCAGTTCCATGTATTCGCACAGCAGCGAACACTGCGTAGCGTCCAGGCGGGCAACGATTGCGGGTCCTCGCTCGGGGCGGGCCAGGGAATAGAGGATGAAGTCTGCGACAACATCCAGGGTGTCAGGATCTTCAATGGCGGCTATAAGGTAGGCCGGCAGATAGTAGGCGAACGCTTCGTCGGTAAATACCGAGGTAGCGAAGTCCAGCTTGCGCAGGGTGCTGGCGGAATGGCCTTCCCAGGTCTTGCCTGCAAAATAGGCAGATACACCCTCGTCGTCATTGGTTGGGACAGAGATTGCGCTGGCGTTTGGCGGCGTCGCGTCGGCCCAGGCGCGGCGGATCCTGGCAACGAGTTCGGCTTGATCGATTGTCGTCATCTGCTGATCGTATCCCAGGTCAGGTGAGGTGTGCCAGGCAGTCCAGTCTGTACTTCGCGCGTCGCAAAACTTTACGCCTGACCAGGGTGATGTGGGACCGCGTTGAATAATCAGATACTTAGCCGCGGGTACAGTTGATGCATCGTCAAGCTTTAAGTTTTCTCCACCGAATGGAGCGCAAAATGAAAGCCGATGCCTTGTTCAAGTCTTGCCTGCTGGCCTGCTCCGTCCTCGAAGGCGGGCAGGCGCTTGCGGATCCGATTGTCACGACACCGTCGCCCTACACCATCAACAGTATCGATTTCAGCTACATGAACTACAGCCGGCCGCCGGCGTCCTATTTTAATCGCAGGCCTTTGACCGATTTCGGCAGGCCGCCGCCCTTCCGGGGCCTGCCACCGCCCATGCCGGCAGTTGAGGCGCCCGGCAGGCCGCCAGGCCCGGCACTGCCATCGACCGCGCCCGGACAAAACGGTTCAACCCTGCCCATTGAGTCGCCGGTCCAGTCGCCAGTGGTTGTTGCCTTGCCGGAGCCGGGGACTTTTGCGTTGCTGGGCATGGGCTTCTTTCTCCTTATCCTGCAGCGCCGAAAGGGCCGCCCGGCTGCATAGTAAAGAAAGTCGACAGTGCCAAGTGTTATCATATCGGCATGAACGAAGTAAGCAAAAGCAAGTTCCTGAGCCTGGTCTTGCGTCATAAACCGGAAGAAATCGGGCTCGTACTAGACCAGAACGGGTGGGCGTCGATCGACGAGTTGATTGACCTTTCCAACGCCAGTGGGACGAAGTTGAGCCGTCCCCAGATTGAATCCATTGTTGCGAACAGCGACAAACAGCGATTCGCAATCAGCCCGGATGGCATGAAAATCCGCGCCAACCAGGGCCATTCCGTGGATATCGCGCTCGGACTCGCGCCACAAACGCCGCCGGAGCACCTGTACCACGGCACCGCCACCCGATTCCTCGATTCGATCCGCGCAAGCGGCCTGCATTCCGCCTCGCGCCAGCACGTACATCTTTCGTCAGACCTGGCAACCGCTGAAAAAGTGGGCAGCCGCCACGGCAAGCCTGTGGTGCTGACTGTGGAATCCGGCCAGATGGCCCGCGACGGCCACCTTTTCTACGTCTCTGAAAATGGTGTTTGGCTAACTGATGCTGTACCAGCGTGCTATCTGGGTACTTTTTAACCGGCTCCTCAAAGAAGATGCAAACTGCAGTCGCCATTCGGAACGGCAGTTGTTGCCATATGGCGATCAAAGGTTGCCAACTTGCCGTTATTGGCGCGGGCCAAGGCGAGCAGGTAAGTGTCTGTAATTGAGCGAGACTGATATAGACGGCTCGGGTGGACGTACGGGGAAGTGACCAAGCTTAGATCGTCGGGCCAGAACATATGGCCCGACATTATGCGCAATGCCCTTAGTAGGGGAGCAACTAAAATTGGAGAACCGGGGGAATTTGGGTAGCGAGGGTTGCCGACGATTCGAAGCACGCCATTTTCAGTAAGTGGACATGTGGCCCATGAGCATTGGCCCACAGTTGAGAACCAGGCTTTTGCTGCTGCATGCTGTACATGGGCGGTGTCGATTAGCGCAATCAACACGTTTACGTCAAGCAAATAGGTCATTCCGGAATCTCGTCGCGAAGTTGATTCACGAGTTCCATCGTGACCGGGTGTTCTGTTCCGCGGCGTGGTAAGACTGGAAAGCCTTCGGCAGTACGAGCAACTGCAACGGACTCCAATCCACCACGAGTGAGGGCAGTGATCACATTGTCTATGCTCAAGTTCTGTCTAAGGGCTAAAGCTCGAACCGCTTCAAGAACGTCGTCATCAATTTCAAGCACTGTGCGCATGGCTTGCCTCCTTGTGAAGGATAAGCACATGATACGCCGCCTCGAACGCGTCATCCGGACTTAGCTCAAAGCTTATAAGCCAGGCAGTCAAGCTCGAAAGGCGGCTCTTTTCCGCGCATCAGGGTGGCCAGCAGGTTGGCGCTACCGCAGGCGAAGGTGAAGCCCAGCGGGCCATGTCCGACGTTGAGCCACAGGTTGGGATAAGGCGTAGCGCCGATAATTGGCGCGCTGTTAGGCGTGGCCGGGCGCAGGCCTGCCCAGGCCTCTGCCCGGTCGTAGTCGGCGGCGTTGGGCATCGTTTCGCGCGCCAGGCGGGACAGGCTGGCGATGCGGCGGCGGTCGATGCGTGAGCTCTCGCCCACCATGTCGACCATGGCGGCGACGCGCAACTCCTTGCCGATGCGGGCGTACAGCGTCTTGCGCTCAAAATCGGTCACGCTGATATTCGGCGCCACATGATCCTGGCGGATCGGCGCCGTCAGGCTGTAGCCCTTCAACGGATACATCGGCAGGTCGAGGTTGGCCGTGGCAGCCAGGTCGCGGCTCTGGATGCCCGCCGCCAGCACGTAATGGTCGGCTGACAGCCAGCCGGCGTCGGTCTCAATCGCGCTGACCTTGCCATGCTCGACGAAAATGGTGCGCGCCGCCGTGTGCATGCAGCGCTCGAAACGCGGGTGGGCGTAAATACGCTTTTCCAGCGCCAGGCAAAAGGCGTAGCAATCGGCCACTGCCTCGCCGGGATTGAAGATGCCGCCTGCCAGTTGGGACGCCATCTGTGTCAGGGCAGGCTCGATGCGGGCCGTATCCCGGCCCCACAGCACGGCGCGGTTTTCGTCGTTATCGGGCTTGTCCAGGGCCGCCCGGAAAGCTGCTTCGCTGCGGTAGACCACCAGCTTGCCGGCATTGCGCCAATTGAATTCCCTCAGCGGCAGTTTCAGTTCCAGCAGCGACAGGGAAAGGCGGCTCAGTTCACCGAGCTGCAGCAGCTTGGCGGTCGTGCGGGCATTGGCTTCTGCCTTGCAGTTGCGCAGGAATTGCGCCATCCAGCGCCACTGGCGGTAATCGGCTTCAGGGCGAAAACGAAACGGGCCGTCCCGCTCGAACAGCCACTGCAGGGCCTTTTTCGGCACGCCTTCATCGGCCAGCGGGGAGACATAGCGATAGCTGAGCTGGCCGCCATTGCGGTAGCTGGCCGCACTGGCAACGGTCGGGGCGCGTTCGAGCAGCGTCACGCGGAAGCCTGCTTCCAGCAGCCACCACGCTGACGCCAGGCCGACTACGCCGCCGCCAATCACCACCACTTGCCGTGCTCCCGCCATCCGATCTCCGAATTGTGTTGCCTTGTGGAAAATTAAGTCTATTGTAGTTCAGTCGCGGCGTCGGAGGATGGCGCGTTGGTAAATCGCATCAAGGATCCTCTCCTCGGCACGGGTATGCGCCGAATGCAGGCCCGGGTCGGTATCCGGATCGCTGCCAAAGCCGCCGATCACGGACACGATGCCTTGCTTCTTCTGCAAGTCCACGGCAAAGGTGGACACCAGGCCGTAGGCCTCACCCAGGTGGCCGACCGCATGGAAGCGGCCATCCTTCGGCATGCCGCCCATATTGCCCCGCACGTCGGCAAAGCGCTGCGCACCCAGGCCCCAGCTATGGTAGAGACCTTTCAGCGTATCGCCATTGCTGCCGTTGAAGCGCCACTGCTCGCCGAACATCAGGGCCAGCGAGGCCGGCTTGATGACCTGCTTGCCTTCATGGCGGCCATTGTTGATCAGCATCAGCATGATCTTGCCCATATCGCCCGCCGACATGCGCAGGCCGCCGGTCGGGCTGAACGGCGTGGCATTGGTGCCGATCACATACTTGTCGATGGCCGGCGGTTGCTGCGGCGCGGCCACGCTGAAGTCATCGACCTGTGCGATCCACGGACCCCGGCTATCCCACACTTCGGTATCGCGCGTGCGGCGGCGGTACAGGGTGGCCGTATCGGCCACCTCCTGCGCGCTGAACTCGGCAGGGTTATAGCCGCCGTGCAGGCCCATCGGCGCCAGCAAGAGGCGCTTCATCAAGCGGTCGAAACGCTCGCCAGTCACGCGTTCCATGATGGTCCCGACCACAGCCCAGTTCAGGTTGGAATAAGTGAAATACTGGCCGGGCTCGCCGTCACGTGCCCACATCTTCCCTTCCGGAACAAGCACATCGCGCAGGGCGGTGCCGGCTGGCCAGAAATAGCCGTCGTCATCGCGCAGCGTCGATGTGTGGCTCAGCAAATGCCGCAAAGTGATTGGGCGGCTCGGGTAATGTGGATTGCGCAGCGCAAAGCCCAGGTAGTCGCCGGCGTCGGCATCCAGCGTGAGCTTGCCTTCTTCGACCAGCTTCATCACACCAAAGGTGGTCATCATTTTCGAAATAGAGGCAATGCGGAACAGGGTTTGCGGCGTGACCGGCGCGGTCATGCCGCTGCCCGCCGTATCTAGACGGCGCAGGCCGAACTGTTGTTGATAAGCCACCTTGCCATCGCGGATCGCCAGCACCGACAAGCCGGACAGCGGCCGCTGCGCGTCGTTGACGATGGCCGCCAGTTCCGCATCAAGTTTGCCGGCCGAGGCGTGGCCGATGCTGCCCAACAGTACCGCGCCGATCAGGGCGCGCATTCCTTTTTGCATACATTCTCCTTATGCGCACAGCATACGGTGCTGTCCTTTCGGCCAGCTAATGAAAACTGATTATCTGCCTATAACCCCTGTGTATCGGGGATAAAAGCTAAATGAAAAGAGCAGCGTGATTTCTCTTTCGCTATTACACTAGCAGTTATAGGAGAAATGTAATGAGCCTCACCAGCGTTGAATTCAAACCAGACCAACAAGACAATTCGCCGCTGTACATGCAGATTGCCCGCAAGTTGAGCGACGATGTTCGAAACGGACGTTACCAGGTCGACCAGGCGCTGCCTTCCGAACGAACCCTTTCGGAATTGCTGAATGTTTCGCGCGTGACCGCCCGCAAAGCCATCGACCAGCTGGTGGACCAGGGCCTGGTGGTGCGCCGCCGCGGCTCCGGCAATTACATCGCGCCGCGCATCGAACAACCGCTGTCGAACCTGACCAGCTTCTCGGAACAGCTTTCGCAGCGCGGCTACAAGCCGGGCTCGCGCTGGCTGAAGCGCGCGCTTGTCGCCGCCAGTGCCGATGAACAATTGAGCCTTGGGCTGTCGCCGAATACCCGCGTGGCGCGCCTCGAGCGCTTGCGCCTGGCCGATGATGTGGTGATGGCGTATGAGGTTTCGGTGCTGCCGCAAACCATCGTCGCCAATCCGGAGCTGATCGGCGATTCGCTGTACCAATACCTGGATTCGGTCGGCAAAGGCCCGGCGCGCGCGCTGCAGCACATCCGCGCCATGAATGCCTCGGCCGAACTCGCGCGCCAGCTCGAAGTGCCGGAAGGCCAGGCCGTATTGTTTATTACCCGTATCGCCTATCTTGAGTCGGGCCAGGCGATCGAGCTCACGCATTCCTACTGCCGCAGCGATCATTACGATTTCGTGGCGGAGATGCGCCGCGCTTCATAACCTGGGGGCATGGCCCCCGCAAGCCTCGTCATGGGCTGGCCCGGCAATTTGGCATTACACTCGTTTTATGCTGAAGACCGAAACGCCCAGTTCCCAACATCGCGAACTGGACCAATATTCCATAGAGAAGCTGGTTGCCGCCTTTGCCGATGACCAGCTCAACGCGGTACAAGCCGTGCGCGCCGCAGTCCCCGCTATTGCCCAAGCAGTCGAAGCTGCCGTGCCCCGCATCGAAGCGGGCGGGCGGCTGCTCTATGTCGGCGCCGGCACGTCCGGCCGGCTCGGCGTGCTCGACAGCGTTGAGCTCTATCCCACCTTCTCCTGGCCGCATGAACGGGCCGTTGCCATCCTCGCCGGCGGCAGCGAAGCCATGTTCCAGGCGGTGGAAGGCGCCGAGGACGACCGCGAACAAGGCGCGCGCGACTTGCTGGCGCTGCAACCGGGGCAGAACGATGTCGTGCTGGCGCTGGCCGCATCCGGCACCACGCCCTACGTGCTTGGCGCACTGGCGGCCGCGCGGCAGGCCGGCGCGCTGACCATCGGGATCGCCAACAACCCTGGTTCGCCTGTGACGCAGGAAGCCGAAATCGGCATCACCCTCGACACCGGCCACGAAATCATTTCCGGCAGCACGCGCCTGAAAGCAGGCACCTCGCAGAAGATCGTCCTGAACACGATTTCCAGCGCGATCATGGTCCGCCTGAACAAGGTTTATGGAAACTTGATGGTAGACTTGAAGCCGACCAATGCGAAGCTGTTTGCGCGCACGGTGCGGCTCACCATGCACGCCACCGGCGCCGACGAAGCGGCAGCCCGCACAGCGCTGGAACAGTGCGGCTTCCACGTCAAAGTGGCGGTGGTCGCCCTGTTAAAGAAAACCACGGTGCAGCAGGCGGGAGACTTGCTGGACCAGGCCAGGGGCAGCGTGCGCGGCGCACTCACCATTTGACCCGTCCTGCGCTCGTCCCGGCCGACAAGAAAGGACGTAATGGATCGAGCGCAGCAACGCAGCCCATGGGGCTGGGTCCCGACACTGTATTTCAACCAGGGCATTCCCTATTTTGTGGTGATGGCACTGTCCACCGCCATGTACAAGGACCTCGGCATCTCCAACACGGAGATGGCGTTCTACACCGGCTGGCTGTACCTGCCATGGGTCATCAAGCCGCTGTGGTCTCCCCTGATCGAAATGTTCGGCACCAAGCGCGCCTGGGTCGCCATCCTGCAGATGGTGCTGGGCGTATCGCTGGCGGCGGTCGCGTTCACGCTGCCGCTTTCGAACTTTTTCCAGCTTAGCCTGGGTGTCATGTGGCTGATGGCGTTCAGCTCCGCCACGCACGATATCGCGGCGGATGGTTTTTACATGCTCGGCTTGCGCCAGAAGCAGCAGGCGGAGTTCGTCGGCGTGCGCAGCACGTTCTACCGCGCGGCCAACGTGGCCTGCAACGGCGGCCTACTTTTCCTGGCCGGCGAAATCATCAAGTACCACGGCAATCCCCACATGGCCTGGGCCATCACCTTCGGCGTGACGGGCGCAATCTTCCTGGCGTTGGCGATCTACCATTTCTTCGTGCTGCCACGGCCTGCGGAAGACAAGCCTGCCGCACATTCCTCGGCGCCGATGCAGGAATTCTTCGCGACCTTCGCCGCCTTCTTCCGCAAGGACGGCATTGTCGTCATCCTCTTGTTCCTGCTGCTGTTCCGCCTTGGCGAATCGCAGTTGCTGAAGATGGTGGTGCCGTTCCTGAAAGACCCGCTGGAAAAAGGCGGCCTTGGCCTGAGCACCGCGGACGTGGGCATCGCCTATGGCACGATCGGCATCATCGGCCTGATCCTCGGCGGCCTGGTGGGCGGCTGGCTGATAGGGCGCTATGGCCTGAAGCGCTGCCTGTGGCCCTTCGCCATCGCGATCCATATCCCCGACCTGATTTTCGTTTACCTGTCGCAGGCGCAGCCGCAGAACTTTGCCTGGATCTCGGCCTGCCTGGCGGTAGAGCAGTTCGGCTACGGCCTCGGCTTCACCTCGTTCATGATGTACATGATCATGGTCAGCCAGGGCGAGCACAAGACCGCGCACTATTCGATCTGCACCGGCTTCATGGCGCTTGGGATGATGATTCCGCAGATGGCCAGCGGCGCGATCCAGGAATACCTGGGCTACCAGCATTTCTTCATTTATGTCTGCACAGCAACCGTCCCAGCCTTCATCATGACGGCACTGATCAAGATAGATCCGGACTTTGGCCGGGAATAGGTAGAATACGGCTCCTGCTGATGTGAGGATTAGGTTTTGGCTTTTAATGCGAAAAGGCGGCTGACCATAGCCGCCGCCGCGGCCGGCGTGGCCGCATTAATGGGGGCGTGTTCATCGACGCCGACCGTGCCAGCCGCCGGCGAAGCTGCGGCTCCATCCTCCGGAGGCGGGAGCGGCAATGCGCCCGCGCCAGCCACGAGTGCGGCACCGGCGCCGGTGCAGCAGCGCGTGACCGGCGAGCAGCCACCCGCAGCGCCGCGCGAATTCCGGGCCGCTTGGGTGTCGACGGTCGCCAATATCGACTGGCCAAGCCGCAGCAACCTGCCACCGGCGCGCCAGCAGGCGGAAGCCATCGCCATCCTCGAGCGCGCCAAGTCGCTGCACCTGAACGCCATCGTGCTGCAGGTACGCCCCAGCGCCGATGCCATCTACCCTTCGAAACTGGAGCCTTGGTCGGAATTCCTGACCGGCCAGCAGGGCAAAGCCCCCGAACCGGCCTGGGACCCATTGGCATTCTGGATCACGCAGGCCCACGCCCGCGGCCTGGAGTTGCACGCCTGGTTCAACCCTTACCGTGCCCGCCATTCCGCCGCCCGCACGCCAAACGCGCGTGAACATATCGCCAACACCAGGCCGCAAGTGGTGCGCCAGTACGGCAAATTCCTGTGGATGGATCCGGGCGAGGAAGCCGCCGCCCAGCAAACGCTGGATGTGATACTGGACGTTGTGCGCCGCTACGATATCGACGGCGTCCACATCGACGACTACTTCTACCCTTATCCGATCGAAGCCCCCGGCGCCAATGGCGGCGAGGCGGCGCTGGACGCGCCATCGAACGGCAACAAGCCCGAGCTCGACTTCCCCGACTCCGCCCCCTACCAGCGCTACCTGCAAGGCGGCGGCACCCTGGACCGCGCCAACTGGCGCCGCCAGAACGTCAACCAGCTGATCGAGGCGATCTATACCGGCATCCACAAGGAGAAATCGTGGGTGCGCTTTGGCATCAGCCCCTTTGGCATTGGCCGCCCGGACCGCCGCCCGCCCGGCATCCAGGGCTTCAGCCAGTATGACAAGCTGTATGCCGATGCCGAACTATGGCTGCAGAACGGCTGGCTCGATTACCTTGCCCCGCAGCTCTACTGGCCAATCGCCCAGCAGCCGCAGGCTTTCCCGGTGCTGCTCGATTACTGGCTGGGACAGAACAAGCGCGGCCGCCATATCTGGCCAGGTCTGTACACCAGCCGTATCGACGACACCAGCAAATCTTTCACAGCCGACGAAATCGTGCAGCAGGTCGACGTCATGCGCAGCAGGGCCAATGCCAATGGCCACATCCATTTCAGCATCGCCGCCCTGATGCAAAACCGCAAAGGCGTGAGCGAGCACCTGAAAGCCACCAGCTACCAGGGGCCGGCCCTGGTGCCGGCTTCGCCCTGGCTGGGCAGCGAGGCGCCGCCGGCGCCGACGGTGGCCGTCAAGCGCCACGCCAGTGGATTGGCGCTCACCCTGGGCAACGCCGGCCGCGCCACCCATCTTGCGATCTGGGCGCGCTATGGCGAGGAATGGCGTTTCAACGTGGTGCCCGCCGGCCGCAGCGAAGTGGTGCTGACCGACGACAACGGCGTGCCGGCCCGCAGCGTGGTGGTGTCGGCGGTCGACCGCTTGGGTAACGAAAGTCCAAGGGTTTCCGCTGCCTTATAACTATTTGGAATGCGTGACGAACACGCTTTCATGTAAAGTTGACAGCGGTTTAACGTACACTCGACAGATCATGGGCAAACCTGACACCGATCGTACCTTAGGGCTGGGAATCGATGCTGGCGGCACGGAGACACGCTGGGCGCTGTCCGACCCGGCAGGAGACATTGTGTCCGAAGGCACGGTCGCCGGGCTTTCCGCCCTGATGATGGCCAAGCCGGCCGGCCGCGAGCTGCTTCATGCAACCTTCAGCCAGCTGGCGCAGGACGTACTGGACGCCGGCAAGCCGCTGCGCATCTGCGCCGGGCTGACCGGTTTCGGCGGCGACGGCAACGTCCTGATGGACTGGCTTTCCACCCTGCTCGGCGTGCGGCTGGATGCCATCACCCTCTGCAACGATATCGAAGTCGCCTACCTTGACGCCTTTGAGCCCGGCCAGGGCTACCTGGTGTATGCCGGCACCGGTTCGATTGCCGCCTATATCGACGAGCAGGGCGAGTTCCACCGTGCCGGCGGCCGCGGCGTCATGCTGGACGATGCCGGCGGCGGCTTCTGGATCGCGCGCGAAGCGATGCGCCGCATCTGGCGCGGCGAGGATGAGCAGCCCGGCATCTGGGAGGAATCGCCGATGGCCCACGCGGTCTTCGACCATGTTGGCGGCAGCGACTGGTCCTTCTCGCGCAACTTCATGTACACCCAGGAACGCGGCGACATCGGCAAGCTGGCGCTGGCCGTCGCCATGAGCGCCGGCGCCGACCCGGCCGCCCGCCACATCCTGCTGCAGGCCGGGCGCGAGCTGGCCCGCCTGGGCCTGGCTCTGGTGACGCGCTTCGGCGAACGTCCGATTGTCCTGTCCGGGCGCGCTGCCGAACTGCACCCCCTGATTTTCGAAGCCATGCGCGCAGACTTGCCGCCTGGACTCAATTTGCAAAAACGTACTGCCCGGCCGCATCATGCTGCTGCCAGGATGGCCGCCCGGCCGCGTAATTAAGGACACCATGAAAAAACTGCTGCTTGCTTCCCTGATCGCCCTGCTGACCGGCTGCGCCACCCAACTGCCGAACATCGACCATTCGCTGACGTCCAAAGGGCAGAGCAGCCGCGTGCGCTTCGTGGTGATGCACTACACCGTATCGGATCTGCCATTGTCGATCAAGCTGCTGACGGAGAAAGAGGTAAGCGCTCACTACCTGATTACCGATGAGAACGAGCCGCGTGTCTACGCCCTGGTCGACGAAAACCGCGCCGCCTGGCACGCCGGCCTGAGCAGCTGGAAAAACTACACGGCACTGAACCACAGCTCGATCGGCATTGAAATCGTCAACCCGGGCTTCAAGGACATGCCCGACGGCCGCCACTGGTACGGCTTCTCCGACCGCCAGATCGACCAACTGGTCGCCCTGCTCAAGCAGATCAAGGAACGCCACCAGATCGCGCCGGAAAACTTCCTCGGCCACGCCGACGTCGCGCCGCAGCGCAAGCAGGACCCGGGCCCGATGTTCCCGTGGAAGCGCCTGGCCGACGAAGGCCTGATCGCCTGGCCGGACGCCAACGCCGTGGCTGCGGTGCGCCCGCAATACGAAGCCCAACTGCCAGACATCGCCTGGTTCCAGCAAAAGCTGGCGCAACACGGCTACGCCACGCCGCAGACCGGCGTGCTGGACCCGGAAACCCACAATGTGCTGGTGACCTTCCAGGCCAAATACCGCAACAGCAAATGGGACGGCGTGCCGGACGCCGAATCCGCTGCCATCCTCGACGTGCTGACCGCGCCCAAGCCAAAACAGTAAGGCGGTTTGCACGGCCGCCGGCTTTCCCCTATCCTGCCACAATGCCGCGGGGGAGGACCTGCGGCGCTGAGGAAGAGGATCCAGGACCATGCGGCTGCGCCACATCGAAGTTTTCCACGCCATCATGCAGGTCGGCACCATCAGCGGCGCCGCCCAGGTGTTGCATATTTCGCAGCCCGCCGTGACCAAGGTGCTGCAGCACGCCGAACTGCAGCTGGGCATGCCGCTGTTCGAGCGCGTGCGCGGCAAGCTGTATCCGAAGCCGGAAGCGCACCGCCTGTTTGCCGAAACCGAAAAACTGCACCGCGACCTGCAGGGTATCCGCCGCCTGGCCGCCAGCCTGAAAAGCCGCGCCGTCGAAACCGTGCGGCTGGTGTCGACGCCGACCATCGCCATCAGCGTGCTGCCGCAGGCGATGAATGAATGGCGCAAGGAGTTTCCCGATACGCGCTGCGAACTGGCTACCCATCATACCTCGGAGATCGTCAACACCCTGCGCCTGGGTGAAGCCGACATGGCGCTCTCGCTGCAGGACCCGCGCCACCCCGGCATCATCGCCGAGCCGATCGCACAAGGCGTGATGACCGCGATCGCTCCGGCCGGCACCTGGCACGCTGACGATTCAAGCTTGCCGCTGACGGCGGAAGGACTGCGTGGAGAACTGATCGGCCACGCCGACAACGACCCCCTTGGAGAAATGGTGGTGGCCTCCTGCGAAGCGCAGGGCATCCAGCCCAACTTCCGCACCACGGTGCAGACTTACCAGATTGCCCGCTCGCTGGTGGAAGCCGGCGCCGGCCTGGCGGTAGTCGACCCGTTCACGGCGGCGTCGGCCGACCCGGCCAGGGTGCAGAAGCGCCAGTGGGCGCCGGCTATTCCGATCCAGCTCTTCCTGCTGACGAATAGCCACGCTCCCCTGTCGCACGGCGCCCGCCAACTGGCCGGCTCCATCGCCAAGATGGCACGCGCCTGTCTCGAACAAGGAAAGCAATGAGCAATACCATCCGCAGCGAAGACGTTCCCGGCAGTCCAAATTTCCGCCACCTGGGCACCATCGGCGGCATCGCGGTGGACTTGCGCTATGCGGGACCGGACAATTTTGTCGGACGGGACCTGTATTCGCCGCTGGACTGCGCGTGGCTGCACCGCGACGCGGCGGCTGCCATCGAGCGCGTGGTGGACTACCTGGCGCAGCGCGCGCCCGGCTATAAGGTGCTGTTGCTCGACGCCTTGCGTCCGCACCGGGTTCAGGAACAGTTGTGGGACGCGCTGGCAGGCACCAGCCTGCAGATGTACCTGGCGCCGCCCGAGCGCGGCTCGATCCACTCCTTCGGCATGGCGGTCGACATCACCATCCTTGACCCATCCGGCCAGGAACTCGACATGGGCACGGGCTTTGACGATATGACAGAATTGTCGCACCCGGCGCTCGAGGCGCGGCACCTCGCCAGCGGCGAGCTGACTGCCGCACAAGTTGCCAACCGCCAGCTGCTGCGCGATGCCATGTTCCAGGCGGGCTTCGCTGGCATCAACAGCGAATGGTGGCATTTCGACTGCGGCGACCGTGCGCTGGTGCGCCGCGACTACACGAAAGTCCTATAAGGAGACAGCCCTTATGCAGCAGCCCTGGTCTACCACACGAGCAATCCTGACCGGCGGCGCGCTGGGCGGCTTGCTGGACATCCTGTTCGCAATCAGCTTCGCCGGCTACAACGGACTGCCGCCGGAACGGCTGCTGCAAGTGGTAGCCAGCGGAGCGCTTGGCAAAGCGGCCTTCACCGGCGGCATGCCCGCCGCGGCATTCGGACTGGCCTGCCACTTCGCCCTGAGTTTTGTGTGGATGGCGATTTTCTTCTTCGCCGCGCGCCGCATTCCTGCGCTGGCGGGCAAACCGCTGCTGGCGGCGGTCGGCTATGGCCTGCTGGTGTTCTTCACGATGCGGCTGGTGGTGCTGCCGCTATCGGCGTTCCCGCGCCCGGTGACGTTCAATGCCTTCTCATGGGGCATGGATATCCTGTCGCACATCTTCCTGTTCAGCCTTCCGATCGTGTGGGCGACGCGCAAGGTGCTGCGGCGCTCATAGACGGAATTCGGACAGCTTCCAATCCGCAAAGCCGTTGCGGACAAAGACCAGCGCAATCTTGTCGTTGCGGACGATGTAGCGGTTGACGCCATCGCGCTCGGTCACCCACTTTGGCTTGTCTTCGCCAGAAGGTCGTGCTTCGTCGCGCTCATCGCGTTCTTCGCGCCGGTTGCCGCGCTTCTTCGCAAAGTCGCCGTGCTCCAGGACGAACATCACCGCTTCCGGCCGCACCAGCGCGTCGACCACCACGCCGCCCAGCAGTCGCCCGAAGCCGCTGAGCGCATCGTCGCCTGGCTTGCCGGCAATGTCGTCCTTCATATTTTCCCGCAGCGCAGGGAAATCGACATGGCTATTGAATGCCTCCACGTCATGCGCACGCACTGCTTCCTTCATCTGGTGCACCACGAGCAGCGGCGACCAGTACCAATACGCCGTCACCGCGACAACGACCGCCAGCAGGGCGCTAGGAATTCCTTTACTTCGACTTGCCATCATCGCCCCAACGCCAACGCGGTGGTTCGCCCGTGAGGTAGCAAACCACAATGAAGATTGCCGTGGCAACCGTAGTCAGGACCAGGAAGCCAAGCGGCGAGCGCGCAGGATTCAGGACAACCGCGCCAACCACCATTGTCACGGTATAGGCGGCCAGCACCAGCCAACCTTGCCAGGTAACGGGTACGCCCCACCCCCAGCCATAGCGCTTGGCGGGGAACCAATATTGTTTCACTTCACCCATGTCCAAAGCCTCACTGTATGGTTGGCAGTGCAGTTGCTGCTTCCGGCGCGGCACTGCGCGAAACCCAGTCGATTACGCCGTCCACCAGCGCGCGGCCGTTGCCGTTGCCGGCGCGCTCGTGGTTGACCATGACGACCACGATGCATTGCTGGCCGCTGGCGTCGGGAACGTAGCCGGCAATCGCGACGACATTTTTCAACGTTCCGGTCTTGACGCGTGCGCGCATCGCGGCCGGGCTTTCCTTCAGGCGGCGCTTCATGGTGCCGTCAATCGCAGCGATCGGCAAGCTGGTGAGGAATTCAGGTCCCCACAGCGACCTTTGCGCGGCCTTCAGCAAACCTGCCATTTGTTCCGGGCTGAAGCGCTCAATGCGCGACAGGCCTGAGCCATTCTCGAACACCATTCCGGTATCGTCGATTCCTTGCCCGACCAGCCAGGTGCGGATCGCCATTTCGGCGCGGGCCTGTGTGGTCATCGGTGGCGTCGCTTCCATCGCACAGCAATGCGGCTGTGCAGGCGTTGCGTCGGCAAGGTCGGCCAGCGGCCGGCTGCCCAGAATCGGATCGGCCTGCAGGCTGCCAAGGCTCAGGAAAATCGTCCGGGCCAGGCCGTTGTCGGACAGCTTGTTGGTATCGCGTACCATCTCGGGCAGGGCCCGGCTGACATGCTCGGCCAGCAGGGCCGAAGCGCCGCTGTTGAAGGCGCGCGACTGTTCGGCGGAGGCTTCGATCGCCCGGCCATTGAACTGGCCGCCAAGCCGTTCCCAGGTTGCGCGGAACAGGCGTTCAGCGTAATCGGTGCGGTCCATCACGTTGACCACGTTGGTCTTGCTGCAATTGCGCGGGAAAGTCCCTTTCAGTACCACCGTCAGTTGCGATCCATTGCGCACGTATTCGGGAATCTTCCAGCCGTCCTCCCATTTTGCGCAATCGCGATCGACCAGCATCAGCTCTGAACGCACACGGACGTTGTCCAATTCAGGCAGCACGCTGGCCTTGATCGACTTCGAGTCGGAAGTAATATCGAGCGTCTGCAGGTTCATGTTCAGCAACAGCGCATCGGGAATCAGGTTGTAATACGCTTCCGGCGACTCATCGAACGGCGCCGCCCCAGCATCGGCGCGCGCAGGCTGCCAGAGTTGGCGGTCCAGCACCAGGTTGCCGTCGATCTTGCGGATCCCTTTGGTGCGCAGTTTTTCCAGCATGTGGGTGAAGGCATCGGCAGTGAAATCGCCATCGGCGCCGCCGCGCAGCACCAGGTCGCCGTGCAGCACGCCGTCCACCACTTCACCGTTCGTGCGCAACTCGGTGCGGCCTCGGAATTGCGGGCCGAGCAGCTCAAGGCCGGCCATGGTCGTGAACAGCTTCATGGTCGAAGCAGGGTTGAACGTGCGAGTAGCTTCGTGCGATACCAGTACCTGGTCGCCGCGCAGCACCAGCGCCCCGATGGCGTCCGCCGGAATGCCTCTTTCGGCTGCCAGCCTGGCGATCGGTTCAGGCAGCGCCGCGTGGGCGGTTGCGCCGATAGCGGCGAACAATGTGACAAGAAGCAGGCGGCGCATCAACGGATCCTTAACCGAAAAACACGTAGGCTACAGCAATCGCGGTCAAAACCCCCGCGAGATCCGCAATCAGGCCGGCGGAGATGGCATAGCGTGTCTTGCGGATGCCGACCGAGCCGAAATACAGCGCCACGATATAGAAGGTGGTATCCGCCGAACCCTGGAAAATACACGCCAGGCGGCCGACGAAGGAATCCGGGCCATAAGTTTTCATCGCATCGATCATCATGGCGCGCGAGCCGGAACCGCTGAAAGGCTTCATCAGCGCCGTCGGCAGCGACGGCACGAGGTCCGTGCGCAGGCCCAGCGCATTGAACACCCAGTTGAACGCATCCATCACCAGCCCGAACACGCCAGCGTTGCGCAGCACGCTGATCGCCACCAGCATGCCAACCAGGTAAGGAATCACCGTCAGCGAAGTCTGGATGCCGCCCTTCGCGCCTTCGATAAAGGCTTCATACACATTCACCTTCTTGAGGAGGGCGCCGATGATGAAGGCCGCGATGATGGAAATCAGGATCAGGTTCGACGCTACTTTTGAAACTACCTCGATCTGATCGCGCGTCAGGAAGGCGGTGAAATACCAGATCAGCCCCGCGATGGCCGCCGTCATGCCGCCAATCCAGGCCAGCAGCACCGGATCGAACAGGTTCAGCCGCTGGCGGATGCCGACCGCAATGATGCCGGTCATGGTCGCGGCATAGGTCGCAATCATGCAGGGGATGAAGATGTCGGATGGATCAGCCGCACCGAGAATGGCGCGCTGCGCCATGATCGCCAGCGGGATCAGGGTCAGGCCAGACGTGTGCAGCACCAGGAACATGATCTGCGCATTGCTGGCCGTATCCTTGTTCGGGTTCAGCGATTGCAAGCTTTCCATCGCCTTCAGGCCGAACGGCGTGGCCGCGTTGTCGAGGCCCAGCAGGTTGGCCGAGAAGTTCATCACCATGTGGCCGGTGGCCGGGTGGTCCTTTGGCACTTCAGGGAAGATGCGCGAGAAGAAGGGCGAAATGATCTTTGCCAGCCAGCCTATCGCGCCAGCTTTTTCACCCACGTTCATGATCCCCAGCCACAAGGTCATCACGCCGGCCAGCGGCAGGGCGATGTCCATCACACCCAGCTTGGCGGATTCGAACGTCCCGTCGATGATCTTCTTGAAGATCTCCGTATCGCCCATGAACAGCCATTGGATGATGGCAGCGGCGAAGCCTACGAGGAAAAACCCGGACCAGATGTAATTGAGGGACATGGATGTACTTCTTGTAGTGGAATGACCAATTTTGCAGCGAAAGTATAGGGCCAGCAGATGAAAGTATGCGCTTCGCTCATGTAAAAAAGTTATAAGCTGGCGTATCGCCACACACTGGCTTATGCTCCGCCGCATGAAAAAACTTCGCGTTCTCGCCGCCGCCCTTGCGCTGGCCACTGCTGCCCCGGCAGCGCTGGCCGCCGACAAAGTCCTGCACGCCTTCCTCTCGACCGGCGAAACCGGCCTCGATCCTGCCGTTGCCTCTGACCTGGCCAGCTTGAGCCTTCTGGAAAACCTGTTCGAGCCGATGCTGCGCTACGACTATGAAGCGCGTCCCGTCAAGCTGACGCCTGGCAGCCTGCGCGAAATGCCCACCAGCGACGCCAGCGGCACCGTCTGGACCTTTCACCTGAAGCCCGGCATGTTTTTCAGCGAAGATCCGGCATTTAACGGCAAGAAGCGCGAAGTTACGGCGGCGGATTATAAATTCGCCATCGAACGCCTGCTCGATCCAGCCCTCAAATCGCCCTGGTCCTTCATGTTCGAAGGTAAGCTGGCCGACCTGCGCGCTCTCGATAAATACACCCTGCGCCTGACGCTGAAAGAGCCCGACCCGAGCCTGCTGTTCTACCTCGCCCTGCCGGCCACCGGCGCGGTGGCGAAAGAGGTAACCGATGCCTATGGCAGCCAGGTAGGCAACCACCCGGTTGGCAGCGGTCCTTTCGTCATCGAAGAATGGAAGCGCAGCGACAAGATCACGCTGGCCGCCAACAAGGGCTACCACCAGGTCTGGCAAGGCAAACGCCTGCCGCTTGTCGACAAGGTCGAAGTCAAGATCATGGAGGAATACCAGTCGCGCGTGCTGGGCTTCCTGAATGGCGAGTTTGATTACATCGAGCAGGTGCCGGAATCGATGCGCGACATGGTGCTCGACCCATCGTCATCCAAGCCGCTGCTTAAAAAGGAGCTGGCCGCACGCGGCATGGTGTTGTCCCCATTCCCGGTGCTGCAGACCTATTACATGTGGATGAACATGGACGACCCGGTGATCGGCGGCTACAGCAAGGAAAAGGTTGCCCTGCGCCGCGCCATAGCACTGGGTTATAACGGCCCCGAGGACATTGCCCTGCTGAAGAAGGGCCTGGCCATTCCCGCGCAAAGCCCGTTGCCGCCGAACGTGCTGGGCTACGACCCGGCCTACCGCAGCCCGATCAGCTACAACCCGAAGCTGGCCAAAGCCCTGCTCGACCGCTTCGGCTACAAGGCCGGCAAAGACGGCTTCCGCACCCTGCCCAACGGCCAGCCGCTGGCGCTGGTCATGCACAGCGAACCGACCATGGTCGGCCGGCTGCGCGACGAGCTGTGGCGCAAGAACCTGAATGCCCTCGGCATCCGGGTCAGCTTCAAGACCGACAAGAAGACCGAGATCATCAAGGCCAGCCGCCTTGGCAAGGTGCAGATGTTCGAAACCAACTGGATTGCCGACTTCCCGGATGGCGATAACTTCTTCCAGCTGCTGTGGGGCCCCAACAGCGGCCGCGCCAATTACGCCCGCTTCAACCTTCCCGATTACAACAGCCGCTACGAGAAAGCCCGCCAGCTCAGCGACGGTCCGGAGCGCAACGCCCTGTACCGCGAGTTGAACCAGTTGATCCACGCCTATAACCCCTGGGTATTGCTGATCCACCCGATTTCGGCCGATATCCAGCAACCGTGGCTTAAAAACTACATCCGCCACCCGGTCGAACTGACCAACTGGCGCTACCTCGACATTGAACCAAAAAGCAATGTGACGTCGGCATTACATTAGGTTATGGATGTAAGAGTAATTTTCATTGGATGACAAGATTTCTCCGGAGCTAACCTGCAAAAAACTACTATCTTGGGAGAGGCTCGTGAAGGTTAAAAAGCTGGCGCAACTGATTGCGCTGATCGGAGTAGTAAGCCCCGCCATCGCACAGGAAGCCGCGCAGCCCATGCAGCGCGTCGAGATCACGGGTTCCAGCATCAAACGCGTCGCAGCGGAAGGCGCTCTCCCAGTCCAGGTCATCACCTTCGACGCCATCAAGAAGGCCGGCATCACCAGCACCGAAGACCTGCTGCGCAGTATTTCCGCCAATGGCACCGGCGCCGACAATATGACTTCCGGTAACAACGTGTTCGGCGCAGATGCCGACCGCGTGTCCGGCGGCGCTTCCTTCGCCTCCCTGCGCGGCCTGGGCCCGAACGCCACCCTGGTGCTGCTGAATGGCCGCCGCGTGGGCAATCACGGCGCCTCCGGCAAGGCGGTCGACCTGAATTCGATTCCGCTGGGCGCTATCCAGCGCGTGGAAATCCTGAAAGATGGCGCCTCCGCCATCTACGGCACCGACGCGATTGGCGGCGTGGTCAACTTCATCCTGCGCACGGACTACACCGGCCTGGAAGCGGAAGCCAGCTATAACGCCACCGAAGCAGGAGGCGGCATGCAGCGCCGCTACTCCCTGCTGGGCGGCGTCGGCAGCCTGGCCGAACAAGGCTGGAACGTGATGGCCAGCGTGACGCACGACGTCAACGACAAGCTGTCCTCCAGCCAGCGCGACTTCGCCAATGGCTTCCAGCCGGAGCGTGGATTGTCCCCGGACACCACCGGCACGCCCTACGCCAACATCCTGACCGGCGCCGGGACGGCACTGGGAACGGGCTTCAAGGTCCCCGGCGACAACACCACCTACCTGCAGGCCAGCCCGCTGAGCTTCCAGGGCAAGTGCGATAGCATTCCCGGCATGTCGCAATACCAGACCGACCTTTGGAAAGACGTTACGGCGCCGACGCGCACCAGATATTCCTGTGCCTACGACTACGGCGCGGACTACGTGATCAGCTTCCCGGTTGAACGCACCAACGCCATCTCGCGCGCGACTTTCCAGCTGAGCCCCGAGCACAAGCTGTTCGCCGAGCTGCTGGGGTCACGCACCAAGGCCACTGCCGAACTGACCCCGGTGCAGATCTCGACCAGCCTGGCGAATGGCTCCGCCTACCCGGTCAACGGCCCGTATTACCTGGACATGACGCAGTTCATTCCGACCTACGACAAGACCAAGCCGATCATCTACAAATGGCGCTCGACCCCATGGGGCAACCGCACCCAGGAAAACGTTACCGAGAACCTGCGCGGCCTGATCGGCATGGAAGGCATGCTGGCCGGTAAATACGACTACAAGCTTGGCCTGTCCCGCGCCCAGAGCACCACCAAGACCGACCTGGTCGACGGTTATGGCTGGACCAGCCAGATTTATTCGGCCCTCGGTTCCGGCAAGATTAACCCTTGGCTGCTGCCCGGCCAGAGCCAGACCGACGAAGCCATGAACCTGGTCGAGTCGACCAAGTTCCGTGGCCGCCTGCAGCACGGCAAAACCACCATGACCCAGCTCGATGGCTCGATCTCGGGCGAAGTCTTCCAACTGCCTGCCGGCGCCGTATCGATGGCCGTCGGCCTCGACCTGCGCAAGGAAACCTATGAGTTTGCGCAGGATGTCGATGCGACCAAGATCCTGCTCGCTCCCGGCAACGCCAACCAGAATCGGGTCAGCCGCAATATCAAGGCCGTGTATGCCGAAATGATCGTCCCGGTCATCAAGGACCTGGAAGTGCAACTGGCCGTGCGCCGCGACGATTACTCCGTGATCGGCGCCACCACCAACCCGAAAGTGTCGTTCCGCTGGCAGCCATCGCAGAACCTGATGTTCCGTGGCTCCGCCTCGAAGGGCTTCCTGGCGCCGAGCTTCACCCAGCTCTATTCTGGGCGCCTGCTGGGCGAACTGCCAAACGGCACCATCGACCAGGAAGGCTGCGCCCAGCATCCGGGCGACCCGGCCTTCTGCGCCATTCCGCGCCTGAACTACTTCTCGGGCGGCAATCCCGGCCTGAAGCCAGAGACCTCCAAGCAAGGGACGCTCGGCATGGTGATCGCGCCGCTTACCGGCTTCACCGCCTCGCTGGACTACTGGGCGATCAACATCCAGAACCGCATCCTGAACCGCACCCCGCAAGTGGTGCTGAAGAACTGGCAGTACCTGAACGACTACATCATCCGCAACCCGCAGACCGGCGTGATCGACCACGTGGAAGCCGGCTGGATCAACGCCGCCGGCCTGAAAACCCGCGGCCTGGACCTGGGCATGCGCCATGACGGCAAGTTCGGCGAGTACAAGACCACCGCCACCCTGGATGGCACCTGGATGCAGTCCTTCAAGTTTGCCGAGTTCGAAGGCCAGCCGTTCATCGAGCAAGTCGGCAAGTTCGCCACTCGCGACGTCTACCTGCGCTGGAAGCACAATGCCGGCCTGACAGTGTCGCGCGGCGACTGGAGTGTACTGTTCAACAACAAGTTCGCCTCGCACTACGCCGACCAGTTGCCGAATGGCGGCAAAGGCACGCCGCCCGCCGGCTTCGACCCGAAGATCAAGCATTACAGCATCTTCGGCATCTCGGGTACGTACACGGGCTTCAAGAACACCACCATCACGGCCGGCATCCAGAACCTGTTCGACACCGACCCGCCATTCACCGCCCACAATGTGGACGAAGTGGTGGGTGCCGGCTGGGACCCGCGCGTGGCGGATGGCCGTGGCCGCTCCTTCGCACTCAACCTGAAATACAAGTTCTACTGATGTGAATACCCGGCGCAGTTTTGGCCGAATCGTGGCGGGCGCCCGGGCCGCGGTCGCGCTCCCCGGCGGGTCGGCCGCGGCGGGCGGCCGGCCAGTTTACCGCAAGCCCAACAA
>CBHREK010000011.1:0-17678 GCA_966077345.1 uncultured Duganella sp.
CCTCCGACGGCGTATATGCCATCTACTACTGCCATAAGGAACTTTGCCAGGTCGATTACACACTCTCAGACTAAACTGAAAGCAAATGTGTTACCCATCTCTCCCGACAAGTGTTACCTATGTCTCCCGGCTATACACCTGTGGGTCAGACCCAGGTTTACCGGTTTTGAATTAGGCCGCATTTCCCAAGCTATTCCACCGATTGTTACCCCCACGCATCGTCAATAATCTGACCATGTGCGAATCTGTCGGAGTAGCAGGAAATGAACGTTAAAAAATTTACCGCCCCAACATCTCGTGAAGCGCTGCGCAAGGTGCGCGAAGCGCTCGGCCCGGATGCGGTGATCCTTTCCAACCGTGCCGTCGACGGCGCAGTGGAAATCCTGGCCCTGGCCGGCGACGATGCCGCCGCCCTGGCCCCGCACTCCCCGGATTCCCCGATGTCCGCACCAGCGCCGCACCTGGACCTGGCGCCAGCCTCGCCCGCTGCCGACCACGCGCCGGCCCTGGTCTCCCAGCCAGCCGCCCCGGTAGTCCGCGCCACCGCACGCCCGGCCCCATCCGCCCCGCGCGCACCTGCCCGCCCGACCGCACCGGCGCCGGCCGCACCAGCCATGGACATGGACCGCATTTCCTCCCTGGTCGCCGAAGCCGTCGCCAGCGCCAAAGCCAGCGCCGCCGCCGAGATGACCAGCATGATGAGCGAACTGCGCGCCATGCGCGGCATGATGGAAACCCAGCTCAACGAACTGGCTTTCGCCAACACCCAGCAGCGCGAACCGCACAAAACCGTGGTGCTGCGCGAACTGCTGGCCGCCGGCTTCTCCGCCAGCCTGGCGCGCTACCTGACCGACAAGCTGCCGGCCACCCGCGACGGCGCCGAGGCCCTGCAGTGGATGCGCACCGTCCTGGCCCGCAACATCAACGCCATGAACAACGAAGACGCGCTGCTGGAAAAGGGCGGCGTGTTCGCCCTGGTCGGCCCGACCGGCGTCGGCAAGACCACCACCACCGCCAAGCTGGCCGCGCGCTGCGTGATGCGCCACGGCCCGGAAAAACTGGCCCTGATCACCACCGACGCCTATCGTATTGGCGCCCACGAGCAACTGCGCATCTACGGCAAGATCCTGGGCGTGATGGTGCACTCGGTGAAGGATGAAGCCGACCTGCGCATCGCCCTCAACGAACTGCGCAACAAGCACACCGTGCTGATTGATACCGTTGGTGTCAGCCAGCGCGACCAGATGGTGGCCGAGCAGGTCGCCATGCTGCAGGGCGTCGGCACCGACGTGCAGCGCATCCTGTGCATGAACGCCACCTCGACCCAGGAAACCCTGTCGGAAGTGGTGCGTGCTTATCAGGGCAGCGGCCTGGCCGGCGCCATCGTCACCAAGCTGGACGAAGCCGCCTCGATCGGCTCCGCGCTGGACGTGGTGATCCGCCACAAGCTGCGCCTGTTCTACGCGTCCAACGGCCAGCGCGTGCCGGAAGACCTGCACCTGGCCGACCCGGTGGCGCTGGTAGGGCGCGCCTTCGGCGGCCAGGCTGCTCCGAAATACGGCGATGACGAACTGCCGCTGCTGGTAGCCGGCGCCGCCCATGACCCAATGCTGCGTGAGGTACGCTTTGGCTAATTTCGACTTCGACCAGGCCGAAGGCCTGCGCCGGATGCTGGCCGGCCCCCGGCCACGCATCATCACCTTCCTGTCGGCCACGCCGCAGGACGACAAAGGCGCCATGCTGGTCAACCTGGGCGCCTCGCTGTCCCAGGCCGGCAACGACGTGCTGCTGGTCGATGCCTGCGCCAGCGCCCATGGCGTGGTGTCGCGGCTCGGCCTCGACCACGGTGCCAGCCTGCTCGACGTGGCGCGCCAGCGTTGCGGCCTGAACCAAGTGCTGCATGCTGCACCGCAAGGCTTCAATGTGGTGTCGATGACGCGCGGCGAAGCGCGCCGCGGACCGGACGAAGGCCGCCGACTTGCCAAGGCCTTCGGCGTATTGGCCAGCCAGGCTGGCATCGTGCTGGTGGATGGTGAGTTCGACGGCGAAGCCTTCCCGGTCCCGCTGATGGCCAGTTCCGAGATCGTGGTACAGGTGTCGAATAGTGCAACGTCGATCAAGAATGCCTATATGATGATCAAGCGGCTCAACCATGAATTGGGCCGCCGGCCGTTCGGCATCCTGGTCACCGGCGCTTCGGAGGCCGAAGCAAGGGTGGTTTACGATAATATGGCGCATGCGGCAAGCCGTTACCTGGCAGTCAACCTTGTTTCCATGGGTTCTGTGCCGGCTGACGAATACCTGCAGCGTGCAGCCCGTCTGGGTCGTGCGGTGGTGGACGCCTTCCCATTGGCCGGGGCTTCGGTGGCCTTCCGCCAGCTGGCAGGGCGTTTTGCGATGGGGAGCTGCAACCATTTTAGAGCCTGAAAAGAATTAGAACCTTTATGTACACGGTCAAAGGGAAGGTGGACAAGGATTCCTTGCTGACGGAGCACATGCCGTTGGTCAAGCGCCTGGCCCACCATATGAAGGCAAAATTGCCGCCCAGTGTGGAAGTGGATGACCTGGTACAGGCCGGCATGATCGGCTTGCTTGACGCTATTAACAGGTATGAAGAAACCCACGGCGCCCAGTTCGAGACCTACGCGGTGATGCGCATCCGCGGCGCCATGCTCGATGAATTGCGCTCTTCCGACTGGATGCCGCGTTCGATGCGGCAGGACATGCGGAAGATTGAAAACGCCATGGCCACGCTGCAGCAGCGCCTGGGCCGCCCGCCGACCGAGTCGGAAGTGGCGAAATCGCTCAAGCTGTCGCTGGCCGACTACCAGGAAATGCTGTCCGAAGGCGGCGGCCACCAACTGGTGTACTACGAAGATTTTCACGAGGAAGACGGCAACGACAGCTTCCTCGACCGCTACGCCCATGATGAAGATGCCGATCCGCTGCGCGCGCTGCTCGACACCGACTTCCGCCAGGCTGTGATCGATGCGATTGATGCGCTACCCCCACGTGAGAAAATGCTGATGGGCCTTTACTACGAGGAAGAGCTGAACCTGAAGGAAATCGGCGCCGTGATGGGCGTGTCCGAGTCCCGGGTATCGCAATTGCACACACAAGCCGTGGCGCGCCTGCGTGCCTCGCTGCGGGAGCAGGCATGGACTGGTCCAGCGTAGCCGGCGTGCTGCTGGCGCTGGCCGGCATCATCGTCGGCCAGGGGCTGGAAGGCGGCAAGGTGACTTCCTTGCTGCAGCCGGCTGCCTTCGCCATCGTGGTGATCGGCACCTTCGGCGCAGTCATGCTGCAAACTACACGTCCAACCCTGCGCCGTGGCCTGACCATGCTGCGCTGGGTGTTCAAGCCGCCGCCAGACAATCGCGCCCAGCTGGCGCGCGACATCAACAACTGGAGCATGCTGGCCCGCCGCGACGGGCTGCTGGCACTGGAGCGCCCCATGCTCGGCGCCAAGGACAAGTTTGTCGCCAAGGGCCTGCGCATGATCGTCGACGGCATCAACCCCGACAAGATGCGCCAGTTGCTGGACATGGAAATCACGGCCTTCGAAACGGCCGAACGCCAGGCGGTGCGCATCTGGGAATCTGCGGCCGGCTACTCGCCGACCATCGGCATCCTGGGTGCCGTGCTGGGCCTGATCCATGTGATGGAAAACCTGACCGATCCGAGCAAGCTCGGTTCCGGCATAGCCGTCGCCTTCGTGTCGACCATTTACGGCGTCGGCCTGGCCAACCTGTTCTTCTACCCGATCGCCAACAAGCTGAAGACCATCGTCACGCGCCAGGTCTACCTGCAGGAGCTGACGGCATCGGTGTTCTACGACATCGCCACTGGCGACTTCACGCGCGTTATCGATGAGCGGATCGCGACCCTGATGCGGGAGCCGTGACATGCAATACCGCCGCGCACGCCGTAAGTTCGACGACGATCCCGAGAACCACGAGCGCTGGCTGATTTCCTACGCGGACTTCATTACGCTGCTGTTTGCCTTCTTCGTCGTGATGTATGCGGTGTCCTCGATCAATACCGGCAAATACAAAGTCTTTTCCGATGCGCTGGGCGATGCGTTTGGCGGGGCTGGCGCGGCGCCGCCGACCAATACCGAAGTCCAGAGCCTGCCGATTCCAAATCCGGCAAACCGCAAGCGCAATGAGGCGATCAAGAAAGAGAAGGAGCAGATGACGCGCCTGGCCAAGGATTTGGCCAGCACTCTGGCGCCGCTGGTGAAAGAGGGCAAGGTGCGGGTGACGCAGAATAGCCGTGGGGTGAGCGTGGAGATCAATGCTTCGGTGCTGTTCAATCCGGGCGATGCACGGCTGACTGGCGAATCGCGCGAGGCGTTGACGGCGGTGGCGACGCTGCTGAAGGATGACCCGCACAATGTGCAGGTGGAAGGGCATACGGATAATGTGCCGATCAGGAATGCGGCGTTTCCGTCCAACTGGGAGTTGTCTGCGGTGCGGGCGGGGACGGTGGTCAGGCTGTTTATTGAGTCGGGGATTGCCGCCTCGCGCATGACGGCGGTGGGGCATGCGGACAATCAGCCGGTGGCTTCCAATGAAGATGCAGAATCGCGGGCGCGCAACAGGCGGGTGGCGGTGACGATCTTGTCCGGGATTCCGGATCCTGCTACTGAAATTCCAAACCCCTAGAACCGGTAAACCGGAGTCAGACCCATAGGGTCAGACCCCAGTACGCGGCAGCCGCGTATCGGGGTACGACCCTGCGGGTCGTACCCCGGTTTGCCGGTTTACGCGCGCAGCCGCTCCGGATGCGGCACCTGCTCGCGCAACCGTTGCCTGCGCCGCCAATGCCACCCAGTCCCGATCGCCGCAACGAAGAACACCAGGGCCGCCATCGGCCAGGCCGACTTCTGCAAGTTCTTCTTGGCCTGCTCGTCCATCAATTCCTCAGGAAACGGCCGCGGCTCCACCGGCACCACCTGCCACTTGCTGCGGTCTTCCGGCGCACGGGCCATGAATTCATCGATCGAATATGCCGGCGCCGAGCCGAACGCGCGGCTGGAAGGAACCTGCGGAATCCGCACCAGCATCACAGCCTCCACATCCGACTGCAGCTGCTGCTCAAACCCGCTCAACTGCCGCCCAGCGTGACCGCCCAGCATATCCAGCAAATCCTTGCCCAGCGCATCGAACGCCACCGCCGGATGCAAGCGCGTCTGCTCCTCGGTGAAATAGCTGAACGCCTTCTGGCCGCTGGCAATGCTCATATCCTTCGCCGCCATATAGGCAAAAGCGCCAAAGGCTTTCAGGCGGTTGGTCGGCCCCTGCAGAGGCCATTGCCAGCCCAGCTTGCGCAGCACGTCGACATTGATCCCGGTGCAGTTGGCAGCCGCATGCTGGTAGCTGAAATGGTGGGCATAAAACTCGCGGAACACCTGGTTCACATTGGTCTGGTAAGCCTGCGCTGTGCGCGAGTCCTTCAGCACTGCCACCAGCATGTACGACGGCCGGTAATACTGCTGGCCGCTGTTCAAGTCCATCAGGTAGTTGTCCATGGGCAGCGCTGAGGCAATGATGCCTTTCTCGCTGGTCGAATCCAGGCCGTAGAAATTATTCACCAGCCAGTCCGACCATTCACCCTGCGGGCCAAGGCGCCCGGTCGCGATGGCGAAATGGCCGCCATACGCCTCGTCGTCGTCGCCCTGGGCGCCGCTCAGCATCATCGCCAGCACCGGCTTGCCGGACAAGTCGGATGGCGCCGCCCCCGGCCGCTGCCATACCTTGCGCACCGCGTATTCGCCGCGCGCACCGCCCTCGGCATGGCGTACGAAGCCTTGCAGGTTGTCGCCGCCGGACAGCGGCTGCACCGGCAGCTTGCCGGCATCGATCACATAGTCGCGTGGCCAGATCGTGCGCGCCACAAATTGCTGGCCCGCCTCATCCCATTGGCCGCGTACGCGGACCTCGCGCTGGCGGAAGAAGGCTTCCGAGCTGGCGTTGAAATAAGAGCGGTTGGTGGCAATCTTCGGCGCCAGGCGGAAGTTGAGGGTGCTGCCATCCGCCGTTTGCAGGGTTTTGCCGTCGAAACGCGCCTGTGGCACCAGTTGCGGCGAACCGAGCCAGACCAGGCCAGGCGCATCCTTGGCGTTGGCTGCCGGCAGGGCGATCAGCTCGTCCTGGAAATACCACAAGGCTTGCTTCTGGCCGCAGTCATTGCAGCGGCCATTAGTCAGGCGGAAGTTGTCGGAGGGATGCAATCCAAACTGTTCCTCGCCAAGGGCGGAATGAACGGCGGCTGCACCGGCTTGGGCGGTCGTAGCCGCCAGAATAATTCCTGAGAGAAATGTACGCATGCGCCCATTATGCAGAAAGTTGCATAAAAAGTCACACGTTTCGCAAGTGCCGGCGGCGAGCCGGTTTCGGAAGGGGTTAGCCGGCGATGAAGCCGCGGCGGGTAGTGCCGCCCGTGGTCATGCCGCTCGGGCCGTAGACCGTGGTTTGCTGCGGGCGCAAGGCTTGCAGCGCGCCCTGGGTGTGGCCCAGGTGCTTGTTGATCAGAACGCCGTTCAGGCGGTTCAGTTCCTTTGCCGCGCGGGTCTGGTCCAGCAGTTGCTGCCACAGGATATTGGCAGCATCGTCATGCTGGGCTTCCAGCCACGATTCCATGCCCAGCTCCATAGCCGGATAACCGGCCTCGGCGAGGGCACGGTGGCGCGCGGTGGCCAAGGTGGCCATTTCATTGACCAGGGCTGACTTGTGCGGAGTCAGCGAGGTCAGGTGGTCGATGTCAGCCGCGACCAGGTCTTGCTGTTCCTGTTTCAGGACTTCCAGCAATTCCGTGATCTTGCTCAACTCAGCCTGCAGGCTGTGTTTAGGGGAGACAGCGGCCATCATGCTTCCTTAGCGTTGCTTACGTGCGTGCAGCAGGTCGCGGACCGTGTCCAGCAAACCGTCTGCCACTTTTTCCGAATTGACCTGGAACTGGCCGTCAGCAATTGCCATCTTGATGCGTTCGACTTTTTTCGTGTCGAACACGGCATTGCTGGCTGCTGCGCCACTGGCCGCCATTGCCTGTCCTTGCGGGGACAGGCGCACATTGTCGGTACTTGCCTGTGGTGCGGTGGAAGTCGCGGCGGCGGCCTTGTCCGCGCTGCGCGCGTTCCCGGACGTCGCGGGCGAACTCGGCAAGCCCGGCGTGTTCTTCAATGTATCGTTAATCTTCACAGCTTTATCCTCGTCTGGTTGGAGTACTTTACCCCGGCATACGAGTCTATTACGGCAACCTGCGGCCAAACTTTAGCTGGCATCGTGAAACTTGTTCAAAAAGCTACTTCGACCAGTCCGCCCAGGCGGGCAATCCCGCTGATTTGCTGGCCATTGCCGGTGCGGACTGCCACCACCTGGCCCTCGGCCGCCGAACCGGCAGCCTTGCCCTCGGCCGAAACCGAGAAACCATTCCCTTTTGTCACCAGCTTGACCAACTGGCCCTGCAGGATGACCGGCCTGGCCTTGACCATGTCGACCCGCACCGGGGTGCCGGCCGAAATCGACATGCTGCTGGACTTGCCGACCAGTTGCGCCTTGTCGGTGGCAATGCCGGGCGGCAGGGCGGTCAGTTCACCTTGCATCATCGCCAACTGCCCATCTTCGATGGCCTGGCCCTGCACCAGCGGCACGGCGGCGGCCACATAGCTGCCCAACACCGATACCTGTGATTGAATATATACCGTCCACGGCGAAGGCGCCGCACAGCGCACGCCCACCGTCGTCTTGCCCCAGGCGCGCGCGCCCGGCATCAGGAAGGCTTCCGGCGCAGGGCAGGGCGCCAGGTTCAGGCGCGGATCGACCGCACCGACGCTGACCGTAACCTTGCCCGGCAGGCCGGCAGTCTGGACTTGCAGGAATTGCTCGGCCACCTGGCGCAGGGCGGTTGGCTCCATGCGGGCCGGGGTGGCTTGCGCCAGGCTCGCGGCAAACAGGCTTGCAATGAAGAGGATGTGTTTCATGCTGCCCATCTTAGCCCTCGCGCGACAGCCGCAAGCGGCGAATAAGGGCAAAAACCCCGCCTTTCTCTTCCGATCAAGCAAGCACATTGCTCCGTATCATCGAACCTGTCATCAAGCGGAGAAGTGCCATGTTAGGCAAACTCGACAACTACCTGCTGTTCAACGAAACCGCCCTCAGCCTGCGCGAGAAGCGCCAGGCCGTGCTGGCGTCGAACATTGCCAATGCCGACACGCCTAATTACAAGGCGCGCGACATCGACTTTTCCGCCAACCTGCAGGCAGCCATGCAGCGCGCGGCCACGCCGCAGCCGCTGAATACCACGGCCAGCAAGCATTACCCGCGCCCGCCGCAAGATGGCAGCACGCTGCCCGACGGCACGCCGCTGCTGTACCGCCACCCGGCGCAGGGCGCTGTGGACGGCAACACGGTCGACATGGATGTCGAACGTAACAACTTCGCCGACAATGCATTGCGCTACGAAGCAGGCGTGACCTTTATTAATTCGCAGATCAAAGGCCTGCTGGCCGCGATCCAGGGAGGCCAGTAATGTCCTTGTTCAGCATCTTCAATGTCTCCGGTTCAGCCATGAGCGCCCAGGCCCAGCGCCTGAACGTGGTGGCTTCCAACCTGGCCAACGCCGACAGCGCCACCTCGGCCAGCGGCGAAGCCTACCGCGCCAAGCAGGTGGTGTTCGAAGCCACGCCGAGCGCCAACGGCGCCGCCACCTCCGTCAAAGTGAGCAAGGTGGTGGAAGACCCATCGCCGCTCAAGCAAGTCTACGACCCCAAGCATCCGCTGGCGGACGAAAAGGGCTATGTGACGATGCCGAACGTGAACGTGGTCGATGAGATGGTCAACATGCTGTCGGCCTCGCGCTCCTACCAGACCAATGTGGAAACCATGAATGCAGCCAAGACCATGCTGCTGAAAACCCTGACGATCGGACAGTAACCATGGCCATCACCAACACCCCAGTCACTGGCGGCGGCGCTCCGTCGCAAGCCCTGCTCAACGCGGTCAACACGCGCGGCAACAACACGTCGAGCTCCAGCGTCTCGGCGGACCAGGACAAGTTCATGACGTTGCTGATCACGCAGCTGAAGAACCAGGACCCGCTGAATCCACTGGACAATGCACAAGTTACCAGCCAGCTCGCGCAACTGCAGACCGTCACCGGCATCAACAAGCTGAACGAGACGATCGAATCGCTGAAGAAGGATTACGCCAATTCGGCCTCGCTGCAGGCGACCAACCTGATCAACCACGGCGTGCTGGCGGCGGGCAAGAACCTGCAACTGGTGTCGGGCAAAGGCCTGTTCGGTGTCGAGCTGAAGAACGCAGTCGACACGCTGCAGATCGACATCAAGAACGCTGCCGGCAAAGTGGTGCACACGCAGACGCTGCAGGCGGTCGATGCTGGCGTGCTGCCGCTGGGCTGGGACGGCAAGCTGGAAGACGGTACCACCGCAGCGGACGGCATGTATACCGTCAGCGTCAGCGGCATGTTGGGCGGCAAGGCTGCCGAAGGCCTGCAGGCGCTGACCTTCGGCACCGTGGCCAGCGTCTCCACCGGCGCCGGCGGCACCAAGCTCAATGTTCCAGCCATTGGTCAGCTGACCATGGACGATATCAAACAAGTTCTGTAAGCCCAACCTGATAGGGGAAATACCATGTTTCAACAAGGTCTCAGCGGTCTGAACGCCGCAGGCAAGTCGCTCGACGTTATCGGCAACAACATCGCCAACGCGAGCACGGTGGGCTTCAAAAGTTCGCAGGCGCAGTTCGCCGACCTGTATGCCAACTCCCTGAACGGCGTGGCGGGCAACAATCCAGGTATCGGCGTGAGCATTTCGCGCATCGCGCAGCAATTCACGCAGGGCAATATCGAAACGACCAACAACCCGCTGGACGTTTCCATCAATGGCGGCGGCTTCTTCCGCACCGTGGCGCCAAGCGGCGAAGTGCAGTATTCGCGCAATGGCCAGTTCCTGCTCGATAAGAACGGCATCATCACCAACGCCCAGGGCAACGCTATTACTGGCTACCTGGCCAACCAGCAGGGTGTGATCCTGGCCGGCGCGCCGGTACCGATCAAGATCGATACAGCCGACCTGACCCCGGTCGAGACCACCGAAGCGAACTTCAAGATCAACTTGTCGTCCACTTCGCCAGTGCCGACCAAGGTGCCGTTCGACGCCAGCGATCCGCTGACCTACACCAAGCAGACCGTAATGGACGTGTTCGACAGCCTGGGCAATGCCCACACCATGTCCGTGTTCTACGTGAACAAAGGCAGCGGCGTGTGGGATGTGTATGCCGGCAGCGATGGCGTGCAGGTCGACTCCAAGGCGATTGCGCAAGCCGTGCTGACCGACCCGGCCTCGTTGGCGGCGCGCGCCGCCTATAACACGGCAGCGGCAGCCGGCAATGCGGCCGGCATGCTGGCGGCCCAGCAAGCCTATTCCGCTGCTGCCGGTGCGGCCATGACCGCTGCCGCGACTGCTGCGGGCGCCACGGCAGCGCAACTGGCGAAACTGGCTGCGGTGTACACGCCGCCGACCGACGTTGGCGCCGTTCCGGGCAATACGCCCGACATCATTGACCAGAAACTGGCGGCGGCAATTACGGTCCCAGCGGTCAAGGTCGGCACCCTGGCGTTCGACACCAACGGCCAGTTGAGCGCAGCGCGCATGGCGCTGCTGACGCCACCGCAGACCTTGCCGTTCTCGATCGACTTGCCGATCTTCCCGGACAACGGCGCCGACCTGACGATGACCATTTCCACCAACTTCATCGGCACCACGCAATACGGCTCGCCAACCAGCGAAAAGGAATCGACCCAGAACGGCTATTCCTCGGGCAGCCTGCAGCGCTTCTCGACCGATGCCAGCGGCACCATCATCGGCCAGTACAGCAACGGCAAGTCGCGTCCACTGGCGCAATTCGTGCTGGCCAACTTCGCCAGCCCGGACGGCCTGATCCCGCTCGGTAACAACGTGTGGGCCGAAAGCTCGGCTTCCGGTGCACCGCAGGTCGGCACGCCGGGCGAGGGCAACCTGGGCCAGCTGCGTTCCTCCTCGGTCGAATCGTCCAACGTCGACCTGACCAAGGAACTGGTCGACATGATCACCGCGCAGCGCGTCTACCAGGCCAATGCACAGACCATCAAGACCCAGGACTCCGTGCTGCAAACCCTGGTCAACCTGCGTTAATCGGATAAAGCGAGCAAGCGATGGACCGCCTTGTCTACACCGCCGCCACAGGCGCGCGCCACATCCTGGAGCAGCAGGCCACCACGTCGAACAACCTGGCCAATGCAACCACGACCGGCTTCCGCGCCCAGCTCGACTCCTTCCGTGCCGTGCCCGTGGTGGCGGAAGGTTTGCCGACACGTACCTTCGTGGTCGACAACACGGTCGGCTCGGACTTCCGTGCCGGCGCGATGCAGACCACGGGGCGGGCGCTGGACGTGGCCCTGCGCGGCGATGGCTTCATTGCCGTGCAGTCGACCGACGGTTCCGAAGCCTACACCCGCAACGGCAGTCTGAAGGTCAGCGAAAATGGCATGCTGCAAACCGCAGCCGGCCTGACCCTTGTGGGCGAGAACGGCCCAATCGCGATCCCGCCCGACGCGCAGGTGGCCATTGCCGCCGATGGCACGGTTTCCGCCATCGACACCACCCAGACCCAGCCCGGCCCATCGAATGTGCTGGGCCGCATCAAGCTGGTCAATCCTGACGTGAAAGGCCTGGTGCGCGGCGATGACGGTCTGTTCCGCCAGCAAAGCGGCCTGCCAGCCGATCCCGACCAGAACGTTCGGCTGGCCGATGGCACGCTGGAAGGCAGCAACGTCAACCCGATCGACGCCATGGTCAATATGATCGCCTTGGCACGTTCTTTCGAAACGCAGATGAGCCTGCTGAAAAACGCCGAAAACAATGCCGCCAAGGCCACGCAAATCTTGGCGTTGAATTAATATTGCATTAATTTTGTTGCTGTTGGGCAACGAATGACATTTGCCCCATTGCGCGCATTGCCGGGATTCCTCATCATGGGATTTTTCATCCCAGCAGTGCAAGTTTATGGCTCGCCCCGAGGAACGTTACGCCACCGTAGTCTTGCCGTTCGTGCTGGCCGTGGCAGCGCTCACCCTGGTGGCGGTGTTCAGCCTGTCGATAGCCGCAACGCTGCGCGCCTATGTCGGCGGCGAAAGCCATTGGTCCAAAGGCCAGAAGGCCGCCATCGCTTCCCTTCAACGCTACCTCGTTACGGCTGACGAACAGGATTACGCCCAATTCCAGTCCGAGTTGGCGGTGCCGCTGTCTGACATGCGCGCGCGGCGCGAGATGGACAAGGACGAGATGGACTGGGAGGTAGTGCGAGAAGGCTTCCTTGGCGGCCGCAATGCCGAAGAAGATGTGCGCGGCATGGTCTGGCTGTACCGCAATTTCAAGGATATCTACCTGATGGCGCGCGCCATCACCTACTGGGAACACAGCGACCAGCACCTGCTGCGCCTGCGCGAACTGGGTGAGCGCGTGCACACCATGGAACCTGCCGCCCGCCGCGCGCCAGCCGTGCTGCTGGAAATCCAGGAAGTCGACCGCAGGCTGACGCCACTTGCCATCGGCTTTGCCGCCGCCATCAACGACGCCGCACGCCAGGTTTCGACTGCCTTGCTGGCAGTAATGCTGTTGGCCGCCGCTGTGCTGGCCTGGAGCGGCAACAGCTACCTGCGCCGCTCCTTCGCCCGTCGCGAGCGCCTGCTGCAGCAACTGCGCCAGAGCGAAGCCGAATCCTTCGCCGAAAAAGAACTGGTGCAGGTGACCCTGGGTTCGATCGCTGACGCCGTGATCACCACCGACCGCGATCAGCGCGTCAGCTACAGCAACTGCAATGCCGAACAGATGCTGGGCATGACCGGCGCCGATATGCTGGGGCGCCCGCTGGATGAAGTGTGCCGGCTGGAAGGCGAGGGCGGTGCCTTGCATGTGCTGGCAACCGACGGCTCCCTGCTGCCGGTCGACCGTTCGGTAGCACCGATCCACGCACCGGATGGCACTGCCATCGGCCAGGTCATCGTGCTGCACGACGCCAGCGAAGCGCGCCGCCACGCCGCGCAACTGAGTTACCAGGCCACGCACGACGAACTGACCGACATCCTGAATCGGCGCGAGTTCGAACGCCGCCTGCGCGAATTGCTGTCGGCCCTGCGCCAGGGCAGCGGCGGTGAACATGCCGTGCTCTACCTCGACCTGGACCGCTTCAAGATCGTCAACGACACCAGCGGCCACGCGGCGGGCGACGAACTGATCAAGCAAGTGAGCCAGCTCCTGCAATCGACACTGCGCGAACGTGACATCGTCGGCCGGTTGGGCGGAGACGAATTCGGCATCATGCTGACACAATGCAGCCACGAGGACGCCTTGCGGGTAGCGGAGAAAGTACGCAAGGCCGTGGTGGACCTGCATTTCGCTTGGGGCGTGCGCAGCTATCGCATCGGCGTCAGCATCGGCCTGGTGCTGCTCGATAGCCGCAGCAGCAGCCTGAAAGAAGTGATGAAGGCCGCCGACGCCGCCTGCTACATGGCGAAAGAGAAGGGCCGCAACCGCATCCACCTGTACAGCGACGACGATGCCGAACTCTCGGTGCGGCAGACCGAAATGGAAGCGGTGTCCCGCATCCGCGCCGCGCTGGAAAACGACCGCTTCTGTCTGCACTTGCAAACCATCGCGCCGCTGCGGGGCGGCCGCGCGCATGCCGAAGTGCTGGTCCGCATGCTGGACGAGCAGGGCGGCCTGGTGCCGCCGATGGCCTTCATCCCCGCCGCAGAACGCTATGACCTGATGCCGCTGCTCGACCGCTGGGTGATTCGCCGCGCCTTCGAAGCGCTGGCGCAGCAGCCGCCAGGCACCAGTTGGGCCATCAACCTGTCCGGCGCATCAGTGTGCGACGAAGGCCTGCTGGAGTTCGTCCTGGAGCAGCAGCGCATCACCGGCGTGGCGCTGGAAGATGTGTGTTTCGAAATCACGGAAACGGTGGCCGTGGCCAACCTGGCCCAAGCCGCGACCCTGATCCAGGACCTGCAAGCGCAGGGCGCCCGCTTCGCGCTCGATGATTTCGGCGCCGGCATGTCGTCCTTCGCCTACCTGAAGCACTTGCCGGTCGATTACGTGAAGATCGATGGCAGCTTCATCAAAGGCATCCTGCACAGCCCGACTGAACGCGCCATGGTCGAATCGATCAACCAGATCGCGCACGTGATGGGCAAGCAGACAATTGCCGAATTCGTGGAAGACGATGCGGTGCTCGCCTGCTTGCGTGCGATGGGTGTCGACTTCGCCCAAGGCTATGGGGTAGGGCGGCCGCAGCCTTTGCAGGCAGCCCAGGTGGCCGACGTCGTGTGAGTCCCGCCGTGGGTTGGCGACCCAAATTACCTGGATAGCTCTATTGCCAAGAGCATAAGCGGGCTGGTGGCCATAGACACTATCCAGAATGCTTCGACAGCAGGCCTGGTTCGCATGAACAAAGCGCCGGCCACCAGGCCAGCTCGCAGTAACCCTGTGTCAACAGCCAAAGGGAACGCGGCCCAAGTTGTGCCGACATCTATGATCATTGGTCAGCTTGGCCTCTAGCGCAATGACAGCATTTGACGATTTCTATTCCGCGCTAAGGTCTATGTCGTCAATGTCGGGAAAGACCTGCCGCGCGTCAATGCTTGAGTCAAATGCTTTGTAAAATTCTTCCGCGGTTCGCCACTTTACCTTTCCGTCCGGCGTACCAAAGTCCAGGTCTTTGTCCGAACTTGATCCGCTCTTGAATAGACTCCTTGACTTAGCCCAACTTGCTGCGACAAGAGCGGGATGTCCATTTGCAGAAACCTCGTACACGCGGTGATAGATGCGGTGGCCGGTGAGTCCACGCACCGAAGTACTCAAGAGATTGTCGTTGATGTCTGGATTAGGACCTGGGCGAGGCTGCCTCCAATCGTTGACCGTTATGATGCGGGTGACCTTCCCTTGTGCGCTCAACTGTTCGTGCCGTAAGACATAATCCTCGGTCATGTAAAAACGGTGGCGTGAGATATGTTCGTTTGGCTTGAAGAGCTCGGCCATGCGCGTGTGGCTATCGAGATTAGTTACGCGGCGCCGCTCATATTTGTACAGTTCATCAGGGTTTTCCAGTACTGACGCCGGAACGATCTGTTTAGGGAAGTAATAGTTGGAACCGCGCCAATGCCCAGAACCATCGACGACAGTGTTTGCAGCGTTATTATCTAGTTTCCCGTAGTTGGATCCGAAGATTTCTCGAACGCCTCTTCGCGAGTCCACATATGCATTTCCGCTCACAGCGTCTGGAGATGCGCCCAACTGAATTGGGACCCACTCCTCTTTCCATTCGGTCTCTCCTATAGGGATGTGCCAGCGCGATAAGAGCTGAACCTGCTTGCCCTTAAACATCGCGTATTTGAACTTGCGCCATTCATCGCGCAACGATGGTTCGCCGGCGGGGCACTTGTTAGTGTGCTTTGGGCTTACCCATAGCACAACGTTATCCCTTTCGTCGTAGCGGCGGCAATGCTGGGCTTGGAAAGTTGGTTTAGGTCGCTCAGAAAAGTCGGCCTGTTCGATCCGCTCAATTCGTCCCTTGGGGTCGTAGGCATAGATTGTGCTGTACGCCAGATATCGATTCCGTTTGACCAGGTTCTCGGCAAATTCATTACCAGTACTGTATTGCTTTGTCTTTTCAACCAGCACTGGATCGGGAGCGAAATCTAATGTTGGCAGCCAAAGATCAATGCGGCAAAGTCTCCACCCACCCTTACCTAATGGCTCGTAGTAAGAAACCTTCCCCGATTCGCCGTCGCGCATGGATCGATTCCCAAGCTGCTTTATCTGGTCGTCGGTAAGCGTAGGAGGATACGTAGAGTTGGTCTTTCCGACTGGAGACTCGCCGAGGCTCGTCATACCTTCCATATCAAAATCAATCACCGTCTTGAGATCCCTTGACGGAGGTGTGATTGGATCTGCCTTAAAGCAAGCTGCAAACGCAGGTAGCTGCGGTGCTAAGAACAAAGCAAGGGTCGTAAGTTGTTTGATCATGCTGAGGAGCTTCCTTCTGGCACATCCCATCTTACGACAACCTGCATTCCTGGATGCCAATGCGTGGGAATAAAAGCACAACATACATTCCCCATTCCGGCTCCCCATGCGCCCATGTTTGCGCCACCCGCACCGTTCACTGATGCTGAGTGTATATATCGGGAAGTGTGATTAACGATACCTACATTCGCCGCGTAACTCGAATCATCATTGACCGGCTGCGCAGAACAAGCTGCCGTTAAGAATGCACAAAGTAGCGAAGCCGCCTGTGCCATCCGCTGCAAGAATGCGTTTTCCTGGAAGGGTGCAGGAACTAACGTCCTTGTATTTGAGGTGATCATTGGCATTCCCCCGTATAGACGGACACTCCCGAAAGGTATGATGTCACCTACGGAGGTTTTGTATGAAGCGGGAACGCAGGAATTTCACAGAAGAGTTTAAACGAGAAGCGGTCAAGCTGGTCGGCCAGCCTGGAGCCACCAGGGCTGGCATAGCTCGTGACCTTGGCATTGGTCCAAACCTGCTTGGCCGGTGGTGTCGTGACGCTGCTGGCACCAGTAAGTCGAGCCTTGCTAGCACTGAGAAGGTATCGCTGGACGAATACGAGCGCATGCGTCGTGAGCTGGCCAAGGTAAAGACGGAGCGAGACATATTAAAAAAAGCGCTCGGGTACTTCGCTGCCGAGCCCAAGTGAAGTATGCCTTTATCGCCCGCCATCGGGCAGTCTGGCCAACCCGAACCATGTGCCGTCTACTTGGCGTTTCAGCTAGTGGCTTCTACGATTGGCTTGAGCGGGCGCCGAGCAAGCGTGAAATGGAAAATCAGCGGCTACTGCATGCAATTCGCGTTAGCCACGAAGCAAGCGATAGCACCTATGGCTCGCCACGTGTTGTTCGCGACCTTTGGGATCAAGGAGAAACCTGCAGTGAAAATCGGGTCGCCAGGCTAATGCAGAAGGCCGGCATTAAAGCACGCCATCGGCGCCGCCGGCATCCTGGGCAAGTAGTTGAGGAAGTTCACGCAATCGCGCCGAATCTGCTGGATCGACAGTTTGAAGCCAGCGCGCCAGACCAGAAATGGGCGGCGGACTTTACGTACGTTTGGACTGGAGAAGGCTGGCTCTTTGTGGCCGTAGTTCTCGACCTCTATTCGCGCCGTGTGGTCGGCTGGTCAATGCAGCCGACCATGACCTCGCAGCTAGTTATGGACGCGCTGCTGATGGCGGTGTTTCGACGCGGACGGCCAAGGGAAGTGCTGCATCACTCCGATCAGGGCTCTCAATACACGAGCGAGAATTTTCAGAAGCTGCTTGAGGCTCATGGCATCGTATGCAGTATGAGCCGCAGGGGAAATTGCTGGGACAACGCCGCCATGGAGAGCTTCTTTTCGACCCTGAAAATCGAACGGCTAAACAGGAAGCACTACCGGACTCGCGACGCCTTGCGCGCCGACGTATTCGATTATATTGAAAGGTTCTACAACCCGAAACGTAGACACTCAACACTGGGCTACGTCAGCCCGGTACAATTCGAAGCCCAAACACTTAAATGCGCCTAACTGAAGTGTCCGTGTGATCGGGGGAATGCCAGTA
>CBHREK010000012.1:0-185008 GCA_966077345.1 uncultured Duganella sp.
ACGCGTTGAACTGAAGCATTCGATCGGCTTTTACCAGCACCGCCACAACGTTTCGCGCCTAGGCTAATAAAAGTCGGTGCCTGGTCTGACTATCGGACACGGTCCCAACAGTAGGGGTCGCCTACTGTTGGGACCGTGTCCGATTGTCAGACCTGGCACCGACTTTTATTAGCCTTGGCGCGAAACTTTGTGGCGGTGCTTGTACATGCCGAGCGATTGCTTCAGTTCATCGCGTCGCGGCTTTACCCCTGGCAGCTTCACTTTTTTCGATGAGGTCTTGCCGCTGTCCGGGTTTGCGACCGTCAGCGTCAGGACGTCGCCGCCGAAGCCGTCTTCGTAGTTCATGTTCTTGACCAGGTCCCAGCCGATAGCGGCTTGCTCGGCATTCAGGGTAATGCCCTCATAAGTCACGGTGATTGCGCCGAAATCGCGTGGCGGGAAATACTTCAGCACGATCGCGCGTTCGGCGTCGTTGGACGGGTGATAGCGGTAGGCGAGGGTGTGCTCGTGCGCTTTGGCGAAGCGCGACTCGTAGGCATTCCACAGGCGTTCTTCGATGCCTTGCGCTGTCAGGATCTCGCTGTGCCAGCTATTCGTTACCTCCGTCGCGACCACGGCGCCAAACAGGTTGCTTGGGATCGGGCTGTTGACGTTTTCCATGCGTTCGCCCAGCTTGGGGTGCGAGTCGAACGGGTGTGGGACGTTTGCGCCCTGCATCGCGTCCTGGAATTTTTCGGAGTAGGCGAAAGGCTTCAATCCCTGCGCCACGTAGGCAGCGATGCCAATCTCGCCTTCGTGGCGGTCGCCGCGTTGGAACAGTTCGTCTTCAATCTGGCCGCGGTAGTTGCCGTAGGCGGAGATCTTGATCAGCGCCGAAATCAGCGGGCGCCCGGATACAGCCTGTGCGGCCGCCCGGTCGGCAAGGAATTCGCGCTCGCGGCTTTCTCGCATCAGGCCGATTTCCAGTGCAGTGCGGTATAGCGCCAATGGGAAGTAGGCGACCAGCGTCATCGGGTTGCCGTGCATGGCGCTAAGGTAGCCGTCGAATTGCGACAGCGCGGGGCCGAGCTTAGCGCTGCGCGCCGTATCGCCGCCGCTGAAGTGCGCCAGTTCGTGCGCCAGCACTGCATCGGCTTCGCGCTGGTCTAGCACGCGCAGCAACGGCAGGCTGACGAACAGGGTGCGGCCGTTGATCGTCTCGTTGCCCAGCGCGATCTCGCTTTCGGTGACGAAGAAATTGGTGTCGATGCCGCCAATGATCTGGCGCGGCGGTGCCGTGCGCAGCGTGGCCGCCAGGCTGCGCACGCGCTCCCACAAGGCCGGGGCGTCCTGCTCGCGCACCAGTTCACCTTCCACTTCGAACTTCCATTTGGGGCGCGCAAAGATCTGGGTGACCGCGAGCAGCGCAGCTGCCGCGGCGGCAATGCCGGTGATGGCCACCAGCTTGATCGAGTACATCTGGAAGAACCACGCAGTGAGCCAGAATGAGAGCCAGGCCAGCATGGCGTTCTGCACTACCACTTCAATGGAGCCTGACCAGGACAGCAGGCGTCGTCCCAGCATCAGGCTGCGGTACTGGGTGTCGCGGTCGCGTTGCGCGGCCAGGCAAAGCAGGCCGATCAGCGCGGCCAGCAGCAGCCCGCCAAACAGCATGAATTGCGAGATCTTGTGCGCCCAGTAGAACTGCCATTGATGGTCCCACGGTTCGCAAGCGCGGGCGCGGTATTCAGCCATCGAGGGATCGCTGTTGCCGCAAATAGTGGAGGGCGGGTTGGCCTGGAAACGTGCCAGCACCTGTTCGCGCTCGGCCAGTTCGACATTGGACTTGCGCAGATCGCCTTCGATCGATTCGAGGAATTCACGGTCCCAGGTTTTCTGGACATGGCCACTGAACACAAAGGTGATCGCCGGGACCAGTGCCAGGGACAGCACGGCGTACAGCGCCAGGCGCATCAATTCGGACTTCAGGGCGTTCAATGATCGCATGGTCATCTCGATTGTAAAAAATTCAAGTATGGCAGCCCTGATTTAGTTGCGCCACTGCAATTTCGAATTTGCGCTCGAATTGTCGTGTTTTTGTTATATTGGCAATCCCCTCAACCGGATGCCGATATCATGCGAACCATTGTTTTTGCCGCCCTGGCAGCGATTTCCGCTCAAGCCTACGCCCAGCCGAATTTCAGCAAGGACATTGCCGGCGGCAGCGACCATCCGCTGGTGCATCGCTATGAAGGTTCGATGCTCTATATGGTCGGCGGCACTAACTTGGGCCAGGTTAAGGTCGTCGATACCGAAGCCGGCAAGCCGGTACTGAAAAAGGTGGAAGGCAAGACCGCCAACCGTTATTACTGGGGGCCGAAAGGCCGCAGCCCGCTGGAAATCCACCGCAACTACCTGCAGGCACTGACTGCCGCCGGCTTCAAGATCCTGTACGCCTGCGAGACCGACCAGTGCGAAAAGGCCAAGGTGCAGAACCTGGTGCAGGAGCTTCCGCGCGAAGTGAACTGGAAAACGTTCGACGCTTATGTCAGCAGCACCTTCAATAGTGCCAACCAGCCGGGCTTCCATCTGGTGAGCGCCGCCAAACCTGGGCCCGCTGGCAACACCTATGTCATGGTCGCACTGTCCGAGTACACGGATTTCCAGCGTGTGCGCCAATTTGTGCAGATCGTCGAGCCGACTGTGATGGAAGGTGGCAAGGTCACCGTCGACACCCGGGCCATCCAGGAAGGCTTGCAGCGCGATGGCAAGGTAGCGCTGTACGGCGTGACCTTCGACACCAACAAGGCCGTGATCCGCGAGCAATCGGGCGAGCAACTGGAGCAGATGGCCAAGGCCCTGCAGGCGCAGCCCAAGATGAAAGTCTTCATCGTTGGCCATACCGACGACCAGGGCGAGTTCGACGCCAATATCACCCTGTCGCAGAAACGCGCCCAGGCCGTGGCCGACGCGCTGGCCGGCAAGTACGGCATCGCCGCCAGCCGCATGACGCCGCGCGGCGTCGCCAACCTGGCGCCGGTGGCCAGCAACGCCAGCGATGAAGGACGGGCAAAGAACCGTCGTGTGGAATTAGTCGTGCGTTGATTGATCTGCCTCAAATGGCGCGCGGCCCGTGTCAGCCGGGCGGCGCGGCCTGCGTTGTGGCGAAACGAGGTCTTCTCGTGTCCACATATGGAGGTCATCATGATCAGGAAACTGCTGCTTGCCGCTGCTACGTTGGTCGCTTGCATGGGCATGGCATTCGCCCAGGTTGACGTCAATAAGGCCGACCAGGCCGCACTCGACGGCATCAAGGGCATTGGCCCCGTCAAGACCAAAGCCATCCTGGCGGAACGCGCAAAAGGGGAGTTCAAGGATTGGGCCGACCTGGAGCAGCGCGTCAAAGGCATCGGCGAGAAAAACGCCATCAAGCTGTCGGAGGCCGGGCTGATGGTGAACGGCAAGTCGCGCGACGGGGCGGCGCCGCGCAAGGAGACTGCGCGCAAATAAGCCAGGCCTCGCCGCGTTAATCCGCAGACAGCGCCATTTATCGGGACGGGGGGGCGTTCATCGCATGCTTCCCCTGGCGCCAGCGGCATGGGGCACAGTTATGGACATGACAATATCGTCATGCCATGAGAAACTAACGCCCCATGAAACCCCACGTAGTATTCCTCGCCGCAGTCGCTTCTGTTTCTTTGCTTGCATTAGCCCAGCCCACCGCAACTCTAGACAAGAGCTGGTACCTCGCCGGTGAAAACCCGGACCTGTACGAAATAGGCGCCGACCCCAATGGCTTCCGCCGGGGCAGCTTTGCGAAGTTCCTGCGCGCGAAAACAGATGATCGCAAAGCATGGGCAACGCTGATGCAGACCATCGCTGCCGACAAGTACCGCGGCAAGCGCGTGCGTTTTTCTGCGCAGGTGCGTGCCGACAGCATCGGTGCCTGGAGTGGCCTGTGGATGCGGGTGGACCTGGAAAACGGCGAGACGGATGGTTTCTACAATAGCCAGGATAAGCCAATCAAGGGTAGTGCTGATTGGCAGCTGCGCAGTGTGACGCTTGATGTCGCTGAAAACGCGGACGTTGTCTTATTTGGCGTGAATGGCGTCGGCGGCGGCACGGTGTGGATCGATGACCTCAAAATGGAAGTGGTGGACAAGAGCGTGCCGGTCGATAAAATGCCGCCGCGCGAATACTGGCGTTCGCAGCACACCAATCCAAGCTTGTAATATGCAGAACGGACCCAAGGCCGCCTTGCGCGCCCTCCTATCCGTGAGCCTGCGGGAAGGCGCTTCCAGCGCCTGCATATTTTTGCTGGTGGCCGGCTGCGCCGTGTTTGCTGGTTCTTACGACCGGCTTGCCTTGTTCGGCGCGCTCTTGCTCGATGCAGCGATCGTGCTGGCCGGCGCGCAGGCGCTGCGATGGCTGCTGCCGTCAAAGGCAGGCTGGACCTGGTGCTGGGCAGCCCAGCCACTATTGCAACTAATCGCTGCCATGGTAGCGATGCAGGCTTACGCCAAGGGGACAAGCTACTTCCTGCTACTGGCGCTGTCGCCCTTGCAAATGCTGGGGAGTGCGCTGGCTTTCGGAACCATCGTGCTGACGGTCCCGCTAATATATGCCCATCGCCAGGCACGTGCCCTGGAAATTTCGGAGTTGCAGCGCGCAGCCTTGCAGGCGGAGTTGAGGTCCCTCCAGGCGCAGGTTGAGCCGCATTTCCTGTACAACACGCTGGCCAATACGCGCTACCTGGCGCGCCATGCACCGGAACGTGCGGTGGACATGCTGGACCACCTGATCGCCTATTTGCGCACGGCCTTGCCCGACATGCGCACATCGTCGTCGACGCTGGCCCGGGAGTGCGAACTGGCGGGCCATTACCTGGCGCTGATGGAGATCCGTTTCGGCAGTCGCCTGGCCACCAGCATCGAGTGCCCGCAAGGGTTGGGTGAGCTGCCGGTGCCGCCGATGATGCTGATGTCATTGGTGGAGAACGCGGTGCAGCACGGAGTGGAGCCGAAACCAGGCGCCGTTTGCGTGAGCGTGGCAGCTGGACTGCGGGGCGATGGCCGGTTGGGCATCATCGTGCGCGACGATGGAGCTGGTTTGCAGCGCGAACAAGGCGCGCAGCTGCTGGGCAGCGGAGTTGGACTGCGCAATGTCCGCGAAAGGTTGCAGGCGCTATACGGCGGCCAGGCCGCGTTCGAACTGCGCCTGGCAGACGATGGCGCCACCGAGGCGGAACTGCTGTTGCCGGTCGGGGGCGCTGCATGAAACCGCGCATCCTGATCGCTGACGATGAGCCGCTGCTGCGCGCCGAGTTGCGCGAACTGCTGGCTGCGCTGTGGCCCGAAGCGGAGCTGCTGCCCGATGCGGCGGATGGTTTCGAGGCGTTGCGGCTGGCACGCGAATTGGCGCCCGACGTGGCTTTCCTTGATATCCGCATGCCGGGGCTGGACGGCCTGCAGCTTGCGGCCACCTTCGGCTCACGCACGCACGTGGTATTCGTCACCGCGTACAACGAACACGCACTGGCCGCCTTCGAGCAGGGGGCGCATGACTATTTGCTGAAGCCACTCGATGCGGCGCGGCTGGCTCGCACTGTCGAACGGCTGCGCGAACGCGTGTGGCTGCCGCCGCCGGACTTGCGCCGCATCGCCGGCGTTCGCGCGGCAAGCGCCGCTCCAGTGCAGCCGCCGTCATGGATCCAGGCTTCGGTGGGGCAGGCGGTGCACTTCATCGCACTGTCCGACATCCTGTACTTCGTGGCGGAGGACAAGTACACGCGCGTGGTGGCGCAAGGCTTGGAGGCGCACATCCGCACGCCGCTCAAGGAGCTGGCGGAAACGCTGGAGGGGGCGGGATTCTGGCAGGTGCACCGCAGCTATGTGGTGGCGGTGAAGCGCATTGCCGCCGCCGTGCGCGACGGCGACAACGCGATGTGGCTTTCCTTGCGGGGGCATGGAGCGCGGCTGCCGGTCAGCCAGCGCTTCCAGCACCGTTTCAGGACGATGTGACCGGCAGGCTGGCCAGGAAGGCGTGGATCTGCGATACCACGGCAGCGCCTTCGCCGACGCCGGCTGCCACGCGCTTGGTGGAACCCGAGCGCACGTCGCCGATGGCAAACACGCCTGGCACGCTGGTTTCCAGCGGTGCACGCTGCGGTGCATCGGCCAGCGTCATCTTGGCGCGGCACTGGTCCTTGATGGCGTCGAAGCCGGTGCGGATGAAGCCTTGCGCGTCAACCTCCACGCCGCAGTCGGCCAGCCAGGCGGTGTTCGGGTCGGCGCCGATGAACAGGAACAGGCGGCATACGTCGCAGCTATCGACTTCGCCGGTGTCCTTGCAGCGGAAGGTCACGCGCGACAGCCCGTCGTCGTTGCCTTCCAGTGCCACGATCTCGGTATGCGTGTGCAGCTCGATATTTGGGGTGGCCTTGATGCGGTCGATCAGGTAGGTCGACATGGTGGCCTTCAGGCCGTCGCCGCGGATCACCATGTGCACCTTGGAGGCGAAGCTGGACAGGAACACGGCCGCCTGGCCGGCGGAATTGCCGCCGCCCACCAGCACCACTTCCTCCGACTTGCACAGCTTGCCTTCGATCGGCGAGGCCCAGAAGTAGATGCCGCGGCCTTCGAATTCGCCGATGTTGTCGAGGGCAGGGCGCTTGTAGCGCGCGCCGCTGGCCAGCACCACGGTCTTGGCGCGCACGATTTGCCCGCCGGCGATTTCCACGCGCAGCGGCCAGCTGTCGCACAGCAGGCGGGTGGCTGGCGCTGGAATGGCGACTTCCACGCCGAACTTCTGCGCCTGCACGAAGGCGCGCCCGGCCAGCGCTCCGCCGGAAATGCCGGTCGGGAAGCCCAGGTAGTTTTCAATGCGGGCGCTGGCTGCGGCCTGTCCGCCAAAGGCGCGCTGCTCCAGGGCCAGCACGGACAGGCCTTCCGAACCGGCGTACACCGAGGTTGCCAGGCCGGCAGGACCGGCGCCCACCACCACCACGTCCCACAGCTTGTCGGTATCGATGTCCGGCAGCAGGCCAATGCAGTAGCCCACTTCCGCATTGCTCGGGTTTTTCTTCACCACGCCGTCCGGGCATACCACCAGCGGCCAGTCGTCCGGGCCCGGTTCGTAGTATTCGCACAGCGCGCGCGCCTGCTCGTCATCCTTCGGGTCGAGGATGCGGTAAGGGTAGCCATTGCTGCTCAGGAAGCTGCGCAGGTGGAACAGCGCCGCATTGCCGGCCGGCGACACCAGCACCAGGCCGCCGCCTTCCTTTTCCAGCAGGCCGACGCGGCGCAGGATCAGGGCGCGCACGATGCGCTCGCCCAGTTCCGCTTCGGCGATCACCAGCGCGCGCAGGTTTTCCGGCGACACTTCCAGTACTTCGACATCGTCCTTGGCGGTCGCATTGACCAGGGAGGGGCGGCCGGACAGCTGCGATACCTCGGCGGTGAATTCGCCGGGCCCGTGCTCGGTCAGGAATTCGGAATTGCCAAGGCCATCGTATTTGCAGATGGTGATCGTGCCTTTCAGCCCGATGATCAGGCCAAAGCAGGTGTGGCCCGCTTCGAGGATGCGCACGCCGCGCGCATACTGGCGCACCGTGCCGAATCGGTGCAGGCGCTTGATTTCCTGCTCGGTCAGCACCGGGTTGACCTGGTGCCGGCGGCTCTCCAGCGTGGAGGGCATGGATATGACTTCGGTGTCGCTCATGGGGTAGGGCTCCTGTGTTATCCGTGTAGTTTAATTCAATTACCCCGGCCTGCTATGATTTGTCATGACCTTTACCATCCGGCCGCTGCACGCAGAAGAATTGGCCGCCTTCTTCCATTACCTGAACGACCACCTGCTCGATAACGGCCGCGATGGCGCACCCTTGTTCCAGCCCATGTCGCGCACCAGTGCCGGCTTCCCGCCGGAGAAGGTGAACGGCTTCAGCACGGGCTTGCAGGCCAGCTTCGGCCAGCAAGGCTGGCGCCGGGTCTGGGTCGCACTGCGCGAGGGGGAAATCATGGGCCATATCGACCTGCGTTCACGCCCGGAAGCGGCGGCACGCCATCGTTGCCTGCTCGGCATGGGCGTGCACCGCGCGGCGCGGCGCAGCGGGCTGGGGACGGCGCTGGTGGAAACGGCCGCCAACTGGGCGCACGAGCAGGGGCTGGAGTGGGTGGACCTGGAAGTATTGGCGGGCAACCAGCCGGCCAGGGCGCTGTACCGCCGCTGCGGCTTTGTGCAGACGGGCGAAATTCCCGACCTGTTCCGGATCGATGGCGAGAGCCTGGGCTATGTATTCATGTCGCTGCAGCTCGCCGCCGGAGCGGATAGAATGGACGTTTGACAGAACAAACATAAAGCAGGAACCATGGGATACAAAACAATCGCCGATACCATCGGTAACACGCCTCTGGTGCAGCTGGTGCGCATCCCTGGCGCGGAAGCGGCCGCACGCGGCAATATCATCCTCGGCAAACTGGAAGGCGACAATCCGGCCGGTTCGGTCAAGGACCGCGCTGCCATGTCGATGCTGCGCCGGGCCGAAGAGCGCGGCCAGATCAAGCCGGGCGACACCCTGATCGAAGCGACCAGCGGCAATACCGGCATCGCGCTGGCCATGGCCGCCGCCATCCGCGGCTACAAGATGATCCTGCTGATGCCGGAAAACCTGAGTGAAGAGCGCCGCATGAGCATGGCCGCTTATGGCGCCAACATCATCCTGACGCCGAAGACCGGCGGCATGGAATATGCGCGCGACCTGGCGGAACAGATGCAGAAGGACGGCAAAGGCCTGATCCTCGACCAGTTCGCCAACGGCGACAATCCGCGCGCCCATTATGAGGGCACCGGTCCGGAAATCTGGCGCGATACCAATGGCCGTGTCACCCACTTCGTGTCGGCCATGGGTACCACCGGCACTATCATGGGCGTGTCGCAATACCTCAAGGAGCAGAACGAGAACGTGCGCATCATCGGCGCCCAGCCGGAAGAGGGTTCCTCGATCCCGGGCATCCGCAAATGGCCGGAAGCCTACCTGCCGAAGATTTACGACAAGGCGCGTGTCGACCAGGTGGAATACGTGTCGCAGGCTGCGGCGGAACGCATGGCGCGCCGGCTGGCTGCGGAGGAGGGCATTTTCTGCGGGATTTCGGCAGCGGGTGCCTGTGAGATTGCGCTGCGCATTTCGCAGCAAGTGGAAAACGCGACGATCGTGTTCATCGTCTGCGATCGCGGCGACCGCTACCTGTCGACCGGGGTGTTCCCGGCTTAAGCAAAGCGGTACTCACCCTCCCCGGGCGGGGAGGGTAAAGCAAAGACTGGAATCAGCCTTTGTTTTCGGAGCCGCCCGCGCCTTCTTTCGGCTTGAACTGCTTGTCGCTGATGCGGAACTTATTGCGGCGGTCGCCCATCAGGTAGCGCAGGTCACGGATGCTCAGGTCGGAAACCTCGTGCATGCGGATCAGCAGCGATGCGCCAACCGGCAGGCGGTGGTGGCGGATCTTGGAGATCACAGGCGGTGCCACTTCCAAAGCGCGCGACAGGGCCGCATCGTTCTTCAGGCGCAGGTTTTCGATCAGGGTGTCGAGCAGACGGTTCGGATTGTACTGCAGCAGATCATCGCCTTCCGACTCGTTGTTCATATCATTACCGACTTGGTTGGTCATGTCTTCTGTTCCTTCTCTAAAGTTGTCCTGCTAACGACCCAAATCCTGAGATGGATTCCTGTTTAACAAGTTTCATAATATATACACAATTGTACAACAGAGCGGTCAGCAGTACTTGCATGCAACAAAAAATAGTATATTGCTCTCGAAACGCGTTGTCCTATCGCAACATTCTGAGAGAATTCTACCCTAATTTTTGTGTTAGGGTAATTCTACACTCTTGTATATCACACAAGTTACACGCAGTTACAAAGTTTCCTTCATTGAAAGCTTTACGGCGCGCCCCAGTTCGACTACCGACATGGCATAGAAATAACTCCGGTTGTACTTGGTGATGGAGAAGAAGTTATTGCTGCCTACCCAGTACTCGGTGGGCTCGGAGCCGTTCTGCAGGTCGACCAGGCCATACAGGCCGGGCGGCAGGTCGGCGTCCGGGTGCACGCCGGCTGACAGCAGCTCGTCGCCGCTGTATTGGGCTTCCAGGCCGCCGCCCAGATATTTTTCCCAGCCGCGCTCCGGCGACACGGTAGCCGGATACGCCAGCCGCTGCGGATCGTCGCGTTTCCACCCATGCGCCACCAGGAAGTTGGCCACGCTGCCGATTGCGTCGGCCGGCGAATTGCGCAAGTCCACCCTGCCGTCACCGTCGAAGTCCACGCCCAGTTGGTAAATATTGCTTGGCATGAATTGCGGCATGCCGACTGCGCCAGCGTAGGAACCGGTCAGCGCCAGCGGGTCGAGCCCGGCCTGGCGCGCCGTCACGATGGCCGCCTCCAGTTCGCCGCGGAAGAACGCCATGCGCGCGTCGCGGTTCGGCGTCAGCGGATAGGAGAAGGCGAGGGTGGCCAGCACGTCCAGCACGCGGAACTTGCCCATGTCGCGGCCGTAGATGGTTTCCACGCCTATGATGCCAACGATGATTTCGGCCGGCACGCCGTACAGCGCTTCGGCGCGCGCCAGCGTGTCGCGGTTGCTGTTCCAGAATTCGACACCCGCGCTGATGCGCTTCGGCTCGATGAAGCGGCTGCTGTAGGCTTGCCAGTTTTTCGGCTTGCCCGGCGGCGCCGGCTTCACCAGCTGTACCGCAGCATCGATGTAGCGCAGGTCGAGGAACAGCTTTTCAGATTCGGCGACCGGCACGCCGTGCTTCAGTTCCAGGTCGCCCATGAACTGCTGCACGTCCTTCCATTGGCCGAAGTTGACAAACTCGCCGCTGTAATCAATTGCGGGTTTCTTGGGCGCTGGCCGCACTCTGGCTGGCTTGCGCGCTGCGGCATCGGCCGCCGGCGCCAGGGCCAGGCCGATGCAGGCCATCGCCAGCAGGGTGGTGGGGAATTTCTTTAAGAATCTCATCGGGATTGCTTCAGCAAACTAGTCAGCCGTGCGATCGGCTCATTGTCTCGTTGCGCTGCCGGTGCGCCATATTTGAGCGCGCCATACAGCTCCAGGAATCCTGTCATGGCAGCAATTTTCTCGCGCGGCAGGTTGAGCTGCCGCACGCGTTGTGCCAGGCCCAGCGGGCCTTCGCCGGGCGCCTTGTCCACGCCGTGCCGCGCCAGTTGGCGGCAGAAGGCGCGGTAGGCGGCATCGACCGGATCGCGCGCACGTTCGGTGCGGCGATATTTCAACCACAGGACCAGTCCGGCGCACAGGGCCAATCCTGCCAGCAGGCGCCAGTCGCCAAAGGCAGCGGCCAGTTCCCTGAGGAAATCTTGCTGCCTGTTTGGATTGTAATCGAGGATCCATTGATTCCAAGCATTATTCATCGCGCCGAAGCCAAAACGTATCTGCGCCAGCCAGGAAGTCTGGTTGCGTGCCAGGTTGGACAAGCCTTGCAAACCGAAAGGTGCTGCCTGGGGCAAGGTTTGCGCCAGGCTGGTGCGGATGCGTTCCGGTGCCACGGCAGCGGTCGGGTCGATCCGCTTCCAGCCGCGCTGGGGGCCGAGCCAGACTTCGGTCCAGGCATGGGCGTCGGATTGGCGTACCGTGTAAAAGCCGTCGACCGGGTTCAGTTCTCCGCCCTGGTAGCCATTCACCACGCGCGCCGGCAAGCCGGCCGCGCGCATCACGTAGACGAACGAACCGGAATAGTGCTCGCAGAATCCCTTGCGCGTATCGAACAGGAATTCGTCAATTTCGTTGCGGCCAAGCTTGCCGGGCTCCAGCGTGTATTCGAAGCCTTTGCGGAACATGTCCAGCACGGCGGCGATGGCGGCATCGTCACCGCGCTCGGCGCGCAGGGCCTGGATCTGCGCGGCATAGCGCAGCGTGCGCGGGTTGTAGCCCGGCGGCAGCTGCAGCCAGCGTTCCAGCGCTTGCGGTTCCAGTCCTGGCTGCGCGAGGTAACTCGGGTGTGCGATGGAACTGTAGCGCAGGCGCTTGTCGCTGCCGGCCCGCACCAGTTGTTCCAGTTCATCGGTGTAGGCGGGGCTGGCGCCATCGACATTGGCGGCAGGCTCGCTTAGTTCGAGCATGAACAGGAACTGGCGGCGGCCCGGTTCCAGCGTCACTTCGTAAGGATAGGACGGGCCGGTCCAGGCCAGTTGCCGCGTCAGGCGCCGCTGCGCCAAGGGATACAGCGGCTGGCCAATGCGGGTCCAGGTGCGGCCATCGTAGGTGCTCAGCACCGGGCCGCGCCAATAGAGGTGTTCCTGCGGCGGCGCTGCGCCGTCGAAGCGGACCCGGAACGCCACTTCCTCCGACAATGCGAGGCTGGTCATGGAGCCGGGCGACATGGTGTCGGACATGCCGCTCTTGCCGGCGCCGGCATCGCCCGGCAAGCCCCAGAGCGGCCCCTGGATGCGCGGGAAACCGACGAACAACAGTACGCCCAGCGGTGCGGCAACCAGGAAGATGCGCGCGGCCAGCTTCAGCCGGGCGGCCAGCGGCGGTACCGCGCCGGTGAACTGGAAGGTGATCTGCGCCGACAGCAGCACGATAATGGTGGCCACCATCACCAGCGCGGTGAAGATCGATTGCGAGTAGAAGAAGTTCGTCAGCAGCAGGAAGAAGCTGAGGAAGATCACCACGAACAGGTCGCGCCGCGCATGCATTTCCAGCAGCTTGAAGGTGAGCAGCAGGGTCAGCATCGTCACGCCCGGCTCGCGTCCCAGCAGGGTGCGGAAAGTCAGGTAGACGCCGCCCATGGCCAGCAGCGATACCGGCAGCAGCAGCCACATGGGCGGCAGGCGGCTGCCGCGCAAGGTGATGGCGCCGCGCCAGAACAGCGTCAGGCAGACCATGGCCGAGGTCCACAGCGGCAGGTGGCCGAAGTGGGGCGCCAGCACCATCACGGCTGCCAGCAGCAGCAGCAGGGTATCGGCCTTGTCGCGCGTCATCCGGCGGCCGATGCCGGCGAGGCGGCCGATCATGCACCCTCCTTGCCATGCAGCGCCAGCGCGCGCAGGCATTCGGCGCAATGCGCTTCGCCCAGTCCCTGGGCAATCTCGCGATGGCCGATATGGAGGGCGTATGGCAAGGCGCGCCGCTCCGCCTCCAGCACCCAGGCCGTCAGCCGCGACAGGCGCACTTCAATATCCAGTAGCGGCGGCAGCGCGGTCAGGTCCAGCAGCAGGTCGGACACGGCGCCGCCTTCAAAGTGCTTGCTGACCAGGTTGCCGCCATCGGCCGGGTGCAGGCGTGCGATCTGGCGCCAGGCCAGGTGGCGCATCGGGTCGCCCGGCTGGTAGTTGCGGATACCCGAGAAGTTATCCAGGCCCACGGTGCCGTAGCCGTCTTCGCGCGCGGCGCCGGTGGTGGGCAGCGGCGGCGGCGCCACTTCCGGCTGCGGATAAGCCAGCACTTTCAGGTCCGGCTGCCAGTACGACCAGGCGCCGAACAGGCCGAGCGGAAAGCGGGTGAACAGGCGCACGCGCGGCGCTGCCAGCCAGCCGCGCTGCGTGGTAGGGCGCGACAGTACCACTGCGGCACTGCCTTTGGCGGCGACGTCGATCGACTGGCGCGGCTCGCCCTCGTCCTGGAAGCCGAGCCAGATCGCGTAGCGCGCGCGCGGCGTGGCGTTCCGCACATGGAGTTCGAACTGGGCCTCGTCGCCGGCAAACACCGGCTGGGCGCGGCCCGGCGCCAGGTGCAGGAAGGCCAGGTTCCTGGCCGTCATATACATGTCGACAATGGCGCAGGACCCGGTGAAGAAGGTCAGCACGAAGCCCAAGCCGAGGTTGTAGTTGACGGACCCGATCAGCATGATCAGGAGCAGGCCGACAAAGGCCATGCCCGGTTTGGTTGGCAGGATGAAGACGCGGCGCATCACCAGCTGCACTTCGCCCGGCTCCTTTTCCTTCAGCTGGAACAGCCAGCGGTCAAGCATTCTCCTCGCTGGAGCAAGCATGGCTTATACCGCTACGGATTTTTGCAGCTGCAGCACCAGGTCGCGGCTGGCCAGCGCCGTGCCGTGCGAGGACTTGAGCGGGCGCAGGCGGTGGGCGCAGACCGGCACCAGCACGGCTTGCACGTCTTCCGGCATGACGTGGTCGCGGCCTTCCAGCGCAGCCCAGGCGCGCGCGGCCTGCAGCAGGGCCAGCGCGGCGCGCGGGCTCAGGCCTTCGGCAAAGAAGCCGTTCTGGCGCGAAGCTTGCGCCAGCGCCTGCACGTAATCGATCAGGGCAGGGGAAGCGTGGATCTGGCGCAGCCCTTGCTGCGCGGCGGACAGTTCGGCCGGCGTCATGGCCGGCGCCAGGTGCCTGAGCATCTGGCGCCGGTCTTCGCCCATCAGCAGCGCGCGTTCGGCGGCAGCGTCGGGATAACCGAGCGAGATGCACATCAGGAAGCGGTCGAGCTGCGACTCCGGCAGCGGGAAGGTGCCGACCTGGTGGGTCGGGTTCTGTGTCGCAATCACGAAGAACGGTTCGGGCAGCGGGCGGGTCACGCCATCGGCCGAGACCTGGCGCTCTTCCATCGCTTCCAGCAGGCCGGACTGGGTTTTCGGCGTGGCGCGGTTGATCTCGTCGGCCAGCAGCACCTGGGTGAAGATTGGTCCGGGGTGGAAACTGAACGCGTTCAGCTCGCGTTCATAGATCGATACGCCGGCCACGTCGGCCGGCAGCAGGTCGCTGGTGAACTGGACGCGGTTGAACTGCAGGCCCAGCGACAGCGCCAGGGCATGCGACAGCGTGGTCTTGCCGACGCCGGGCAAGTCTTCCAATAACAGGTGGCCGCCGGCCAGCAGGCAAGTCAGGGCCTGGCGCACTTGCAATTCCTTGCCGACGATCACCTGGCCAACTTGCTGTGCTACGGCGTGTAATTTGGTATACATGGTTTTGGTACGTGTTTTGGTGGACCTGCCGCCGCGTGGTAGATTAGTCGCATTCTATGCGAGAACGCGATTCATGAGCACAGCAATTTACAGCCATCCCGACTGCCAGCGCCACGAAATGGGCGACTGGCATCCCGAATGCCCGGCGCGCCTGCAAGCCATTGCCGACCAGTTGATCAACGCCCACATCGACGACCTGCTGGAGCACCGCGACGCGCCGCTGGCCGATGAAGCGTCGATTGCGCGCAACCATACGGCCAATGCCATTGCCATAGTGCGCGACCACCTGCCATCCGCCGGCGACTATTACCCGATCGACGGCGACACTTCGCTCAACACGCATAGCTGGACGGCGGCGCGGCGCGCGGCCGGCGCCGCAATCGCTGCCACCGATGCCGTGATCGACGGCGAGATCGACAATGCCTTTTGCGCCGTGCGCCCGCCGGGCCACCATGCGCGTCCGACCGAGCCGATGGGCTTCTGCCTGTTCAATAACGTGGCCATCGCCGTCAAGCATGCGCTGGACGTGCGCGGCCTGCAGCGCGTGGCGGTGGTCGATTTCGACGTCCACCACGGCAACGGCACCGAAGAAGCGCTGCTCGACGAGCCGCGCGCGCTGATGGTGAGCTTCTTCCAGCATCCGTTCTATCCGTATTGCGAAGTGCTGCCGGAGACGCCCAACCGCGTCAACGTGCCGGTGCCGGCCGGCTCCAGGGGCGATACGGTGCGCGCGCTGGTGCAGGAGAAGTGGCTGCCGGCGCTGCACGCCTTCCAGCCGCAGATGATCTTCATCTCGGCCGGCTTCGACGCCCACCGCGAGGACGACCTGGGCGGCATGGGGCTGGTGGAAGCCGATTATGCGTGGATGACGCAGCAGGTGATGGAGGTCGCGCGCCAGCACGCGCAAGGCCGCATCGTGAGCTGCCTGGAAGGCGGCTACAACCTGTCGGCCCTGGGCCGCAGCGTGGTGGCCCATGTGAAGGCCCTGGCCGAGATCTGAGATGCTGTCGCTGCTGCTTGCGCTGGCCGGGGCCAGCGCGTTTCCCTATGAGTCGCTGGCCACGCCGGCCAGCTGCACCGTGCCCGAATGGCCGCGCGAAGCCGTGCGCTATGAAATCGAAGGCACTACCGTGCTGCAGTTCCAGGTCGGCGCCGACGGTGCCGTGCGCAATGCGGAAGTGAAGCAGGGCAGCGGCTGGAGCCTCCTGGACCAGGCGGCGCTGGCCGGCCTGGCGCGCTGCCGCTTCAAGCCGGGCCTGGCTGCGGCGCGCGAAGGCACGGTTTATCCGCTGCAATACGCCTGGACGCTGGAAGGCCCGGCGCCGCTGCGGCCGATGCTGGTGCCGGGCAGTTGCAGTCCCTCGCAGCGCTTCCTGCGCTACGATAACCTCGACCAGCGGCCCGACGGCCGCGCCTCGATCAAGCTGCGCTTCCTGGTCGATCCGGCGGGCAAGGCCCAGCGCATCGTGCCGGAAGCGGCGCATTTCGATGCCGCCGTGGTGCGCGATGCGGTGAGCTGGCTGCAAACTTGTCGTTTCGGCATCTCGCCCAAGGCTAGCGGCGCCCGTACCGACACCTCGTTCGGCAGGGTGGTCTTGAGGTAAAATGGCGGATTGTTCATTCGATTCGTAAGGCAAGAGCATGTCTATCCAATGGTTCCCCGGGCATATGAACGCCGCCAAGAAAAAGGCGGCGGAACAGATGGCCGACGTCGATGTCGTCATCGAAGTGGTCGACGCGCGCCTGCCTGCGGCCAGCTGCAACCCGCTGGTGGAAGAACTGCGCAAGTTCCGCTCGCGCCCTTGCCTGAAGATCCTGAACAAGATCGACCTGGCCGATCCGGATGCCACCGCGGCCTGGATCCGCCACTTCGAGCAGGACAAGACCGTTACTGCCTATGCGATGACGACCAAGAAGCCGTCCGACGTGGCCAAGGTGATTGCCAAGGCGCGCAAGCTGGCGCCGCACCGCAACGAGGCGACCAAGCCGCTGCGCATGATGATCATGGGGATTCCCAACGTCGGCAAGTCGACCCTGATGAACGCACTGCTCAAGCGCCGCGTGGCGAAGGTGGGCGACGAGCCGGCCGTCACCAAGCAGCAGCAGAAGATCTACCTCGATATGGAAACGGTGCTGATCGATACGCCGGGACTGTTGTGGCCGAAGATCGAGATGCCGTCCGATGGCATGGCGCTGGCGGCATCGCACGCGATCGGCGCCAATGCGCTGATCGAGGAAGAAGTGGCGGTGTGGCTGGCGGAAGAACTGCTGAAGCGTTACCCGGAATTGCTGAAGGCGCGCTACAAGGCTGACGTGTCGGCCATGGACGGGGTGGCGCTGATCGAGCGCGTGGCGCAGCTGCGCAGCTACCGCTTGAAGGGCGGCGATTGGGACTTCGAGAAGGCTTCGCACATGCTGCTGCAGGATTACCGCAGCGGCGCGCTGGGCCGCATTTCGCTGGAAACGCCGGCCACCCGCACCGAAGCGCTGGCGATCCATGCCGAAGCGGAGCGCATCAAGGCGGAAGAGGCTGAGCGCAAGGCCGCCGAGAAGGAAGCCGAGCGCATGAAGGGCAAGCGCGGGACCTGAAACCGGTAAACCAGGGTCCGACCCAAAGGGGCAGACCCGCCAACGCACCTGCCAACTGAATAATCACCAGCGGCTGCTGATTAGACAGGGTCAGACCCTTGGGTCTGACCCTGGTTTACCGGTTTTAACCGAGCTTGAAGCTGCTGACCGCCAATGCTCCCATGAAGCGGTCTTCGTGATACACCACCTCCGCGGCCGCATCCTCGGCCGCACCCACCACCACCATCAGGGGCAGCAAATGCTCCTCGCGCGGATGCGCCATGCGCGCAGCCGGTGCACGGTCCCATTCGAGCAGGCGCTTCGTGCGCTCGGCCGGCGCAGCCGCCATGGTCTCGCGCAGCCAGCCATCGAACAGCCGTGAAGCCTCCGCTCCGGCAGCATTGAAAGCGCGCAGGTTGTGGAAACTCAGGCCGCTGCCGACGATCAAAATCCCCTCGTCGCGCAAAGGACGCAGCAAGCGCCCGATTTCCATATGCTCGGCCGGATCCAGGCCGTGGCGCAGCGAAAGCTGCACGATCGGCACATCGGCTTCCGGGAACGCCGGATACATGGCGCTGAAGGTGCCATGGTCCAGGCCCCGCTCCGGGTCAAGCCGCGCCCGTTCGCCAAGCAGTCCGGCGACGCGCGCCGCCAGTTCCGGCGATCCGGGAGCAGGGTACTGGATCTGGTAGGTGTGCGGCGGGAAGCCGCCGTAGTCGTAGATCATCGGCGGCCTGGCCGACGATGAAACGAGGAAGTCGCGGCCCTCCCAGTGCGCGGTGACGACGAGGAGGGCTTTCGGCTTGCCGCCGGCCTGGCGCGGCAAGTCGCGCAGCGAGGCGTCCAGCTGGTCGTAGGCGTTGCCGAATTGGTCACGCATCCACGGCCAGGGACCGCCGCCGTGGGACAGGAAGAAGGTGGGCAGGGTAGTCATGCCCACCAATATACTCCGGTCAGCGATTCGTTGCAGACAGCGTCATCAGCGCAAACAGGCGCGCGGCGCGCATCCAGGCCATCGCCAGGGCGATCAACTGGGCCAGAACGAAAGCGGCCACCAGCAGCAAGGCATTGCTGCCCGCCACGTTCAGCCGCGCGACGGCCAGCAGGGCCGCCAGCAGCAGGCCGCCGACGGTCAGCAAGGCATAGGCGCCCAGCATGGCGCCGGGGCGGCGCGCCAGCAGCTTGAGGCCCCACCACCAGGCTTTGACTGCCGAAGTGCGGCGGCGGTCGATCGCCAGCTGGGCGCGGCCGGCATCGAGCGTCAGGTTGGCCAGTGCCACCAGCAGGGCGGCGACGATCGTGGCCGCCAGCTGCCAGCGCGCCGCATCGGCTTCCTGCACTGCCTTGCCGGCATAGGTCTCGGCAGCATCGGCCAGCGCGCCGCCCAGTGCGAGCGCCACGCCCAGCGGCACGACCGCCCACAGCAGCATGCGGAACATGCGCGGATACTCGGCGACTCCGCCGGCGCACAGCTCGCGCAGCGTGGCCCTTTGCTGCGCGCGGCCGGCGGTAACGATGCTCCCGGTCAGGAAAGGCGACAGCAGCAAGGTCAGGACCAATGCCGCGATGCCGCCTGCCTGCAGCGACACGGCGTTGCGGCGCAACTCCGCGAACATATCGGTAAAGGCCACGCCGTCGAGCGCGCGCGCCAGTTCGGGCGCGCGCACCGAATTGTCCAGCAGCGGCGCCAGGCTGTTCCAGATGGGCAGGGCCAGCAAGGCTGTCGGCAGCAGCACGGCGATCAGCCAGATCAGCATCAGGCGCCATTGCATGGCGGCGCGTGCGGCATGTTTGAGATTGGTGGTCAGGTTCATATGGTGGCGATGAAAGATAGCAGGGACTGAATGATGGCGGCCAGGTCGAAGGTCCAGCGGCGCGAGGCGCTGCCGTCTTTCTTCACCGTACGGCTGTCATCGAGCTTGCTCACGTCGAGCAGGTGCTTGCCTTCGGGATCGAGCTGCACCGACACCGCCTTCACTCCTTTGGTCCACTCGAAGGTGTGCCAGCGCTCTTCGCCGCTCCAGGACTTGAACTCCTTGCTGCCGTCGGCGAAAGTCACCACCAGCTTTTGCGGGACATCGGCGCCGCGCCGGCGCACCGTGACCCGCGTCAGGTAAGGGAAGGGACCTGTGCCCGGCTTGGCTTTCGGGTTGGCCTTTTCCCACGCATCGCGAATCTGCTCGATGTGTTTGTCCACCTGCTCTTCGGTCATGTCGACAAGCTTGCCGCCTTCCGCCTGCCGGCCCGGCAGCGGCAGCACTTCTTCGCTGGTGAAGGAGGAAACGCGGTCGTCCACGCGCGTGGTGGCATAGACCTGCTGGGCGAATACGGTTTCCACCAGCTTGCGCTGCCCGCTCACTTCGGCCAGCGTTTCGCGGAAATCGGCCACGCTCGGGTGACGGAACTTCCAGCGCCGGTAGTACTCCTTGAAGGCGCGCTCCATGGTTTCCTTGCCCAGTTGCGCTTCCAGGTCGTGCATGACCAGCGTGGTGCGCGAATACACCGGGCCGATTCCTTGCAGGCGCGTGTAGGCGTTCTGGCCCAGCGGGTCGGAAGGCTCGTCGCGCGGTGTCCCCTGGCGTTCGAATTCGAAGCCGTCGATGGCGGGGGCAAAGCCGATCGCGCGCAGGAACGGCGTCGTCATGTATGCCTTGCGGCCAGTGTCGCGCAGCATGCGCTGGTTCCAGTACTCGTTCAGGCCTTCGTCCAGCATCGGCTCTTCGAACTCGTTGCTGGCGAGGATGCCGTAGAAGTAGCCGTGGCCAAACTCGTGGATGGTAACGAAGTCCAGCGCGGTGGAAGCGAGGGTGCCGGGCTTCAGGTTGGCGAAGTTGTCGACAGTGAAGAAGGTCGGGTACTCCATGCCGCCCGCCTCGCTGGCGTTATGGGGCGGAATCACCACCGTCACGGTCTTGTACGGATAGGGACCGAGGGTCTTCGAAAAGTAATCCAGCGAATCCTTGGTGGCCTGCAGGGCAGGCGCCGCGTTGGAAGCGAATTCGGGCGGATAGAGGACGGTGATTTTCACCTGCGGGCTGCCCGGGCCGCTCCAGCTTCCAACCAGTGGCGCGGCAGTGCGTTTGTCGGCGGTCCAGGCGAAATCGTGCACATCGCCCTGTACGAAATGGTGGGTCAGCTTGCCGTCTTTTTCCTCGGGCGCGCCCTGCAATTCACCGGTGGCGCCGACGGTGTATTCCCTGGGGACGGTAAGCTTGACGTCGTAATTGCCAAAGTCGGCGTAATACTCGGACGCTGCGTGGTATTCATGTGCATTCCAGCGCACCGAGGTGGCGCCTCGTTCGCCCGGTAATTCAAGCACGGCGATCTTGGGGAACCATTGCCCAACCAGATGGAAGCTGTCGAAGTAGCCGCTGCGCGCCATCACGCGTGGCAGCTGGTCGAAGAAGGCGATATCCAGCGTGGTGCTGGCGCCGGCGGCGACAGGCTGCGGCAGGTCCAGGCGCACCACGGTCTGGTCGGCGGACGGGCCGCCGTCAGGATGCACAAAGCTCCACGGCACCTTGGCGCCGCCTTGCTGCACGCTGCGCAATTCAGTGAAGCCCCATTCGCCATCCTTGCTCAATTCACCATTGCGGATGCCGGTTCCGGTTTTGCGCTCTTCGGTGTGGAAGGTGCTGTAGCCGTTCTGGAAGGCGTTCAGGTACAGGTGCAGGTAAACGCTGCGCACAGCCTCGGCGCTGCGGTTGCGCCAGGTCAGGCGCTGCTTGCCGTCGATGGTGTGCTTGACCGGATCGAGGCTGGCTTCGATGCGGTAATCGACGACGCGGTCGGACAGCGTGGCCTCCTGGCCGCTGCGGATGCCGCCCCAGGCGCCGGGCGCGCTGGGCTCCATGACGGCTGCCGCCTTGGCCGGGGCCAGCGCGATGCCGCTGCCTGCATCCGGCACGGTGGCGGGCGTCGCGCTCCCGGCCCACAGGCTGGCCTGGACCGCGACCCCGCCCAACAGGGCGGCCGCGGCCAAAAGGTGAGTGATGCGCATAAGTCTCCATTGAGTTTTTTGCAACACTAAAATATAGCCCGGGTGATGGCCGATTGCCAAACTTTTATGCCAACTTTAAGCAGCGTATAATGGCGGCGCCTTGGTGCCCGCCCCCTGTTCGCGGGGGCAGTTAAACGGGAAACGCAATGTGCTGCCCCCGCAACGGTACGCAAGCGCCGTCTTGATGACGGCAGGCCGCGCCAATGAACCACTGCTTGCGCAGGAAGGTGGCCCGGTCAGTCTTGCCAGCCCGGATACCGGCCAGGGAGGTGGAAGCGCGCCCGCGCAGGGTTCGTCTTCTGTGGATTCCGGCTGCGGGGACGCAGGCGGATACTCTTTCTATCGTATTAGCCATGACCTTCATCACCTCGCGCTGCGCCGTTGCCGCAGCGGTTGCCCTGTGCTTTGCCGCAGCGGCCCAAGCGCAATCGAACACCGTCGTCATTTCCGGTTCCCGCTTTGCCAGCGATCCGTCGCTGCTGCCGATCGGCGCCACCACCATTACCGCGGCCGATATCCGCCGCTCCGGCGTCTCCGACGTCAACCAGGCGATCCGCAAGATCGGCGGCGTGTACGGCCGCCAGAGCCTGACCGGCAGCCCTGACTTCGGCCTCGACCTGCGCGGCTTCGGCACCAACAGCGACCAGAACGTGGTGATCGTGCTGGATGGCGTGCGCCTGAACGAAAACGAACTATCCAGCGCCACCCTGTCCACCATCCCGATCGACATGGTGGAGCGCATCGACATCATGCGCGGCGGCGCCAGCGTGCTGTATGGCGAAGGCGCCACCGGCGGCGTGATCCAGATCACCACCAAGCGCCCGCAGGCCGGTGAGCGCAGCGGCAATATGTTCACTGAACTGGGCCAGTTCGACAGCGGCGAAGTGCGCGTCAGCGTGGCCCAGGGCTTCGACGATTTCGCCATCGACGCGTCGGCCGGCCACCAGCGCTCCGACAACTACCGCGACAACAATGAATTCAAGCAGTCGCGCTTCAACGGCGGCGTGCAGTTCAATACCGGCGCTGGCCGCTTCTCGCTGCGCGCCGATATCGCGCGCCAGGACCAGCGCTTTGCCGGCAGCCTGACCGAAGCCCAGTTCTACGCCAACCCGCGCCAGACCTTGACCCCGAACGATTTCGGCAAGCTCGATAGCGATCGCTATACCGCGGCATGGGAGCACAAGATCGGCGCCTTCGACCTGGCGGCCGAACTGTCGCACCGCAAGAAGGAAGCGGAAGCCACCTACTTCAGCCCATGGGGCGTTTCAAGCTCCGCCTACGACACCAGGCAGACCCAGTTCTCGCCGCGCGTGCGCCACCTGGGCCAGTTCGATGGCCTGCTGAACGAATTGGTAGCCGGTTTCGACTTCGGCCGCTGGAACCGCGTTACCACCGCCTCCTTCTCGGCTGCCGACGCCACGCAAAAGAGCAAGGCCTTCTACCTGCGCGACGAGATGAAATTCTCCGGCCCGCAGCAATTCCGCCTGGCGGCCGGCGTGCGCCGCGAGCTGTTCGACAAGGACTCGGTCGATCCGGTGCCGTTCACCACTGCCACCTACAGCGTGAAGCAAGCCAACAACGCCTGGGAAGTGCAGGGAAGCATGCTGGCCGCGCCGGGCCTGACCGCCTGGGCCAAGGTCGGCCAGAGCTATCGCGTCGCCAACTCCGACGAGAACGGCTTCACCCCGCAAGCGAACAAGCCGCTGGAAACCCAGGTGTCGCATGATGCGGAAATCGGCCTCGGTTATGTGCAGGGCGCCGCCAAGGTTGACGCGCGCATCTTCCGCCACAACCTGGACAACGAGATCTATTACGATCCGACCGCAGGCCTGTTCGGCGCCAACACCAACCTGGCGCCAACCCAGCGCAAGGGCTTCGAGCTGGACGGCAGCTACCGCTTCGCGCCTGAATGGCAGGTGCAGGGCCACTTCCAGCAAGTGGATGCCGAATTCCGCTCCGGCCCGAACGCCGGCCGTGAGCTGGCGCTGGTGCCGAAGAACATCCTGACCGTGCGCCTGGCATGGCTGCCATCCGACGGCCAGAGCGCCGACATCGGCGTGCAGCGCGTTGGCAAGCAGCGCTACGGCAGCGATTTCGACAACAGCTGCGACGCCCGCATGCCGGCATACACCGTGGTGGACGGCCGCTACGCGCGCAAGTTCGGCCAATGGGAGCTGGCCGTGATGGCGCTGAACATGTTCGACAAGGACCACTACAGCCAGGCCTTTAGCTGCCGCGCGGGCATCTACCCGAACAGCGGCCGCCAACTGAAAGTTTCGGCGCGCTACGACTTCTAAGCGCTTAAAGCAGGCTTAAATCAGCCCCGCAGGCGCCATTTTGGCCAGCGGGGCTGATCACAGCGCGCAAAAAATGGTAATCTCGCGGCGTTTACTATTTCACCGTAAGGATGACCATGCGTTTGCTGCGACTGCTGATTGCTTCTGCCGCCCTGATGTTCACCGCTGCCGGCGCCTATGCCGCCGAGCCGAAAGAGGGCGTTGACTGGAAGACCCTCGACACCCCGGTGCGTACCGAAGCCCAGGGCAAAAAGGTCGAAGTGGTCGAGTTCTTCATGTTCACCTGCCCGCACTGCAACGCGCTCGAGCCGCGCATGTCGGCCTGGGTCAAGCAGAACGCCGACAAGATCCACTTCCGCCGCATCCACTTCGCCCGTGGCGAGAAAGACCCTCTGGCACGCGCCTACGTGACCCTGGAAGCCATGGGCACCCCGGAAGCCGCCAGCCAGAAGCTGTTCAACGCCATCCACGTTGAGCACAAGCGCCTGATGCGCGAAGACGACGTGACTGCCGTGGTGGTCAGTGCCGGCGTCGACAAGGCCAAGTACGAAAGCGTCTACAAATCCTTCAGCGTCGAGTCTAAAATGAAACGCATGGAGAGCATCATCGCCCAGTACAAGGTGGACAGCGCGCCGACCCTGGTGATCGATGGCCGCTACGTAACCTCTCCATCCATGGCCGGCCGTCCAGGCCAGCCGGAAGACCAGTCCCAGGCAGCAGCGCTGGCGGTTGCGGACTACCTGGTCGCCAAGGCTGCAGCAAGCAAGAAGTAAGACATGGAAGAACGTGAAGAAGGGGTGATGCGGGCGTTCCGGGAGTCGGCCCCTGACGAGGCCGGCCTGGTGCAGCGCACCTGGGTCAATCACCTGGCCTGGACGCTGGTGGTCCTGCTGTCCGGGCTGGTGTTCTGGCTCGTGCTGGCCGTGGTGAATGCCGAAAACCAGCGCAATGCGCTGGCCAATATGCAATGCCGCGACCGCGTCTTCAAGGAAGAGATCGACCGCCAGTGCATGCTGAGCGTGCAGTCACGCGAGCACTGGTGGCAGCACCTGTACTACGCCATGAAGCACACCAAGCCGCAGAAATAAAAAAAAAGGGGAGGTACCCCTTTTTTTTCCGCCGCCGGCGGAAAAGGGTTACGTCCCCTTTTTTACGTTTTTCCGCCGCCGGCGGAAAAAGGGTTACGTCCCCTTTTTTTTAATGTCCTTGATTTTTAAGCGGTGACGTCGAGGTTGGCAAGCTGGCGCTTGAAGAGCTGCTCTTGCACGCGGATGTCGTCGCCGTTGTAGCCGTCGTAGGCGCGGGTGGTGCGCGACCAGACTTCCGGCATCACTTGCTCGATCAGGTTGCGGCCGGCGTCGGTCAGCGTGATCATCACGCAGCGGCGGTCGCCCGGGCGATTGCCGCGGGTGATCAGGCCTTGCGCTTCCAGGTCGTTGCAGACCCGCGTCAGGTTGGCCGGCTTTTCCATGCAGGCTTCGCCCAGGTTGGACGCGGTCGAAGTCTCATTCTCCGATCCATACAGCACCGCCAGCACCATGTAGCTGGCATCGACCAGGTCGTACTTGCGCAGCACCGAATTCGCCAGATCCTTCATGCGCTTCTGGACGTGATAGGTCATGCGCAGCAGGCGTACCAGGTCTTCCGGGAATTCCGGGATGCGAGTATGAATGTTTTTCAGGCGCTTGTTTGTTGCGTCAAAACTACTCATTCTGCAGGCACTCCTGTGCAATTTGTTCAAGCCTGAATTGTACTAGTGTTGACCTAAGGTAAATGCCTTTTTGATCTGTATCAAACCCCAAACGAAAGCTCCGGCGGCGCTCGGGTTCCGTCTTTTTTGAAAGTTACATCTTGGGAAAACCTTATACTTAAAGGGGAAATTTGGTACAACTGGCCAGTAGCCGAAGATGTTTCAGCTTTATTGCCCATGTAACACAGTGTTGGCATCTTCCAACACTGCGCCGCCTAAGCCCTGAATTCGTTAAATTAATGGAAACAGGAGGACACCATGTCAGGAACCAGTACCCTCGACCCGGACAATATGCCGGTCCAGCCTGACCGTGAAGTCAGCAAGGGCCACGGCACCGGGGCACTTGGCCCCAGCGATTCGTCCGATTCCGGCAGCGACTTGCAAGGCGCCCGTCCACCGGGCCCCGGCGACACCGAACTCGACAGCGATTCCGATGCCCAGGGCACCGGCGAACGGGCCAGCGTTGGCCGCGATGCGCCGGCGCCGGATGGCAGCGATATCGATGTCGACCATGTCGAATCCCTGCCCGACGCCAAACGCCGGGAACACGACGACGTCGAACGCGGCAGCTAAAAGCTGTTGCTTCAAGACTACAACGCACCCCGGCAAGGCCTGCCTGGAAGGCGCACGAACGTGCTTTCCCCTCTAGGGCGCGCCTGCGCTCGATATCAAAACTGGTATTAAAGTCGGAAAAGAATTAATTGGATTGCATCCCGCCTGATCCCCTACATTCGGTTTCAACAAAAACCAACTCAGGGAGACCGCAGATGCAACACCAGTTGAATTTGAAAACCACCGTCGCCTGCATGCTGGCCACTGGCCTGCTGAGCAGCGCATCGGTCTGGGCCCAGGAAGCCGCTCAGAGCAATCCTAACGTCGTCGCCGAAAAGAAGGAGCCGGTCGACACCGCGACCGTGGTCGTCACCGGCGTGAAGGCATCGATGATCAAGAGCCTGGCGATCAAGCGCACCAGCGACCAGGTCCTGGAATCGGTCGTTGCCGAAGACATCGGCAAACTGCCCGATAACAATGTCGTCGAAGCGCTGCAGCGCGTGACCGGGATCCAGGTTACCAACCGCGCCGGCGGCGAAGTCGGTACCTTGTCGATCCGCGGCTTGCCAGACGTCCAGACCACCTGGAACGGCCGCAATATTTTCACCGCGTCCGGCACGCAGGTCGCGCTGCAGGATATTCCTTCGACCCTGGTGCGCCAGATCGACGTCTACAAGACGCGCGACGCCAGCCAGCTGGACACCGGGATTGCAGGCCAGATTGACGTGAAGTCGCTGCGGCCGTTCGATTTCAAGGGTCCGAAAGTGTCGCTTTCGGTGCGCGAGACCTATCTTGAGCCTGCGAAAAAGACGAACCCGCAGCTTAGCGCCATGTTAAGCAACCGCTGGGAAACCGGCATTGGCGAAGTTGGCGCCCTGATCAATCTGTCGGCGACCCAGACGAAATACCGCAACGAGAGCGTAACGCCGGGCGCCATGGTGCCGTTCACCAGCCCCAATGCCGGCGAAGTTCCTCCAGGTTACATTCCCTTGCAGCGCATCTTCGACAACAAGATCTGGACGCCTGGCACTCATGCCGGCTTGCCGATGGCACAGGGTTCAACGCTCGACTTTAACGGCAAGGCTTACCCTTATTACCTGGCGCGTGACGCCGTTTTCCAGAGCGACGTTGAGGGCAAGCGGGAGCGTCCTGCCGCCAATATCGCCCTGCAGTGGAAACCGAACGCGGATTCGGTCTACACCTTCGAATCGATGTACAACGGTTATCGCGACAAGTCCTTCAACCGCTTGCTGTTCAGCTTCGTTGACTGGTGGGGCGATCTCGGCAGCAACCCTGCGGGGACGATTACGACCTTCCCGGGTACGAACGTGATCAAGAGCCGCCAGGTCAATAACGTCTATGGCTTCAACAGCGGCGACTACACCACGTCGGCAACCGATTCCTATGTTTATGCCCTGAACGGCAAGTGGGATATTGGCGACCGCCTGAAGCTGGAAGGTGACCTGTCGTACCAGACCAGCAAGTATCACTCGGAATTCACGGCCACCCGTATCGACCGTGTTGCACCGTCGATCAACGTCGACTTCAATGACGGCAGCAACAATACGGCCTTCCATTTCAATAACGATGCCGACCTGGCCGATCCGGCCAAGTGGAATGTTGCGCAGTTCTTCGACAACGCCAACCGCAACAAGGGCAGCGCCGCGACGGCCAACCTGTCGGGCACCTACGATACCAGCTGGGGTGCGCTCGAGTCGATCCAGTTCGGCGTGCGCTTCGACGACCGCAAGGCGTCGGAGGCGAATCGGACTCAATCGGGCAACCTGGGCCGCAATCTCGCCTCGCTGGGCCCGGCTTATTCCTCCGTCAACTCGAACTTCGGCACGGACATCTCCGACGTTCCGCGTTCGTGGGTGGAGCCCAATGCCTATTACATCCGCGACCATATCGACGACTGGCGCAAGCTCTATAACTCGGTCGATGCGAACTTCATGACGACGGACAAGTTGAGCCTGCAGAAGACGTTCGAAGTCGATGAAAAGACGAGCAACCTGTTCCTGATGGGGAATACCCAAAACGAGCTGTTCGGCCATCGCCTGCGCGGCAATTTCGGCGCGCGCTACGTCAAGGTCAATACCGACATGACCTTCTACAAGGTGGATCCCACCACCAAGGCGGTCACCTCGTCCAATGCCAGCAAGTCGGCCAGCAAGCTCCTGCCGAGCATGACCCTGATTTACGACCCGTCCCAGGACGTCGTGATGCGCTTCAACTATGGTGAAACCCTGCGCCGCCCGAGTTTCGGTGATCTGAATCCGATCCTGCAACTCGCCGACGACGTGTCAAAGGTAGGTTATGGCTCGGGCAGCGGCGGCAATCCGGACCTGAAACCGACGCACTCCAAGAACCTCGACCTGACGGCCGAGTGGTATTTCCAGAAGGACAGCGCACTCTACGGAACTTTGTTCAAGCGTAAGATCGATGGCCTGGTCGTGAGCTTGCGACACAGGGTTCACGTCGATCCGGCGAACGATCCGTTCCGCAATTCGACCTCGGGCGGCGATCATACGAACGGCTATGACTACGTCATCAACTCGCCGGTCAACGCCTCCAACGGCACGATCAAGGGCGCCGAGCTGGGCTTCATCTACTTCCCGAAAGGGCTGCCGAGCCTGCTGGACGGCCTGGGCGTCCAGGGCAGCTATACGCGACTGACCTCGTCGCAGAACGTGCCTGACGCGAATGATGCCGGCGTCATCGTCTCGCAACTCGAGACGCCGTTCTTCGGCGTGTCCAAGAGCTCCTACAACGCCACCCTGGCTTACGAAAAGGGCCCGGTCAGCGCGCGCTTGTCCTATGTCTGGCGCTCCGGCTTCCTGGACCGAAACGAAGCGGCCTTGTTTGCCAATCCGATTGGTATCTGGCGCCATCCGGAAAAGAGCGTGGACATGCAGATCTCGTACAAGATCAACGACAACATGTCGTTCGATATCAGTGGCGTCAACTTGACGAACGAAATGCAGCAGCAGTACTACCACTTCGGCAATGCGGGTAATGCGCAGTTGACCAATTTTGGTACTGTACAGATCGGACGTTCGGTCTCGGCTGCCCTGCGCTGGAGAATGTAAGTCCCGCCGGCCAGGCGGATCGCGCTAGCCAGGCCTGCGCTGGCGCATATGATCCGCCGCCAGCGGGATTGCGGGGTTCTCCTCCGCGCTCGCCAGGTAGATCGGCGTAACCTCAAGCAGCGTGTCGATCGCGACACGCAGCTTGGCAGGCATGTAGGGAGTGTGGGGCCACACCAGGTGCATCCGTGAGGCTTCCATCTCCCCGCAATCGAACAGCACTTTCAACTCACCCCGCTTCACATAGGGGGCCGCCAGCCAGCAGGGCAGCCAGGCCAGGCCCATGCCGCGCGCAGCCGCATCGGCAATCACCTGCAAATCATCCACCAGCATGCGTTGCCGCGGCAGTATGTCGTGCGTGCGGCCATCCGGCATGGACACCGTCCATTCTTTTACCACGCGTCCACGCGAGTACATGATGCCATCGCGTTCGCTCACTTCCTGTATGTCTTCGGGCTCGCCATGCGCCTGCAGGTAGGAGGGCGCGGCGCAGATCAGCATGCGCTGCTGGCCCAGGTGGCGCGCGGCCAGGCTGGTGCTGTTCGGCAGCGGGCCGACACGCAGGCCGAGGTCGAAGCCTTCTTCGAGCAGGTCCACCACCCGGTCGCTGAATGAGATATCGATGGTCAGTTGCGGGTAGCGCTGGGCGAGGTCCATCATCAGCGGCGCCACGAACTGGCGGCCGAACAGCACCGGGACGCTGATGCGCAGGCGGCCGGTGGGTTCGCTGCGTCCGGTGCCGATGCAGGCCTCGCCGGCATCCAGTTCGGCCAGGGCCCGCACGCAGCGCTCGTAATAGGACTGGCCCGCTTCGGTCAGGGCCTGGCTGCGCGTGGTGCGGTGGAACAACCGCACGCCAAGGCGTTCTTCCAGCCGCGCGATAGCTTTGGCCACGGCGGAACGGGTCTGGTGCAGCCGCGTGGCAGCGGCGGAAAAACTGCCTGCTTCCACGGCCTGCACGAAGACGTTGATGCCATTCAGGCGTTCATTCATATTGTTTCCTTTTGGGCGACAATCTGTCGATCAAACTCCACCACTGTGGATCATGTGGAAACTATATAGTTCTTCTCACTTAACCACAACTTGTAAGGAGATCCAAATGCATGCATACCAAATCACCCCCGGCGGCGGTATCGACAGCCTGGAAGCCGTCAAGCTGCCGAAGCGTGAACTGCAGTACCACGAGGTGCGTGTCAAGGTGCGCGCCGTCTCGCTGAACTATCGCGACCTGATGGTGGCGCAGGGCACATATCCGGTCAGCGGTGAAGGCGCCGTGGTGCCAGCTTCCGACGCGGCCGGCGAAGTTATAGAGGTAGGCCCGGGCGTGGAGCGCTTTCGCGTCGGCGACCGCGTGGCGACTGCGTTCTTCCCTGAATGGGAGGAGGGCAAGGTCACGCCGGGTAAGACAGCCGTCACGCTGGGTGCTGGCAGCAACGGCGTGCTGTCCGAAGAGCTGGTGATCAAGGAAGGCGGCCTGGTTGCCGTGCCTGCGCACCTCAGTTATGAAGAAGCGGCAACCCTGACCTGCGCCGGCGTCACGGCCTGGAATGCTTTGTTCGTGGAAGGCGGCCTGAAAGCCGGCGACACCGTGTTGTTGCTGGGCACTGGCGGCGTATCGGTCTGGGCGCTGCAACTGGCCAAGGCCGCTGGCGTGCGCGCCATCGTCACCTCGTCCAGCGACACCAAGCTGGAACGGGCGCGGGCCTTGGGTGCCGACGTCCTGATCAACTACCGCAAGACGCCTGAATGGCAGGAGGAAGTGCTGCGCGCCACCAACGGCGAAGGCGTCGACCTGGTGCTGGAAGTGGGCGGCCAGGATACGCTGGCGCGTTCGATCGCATCGGCCGGCATGGGTGGCAAGGTGGCTGTGATTGGCGGCCTGGGTGGCGGCTTCGAAACCAGCGTCCAGCTGCTGGGAATCGTCATCGGCGGCAAGAGCATGAGCGGCATCTACGTAGGTAGCCGCAAAATGCAGGAAGACTTGTCGCGCCTGGTCTCACAGCGCAACATCAAGCCGGTGGTGGACCGCGTGTTCGACATCCACGAGGCGCGCGAGGCCTACCAGCACCTCGCCTCGGGCAACCACTTCGGCAAGGTCGTGATCAGCGTGAAGCCGCGCTATTGATTCTTCAATTCGGGGTCAGGTCTGTCATTTGGACACGCGTACAGTTTGTTTGATAAATCTCAATACGCAAATTCCGAGGAATTAGCGTATTGAGAAATATCAAATGAGAGCGCTAGCTGTCCGAATGACAGATCTGACCCCGAATTTGACCCGAATTTGGTCGAAAAAAAGCCCGCTCGTAGCGGGCTTTTGATGGGGCGAAGAACCGCGATTAAGCGAAGTTCTGGGCCACGAAGTTCCAGTTCACCAGGTTCCAGAAGGTTTCAACGTACTTAGGACGGGCGTTGCGATAGTCGACGTAGTAAGCGTGTTCCCACACGTCGCAGGTCAGCAGCGGCTTGTCGGCGCCGGTCAGCGGGGTGGCGGCGTTGGAGGTGTTGACGATCTCGACGGAGCCGTCCGCCTTCTTCACCAGCCAGGTCCAGCCGGAACCGAAGTTGCCCACGCAGGACTTGGTGAATTCAGCCTTGAAGTTGTCGAAGGAACCGAACTTGGCGTTGATGGCGTCAGCCAGGGCGCCGGTAGGCGCGCCGCCGGCGTTAGGAGCCATGCAGTTCCAGTAGAAGGTGTGGTTCCACACCTGGGCTGCGTTGTTGAACACGCCGCCGGAAGACTTCTTCACGATCTCTTCCAGGGACAGGTTTTCGAACTCGGTGCCCTTGATCAGGTTGTTCAGGTTGGTGACATAAGCCTGGTGATGCTTACCGTAGTGGAATTCCAGGGTTTCCTTGGAGATGTGCGGCTGCAGCGCGTCCATTGCGTACGGCAGTGGTGGCAGGGTATGTTCCATGAATGTTTCCTTTTGATTGAGACGAAAAGTTATTTTTGCCGAAACGGCATTGTAATACGAACGCTAGCTAAGCGTTGGCTGCACGGTGGCCACGCCGATGTCGGCGCTGCCTTCGGCCAGGCGAACGCCCAGCGACTGTCCCGGCTTGATATGCGCCGGGTCGCGCAGCACGGCGCCTGCAGCATCGGTGACGATGGCGTAGCCGCGTTCCAGCGTGCGCTGGGGATTCAGTAATTCGAGTTGCGCCGACAGCGCATTCAGGGCGTCGCGGCGCTGGAGCAGTTGCGCGCGCATGCTGGCGCCGGCCCGGTGCTGCAGGGCTTCCATCGCTGCCCGCGCTTTGCTGGCGTCGGGCTTGCGGGCCGCCAGCCGGCCTGCCAGGCGGTCGATCGTGAAACGCGCCTGCTGCAAGGGATTGCGGGTGGCGTGCATCATCGCGGTGGACAGGCTTTGCAACTGCATGCGCTGCTGGGCGATGCGGGCCGTCGGGCTGAGCAGGCGGCGCTGCAGGCTGTCCAGGGTTTGCGTGGCGTCGCTGATGGCGCGGCGCATGGCGCGGCGCAGGTCGGTGGCGTCGGCGCGCAAGGAACCGAGCCAGTCGGCACGCGGCGTCGCGGCCAGTTCGGCGGCAGCGGTTGGGGTGGCGGCGCGTACGTCGGCAGCGAAGTCGCAAATCGTAAAGTCGGTTTCGTGGCCAACCCCGGATACGACCGGCACATTGCAATTGGCGACGGCGTAAGCGACCACTTCCTCATTGAAGCACCACAGGTCTTCCATGCTGCCGCCGCCGCGCACGACCAGCAGCACATCGCATTCGGCGCGGCGCGATGCAGTATCAATGGCGGAGGCAATCTGGGCGCCGGCCTGCTGGCCCTGCACCAGGGTGGGGTAGAGCACCACGTTGACGTGCGGTGCCCGGCGACGCAGTGCAATCAGCACGTCGCGCAGGGCTGCCGCCTGCGGGCTGGTGACGATGCCGATGGTGCGCGGGAACAGGGGCAGGGCGCGCTTGCGTTCGCTGTCGAAGAGGCCGGCAGCTGCCAGGCGTTCCTTCAGGCGCTGGAAAGCTTCGAACAGGGAACCCACGCCGGCGCGGCGGATGGCCTCCACATTGATCTGGTAATCGCCGCGCGGCCCGTACAGGGTGACCAGCGCTCGCACCTCGACCTTGTCGCCTTCGCGCGGCACGAAGCCGGCGTACTGGGCGCGGCCGCGGAACATGACGGCCCGTACCTGGGCTGCATCGTCTTTCAGGGTGAAATACCAATGACCCGAGCTTGCTCGAGTGAAATTCGAGATTTCCCCAGATATCCACTGCAAGGGGAAAGAGCGCTCCAGCAGGCGTGCAACGGCCTGGTTGAGGGCACTGACTGAGATGACCTGGTTGGGTTCGGGGCTGTTGATCATGGACCTGTCCACACTTTTTGAAAGCGGTCATGCTTATGTCATATATCACTTCATACCGCAAGTATTTTTTGTAAACACATGATTATTAAGGGTAAACGCCAATGCTACATAAGCGGGCAATTTACGAATTCCCTTATAGATCAAGGACTTTGCGATAGCGGCCGGCTGTTACGCACAAAGATATCCACAGAATATGTGAGGAACTCTTTCCAGCCGTAGATTGCGTGATGAAAATGTTTGCAGGGTAACTTTCATTTTAGAAATCAAGGACTTGGCACTCCAGTCTGTCCCTTGCTAACAATTTTATCCACAGAAGCTGTGGGGAAAATTGCTGCCTAAAAAATGGGCGTGAATTGATTGTCTTTTCGGATCAAGGACTTGCACTACCTCCTGCGGCCTTGCTCACAATATTGTCCACAGAATTTGTGCAGAAGGGCAAAAATTGTCCACTTTTCGGCCGGGATTCATCAATGCGAGATTTTTACGCATGGCAAGAAAGTCCTTATGGATCAAGTACTTTACCCCTCAAGCATAGCCTTGCTAACAATCTTATCAACAGAATATGTGAAGAAGTGCACAGCCGGGGAAAAGCAGGAAAAGTGCCAATGCGCATTTTTTGTGCTTGAGAATAATTCGCTTTGGGATCAAAGGCTTAGCATATAAAAGCCGCCATTCCCCACAATTTTGTCCACAGAATATGTGCAGAACTGGTCCTTCCAGAGCTGATGAAAATTTTTGCATTAGAAAAAATCATCATCAAATCATGTACTTAAGTAGAAATAGTTGGATTGCCAACAATGTTGTCCACAGAAAATGTGAAGAATGCGCACACTTGCCTGTTAGCTCTCGACAGGCTACATTGCGCGTTTAGGTTTTCTTTCTTAGGAGTATGTCTTGCTCGCAATTTTCCAAGCCGCCGGCTGGCCGATCTGGCCTCTGCTGATCGCTTCCATCGTTGCCCTTGCCCTGATCGTTGAACGCCTGATGTACCTGCGCCGTTCGCGCATCATTCCGAAGACACTGCTGGACGAAGTGGTACGCGTCTATCGCAGCGGAAATATCAACAACGACATCATCACCAAGCTGGAAAAATCGTCCCAACTGGGTGTTGTTCTTTCGGCAGCGTTGCGTAATGTTAACGCTCCTCGCGACGTCATGAAGGAATCGATCGAAGAAGCGGGCGGCGCCGTGGCGCACCAGCTGGAACGCTTCCTGACCACCCTCGGCACCATCGCCACCCTGGCACCGCTGATGGGCCTGTTCGGTACCGTGGTCGGCATGATCGAGATCTTCGGTTCGCAGAACTCGGCCGGCGCCAATCCTGCGCAACTGGCGCACGGTATTTCGGTAGCGCTGTACAACACCGGTTTCGGCCTGGCGATCGCAATGCCGACCCTGGTGTTCTACCGCCACTTCCGTGCACTGGTTGACTCCTTCGTCATCGACATGGAGCAGCAGGCGGTCAAGTTCGTGGACGTGGTCCACAACACCCGCAAGTAAGCGAGGGATCAGTTTATGGCGATGAATTTCCGCCGAGGCCAGAAGCGCGAAGATCCCGAGATCAACCTGATCCCGTTTATCGACGTGCTGCTGGTGATCCTGATCTTCCTGATGATCACCACCACTTACAGCAAGTTCACCGAGTTGAAAATCACCTTGCCGACCGCCGATGCGGAAAAGACGGTGGAGCAGCCGAATGACCTGAACGTGACGGTGGATGCCAAGGGCAACTACACCATCAACGGCACCCCAGTGGCCTTCCACGACGTGCCTGGCCTGGCCGAGCAGATGAAGTCCGCCGCCAAGGACGCCAACCCGATCGTCAAGATCAATGCCGACCAGTTCGCGATGCACCAGATGGTGATCAACGTGATGGAAGCGGCGCGCCTGGCGGGCTTTGAGCGCGTGACCTTCGAGGCACAGACCGCCCAGGCCAAGTAATGGCCTCTTCCCTCGAGACGACGTTCTCGCGCGAGTGGTTGCGGCGGGGCGCGCTGGCATGCGCGCTCTGGCCGCTGTCCCTGCTGTTTCGGGCGCTGGCCGCCTTGCGCCGGGGCCTGTATGCGGTTGGCGTATCGCACGCCGAGCGCCTGCCGGTGCCGGTCGTCGTCGTGGGAAATATTTTCATTGGCGGTACCGGCAAGACACCGCTGACCATCTGGCTGGTCGACGCGCTGCGCGCGGCCGGTTTTCGGCCGGGCGTTGTTTCGCGCGGATTTGGCAGCAAGGATGCAGCGCCGCGAGAAGTCGGCGCTGGGTCGACGCCGGCCGAGGTGGGGGATGAGCCGGTACTGATTGCCGCCCGCACCGGTTGCCCGGTGTTCGTCGGCCGTGCGCGTGCAGCCGCGGGGCGCGCCTTGCTGGAGGCCCATCCGGAAATCAACGTGATCGTCACGGACGACGGCTTGCAGCATTACGCCCTGGCGCGCGACGTGGAAATCGTGCTGTTCGACGGCCGGGGCGTCGGCAATGGCTGGACCTTGCCCGCCGGGCCCCTGCGCGAACCGCCATCCCGGCAGCGGGACTTCACCGTGGTCAATGCGCCCGAACTGACCGCTGCGCTGTCTGCCGCCGTGGCGCCGGCCGGCGTTCAGGCGGGAGCGCCTTGGCAGATGCGCCTCGTAGGCGATGTCGCAGAGCGCCTTGGCGATCGTAGCGAGCGCATGTCGCTGGCCGAATTGGCGCAGCGCGCCGCGCCATCAGGGCAGGGGAGCGGGCTTCGAGTGGCTGCTGCCGCGGGAATCGGCAATCCGGCCCGATTTTTCGGCATGTTGCGCGCGGCAGGAATCCAGCCGCAAGAGCTGCCGCTGCCCGATCATCACGACTTTAGAGACCGTCCTTTCGCCAATATCGAGGCCGACTTTATTCTGGTGACGGAGAAGGATGCAGTAAAATGCTGGCAAATTGAAGAATTACGCAACGATCCAAGAATCTGGGTCGTTCCAGTCGGCGCCCGCATCGACGCGGCGCTGGCCGATCAAATTGTGGAGAAACTACGTGGACGCACGCCTGCTTGATATCCTGGTCTGCCCTGTGTGCAAGGGCCCTCTGGAGTACGACAAAAAAGCCCAGGAAATGATTTGCAAAGGCGACCGCCTGGCATACCCGATCCGCGACGGCATCCCGATCATGTGGGCCGACGAAGCGCGCTCCCTGCCAGACACCACGGAGTAAGCGGTGTCCTTCATCGTCATCATCCCGGCCCGCCTGGCCTCGACCCGCCTGCCCAACAAGCCCCTGGCCGACCTGGGCGGCAAGCCGATGGTGGTGCGGGTTGCCGAACGGGCGCAAGAAGCCGGCGCCGCCCGCATCGTTGTCGCCACCGACCACGCCTCCATTAAAGAAGCCTGCGAACAGCACGGCATCGAAGCCTTCATGACCCGGGCCGACCATCCGTCCGGCACCGACCGCATTGCCGAAGTGGCGCGCGCCATGAACCTGCCGGCCGACGCCGTGGTTGTCAACCTGCAGGGCGACGAGCCCCTGATCGACCCGCAACTGCTGCAGGCTGCCGCCGCCCGCATCGGCGCCGAGGTGCCGATGTCCACCTGCGCCCACCCGCTGCACGATGCGGCCGACGCCTTCAACCCGAACGTGGTGAAGGTGGTGCTGGACAAGCAGGGCCGCGCACTCTATTTCAGCCGTGCCACCATCCCGTGGCACCGCGATGCCTTCGCCAAGGACAAGTCGGCCCTGCCTGCCGGCTACGTCCCTTTGCGCCATATCGGTCTTTACGCCTATCGAAACGACTTCCTGCAAGCCTACCCGGCGCTGGAAGTGTCGCCGCTGGAAGGGATTGAAGCCCTGGAGCAGTTGCGCGTCCTGTGGCATGGCTACCCGATTGCCGTACACGTGACCGATTCCGCCCCGGCCGCCGGCGTGGATACTCCGGAAGACCTGGCGCGTGTGCAAGCACTCTACAAAAGTGGCGGATAAGCCAACTTCTGTGGTAAGTTTCTAGCAAGGTGGCTAAGGCATCATCAAAAATTATTATTAAATCGTTTAGGAACATTCATGCGTCTCATTCTGTTAGGAGCACCAGGAGCCGGTAAGGGCACCCAGGCCAACTTCATCAAGGAAAAGTACAACATCCCCCAGATTTCGACCGGCGACATGCTGCGCGCGGCAATCAAGGAAGGTACTGAACTGGGCCTGGCCGCTAAAAAAGTGATGGACGCGGGCCAACTGGTTTCGGACGACATCATCATCGGGCTGGTGAAAGACCGCCTGAAGGCGCCCGATTGCGCCAATGGCTACCTGTTTGACGGCTTCCCGCGTACCACCGCGCAAGCCGACGCGATGAAGGACGCAGGCGTCAAAATCGACTACGTTCTCGAAATCGCCGTGCCGGACGACCAGATCGTCGAACGCATGAGCGGCCGCCGCAGCCACCCGGCTTCGGGCCGTGTGTACCACGTCAAATTCAATCCTCCTAAAGTCGAAGGCAAGGACGATGTCACCGGCGAAGACCTGGTGCAGCGCGACGACGACAAGGAAGAAACCGTCAAGAAACGCCTGGACGTTTACCACAACCAGACCGAAGTCCTGCTCGGCTACTACGGCGAGTGGGCCAAATCGGGCCAGCCTGGTGCGCCGAAATATCGCAAGATCGAAGGCGTTGGTCCAGTCGAAGAGATTCGCGACCGTGCGTTCGCGGCTCTGAACAGCTAATACATACTAAGCGGGCTCCTGGCCCGCTTTTTTTAACCGGTACGCGACAGTCGCGTCGCAAGTGTCAGACCCTGCGGGTCTGACACTGGTCTACCGGTTTGGCGGCCCCCTGGCCGTGAAGTGTCAAAGTTTTGCAGTACGTAGTTCGGTCGTACCGAGTTCGTTTTGTAGCTTTTGATTCTAATAACGTAAGGGGGCAATTTATGGCAGCAAGTTTGTGGTTCGCGATTGCGTGCGGCGTGCTCGCGGTTGTGTACGGGCTGTGGGCGCGCAGCTGGATTCTTGGTCAAAACGCGGGCAACGCCCGCATGCAGGAAATCGCGACAGCCATCCAGCAAGGTGCAGCGGCCTACCTGGCCCGCCAGTACCGCACCATCGGTATCGTCGGTGTTGTTCTGCTGGTAGCCATCGGGGCGGCGATTGACATGAAAACCGCCATCGGCTTCCTTCTTGGCGCCGTGCTGTCCGGCGCTTGCGGCTTTATCGGCATGAATGTGTCGGTACGGGCCAATGTGCGTACCGCGCAGGCTGCGTCGGTGGGCATGAACGAAGCGCTCAATGTTGCGTTCAAGGGCGGCGCCATCACCGGCATGCTGGTGGTCGGCCTGGGCCTGTTGGGCGTAGCCGGTTTCTACTGGGTGCTGACGGTGATGGGCGCTCCCGGCGCTCCCAATCCTGCGCCCAATGTGCATGAAGTGCTGAAGCCGATGATCGGCCTGGCCTTCGGCGCCTCCCTGATCTCGATCTTCGCCCGCCTCGGTGGCGGCATCTTCACCAAGGGCGCCGACGTTGGGGCCGACCTGGTGGGCAAGGTGGAGGCGGGCATTCCCGAGGATGATCCGCGCAACCCCGCGGTGATCGCCGACAACGTGGGCGACAACGTGGGCGACTGCGCCGGCATGGCGGCCGACCTGTTCGAAACCTATGTGGTGACCCTGATCGCGACCATGCTGCTTGGCGCGCTGATGATCACCAGCGCGCCGGCACAAGCGGCCATTTACCCGATGCTGCTGGGCGCGGTGTCCATCATCGGTTCCATCATCGGCTGCTCGATGGTCAAGGCGAAACCGGGCAAGAAGATCATGTCGGCGCTGTACACCGGCTTGTGGTGGGCCGCCGGCCTGTCGCTGATCGGCTTTGTGGTCGTGACCTGGATGGTCTGGCCTGACGACGAGATGCGCTACAAGATGCTCGGTGCGACCGTGGTCGGCATCGTTCTGACCGGCCTGATGGTCTACATCACCGAGTTCTATACCGGTACCGAATTCACGCCGGTACGCCATATCGCGGAAGCTTCCACCACCGGCCACGGCACCAATATCATCGCCGGACTGGGCGTGTCGATGAAATCCACCGCATGGCCGGTACTGGCCGTATGCGTGGCGATCCTGGTGTCGTTCAAGCTCGCCGGCCTGTACGGCATTGCGATTGCGGCGACTTCGATGCTGTCGATGGCGGGTATCGTGGTGGCGCTGGACGCCTACGGCCCGATCACCGACAACGCCGGCGGCATCGCCGAGATGTCGGGCATGCCGGACTCCGTGCGCGCCATTACCGACCCGCTGGATGCGGTGGGCAACACCACCAAGGCCGTGACCAAGGGCTATGCGATCGGCTCCGCCGGCCTGGCCGCGCTGGTGCTGTTTGCCGACTACACGCACGCGCTGGAGTCGCGCAGCATGTCGATGTCGTTCGACCTGTCCGACCCGATGGTGATCGTGGGCCTGTTCATCGGCGGCCTGATTCCTTATCTGTTCGGCGCGATGGCGATGGAGGCCGTGGGCCGCGCTGCCGGCGCCGTGGTGGTGGAAGTGCGCCGCCAGTTCCGCGACATCAAGGGCATCATGGACGGTACCGGCAAGCCGCAGTACGACAAGGCGGTCGACATGCTGACCGCGTCCGCCATCAAGGAAATGATTGCGCCTTCGCTGCTGCCGGTGCTGGTGCCGATCCTGGTCGGCATGCTGCTTGGCCCGCGTGCGCTGGGCGGCCTGCTGATGGGCACCATCATCACCGGCCTGTTCGTGGCGATCTCGATGACCACCGGCGGCGGCGCCTGGGATAACGCGAAAAAGTATATCGAGGACGGCAACCATGGCGGCAAAGGCTCCGACGCGCACAAGGCGGCGGTGACCGGCGATACCGTGGGCGACCCGTACAAGGATACCGCCGGCCCGGCGGTCAACCCGCTGATCAAGATCATCAACATCGTGGCGCTGTTGCTGGTGCCGCTGCTGCCTGCGACCGGCATCCTGTCGGTGACGATGGCGCCGATGCAGGCGCAGCAACAGGTGGTGGCTCCGGCGTCGGCTGCGGCGCCGCAGGTTGCGGCACCCGTTGCCGCACCGGTGGCGGCTCCGGCTACCGCCGAGGTGCCGGCCCAGGCCGCGAGCGAGGTCCCTGCGGCGAAGTAAGCCGCGCCGCTTCCACCCTCTGCGGCGTATGATGGCTGTACGCTGCGGAGGGCACCATGAACTATCCACTCCTGCTGGCGCTGGCCGCCGGGTTGTCCGGCCCGGCCGCTGGCGCCGAATCCCTTGAAGAGTACCGGCGGTTGCCGGAATGCCGGCTCAGCGCCGATGGCAAGCACCTGCAGCAGGAACCTTGCCGCACCGCGCCTGCCCGCAAGAACATGCCGCGCCGCCCGGTTCCGCTGAACGTCACCCCAACGCCGCGCATCGCGCCGGCACCCGATCCTTCGCTGAGTTGGGCGCCCGTGCTCACCAAACGCGATCCGCATGCCGCGCCGACGGCGATTGCCCAACTGCCGCGCGCGGGGCAACCGGCGCTGCCGCCGGGGGCCGTCCTGCCGCCAGCCACGCCGCTGCCCGGTCCCAGCGCGCCGATCCCGGTCCAGTGCGACGCGGGCGGCTGCCGCGACGCCAGCGGCGCCTATTACCACGGGCCGCCGGGGCAGGTCATCAGCCCGAGCGGAAAAGTGTGTTCGCAAAGCGGGGGATGGATGACTTGCTACTGATTTCGGCTACAATACGCCTCGATTGACGTTTACGTAACGTAAAGTGAATAGGGGAGACAAAAGCATGCAAATCAAGGACCAAGTATTCATCATCACCGGCGGCGCGTCGGGCCTGGGCGCGGCGACCGCGCGCATGATCGTCGACAACGGCGGCAAGGTGGTGCTGGCGGACGTGCAAGTGGAAGCCGGCGAAAAGCTGGCCGCCGAACTGGGCACAGCCAAATTCGTCAAATGCGACGTGACGTCGGAAGCGGACGGCCTGGCCGTGGTGGCTGCGGCGACCGCCATGGGCACCCTGCGTGGCCTGGTCAACTGCGCCGGCGTGGCGCCTGCCATCAAGACCGTGGGCAAGGATGGCCCGCATCCGCTGGAATCTTTCGCACGCACCATCAATATCAACCTGGTCGGCACCTTCAATATGTGCCGCCTGGCGGCCGACGCCATGGGCAAGACCGAGGCGGCAGAGTGGGGCGAGCGCGGTGTGATCATCAATACTGCATCGGTGGCGGCGTTCGATGGCCAGATTGGCCAGGCGGCTTACGGTGCTTCCAAAGCCGGCGTGGCCGGCATGACGCTGCCGATGGCGCGTGACCTGTCGCGTTCCGGCATTCGCGTGATGACCATTGCGCCGGGCATCTTCGAGACCCCGATGCTGCTGGGCATGCCGCAGGAAGTGCAGGATGCGCTGGGCAAGATGGTGCCGTTCCCGCCACGCCTGGGCAAGCCGTTCGAATATGCTTCGCTGGCAAAGTCCATTATCGAAAATACCATGCTGAATGGCGAAACCATCCGCCTGGATGGGGCGATTCGCATGCAGCCTAAATAAATCGGTAAACCCGTGTCCGACCCGCAGGGTCAGACACGAATACGCGGCCGCCTGAAAAAAAGGGGACGTAACTCATTTTCCGCCTTGGCGGAAAATGAGTTACGTCCCCTTTTTTTTCGCGTCCCCTTTTTTTTGCCGGTTTTGGTGTAGCATGGCCGGATGAAAGCCATAGCCCTTGCCCTCGCAGCGCTCTGCTGCACCAGTCTCCCGCTCCACGCCCAAGACAACCGCGCTCCTGAAATCGCCACTGGCTGGCAGGAAAAAGCCGGTTGGTCCGCGCATAAATTCATGGTTGCCGCAGCAAACCCGTTAGCCACCGAAGCTGGCTACCAGATGCTGAAACAGGGAGGCTCCGCGGTCGACGCAGCCATCGCCACCCAACTGGTACTGACCCTGGTCGAGCCGCAATCTTCCGGCATCGGCGGCGGCGCCTTCATGATGCACTGGGACGGCAAGAAAGTCCGCTCCTTCGACGGCCGTGAAACCGCGCCCGCCGTTGCTACCGAAACCCTGTTCCAGGACGCCAACGGCAAGCCTTTGCCGCGTGCGGACGGCGTGGTCGGCGGCCGTTCTGTCGGCGCCCCCGGCGTGCTGCGCATGCTGGAACTGGCGCATAAAGAGTACGGCAAACTGGCCTGGGCCAAACTGTTTGCCCCCGCCATCAAGCTGGCGGAGGAGGGCTTCGCCGTCAGCCCGCGCCTTAACGCCTTGCTGACCAGCGAACGTTACCTGCAGCGCGACCCGGTCGCTGCCGCCTATTTCTTCGACAAGGACAAGAAACCCTGGCCTGTCGGCCATGTCCTGAAAAATCCTGCACTGGCCAAGACCCTGCGTGAAATCGCTGCCGAAGGCGCCGATGCCTTTTACCGTGGCCGCATCGCGCGCGACATCGCCGCGAAAGTGCAGGGCCACCCGACCAATCCCGGCGGCCTGACGGCAGCCGACATCGCGGGCTACCAGGCCCGGGAACGCGAGCCGCTGTGCGCCGACTACCGCGCCTACAAGGTGTGTGGCATGCCGCCGCCGTCATCGGGCGGCGTGGCGATCGCGCAGATCCTGGGCATCCTGGAGAACAGCAAGATCGGCGACTATGCGCCAGTCGATGGCGTGATCAGCGCCGACGCCATCCACCTGATGACGGAAGCCGAACGGCTGGCGTACGCTGACCGCAACCGCTACGTGGCCGACACCGACTTCGTGCCGCTGCCCGGCAGGGGTGCCAGCGGCCTGCTCGACAAATCCTACCTGCGCCAGCGCGCCACCCTGATCGGCGACAAGTCGATGGGCCGCGCCCGCGCCGGCGTGCCGGCCGAAGTCAAAGTGGCCTGGGGCGACGATACGGCACTGGACAAGCCATCCACTTCGCACCTGGTGGTGGTGGACGGCTTTGGCAACGGCATCTCCATGACGACATCGGTGGAAGACGCCTTCGGCTCGCGCCAGATGGTCGATGGATTCCTGCTGAATAACCAGCTGACCGACTTCTCCTGGGACTCGGTGGATGAAAACGGCCCGATAGCCAACCGCGTGCAACCGGGCAAGCGTCCGCGCAGCTCAATGGCGCCGACCCTGGTGTTCGACAAGCAGACCGGGAAACTGGTGCTGGCCGCCGGTTCGCCGGGCGGCTCGACCATCATCAATTACGTGGCCAAGGTGCTGGTGGGCACGCTGGACTGGAAGCTGAACGTGCAGCAAGCCATCAGCCTGCCCAATTTCGGCAGCCGCAATGGCCCGACCGAGCTGGAAGCGGGCAAGTTCTCCAGCGACGTGGTGGACCAGCTGAAAGCGCGCGGCCACGAGGTGCGCCAGGTGGAGCTGAACTCCGGCCTGCAAGGCTTGCAGCGCACGCCGGCCGGCTGGTTTGGCGGCGCCGATCCGCGCCGAGAAGGCATCGTGCGCGGCGAGTGACGGGCGCGCGACAGGCCGCGGGCAGGGTGATTCCCGCCCCGCGGCCAGCATGTTACCCTTGATAAATGGGCATGAAAAAGAAAACGGGCTTGATCCTGACGGGCGGTGGCGCCCGGGCGGCTTACCAGATAGGTGTTTTGCAGGCGATCTCCGAAATCCTGTGGGAAGAGGGATGGCCTCCGGCACGTAATCCATTCCAGATCATTTGCGGCACTTCGGCCGGCGCCATCAACGCCACGGCCCTGGCCTGCCGCGCCGACAATTTCGGCGAAGGCGTGCAGAAGCTGCTCGATGTATGGAGCAATTTCGAAGCAAACCAGGTCTATCGCGCCGACTCGCTTGGCGTGCTGCGTTCCGGCGCGCGCTGGCTGTCCCTGCTGTCCTTCGGCTGGCTGCTGCGTAAATGGCGCGCCGCGCCGCCGCAGTCGCTGCTCGACAACACGCCGCTGGTGAACCTGCTGCACCGCATGCTGGATTTGCCGCGCCTGGACAACTGCCTGCAGGAGGGCTTGCTGCATGCGGTGGCCGTCACTGCCTCGTCCTACACCGGCGGCCAGCACATCACCTTCTACCAGACTGCCGCCGAAATCGCGCCCTGGGTTCGTATGCAGCGCGTGGCGATGCAGGACCAGATCGGCGTCGAGCACTTGCTGGCTTCCTCGGCGATTCCCTTTATCTTCCCGGCGACGCCCTTGTACATGGGCGGCCACCTGGAGTACTGCGGCGACGGTTCGATGCGCCAACTGGCGCCGATTTCGCCGGCCATCCACCTCGGCGCGCAGAAAGTGCTGGTGGTCGGCGCCGGCCGCCTGACCGAGCCGCCACGCCAGATGACCGAGTCGCCGCGCTATCCGAGCCTGGCGCAGATTGCCGGCCATGCCATGTCCTCCATCTTCCTGGACGGCCTGGCGGTCGATATCGAGCGCCTGAACCGGGTCAACCAGACCTTGTCGGTGCTGCCGGAGGACTTGCTGGCCAAGACTCCGCTGCGGCCGGTGGAGCTACTGGTGATTGCGCCGTCGGAACGGTTGGACGACTTGGCGGCGCGCCATATCGGCAGCTTGCCGGCACCGATCCGCACCATGCTGTCCGGGATCGGCGCCACCGAGGCACGCGGTTCGGCGCTGGCGTCCTACCTGCTGTTCGAAGCCAGCTACACCCAGGAGCTGATCCGCCTCGGCCAGCGCGATACCCAGGCACGCCGCGCAGACGTGCTGTCATTTTTCGGGTCCTGATGGCGACAAATAGTAAAATGGCAGCTTTTGCCCAATCTTGACCTTCGTGGCTGGAAAACTCCGTCGACTGATCCCGCGCCTTGCCGCACTGGCCCTGGCTTGCACGCTCGCCCTCCCGGCGCTGGCGGCGCCGCCGCGCACCCTGCGTTTCGAGCAGTTGGACGTGGACGATGGCCTGGCCCAGGAGTCGGTATTATCGATTGTGCAAGACCGCCAGGGCTTCATGTGGTTTGGCAGCCAGGCTGGCCTGAGCCGCTTTGATGGCTACAAGGTCACGGTCTACCGCAATATCGTCGGCGACCAGCGCAGCCTGGCCGAGAACTGGGTCGGCGTGCTGCACCTCGACCCGCGCGGCCGCATGTGGGTGGGCACCGACGGCGGCCTGGACCTGTTCGATCCCAAGACGCAGGCCTTCAGCCACTACCTGCCGCGCGAGCCGGAAAAGCGCGGCAGCGGCAACCGTCATATCAAGGCCATCATCGACGATGGCGTCGATGGCCTGTGGATCGGCACGGCCGACGGCCTGCAGCACTTCGATCCGGTCTCGGGCAAGTTCGTCATCTACCACCATGACCGCGCCGACGCGGGCAGCCTTGGCCATGACCAGGTCAATGCGCTGGCGCGCGACAAGCAGGGCAGGCTGTGGATTGCCACCTCGGCCGGCGTCGACATGCTCGAACCCGGCGCGCGCAGCTTCATCCACTATCCGCTGAAAGCGGCGGGCGCGCGCGGCGCCCAGTCCTTGCTGGTGGACCGCGACCAGGTGCTCTGGGTCGGCACCCAGAACGGCATCGAGCGCTGGACGCTGGAAGGCAAATATCCGCAGCGCCGCGTGCTGGGCGCGCTGGAAGGGCTGCCTCAAAGCACCGTCAAGCGCATCTACCAGGACCAGGACGGCACGCTCTGGGTCGGCAGCCAGACCGGCGGCTTGTTCCGCTGGCGCCAGTCGGACGACCGCTTCGTGCAATACCGCCACCAGCAGGGCGACCCGCACAGCATCGCCGACAACTACGTGTTTTCGCTGTTCCGCGACAACGTCGGCACCTTGTGGGTGGGTACCTGGTACCGCGGCGTCAGCCGGGTCGACCTGGGCAGCGGCGGCTTTGCGCGCCTGGTCAAGGACCCTGGCCAGCCCTTCACGCTGACCGACAACAAGGTGCGCGCCTTGCTCGATGCCGGCGACGGCAAGGTCTGGGTCGGCAACAGCGATGGCCTGAATTACTACGATCCGGTGACCGGCAAGACCGTGCTTTACCGCACCGGTGGCGGCAGCGACAGCCTGGAATTCCAGGTCACTGCCTTGCTGCACGATCCGCGCGACCGCAACATCCTGTGGGTGGGCAGCCGCAATGGCGTACGCCGCTTCGACATCAAGGGCCGCCGCTTTGGGCCGCTGATGCTGTCGCACGGCGATCCCGAAAATGATGTGATCCGCTTCCTGTACGGCGACCGCGAGGGCATGGTCTGGGCCTCCGCCCGCAACGGCCTGCATCGCATCGATCCGTCCAGCAACGGCGTGCTGACCTTCCGCCACGATCCTTCCGATACCCACAGCATGGCCGACAGCGTGGTGCGCCCGGTGCTGGAAGACCGGCGCGGCAACCTGTGGGTCGGCACCTTCAACGGCCTTGACCTGCTGGACCGCAAGACCGGCCGTTTCACGCACTACCGCAACAACCCGAACGACGCGGGTAGCCTGAGTCACAACGAGGTGCATTACTTGTACGAGGACGACGACGGCATGCTGTGGATCGGCACCGCCGCGGGCCTGAACCGCATGGAGCGGCGCCCTGACGGCAGCGTGCATTTCCGCCGTTTCCTGCGCAAGGATGGCCTGGCCGACGATGCGATCGCGGGCATCCTGCCGGACCGCGGCAAATATTTATGGCTGTCGACCAATACCGGCATTTCCCGCCTCGACATGGGCAACGGCCAGGTGCGCAATTATTCCGGCGTGGACGGCACCATCGAGGGCGCGTACTTTGACGGCTCTGCCTTGCGCGCGGCCGACGGCACCTTGTATTTCGGCGGCTTTAACGGCATCACTGCCTTCGATCCGCAAGAGGTGCGCGAGAACAGCTCGGCGCCGACGGCAGTGATCACCGACTTCCAGATCTTCAACAAGCCGGTGCGGCCGGGGCAGGGCGGCGTCAACAAGGGTGTGCTGCAGCAAGCCATCGAATACACCAAATCGTTGTCGCTGCGCGAAGGCGATTCGGTCTTCTCGCTGGAATTCGCCGCGCTGCACTACGCGGCACCGCAGCGCAACCGCTTTGCCTACCAGCTGGTAGGCTTCGACAAGGACTGGGTGGTGACCGATGCGGGCAAGCGCTTCGCGACCTATACCAACCTGGACCCGGGCACCTACCAGTTCCGCGTCAAGGCCGCCAACAAGGACGGCATCTGGAACGACAACGCCGCCACGCTGGAAATCAATATCGCGCCGCCGTACTGGAAAACCTGGTGGTTCCGCCTGTGCATGCTGGCCGCTGCGATGGGCGGCGCCTGGGGCGCCTACCACATGCGCGTGCGCGTGCTGCGCAGCCAGCAGCTGCAGCTGGAAAAACAGGTCAAGCTGCGCACGGCCGAAGTTGAACTGAAAAACCAGTTGCTGCAGGAGCAGAAGCGCGAACTGGAGCAGCGCGACAAGCACCTGTCGCTGGCCAAGCAGCGGGCGGAAGACGCTACGCGCCAGAAGTCCGAGTTCCTGGCCAACATGAGCCACGAAATGCGCACCCCGCTGGCCGGCGTGATCGGCATGCTGGGCTTCGCGCTGCGCGACAATGCGCTGGCCGAGCGCACCCGCGAGCAGATCGAGCGCGGCCAGGGCAATGCGCAGTCGCTGCTGGCCATCATTAACGACCTGCTGGACTTCTCCAAGATCGAGGCCGGCAAGCTGCACATCGAATCGATCGATTTCGCATTGGCCAGCATGGTGGAAAACGTGGTCAGCCTGTTTGCCGAGCAGACCATGTCCAATATGGTGGGCTTCGAGGTCGATTTCGCCGAAGACCTGCCGGAATTCGTCGTGGGCGACCCGACCCGCCTGCGCCAGGTGCTGGTCAACCTGGTCGGCAACGCGTTCAAGTTCACGGAGCGCGGCAAGGTTTCGCTGCGGGTGGAGCGCGAGAGCAGCGGGCCGGAAGGGCACCGCATCCGCTTCACGGTGGAAGACACCGGCATCGGCATTCCGCCGGACGCCTTGCCGCGCCTGTTCCAGAAGTTCGAGCAGGGCGACACCACCACCACCCGCCGCTACGGCGGTACCGGCCTGGGCCTGGCAATCAGCAGCCAGCTGGTGGAACTGATGGGCGGCCTGATCGACGTGGTCAGCGCACCGGGCGCCGGTTCCAGCTTTGCCTTTACCGTTCCGCTGCGCGACGGCGTGGCGCCGCCGCTGGCGCCGCACGTTGCGCGCGAGCCGCATAGCCACCAGCTGCGCGTATTGTGCGCGGAAGACTTCCCGACCAACCAGATCATCGTGCGCATGATGCTGGAGGACCTGGGCCACAAGGTCGATATCGCCGGCAACGGCGTGCTGGCGCTGGCCGCCTGCGCCCAGCAGCGCTACGACCTGGTGCTGATGGACGGCCGCATGCCGGAAATGGACGGTTCCACGGCGACGCGCCTGATCCGTTCCGGCGGCCCGCGCGAGGCGCCAGTGCTGGACCCGCACCTGATGATCGTGGCCCTGACAGCCAACGCCAGCGACGAAGACCGCAGCCGCTACCTGGCGGCCGGCATGGACGATTTCCTGACCAAGCCGATCGACGAAGGCGCGCTGCACATGCAGCTGGAACGCGCCATCGAACGCCAGCTGGCGCGCGGCATCAAGCTGCCGCCGATGCGCGCGCGCGCGCCGGAAAAGCCTTCGGTGGCGGAGCTGGATGCCATGTTCGGCGTGTGCGACCTGCCGCCGCCGGCGCCCATGCCGGGACAGGCAGGGCAGGCGCTCAAGCTGCGCCTGCGCGATGCCTTCATCGCCGACCTGCCGGCGCGCCTGCGTGAGTTGGACCAGGCACTCGCTTCGGCCGATGCCGATGCGGCCGGCCGCCTGTTCCATGGCATGAAGGGCAGCGCCGCCTACCTCGATGAGGCCGAATTGCATGCACTGTGCGGCGAACTGGAACGCGCCGCGGATCGCGCCATGTGGCCGGCGATCCGGGAAAAGCTGCCGCGCCTTCGCCTGCTGCTGGAACATGTCGTATCCCCAACGCGTCATTAAAATAAAAGCGGAGAGAGCATGAAAGTATTGGTAGTCGACGACGACGTAGTCTCACGCATGGTGCTGATGCACCTGATCGACGGTTGCGGCAAGTTCGAGATCGTCGAGGCGGAGGATGGCGCCGACGCCTGGCAGCAGCTAGGGGATGGGCTGCGTCCGGGCATCGTTTTTTGCGACCTGCGCATGCCGCGCCTGTCCGGCATCGAGCTGCTGCAGCATGTGCGCAGCCATGGCGAACTGGCGCAGGTGCCGTTCGTGCTGGTGTCGTCCGCCACCGACAAGGAAACGGTGCAGCAGGCCACACTGGCCGGCGCCACCGGCTATATCGTCAAGCCGTTCCAGTCGGAGCAGGTGCGCGCCCACCTCGGCGCGTTCCTCGACCAGGCAGCCAATGGTTATGAACACCGGGCGGAAGAACCGGCCGCCACCCTGGTGCGGCTGGGGATTGGCGCCGATCGTTTGCTGGTCTACCTGACCGGGTTCCAGAATCAGCTGACCGCGGCCAGCAACGAGATCGATGCGCTGCTGGCGCACGACGAGCAGGCCGAGGTGCGCGTGCGGCTGGAGCGCCTGCATACCGGCTGCACCACGCTCGGCCTGCACGGCGCCGCGGCGGCCTTGAAGCCCCTCATGGGCGGCCATACCAGCAACGAAGCAGTGCAGGCGGCGCTGACGGACGTCATTCGGGCGGTGCTGCACCAGTCCTCCCTGGTGCGACAGGGCTAGCCTTCCCGGCCTTGCGGTAAATATATTTTAGGTTTAAAGTAGTCTGCACCGCAGGCTGTACTTTCAACCGAACCTTACCCAGGCGACCATGAACAGAACCACTGCAGCAGAACCGAGCGCGCATCTCGACCAGTTCGCGCGCCAGCACCTTCCACCGGCTGACCAATGGCCGGACCTGGTGTTCGACCTCCCCGAGTTGCAGTACCCGGCGCGCCTGAACTGCGTGGCCGAGATCCTGGACAAGGCCGTTGCCGGCGGTGGTGGAGGGCGCCTTGCACTGCGTGGCGATGGCATCAACTGGACTTACGCCGAACTGCAGCAACAGGTCGACCGCATCGTCAATGTGATGCGCGGTCCAATGGGACTGGTACCCGGCAACCGCGTGCTGCTGCGCGGCGCCAACCATCCGATGATGGCCGCCGCCGTGCTGGCGGTGCTCAAGGCCGGACTGATCGCCGTTCCCACCATGCCGCTGCTGCGCGCCCGCGAGCTGGGCGTCATCATGCAAAAGGCGCAGGTACAGGCGGTATTGTGCGCCCATGCCCTGCGCGCAGAGATCGAAGCCGCGCCAGGCCGCCCTGAACGCACCCTGTGGTTCAACGTGCCTGCCGACGCCCAGTCCGGCCTGGCGCCGGAAAGCTCGCTCGACGCCCTGGTGGCCGGGCAGCCTGCGAGCGCAACGGCTTGCGACACCGCTGCCGACGATATCTGCCTGATCAGCTTCACCTCCGGCACTACCGGCGTCCCGAAAGGCACCATCCACTTCCACCGCGACGTGCTGGCGATCTGCGACTGCTTCCCGCGCCATGTCCTCAAGTCGGGCGCCGACGACCTGTTCATCGGCACCCCGCCGCTTGCCTTTACCTTCGGCCTCGGTGGCCTGCTGCTGTTCCCGCTGCGCGTCGGCGCCGCTGCCGTGTTGCTGGAAAAGCTGACGCCCGAAGCCCTGCTGCAGGCTATCGAAAAATACCGCGCCACCATCTGCTTCACCGCACCGACTTTCTACCGGCAGATGGCCACGCTTGCCGGCAAATACGACTTGTCCAGCCTGAAGAAATCCGTCTCGGCCGGCGAAGCCCTGCCGGTCGCCACACGCGAGGCATGGCAGCAAGCTACCGGCCTGCGCATGATCGACGGCATCGGCGCTACCGAGATGCTGCATATCTTTATCTCCGCCGCGGGCGACGAGATCCGCCCCGGCGCCACCGGCAAGCCGATCCCCGGCTATCGCGCCTGCGTGCTCGATAACAAGGGCCAGCCGGTTGGCCCCGGCATCGTCGGCCGCCTGGCTGTGAAAGGCCCGACCGGTTGCCGCTACCTGGACGATCCGCGCCAGCGCGACTACGTGCTGAATGGCTGGAACCTGACCGGCGACGCCTATGAAATGGATGCCGACGGCTACTTCTTCTACCGTTCGCGCACGGACGACATGATCATCTCCGCCGGCTACAACATCGCCGGCCCCGAAGTGGAGGACGCATTGCTGCGCCATCCTGCCGTGGCCGAATGCGGCGTGGTCGGCAAGCCGGACGAGGAGCGCGGCCAGGTGGTGGAAGCGCACGTGGTGCTCAAGCCCGGATTCGAACCATCGCCCGAAATGGCGGCGCAACTGCAGGACTTCGTCAAGGAACAGATCGCGCCGTACAAGTATCCGCGCTCGATCCGCTTCCTGACTTCGCTGCCGCGCACCGAAACCGGCAAGCTGCAACGCTTCAAACTCCGTAGCACCTGAGGAATCGCATGAATATCGTTTGCATTGGCGGCGGTCCGGCCGGCCTGTATTTTGCCCTGCTGATGAAGAAGCAGGACCCGTCGCACCACATTGTCGTGGTCGAGCGCAACCGGCCTTACGATACCTTCGGCTGGGGCGTGGTGTTTTCCGACCAGACGCTGGGCAACCTGGTGGCAGCCGACGAAAAGACGGCGCGCGAAATCCTGCAGTCCTTCAACCACTGGGATGATATCGACGTTTTCTTCAAGGGGCAGAAGGTCACCTCGGGCGGGCACGGCTTCTGCGGCATCGGCCGCAAGCGCCTGCTGAACATCCTTCAGCAGCGCTGCGAAGAGCTGGGCGTGGAACTGGTGTTCGAGACCGATGTGCAGGACGACCGCGAGCTGGCGGCACGTTACGACGCCGACCTCGTGATCGCATCGGATGGCCTGAATTCGCGCGTCCGCACCCGCTACGAGGCGACCTTCCAGCCGATGATCGAAGCGCGCCAGTGCCGCTTCGTCTGGCTGGGCACGACGAAGAAGTTCGATGCCTTCACCTTCGATTTCCAGCAAACGGAGCATGGCTGGTTCCAGGCGCACATCTACCAGTACGACGGCGAGACCTCGACCTTCATCATCGAGACGCCGGAATCGGTCTGGCGCGCTGCCGGGCTGGAAAACATGTCGCAGGAAGAGGCATTGGCCTGGTGCGAGAAGCTGTTCGCAGACCGGCTGGAAGGGCACAAGCTGATGTCCAACGCCGCTCACCTGCGCGGTTCGAATGTCTGGATCAAGTTTCCGCGCATTGTGTGCCAGCAGTGGGTGCACTGGAATGGCGACGTGCCGGTGGTCCTGATGGGCGACGCGGCGCATACCGCGCACTTCTCGATCGGCTCCGGCACCAAGCTGGCGCTGGAAGATGCGATCGAGCTGGCGCGCTGCTTCTCCGTACATGGCAACGCGCGCGATGCCTTGGCCGCCTACCAGGAAGTGCGCGCCGTCGAAGTGCTGAAGATCCAGAGCGCAGCGCGCAATTCAATGGAATGGTTCGAGAACGTGCAGCGCTACACGGCGATGGAAGCACCGCAATTCGCCTATTCGATGCTGACCCGCAGCCAGCGCCTGTCGCATGAAAACCTGCGCGTGCGCGACAAGGACTATGTGGCCGGCTTCGAGCGCTGGCTGGGCGAACGGGCTTTTGCGCAGTCCGGGCTGGCGGCGCCGGCGCTCCCGGCCGGCCGTTCGATTCCACCCATGTTCACGCCTTACAAAGTACGCGGGCTGGTGCTGAAAAACCGCATCGTGGTGTCGCCAATGGCGCAATACAGCGCGGTCGATGGCTGCGTCGGCGACTGGCATATGGCGCACCTGGGCGCGCGCGCCATGGGCGGCGCGGCGCTGGTGATGGCGGAGATGACCTGCGTTTCCGCCGATGCGCGCATTACGCCGTTCTGCCCCGGCATGTACGCCCCCGCGCACACGATGGCGTGGAAACGCATCGTCGACTTCGTCCACCAGAATACGGACGCCAAAATCGGCCTGCAGCTCGGCCACGCCGGCGCCAAGGGATCGACCCGCGCCATGTGGGATGGCATCGACCTGCCGCTCGATAAAGGCAACTGGCCCCTGGTGGCGGCGTCGCAGCAGCAATACCTGGCCGGCGTGTCGCAGGTGGCCCGCACTGCTAGCACCGAAGACATGCGCCGCATCGAGGCCGATTTCGTGCGCGCCACGCTGGCGGCAGAAGAAGCGGGCTTCGACTGGCTGGAGCTGCATTGCGCGCACGGCTACCTGCTGTCGTCCTTCATCTCGCCGCTGACCAATGAGCGCGGCGACGAATACGGCGGCTCGCTGGAGAACCGCTGCCGCTTCCCCTTGCGCGTGTTCAATGCCATGCGTGCAGCCTGGCCGGCGCATAAGCCGATGAGCGTGCGCATTTCGGCGCACGACTGGGTGGAAGGCGGCATCACACCGGACGATGCGGTGCAGGTTGCGCGCCTGTTCAAGCAGGCGGGCGCCGACATGATCGACTGTTCCTCAGGGCAGGTCAGCAAGCTGGAAAAGCCGATATTCGGCCGCATGTTCCAGACGCCGTTCGCGGACCGCGTGCGCAACGAGGCGGAGATTCCGACGATCGCGGTCGGCTCGATCTTCGAAGCCGACCACGCCAACGGCATCATCGCTGCAGGCCGTGCGGACCTGTGCGCGGTGGGGCGCCCGCACCTCGCCAATCCAGCGTGGACCCTTGCCGAGGCGGCCAAGCTTGGCTACACCCCTGTGTCCTGGCCGAAGCAGTACCTGGCCGGCAAGCAGCAGCTTGAGCGCAACCTCGAACGCGAGCGCCAACTGGCTGCAGCCAGCGCCGGACTGACGCCGCAGCAGGTCGCTGCCAAATTGCTGGAGGGCTGAACGTGGCGCTTACCGGTCACCATGCATTCATCACCGGCGGCAGCCGGGGTATCGGGCTGGCTTGCGCGCGCGCATTGCTCTCGCAGGGCGCCAGTGTGACGATTGCCGGCCGCGACGCAGCGGCGCTCGAATGCGCGGCCGAATCGCTGCGGTCCGTGGGCGTACAAACCGGGAAACCGGCCGGATTGGGCGTCCCGCCTGACCCGCAGGGCCAGGCACCCGCTGTGCACCCGCCGCGAGTGGACGTCTGCGTATTGGACGTGACCGACGAAGCGGCCGTCCACGCCGCCATTGCAAGCGCTGCGCAGCAACTCGGCCCCATTACCATCCTGCTGAACAATGCAGGGCAGGCGCAGCCCGCGCCGTTTGCGAAGACCACTTCCCGGCATTGGCAACAGATGCTCGATGTGAACCTGACCGGCGCCTTCCACTGCACGCAAGCGGTGTTGCCGCAAATGCTGGAAAAAGGCTGGGGCAGGATCATCAACATCGCCTCGACTGCGGGCCTGAAAGGCTACAAATATGTCAGCGCCTACGTCGCCGCCAAGCATGGCCTGGTCGGCCTGACGAAGGCACTGGCGCTGGAGCTGGCGACGAAAAACATTACGGTCAACGCTGTCTGCCCCGGCTACACCGAGACCGATATCGTGCATGAAGCCATCGCCAACATCATGCAGAAAACCGGCCGCACCGAGGAACAGGCGCGGGCCGAACTGGCGGCAGGCAATCCGCAACAGAAACTGGTGCAGGTCGAGGAAGTCGCCAACGCCGTGGCCTGGCTCTGCCAGCCGGCGTCCGGCGCAATGACCGGCCAATCCATCGCCGTCGCCGGCGGTGAAGTCATGTAAGGAACCGGAACGATGCAACTGGACTTCGAAAGCCGCCTGACCAACGACCACCACCAGTCGCTGAAACTGTGGCTGCGCATGCTCTCCTGCACCACCAAGATCGAAGCCGAAATCCGCAGCCGCCTGCGCACCGAGTTCGGCATCACGCTGCCGCGTTTCGACCTGATGGCGCAGCTTGAGCGCCACCCCGAAGGCCTGCGCATGGGCGAACTCTCCAAGCGCATGATGGTCACGGGCGGCAATGTCACCGGCATCACCGACCAATTGGAACAGGAAAACCTGGTGGTGCGCGTGCCGGATCCGAAAGACGGCCGCGCCTTCAGCGTCAAGCTCACGCCGGCCGGCCGCAAGGCCTTTGCGCAGATGGCCGAAGTCCACGAAAGCTGGGTCGCCGAGCTGCTGCAAGAGATTTCGCAAGAAGACAAAGGACAGCTCATCGAACTGCTGTCGCAAATGAAGGGCCACCTGTACGCCCGCGAACAAAAGGACAAACCATGAAATACCTGCAAGGGGAACCCCAAGACCTGCCAGGCAACCGCGCGCAACTCGCGGCATACCAGGCCAAACACTTCCAGTTCACGGTGGAGCAGGGCGTCGCCACGCTCACGCTGGACCGCCCCGAGCGCAAGAATCCGCTCACCTTCGATTCCTACGCCGAATTGCGCGAACTGTTCCGCGCGCTGGCCTATGCCGACGACGTCAAGGTCATCGTCATCACCGGAGCGGGCGAGAATTTCTGCTCCGGCGGCGACGTGCATGAAATCATCGGCCCGCTGACCAAGCTCGATATGCCTGGCCTGCTGGCCTTCACCCGCATGACCGGCGACGTGGTCAAGGCCATGCGCGCCTGCCCGCAACCGGTGATCGCCGCCATCGACGGCGTGTGTGCCGGCGCCGGGTCCATGCTGGCCCTGGGCTCGGACATCCGCCTCGGCACGGAACGCAGCAAGACCGCCTTCCTGTTCACCCGTGTCGGCCTTGCCGGCTGCGACATGGGCGCCTGCGCCTTGTTGCCGCGCGTGATCGGCCAGGGACGCGCCGCCGAATTGCTGTACACCGGCCGCTTGATGTCCGGCACGGAAGGCGAACGCTGGGGCTTCTTCAACAGCCTGCACGCGTCGGAAAACCTGCTCGCTGCGGCGCAAGCCTTCGCGCAAGGCCTGGCCAGCGGCCCGACCTTTGCGCACGGCATGACCAAGAAGATGCTGCAGCAGGAATGGAATATGGGCGTGGACGAAGCCATCGAAGCCGAGGCGCAGGCGCAGGCCATCTGCATGGCTACCAACGACTTCCACCGCGCCTACCATGCGTTCGTGGCGAAGCAAAAACCGGTTTTTGAGGGCGACTGAGATGGCCGATAAATCCTACCTGGGCTGGCCCTTCTTCGAACAACGCCACGGCACGCTGGAGCGTGAGCTGGATGCCTGGGCCACCGAGCATGTACGCGATGCGCACGGCAGTGATACCGATGCCCAATGCCGTGCGCTGGTGCGCGCATTGGGAGACGCAGGCTGGCTGCGCCACGCGATTGGCGGTACTGCATACGGCGGCGCGCTCGACGCCATAGACACCCGCGCCATTTGCATGATTCGCGAAACGCTGGCCCGCCACAACGGCCTGGCCGATTTCGCCTTCGCCATGCAGGGCCTGGGCTCCGGCGCCATCAGCCTGTTTGGCAGCGACGCCAACAAACAAGCCTACCTGCCGCGCGTTGCAAAGGGCGAGGCCATCGCGGCCTTTGCCCTGTCCGAACCGCAAGCCGGCTCGGACGTCGCCGCCATGCAATGTGCCGCCGAGCAGGATGGCGACCATTACGTGCTCAATGGCGAGAAGACCTGGATCTCCAACGGCGGCATCGCCGACTTCTACGTCGTCTTTGCCCGCACCGGCGAACAGCCCGGCGCACGCGGCATCAGCGCTTTCATCGTCGACAAGGACGCGCCAGGCTTCGAGATCGCTGAGCGCATCAATGTCATCGCCCCGCACCCGCTGGCACGCCTGAAATTCAGCAACTGCCGGATTCCCGCCAGCCAGCGCCTGGGCGAAGCGGGGCAGGGCTTCAAGGTTGCGATGGCCACGCTGGACGTCTTCCGCACCTCGGTCGCCGCCGCTTCGCTGGGCTTCGCCCGCCGCGCGCTGGATGAGGCGCTGACGCATGCACAGGGCCGCAAGATGTTCGGCCAGACCCTGGCCGACTTCCAGCTCACGCAAGCCAAGCTGGCGCAGATGGCAACCGGCGTCGATGCGTCCGCGCTGCTGACCTACCGCGCGGCCTGGCAGCGCGACCAGGGCCAGAAGGTCACCAAGGAGGCCGCCATGGCCAAGATGACCGCCACCGAAACCGCGCAACAGGTGATCGATGCCGCCGTGCAGATGTTCGGCGGCATGGGCGTGGTCAGCGAACATCCGGTCGAGCGCCTTTACCGTGAAATCCGCGCGCTGCGGATCTATGAAGGCGCCACCGAAGTACAACAATTGATCATCGCGCGCGAACTGTTGCGCGAAGGCTGAGGAGTCACTATGCAAGTTTTACAACCGCCAGGCTGGGCGCGTCCACGCGGCTATTCGAATGGCATCGCAGCCACCGGCCGCATGGTGTTTGTCAGCGGCATGATCGGCTGGGATGCAAATTGCGAATTCCAAACAGATGATTTCGCAGGACAAGTGCGCCAGGCCATGGAGAACATCCTCACCGTACTGAAGGAAGCTGGTGGCGGCCCGCAGCATATCGCCCGCATGACCTGGTACGTAGTGGACAAGCACGAATACATGGGGGCATACAAGGAGATCGGGGCCATTTACCGCGAGCTGATCGGCAATCACTATCCGGCCATGACGGCAGTGGAAGTTGCAGGCCTGCTGGAAGCGCGCGCCAGGGTAGAGATCGAGGTCACGGCAGTCGTGCCCGCGTAGTTTTAACGAAGTGCTATAGTCCGGCCGTGGAGGTGCAATGCCATGGCTAAACTTTGTTCGCGCCTGCTTGGCGCAATCTTTCTGCTAGTCCTGTCGACGGCGCAAGGCGCCACGCCGCTGTTGACGGATGCGGACATCGCCCAGCTATCGACCTGGCTGGGCAATGGCCCGATCAGGCTGGAGCGCTTGTACAAGAAGCGCGATGGACAAACCGCAGCGGATTTCCACGCGGCCGTCGACGGCAAGGGCCGTACTTTTACCGTGATGGAGGCCACCAATGAGCTTGGGCAACTGTTCAAGGTCGGCGGCTATAACCCGCAGAGCTGGGATTCGTCGGGGAAGTTCCACATCACGACCGAAGATGAAAAGCGCACCGGTTTCCTGTTCAACCTGACCTCGCGCCAGATGCATCGCCAGACGCCGCGCACTTACGCGCTGGATACGGTCGGTTCCTTCCAGACCTGGAACGATGCCAAGACCGGCCCGGTATTCGGCGCCGGCCATGACTTGTACGTGCCATGGGACTTGACCAATGGCGGCTACTCGATCATGTACTCCTATATCGACCCCGAGCGCAGCAACTTCGACTCAAGCCTGCTCGATGGGCGCGATTACAAGTCGCCCAACGTTACCTACGGCGATATGGAAGTGTGGCGTGTGTTCGCGGTGCCGGAGGCGCAGACCTGGCTGATGCTCCTGTCGGGCCTCGGCATACTGGGATTTGCCGCCCGGCGCCAGGCCGGCAATCCGGCTTATTGTTCCAGGTAACGCTGGGCGTCGAGCGCGGCCATGCAGCCGGTTCCTGCGCTGGTGATGGCCTGTCGGTAGACGTGGTCCTGCACGTCGCCTGCGGCGAACACACCGGGGATGCTGGTTGCAGTAGCAAAGCCCGAAGTCCCTGCCCGCGTTTTGATGTAGCCGCCGCTGTGCATCTCCAGTTGCCCTTCGAAGATGCCGGTATTTGGCTTGTGCCCGATAGCGACAAAGATGCCGTGCACGGCGACGTGCTCGAGGTAGCCCTGGTTGTGCCGCAGGACCATGCCGGTCACGCCTGAGTCGTCACCGCGCACGTCATGCAGGTTGGCATTCAGCTTCAGCACAATTTTTCCTTCCGCAACTTTCGCATGCAGGCGGTCGACCAGGATAGGCTCGGCGCGGAACTTGTCGCGCCGGTGCACCAGGATGACGCGCGAGACGATGTTGGAGAGATAAAGCGCTTCTTCGACCGCCGTATTGCCGCCGCCGATCACGGCGACTTCGCGGCCCCGGTAGAAGAAACCGTCGCAGGTGGCGCAGGCCGATACGCCGCAGCCCATGAAAGCCTGTTCGGAAGGCAGTCCGAGATACTGGGCGGATGCGCCGGTGGCGATAACCAGGGCGTCGCAAGTGTATTCTCCCGCGTCGCCGAGCAGGCGCAGCGGCTTTTCCTGCAGGCGTGCGGTATGGATATGGTCGAACACCATCCGCGTGCCGAAGCGTTCGGCATGCTCGCGGAAGCGCTGCATCAGGTCCGGGCCCTGCACGCCCAGCGGATCGGCGGGCCAGTTTTCGACATCGGTGGTGGTCATCAGTTGGCCGCCTTGCTCCAGGCCGGTGACCAGCATGGGCTGCAGGTTGGCGCGGGCGGCGTAGATGGCGGCAGCGTAGCCGGCCGGGCCGGAGCCGAGAATGAGAACGCGGGAATGAATTGGCATGGTTTTCCTTGGGTAGTAGCCGGTCAATACCAGCAGCAAGGAAAACGGTTCAAAATTTCCGGAAAGAATTGCGAAGTATGACTGCTTGTCGAGGTTGGCGAGCTCAATACAGTCCGGCGACCCGTCCCAGCAGACCAAGCAGGAAGAAAAAGCCGGTCAGAAAGGTGCCCATCATCCATTTGAAGTTGGAGCTGATTTCCTTCCTCAACTCGGCAAATCCTTGATCCATTTTGGTTTGCTGTTCGCTGAAACGGCGATCCAGGGCCTCACGCAAATCTGCAATTGCTTTCGCGTTGTCGGCGATGGTAGTAATATTTCTATCCGCCAATTCCTTCAACGTTTCCACTTCGATTTCGACCTTCACAAGACGGATTTCGGTATCCATATGGCCTCCGGCGACAGTTTGGCCAACTGTGGAGCAAGGCCCGTAAGGATATATTGAGATTGGACAGGAAGCTTTCGAAAAAGTTCCGGAGAAAAGCAGAAAGGGAGCGGGGGAAGCTATTGGTCCCCCCGACTGGAATCTGTCTTTATTTAAAATCAATAAGTTGGAGCGCTAAGTCGTAAATTTGTCGTAATGATCACGCCTCACGCTCAGCGATTTTACGTGCCTCTTCCGTAGTCGTCTTGAGCGATTTCAACATCACCGCCTTTTGTTCTCCGAACACCTTACGAAGTAGATCTTCATCCGTTTCGATACCGAGTTCAGATCGCACGGCAATTAGCATAGCTATTGTATGCTGGTCGGAGTTTTCCACGACCGCAATGATGTCGCGGGTGAAGTCGTCACTAGCGTCCAAGTATGACTTCATGGCCATATTCATTTCGGTGAGTCGTCCGTCGCGCTCGGTTCTTTCAAGCTCGACCCTCCGCTGACGATTTGTAAGTAAATCTGGAATGTTTCCGGGCCCGTCTGCTGCGTTCTTTAACGCCTCAGCGAGCTCCAATTCATGGGCTGTAATGCGCGCATTAACGTCACTCATCTTCTTGACCGACGTTTCGAATGTGGTGCGCAGGTCATTTACCTTGGCCCACGTGGGCAGCGAAGCCAAGTAAGCTGTGCTGAAGAAGGCGCTAAGTTCCGTGGCAAGCGCTGCTGTGTTCGTGGATGCAACGACCGAGACTTTGCTGAGCACAGTGCTGAACGCGAGAAATTCGCGCTGGATCGCATCGAGGGAAGAGGCCCATGGTAGCCCACCGAACTCGGACTGAAACTTGTGCATTGCGTCGGGCAGCGATAGAAGGATTTCTTTCCTCATCGTGTGCTCGCGAGCATCGCTGGCCAGCTTTTCTGAGTGAGCGTTCTGAAGAACTAGCCGGGAGGTGGTACGCCGGTCGTTGACATAGGTGTTAATGAAGCTTACAGAAGCGCCAATGAGGGCGCCTATGGCAGTTCCGATGATCCCATCAGGGATTTCATAACCATGAATATTCATGAAGTCACTCAGCAGTAAAGTCAATTCATCTTAACATGGTTGCCATTCGCAAATTTCTTTCCTGATGGGCACGATGGGTCAAGCGAATACCATAAAAAAAAGCCGCTATTTGCGGCTTTTTGCGGTTAGTGTCGTTCCTGATGTTGATTGACCCAAGCAATCACCTCGGAGGCCTTATAGAGGGGTTGTGCGCGGCCTCCTTTGGTCGGCAGGCGTATCGCCTTAGGGAATGAAGGGACGCATGCCATACGCTCGCGTACGACTTGTGGGTCGCGCTTTAGGTAAGCTGCGATCGTGGCGATATCCCACAGATCAATGGACAGTGGAATCGCCGGCCGAATATGCTTGGCCACCGCCTCTGCGAGGATGGTGATCATGTCGATTTCTTGGGTTGCTGTCGCGTTCATGCTTCGCCTTTCTTGTCATCAGTTTCATTCTGGTCGCTGCGTTGTGATTCGGCGAGCAACTGCTCCAGGTGTTCAATACGGGCCGCCGCTTCCAGATCCAATGCCGGCGGCTGGATCCGGCTTTGGTTGGCCGCAGCGCGCAAACGGCGCACCAGGTCCTGGCTCGTCGCGGCGCGCGCGCCGTGCTCCTCGCTGTCTTGTCGTTGAGAGAGGTACTGTTTTGCCATGCTCAACACCGCCGAGCGCTCAGCATTGCGTTTAAGTTCCTGGTCGATTACACCGCGCTCCCGCAGCTCGGCCATGGCATGCAACAGCGTTGCCATTGGCGAGAAGTGATGCAGTGCGCTCAGAACTTCGCCTGCGGCGCGCAATTCGTTCGCAAGGCTGGCGATGACCTGGTGTGCGGGAACTGGCGTGGCAGTCGCTACGATGGTCGTATGATTGCTAAATGCGTTCATTGGGCTGCTACTCCAATCGACGCGGATTTCTCGGCCGTCTTGAACGGGCAAGTAGGGCAGGCAAGAGCAGCGTCCTCACACGCATCCGCCTGGATGTTCGACAGGTTGTTGTACGCGGCCGCGGAGTAGCAAGCGATGGCGACGGCTGCCTCCTGGTTTGCGTAAGCGTGGCTGATCGCAATGATGTTTCGATCCATGATTATTTTCCAATCGATGTGGTTGGGAACGGCCAGGCTTCTGCAGGAGTCAGTGCGGCTGCCGCTTGTGCTGCACGGTCTTTTTTTACCTTGATGAGCGGACCGGCGGGCTCTTGTTTGGAACTGTCAGCCTTCTGCTTCAGCGTTATCGTCTTGCGCGGTGCCGACGCGATTACCTCTGCTGCTGTGGCGGCAGGCGTCTCGATCACTGCTAGATCTGCCGTCGGGTTCGGAGCTGAATCTTCAACCTGTTTCTCCTCGGCTGGCAGCTTAGCCAAATTGACCGTTGTCGCTGTATCTTGTGCTGCCGGCGCCTCCTTGACGGATGGCTTTGCAGCGACTTTTTTTGCCACTGATTTCGACTTTGCTGGAACGGAGAGCAGGTCTGCCTGGCTCGCAATAGGCGCCTTCTTAGGCTTTGGATTCTTTTTGGTTTTGGCAGCTTCTTTTTCCTTGGCGGCCTTTACTAAGCCAGCGCGGATTGCCGAGGCATCTATCCCAGCATCGTCAGCTGCCTTGAGCATACGCGCAGGCTTTTCACCATTGCCGGTGTAAGTGTTGACGACCAAGTCGCGGGCGAGTGTTAAGTCAATGATCAGCTGGTGCACATCTGCTGCAGGCATCTGACGTATAGCCGCCTTGATTCTGTCGGAGCCATTCACCCACTTTTTGTTGAAGTAGCCGCTCTCGAACTCGCTGCCGGTCCAGGAGTAGGTTTTGCGGATGAATCCGTCCGCTTCATTCGGGCATGCGCTGAAGAGCAACACGGCAATCTCATGCTCATCGTATGCGGGCGATCCGTGCGTTAGGGAGTTCGTGCGCAGGGCAGTAAAAAGATCGCGGCGGAATTGGCGTTCGATCGCAGCTTCCCTTTCCTGCTGTTTTTCTTTGGCTTTTGCTTTTGCGGCCTCAGCTGCCGGCGTTTTTCCGGCAGCCTCGGACTCTTCGGCGCGTTCTTCCAAGTCTTTCGTCTTGGCCGCTTCGATCAGCTTTCCTGGCTTGTGTGGGTCTTCAATCAACAGGGTGTCGGGCAAGTTCTTTCCAAGCAGTTTTCGGTAGGTCGTCTCCTTACCGCCCACGTAAAACTTGGCGTCAAGGGCGCTATATCCGCCGCTCAGCGAATCGTTCCAAGAGGAAGTTTTGATCTTCTTTGCCGCATCGCCAGTAACAACGGTTTTGCCTGAATCTTCTGCCTTCTTACGTGCATTGGCTGCATGCGCTGCTTCCTTTTCGCGGAAACAGGAGGGGTCGGTGCAAATGTTTGCATTCTTGTCGCCGCCATCGAAATCAGGCTGATTGCCTGAGCGTTTCGGGCACTCTACACACGCCCCTGCGCTGCTGACCAAGTTGGCATCCTTGATCGAGAATACCGCGCCCTTCAGTTCAACCGTATAGTTGCTGCGAAGGTGGTCGCGTACGGCGCGTACGGACATTTTGTTGCCGTAATAGTCCGGCTCACTGACCTCTTTAGCCGCTTTGAGCTGCATTGTTGGCGTCGGCAACCGTGCCAGTAGTTCCGCTACGGATTCTTCGAATTTACCGTCCAAGAACATGTCACGAAGAGTCAGCGACAGGCGGCAAAGTTTGAGGCGGTTGTAAATGTAGGTACGGCTTTTCTTGGTGTGTTCGATCAGCTGCTCGATGGTGTAACCGTGGTTGTGCATCAAGCCTTGATAGCCCTCCGCTTCCTCGAGGGGGTGAGGATCTTCGCGCTGAATGTTCTCCAGTAATTGGATGACTGCTGCTTCGGCGTCGCTGAGTGCTTTGATTCGGACCGGAACCGTAGTCAGTCCTGCCAGGACGGCCGAACGGAAACGACGTTCGCCGGCAACGATCTCGAATCGCTGCGGTGACTCGGTCGTAGGTTTAATGGGACGTACCAAGAGATGTTGCAGGATGCCGTACTGTTTGACGTTTTCGGCCAAGCTCTGCAGGGCTTCTTCATTGAATCGCTTGCGATTGGTGAGGGAAATGCGGAGTTCCCACGTCTCCAGATCCTGGTGACCTTCAACGACCAGTTCGTCGACCACGATCACGCGGTCTGCAGGCATTGGCACCACGGGCGGTGCGAGTACAACGAGTTTGTTCATGGCGTAGCTCTTTCAGTTAATCGCGGTCGTTTGCCGCTAGGGATTTGAAATCGACGGGAGGCGCGCGGCGCACAGGGTGCTTGCGTGCGTAAGATCGGAGCGCACATCCGATTGATGGGTCTTTAAGCGCCGCCTCCAACGGTCCTGCAACCCGCAATGCGCGATGCGCAGCTGCTAGCGCCTGGTCGTCAGGATTCGCTGGTGTAACGGTGATGCCGCACGGTGTGTCACCCTGGCGCTCCAGTTCGGCCTCAACCGCGCCGGCGGCGTTGGCTGCGCACGTGCAGAACGTGGCGGTGCCAGTGCTCGTGCGGACTTTGACGTTGAACTCCTGCACCAGGTGGCCGTGAATCGCGATCGCCTGGCGCAGATCGTCGGCGGTGTCACCTCGGAGTCCAGCAAAGCCTGCCCCTTCGAGAAGTTCATAAGCACTGGTGGCTGCGGCATGCAGACTCTTCATGCTGGTCAACAGTGCCGTTGCGTGATCATCCAGCGAGGACTCGGGCGCAGACATGGCCGCGAGAGGACGCCGGCCGTTCATTTGCCTACCTCTTCCATGCCACTGGCGGAAAGCTGTGCAGACGTCTGCACATGTCGCAGGATCGGCTTGTTCAGGCCTCTTGCTTCGATATATGCGTGCCCTTTCAGGCCTGCGAACGGATCTACATTGCGGGATATAACTCGAACTACCGTCGGTGAAACGTTTTGAGAATGCTGGACATCAATGCCGTGCATGGTTGCCTCCCTGTAAAAGTGAGGCAATGATAGCCTTAGGCTATTCTCTATGCAATAGCTAACGGTTATTAAATGGCGATTTGTTGGCTATCGATTACCAACTGTGGAGTAAATTGCTAGGTCTTTTGTGACTTTTGGATAGATTGATCACCAACCTGCGAAAATTGGTCGGTTAGCAGTCTTACGAATTTTTGGGTGGTTGCTGAGGTTTGGTGTAGTGGGCGGGAGAGTGTCTGTAGTGTGCGAGTTGCCCATGAGTCCGAGAGCCGAATCACATGAATCGGTTGGATTCGAGCGTGCCGGCGTGCGGCCGTTTCAAAAGTCAGGCCGATTCCCAGCTGTGTCTGCGCCACCAGCATGCAAAGTGCCTCGACACTTTGAACTCGCGCGCGAATTCGCGGTTGTCGTATGGCATTCCGGAGAGCGGTATCCAATTGTTCTTGGTAGCGGCTTCGGTGGTCCACAATCACCAGGTCGTAACTTAGCGCCTCCTCCAGGAGGACGGCTTTTATTGATTGTGACAGAGGATGGCTGAGCGGCGCGACGATGCACGCGCGCTCGGACTTGTATGCCGTAAGTTCTAAGCCTTGAAAAGGAGTGGTGCTGGAAACCAGTGCGACATCAATTACGCCGTCCCAGAGCTGCTCTGCCAATTGGCTGGACGGTACGTCGATTATGGAGATTTGAAGGTCCGGAGTTTCAGCCGCAAGCCTTTCGAGTACTGCCGGGAGGTCGTCGATGAGGGTGGAGTCAAGGCAGGCGATTCTCAGATTTCCGGCGTTCCTCGTGCGAAGCGCTTTGACGCCGTTTTCTGCAGCCACTACTTCGGCATTGATGTTGCTGGCAGCGTGGAAGAGGATCTGACCGGCAGGGGTGAGGCCAAATCTGCCGCTGCGATTGACAAGCTTTTCGCCAAAGTGATCTTCGAGCTTGGCCAGGCGTTGACTTACTGCTGGAAGGGACATTCGCGCGCGCGCAGCCACAGCGCTCAGGCTCGTTTCCTCGCGAATGTACTGAATTAGCTTTAGGTCGAGAAGATCGTACATCTGGCCTCCTCGCGGAAGTGTACGCAAACCGGTCGGAATTGGAATGCAATTCACTTAACGCTAGGTAACTTCTTTCGCGATGCTTAAACATCCTTTCAAAAATGTGAATAGCGGTTCCCCGTACAAATGAAGTACTATGAATCGCCTTAAATTTTGGGCAATTCATATTACGAGGTGGCAAGATGAACCTGAGCGATCAGGAAAGGGAGATGTTGCTCGGATTCCGAGCTCTTCCAGCAGGGGTGCAGATGGCTATTCGCAAGACGATCGAGTCGCAGGCCAACCTTTATGCGCCTGACCGGGCTAGTCAGACAGCTGCGCCGCGTCTATCACTCGTCGTCGGAGGGCGCGTTTCCCTCTAACTCTTTGGGGGCGTGTTTCGCCGTGTCTTCAATGAGGTGTTTGCCAGCAAGAGTTGCTTCACGGTAGAGCGTGATTATTCTCAACTCAACTGGCTCCAGGTACACCAGTGCAAGGTTGTTTTGCATTGCCGGCCTCTCGATCTGACTCTCAATGCCGGAAAAAAGATACTCCGGCGTCACTCCGCAGGCCTTGGCTAACCTTGTAATCGTCACCGAGTCAGGCCCTTGGCTGCCGGGCTTCTTCAAGATCCGATTTACCGATGATTGTGAGACGCCGGCGGCGCGCGCTAAGGCGCTTTGGGAGGAGTAGCCCGCCTGGCGCATTGCCAAGTCGAGTCGCGCAGATAGATCCATGCGCAGACTATATTGTCTTTACACAATCAGCTCCATTGGCTACCTGTGGACGGGTAGTGCTTCTAATCATCTGTGAATAGCTCGGGCTACCCAGCTGCTCTTAGCTTCGCGACGTCCTTTTCGGCGTGGCGCAGCGTGTCGTCTACAAGCTTTTTACTCGCTTCTGTGCACTGGCGGTACTGGCTAAGTACATTCTCCTCCTCGGTGCTGATCCACACTAAAGAGAACGGGGCTGCTACCGGTGCCACTTCTTGTGGGCCACGTCCAGTCAGCAGCCAATCAACCGTGGTCTTCCCCCAGTCGGCGATTGTTATCAGGTTTGCAGCATCGGGCAGTGATATCGCGTTAAACCACTTATTGACCGATGGCTGCTTAATTTCGCACATGCGAGCCAACGCCGCCTGCCGGCCGCGCTCGGGCAAATTCTTCTCTTCGCAAAGTTGGATCAGGCGCTTTGCGAAGCCTGCATAAATTTCGTGACTCATTAGTCGCACTATATCCTCCAACTAATATCCGTTGGCTATTGCTACATTGATAGCCGTCGGCTATCATTCGGGCATGAATACCCTTACTCCTCCTCAAAAATCTGCGCTCGCCGTTGCATTTGACGTGTTGGGCCCCAACCGAATTGCACGCGTTTGCGGTGTGAAAGGACCATCAGCGATCAAGTGGCGATCGAATGACCGCCTCCCTCGCACTGAGTGGACTGGAGAAACCGACTACGCGTCACGCATTGCCGCTGAACTTGACGGGCGTGTGACGCGCGAGCAGCTCCTGGCTATGCCTACGAAGGGCAGCAATTAGCTTCGCAGCAACAGAAAAATGATAGCCAAGAGTTTTGATATCTGAAACCTAAGAACTAAAGGACGACACTGTGGAGTTGTTAGCGTCATACCAAGAAATGATCAAGGTCCATGGCTGGGCCGGGACCGCAGCGACCCTGGGCATGAGCAAGTCGGCCCTGGAGCAGCGGGTGTACGAAGTGAAGGGCAGCGGTATGCGCGTCGACACTGCGCTGTTGATCCAGCGCTATGCCGGCACGACGCACTTCGCGCAAGCCGTCGCTCATGCGAGCGGCGGTATTTTCTACTCCCTTCCGGTGGCCGGCGACTTGTCGGAGGACGAGCTGCACGGCAAGTTCCACGAGTTGTATGGAGAGCTGGGCGAGCTGTCCCGCACCTACACGGAAGCAAAGACCAACGACGGCAAGATCGACGCGAAAGAGCGCGCGGCCCTGCAGTCGATTGAGAGCCGCATGCACACGACTATCCGCGAGTTGATGACGCTGATGTTCCTGATGCATTGCCCAACCCCAAATCCCGTAATTTCCTCCAGCGAGGCTGCGTAATGTCCAAACACGAATTGCCTCGCCGTGGCAGCAGGCCGGCCAACGGCTTGTCGGCGCTACTGTCCCTCGGTGGCAGGGCCGCCATCGCCACGTTGTATCGCGTCGCCGGTAAATCCATCACCCGTACTTCTTTTGACGTTCTTGTCATTGAGCAGTTAATTTTCTACGGACTGATCGAGAAGGATGGCGCCGACGTGGAGTTGACCGATGCGGGACGCGCCTACCTCGGAGTTGCCAAGTCGACTGAAGCCTGGGTCGGCAAATTGCCAGAGCCACGCACAGGTAACGGCTTCAAGCCCCTGCGTGCGCGTAGCGCGATGGTGTTCAGACCAGGTGCGTTTGACTTCCGTGCGTTGCCATCCATCGTAGCCGGTGAAGAAGTGGCGTACAAAGGCCCAACAAGCTTTGCGGGAGCCAAGTCTTGATTGATGATGTTGGGCGAGTAGTCCTCCAAATGCAGTTGGCGGATATGCCGCCATTGCCGTCGGACCATCCGAAGACCGATGGGAAGATTCACCGTTTCGGGCCAAAGAAGAAGGCATGGTATGTGCTGCGTCGTACCACCCTGAGAACTGGCCGCGAGGTCATCACTGGCGCATACGGGATCTATATCGGCCTCGATCCGGGCACGATTCAAGTAACTTGCGAATCCGACGAGATGTCGGCCGAGGAGCGAGCCGACCTGGCTGCGAAGCGGCGGGAGGAAGAGGAACGCGCGGCGGAGGAAAAGCGCCGTGAGCAGCAACTGGCTGCGAATCGTGCACAGGACGAATGGAACAAGGCCGAACACAACCCAGTCACTCACGCCTACTTGGATCGGAAGAAGATCACTGCAGAGGGCGTGCGCGTCAATGACAAGGGTGAGCTTCTAATCCCAATGATGCGCGCGGGGCAGATGGTTGGCCGTCAGCGCATCGACCAGGCCGGCAATAAGCGCTACAGCAGCGGCATGGACAAGATCGGTGCGGCATGTCTGCTCGGCGGCCTCGCTGGTCGAGCTGGGGATGCAGGTGTTATTGGCCTGGGTGAAGGCTATGCCACCTGTCGAACTGTTCGCATGGCGGCTGCGCTGCTCGGCGACGATCTTCCCCTTGCAGTGGCTTTCGATGCCGGTAGCATCGGTGTCGTTGCGCAGGAACTGCGGCGCCGGTATTCCGATGCGCACCTGCTGTTCCTGGTCGACGACGATTACCTGCTGGAGCAGCGCTTCATCGAGCATTTGTCCAAGGAGTTCGATGTACACGTGCACGTGCCGATTGATGGGACGGAGCATTCGGTCCTGAATGCCGGCGGCGAAGCAGTACAGGTCACGGCGCAGTGGTGTGTTGACGCTAACGGCGTCGACTACATTGCCAGCGATGTACGCCGGGGGCGCAGAATCGACACGCGGAAGTTTGAGAATGCCGGCCTGTCGCGATGCACGGCGGCGGCAAAGCTTGTCGGCAACGCCTCGCTCGCGATTCCATCCTTCTCAAATAGGGGAGGGCGTAAGCTGACCGATTGGAACGACTTGCACGCGGAGGAGTCGCTTGAAGTCGTGGCATCGCAACTCGCGCCCGTTCTTCTTGCCGCGAAGCGGCCCAAACCTGACCTTCCCTTAGCTGGTGCCGCGCAAGCGGTCCCAGCTTTGCACGCGCCAGCGGGCACTGAACATTCGTCCTGCCTTCCCGAAGCGCCGTCCGATGGGATCAAGAGCGATGCCGCGTCAGTTGCCTCTCCCGCCCCCTCTCTCGATGATGCAGCCGCGAGAGCGGGCGCAATCGACGACACAGGGCTGCTCCCCCCGCCCCCCTCAACTGCGAATGCGGTGCCGGAGGAGGAGGTCGGGCTCGTGTCGCTGGAATGGGCGCTGTCGCACTGTGCGCTCATCCAGGGAACGACCGAAGTGTGGGATTCGGTGAACAAACTGCGCATGAAGGCGAAGGCGTTTGTCACCATGGTCGGCAAGGAAAGTGCCAAGCAATGGGAGAACAGCCCGCAGCGGCGGTCCATCAGCCCCCGCAATCTCCCGGCCACGGTGCGCGGCGTTGCAGCAACCACCGGGGGGGCGGGGGATGACTCCCTGCTGCTGATGCTGGAGCGCTACACGCTGCTGTATGGCACAAAGACAGTATGGGACCACGACCGTCGCAAGATCATTGGTTACGACGCTATGGCGTTGTCGCGTGGTGCGAACTTGGCCGAACGGTGGCTCGAACATTCCATGCGTCGCGAGATTGACCTGGAGAACCTAGTCTTTGATCCGACCCAGACGGTGGATCTCAAAACGCACATCAACATGTTTGAAGGTTTCCCATTGAAGCCGAAGAAAGATCCGGAGAAAGCCGCCCTGGCGCTGGAGCTTTTGGCAAGTCTCTGCTTTTCGGAGCCGAACAGCGAGGAGCTGTTCCAGTGGGTGCTGCGCTGGCTGGCTTATCCCTTGCAGCACCCCGGCGCCAAGATGCAAACAGCGCTTTTGTTCTTTGGCGAGAAGCAGGGTACAGGGAAGAGCCTGTTCTTCGAAGGCATCATCAAGCCCATCTACGGCGAATACGGCGCGACTGGTGGCCAGAACCAGCTGGACTCCACGTACACCGTGTGGCGGTCGCAAAAGCTGTTCGTTCTGTTCGAGGAGATTCTCTCACGCCAGGACAAGTACAGCTCCATCGGCCTGATCAAGCACATGATCACGGGGCGCACGCAGCCGATCAGCCAGAAGTTCAAGGACGACCGCGACGAGGCCAACCACATGAATACGGTCATGCTGTCGAACGAGTTCCAGGCCGTGCCGCTGGAGCCGCACGACCGTCGCTTCTGTGTTGCCGACGTGCGTACCGATCTGGACCCGGTGCTGCTCGGGAAAATCAAGGCCGTGCTGGACGATGGCCTGATCGAGGCCTTCTATGCATTTCTTCTGGAGTATCCCTTGGGCGACTTCAACCCACATACGTGGCCGCCAATGACCGCCGCGAAAGAGCGCGTCATCAGCTTTGGCAGGCCCGATTGGGAGGCGTTCTATCTCGCCTGGTCGGGCGGCGAGCTGGACGCACCTTATTGCTCCTGTTTGTCGAATGACCTGTACCTGGCCTACGACCGGTATTGCTCTCGATATGGGTTGCGTGGGCAGTCCCTTACCAAGTTTGCCGAGTTGATGGGGAACCGCCTCAAGAAGGATCGCCAGTGGGTGGTTATCGGCACGAAACGGAAGCTGCTGACAGTGTTGCATGTGCCGGAACAGGAGAACGACGACCCGGCTGAGTCTTTGTCTGCACGCTGCGAACGCTTCCGCCGATTAGCGGATATCAAGGCCGAGATCTAAAAGTGCAAAAGATCAGGGTTATTAACAGGGATATTACAAACCCCGTGCAGCGCAAAGCTAGCATCCATGCGGTGTTAACAGGGTTAACAGGGGTTACAGGGGTTCTCCGCGTGCGCGTGCGTAGTTCTTAGATTAGAGAAGGTGGAAATATTTTCATATGTGCGTGTAATCACACCCCGTTAACCCTGTTAACCCTGTAAAGGCAAGCATTCATGCTGGTTTCAGCGTAACAGGGTTCAGTGAAGGCATGTAAAGGGTCTGTTCAACAGGATTCTGGGCTCGGACAGAGCGAACAAAAAAGGAAATGGGAAATGCAAGTGATTGAAGTCGATGGAGTTGCGTACGAAGCGATCGAAGTAGCGAAGCCGGTTCCGCGCACTGCGCGGCGTGGCGTGTCAGTGACCAGTGGGCCAGGGGACGAGCAGTTCAAGGCAAGGCTGGAGAATTGGCGTCATGCCGTGCGGGGCGCCGAGAAGCGCGGCGGTGGCGCGCAATGCTGTGCGGCCTGGGCGCGTCAGTACGTCCTTCAACGTGCAGCTGCGGCAGGCGTCGCCCGGGCGCCGGCTGATGATGGCAGCAGGATGCAGCGCCCGTTGGCGTGCACGGGTGCGGAATTGGACGGATGGGTTGTCGAGGCGGCATGGCGCCTGCTCGGCGACGCGAACGAGCGCCAGGTCTTGAAGGCGCTCCATATCCATCAATGGCCAGCGGATCAGGTGCGCCGTTTCGTGCGCGGCGTTCGGGGACGACATGTGCTGCTGCTGATTGCCAAAGCGGAAAGGAACCTAAGGAGTATCTTGATAACCTTAGGTAGCCCGGCTACCATTCAGGCTACAACTTGCCTGCCGGGATATCCCGAGCCTTCAGCCGAATCGGCGTCTCCCTCGCGGAGGCGCCCGTTCGTCTGAATGGAGGCAACAATCAAGCCCGCCGCTGTGCGGGCTTTTTCTTTTCCGTGCAGACGTCTGCACTTCCCGGAGATCTCCATGACCGTTGACGTGCGCGATGCAGTAAAGCAGCTGACCGCTGGGATGCTGGTGGAAGAGAAGCAGGTCAAGTTTGCCACGCGGGTGGCATTGACGCGCGTGGCGGTCAAGAGCAAGCAAGCCGAGGAACGCGAGATGCGTGACGTCTTTGATAAGCCGACCCCGTTCACCATGTCGGGGCTGTACGTGCGACCGGCCACGAGCGACAGTCTCACGGCCGAAGTTAAGCTGAAAGACTTTGCGAGCAAGAGCAGCACTCCGGCCGCGAAGTACATGGCAGCGCAGATCAAGGGCGGGTCACGTGGACAAAAGCGATTCGAGCGTGCGCTAGAAGCCATTGGTGCGCTGCCGCCAGGCTACCGTGTGGTGCCGGGCGACGGCGCCGAATTGGATGACTACGGGAATATGAGCCGTGGCCAGATCGTGCAGATCCTGGCGTACTTCCGCGCCTTCCCGGAGGCAGGCTACAAGGCCAACATGACGGACAAGCGACGCGAGGCCTTGCAGCGCGGTAGCAAGACGCGGCAAGGCGTTTCCTACTTTGTGGGCAGGCCTGGGGATCGACTGCCTCTCGGGATCTATCAGCGCATGCATTTCGTGCGCGGCACAGCCGTTCGAGCTGTGATGATCTTCGTGCGCAATGTCACCTACCAGGCGACGTTCGACTTTGAATACGTGGCGAAGCTGGCCATCGAGCAGCATTTCAAGGGTGAATTCCAGCGTGCTCTGGCTGAGGCGCGGGCGTCCCAGCGCTGACCCGAAGCATTTCCAAGGTACTCCCGCGAGGGGGCCGTCAAGGGTAATTCGAACCCCGATTTTTCTCTAGTCATAAACCCATCCTAAGGGGGTTGTAATTTCATGTCGCACTTTGACCTTACCAAGCCGATGACCCAGGCAGAATTCGGCGCGCTCGTCGGCGTCAGCCAGCAGGCTATTGGCAACCTGGTTGGCCGGGGCATCCTGGACAAGAGCATGGATGGGCACCAGCTGCTACAGGTCTACTGCTCCCACCTGCGCGAACAGGCCGCTGGCCGCGCGGCCAACGGCGACCTGGACCAGGCGACTGAGCGCGCCGGCCTGGCGAAGGCGCAGCGCGAGCGCATCGAAATGCAGAACGCGGTAACGCGCGGTGAGCTGGCTCCGGTAGCGCTGATCGAGGCCGTGCTGTCCATGGCGGGAGGCAAGATCGCCGGCATCCTGGAGGCGATCCCCGGCGCCGCCAAGCGCCGCGTGCCGAGCCTGACCTCCGACGAGGTGAAGAACATCACCGGCGAGATCACACGCGTGCGAAACATCGTCGCCAACATGTCCCTGGCCGACCTGCGCGAGCCGGATGATGAAGGCGAGGAGGGCGCCGGTGAGGCCGAGGTTCTGCTGGATGAGGTCGAGCAATGAGCGACATGTACGACGTAGTCCATTGGGGCTCGCCTGAGCTGGTCAAGACGGTGATGCGCGGCCTTGGCACCTTCGGCGTGCCGCCGCCTCTGACGCTGGAGGAGTGGTCGAGGGAACACTTTTATCTCTCGGCCGAGTCGTCCTACGTCGAGCAGGATTGGAAGCCGTGGCCATTCCAACGCGCGATCATGGCGTGCATCAGCAACGACGACATCCGTGCGATCGATTTCAAGAAGTCAGCCCGTGTCGGCTACACGAAGATCGTGCTGGCCGGCGTCGGATACTTCGCGGAGCACAAGCGCCGCAACCAGGCGCTGTGGCAGCCGACGGACGGCGACAGCGACGAGTTCGTGAAGACCGAACTGGACACGATGCTGCGCGACGTGAAGGTTATGCGCAAGGCCATGCCGGCACACGTCTCCCGGCATAAGGACAACACGCTCGCGCAGAAGAAGTTCCTGGGCTGCCTGCTGCATACGCGCGGCGGCACAGCTGCGCGCGCCTATCGCCGGATCTCAGTGGACGTGGCTTGGCTGGACGAGTTGGACGCATTCGACCGCGACATAGAGAAGGAGGGCTCGCCCGACTATCTGGCGGCGAAGCGCGTGGAAGGCGCGACCTTCCCGAAGCTGATCACCGGATCGACGCCGAAGCTGCAGGGATTCTCACTCATTGATGACCGCCACGGCGCCGCCGATGAGCGTTTCAAGTACGCGATCCCTTGCCCTGAGTGTGGCGGTTATCACGTGCTGACCTGGGGCAAGAAGGACGAGGAGCACGGTTTTAAGTGGGTTGGCCGCGATCCAGGTTCTGTGCGCCACCTCTGTCCGCATTGCCATTGCCTCATCGACCAGGCGCAATTCCTGGCGGTGGCCGAGGCGGGCCGGTGGCAGAACGCGGATGGGAGCATCACGATCGACTTCGCCGGCGTGTTCCGCAACGCCGCCGGCGAGCAGATCCAGGCGCTGCCGCATATCGCGTTCCATGTTTGGACCGCCTACAGCCCAATGGTCAGTTGGTCGACGATTGTCGAGGAGTTCCTGGATGCGTACGAAAAGGCGCAGGCCGGCGACATCACGAAACTCAAGGCCTTCACAAACACGACGCTCGGGGAGACCTGGGCGCTGGATGTGGAGAAGAGCGACGCCGACCAGTTGAAGGAGCGCGCCGAGCCGTACAAGCTGGCCACCGTGCCGATGGGCTGCCTGCTGCTGCTCGCCGGCTGCGACACACAGGACAACCGGATCGAGGTCACCGTGCGCGGTTACGGCCGTGGATGCGAGACCTGGAAGATCGATCACCGCATCTTCTACGGCAACCCGGAAGAAGAGCAGGTCTGGCAGGACGTCGCCGAGTACCTGTTCGAAGCCGAGTTCCAGCACGCAGCCGGCCAGCTAGTGCGCATCCACGCATCGGCGATCGACACCGGCGGCCACCACACGCAGGCGGTGTATGCCTTCGTCCATGCGCACGCGGCGCTGGGCCGGAAGGTGTACGCGGTCAAAGGGCGCTCTGGCCGCGAGAAGCACATCAAGGATGGCGCGTCGAAGGTGGACATCGACTGGCGCGGCAAGACACGCAAGCGCGGTCTGATCCTGTGGCAGGTCGGCACTAACCTGGCAAAGGACCTGATTTACGGCAGGCTACAGATCACGAAGCCCGGGCCCGGCTACATGCACTTTTCGAAGGAGTCGACCGATGAGTATTTCGCGCAAATGGCTGGCGAGGCCCGAGTGGAACGCGCTACCGCCAGCGGAAAGGAATCGCGCTGGACGGCGCTCCGCAAGCGTGTCGAAGCATGGGACTGCACGGTGTACGCGGTCTGGCTTGAAACGCACCTGGAGCTGGCGAAGAAGCCGGCCAAATGGTGGGACGCGCTCGAAGGCGAGATTCAGCCGGCCATCGGCGACCTCTTCAGCCAACCGCCGGTAGTGAGCGCGGCGCCGCCGCTGCCGGCCGCCGAACCGGCACGGCCATCGGCGCCACCACCACCGCCAGCGCCACCGCCACCGCAGACCGCGAGCGCGGGCAACCGCTTCGCTTCGGACACTTGGGCAAGTAGGGGATTCAACTGATGATGCATAGCGAGAACGATATTGTTGGCAGCTTCCTCGACTTGGTCGGCGCCACCCTGGGACTGGATGCTTTCCCGTTGGAGAAGCAGCGTGCCGTCGATGCCATGTTGCGCCTGCGCTGGGGCGGCCAAGAGGTCTACATCAAAAAGACCGATATCGATGCCGAGGCGCGCGCGGAGGCCGTGCGCACCAGGTACAACGGAAGGAACCGGAAAGAGCTTATGGCCGAGTTCAACATCAGCCGGTCGCAGTTCTACAAAATCATCAAGGGCGGTTGATCCGCCATCGCCAGCTGCCCGGCGCTGTGGGCGGCACATGAAGGAGGGAATGATGTTCAGTATGTTTGGTTCTTTGGCAAAGGCAGCTGTTGGCGTGGTCATTGAGACGCCGATCGCGGTCGTTGCCGACTTGGTGACGTTGGGCGGTTCGTGTAATGACAAATCGGAGCCGTATACGGCCAAGGCTGTACGCAACGTGATGGACAACGTGGCGAATGCGGTAAAGCCGGATTAACCGTAGTCTCACCTCTCCCTAGAAATGAGACTGTGCTGTCGGTAGGGTGGGCGTTTCGAACAAGGAGCGTCCCATGACTACCGTAGCAGATATGCTTTCCAAATACCTCGAGGCCGAGATGGCCGTCCTGGCCGGCAAGACCGTCACCTTCCAGGGGCGGTCGATGGGCATGGAGAACCTCAACGAGATCCGCGCCGGTCGCCGTGAGTGGGAGGCGCGCGTTGCCCAGGAGGAGGGCCGCGCTGCTGGCCGGCCAGCCATCGGCGGCATGTCGTTCTCCGTTGCCAACTTCGCGGGGCGCGAATGATGAACGCGATGCCCGGCAAGCCCAAAGTTCGCCTCAACGCCATCGACCGCGCGGTTGCCTACCTGTGGCCAGCTGCTGGTCTACGCCGCCTGGCCGCGCGCAATGTATTGAGCCAGTACGAGGCGGCCAAGCCGTCGCGGCTGCGCAAGGGCGCCAAGGATGGTCGATCCCCGAACGCCCAGGTGCAGCAAGGCGCCGTCGCGCTGCGCGGCCTGGCGCGGAACTTGGAGCAGAACCACGACATCGCGCGCGGCGCCCTGCGCACCCTGGTCAACAACGTGGTCGGCCCGGCCGGCATCGGCATCGAGCCTCAGCCGCGCAGGAAGGATGGCACCATCCACAATGAGTACGCCGCCGCGCTACGGACCGCCTACCGGGACTGGCAACAGAATCCCGAGGTCACGCAACGCTACCACTGGAGCAAGGCGCAGCGCCTGGTGGCGAAGACCTGGCTGCGCGACGGTGAGTGCTTCGCCCAGCGCTTGATGGGACAGGTGCCGCTGCTCGACCATGCAACGAGGGTTCCCTATTCGCTCGAATTGATCGAGCCGGACATGATTCCGCTGGACTACCACGACCTGTCGAAGAACATCCAGCAGGGCATTGAGCGCAACACATGGGGGCGGCCGACCGCGTACTGGGCGTACAAGGAATTTCCGGGCAGCGAGAACTGGACCAAGCGCAGCTATGAGCTTAAGCGCATCGAGGCCGCTCGCATGCATCACATCGCCTCCATCGACCGAATCGGCCAGATGCGGGGCGTGTCCGAGTTTGCCAGCGTGATTACGCGCCTGGAGGACATCAAGGACTACGAGGAGTCCGAGCGCATCGCCGCCAAGGTGGCCGCCTCGTTGACGGCCTACGTCAAGAAAGGCTCTCCTGACTTGTACCCCGAGGCAGGCGGCGGAAGCTCCGCGGTCCGTGAGCTCCAGTTTTCACCAGGGATGATCATCGACAACCTGGGTGTGGGCGAAGAGATCGGCTTGATCGACTCCAACCGTCCGAACCCGAACCTGGTGACCTTCCGCCAGGGCCAGCTGCGCGCGGTCGCAGCCGGCGTGGGCGGCAGCTACTCCAGCATCTCGCGCGACTATAGCGGCACCTACTCGTCGCAGCGGCAGGAGCTGGTCGAGCAGTGGATACATTACGCGGTCCTGTGCGACGAGTTCGTTGGCCAGTTTGTGCAGCCGGTCTGGAACGACTTCGTCCTGGTGGCGCACTTGTCCGGCGTGGTCCCGATGCCAAAAGACGTCGATCCAGAAAGCGCAAACGATGCGCTGTTCGTTGGCCAATCGATGCCCTGGATTGACCCGCTGAAGGAAGCGCTGGCCTGGCACTCGCTGGTAGAAGACGGCTTTGCCAGTGAGGTCGAGGTTATGCGCAAGCGCGGCGTCAATCCGCGCGATGTCATCGAGCAGATCCGCGCGCACCGCGAGGAGTGCAAGGAGAAGGGGCTGGTGTTTGCCTCCAATTTCGCGAACAAGGACAAGGCGGCGCCTGCTGCGCCGCCGCCAGACACCAAGGAGGAATAGCACCGCTGCGAGTTTGTCAGGCCGCCCGAGGGCGGCCTCTTCGTTTCTGCGCACGAGAAAAACTGTCTCACTTCTCCCTAGAAATGAGACAGCCGAAAAAACAAACTGATGACTTCAAACGAACTGCAATCGATAAGGAACGGACGATGCCAACAGCAAACCAGAACCAGCCAGCGAAGTGGTACACCATTCGCGCAAAGGCCGGTGCAAAAGCCGTCGCTGGCGCCGTGCAGGCCGCCGCAGCGGAGATCCTGATTTACGGCGACATCGGTGAAAGCTGGTACGGCGACACCGTTGCGGCAAAGGACTTTGTGCGCGAGGTGGCGGCGCTGGACGTTGACCAGTTGACCATTCGCATCAACAGCTATGGTGGCTCGGTCACGGATGGCATCGCCATCCACAACGCACTGAAGCGCCATAAAGCAACCGTGACCACGGTGGTCGATGGCATCGCAGCGTCGATCTCCAGCTTGATCGCGATGGCGGGCGACACGGTCGAGATGGCCGAGAACGCCCAATTGATGATCCACGCCCCCTGGGGCTGGAATTCTGGCAATAGCCAGGCCATGCGCGAGTACGCCGACATGCTCGATAGCTGGGCCGACGCCATGTCCACTACCTACGCCTCGAAAACCGGTACCGACAAGGCGGAGATGCTGGCCTTGCTGACCGATGGCAAAGATCACTGGTACACCGCCGAGCAGGCGCTGGAAGCCAACTTCATCGACGTGATCGTTGCTGGCCTGCCGGTGGCTGCCAGCGCACAACTGAAAGATTCCCTCAAGGCGCGGTACGCATCGTTCCCGCAGCCGACCACCCCGGCGGCATCCGCCGCGCCTCAACCACAATCGAAGGAGAGCAACACCATGCCAGGTACTACCAATCCAGCGGGCACCGATCCGAACCTGAGCGCTATCCAGGCTGCAGCCAAGGCTGCACTGGAAGCCGACAAGGCGCGCCGCACCGGCATCGCAGCGGCGTTCAAGAATTTCTCGACCGTCAAGGGCGTCCCTGAACTGCTGGCAACCTGCGTTGATGATCAGGAATGCACACTGGCGCTGGCACAGGAAAAGCTGCTGGCGCACATGGGCAGCGGCGCGTCGCCGATCGCCGGCGGCATTGTCACCCTGGAAGACGAGCGCGACAAGTTCCGCATCGGCGCCCAGGCATCGATCATGGCGCGCGGCAGCCTGGCGAAGGACGATACCGGCAACAACTATCGCGGGTATACCCTGCTGGATCTGGCGCGCGCCTGCCTGGACCATGCCGGCGTCAACGCGCGTGGCATGACCAAGATGGATGTGGTTGCTGCAGCGTTCACGCACTCCAGTTCCGACTTCCCACTGCTGCTGGCGAACGTCGCCGACAAGGCGATGATGAAGGGCTACGAGGAGGCCGACGAGACCTTCCAGCTGTGGACTTCGGAAGGCAGTCTGGGCGACTTCAAGCCGGGCAAGCGCGTGGACCTGAACTCCTTCCCGTCGCTGGACAAGATCCAGGATGGCGGCGAGTACAAGTACGCGACAGTCGGTGAGCGCGGCGAGACCGTACAGTTGGCGACCTACGGCAAGATGTTCGGCCTGAACCGCCAGACCATCATCAACGATGACCTGGACGCCTTCACCAAGATCCCGCGCCGCATGGGCCGTGCCGCGATCCGTACCATCGGTGACCTGGTGTACGCGATCCTGACCGACAACCCGGCAATGTCCGATGGCAAGGCATTGTTCCATGCCGATCACAGCAACCTGACCGCTGCTGGTGGCATCAACACCGCGACCGTGGATGCGATGCGCGTGGCGATGGCCAAGCAGAAGGATGGCAACGTCACTGCCCTGAACATCCGTCTGGCGAAGCTGCTGGTGCCGGTGGCGCTGGAAGGAACCGCCAAGGTCGTGATGGAAAGCGAGTACGAAGTCGGTGCCGCCGTGAAGAACAACACCGTCCCGAACTCGGTGCGCGGCACCTTCGAAGTGGTAAGCGATGCCCGTCTGGATAACGCCTCCGCCACTACCTGGTACGGCGTGGCGAACCAGAACATCCACGACACCGTCGAAGTTCAGTATCTCGACGGAAACAAGACTCCGACGCTGGAGCAGCAAGATGGCTGGTCCCGCGACGGCGTCGAGTTCAAGGTACGCATGGACGCTGCCGCCAAGGCGCTGGACTACCGCGCCATGGCCAAGACCCCCGGCGCCTAATCCCTGAACAATCCACTCCGGCGGCGCTGCGACGCCGCCTCCTAAATCGAAAAGGAGCCTTCAATGGCAAAGAACTATGTACAAGAAGGCGAGGTCCTGGACTTCGTCGCCGGTGGCGCGCCAGTGGCATCCGGCGCCGTGGTACTGATGGGCAAACGCATCGGCATCGCCACGGCAGACGTTGCCGCCGCTTCCAAGGGTGCTGCTGCAGTGACTGGCGTCTGGAATGTCGCGAAGTTGTCCACCGACGTGGTGGCCCAGGGTGATCTGCTGTATTGGGATGCAGCGAATAGCCGCCTGACCACGACCGTTGGCGCCAACACCCTTGCAGGCTACGCCGCTGCGCCTGCGGGCGCAGGTATTGCGACTGTCTCGATCAAGATCAACGCTTGAGCATGTTCGACCAGCTCGAAGCCCGTCTTAACAAGCTGGCGATGGAGCGATTGGCGAATGCCATCGCTCGCATCGCTGGCGTCGATGTCCCGGTCATCTTTGATGCCGAGTACAGGGAGGGCATGGTCGGTGTGGGGATGGGCGCAGCGGCGCCGCAAATGGTTATCAGCAACGACCGTATGCCGGCCGACTTCATCGAGTCGCGCATCACCATCCGTGGCGTGATCTGGAAGGTTGCCGATGCCCAGCCCGACAGCGAGTTGCCGACCGGCTTGAGCATGGTCTACCTGGAGAAAGCATGACGACCCAACACTTGGTCATCGCGCAAGCGATCGTAGATCGATTCAGGGCGGCGCCGGAAATTGCCGGTGACCGCATTTACCTGAACCGTTCGCGCGCCCTGAGTAGTGACAAGACCAGTGCGGTCGTCGTGCGCTTGGCGCGCAGCGCCTCCAAGGAGTCCAGCCAGATCGGCGGCCGCACCAGCTGGAGCACCTTGATCGAGATCGAATGCCTGGGGCGCGACGGTGCGGACGATGCACCCGGAACGCGTGCCGACCAGGTGCTGGAACTGGTCTTCGACAACCTCGACGGCGCCTCTGATCTCGGCTATGGGGTGATGAGCATTGATCCCCTGGACGGCAACACGCTGGATTGGGACTTCGATCAGCTGGATTCAAGCGTCGCCTGTGTCACCGCGCGCTTTGTAGTTAAACACCAAACCAACGGGAGAACCCTGAAATTATGAACGTGAATGACTCGTTCGACGAATCCGGCGAAGACGCGCTGGAACACGCCGTCTCCGGCGGTGTGCAGACGTCTGCACAAAACGCTGACGAGGTGGTGCACAAAGAACCTGCCCTGGGTGGCAGCTACATTCGCATCGTCGAAACCGGTGACCTGCAAAAGCAGGAGCTGCCCGCTGAATCGAAAGAAGGGGAATAAGCATGCCTGAACGCCTTATCCGTAAGACTGTCATCCTTGCGAAGCTGGAAACTACCTACGGCACGGATTCCACGCCGACCGGTGCCGCTAATGCCCTGGTGGTCAGCAACGTGTCGATCAATGCGCTGAACGCGGAATACATCAAGCGCGACATCATCCGTGAATACCTGGGCGCATCCGAAGAGCTGCCTGGTGCAAGCTACGTGGAGTGCGGTTTCGACATTGAACTGGTCGGTGCTGGTTCCTCCGCCCAGGCGCCTGCCTGGGGCCCGCTGATGCGTTCGATCGGCTTTGCCGAAACTATCACCGCCGGTGTGCGCGTGGACTACACCCCTGTATCGGGCAATTTCGAGTCCGCGAGTATTTACTACTACGACGACGGCGTGCTGCATAAGCTGTTGGGCGTCCGCGGCACGGCCACCCTGGATCTGACGGTAGGTCAGAAGCCGATCATCAGTTTCAAGATGATCGGCGTTGATGGCGGCATTGCCGCTGCCGCGAACCCTGCCACGACCTTGACCGCCTGGCGCGTCCCCCAGATTGTCACCGATGACAACTCGGGCGATATCACCATCGGTGCCACGCATGCGGTGGCGACTGCGCCGGCATTCGTCGGCGGCACGGCCTTCCCGAGCCTGGGCCTGACCATCGACCTGGGCGTCAGTGCGACCTTCCAGAAGATCCTGGGCGGCAAGTCGGTGGCCATCACTGACCGCGAAGTTACCGGCGCCATCAAGCTGAAACAAACCGCCGCGGAAGAAGTTGCCTTCATGGCCGACGTCAAGGCAGCCGCGAAAAAGTCCATTGGACTGATCCACGGCACCGTGGCCAACGACAAGGTTCTGGTTTACCTGCCTGCCGCGCAGTTCAAGGAACCGACCAAGGAAGAGCTGAATGGCGAGCGCCTGATCGGCTACAAACTGCGCGCGCTCCCTGTGGCCGGCAACGACGAAATCCGCATTGCCACCAGCTTCGCCTAACAACCTGGGCCTGCGGGCCCAACTTTTGAAAGTAGAAAAATGACCAAGCGTTTTGTCTCAGTTATCAGCCCGACCGTTGTCGTCCCAGTCAAGGGCACCATTAAGGATGCCGGCGGCGCAGCCGTGCCATTCAAGTTCAGCCTGATCTGCCGCCGTATGCTCGCGAGCGAGCTGAAAAACCGCATCACCAGTGGTGACTTCGACATGAAAGAAATCGTCAAAGAAGTCACCACCGGCTGGCAGTGCCAGCGCCTGATTAACGACGAGGAGACTGGTCAGCCGGCCGAGTTCTGCGCGGAAGCGTTGGACGCGATGCTGGACATCAGCGGCATGGCCCTGGTGTGCTTTAACGCGTTCAGCAAGGAGTCGAGCGCTGCTGAAAAAAACTAGCAGCGGTCGCGCGCTGTGCTGCCCTAGGACAGCTGGCAAGTCCTGATGAGATGGAGCAGGACAAGGCGGAGGTTGACGAAGCCGCCGCCGCATTTGGGTTGGCGCCGATGTTCGAACGCGACGAAACCGAACCGATCTATCTCTGGCCAGAGAACGTCGCATCCTGGAATTTCTTCCAGGCGGTGTCAACGCAGTGGGTGGTCGGGCCGGGCGGCGCGATAGGCCTTCATTATCCGGCCGTGACCATTGTGCGCGATGCGCAGGGCATTCGGCGTAAAGACTGGCCTAAGCTGTTTTCAGAGGTTCAGGCAATGGAGCGCGCGACCTTACAGGCATGGAGAGAACGTAAGAAATGAGTGAATCCCGAGTAGTAATCACGGCAGATGCAGCGCGCGCGGTGGCAGAGTTTCAGCGCTTCCGCGCTCAGGCTGTCGGCGCACTCGAACATGTCTCAACTGCCGGCAGCAAGATCAATGGCATCCTCGGGACAATTGGCGTGACCTTGTCGGTTGCCGCATTTACCGGCTGGATCAAGGGCGCCATCGATGCCACCGATGCGGCAAGTGATCTGTCGCAGAAGACAGGCATTGCTATTGAAGATCTGGCCGGCCTTGAGCTGGCATTCCAGAAGGGCGGCATGGAGGCCGGAGATCTCGAAGGATCGATGGCAAAGCTGTCGAAAGCGATCGTCGAAGGTAACCCCGCATTCGAGAAGCTCGGTATCAACTCCAGAAACCTGGATGGCTCTTTCAAGAGCAACAAAGAAATGCTGTATGAGCTGGCGGACCGGTTCAAGGGCATGGAGGACGGCGTTGAAAAGGCCGCCCTTGCGCAGGAGATCTTTTCGAAATCTGGCGGTGCCATGATTCCGATGCTGAACGAAGGTTCGGAGGGCCTGCGCGAGATGGACGAGTGGGCACATAAGCTGGGCCTGTCCCTGAGCGAGGATGCGGTCGACAAGGCAGGACAGTTCAATGACACCCTGGATCTGCTCAAGCAAGGCGGCCAGGGCGTGGCACGCGGCATTGCTGCCGAGCTCCTTCCGACGTTGACTCGCTTAACCGGCCAGTTCCTCACTACGATGACCAGTGGCGACCGGCTCGCGAAGACTGCGCATTTCATCGCTACGGCGCTCAAGCTGCTGTATTCAGTCGGCGTCGGCGTCGTAGAGGTATTCTCAACAGTCGGCAAGACCCTGGGTGCCGCTGGTGCGCAGATGGTGGCCATCATGCAGGGCGACTTCAAAACGGCAGCGGAGATCGGTCGCCAATGGCAGCAGGATATCGGCAGCAGCTGGAAAGAATCGCTGGCCTCGATCGAGGCCGCGTGGTCCGGTACCGGCGATGGCGCAGTCGAGGCGATGGCAAAGATCATCCGGGAATCGACCGTGGTGGGGAACAATGCTGCGACCGTCGCAGAAAAGGCAAAGAAGGCGGCGAAAGAGCTGGAGGATGAAAATAAGGCCTTGGCCGAAGTGGCCGGCCTGACAGGCACCTTCATCAAAGACTGGGAGCAGTTGAGCGCGCTGTACGGCAAGGGCCGGATTTCGATCGAGCAGCTGACGAAGGCCCAGGCTGATCTTCTGGCCAAGCAGCCAGCGGTAAGGGCTGCCGCGGAGGCGGAAGCGGCAGAACGCAAGGCCTTGGCCGATGCGGTAGAGCAGACCGCCAAAGCCTACGACGTCGCCGCCAACGCCAAAACCAAAGCACTCGCGGGATTGCAGGCGCAAAAGGACGAGAACGAGCAGATCGGCCTGAACGCGATCGAGCTGGCCGAACTCAACGCCGTGCGCCTGGAGAGCCAGGCGCTGCGTGCGGAAGAGAACGCTGACATTGCCGAAGGTATCGACCTGAATGGCGAGATGGCGCAGCAATATCGCGACGAAGCCGCTGCATTACGCGAGCTGGCCAACGAGCAGCGCAGCGGGGCGCGTAAGAAAATTGCCGCCGATGAGGCTAAGGCTGTTGCTGAAGAATATAAGCGTGCTGCAGACAGTATCGACAAGTCGTTGACAGATGCGCTGCTGCGCGGTTTTGAGTCGGGGCAGTCGATCGCAAAGAACCTGATCGGGACGATCGAGAACATGTTCAAGACCCTGGTCCTGCGGCCAGTGGTCTCCGCTGTGGTCAATCCGGCCGCGGGTATGGTCGGCAGCATGTTCGGCATGGCTGGGCCGGCTATGGCGGCCGATGGCGGCAAAGGCATGGGCTGGATCTCCACGGGCAAGAATATCTACGATGCGATCTCGTCGGGCTTTGCCGGCGTCGGCGCATCGTTGGGCGCTATGGTGTCAACGGTCGGGAACTTTTTCGGTTCTTCGGCGATATCCGCGTTCGGCGCCGGAATGGGGATGAGTGCATCCCAAGCGGCAGCTGCATCGGCTGCGTACAACGGCGCCGGAATGACCGGCCTGGGCTCGTCAATCTCCGCTGGCTCCAGTGTTGGCGCTGCAGCTGGCGCGGCGGCCGGTATTGCTGGCGGATTCTACGGCGGACGGCTGGTATCTGGCGGTTACTCCGCATTCGGCGGATCGGGCAATTCCACCGTTAACGCCGGCACGGCGATTGGTGCGGTGGTCGGTTCTATCGTCCCCGTGTTGGGTACAGCAGTTGGCGGGCTCGTTGGTGGCTTGATTGGCGGCACAGTGAATCGCTTGTTCGGCCACAAGGCCAAAGAGGTGACAGGCCAAGGCATTACCGGCCAGTTCGGGCCGGACGGGCTGACGAATGGACAGACCTACGCGGATTGGTTCCAGAAGGGTGGTGTTTTCCGCAGCAATAAGCGTGGCCGGGAGATCGGAACGATTGACGCCAGTTTGCAAAAAGCACTGGGCGATGGATTCTCGGCGGTCAAGTCGGTAACGTCCGACTTCGCGGCGACTCTTGGTTTATCCGCTGACCTGGTGACTGGCTATACGAAGTCACTGAATCTGGCGCTAACCAAGGATGAAGCCAAGAATAAGGAGCTGCTCGCGAAGTTGTTCACCGATATGGGCGACGAACTTGCCTTGCGCCTCGTGCCAAGTATCGGGAATTTTGCGGCCGAAGGTGAGAGCGCCAGTGCCACCTTGCAGCGGTTGGCAGGCAATTTCAAGATTGTCGACGGCGTGCTAACGACGTTTGGCATTACTTCCCAGGCGGCATTTGGTGCCGTTGGGGTGGCATCGTTGGAAGCACGTGAAAGGCTTCTGTCGCTGGCGGGCGGCGCTGAGGCGCTGGCAAGCCAGACCTCATTCTTTGCACAGAACTTCCTCACCAAGGCGGAGCAGATTGCTCCAATGCAGAAGGCGCTCAGCGAACAGCTGAATTCCCTCGGTCTTGGCGGAATCAAAACAAACGAACAGTTCAAACAGGCAGTGCTGGGACTTGCCAGCTCTGGCGCCTTGGCCACGGAGACTGGCGCGAAGACTTACGCAACCTTGATGCAATTGGCGCCGGCGTTCAAAGCCGTCACCGATGCCGTCAATGAGATGCTTGGTGAGCGCACGGAACTACAGAAGCAATTGGACGAATTGACGATGACCGCGAATGAGCAGCTGGCAAGGCAGCGCGACGCGATCGGTGAAAGTAACCGCGCCCTGTTCGACCAGGTGCAGGCGGCGAAAGAGGCCAGGGCGGCACAGGATGCCGCCAAAACGAGCCTGGGAGACTTCATCGGTCAGATGAAGTCATTCAAGGAAACCGCGCGCGGCTTGAACGGTAGCCTGGCGCTGAGCAGTTTGTCGTTGTTGACGCCGGAACAGCAGTACGCGGAGGCGCGTCGGCAGTTCGAGCGTACGCGCCAACTCGCGGCGGCCGGCGACGTCACCGCGCAGGGTAACCTCGGGGCCGTTGAACAGGCATTCCTGGAACTTTCACAGCGGATCAACGGCGGCGATGCGCAGTACTCGTCAGACCTGGCCACCGTCATGCGCACGAACGAGGAGCTGGCGCAATGGGCTGGCGATTCGGCAAATGTCGCGCAGGCGAGCCTCGATGTGCTCAATAGCTCTGATGCAACGTTGGTGGAGATCAAAGCGACCTTGGCTGCGATTGCGCAAGGTGCGCGGCTTCAGCCAGCGGCCGCATCTAGCGGCGAGCCGGGTCTGGTTCGTTCGTTTGGGATCGATTACGCCGAATTTGGGGCGGGGAGTACCACCGCGCTCGTGGAGGAGATCAAGTCCCTCAGGGCATCGAATGACGCGATGATGCGAGAACTGAAAGGGCTGCGCGCCGACCAGATGAAGCAGACCGGGGACCTTATCACGGCTGGCGCCGGCGCCGCGCAACGGGCAGCTGAAACAGTGGTCGAGGGTGTGCGGGACGCTGTGACCGAGGCCGCGTATGTCGAAGCAAATTCAACGAGGGCCTTATCCTGATTACCGATCCACAATTCCTCTCCTGGTTGCAGGATTCGGGGGCGCAGCGGGTGACGCTGTTTGAAGTCGGCGTGAAAAGCGCAGGCGTCGATATCACTCGCTACTTGTCTAACAAGATCTATAACGGGTCGGAAAGTACGCCGTACCAGGCGGTGGTGGCTCGTGGGTTACAGGTGACTGAATCGATCTCGATGGATGCCTCAGCTAACCTGTCCGCAGGCGACATCGAGATCTATAACGCGGACGGATCGCGGGACGCCTGGCTGGATGACGTATGGGTGAACCAGCCGGTGAACGCGTTCGTTGGTGACGTGCGATGGGACAGGGCGGACTTCCGCCAGGTGTTTAGTGGCGTCATTGTCGACATCGCGTGCAAGTCGCGGGATCGCCTGAGTCTGCGTCTGGTGAACAAGCTGGAGCGCCTGAATACGCCCGTGACGGACGCCAAGATTGCCGGCAACGCGACAAATCCAGATGCCCTGGCACCTGTGCTGCTAGGCGAGTGCCACAACATCAGCCCAGTGCTGACCAATCCGGTCGCATTGGAATATGCCTTTGGCGATGGCGTGAACGAGGCAGTCGCCGAAGTGCGGACGGAAGGGAAACCGCGCGGCGCCGTGACCGTAACAGCGAACACTGGACGCCTTGTGTTCAACGAAGCGGTAGGCCCTGGCGTGGTCACATGCGACGCCCAGGGTACGAAATTCAACGGCAGCTATGTCAATACGATCAGCCAGCTGGTGCAGTACCTGGTCACTCAGCGCGGCAAGGCAACAACCAGGTTCACCGCAGCCGACCTTGATGCGGTCCAACTGTCAGCCTTTGATGCCGCTAATCCTCAGCCGGTCGGCCTGTACCTGACCGAGCGCACCAACGTGCTGGTGGCGTGCCAGCAGCTGGCCAGCAGCGTTGGCGCCCAGCTGGTGCCATCGATGACTGGGAAGTTGCGTTTGATCCAGTTCGCCATTCCCGCGATCGCAACGGCGGAGATCCATCCATCGCACCAGCTGGACCGCAGCATTACGATCGTCAAGCGTACAGAAGTTGTGGCGTCAATCAAGATCGGCTACTGCCACAACTGGACGCCGCAAGGGAAACTGCAAACGTCCTTGCCGGATGCGCACAAGGCGCTGTATGCGCAGGAATGGCTGTCGGTGACTGCTGTCGATGCTGGCGTGCAGGCAACGTACAAGCTCGACTCCGAGCCGGTGCAGATCGATACCTGCCTGCTGCGCAAGGTCGACGCGCAGGCCGAAGCGAATCGTCGCCTGGCAATTGCAAAGGTGCCGCGCACGACGTTCCGCTTCGAAGCTACGCCGGCGCAATTGCTCCTCGAGCTGGGGCAGGCGGTGAAGCTTTTCAGTAACCGCTTCGGCCTGGCCGCTGGCAAGGTCGGCTTGCTCACTTCGCGCACTGCCGACTGGGACACACTTCGCTCTACTTTGGAGGTAACCGTCTAATGGCGGCATTTGTCAACGATCGCACTGTGCTGATCATGGCTGCGACACCGCGCTTTGCGCCACCAACAGATCGTGGCATGTTCCTTTCGCCCTCGACTGCAGTGTTTAAAGTCGCGGCTGACGGCCAGAGCGCGTCACCAGCGTCGTTCACCTTTAAGGCGAATCTGCTCAACATGAGTGGCGTTGTCACCTTCACCTGCTCCGCCGGCATCACGCCAACGGTGAACGGCAATGAACTGACGATCACCTACGCGAACTTCTCGGCAGTATCCGGCACAGTTACGGCGACCATCGTAGTCGAGGGCGTGGTGTACACCCAGGTCGCAACGGTCACCAAAGTCGCCGACGGCTCCGCAGGGGCTGCTGGTGTTGCTGGTACGCGCGGCAACGTGGACATTTCTGCGGTGACTGCTGGCAGCGTGTGGTCGGATACCGAGGCGAATGCGGCCCTGCAGGCGGCAGGCTATGGCGCACCGCGGCTGCGTGACATGGTCCACTTGTACAAGGCGGATCGCACTTTCGGTGTGCAAAAAGTGTTTGATGGTTTCAATTGGGTGGCTGTTGATTACGTCTATAACGGCAATATGTTCGTCAAGGGATCTATCCTGCCGGAGTCGATCGACACACGAGGCATTACTGTTAAGGATGCGGCGGGCAATGTGATCTTTGGGTCTGGCACGAATCTCGACAAGTCGCGCATCAACGCGAACTTCGGCACCAATCTGATGTACAACGGCGACTTCAGTTGCGGCCTCGATGGCTGGAGTCTCGCTGGTTCTAGTGGGCCGGCGGTCAGCGGAATGGGGGTCAATCTAAGTGGTGGCGACTGGTGGATGTCTTTGACGCCGAACCTGCCGGGAGCCAATATATTCTGGGCGAGCCAGAGCGACGCATATCGGAATAGCTCGCTCAGTGACGGAACGCACTACTACGAGTTCTACAGCCTGAAAGTGCCTGTTGTAGCAGGCAGGAACTATATCGTTAGCGCGATTACGGGCGCGCATCGCTGCTCTGTGAATGTCTTCATGTTCTTCTACAATAGCTCCGATCAGCTCCTGAGCGCCTCATCGGGTGCTGGAAGTCCGTCGGGTGTTTCGGCAAATCCAAGCGAGTACAGCGGGGGCAAAACATTGGCCGGCTACAAGCGCATATACAGCTCTGGCGTTGCGCCTGCTGGAGCGGCGTATTGCCGAGTGATGTTGAGGAAGTTCGCAACGGTGGCGGGATCGTCTGACTCTTACATGTTCGTCGGTCGAGTGATGATTGAGGAGGCGCCGGCAGGTGTCACGACGCCAGGCATTTGGTCGATCGGCCAGTCAGTTACGCCGATTACAGCAGCGAACGCTTCGACGTACATTCAGTCGGCCGCCATTGGCCTGGCGCACATCAACAAGGCGTCGATCACGAATCTCCAGGCGCTAAGCAGCGTCATCGGCCTCTTGCGTACCGCGACAAGTGGCCAGCGGTCCGAGTTGAGTGATATCGGCCTGCAGCTGTTCAACGCGTCGAATGTTCCGGTCATTCAAGTGGGGATGTTCTGATGGGGAATCCTGCCATTCGCGTTCTAAACGACGCGGGCACTGAAGTGTTGTTCGATTCCTGGAACGACGACGTGCTTTTCCACGTAGGTGAGCAGCTGGTCCAGCCGGGACACTATACAAACCGCCAGGCCGTTTTCACCTATCCCGCTTTGGCGGGCAGGAAGATCATGGCGTACCTCGATACGCCATATGGTGGTGGTTCGCTGGATGCCTGGTTGATTCCTAGTTGCCGTGTGAGTTACAGCAACGGGGTTCCTGTCGTGACGGTGGCGATTGACAACACGCGTACCGACTTGCCCATCGCCGACGCCATGTTGACGGTAATGTTGTCCGGGGTTTCGCAATGACGGTCGCCATGAACGTTGTCAACGCTAGGGGGCACTTGACGATCACGCGGGATTATGTGGGCTATGGCTACCTCGGAAAATTCGCCATCCCATCTTTACCAGGTCTGCATGAAATCAACTTCACGTGCGCTGGTACACCGCGAGTGTTTTTTACCATCCCGTACAACGTCGCTGACTCCACTGGGCAGAGCTGGCACGATGTGCAGACTAAAGCCGGTGTGGCCCTGGCGGGTCTTCGGAACAACGGGGGAAACTCCTGGACGGCGAAGGTGCTGATGACGTTGCCGGCAAATGGCACGATGCCTGCACAGTACTTGCGCGTCTTCGGTCGGGTGGCCAGCAACTGGCCAAGCGGCAGCGGGCGTATGCCGAACTTGAAAATCTGGACGGATACAGGCGCGCTTTGCTTTGATGCTGGAGTCCGCATGCTCCGCCTGGCCGGCGACACTTACGACGTCGAACTGGCACTGACGCATCAAGTACCAGGTGAGGCCGATGCAAATAACATTTACGACGTATCGGTTTCGATGCCATTTGACCTTGCAAACAAGTCGATCGCGGCGTCGACGCGCAGCACGATCTTTTATCCCTACTGGTACGACTCCTACGAGCAGTGGGACGGTGGCAATTACACCGTCAACCGATACGACATCAAGCACTACAACACGCTGTATGCGGCGTCAGGAAACCAACTGAAGGTAAAACGGTGCGCCACCGATTCTAGTCAGTATGAGGTTGTTGGGCCTTACATGATCCTCAACAGTGGTGTGACATCCTATTCGCGGCTCGCCGTCATCGACAACACGAAATACCCTTGAAACCAGAAAGGAAAACATGCCCATTGCAAAACCCGTGCAGGCCGAAAATGGCATCACGATCAACTATCATCGGCCAGTGCACCTGGCCGTTGACCTGGTCACCAACGTCGCACAAGTGACCGTGAACAGCCACGCAACGGAACAGGCTGCGCTCGATGGCCTTCCCGTTGCCTGGCAGTCGCGCATCGTCGTGCCAGCTACGCTGCTTGCTGGCGACCAGCCAACGCTGCTGGCCGAAGTGGAGGCTGCCCTTGTCTCCTTAGAGGGATCGCCGTTTTTCGGCGGCCAGTTGGTGGTCGATGCGAGCGGTAGCCTTGAGGTTGCTAAGGCCCGTGCCTGGATTGCGGTAAAGGCAAAGCGCGCCGCGCTTGAAGAGGGCAACTTTACGTATGAAGGCGGCAGCTACCAGGCCGATAAGGTGCGCATTAACGGGGCTGTCCAGCTGGCTGCGCTGGCAAAGACCAGCGGAGGAGTCTTTAGCGAAACTTGGACACTAACCGACAACACGACGCGCCAGCTCGACGCTGACCAGCTTATCGGCTTGGGCTTGGCGTTGGGTCAGTTTGTGTCGGGTCTCTACGCCATCGGCCGTGCACTGCGCGAGCAGATCAACCAGGCTGAAACGATTGAGGCGGTGAACGCAATCGGGTGGCCAGCATGAGCAATATGCGCATTGTCTACGATAACGCGGTCAGTCGTGCGGCGGTTGCTGCTTCCAGCACTGCCGGTGCGCTAATGGCTGCGAATCTCCAGATTGACGACAAGGCGAACGTGTGGCGTGCCACTGGGACCTCGGCCACCTTGACAGTGACCTGGCCCGCTGCCGAACCGGTGGGCTGCGTCGCGCTGCCGTTCTGTAACCTGTCTCCAACGGCGATCATCCGTGTGCGCGGCTATGCGGATGCTGCCGGCAACAACCAGATACTTGATACCGGGGCGGTTCTGGCTTGTCCGGCACCGCAGGTCAAGCTGCGTGGCTGGACGGCCGCGCAAGCAGCCAGCGCGTATGCGTTCGGCGGGGGAGCCGTCGGGCGCGTGTGGTTCGCGGCGGTTTCTGTGATGCGACTGGTCATCGATGTGGTCGACGCGAATAATCTACAGGGCTACATCGAGGCGGCATGCCTGGTGGCTGGTCTTTATTGGTCGCCCGAGTACAACGCTTCAAAAGCGCCACTTACCAACGTGGATACGACGGAGCTCTACCGGACTGCAGCGGGTTCCCAAGGCGCCGATGCTGGCTACACCTACCGCAGCCTGCCTATCGATCTGGAGTTTATGCCGGCGGCCGACCGCACGGCGTTCGTGAACATCATTCGTAACAGCCGGGCCTATCCGGTTTTGATCAGCGTGTTTCCTGGCTCGGACGACTTGGCGCTTGAGCGCGACAACATGATTTACGGCCGGCGTAGCAAGGATTCAAACGTCGCCATCCAGTATGCACTGGCCTATTCCACCACCATCGAAATTGAGGAGATTTAATGTTCGCAGCAACTGCAAGCAAGGAGTGTGGCGGTTACTTGACCATCCGTGTCACCAGCCGTTGGCCTTACAACCCGATCAGCCTGGCGGTGGGCGTGCTGTCTGGCTCGCACCAGTTCAGCCATGCGATCACGATCATCGGTGATCGCGCGTACGAGGCCTCCATGACGCACGGCTGTCGTGCCGGCGTGCTCTCCGATTTGATGGCCGGCATCGTCGTCTATCGCGACATGGAAGTGTGGGTGCCGGATCTCGCCGCCGCCGTGCAGTTCGCGGAGAACCAGATAGGGAAGGGCTACGACTGGGCCGGCGCCGTTGGCCTGCCCCTGACCTACTCGGAGGACTGGGCTGATGATAGGCGCTGGTGGTGTTCAGAGCTGGCGTTTGCCATCGTACTGGCCGGCGGTACCCGCTTGTTCGATCCGGTGGTGATGACGCGCGTGCGTCCCGTCGACCTTTTGATGTGCGACTACCCTAAATCCTCCCTGGTCCACGTTTGACTCGTCCTCGCTGGGCCTTCTTTCGGAGCGCAAGAAGGCTCAGCATTCGCTGAAATAGTCTCAATTCCCCCTAGAAATGAGACGGTGAGAACGCGACACTGTGCGCTCCCGGTGATCCAATTCCCCCTGCCGGAGACTACTGACTATGAAAGAACAATCAATGAGCGAACCGATTACAGGCACGGCCGCCGGCGTAGCGGGCTGGAAGATCATCGGCGGCCTAGCAGGCATGGGCGCGATTGGCGCTGGTCTCGCGGCCTTCGTTGTAATGGCGATGACCAAACCCAAGTCTGACCAGGAATGGCGCGTTGCCTTGGTCAGCACGCTCGTTGGCTCCATTGGCGGTGGCGCCGCGCTGGTGCGCTACCTTGGTATCCAGCACTGGGCACAAGATCCGTTCGGTATCGTCGCCATGTTGTTCCTGTCGTTTGCCTGTGGCCTGCCAGCCTGGGCGCTGGTTCGCGCACTTTTCCTCTATATCGACAAGCGCCGCGATGCAGACCTGGTCGAGATCGCACATGACGCCGCGAACGTTGTCAAAGATGTGCGAGGTGCTCTCTGATGTCGCCGAACGAATTCATTGAACTGCTGCTACCTGCCGCGCAGGCCTGCCATCGAGACACCGGCATTCCTGCAAGTTTTACGCTCGCCCAGGCTGCTCTGGAGTCGAGCTGGGGTGCGCGAGCGCCTGGATTCAACCTCTTCGGAGTCAAGCCTGGGCCAGCCTGGAAAGGTGCGACGGTCCAGGTCGATACGCACGAGTTCATCAAAGGGGTGCGCACGCCGGTCAAGTGCGCCTTCCGTGCGTACAGCAGCTGGCTGCATTGCATGCAGGACCATGCCGACTTCTTCCGGCAGAACCCCCGCTACCGGAAATGCTTTAACGAGCAGACCGGGGAGGGCTGGGCCCGTGCCGCCGCCGCTGCAGGTTATGCGACGGACCCATCGTATGCCGACAAGCTGATCGCCATCATGCGCGGCCGTAATTTGGCCCGCTACGATGCGTTGCAGTCCAAGGTGTCGGCATGAAGGGCATCCTAAACCGTCTGCAGGACGTGATCCTGCCGGCGTGGCTCAAGTGGGTGGCAATTGCTGCCCTTTGTGCGGTGATGTATGGCGTTGGCCGGCTGCATGAAGCCCGCCGCGGGAACGAAGCAATGTCCGATTACCTGGCAGCACAAGCCGCGCGTGCAGTGGTGGTCGGGCGCGCTCAAACCAAAGTCGTGGTGCAAACCGAAATCAAGTATCGCGACCGCATCCAGAAAATTTACCTGAAGGGAGAAGTCATTGAGAAACAAGTTCCCGTCTATGTCACTGCTGCTGATAACGCTGAGTGCCGTATTAACGCTGGCTTCGTGCGGTCACATGACGCCGCCTGGGCCGGTGAGCCTGCCGGACCTGCCACCGGCGCTGACCGTGACGCCGCCGGAGTTTCGCTCGCTGAAGTCGCAGAAGCCAACGCCCACAACGCCAGAACCTGCCTCGCCTGGCGAGAGTTAGCGTTGGGGCTGCGGGAGCATTACCAACTGCAGCAGGAAATTTTGAAATGAAGTGCAGACGTCTGCACTCAAATACTTTCAAGCAGTAAAGACAGAGCGCCTGGGCGAGCTGCGTCAACAGCACGTCCAGGCCTCAATCCACTGAATTGGCAGTGAACCGAGCAAGGCTCTGCACCCTCCGGAGGGCGGCAGAAGTCTAGCACAAAAAGCTAATAAGGTTTACTCTGTGGCAACACCAATTATTCCCTGGATCGGTGGCAAACGCCGTTTGGCCGATCGTCTCATCCCTCAATTCCCTAAACACAAGTGCTACGTAGAAGTGTTCGCTGGTGGCGCCGCGCTGTTCTTCATGCGTCCGCCGGCTGATGTGGAGGTCATCAACGACATTAACGGCGATTTGGTCAACCTGTACCGCGTTGTGAAGAATCACCTGGAGGAGTTCGTGCGCCAGTTCAAGTGGGCGCTCTCCAGTCGCGACGTGTTCAAGTGGTTGCAGGAAACCCCGCCGCACACGTTGACCGATATCCAGCGTGCGGCGCGCTTCTTCTATCTGCAGCAGCAGGCCTTCGGCGGCAAGGTCCAGGGCCAGACCTGGGGGACCGCGACCACGGCGCCGCCAGTCAATCTGTTGCGCATCGAGGAAAATCTGTCGGCGGCGCACCTACGGCTGGCCAGTGCTTACATCGAGAACATGGACTGGCATAAATGCATGGAGCGGTACGATCGCCCGCACAGTTTGTTTTATCTTGATCCCCCCTATTGGGAGACGGAAGGGTATGGCGTCGACTTCCCGCTGACTGAGTATGAGCGAATGGCGGACCTCATGGCGCGCCTGGAAGGGAAGGCAATTCTGAGTCTGAACGATCACCCGGAAATCCGGCGAGTGTTTGCTCGATTCCAAATGGAATCGACGGATATTGCATACACCGTCGGCGGGGGCGGTAAGGCAGTTGAACGCCAAGAACTAATCATCTATAGCTGGGACAAGGCTGCGGAGCCCGCGGGACTCTTCTAAGCCGTTGCGGAGTTGCAGCTGCCGGGGTTGCTGATATACTGTATATATGTACAGTAATATCAAACAATTAAGACGGGGAGGTGTGCGTTGGGCCCGTGACTCAGACATTGGGCCTGGCGTCTTCGGGGTGATTCAGCTGGTCCATAGCAATGGCTTTATTCGCTTGATTGCGACAGAGTGGGGGAACAATTCGCCCAACAACAGATTGCTTCCCGATCTATGGGATGTGAAATGTCACAACCTCCATGGGAACGTGATGCGCTGGGTTGGTTACCAGCGCGAGCACGAGAATGCCCCTACCTATTTTCAGGAATGGCTGATTACCTTTATCTCGGAGTATCCACCCAAGGAGGTAATCGATGGGCTGCGCCAATTGAACTCAGGGATCTTGTAATGATTGGGTTGTAAGAGTTCTACGAAAAGTAGTGGCGATATTGAGACGGAGCAGTCGAACCTGTTGGACGATTGTTCAACGCTTCTTCGGCTCTGTCGAGTGGAATTAATTGACGAAATGAAAATTTCAGTATACGTTCGTTTGCTTCCATAGAATTCCATTAGTAACATGTCAAACTACGGTTGGTCACTGGGGAATAAAATTCACAACTTCGATAGAATCAGCACGGCCGTTTTTGCTATTGGCAGAATAAAAAATAACCTAACCCAAGTCTTAGGTACAGCTTTTTTACTCCCGAAGAAGGGATTGTTTGCGACTGCATCTCACTGTATAGGTTTGAGTGATGAGGGGCTTGTTGTTATCATAAATTCAATCGCCAGCATAAACGATTATCAACAAGCGGAGCCGACTCAATTTTCCGTAATGCCCGCGAAGATCGTCGCGCAAGATCCGATGCATGATCTTGTAATCTTGGAAACCCCATGGGAAGGCGCAACGAATATAAATATTGCGTCATCGGATAACGCCACCGTAGGAACGGAACTCGTTAGCTTTGGTTTTCCACATGCAAACTATGGAAGACACGTGCTTACGAGGCATGAGACTGCAGTTGGTGCAAGAATTCTGTTGCCATCGCCCTCGTTAAATGCCAAATATCTTGTATTAAATTCGCTGGCGAGGCCGGGACAATCAGGCTCTCCGATTTTCAGAAAAGATGATGGGCGGCTTGTAGCAATTCTGAGTGGCGCCTACATTCCACAACGACGCGGGTATACACTTATTGGAGATTTCGATCCTGGTGCGCTACACCAGACAACACACGCAGTTTCCGCAGAATATTTACGAGACATGTTATGAGCGACGAATTATTGCAAGAGTACTTTCCTGATGATCCTTTGATGTGGATCGACGCACTCCCGGCATTCCAAAAAAAAAGCATCCGAGCTTTATTGGATAGCGGTTTGGATTTCGACGCTATTTTGGTTCAATGGTTAGCATCTGCCTCATCAAGCACTGCGCCGTTTTCGGCCAGCCCTTCGAAAGCTCCACCTGACTTCTTGAGCAACCTTAAGTCAGAAACACGTGCCTTCATTTGCAACAAGGCAAAATACAAGAAAGAGCGCGAGGAGCTGAAAGCGACGACCAAAGCGTTTGAGCTTAGCGTAGTGAGCGCCATTGCCGTTGCAATCGCTCCACACCTTGGAGTTGCAGCGGCGGTTATCACGCCGCCGCTTGCGATCTTCCTGGCGAGTCTGGGGAAGGTGTCACTTAACGCTTGGTGTGCGACAGAACCAGGCTAAGTTGCGGGTGTCGAGATCTTCGCAACCCGAAAGAAATGGGCCGCGTCTAAGCGGCCCTTTGTTTTTGCCTACACAGGAGACTGCGCCTCAAAGGGATGAAATCCCGCTGATTCCTGGCGTGGCTTTTGGCGTATCTTTGTATGATGCTAGTAAATTGATATAGGGAAAAGGTACTGCTGCATCATGGGGGTAGACGAAACCAAACCATCGCTCCATGTGGGTAACGGGGGTCTTGAGAATCGAATACTACGCCTTCAAAAATACCTGATACCATATTTACTAAGCTTAAGCGCACGCCAATCATGGCGCCGTCAATTGCGACTTTGACCGGATCAAGTACTTTGAAAACAGGGTCCGGGCTTGCCGCTGGAACTGTGTTATGTGCCGCTGCATAGACATTCAGAACGTCTTTAATTTCTATCATTTGGTGTACCTGCACTTTCGCACGCTAGTTTGATTAGGAGCTGACTGCGGTCAAAGAGGAAGTCCTTTTTGTTATTAGCTGCACGCAGCAGCGATTCAAAGTGTACGAGTATTCGATGAGCTTCGCAGCGCAATGGTTAATGAAATTGAGCCTACGCAAAAGCGAACATGTGCTTCGGTAAAAACAGTTGTGATTCTGAGAATTATGGCAACTTGGGATTTAAAGTCACCACCGTTCAGTTAGTCGAGTCGTGATGCCAAATTCTCGGCAGTCTCGTTATAGTAAATTTGCAGCATCTTCAAATCGCGGTGACCAACCATCCTTGCGAGTTCCAACACGTTTAGCTTGCCAGCAAGGCGCGTGATCGCCTCATGCCTCGTGTCATGGAAGGTCAGTCCGTCAATGTCGGCTGACTGGCGCAGCTTGCGGAAGTTCGCATCGAGTTGCGAAGCAGTGATGCCGAACAGCGGCTGCTTGTCCTCGACCGATGGTAAATAGGTCAAGAGTTCGCGGGCACGTTTCGAGAGCGGAACATCGCGTGAAGTACCATTTTTCGTGTCGAGCAGGCGCGCAACTGGACCGTTAATAGAGCTTTCACGAAGTCCGCAGATTTCTCCCGCTCGCATAGCGGTCTCGATTGCGAACAGGAAGGCGATGCCCACGCGCTGCTTGACTTGCGTGCCAGGCATTTCGCAAAAACCAGACGCAAGGGTGATTCGCTCTATCTCGTCATCACTAATGCGCCGATCTCTTGGGGGAGGATCCTTGGGCCTGCGAACGTCGGTGGTGGGGCTTGCACCCATCCATTTCCATTCGCGGCGAGCGACAGTGAAGACGTTGGACAGTAATGAAAAGTCGCGATTGACCGTTGAGCCGACGACCTTGTCGACATTGAGGCGCTTGTCACGCCAGCGCCCTAGCATGTCCGAGGTCAGTTCATTGATTGGTATGTGCTTTAGTTTTCGTTCCCCAATCATCACTTCGCCCAGGGTTGCCAGTCGAACCTGCTCCCACTTGGGCTTCTTCTTCCGAATCGAAACTTCAGCGCCATAGCGGTCGAACGCATCGCCAACAGTCTTTCGGGCGTCAATGCCGGTTGCGACCTGGCGACGTATTTCAGTTTCGCGCTCACTGGCCCAAGCGGTCGCTTCGGCCTTCGTGGAAAAGTGCTTCGCCTCGCGGACGCCTTTGATAGCAATCTGAACCTGCCAGCTGCTGCCGATCTTCTTAAAACTAGCCACGTTCTGCTCGCCTAAAGTCGTAAATCACTCGTAAATTAGTCGTAAATCCTAGCAGAAATTAGTGGTTTTTTGTGATGTTTTGCGTGTTTGGGGAAACTTGGATTTACAGCTAAGCCATTGATTATTCTATGTTAATGGCCATTTGTGTCGATAAGTGGATGGGGGCTATGGTCCCCCCGACTGGAATCGAACCAGTATCCCACGCTTAGGAGGCATGTGCACTATCCATTGTGCTACGGGGAGGACGCAAAGCGAGCGCAATTATAGCTGACAGGCTGGCAACAGGTAAAATGCTCGTTTTTCCGTCCCTATTTGCACTTCAATGGCTGTCATTTCCTTAACATCCGCACAACTGGCTTTTGGCCACCACGCCCTGCTGGACCACGCTGAATTCTCCTTGGAAACCGGGGAGCGGGTTGGCCTGATCGGGCGCAACGGCACCGGCAAGTCCTCCTTGCTGAAAATTATCGCCGGCATGCAGAAGCTGGATGACGGCCTGCTGGTCATGCAGCAGGGCTTGAAAATCGTCTACGTCGAGCAGGAGCCGCAATTCGAGGCCGGCCATACGGTTCACGATGCAGTGGCCACCGGCCTGGGCGAACTGCCGGCGCTGCGCAAGGAATACGACGCGCTGACCAGCCAGTTCGGCCAGGGTGACGATGACAAGCTGATGGAACGCATGCACGACATCCAGGTCCTGCTGGACGCGGGCGATGCCTGGAACCTCGATAACAAGGTCGAAAACGTACTGGGCCGCCTGAACCTGGATGGTTCGGTGCTGGTGGAAACCCTGTCCGGCGGTACCAAGAAGCGCGCCGCACTGGCACGCGCGCTGGTTGGCGCACCGGACGTGCTGCTGCTGGACGAGCCGACCAACCACCTCGACTTCAGCTCGATCCAGTGGCTGGAAAGCCTGCTGCGCGATTTCAAGGGCAGCATCTTGTTCATCACCCACGACCGTTCCTTCCTGGATAACGTGGCGACCCGCATCATCGAACTGGATCGCGGCACCTTGCTGTCCTACCCGGGCAACTTCAGCACTTACCAGACCCGCAAGCAGGAGCAGTTGGCGATCGAGGAAGTGGAAAACGCCAAGTTCGACAAGGTGCTGGCGCAGGAAGAAGTGTGGATCCGCAAGGGCGTCGAAGCGCGCCGCACCCGTAATGAAGGCCGGGTGCGCCGCCTGGAACGCCTGCGTGAGCAGCGTTCCGCGCGCCGCGACCAGCAAGGCCAGGTGCGCCTGGAGGTAGGCACCGGCGAACGTTCCGGCAAGATCGTGGCCGAACTGGAAAACGTCAGCAAGGACTTCGGCGAAAAGGTCATCGTACGCGACTTCAGCTCGATCATCATGCGCGGCGACAAGGTTGGCCTGATCGGCCCGAACGGCGCCGGCAAGACTACTTTGCTCAAGCTGATCCTCGGTGAAGAGCAGGCCGACGCCGGCACCATCAAGCAAGGCACCAAATTGCAGGTCGCATACTTCGACCAGATGCGCGCGCAGTTGAACGACAACGCGACGCTGGCCGATACCATTTCGCCCGGTTCCGACTGGGTCGAAATCAATGGCCAGCGCAAGCACGTCATGAGCTACCTGGGCGACTTCCTGTTCGAACCGCAACGCGCGCGTTCGCTGGTGAGTTCGCTGTCCGGCGGCGAACGCAATCGCTTGCTGCTGGCGCGCCTGTTCGCCAAGCCGGCCAATGTCCTGGTGCTGGACGAACCGACCAACGACCTCGACATCGATACACTGGAACTGCTGGAAGAATTGCTGGAGGATTACGCCGGTACCGTCTTCCTCGTCAGCCACGACCGCATGTTCCTCGATAACGTGGTGACCCAGGTGATCGTCGCCGAAGGGCAGGGCAAGTGGAAAGAATATGTCGGCGGCTATAGCGATTGGGAGCGCGTGCGTGACGCCAGTGCCGCAGCACCGACGCAGAAAAAAGCGGAAGTCAAGCCTGCCGCAGCTGCACCTGCACCCGCACCAGCCGCGCCAGCACAGGCCAAGGCGAAAAAACTCAGCTACAAAGAACAGCGCGAGCTGGAAGAGTTGCCGCAACTCATTGCCAAACTGGAAGATGAACAGACAGCGCTGAACCTCACGCTGTCCGATCCGGACTTCTATAAGAAGACGCCAGCGGAAGCAAAGCGCCTCAACGAACGTATCGCACAGATTGAAGAAGAGCTGATGACCGCGCTGGAACGTTGGGAAGCAATCGAATCCCGCAACAACGTTTGATGTAACTCAATCCACAGTTTGCACTTTCTCACTTTCGTGCGCTTGCGCACGATTGCCCGCTGTAATATCTGACAACCTTAATGCCGAGGCAGTCTTGCTTCGGCATTTCCAACGGGAAGGCAGATATCGTGACTTTACAGCAGCCACCTAAGCGCATTTCCCAACAGCCGCAGGCGACAGCGGCTGCGGCGCCTGTGCTCGCACTGCGCGCCCATGGCAGCGGCGCCATGCCGCGCGTGCTGCCGTTCGCCACCTTCATTGTTTTCATCATCTTCGCCGACGTGCTTGAACGTTTCGGTGCGCACGCGAACACCATGCGCTGGCTGTATCCTGCCAAGATCGCGCTGGTGCTGGCCATGCTGCTGGCGTGGCGCAAGCACTACCGGGAGTTACGCGCATTGCCTGCACGGCGCGATGCATTCGTTGCTATCGGCATCGGTGCCGGCGTCTTCGTGCTGTGGATTGCCCTCGATGCGAGCTGGATGCAAATTGGCGCGCCGCGCGGCTTCGATGCGGCAGGCAGCGATGGCCGCATCGACTGGCCGCTGGTGGCCGTGCGCGCTTTCGGCGCGGCGCTGGTGGTGCCCATGATGGAAGAACTATTCTGGCGTTCCTTTCTGTTACGCTGGCTTGAACAGCGCGACTTCCTGTCACTGCGGCCGGCACGCTGCGGCATGCGCGCAGTGGCGATTTCTGTTCTTCTGTTCGGTATCGAACATAACTTGTGGCTGGCCGGCATCATCGCTGGCCTTGCCTACACCTTGTTGTACATGCGCAGCGAAACGCTGTGGACTCCCATCCTGGGACATGCCGTGACAAACGGCCTGTTGGCTGCCTGGATCATGATGACCGGCAGCTGGACCTATTGGTAGTGTTAAATAAGGCTAAAAATAATATGCGCATCCTGCCAACTCCATTGGCGCTGGCTGCCGCACTGGCGTGCTGTCCTGCGCAGGCGGATATCAGCGAAACCTTCAAGCCCTTTATCAGCGTGGGGCAAACGTATGACGATAACCTGCTGCGCCTGCCGGACAATACGCCGGAAGGCATCCAGCGTTCGGATCGCGCCACGCAAGCCATTGCCGGCATTGCACTGGACCGCCCGATCGGCCGCCAGAAGATTACCGGCCAGGCGAAAGTCTCGCGCGTGACTTTCGACCACTACGACCAGCTTGACTACAACGGCAAGGACTTCAGCCTGGACTGGGCCTGGGTGGTCGGCAATCATTTTGACGGCAATATTGGCGGCAGCTACCAGCAAGTGCTGACCCCGTTCAACGATTTCCACTCTGAACAGCGCAACCTGCGCACCCAGCGCCGCGAATATGCCAACGGCGGCTGGCGCATGCACCCGAGCTGGCGCATTTACACTGGCTTCCAGCGCGACCGCTTCGACTATGAGCTGGAAGCGCAAAGCCTGAACAACCGCAAAGAGGACCGCAGCGAAGTCGGTATCGATTACCACGCATCGAGCGGCAGCAGGGTAGGCCTGGTGGCGCGGCATATCAAAGGCAATTTCCTGAATCCGCGCCGGATCGGCACCACCTTCCTCGACCAGAACTATACGCAGGACGAGCTGAAAGCCAATATCAACTGGCTGTACAGCGACATCACGCAGTTGCAATTGCTGGCGGGCTACGCCAAGCGCAAGCACGATACCTTTACCGAGCGCGATACCAGCGGACTGAACGGCCGCGGCACCGTGAACTGGCGGCCGCGCAGCAAGCTGCGTTTCACCGCCGAGGCCTGGCGCGAATTTGCGGCGGTGGAGAGCATCGTGGTCAACAACAGCGTCAACAAGGGCGCCAGCCTCAATGCCACCTGGGACATCTCGGCCAAGGTGCAGGCCAATGCCGGCGTCAAGCGCGAGAAGCGGAAATTCGAACGCATGCCTTACGTCACCTTCGATGGTGACCCAAGCGATACCACGCGCAGCACCAATATCGGCGTGGTCTACCAGCCCTGGCGCAAGGTCCAGCTCAGCGTGACCGGCTTCAAGGATCGCCGTACCGGCACGCCGCTGATCGGCACCGGCAGCTACAAGGCAAAGGGCGTTTCATTCATGGCGACGGTGCAATTCTGATGACAAGGAGCGACGATGACGGTAAACGATATTCCCTTGGTCTCCTTTTTCCAGCGTGTTCTCGATCCGCTGATCATCATGGGGATGCTGTACGCCACGTCGATGGTGTATGGGGAGCCGTTTACCGGATACTCGCTGGTGCTGATGGTGCTGGCCTTCTTCATCTCGTCGGCGGTGTACCAGCACGTTGACCCTTACCGCACCTGGCGCAGCGGGCGCATCACGGCCTATGCGCGCGATATCTTCATGGGGTGGATCGTCACGGCAGTGATCCTGGTCTTCCTCGGCAACGTCAGTGGGCTGGCTTACCACTACGACGAAGCGGTGGTGTTCAGCTGGTTCCTGGCAACGCCGTTCGCGCTCCTCATGAGCCACCTGGCGGCACGCCATGTCGGCACCGACCCGGCCAAGGAGAGCGAAGTGCGCTCGGTGGTGATCGTCGGCGCCAATGAAGTGGGCACCAAGTTTGCGGGCACGGTAGAGCGCATGCCCAACCTGTTCCTCAGCGTGCGCGGCTTCTTCGACGACCGCACGGCCGACCGCCGCAAATCGGGGCTGTCGCATCCGGTGCTGGGCAATATGGGCGATGTTGCCGGCTTCGTGCGCGACCACCACATCAAGATGATTTTCATCAGCCAGCCGATCTCGGCGCAGCCGCGCATCCGCAAGCTGCTCGATGAATTGCAGGACACCACGGCCTCCGTCTATTTCCTGCCCGACATTTATGTGTTCGACCTGATGCAGGCGCGCTTCGACAGCGTGGGCGGCATGCCGGTGGTGGCGATTTGCGAAACCCCATTTGTCGGCTTCGATGGCATCGTCAAGCGCGCCAGCGACGTGATCATCGGCAGTGCGATTCTGATGGCGCTGGCGCCGCTGATGCTGGTGATTGCCCTGGCAGTGTGGATCAGTTCGCCTGGTCCGGTGATTTTCCGCCAGCGCCGCTATGGCCTGTATGGCGAGCAGATCATCGTCTACAAATTCCGCTCGATGCGCGTGACTGAGGATGGTCCGGTGGTGCGCCAAGCCACCGCCCACGATTCGCGCATCACGAAAATCGGCGCCTTCCTGCGCCGCACCTCGCTTGATGAATTGCCGCAGTTTATCAATGTGCTGCAAGGATCGATGAGCATTGTCGGGCCACGCCCGCATGCCGTTGCCCACAACGAACAATACCGCAAGCTAATCAAGGGCTATATGTTGCGCCACAAGGTCAAGCCGGGCATTACCGGCTGGGCCCAGGTCAACGGCCTGCGTGGTGAAACGGAGACCCTGGAAAAGATGGAGGCGCGTATCCGCTATGACCTGGACTACCTGCGCCACTGGTCGCTGTGGCTCGACCTGTGGATCATCTTGCGGACAGTCAAGGTGGTAATGAACCGGCAAAACGCGTACTGAATCAATCGTGCGCGCTTGGCGCGCTATTAGAATGAGTTGCAACAGTCGAGGGAGGATATTTTGAAGCACATCAACCCGAATATGGCTTTCGCGGGCATGCTGGTTGTCCTCGTTTCCGCCTGCAACAGCAAGGTGGAACAGAAACCAGGCCAGGCTTTGGCCAATGTCAACGGTGAGGAAATCACCGTGATGCAATTGAACGACGAACTGTCGCGCAGCAATGCTCCAGCCACGCAACAGGAAGCCGCGCGCAAGCAGGCGCTGGAGGCGCTGATCGACCGCCAGTTGCTGATCAGTGAAGCGGCCAAGGAGAAAGTCGACCGCGACCCGCGCGTGGTGCAGGCAATCGAAAGGGCACGCTCCGTCATCCTGGCGCAAGCCTATATGCAGAAGCGCCTGGGCACGCCGGCCAAGCCGACCGCGGCCGAGGTGGAAGCCTACTACAGCCAGAACCCGCAATTCTTCGCGCAGCGCAAGCATTTCGACATGCGTGAAATCATCTTGCCGACACGCGAGGTGAACGACGAATTGAAGGCGGTGATGGACAAGACCCGTTCGCTCGACGACGTCGCCGCCTGGCTCGACCAGCACAAGGTCAAGTACCAGAAGGCGCAACTGAGCCGCAGCGGATCGGAGCTGCCGCCCGAACTGTCGGCCAAGCTGCTGGCGCTGGCGAAAGGGCAGCTGTTCATTGTTCGCGAAGGCGAGCGCAGCATGCTGGTCACGATCGCCGATATCCGTTCCTCTCCGGTGGAACTGGATGCGGCACGGCCGCAGATCGAGCAATACCTGGTCGCCAAGAAAGGCAAGGAATCGGCGGAAGAAGAAGTCAAGCGCCTGCGCGCCAGCGCCAAGATTGCCTATATCAACCAGCCCTCGCCGGTAGCTGACGCGGGCGCCCCAGCCACCGCCCTGGAACGCGGTGTGGCTGGCCTGAAATAAAACCAGATCGAGGAGCAATCATGAAACGACTACTGATGTGGATGGTGGCGCTGGCATTCGCGCTCGGCGCAGGCATGGCTCAGGCGGCCGACCTGACCCTGGGCGCAGGGGACGTGATCAAGGCTTCCGTGTTCGGCAATCCGGACATGGCGACCGAGACGCGGGTCAGCGAATCGGGCAAGATCACTTTCCCGTTGCTGGGGGAAGTCAAGGTGAGCGGGATGACGGTGCAGCAGGCCGAGCGCGCCATCGGCGAGCAGCTGGTGAAGAAGGGCTACCTGAAAACAGCCCAGGTCAGCATCATCGTGTCGCAGATCCAGAGCGCGCAAGTGTCGGTACTGGGCATGGTGAACCGGCCCGGGCGTTATCCGCTCGATGGCGGCAAGCGCGGTGTGATGGACATGCTGGCGCAAGCGGGCGGCTTCAATGCCGATGGCGGCGATACGGTGAGCGTGGTGCGTACCCGCGATGGCAAGACCACCAAGACCGTGATCGACGTGGTCGACATGGTGCGCAATGGGGCGCTGGACAAGGAGATCGAACTGGGGCCCAACGATGTGATCTATGCCGAACGTTCGCCGCGCTTCTACATCTATGGCGAAGTGCAGCGCCCCGGTTCCTTCCGGCTGGAGCGCACCATGACCGTCAGCCAGGCGCTGGCAGTCGGCGGCGGCCTGACCCCGCGCGGCACTGAAAGCGGCATCAAGATCAAGCGCCGCAGCGGCGACGGTTCGGTGCAGGTGATCGCCGCCAAGAACGAGGACGTGGTGCAGACCGACGACGTCATCTTCATCAAGGAAAGCTGGTTCTAAGGAGGTGTTATGAATTTCGCCCAGTTTTTGCTGATCCTCCAGGCGCGCAAGAAGATCGTGCTGCTGACCTTGCTGGTCACGGTGGCCGCCACCCTCGTAGTCAGCCTGCTGCTGCCCAAGACGTATGAGGCGACCAGTTCGCTGGTGATGAATTACAAGGGCGTCGACCCGCTGACCGGCATGGCCTTGCCAGGCCAGCTCATGCCCGGCTATATGGCAACCCAGATCGACATCATCAGCAGCAAGAATGTCGCGCTGCGCGTGGTGGACCAGCTCAAGCTGGCCGAAAGCCCGGCCGTCATCGCCCAGTTCAATGAGTCGACCGGCGGCAAGGGCACGGTGCGCGACTGGCTGGCCGACCTGCTGCAAAAGAAGCTGGACATCGTGCCGGCCAAGGAAAGCTCGGTGCTGAACGTGACCTTCAAGGCGTCCGACCCGCAGTTCGCGGCGGCGGTGGCCAATGCCTTTGCCGACGAATACCAGAAGATCAATGTGCAGCTCAAGGTGGAACCGATGAAGAAGGCCACCAATTACTTCAACTCCCAGTTGAAAGTGCTGCGCGATAACCTGGAAGTGGCGCAGGCCAAGCTGTCAAAGTACCAGCAGGAGCACGGCATCGTCAGCGTCGACAACCGGCTTGACGTGGAGTCGATGCGCCTGAACGATCTGTCGGCGCAGCTGGTGGCGGCGCAGTCGCAGGCGATGGAAGCCAACTCGCGCCAGGCGGTGGCGCACGGTTCGGGCAACACCTCGCCCGATGTGACTGCCAGCCCGGTGGTGCAGAACCTGCGCGTCAACCTGGCGCAGCAGGAATCCAAGCTGGCGGAAATGGGCCAGCGCCTGGGCCGCAACCATCCGCAATACCAGAGCGCGGCGGCCGAAGTGGCGCGCCTGCGGGCCGGGCTGAACGAGCAGACCGCCCTGGTCACTTCTTCGGTCAGCAACAACGCCAATGTCTTTGCCCAGCGTGAGGCAGCGCTGCGCACGGCGCTGGCCGACCAGAAAACCAAGGTACTGCAGCTGAATCGCCAGCGCGACGAAATGAATGTGCTGAACAAGGATGTCGAGAGCGCCCAGCGCGCCTTCGACAATGCCTCGCAGCGCTCGTCGCAGACCCGCATCGAGGGCGGCAACGACCAGTCCGACGTGTCGGTGCTGAACCCGGCCGTGCCGCCGATCGAGCCGGCCGGTCCGCGCGTGGTGCTGAACACCGTGCTGTCACTGCTGCTGGGAGGCATGCTTGGCATCGGTATTGCCATGCTGTCCGAGATGTTCGATCGCCGCGTGCGGTCGGAAGCCGACCTGGCCGAAGTCGTCCGCATTCCGGTGCTGGCCACGATCGACTGGAATCCGCCGCGCCAGCGCCGCTTCGGCCTGCCGCACCTGCATGCGCCGCGCACGCTGCGGCTGAACTGAGGAGGAGCTGATGAACAGCCCATTGCATTTCAATCCCGCTTCGCCGCATGGCGTGGGCGATGCGACGATCGGCGCCTTGCTGCAGGAAGCGGGCAAGCTGACGCCGGAGAACACCGATGCCGTGCTGCGCATGCAGGAAGAAACCGGGGTCCGCTTCGGCGAGGCGGCGCAGGCGCTGGGCATGGTCAGCGCCGCCGACATCCAGCAGGTGCTGGCGCGCCAGTTCGACTATCCCTATATCCCGGCGGGCGAGAAGTACTTCTCTTCGCGCCTGGTGGCGGCCTACGATCCATTCAGCCGGCAAGTCGAGATGCTGCGTGCGGTGCGCGGCCAGCTGATGCTGCGCTGGTTCGCGCGCGGCCATAAGTCGCTGGCCATCGTCGGCGTCGAGCCGGGTTCCGGCACCAGCCTGTTTGCGGCCAACCTGGCGGTGGTGTTCTCCCAGCTCGGGCAGAACACGCTGCTGGTCGACGCTAACCTGCGCCAGCCATCGCAGCATGAGATCTTCAACCTGCAGGGCAAGACCGGCCTGTCCGACATGCTGGCCGGGCGCGCCACTATGGGGGCGGTGACGCGCATCGAAGCCTTCGAATCGCTGGCCGTGCTGGGCGCGGGCACGCTGCCGCCCAATCCGGCCGAACTATTGGCGCGCAAGGACTTCACCGGCCTCAACGCCCAGCTGGAAGCCCTGCATGACGTGGTGCTGTATGACACCTCGGACGTGCTGACCGCCCATGACTCGTTGCCGGTGATGGCGCGCGCCCACGGCGTGCTGCTGGTGGTGCACAGGAATGCCACCTCGCTCTACGATGTGGCCGCGCTCAGCGAGCAGGTGCGCTATGCCGGCGCCGAGGTCGTCGGTTCGGTGCTGCTGGAGTTCTGACGTGGATCCGGGCCTGGCCATCCGCCCGCAACCGGCCGCGCGCGCGGCCTTGCGCGACGCGTTGCCCGACTGGCTGCCGGTGGTGGCCGGCATGCTGGTGCTGTACGTGCCCACTTTCTATCGCCTGTTTACCGGCCTGTGGGCCACCGAGGAACAGGCGCACGGGCCCATCATCCTGCTGCTCGCCCTGTGGCTGATGTACCGGCAATGGCCGGCCATGCTGGAGCGCGCCGATGGCCAGCCGTCCGCTGCGGGCTGGCCGGTGCTGGGCGTGGGCCTGCTGGCTTATATCCTGGGCCGCTCGCAGGGCATCATTGCGTTCGAGATCGCCTCATTCATCCTGCTGCTGGCTGCCGTGCTGATGCTCAAGTGCGGCCGAGGCGCGCTGCGCGTGCAGTGGTTTGCCTTCTTCTTCATGGCCTTCATGGTGCCTTTGCCCGGTCCGCTGGTCGGCATGCTGACCATGCCGATGAAGATGGCGGTGTCCTGGGCCACCGAGCACCTGCTGTATGCGGCTGGCTATCCGATCGCGCGCAGCGGCGTGATCCTGCAGGTGGGGCAGTACCAGCTGCTGGTGGCCGATGCGTGCGCGGGCCTGCAGACCCTGCTCACGCTGGAGGCGCTAGGCCTGTTCTACCTGAACGTGGTGCGGCACTCGTCGGCCTTCCGCAATGTGGCGCTGGCTTTGCTGATCATCCCGATTTCCTTCACCGCCAACGTGATCCGCGTGATCACGCTGTCGCTGGTGACCTATTACCTCGGCGACGCGGCGGGGCAGGGCTTCCTGCACGGCTTTGCCGGCATGGTGCTATTCATCACGGCGCTGCTGCTGATTATCGGCGTGGACGCCTTCCTGCAATGGTTCGTCAGGTGGCGCAACTCATGAAAAAATCTATGATGGTGAGCGTGGTGCTGGGCGCGCTGATGGTCTGCTCCGCTGCGGCGACGCTGGCGCTGACGCCGACCGCGCGCATGGCCGATGCGGCGGGCCGTTTCAGCCTGGAGCAGCTGGTGCCGCGCACGTTCGGCGAATGGCAGGTCGATACGCGGGTGATGCCCTTGCAGGTCGATCCCGCGACGCAGGCCAAGCTGGACAAGATCTACAACCAGACCCTTGGCCGCACCTATGTCAACCGCAGCGGCGAGCGCATCATGCTGTCGATCGCCTACGGCGGCGACCAGAGCGACAATATGGGCGTGCACAAGCCGGAGGTGTGTTATACGGCGCAGGGCTTCACGGTGCGCGATGGCCGGAAAAGCAGCCTCGATACGGGAATTGGGACGCTGCCGGTGAAGCGCCTGTTTGCCGTTGCCGGTGCGCGCCAGGAGCCGATCACTTACTGGATCACGGTCGGGCACAAGGCGACCATGCCGGGCGTTGAGCAGCGCTTGCAGGAATTGCGTTACGGCCTGAGCGGCACGGTGCCGGACGGGATGCTGGTGCGGGTGTCGAGCATCAGCGCCGATTCCGCCCCGGCTTACGCCTTGCATGACCAGTTCGTGCGTGCGCTGCTGTCGGCGCTCGACAAGCCCGCGCGCGAGCGCCTGGTCGGCGTGTTCGAAGAGTAGGGGGAGACGATGCGCATGCCATTGTTCCACCGAACGGCCGCCGGGGCTGCCGTCGCCGCCGGGCCGCACGCGCTGGCGCGCCCTCATCGCGGCCTGCCCTTACTATTGCTGCTCCCTTTCATGCTGCTGGCAATTTTCGTCGGCGTGGTCGGCGGGCTGGACTCGCCGCCGCTGGTGGCCATCGTCGGGACGGCGGTCTTGTCGGTCCTGATGGTATTCGTGCTGCCGTTGCACGGCATGTTCTGGTGCCTGTTCGTGTTGACTTTCCTGTTGCAGGGTTCGGCCGTCTATTTCCTGAAGTTGCGCCCTGCGGCCTGGCTGGCCTTCGGCCTCGCGATCCTGTTCTTTTGCCGCGCATTGCTCGACCTCGTCGTGCACAAGCGCGAGCAGCACCACCTGCGCAAGGGGGATGGTTCGACCGTGGAACTGGCGGCGGTGCTGTTCGTGGCGGCCTTTGTGATCAGCCTGGTGTTCAACCGTGTGCCCAAGTCGCAGATCTTCTCGGCAGCGAAGGCCATGCTGCCCATGTTCTCGGTGCTGTTCGCGCTGTACTGGTTCCGCTGGAAGGAGCAGCACCTTGAGACCAGCTGGCGCATGATGTTCTGGGTGGTGCTGATCCAGGTGCCGGTGGTGCTGTACCAGCACTTCTTCGTCGCCACGGCAACCACCTTCGATTCGATTGTCGGTACCTTCGGCGGCACGCCTGGTTTCGGCGGCAATAGCGCCATCATGGTGTTCTTCACGGTGGTGGCAATGGGTTATGCCGCGGCGCGCTGGCATGCCGGCCAGATGTCCGGCAAGGCGATGTGGGCGTTCCAGGCGATCGGCTTTGCCATCATCCTGCTGGGCGAAGTGAAGGCAGCCTTCATCTGGCTGCCCCTGATGCTGGCCTGGGTCCTGCGGCGCAGGATTTTGCGCAGCATCGGCGCCTTCATCGGCTTTGCCGTGCTGCTGGCGGCCTTCGTCGGCACCACCTACACCGTGTATGAAACGCTGTACTGGGGCAAGAAGGTGCAGTCGGCGCATAACATGGCGGAAAAGCTGGACCGCGGCGGCGGTTACTTCTTTGATCCCAACAACGTCAATTACCGCACCGGCGAGATCAGCCGCGCCGCCTCGCTCGCCCTGTGGGCACGCGACCCGCTGGCAACCGTGCCGCGCCGCCTGGTCGGCTATGGGCCTGGCGCCAGCAAGCCGTCCGGCCTGCTCGGCGCGGGCGAGGTCGCCAAGCGCTACCAGCCGCTGCATCTTGACGCTACCGCGCTGGGCATCCTGCTGTGGGATGTAGGCCTATTGGGCGCTCTCGCTTACGGCTCCATGCTACTGTTTTCCCTGCTAGCTGCCTGGCGCTACGTGCGCCGAAAACAAGGTAGCGTGGCCCAGCTCGCGCTGGCCGATACCTGCGTCGCAGCCATGCTGCTGTTCCTGATGATGCTGGTTTATAACCGCGCGCTGATGGATGAGCCCACCGCCCAGCTGCTCCTGATGATGTGCATGGGGACGATAGTCCAGTTATGCCGTTTCGGCTCGTCCCAACGCTAGGGAATTGTGTCATTTCTGGGCGACATTGTTACAAAACTTTTGTCGCACAGAAACGAATTTGTGAAATGCGTGATGTAGACTTTCCTTGTTGTGCCGGATCAAATTGCGGTTAACTTATTGATTCGCAAACGAAATTGTCTGGAGAGTATCACATGAAATTCGTTAAATATTCCCTTTTGCATTGCGCCGTGCTGGGCGCGCTTTCTACCTTTGCCACCACCAGTCGTGCCGACTGGGCCATTTCCGCCAACATCGAAGCCGTGCGGCCCGCGCCGGACAAAATGCAGTTGCAACCACAGAATCCGCCCGGCTTTTCCTGGTCGCGTTATCCGATTGCTACTTCGTCCACCTGGTACCTGGTCATCATCCAGCCGCCTGGCACCGCGTCGCCCATCAAGCATGTCGTGCCGCGCAACTGGCTGCTGCCAACCCATGCGTTCCCGACCGCCGGCATCTATACCTGGAAAGTGGCGCCGTTCACGCGCACCCAGGCAATGAACGATGCCGATGCGGCAGCGCGCACCAAGGCCAAGGCGGCAGGCTCGAACCTGGCCCAGATCGAGGCGGCGGCGGAAGCGGCCGTGGTGCCGCTGGCGGAAGCGGTGGCGAAGGACTGGTCGACGGTGCGCAGCTTCACCATCGACAGCAGCGCCACCAAATTCGAGGTGTATGACAACGCCACGCTGCGCGACAATGTGTTGCGCCATGGCCGTTCGCGCATGCTGTCGCCGACTTTCCTGCCTTACCTGAAATGGTCTTCGGCCATGGTTACCGAGCGCGGCGACCAGGTGCGGCGCCTGATCGAAACCGTGCAGTCGCGCATGACGATGGCGCCGGTCAAGGACAGCGACTGGCCGCTGGTGAGCAGCGGCACCATGACCACGGCGCTGAGCAACCAGAATTCGGATATCCGCAACCGCATCAACCGCACCTCGCATCAAGTGGAAGCGGCAGCCTTGCTGTACCGCCTGAAACAGGGCGAGGCCATCGCAACGGCCTACCTGAACGAAGCGATCAAGCGCGGCGATGAACTGGCTGCCCTGAGCCCGACCGGTCCGACCAGCTATGCCAACCAGGACCAGGCCACCCGCACCATTTCCCTGTCGCTGTCGAAAGCGCTGGATATGTTGTGGAACAACCTCGACTCGACGCGCAAGGCAACCTGGCAATCGGCCATCGCGCGCCGGACGACGGACATCTACAATGACCTGTCGGGCAGCAATGGCCGGATGGACCAGTATCCTTACGACGCCCACGGCGGCAATACGCTGGGTTTCCTGGCGCTGATCGCGGCCCTCAACCTGGGCGATGTGCCGGCGGCCCAGACCTGGTTCGACTTCGCGGTGCGCACCTATGTGCACCAGGTCTACACCTGGAGCGGCCCGGAGGGCGGCTATGCCAACGGCACTGCATACGGCCAGGCGGCTGCGGACTTTTCGGTGCAGATCTGGGACCCGCTGAGCCAGGCGCTGGGCGTGTCGATCTACCGCAAGCCCTGGTCGGACGGCTTCCTGCGCTTCATGGCGCACTTTGTGCCGCCTGGCACGCCGAACCATGTGTTTGGCGATGGCCACGAGGACGTGCCGAACACTTACCTGCTGAAGGCCTTTGCCTCGCGCTTCAATACGCCGGCGGCCAAGTGGTACTTCAACAGCATGGCGGGAGTGGAAGATCCGCTGACGCTGCTGCAGGCGCCGTCGCCGCTGCCGGTCAATACGGTCACCAGCGCCGTGCCGCCGCCGAACGGCGCTTTCTATCCCAGCGTGGGCTGGGCCGCGATGCACAGTTCTCTGGCGGATACGAAACGCACGTCGCTGTATTTCAAGTCCAGCCCTTATGGCTCGTATAACCACAGCCACGGCGACCAGAACTCGATTGTGCTGAACAGCGGCGGCAAGCGCTTGCTGATCGAAGCCGGGTATTACGACTGGTATGGTTCGCCGTTGTGGAGCAGCTGGTACCGCGCGACCAAGTCGCACAACGCGGTGACCTACGACAACGGCGTGGGGCAGCGCATCGAAGGCAATACGGTGAACCTGGGCCGCAACGGCAAGATCACCGGCTTCTCGACCACCTCGGCCATGGACTATGTGGAGGGCGATGCGACGCCGGCGTTCGAAGGCGCGCTGTCGCTGAACCGGCGCAAGGTGTGGTACTTCCGCAGCCAGGATGCGGCAGTGGTGATGGATACGCTGACGGCACCGGTGGCCCATGCCTGGGAGTGGAATTTCCATGCGGCCGTAGCTATTACAGTCAATGCGGATGGTTCGGCGACCATCGTCAACGGCGACCGTTCACTGTGCGTCCGTTCCATCACGCCGGGCACCACCCTGGTGAAGCGGGATGGACCGGCGCCGCGCACCGGGATCGAAGAGCACGCAGCCTTTACGCGTCCGGCGGCGCTCAAGGGTGAATTCGTGATCTTGCTCGACGTGGGCTGCAAGAAGCCCGCGGTCAAGCTGACCACGGGCACCACCAGCCGCGTGCTGACGGTGGGCAGCCAGACCATCACGCTGCCGCTGCCTTGAGCCGCCAGGGGGACTGAGCCATGCTATGACAGCACCATACTCGGGCCCCCAAACGCGGCGTAACATCGCCGCCTTCCTGGTAGGCAAAGTGCCTACCGCCGTGCTGACAGCCAGCGTGCTTGGGCTGTCGGCACGCGTTCTGCCGGCTGCCGAATTCGGCCACTATGTGGTCGGCATGGCGCTGGTGGAACTCGTTCTTGGCCTGTCGAGCTTTGGCCTCGACTGGGTTCTGTTGCGTTTCCTTCCCGAATACCGCTTGCGTGGCAGCCGCCAGGCGCTGGCACGCCTGGTCGTCACGGTGGCCGGGTGCCGTATGTTGCTGCTGGCGGTTGTCGCCTGCAGCCTGTTGCTTGCGCGCGGCGCCGGGGTGTTGCCTGCCAGTGTCCCGCCTGAACTGGCCGGCGTGCTGGCGATCCTGCTGGTGGTGGAGGGGGTAATGCGCATCTTGCGCGACAACACCCTGGAGGCGCTGGCCCTGCAATCGCGCATGCAACTCGTCACGGTGCTGCGTGGCGCCGTCATCGCCTGCGCCTTGCTGGCGATGGGCAGCGGTACGGCACGCGAGCTGTTGCTGGCGGAACTGGGCGCAAGCGTCGGTGCGCTACTGCTGTCTGCGGGATTCTTTTTCCATGCCGTGCGCGGCCTGCCGATGCATGCGCAGGAAGGATGGCAGCCGCCTGGCGCTGGCCAGGTGCGAGCGGTGGCCTTGCACAACTACGCCAGCGGGATTGTTGAATACCTGTATTCGCCTTCCAGCCTGATCCTGCTGCTCGCGCGCAGCCAGGCGCCGGAAGCCATGGCGGGCCTGGGATTTGTCTTGCGTTTGACGGATATCATCCGCAACTACATGCCCGGCATGGTAATTTTCTCGGTAGTGCGCTCGCGCATGATTGGCGCCTACGCCGGCAATCGCGACTACGGCGAATTGCAGCGCTGGGCGCATTTCGTTTTCAAGGTTAGCGCGCTGAGCTTGCTGCCGGTGCTGGCGGTGGCTGCAGTGTATGGCGACCTGGTGTTGCAGCTGGCCAGCGGCGGCCGCTTTGGCGAATACCGTCTGCTGTTCGCGGTGCTGTGCGGCTGGCTGGCGCTGCGCCTGCATCGCCTGATCCTCAATGTGGTGTGCAATGCCGTTGGCCTGATGGGCATGTGGGCGTTGGCTTCGCTGTGCTCCTTGCTGGTGCTGCCTTTGCTCGCGTGGCTTGGTTCCGCGACCCTGGGTTTGTGGCTGGTGCCGGCAGCCTTGCTGGGCAATGAACTGATCGTGAACGGGCTGGTCGTGGCGGGCATGCGGCGGCGCGGCTTTGCGTGGCCGCTGGGCTTGCGCTGGTGGGCGCGCGCCTTGCTGGCAATTGGCGCGGCGGCCGGCGTGGCGTGGCTGTTGCCGGGGCAGGGCGTGCTTGCGGCTGCTGTGGGAACCCTGCTGCTGTGCGCCGTATTTGCCGTAGCGCTGTTATTGTCGGGGGCAATTGATGAGAAAGATCGACAGCTTATCAACCGAGTGCTAGGACGCCAACTGTTGCGCGAGGTTTCATGAAAGTGCTTGCCATCTATCCCGGATTGAATCCTACCTTCGATGAGGTAGCGTACGTGCTGCCGCCGCTGGTTGCGAAAGGCGTCGCGGTGGAGGTGGTGACGTCGCGCGTATCGGCGCTCAAGAGTTCCGAGCCGGGCGAGGCCTATGAAAACTTCCAAGGTGTGCCGATCCACCGCATCTTTCCAAGCTTGCGCGCCTTGTCGCACGAAGCCGCGCGCTACCTGCCGCAGGTACGCGAAATTGCAGACGCTTTCCAGCCGGACGTCTTGCTGGTGAATTCCTTCCACACCTTGCCGCTGCTGGAACTGTTGCGGCCACTGTATCCGGTTCCAGTGCTGCTGCGGGTGGAGTCGGCCGATCCGGTGCAACTGCTGCGGCGGCGCTATTACGGCGGCGTGCCCGCCTTGGGACGCGTCGCCGGGCGCATGCGCTGGTGGCAGGTATGCGGGCAGGTGGATGCGCTGATGAGCAACGACCCGGCGGACTTGCCGCAACTGGCGACGCTTGGCTTGCGCGGGCGGCGCGCCTATTACGCGGCGCATTGCGCGCAGCGGCCGGCCGACTGGCGGCCGGCGCGCGAGCGGCGTCAGGGCGAGATGATCTATGTCGGTTCGCTGATCCGCCACAAGAATTGCGAACGCTGGCTGGAGACGGTGCCGGCCATCCTGGAACATACGCCGGTCGAGCGTTTCGTGGTGATCGGGCGAGGACCGTACGGGCACGTCGTGAAGCAATTGCAGGAGCGGCTGGGCGACCGCGTCGAGCATGTGGAAGGGGTGACGCGCATCGAAGCCTTGCAACGTTTGTCGTCAGCGTGGTTCGCCTATACGGAGAGCCATTCCGGCTGGGGATTCCTGTGCGATTCATGGTCTACCCGCACGCCGGTGCTTTGCCCGCAATCGACCTTCAGCATCGTGCCCGGCTGGACCGGCATGATGCCGCAGGATGTGCCGGCCATGCTGGCCACCATCAACCGCCTGTATGACGATGCCGAGTATTACAGCACCCTGCAGGATGGCGGCGCCTTGCGTTACGCCTCCGAACATACGGCCGATGTGGTGAGCCGGCAGTACCTGCAGATCCTGCGCGAAGTCGTGGCGGAGGGGCGGCGGCCATGATTCATGTGCTCCTTCCGCAAGCCAGCAGCTATCGCGATATCACCGAATACCTTCGCGAGCGCGGTGCGCGCGTGACCATCGTGGGATCCGGCGCGCAGGGCATGAGCGGCAAGCTCGCCATCGTGCTGTCCATGTTCTCGCCAAAGCTGCTGCGCTGCTTCGGCCTGTGGAAGAAGTCAGACCGCTTGCTGATCGTTGGCTGGCAGGCCTTGCCGGTGCTGGCACTGGTCAAGGCGCGCCTGCTGCCCCGGCCAGAGCGCCTGCTGGTGATGAGCTGCTTCGTGCATGGAAAGCGCGCGCGCCGCCTTGCCGACCGTGTGCTGCGCGCGCTGCGCGTCCCGGGCCTGGGCTTCATCGCCTTCTCGCCGGGGGAGGCACGCAACCTGGTGCAGAACGTCGGCATGGCGCCGCAGGACGTGCATTGCCACCTTTGGCGGCAGGAGCTGGATGGCCGGGCCGCGCAACAGGATGATGACGGCAGTATTTTCGCCGGCGGCTTCTCCAATCGCGATTATGACCTGTTGCTGGAAGCAGCCGAACCCCTGCCGGCACCGCTGGTGATCGTCGCTTCGCAGCGCAACCAGATACGCCAGCCGGCGCGCGACAGCACGCGCATCCTGCGCGATTTGCCGGAGGCGGAATTCGAGGGACTGCTGGCGCGCAGCAGCGTGGTGGCGATGCCCTTGCGCGGCCTGGGCGAGGCGTGCGGGCAAAGCGTCCTGTTGCGCGTGCTGCGGCATGGGAAACCGCTGGTGGCGACACGCCACGAAGCGATCGAAGCCTATCTTGGCGAAGACTATCCTGGCTTTGTGCCGCACGATGACGTGCAAGCGATGCGCCAGGCGCTGGCGCATGCGCTGGAACAGCCGGCGCGGCGCGCGGAACTGGCGCAGCGCGTGCGCCTGGCAGCGGGAAAGCTGGAAGGGCGCGGCGAACCGGGCGCTGAAATTGAGCAGTTCTTGCTAGGATGAAGCATGGCTCGCCCAGTACGCATCTTGCAGCTCGTGCCGGAACCGTTGCCGACTTTCCGCGCCGACGTGGCGACCCTTTTCGGAAAATACCTGCCGCGCCATGGCGTGCAATGCCACCTGGTCGGCAAGGGCAGCGCGGCGCCGGCCGACAACCAGGGCTTCGCCTCTTCACGGCGGGCACGCGCTGGTGCGCGTTGGAAATCCGAGCTGTCTTTTCTCTGGCTTTGCCTGCGGGCCTTGCTAGGCGCTAGCGGCCGCACCCACGATGCGGTGCAAGTGCGCGACATGGTCAGCATTGGCCTGCTGGCGTTGCTGGTGGCGCGCGTGAAGGGATTGCCGATGATGTACTGGCTGTCATACCTGATGAGTGAAGGGCGCATCGAACGCGCGCAGGGTGAGCTGGCCCGCCTGCCTGCGCGGCGCATCCTGCGCCGCCTGCGCGCCCGTCTTGTACTCGCCAAAGGATGCGCCGAGCGCTGGCTGCTGTACCGTGTCCTGCTGCCGCGTGCCGACCACGTGTTCGTGCAAAGCGAGGCGATGGCGCGGCTGGTGACCCGGCACGGCGTGCCGGCAGGGCGTATCAGCGCGGTGCCGATGGGCGTCGACATGGAAGCAGTCGCGCCGGCCGGATCAGTGCCGAAGGCCCGCTCGTGGCCAGGCTGGGAAGGGCGGGCGGTGGTGGCCTATCTTGGCACGCTGGACCGGGCGCGTTGCCTGGAGCGCGTGCTGGACGCGCTGGTGCTGGTGCGGCGCGAATTGCCTTCGGCCAGCCTGCTCCTGATCGGCAGTTCACCGCAGCAGGCCGACGTGCCGCAACTGCTTGATGCGGCGCGTGCGCGGGGCCTGGCGGAGGCGGTGCAGGTCACCGGCTGGCTGCCGCCGGCACAGGCCTGGGAGTACCTGCAGGGTGCGCAAGCGGCGATTTCCTATGTGCCGCGCGGTGCGCTGTACGACGTCAGCTCGCCGACCAAGCTGCTGGAATACCTGGCGCTGGGCATGCCCTGCGTCGGCAACGACATTCCAGACCAGGAAGCCGTGCTGGCCGCCAGCGGCGCGGGCTGGCTGGCGGCCCGCACGCCGCAGGCGATGGCCGACGCTTTGCTGGCTATCTTGCGCGACCCGCAGGCAGCGCGCGAGCGCGCGGCGGCGGGTCCGGCATACATTGAAGCGGCGCGCAGCTACCGCGTGCTGGGCGAGGCGGTGGCGCAGCGCTATCGGAACCTGGTGGGAGGCGATCATGCTGGCCGAATTGCGTAAGGAGTTCCTGTATGGCGGGCGGGCCCTGGTGCGCGACAATGCGCTGAGCCAGCGCCTGGTGCAGCGCCTGCGGCGGCATGAGATGATGGACGATTACGCGCTCAAGGTGATGGGCGACAGGCTGCTGCACCGCAGCCTGCAGGCGGCTATCAGCAAGCTGCCGTATTACGCGCACATCTCGCCTGACTTCTCGCCGGTCGAGGCGCGGCAAGCCTTGCGCGAGATGTTCCCGGTGGTCGACAAGTCGACTTTGCTGGCGCATCCGAAGGCCCTGTATCCGAATGACGGCGCCAAGCGGCCGTGGCAGGCGCTGGGCAAGACCAGCGGGACCACGGGGACGCCGCTGGTGATCATTCGCAGCCTGCAGTCGGTACAGATGGAGCAGGCGTTCATCAAGCGCCATTGGACATGGGGCGGATATGTCGATGGCATGCCGCGTGCCACCCTGCGCGGGGATATGGTGGCGGGGCTGGACCGGCAACACCCGCCGTTCTGGTTTGAAAACCGGTACAACCGCCAACTGTTGCTGTCGTCGCGCCACCTGACCGACCAGTGCATCGATCCCATCATCGACAAGCTGCGCGATTATGCGCCGGCAATGATGCAGGCCTATCCCTCGACGGCCTATACGCTGGCGCAGCATCTGGAGCGGCGCGGCACGAACCTGTGCGTGCCATTCCTGTTTACCGCGTCGGAGCCCTTGTATCCGCATCAGCAGGAGCTGATTCGCGAGCGCCTGGCCGGCCAGATCATGGACATGTACGGCATGGCGGAACGGGTGGCCTTCGCAACGCAATGCGAGTACGGCTCGATGCACGTCAACCCCGACTATTCGCATGTCGAAATACTCGATGACCATGGCGAGCCGACCGATGGCTACGGCCATGTAGTCGGCACCACCTTGCATAACCTTGCGATGCCGCTGGTGCGCTATCGCCTGAGCGACCGCACGCGCTGGAGGCATGGACATTGCCTGTGCGGGCGGCCGTTCCCGATGATCGAGCCGGTGACGGGCAAGCTGGAAGACCGCATTACCGGCGGCGACGGTTCCGAAGTCAGCCCTTCCGTGCTGACCTTTGCTTTCAAAGGCGTGGAGAACGTGCGCAAATCGCAGGTAGCGCAGGTCGGGCCCGGCCTGTGGGAGCTGCGCCTGGTGCCCGATGCACGTTTCTCGCCGGCGGACCAGGACAAGCTGCTGACCAATATCCGTCAGCTGGTCGACGCGACGGTGCAGGTGAATGTCGTGCTGCGCGACGACTTGCCGAATACGGCGGCGGGCAAATTCCGCTGGGTCGTCAATGAGTGGAAGGATGGGCGCCGCTCATGAAAACCATTGTGATGCTCGGGACCGGGATGAATACCATGGGCGGCATCGCTTCCGTGGTGCGGGTGTACGAGCAGGCCGGCATGCTGCGGCGCTTTGGGGTGCGTTACCTGGCGACGCATTGCGATGGCGGCAGGTGGCGCAAGCTGCGCGTGATGCTGGCGGCATACATGGTCTTTGCCGGCATGCTGTTGCGCGGGCAGGTCGGCCTGGTGCACGTGCACCTGGCATCGCGCGCCAGCTTCTGGCGCAAGTCGGGATTTTTCCTGCTGGCGTTCGCGGCACGGGTGCCGGCTATCCTGCACCTGCACGGCGCGGAGTTTTCGATTTTTTACGGCGAAGAGTGCGGGCCCTGGCGCAAGCGTTTCGTGCGCTTCATATTCGACCGAAGCACGCGCGTGATCGTGCTTTCGGAAGCCTGGCGGTGCTGGGTCGAGGGCATGTCGCGCAATCCGCATGTGGAGGCCATTTATAACCCGGTGCTGTTGCCGGCCGCCAGCTCGTGGGAGCAGCGGCGGCGCGGCGCCGTATTGTCCCTGGGGCGGCTTGGCCGGCGCAAGGGCAGCTATGACTTGCTGCAGGCGGCGGCGCGCATTGCGCCGCAGGTATCGGCACTGGAATTGCGGTTGGGCGGTGATGGCGAACTCGATGCGGTCCGCGAACGCGCGGCGCAACTGGGAATCGCCAGCCAGCTCAACCTGCTTGGCTGGGTCGGGATGGAGTGCCGCCAGCAGCAACTGGCGCTGGCATCCCTGTATGCCCTGCCTTCTTACAACGAGGGCTTGCCGATGAGCGTGCTGGAGGCGATGGCGGCGGGCCTGCCCGTGCTGGCCACGCCGGTTGGCGGAATTCCGGAAGCCGTGGCCGATGGCGTCGAGGGCTTCCTGGTTGCCCCGGGCGATGTCGATGCACTGGCGGCACGGCTTGCGCAATTGCTGGAAGATGATGCGCTGGCCCGGCGCATGGGGGAGGCGGCGCGGCGCAAGGTGGAATCCACCTTCAGCAGCGACGCCGTGTTGCCGCGGGTTGAGCGGCTGTATCGCGAACTGGGATTTTTGCCGCAATGACTGCACTGGCCTGGAAAATCAATCGCCTCAAGCTGATGGGGCCAGCCGAAGTTGTCTGGCGCATGCACCAGCTTGCGCGCCGCAAAGCCGCAGCAATGGGGCTCGGCTTGGCAAGCTACCCTCCGGTGCCGGCGCTGGACCGCTTTGGCGCTGCCTTTCTTGCTGTACCGGCGGGCGTCGACGCGGCGGCGCTTTGCATGGCAGCCGATTCGCTGCTGGCCGGGCGCTGGAACGTGTTTGCCCTGGAAGGCGCGCCGCTGGGCTTCCCGCCGCAATGGAACCGCGATCCTCGTACCGGCACCACGGCGCCAATGGCGCCAGGGCCGTCAATCGATTATCGCGATGCGTCGCTGGTGGGCGACATCAAATACCTGTGGGAGCCGAGCCGCCACCTGGAGCTGGTGACGCTGGCGCAAGCCTGGCGTTGTACCGGCGAGCGAAAATACCGCGATGGAGCGCGTACGCTGCTCATTTCCTGGCTCGACCAATGTCCGTATCCGCAAGGCGTGCACTGGGCCAGTTCGCTGGAGCTTGGCGTTCGCCTGTTGAACTGGTCGGCGGCCTGGCAACTGCTGGCCGGCAGCCTGGACGACGATTGGCGGCATCGATGGCTCAACGCGGTCTACAAGCATTGCCACTTCATCAGCCACCACCTGTCGCGCCACTCGTCGGCCAACAATCATTTGCTGGGCGAGTACATGGGCTTGTACATCGCCAGCCTGCAATGGCCCTGCTGGCCGGAGAGCGTGCGCTGGCGCACGGTGGCCGAACGCGGATTGGCCGAGCAGGGCTTGCAGCAGAACTGGGAGGATGGCGTCAACAAGGAGCAAGCCATCTACTATCACCACGAGGTGATGGACATGATGCTGCTTTGCCAGCTGGCGGCGCAAGCGAACGGCTGCAGCTTCCCTGCCGAATGGCTGCAGCGGCTGGAGCGCATGGCGGAATTCCTGGCGGCCATGATGGACGTGGGCGGCAATGTGCCGATGACCGGCGATGCGGACGATGCCCGCATGCTGCGCCTCGATGCATCGGCTGCGCCGCCGTACCGCTCCCTGCTCGCCAGCGCTGCCTTGCTGTTCGAACGCGCCGACTTCAAGGCGAAGGCCGGCGCGCTCGATGACCGCAACCGCTGGTTGTTCGCTGACGCCGACGCGCGCTGGGCCGCGCTGCCGTCGCCAATGCCGGGCGCGCAAGAAACGCCGCGTATCGCGTTTCCCCAAGGCGGCTATTACTTGCTGGGGAAAGACTTCGGCACGCCGCGGGAAGTACGCATGGTGGTCGATTGCGGACCCTTGGGCTACCTGTCGCTGGCGGCGCATGGACACGCCGATGCGCTGTCCTTCACGCTCTCGATGGGCGGGCAGGAAATGCTGGTCGATCCCGGCACCTATGCCTACCACACCCACCGCCAATGGCGCGACTACTTCCGCAGTACTGCCGCGCACAACACGGTGCAAATCGATGGGCTGGACCAGTCTGAAATCGGCGGCAACTTCATGTGGCTGCACAAGGCCGGCGCTGTCGCGTTGTCGCACGATGCGACTCATTTCTTTGAGGGAAAACAAGACGGCTATATGCGCTTGCGCGATCCTGTCATGCATCGCCGCATCATTCGCTACGATTCCAAACGGAACGCGGTCAAAGTTGAAGATATCCTAGAATGTTCTGGCGAGCACGAGGTAGCCCTGCACTGGCATTTTGCAGAAGGCTGCCATGCCGAAACGGTTGGGCAAACTTTGCATATCGCCAGGCGCGATAAGGGATTGCACATGTCATGCCATTTCGGGAATGGGCCGCAACTCCATTGCGCCAGCACGGCGCCAATCGCGGGATGGATCTCGCGCAGCTTTGACAGCAAAGCCGGCATCGCGACAGCAGCGTGGCGCGGAACGATACGCGGCACCAGCACGATCGTGACCGAAATTACCTTACTTGAAGGAGCGTCATCGTGAAGATCAGTATCTTTGGCATGGGCTACGTAGGTGCAGTTTCGGCGGGATGCCTGGCGGCGGAAGGGCATACGGTGATCGGGGTCGATCCGAACCGCACCAAGGTTGGGCTGATCAACGAAGGACGTACGCCGATCATCGAGAAAGATATCGGCGAGATGATCGCCGGAGCGGTGCGCGACAAGCGCCTGCGCGCTACCGACAGTGTGCGCGATGCAGTGATGGCGAGCGAGATCTCGCTGGTGTGCGTCGGCACGCCATCCCAGCTGAACGGCAATCTTGACCTGAGCGCGGTGCGCAAGGTGTGCGAGCAGATCGGGCATGCGCTGCGGGAGAAAGAGAGCTTCCACGTGGTGGTGGCACGCAGCACCATGCTGCCGGGGTCCATGCGTTCGCTGGTGATTCCGACGCTGGAAGAGGCGTCCGGCAAGCGCGCCGGCATCGACTTCGGCGTGTGCAGCAACCCCGAATTCCTGCGCGAAGGCACGGCGGTGCACGATTACCATCATCCGCCCAAAACGGTGATCGGCGAAACCGACGAGCGCTCCGGCGAATTGCTGCTGCAGCTCTATGCGGGCATGGACGCGCCGGTGGTGCGCACCGACGTAGAGACGGCGGAAATGGTGAAGTACACGGACAACACCTGGCACGCGCTGAAAGTCGATTTCGCTAACGAGATCGGGAATATCTGCAAGGCTGTCGGCATCGATGGCCATGAAGTGATGGAGATCTTCTGCAAGGATACCAAGCTCAATCTCTCGCCGTATTACATGAAGCCGGGCTTTGCCTTCGGCGGCTCTTGCCTGCCGAAGGACGTGCGCGCGCTGATCTACAAGGCGCGCCAGCTTGACCTGGAATTGCCGCTGCTGAATGCCATCCTGCCGTCCAACCACAAGCAGGTGGAGAAGGGCTTGAAGATGGTGATGGAAAAGCCCGGCAAGAAAGTCGGCATCCTCGGCTTCTCCTTCAAGGCCGGGACCGACGACCTGCGCGAATCGCCGCTGGTGGACGTGATCGAACACCTGATCGGCAAGGGCTATGACCTGCGCCTGTACGACAAGAATGTGAAGCTGGCGGCGCTGACCGGCGCCAACCAGGACTACATCATGAACATCATTCCCCATATCTCGCGGCTGATGGTCGACTCGATGGACGCGGTGCTGGCGTTTGCGGACACGGTAGTGATCGGCAACGGCGCGCCGGAATTCCATGCCGTGCCTGACCGGCTGCGGCCCGGACAGCACCTGGTGGACCTGGTGCGTGTCTCCGGCAAGCAGAGCGAAGGGGCATACGATGGCATCTGCTGGTAACCGGATTGAGCGCCGCCGCGTCCTGATCATCGTCGAAAACCTGCCCTCGCCGTTTGACCGGCGCGTGTGGCAGGAGGCGACGACACTGCATGCCAGCGGCTACCAGGTGGCGATCATCTGCCCGACCGGCAAGGGCTACGAGGCACGCTATGAGGAATTGGATGGCATCCATATCTACCGCTACAAGCTGCCGATGGAGGCGGAGGGCGCGCTGGGCTATGCGATCGAATATTCGGCGGCGCTGTTCCATAGTTCGCGGCTGGCCTGGAAGGTACTGTTCCGCCATGGCTTCGATGTGATCCACGCCTGCAATCCTCCCGACCTCTTGTTCCTGGTCGGCGGCTTCTTCAAGTTCGTGCTGGGCAAGCGCTTCCTGTTCGACCACCATGACATCAACCCCGAACTGTACGAGGCCAAGTTTGGCCGGCGCGATTTCTTCTACAAGCTGATGGTGTGGCTGGAACGGCTTTCCTTCCGCACCGCCGACGTGTCGATCGCCACCAATGATTCGTACAAGCGTATCGCCATCGGGCGCGGCGGCATGGACCCGGACCGGGTGTATGTGGTGCGCAGCGGCCCGAAACTGGACCGGTTGCGCGTGCTGCCGCCTGTGGAGGCGCTGAAGCAAGGGCGGCGCTTCCTGGTCGGCTATGTCGGCGTGATGGGCGCGCAGGAAGGCATCGACCTGCTGCTGCAAAGCGTGCGTGTCATGGTGCATGAGATGGGGCGGCGCGACGTCCAGTTCGGCCTGGTGGGCGGCGGCACTTCGCTCGAGGAGATGAAGGAGCTGGCGCGCGAACTGGGCGTAGCGGACTACGTGACGTTCACCGGGCGGGTTCCCGACCAGCAGTTGCTGGAAATGCTGAACACGGCCGACGTCTGCGTGAATCCCGACGTGGCCAACGAAATGAACGACAAGTCGACCATGAACAAGATCATGGAGTACATGGCACTGGGCAAGCCGATCGTGCAGTTCGACCTGACCGAGGGCCGGGTATCGGCCCAGGAGGCTTCGCTGTACGCGGCAAAGAATGACCCGGTGGACATGGCGGTGAAGATTGTGGAGTTGCTGGACGATCCGGAGCGGCGCGCGCGCATGGGTACATATGGGCGCAACCGCGTGGTCAACGAGCTCGAATGGGAATACGAGGCGCCCAAGCTGCTGGCAGCTTACGAGCGCCTGTACTCCGCGCCGGAGCTGATTTTGGAGAAGGACAACCCATGAAAGCGATGATTCTGGCGGCCGGCAAGGGCACGCGGGTGCGCCCTTTGACCTATGAACTGCCCAAGCCGATGATCCCTATCCTCGGCAAGCCCGTGATGGCCTATCTCGTGGAACACCTGCAGCGGCACGGCGTGAGCGAAATCATGGTCAATGTCAGCTACCTGCACGAGAAGATCGAGGAATATTTCGGCGAAGGGCACCAGTTCGGGGTGCAGATCGGCTATTCCTTCGAGGGCTACACCAACGACAAGGGCGAAGTGGTGCCGCAGCCGATCGGCTCGGCGGGCGGCATCAAGAAGATCCAGGAGTTCGGTGGATTCTTCGACGAGACCGTGGTGGTGCTGTGCGGCGATGCGCTGATCGACCTGGACCTGAAATCAGCCCTTTACGAGCACCGGCGCAAGGGCGCCCTGGCTACCGTCATCACGCGCGAAGTGCCGTGGGAAAAAGTGAGCAGCTACGGCGTGGTGGTCAGCGACGACGATGGCCGGGTGCTCGAATTCCAGGAAAAGCCTTCGCGCGCGCAGGCCAAATCGAATTGCGCCAGCACCGGCATATACCTGTTCGAGCCGGAGGTGATCGACCTGATTCCTTCGGGCCGGGAGTTCGATATCGGCTCGGAGCTGTTCCCCCTGCTGGCACAGCGGGGGCTGCCGTTCTACTGCCAGACGCGCAAGTTCGACTGGATCGATATCGGCAGCGTGAAGGATTACTGGGAAGTGCTGCAAGGGGTGCTGACCGGCGGCGTGGCACATATGACGGTACCCGGCGTGCAGGTGGAGGAGGGCGTCTGGGTAGGCCTGAACACCAGCATCGACTGGAAGGGTACGCGCATCATTGGACCGGTCTACATCGGCTCCGGCTGCCGCATCGAGGCTGGCGCCACGATTATCGGTCCGACGTGGATTGGCCACGGCAGCCACATTCGCAGCGGGGCAAGGGTAGTGCGCAGCGTGTTGTTCGAATATACTCGAGTCTTACCAGACGTTACGCTCGACGAATTGATCGTGTTCAAAGAGTATAGTGTCGACCGCGCTGGCGAAATGCAGCATATTTCGCAAGCAGAAGGCGGCGGCTGGGCGAATGCGCGGGACCGCCGCGCGACCCGGCGTGCCGTGCACAATGTTGCCAAAGAGACAACTTTAATATGAATATTTATCCCGTCATCCTGTCCGGCGGCGCCGGCACCCGGCTGTGGCCCCTGTCGCGCGCAGCGTTGCCGAAGCAATTGCTGCCCCTGGTATCGGACAGGACGATGCTGCAGGAAACCGTGCAGCGCCTGGCTGGGCGCAACGGGATGATGGCCCCGCTGGTGGTATGCGGCAATGAGCATCGCTTCCTGGTGGCCGAGCAGATGCGGGAAATCGGCGTCGCCCCGCTCGGCATATTGCTGGAACCGGTGGGGCGCAACACGGCGCCGGCGGTGGCAGCAGCAGCCCATTACCTGAAGGCGATCGATCCGCAGGCAGTGATGCTGGTACTGCCGGCCGACCACGTCATCAAGGACGTTGAATCCTTCAACGCTGCAATCCAGCGCGCCGCGACGCAGGTCGAGGGCGGCGCCCTGGCGACCTTCGGCATCGTGCCGACCGCGCCGGAAACCGGTTACGGCTATATCCAGAGCGGCGAGCCGCTGCGGGCTGAAGGCTGCTTCAAGGTAGCCAAATTCGTCGAGAAGCCCAACCGCGAAACGGCGCAAGGCTTCATCGAGGCCGGCAACTTCTTCTGGAACAGCGGCATGTTCCTGTTCCGCGCCGACGCTTACCTTAAAGAACTGGCGCAATTCCAGCCTGACATGGCGAAATACAGCGAAGAAGCTGTGGCCAAGGGCTATCGCGACCTGGATTTCTGCCGCCTGGACGAAGCGGCTTTCACCGCCTGCCCATCCGATTCCATCGACTACGCAGTGATGGAGCACACCAGGCAGGCCGTCGTAGTGCCGGCATCGATCGGCTGGAATGACGTCGGTTCCTGGTCGGCGCTGGTCGACGTGCTGCAGTCCGACGCGGACGGCAACGTGACGCGCGGCGACGTGTATACGGATAACGCCAGGAATTGCCTGGTACGTGCTGAAGGCCGCATCGTGGCCGCAATCGGCGTGCAGGACCTGGTGATCGTGGAAACGTCGGATGCGGTACTAGTGGCGCACAAGGACCATGTGCAGCGCGTAAAGCAGGTGGTGGACCACCTGAAAGCCAACGGCCGCACCGAGCACCTGCATCACACCAAGGTGTATCGCCCGTGGGGTTCGTACGAGGGGATCGACATGGGCGACCGCTTCCAGGTCAAGCGCATCATCGTCAACCCGGGCGGCAAGCTGTCGCTGCAGATGCACCATCACCGCGCCGAGCATTGGGTGGTGGTGTCGGGCACGGCGCGCGTCACCTGCGGCGACAAGGTGACCCTGCTGACCGAGAATGAATCGACCTATATCCCGATCGGCATGAGCCATCGCCTGGAGAATCCGGGCAAGCTGCCATTGCACCTGATCGAAGTGCAGTCGGGCAGCTACCTCGGCGAGGACGATATCGTCCGCTTCGAGGATGTCTACCATCGCGGCTAAACGCTGCGCCTTTGCCGCGCTCCTGCTGTTGGCAGCCGGGGCGCGCGCCCAGCTGCAGCCGGCCCAGCTTGGGCTTGTCGTCAACGATGCCGATCCCGCCAGCGTGGCACTGGGCGCCTACTATGCCCAGTTGCGCGGCATTCCACCGGCGCATATCGCCCACGTCAGCATTCCCGGCAGGCCGCATGGCCTGGATGCCGACGCATTTACGCGGCTGAGAAGCGAGATTGACCGCCAGCTTCCGGCCGAGGCGCGTGCCGTCCTGTTTGCCTGGACCGCGCCGTATGCCGTCGAATGCAACAGCCTGACCTCGGCCTACACGCTGGGCTTCGATGCCGCGCAATGCGAACGCAGTTGCGCGCCCGGCCGCAAGAATCCCTATTTCAATGGCAAGGTGCTGCCGCCCGGCATGCGCCTGTCGATGCTGTTGCCGGCCGAGCCGCTGGACGTGGCCCGCGCGGTGGCCGAACGCGGCAAGGCGGCCGGCTTCAGCGTGCCGCAGGCCGGCGCCTACTTCCTGCAAACCAGCGAGGCTACGCGCAATAGCCGCGCGCGCTTCTTTCCGCCCAGCGGCGCCATCCCGGCGCGCAAGCTGGCCATCCATACACTGAGGCAGGACGCGCTTGAAGGCGCGCAGGACATCATGTTTTACCAGACCGGGATGGCGCGCGTCGATAAATTGGAGACGCTGCACTTCCTGCCCGGCGCCCTGGCCGACCACCTGACTTCCTATGGCGGCGATTTGCTGGGCAGCGGGCAGATGAGCAGCCTGCGCTGGCTGGAGGCGGGCGCCACGGCCAGCTATGGCACGGTCAGCGAGCCGTGCAACCACTGGCAGAAATTCCCCCATCCGCAAATCCTGTTGCAGCATTACCTCAGCGGCGCCACTGCCATCGAAGCGTATTGGCGCAGCGTGGCCTGGCCCGCCCAAGGCCTGTTCATAGGAGAACCGCTGGCGCGGCCATACCCCCGTTAGTCCGTTCGGACTAATCGTGTGTCACCAACTAGTCATATCAAACAGTTAATATGCAAAAGGACAATAAAAAATTCCTTTTGGTAAATACTCTGGGGGTACACTTTTTCATGAACAAACGCATTCCTTTGCGCGCTACCGCGCTGGCCGCCTTGCTGGCCTGCCAGCCGGCTTTCGCTGCCGAAGTGGTGATCAGCCAGATGTACGGCGCGGGCGGCAATAACGGCGCTACCCTGCGCTACGATTACGTTGAACTGTTCAACCGCGGCAGCGCTGCGGTGGCCGTGGGCGGCTGGACGATCCAGTATGCGTCCGCCAGCGGCACGAGCTGGGGCAGGGCGGAACTGCCGGCCGGCACCAGCATCGATGCGGGCAAATACTTCCTGGTCAAACTGGCCAGCAACAATACCGCCGTCGGCGCCGACCTGGCCGCTGACTTCTTCAGCAACAGCATCAACATGAGCGGTGCTTCCGGCAAGGTGGCGCTGGTGAATAACAATACGCCGCTGACCGGCGCCCAGCCAAGCGGCGCTTCGATCCAGGACGTGGTGGGCTACGGCTCGGCCAACTTCTCGGAAACCGCGGCGGCGCCGGCGATGAGCGCGACCACCAGCCTGCTGCGCGCCGATAACGGCTGCACCGACACCAACAATAATTCCGCCGACTTCACGGCGGTCGCTCCGCAATTCCGCAGCGCTGCATCGCCGGCCAATATGTGCAATAACGGCCCGGTGCCGCAGCCGATCGTGCCGGTATGCCCGGCCAGCGCCAAGCTGACCTTTGGCGCTGGCGGCAGCATCGCGCTGTCGGCGTCGGACGCGGACGGCATCGTCAACGGCGCGCTGATCACGTCGGCCGCCGTGGCTGGCCTGAGCCTGGGCAGCGTGACGCCGGCCCAGGGCATCGGCGGCAGCGCCAGCGTGTCGCTGGTCGCTTCGCCATCCTTGGCGGCCGGCACCTATCCGGTCGCCGTCAAATTCACCAACGACCAGGGACAGGACGCCAGCTGCACGGTCAGCCTGACCGTGGAAATGGGCGCTGGCAGCGTGGTGCCCGTTCCGCAGATCCAGGGCTCGGGCCCCACCAGCCCGTTCAACGGCGTGAAACTGAGCACCGAAGGCGTGGTCACGGCCAAGGTAGGCAGCGGCTTCTTCATCCAGGACGCGGCCGGCGACGGCGACCCGAATACTTCCGACGGCATGTTCGTGTACATGGGGGCTGCGCCCGTCACCGTGGCGGTGGGCGACCTGGTCCGCGTGAGCGGCACCGTGACCGAGTACAAGCCGAGCGGCGCGACGCGTTCGTACACCGAGCTGTCGACCGTCACCAGCGTCGTCACCCAGAGTACCGGCAACAGCGTTACCCCGGTCAATATCGATCTACTGGGCACCAGCCTGGCTGACGTCGAAGGCATGCTGGTGCGCTTCCCTGGCGCGCTGACGGTCAATGCCACCGACTCGCTGGGCAGCCGTGGCGAGCTGACGCTGTCCGTTGGCCGCCGCGAGATCCCGACCAACCGCTATCCTGCGCGCAGTGCGGATGCCGTTGCGCTGGCAGCGCAGAATGCGGCCAATATGATCACGCTCGATGACGGCCTGTTCGTCACGCCGGCAAGCGTGCCTTACCTGGACCAGGACGGCACGGTGCGCACCGGCTACACCGTCAGCGGCCTGACCGGCGTGGTCGACTTTGGCGCGCTGGGCAGCGGCGGCGCCGGCTTCAAGCTGCAGCCGACCGAAGCGCCGATCTTCTCGCGCGACAATCCGCGCACTGCGGCACCGGAAGTCGCCGCCGGCAACCTGAAAGTGGCCAGCGCCAACGTGCTGAACTTCTTCACCACCTTCATGGACGGCACCGACGTGCTGGGCCAGACCGGCCAGGGCTGCACCCTGGGTACCGGCACCAGCAAGGCCAATTGCCGCGGCGCCGACAATATGACCGAGTTCGTACGCCAGCGCGACAAGATCGTCGCCGAGCTGAAAGCCGTCGATGCCGACGTGGTGGGCCTGATGGAGATCCAGAACAATGGCGACTATGCCACCAGCTACCTGGTCGACAGCCTGAATGCCGCCTACGGCAAGGCGGAATACGCCTATGTGCCGAAGCCTGCTGCCACCGGCACCGATGCGATCCGCGTGGCGATGATCTACAAGCCGGCCAAGGTGGCGCTGGTGGGCGGTGCGCTGTCCGATGCGGCTGCCGTCAATGACCGACCACCGATGGCGCAAACGTTCAAGGCCAACAATGGCGCGAAGTTCAGCGTCATCGTCAACCACTTGAAGTCCAAGCGCTGCAACGGCGCCACTGGCGCCAATACCGACCAGGGCGATGGCCAGAGCTGCTACAACGCCGACCGCGTGGCGCAGGCGCAGCAACTGGCCGATACCTTCGTGCCGCAAGTGGTGGCGGCGGCTGGCGATCCGGACGTGCTGCTGATCGGCGACTTCAATTCCTACGGCATGGAAGACCCGATCCTGCAGCTGACCGCCGCAGACCGCCAGTTCCGCTTTGAGAACCAGCTCGAGCGTTACGTGCGCCCGAACGGCATGCCGCACTCCTATGTGTTCGGCGGTGAGAGCGGCTACCTGGACCACGCGCTGGCCAGCGTTGCCATGAGCTCGCAAGTGGCCGGCGCCATGGAATGGAACATCAACGCCGACGAGCCGGAAGTACTGGACTACAACCTGGACGGCAAGAATGCCGCTGCCCAGTCCCTGTACAACGCGCTGCCTTACCGCGCTTCCGACCATGACCCGGTGGTGGTCAGCCTGAACCTGGCGCCCTCGTATGTCGATGTGACGGCCAGCGTGCAGATCCAGCGTTCCGGCGTGGTGCAGGGGCGCTTCAGCAGCGTCGGTACTGCGACGGCCTGGATCACCAACACCAGCGGCGCCGACCTGGCCGCGCCGGTGCACTATGTGCTGCAAGGCCTGCCCGCGAACGTCACGCTGGCCAACGCCAGCGGCTACGTTAACGGCATGCCATACATCACCGCAGCGCCCTCGCTGGCGGCTGGCGCCCAGGCGTCGGTCCAGCTGCAATTCAATAATCCGGGCCGTGTAGCCATCAACTACACGCCAAAAGTCTACAACGGCAGTTTTTAAGGACCAATCATGCTGATCAAATCCATTTTCCTGCGTACGCTGGCCCTGCTGCTGGCAATTGGGGCGTGCAGCCAGGCTTCGGCCGACGTCATGCGGCTGGTGACCCTGGATACGGCCATCTACGGCGCCGGCCGCGCCGGCTACCTGGACTTCACGTTCAACGGCGTGGACGGCGCACCGGCGGCGACGGCGACCATGTCGCAACTGCAAGGCTTCGACCTGGATCCGGCCAATTTCGATCCGCTGGGCGATGCCGCCGCGGTGCCTGGCGGTTTCGCCATGCTGAATTCGACCAACATGAATGATGTGCTGTACCGGGGAAGTTTCGGCGGCGTGTTCAGCTTCCTGCTGACGGTTTCGGGCGATCCTTCGGCGCTGTTGAATTCGAACTTTGGCATCCTGGCCTATGACATCGACATGAGCCCGATCAAGGGCCAGATCCTGAACCTGATGTTTGCGCCTGCGGCCGATGGCAGCGCCGACCTGCAGGTCATCACCATCAATGATGCGGTGGCCACCGTCAGCACCCCGGCTGCCGTGCCGGAGCCAGCGTCGCTGGCGCTGGCTGCGCTCGGCCTGCTGATGCTGGCCTTCGCTCGCCGCCGCGCCTGAGCGCTGCGGTTGCACAAACGCCACAGGCACCTTGGGAGTTTCGGCTCCCAAGGTGCTTTTTCATTTGTAAGGCACAGAGCGAGAGGGGGGATTTATTTCGGCAGAATATTAATACTTAATTAAAATTGTATTAGTGTGCAGGACTTGGCATGATTCATAGTTTTCCTCATAACGACCTGCGTTCTTTTGCCATGTCCTTCAACATTCTCGTCATCGACGGCGACCCCGCTGTACAGCAACTGCTGGCCCATAACCTGGGGCAGGCGGGCTATGCGGTACAGAGCCATGGCGATGCGATGGCGGCGCTTGCGGCGCTGCAGGGAACGCTGCCGGAAGCGGTGCTGCTGGAGTGGGATTTGCCGGGCCAGTCCGGGCTGTCGCTGATCCGCCAATTGCGCGCCGCGCTGCGCACCAGCGAACTGCCGATCCTCATGTTGAGCGCGCGCTGCGCCGAGCAGGACAAGGTGCTGGCGCTGGAAAGCGGCGCCGACGATTTCATCTGCAAGCCTTTCGGCCCGCGCGAAACCATCGCTCGCCTGCATGCGGTGCTGCGGCGCCGGCGCCCGGCTGCCATGCCGGGGGCGCTGCAGGTGGCCGGCTTGCGGCTCGATCCGCACACGCTGAGCGTGACGGCGGGCGACCGCCAGCTGAACCTGGGACGCGTCGAATTCCGCCTGCTGAACTACCTGATGCACCACCCTGGCCGCGTGCATAGCCGCGCCCAATTGCTGGACCAGGTGTGGGGCACCCACGTCTACCTCGACGAGCGCACGGTCGATGCGCACGTGGGCCGGCTGCGCCACGCGCTGCAGCCGAGCGGCCTGCACGATGCGATCCAGACGGTGCGCGGCAGCGGCTACCGCTTCCATGCCGACGCCACGGCCGCATGCTGAGCCCTGACGCCCGCGAACAGGAATACCTGTTGCACGCCATCGATGGCGCGCACGGCATTGCCACCCAGCGTGAACTGTTCCTGTGGAGCCAGGGGGCCTTGCAAACGTTGTTGCCGCACGGCGTGCTGCTGTGCATCCAGCTCGATGAGCAGGGCCGGGCGCGCAGGGTCGATTGCGTGCACAGCACGATGCTGGCGCCGTCCGAGCGCGAGTTGCTGTGCGACCCGGTGCAGGGGCCGGCGCCGGCCTGGCTGCGCCAGTGGCAGCAAGGCGGCCTGCAGCCGCTGGTGCTGCAAGCCGGAGCCATGGGGCATGGACTGATGCATGGCAGCGGCCCGCTGGCGGCTGGCGGCAGCGCCTTCGTGCTGCTTGGCTTGCTGGGCGAGGCCGGCTTCCGCGAAAGCTGGCTATTGCAATTGCTGCTGCCTTACCTGCACCTGGCGCAGCAGCGCATCGCCAGTTCGGTGCAGGCGCCGGTCCTGGCGCCGGCGGTCTCGCCGCGCCAGGCGGAAATCCTGCAATGGCTGCGCGAAGGCAAAAGCAATGAAGAAATCGGCCGGCTGTTGGGCATCAGCGCGCTGACCGTGAAAAACCACCTGCAACGGCTGTACCGCCAATTGGGCGTCAGCAACCGCGCCCACGCCGTCGCCCGCAGCGTTGTGCGGCAGCACGGTTGACCCCGCAACGCGGGCGCGCGATGATGGCGCCATCCCTTCCTGGAGCATCACATGAACCGAATTGCCCTCCTGCTGGCTTGCCTGGCCGCCAGCGCTTGCAGCCATGCGACGCCCGGCGAATCGAAGTCCCTGTCCGAATTGCGTGCCATAGGGCGCGCCGCGGCGTGTAGCTCCGACCAGCAGTGCAAGACGCTGCCGGTTGGCGCCAAGTCCTGCGGCGGGCCGGAGTCGTATATGGCGTATTCAACCGCCAGCGTCAGCACCGAAAAGGCCGCCTCGCTGGCTGCGCGCTACCGCAAGGAGCGTGAAGCGGAAAACCAGGCGAGCGGCCTGGCGAGCGATTGCCGCTTCCTGATGGATCCCGGTGCGCAGTGCCGCTCCGGCACCTGCCAGCTTGGCGGCAAGAACGGGGCGCTGGCCGAATAAAAAAACGCCGCGACCAGCGCGGCGTTTCGAAGGGCTTGCGACTGCTTAGTCGCGGCGGCCCGCCACGTTGCGTTCGGTGCTTTGTTCAGGCACCGGCACGGTGGTGTCCACTTCCAGCAAGGTGGAGGCGACGTTGCCGCCTGGCGCGGTGAACACGACCGCGCCCAGGTGCTTGGCGCTGCCCAGGCCGGACCACGAGGCGCTGGCCGTCGCGGTGGCGCCGGTGAACACCATGGAAGGCAGGCCCACTTTCAGGTTGCCGCCCATTTCGTCCTTGGCCACGGTCCACGAAGACAGCGTGTAGTTCGAGCTGCCGCCAAGCGGTGCATAACCGACCACGCACACCTTGTAGCTGCCCGCCGCCGGCTGGTTCAGCGTCACCATTTCATTGGAAGTTGCGCCGCCGCTGCTGCCGACCTGGGTGCCGGCGCCGTTCAGCACCACCAGGTCCAGGTCGTCGTGGTCGCCAGCCTGGTGGCCGGAAGTATCCACGTCGTACAGCGCGAAGCGCGCCACCAGGGCGTTGGCCGGCACGGTCACGGTATGCACCTTGACGCCTGAATTGCCGCCGGCCTTGCAGGCTGCCACGCCGCCGTCGGCGGAAGCGTCGGTGCCGATGGTTGCCGCGCTGCGGGTAGCCGCTTTCAGGCCGCCCTTCATTGCCGCCAGCGGTCCGGTGAAGCCGGCGCCGATGGTGAAGGAAGTGCTGCCGGTGCCGGCTTCGTTATACAGCTTGCCTGGCACCGAGATCATGGCCGGCTTGGCGGTCAGCGGGCTGCGCACCACGTGGCCGGCATTGTCGCTCCAGGTCAGGTTGCCGTAGGCCCAGGTGTTGGCCGGCGCGCTGACATTGGTCAGGCTGACGGTGAAGGTGCCCTTGGCGCCTGGCGCCAGCGTCAGCGTGGCAGGGCTGACCACCACATTGAAGCCCGGCAGGGTGGCGCTGGCGTTGTAGATCGCTTCCTCGCTGCCGACGTTGGTGACGGTACGGGTCATGGTCAGCTTGCCCAGCACAGCGGAGGCGGTCAGCGACGCCAGGTTCAGGTTGTACGGCTGGATGGTGCCGTACGGCGCGCAGAAGCTGGCCGACAGGGTGCCCGGGATGCCGCACATGAAGCGGATCCAGTCGATTGGTCCCGAGTCGTACACCAGGCCAGGGTCGACCGCCTTGTTCGGGCGCACATGGCCCGCGCCCTGGCCCCACGGCAGGGTGCCGGCCGCCATGCCTGGCTGGCCGTCGGCGAAGGTGTCGTAGGCCGAGGTCATCAGGGCCGACTTGATGGCTGCCGGCGACCAGTCCGGGTGCGCCTGGCGCAGCAGCGCGCCCAGCCCGGCCACGTGCGGGCTGGACATCGAGGTGCCCTGGTAGCTGGCCCAGTTAGCCAATGGCACCATGGTGCCGTTGGCGATGGCATCGCGTTCGGCCTGGGTATTGTAGTCGGCCGTGACGCCGGCCAGGATGTCCACGCCAGGCGCGGTCAGGTCAGGCTTGAGGATGTTGGCGTTGTGCTTGTTCGGGCCGCGCGAGGAGAAGCTGGCCATCTGCGGCGCCGGCACGGCGCTGGTGGTCAGCACCGACTTGGCGATGTTGCTCAGGCCATCCGGATGGGCGGCAACCCAGGTGCGGGCAGCCGAGCCGTCGGCAAAGTTCAGGTGCACGGTCGGAATGCTGTGCGGGTCGGCCACCGGCGCCTGGGCGGCGGAAGTGTCCATCAGGATCATGCCGGCGCCGCCGGCTTCCTTGACGGCGCGCGACTTGTCGACACGGGCGCTGTTGCCGCGTTCGCACAGCAGGACCTTGCCGCTGGCCTTGGCCGGGTCGAGCGCGCCGTCGGCGCCGCCGCCATAGGTGACGCGGTCGGCGGCCGTGTAGCACAGGCGGGCCGCGGCCTTGTCGGCGGTGCTCAATTGGGCATAGGGCTTCATGGCCGCATCGCGCGCCAGGATGGTCGGGGTATCCGGCAGCGGCGACTGGTTGTAGGAAGCGCCGCTGTAGCTGGCGCCGCCGACCAGGTTGACGGTGGCGATGCTGGCGCGGTTGTGGGTCGAAGCGGCGACGGTGGTCAGCCACGGCGACAGGTGGGCCACGGCGTTGGTCGGGCCGGAGTTGCCGGCCGAGGCAGCGACGAACACGCCGGCGGCAGCGGCATTAAAGAAGGCCATTTCGACCGGATCGGTGACGCTGGTCTGCGAGCCGCTGATTGAGTAGTTCAGCACGTGCACGCCGTCGGCCACGGCCTGGTCGATGGCGGCCACGCTGTCGGAGTTGTAGCAGGAATTGCGGGTGCCGGTGCCGTCGGTGGCGGTGGCGTCAGGATAGGTCCAGCACACTTTGTAGGCGGCGATGCGGGCGCGCGGGGCCATGCCGGACATGCTGCCGACCGGGATGCCGGACAAGGAGCCGACCGCGCCGGAATTGCCGCCCGCCGTGGTCGCGGTGTGGTCGCCGTGGCCGCCGTGGCCGGTGGCGCCGGCCAGCGAGTCGCGCGGCGAGACGAAGTCGGTCCAGTGCAACTGGCGGCCGGTGGACAGGAAGCCGGCGTTGAAATAGCGCGCGCCAATCAGCTTGTTGTTGCAGTGGCTGGCGGTGAAGCCTTCGCCGGTCACGCAGGCGCCGTTCCAGTTGGACGGGGTGTCGTACACCAGGGTGCCGCCGACGTCGAAGGTAGGCTTGCCCTGGTTGTCGACGCGGTCGGCGTAGGAAGCATGTTCAGGCCAGATGCCGCCGTCGACAATGCCGATCACGACGTTTTCGCCGGCCTTGTCGATGCCGCCCAGCTTGGCCCACAGGCCGTCGCCCGGGGTGTCCAGGCCGAGGAATTTCGGCGTGTAGTTGGTGTCGAGGGTGCGCGCCTCGTCGGCGCTGATGCTGGCCACGGCGCTGGATTTTTTCAGCGCGCGCACTTCGGCGTCGGTCAGGCGGGCGGCGAAGCCGTTCAGCACCAGCTTGTATTTGTGGACGATCTGCGCGTCCGGCACGATGGCGGTGGCGCTGCTTTGCTGCTGGTCCAGGTAGGCCATGTAGTCCTGCACGTTCTGTGCGGTGACGTCGAGGCGGCTGCCGGCGGCAGGCTTGGTGGCGGCCAGGCCGTTCACGCCGCCGGTGTAGTTGGCGACCGGCGCGTCGGCCAGTTGCACGATGTAGGAGTGGCGCGCTTCTTCAGCGCCGGCTTGCACGGCCAGGCCGGACAGCACGGCCAGGACGGCCAGGGTCAGTGGTCGCAATTGCATGGTTGGTATCCTTGTGATCGGTTTATTTTGCGCGGCGGCGGATGGCGGCCAGGCCAGCCAGGCCAAGCAGCAGCAGCGGGGCGGAGCCTGGCAGCGGCAGCGCGACGTCGAGGTCGTCGATGGCGAATTGGGCGGCGTAAGGCGCCCAGTCGGCCATGTTCTGGCAGCCGCCATTGCCGTCGAACAGGCAGGCGCTGATATTCAGGTTGCGCAGGTGGAGGGCCGCGAAGTCGGCGTCCAGGTTCCAGGTCGAGAACATGAAGTGGCCATCGCCATCCTGGCCGGCAAAGTCGGCGCTGCGGGTAACGGTGTCGCCATCCATGGTGGTGGCCTTCAGCACCAGCTGGCCGTAGCTGCCGTCAGGCTGGCCGCCGACCGGGGCGAAGAAGGAAAAACGCAGGGAGCTCAGGGTGTAGAAGCCGCCGCCGCGCTGGACGTCGACCGAACCGTCATTCCAGCCTGCGTAATAGGTGCTGGCATTGCCGGAGGGGCAATCGATTACCGCGCCGCAGCTATTCGGGTTGCTGCCATCGAGGATGGTGCCCGCCAGGCCTTCGCTGATGCCCAGCGACTGGACGTAGGAGGAAATCTGGGTGGTAAACGTGAGGCCGGCATCCAGGAATTTTTCGCCATGGTTGTAGACCATTGGCGCCTGCGCGTCGAGGGTGGCCACGCCGGCGTGGGCCGGTGCTGCCAGGAGTGCTGCGGCGCCAACCAGCGTGCAGCCTGCCAGTTGCTTGATACGAGTGAAGTGTAGATTCATGATGCGTTCCCTTGCTTTTTTAACGAGACGAAAACGGCGGCCCTGTGTTGCACAGGTTGCAAGGAAATATAACAATGGCACGATTGGAAGTGGACAAAAATTCAATGATACAAATTTAATTTTATTAAGGAAAAAGCAAACAAAGTTTGGTGAGTCCTATGGAAAAAATGGCATGCCAATAGGAATTATCTTGTGAAAAATTTGCGACACTTTTAATAACATTTCCGCGCAAAATGTCCCAGCTGAGACATGGCGGCCTCGCACCGCAGAAAAGATTGTCGAAACCTAAACCCGCGTGGTAGCCTCTGCAGTTCTATTCAAGGCGGAGGTAGTACGGATGTTTGCAGCACGGAACCATGGCAAAACCAGCAAAGGCTTCACCCTGCTTGAGCTGCTGGTAGTGATTGTCATCATCGGCCTGCTGGCCGCATACGTTGGCCCGAAATACTTCTCCCAGCTGGGCAAATCCGAAGTCACCGTCGCCAAGGCGCAGATCGAAGCCTTCGACAAGGCCCTCGACACCTACCGCCTGGATGTCGGCCGCTACCCGAGCACCGAAGAGGGCCTGGCCGCGCTGCTGGCGGCGCCGGCCACGGCGGGCGCCAAGTGGAACGGCCCTTACCTGAAGAAGGGCGTGCCGCCCGATCCATGGGGCCGTCCTTACCAGTACAAGGCGCCAGGCGCCAAGGCTGAATACGACATCATCTCCCTCGGCAAGGATGGCCAGCCGGGCGGCGAAGGCGAGAACGCCGATATCGGCGCCCAGTAATCACAGCGCGGCCTGAGCGATGCAGTTCGATGTACGCACCTTGTCGCCGGACATGGCGATCGGCCAATTGGTGGTTGATGGCCGCGACGAGGCCGATGCGCGCCGCCAGGTCGAAGCGCGCGGCCTGTTCGTCAGCGCCATCACGCCGCGCAGTGCAGGCCTGCGGGCCGGCAAGGCCAAGGCGCTCTCGCTGGTGCTGTTCAGCCAGGAGCTGCTGGCGCTGCTGAACGCGGGCCTGGGCGTGGTGGAGGCACTGGAAGCGCTGCTGGAAAAGGAATCGGCGCCGGCCACCCGCGGCGTGCTGGAACGCCTCTTGGCCGGCCTGCGCGAAGGCCAGCGCTTTTCCACCGTGCTGGCTGACCAGCCGCAGTTGTTCCCGCCGCTTTATGTCGGCATCGTCAAGGCGGCGGAAGGCACCAGCGACCTGCCGCGCTCACTCGAACGTTTCATCGATTACCAGCAGCGGGTCGACCTGGTGCGCGCCAAGCTGGTGAGCGCCGCGATCTATCCCTGCATCCTGCTCTTGGTGGGCGGCGGCGTGTCGCTGTTCCTGATTGCCTATGTGGTGCCGCGCTTTGCCGAGGTGTACCAGGGGGCGGGGCGCAACCTGCCGTGGATGTCGCAAGTGATGCTGGGCTGGGGCCAGTTTGCAGCCGCGCACACCTTGCCGCTGGTGGCCGGGATCGCCGCGCTGATCGGCGGCGCGGTGTTCGGCGTGCGCCACCTGGTGCGCAGCGGCGGCATGGCGCGCCTGCTGGCGCGCCTGCCGGGCGTCGGCGAGCGCGTGAAGATCTATGAGCTTTCGCGGCTGTACCTGACGCTGGGCATGCTCAGCGAGGGCGGCATCACCATCCTGAATGCGGTCGATACCGTGCAGGCCATGGTGTCGGCCAACGTGAAGGAAGGCTTGCAGGGCGCGCGTGCCATGATCGAGGCCGGCCTGCCGCTGTCGTCGGCCTTCGAAGCCAATGGACTGACTACCCCAATCTCGCTGCGCATGCTGCGGGTGGGCGAGCGCACCGGCGAAATGGGGGCGATGCTGACGCAGTCGGCGGCCTTCTATGACGGCGAGATCGGGCGCTGGATCGACCGCTTTACCCGGACTTTTGAACCGCTGCTGATGGCCGGTATCGGCCTGGTGGTGGGCGCCATCGTGGTGCTTTTATATATGCCGATTTTTGACCTGGCAGGAGAAATGGCATGACGCTGCCGGTGCTGGACGCGAACCTGCTGTCGAAGGCGCGCGCGCAATGCGCGCTGTCCAAGCGCAGCCTGGTGGAGGAGCTGGAAGAGCTGTCCGGCATCGAGCCGCGCATGGCAGTGCGAGCGCTGGCCCAGCCTTTCGGCCTGGCCGTGCTGGAAACGGCGGACATGCTGGCCTTCGAGCCGGCCTTCGACCTGCTGCCGCTGTCGCAGGCCATGGCGCGCCATTGCGTGCTGCTGCGCTCCCACGACGGGGCCGCCGTGGGCGTGATTGCCGATCCGTTCGACCTTGACCTGCAAACCTGGCTGGCGACGCAGGCGCGCTGTTCGGCGGCAGCCCCGTTGCAAGTGCGGCTGGCGCTGCAGGCCGATATCCAGGCCTACCTGTCGAAACAGGAAGAATCGGCGCGCGCCGTCGACACCCTGGTGTCAGGCGGGGAGGGCACGCGGCGCGACGGCAAGACAGCGGCGGTGCTGTCGTTTGCTTCGGTGTCGGAGGGCGCCAGCCCGGCCGTGCGGCTGGTCAATTCGACCTTGTACGACGCGCTGAAAGCCGGTGCTTCCGACATCCACCTGGAATCGACGGCGGGCGGCCTGGCCGTCAAATACCGGGTGGACGGGGTGCTGGACCATGCCACGGCCGTCAACGGCATCGACGTGGCGGAGCAGATCATTTCGCGCCTGAAGGTGCTGGCCGAACTCGATATCGCGGAACGCCGCGTGCCGCAGGACGGCAGCTTCCGCGTGGAGTCGATGGGGCGCGAGATCGACCTGCGGGTGTCGATCATGCCGTCCATCCACGGCGAAGACGCGGTGATCCGTATCCTGGACAAGCGCGCCATGATCGAGTCCTACGGCTCGCTGACGCTGGAGGCGCTGGGCTTCGACGAGTCCTCTTTGTCGACCTTGCGCTCGCTGGCGCAGGAGGCGTACGGCATGCTGCTGGTGACCGGGCCCACCGGTTCGGGCAAGACCACGACCTTGTATGCGGCGCTGACCGAGATCCATAACGGGCGCGAAAAAATCATCACCATCGAAGATCCGGTGGAATACCAGTTGCCGGGCATCCTGCAGATTCCAGTCAACGAAAAGAAGGGCCTGACCTTCGCCAAAGGCTTGCGCTCGATCCTGCGCCATGACCCGGACAAGATCATGGTGGGCGAGATCCGCGACCGCGAAACGGCGGAAATTGCCGTGCAGTCGGCGCTCACCGGCCACCTGGTGCTGACCACGGTCCACGCCAACAACGTATTCGACGTGTTCGGCCGCTTCACGCACATGGGCATCGACCCCTATGCCTTCGTGTCGGCGCTGAACGGCATCTGGGCGCAGCGCCTGGTGCGCATCAATTGCCCGCACTGCGCGGTGGAAGTGACGCCGTCGGACGAAGAGCTGGCCAGCGTGGGCCTGTCGCGCGCCGACGTCTACGAGTACAACTTCAAGGAAGGCAAGGGCTGCGGGGATTGCCGCGGCACCGGCTACAAGGGCCGCCGCTCGATTGCGGAAATCCTGACCCTGAACGATGAGATCCGCGAGCTGATCGTGGAAAAGCGGCCGATCCGCCAGATCAAGGCGGCTGCCTATGCCAACGGCACGCGCAGCCTGCGCCATGCCGCGCTGGAAGTGGTGCGGCGCGGCGACACCACGCTGGCAGAAATCAAGCGGGTGACCTTGCATGCTTAAGAATTTCACGCAATCGCTGCGCATCGAAGTCACGCCGCAGGCAATGCGCCTGCTGCGCGCACGGCGCTGGGGCTCGGCTGCGCCGGAATTTCTGGCCGAGCAGGCGCTGGCCTCCGGGGGCGCTGGGCCGGCCGGCGTGGCAGAAGCCTTGCCTGCTGCCCTGGCGGCGCTGCTGGCCGGCCAGGCTGCCGGCGGCATGGCCGCGAGTTTTGTCCTGTCCGACGAGCTGGTACGCCTGTGGCAGGTGACGCCGCCGGTTCAAGCTGCCCGCCTGGCCGACCTCGAGGGTGCCGCTGCGCTGCGCTTTCATACGCTGTATGGCGAAACCCCCGCCGCCTGGCATATCAGCGCCGACTGGAACGCGGCCGCACCTTTCATGGCTGCGGCAATTCCGCGCCTGCTGAAAGCTGCGATCGAAAACGCCGCCGTGCAGCATGGGCTGGTCGTTACCGCCATCGTGCCCCATTTCGTGGCAGCCTGGAACCGCCATGCCGGCGCACTGAAGAACGATGCCTGGTTTGGCGTGGCGCAAGGCAATGTGCTGGCGCTGGCCGCCTGCGAGGACGGCAAGTTGCGGGCCGTGCGCCATGTCGCCATTCCGCATGGTGCCGACCATTACTGGCTGACGCAGGCCGCGCAGCGCGAGGCGCTGCTGCTTGGCCTGCAGCCGCCGGCCCTGATCCAGTTGAGCGGCGAAGTCCCGCCGGCACTGGCAAAGCCGGCCAGCAGCGACAAGCACATCGCCACTGCCGCACTGGGAGTTGCAGCATGAGGCCGATGCAGATCGATTTCGCCGCTGCGGGCTGGCGCAGCACGCTGTACCGCATCCATCCGGCCGTCCTGGCAGCTGGCGCGCTCGGCGTCGCACTGCTGCTGGCCGGCGCGGCCCTGGGCGTGCAGGCCGCAAAACAGCAGGCAGTGCGCGAGCAGGGCCTGCGTGCCCAGGAACGCAAGCAGGCAGCCGCTGTGCGCGCGCCTGAACGCAAGCCGGAAACCGTGATTCCGGAAGCGCAGGCAGTGGCCGTCAATTCGGCCATCCTGCAACTGAACCTGCCGTGGCGCGACTTGCAGGATGCCGTTGCGGCCGCCAATTCGCCGGCCGTGGCGCTGCTGGCGCTTGACCCGGATCCGCGCAAGCAAACGCTGAAAATTACGGCCGAGTCCAGGAACAGCGACGACATGGTCGGCTATATCGAACAATTGAAACAGCAGGAGTTCTTTGCCGGCGCCTCGCTGCTGCGCCATGAAATCAACGACCAGGATCCAAACCGCCCGCTGCGGTTTCAGGTGGAAGTGCAATGGAGGGCGCGATGACTCTTGCCTCCCTGATGCTGCGTGTGCGCCTGGCCGCCATGCGCCTTGGCGTAGCCGGCTGCGGTGCGCTGGCGCTGCTGCTGGCCGGAGCGCTGGCGCTCGCCTGGTCGCTGAAGGCGCGCCAGCAGGCATATGCGCCTTTGCCGCCGGCGCCGCCGCAACTGGTGCAGGCGGCGCCGCCGCCGACCGCCAACGAGAACCTGGCCCATTTCTATGCCGCGCTGGGTGAGAAGCGTCACGCAGAGCAGCAGGTCAAGCAACTGTTCGACATCGCTGCCAAGACCGGACTGGCGCTGGACCAGGGCGATTACAAATTCAGCTTGGACAAGGCCAGCGGCGTGGCAGCCTACCAGGTCACGCTGCCAGTGAAGGGTGCCTATTCGAATATCTGGCAGTTCAGCATGCAGGCGCTGTCCGCCATGCCATTTGCGGCGCTGGACGACATTGCCTTCCGCCGCGAAACCATTACGGAACCGGTGGTCGAGGCGCGGGTGCGCTTCACGCTGTACCTGAAGGAGAAGCCATGAAGCCGCGCCATATGCTGATGGGCGTGGCACTGGTGGGCGCGGCTGCGCTGGTGCTGTTCGGCGACAAGGCCCCCAGCGACACGGTGGCGGAGGCGGTCGAGCGCAAGCCGGCGCGCGTGCCGGCAGCCAGCGCGCCGCCAGTAGAAAAATCGGCCGGCGCGACAGCGGGTGCAGCGTCCATCCTGCGGCTGGTTCCGCGCGAAGAATTGATTGGTGAAGTTGGCGAAGGCTCTTTCAAGAGCAAGGATGGCGTATTCGGCGGCCAGAATTGGAATCCGCCGCCGCCACCGCCTACGGCAGCGGAGCTGAAGCCGCCGCCGCCACCGCCGCCAACCGCACCGCCGCTGCCATTCCAGTACCTGGGCAAGGCAGCCGCCGATGGCCAGTGGGAAGTCTACCTTGGCCGTGGCGAGCAAACCTTTGTGGTGAAAAAAGGCATGCAGATCGACGGCACGTATCGCGTGGATGCCATTGCACCGCCAAACCTGACGCTTACCTACCTGCCCATGAACCAGGTGCAGCAGTTAAATATTGGAGTAATTGAGTGAAGCCAAGTCTGAAAACGCTGTCGCTGTCCGTGCTGGTGCTGGCATTATCCGGCTGCGCGGCCGATATGGCCTACCGCGATGGCCGCAACCTGGTGGAAAAAGACCAGGTGGAAGCAGGGCTGCTGAAATACCAGGAAGCGATGAGGCGAGATCCGGACAATGCGATCTACCGTTCCGCTTTCCTTGATACCCGCGACCGGGCCAGCGCGCGCCTGCTGGAGCAGGCCGACCGTTTCATCAACGAGGGCAAGTACGTCCCGGCTGCGCAAAACTTCCAGCGCGTGCTGTCGATGGACCCTCAGAACGAACGCGCCCGGGCCGGCCTGCGTGCGCTCGAAATGGCGGAGCGCCATGAGAAGCTGCTGGCGCAAGCCGGCGCATCCCTGGAGCAGAAGGAGTTCGAAGCGGCCAGGAACCGCGTCGGGACCGTATTGACCGAGAAGCCGGACCATGCCCGCGCCCGCGCCATGATGCGCGAGATCAATGAGCAGATGCCGCAGCCGCCGGCCGAAAGCGGGCTGTCCAAGGCTTACAAGACACCGATCACGATCGAGTTCCGCGAAGCGCCGCTGAAGCAGGTGTTCGACATCATTTCGCGCCGCTCGGGCCTGAACTTCATCTTCGACAAGGACGTGAAGAGCGACGCCCGCACCACCATCATGCTGAAGAACAGCACGGTGGAATCTGCGATCTACTTCCTGCTCATGACGAACCAGCTCGAGCAGCAGGTGATGGATGCCAACACCATCCTGATCTACCCCAATACGGCGGCCAAGCTGAAGGAGTACCAGGAAACGGTGGTGCGCACCTTCTACCTGCAGAACGCGGAAGCCAAGACGGTTGCCAACACGCTCAAAACCATCCTCAAGTCGCGCGACGTGGTGGCCGACGAAAAGCTCAACCTGGTGATCCTGCGCGACAGCGCCGACGCGGTGAAGCTGGCCGAAAAAATCATTGCCACGCAGGACCAGGCCGAGCCCGAGGTCATGCTGGACGTCGAAATCCTCGAGGTCAAGCGCAGCAGCCTGCTGAAGCTGGGCGTGGATTGGCCGAACACGGTGGGACTGTCGGTGCTGAACGGCGCTGGCGCCGGCGACAAGCTGAAATTGCGCGACCTCGATTACATTAACCGCGATACCATCGGCGTGTCTGCACTCGGCACGACCGTCAATATCAAGAAGACCGACGGCGACACCAACCTGCTGGCCAGCCCGCGCATCCGCGTTCGCAACAAGGAAAAGGCCAAGGTCGTGATCGGCGAAAAGGTCCCGGTGATTACCACCACCATTTCGCCGGGGACGGGCGGATTTGCTTCGGAGTCGGTCAGCTATGTCGACGTCGGTCTGACGCTCAATGCCGAACCGACCATCTACCTGAATAATGAAGTCGGCATCCGCATTGCGCTGGAGGTGTCGAACCTGATCGACCGGGTGACGACTGCCACCGGCACCACCGCCTACCAGATCGGCACGCGCCAGGCCTCCACCTTCCTGCAACTGAAGGATGGCGAGAACCAGGTGCTGGCGGGCCTGATCAACAGCGAGGAGCGCAGTACCGGCAACCGCGTGCCTGGCCTGGGTGAGCTGCCTATCCTGGGTCGCCTTTTCGGCTCACAAACGGATGACAAGCAGAAGACGGAAATCGTGCTGTCGATCACGCCGCACCTTGTGCGCAACCTGCAGCGGCCGGAAACCTCGGTGGCGGAATTCTCCGCCGGCACGGAAGCGAACTTCCGCCGCAAGCCTGACGTGGCGCCGCGCCAGACTGTCGTGCTGCCCGGCGCCCGCCCAGCTGGTGCGCCCGCTGCGCCGGAAGCGGCGCCAGTTGCGGTGCCGGCTGCCGTGCCGACTCCTGGCGCTGCGCCGGCCGACTTGTCGGCGCCGCAGAAGCTGCCGCTTTCGAACACCCAGCCTGGCCCCGCTTCGAGCGTGACCAAGCCTCTTCCGGCTCCGGCTCCGCCCCCGGCCAACGCCGTGCAGCCGCCTGCCAGTACGGAGCGCAAAGAGTAAGCATGCGCGCGCGTGGATTCACCCTGATCGAATTGCTGGTGACGCTGGCCATCCTCGGCCTGCTCGCCGCGCTGGCGATCCCGGTCGGGCAGACCGTAGTCCAGCGCCGCAACGAGCAGGAACTGCGCCACGCGCTGCATGACATCCGCAAGGCGCTGGACGACTACAAGACCGCCTACGACGAGGGCCGCATCGCCAAATCCATTACCGGCAACGGCTATCCGCGCACGCTGGAGGTGCTGGTGGAGGGGGTGGTCGACGTGCGCAGCCCCAAGCGTGCCAAGATCTACTTCCTGCGCCGCATCCCGCGCGATCCCTTCAATTCGGACTCCAATGCCAGCAATGGCCAGAGCTGGGGCAAGCGCAGTTACGCCAGCGATGCCGACGATCCGCGCGAAGGCGAGGATGTTTTTGACGTGTATTCGACTTCGGAGCAGGTAGGCCTGAACGGCGTGCCTTACAAGAAATGGTGAACAAGAAGGGCTTCACGCTGATCGAGCTGCTGGTGGTGCTGGGCATTATCGCCTTGCTGCTGACGCTCGCGGTGCCGCGCTATTTCCCGAGCGTGGACAAGACCAAGGAAACCATCCTGGCCGATAACCTGCGCAGCACGCGCGCCATCATCGACCAGTTCTACGGCGATACCGGGCGCTTCCCGGACAGCCTGGAACAACTGGTGGAGAAAAAATACCTGCGCGCGGTCCCGATCGACCCGATTACCGAGAAAAGCGATAGCTGGACCATCGTGCCGCCGGACGACGTCAGCAAGGGCGGCGTGGCAGACATCAAGAGCGGAGCGCCCGGCAATGACCGCAGCGGCAAGCCTTATTCGGAATGGTAAGCAGCACGGGTTCACCTACGTCAGCGTAGTGATCCTGGTAGCGATTATCGGCCTGGTCGGCGCAACGTCGCTGCGCCTTGGCACGACCATGCAGCGCGCGGCCGCCGAACAAGCCTTGCTCGATATCGGCATGGAGTACAGCAATGCCCTGGCCAGCTATGCTGCAGCCACGCCACAGGGCCAGCCCAACTATCCCAAGTCGTTTGCCGAACTGTTGAAAGATCCGCGTTTCCCGCAATTGCGGCGCCACTTGCGCCGCGTTTATGTTGACCCGATGACGGGCAAGGCTGAATGGGGCCTGGTGAAGGCAAACGAGAACGGCGGCATCCTGGCCATCTACAGCCTGTCGAAAGCGACGCCGATCAAGATCGGCAATTTCCCGCCGCGCTTTGTGGCGTTCGAAGGCAAGACCAGCCTGGCCGACTGGAAATTCAGCGGCGAAGGCGTGCAGGTGGCAGGAGCGAAAAACGGCGAAGGCCAGCAAGCGGGCCAGCAGCCCGGGCAACCGGCCAAGCCGGGGTCGGGCATTGGCAGCCCGATGACCGGGGGCATCGGGACACTGCCCGGTGGCCTGAACGGCACCCAGCCCGGCAGCAAGCCGGGCACGCCGCAAGAGCCGCCGCAGCCCACGCAGCCGCCCGAACCGCAACCGGAACCGCCCCAGGAACCGCCGCAGGAACCGCCGCCGCAGGAACAGTCCGGCGACCAGCCGCGCGAGGAACCCTCGCCACCGCCATCGCGGCGCTGACTGCCTTTATTTTGCGCGGCGCTTGAAGTCGCGCACGCGGAAACCGAGCGCAAACAAGGTGCCGAAGTACACCACTGCGCAGCCGCCGATTACCAGGAACAGCGCACCGGCGCGCAGGAAGGCGTGATGGCGCATGCCCAGCCAGTCGAACTGCTGCGCACCGAACCAGCCTGCAAGGCCCATCAGGAGCACGGCAGCCAGCAGGCGAGCCAGGAACCCTGGCCAGCCCGGTTGCGGCGCATAGATGCCTTTGGCGCGCAGGCCGCGGTACAGCAAGGCAGCGTTCAGCAACGCCGCCACGCTGATCGACAGCGCCAGCCCGGCCACCTTGAACTGCCAGACGAAAGCCAGGTTCATCACCTGCGTTGCGACCAGGGTGATGATGCCGATGCGCACCGGCGTGCGCACATCCTGGCGCGCGTAGAAAGCTGGCGTCAGCGATTTGACCAGGATGATGCCGACCAGGCCGACCGCATAGGCCAGCAAGGGCTGTGCCGACATCACGGCTGCGAAATCGGTGAATTTACCGTTGTGGAACAGGGTCGCCATCAGCGGCAGTGCCAGCACGGCAATGCCCACCGCCGCCGGCATGGCCAGCAGGAAGGTCAGGCGCAAGCCCCAGTCGAGCAGGGCCGAATACTCGTCGTGATCCTGTTCCTGGCTGGCCTTGGACAGGCTGGGCAACAGGATGGTGCCGAGCGCCACGCCAAGCAGGGCGTTCGGGAATTCCATCAGGCGGTCGGCGGCCGTCAGCCAGGACACGCTGCCCTCCTGCATCCAGGAAGCGTAAGTGGTGTTGATCATCAGGCTGATCTGCGCCACCGAGACCGCAAACAGGGCCGGGACCATATTTTTCAGCATGCGGCGCACGCCCGGATCGGCCAGGCCGACGCGCGGATTCCATGACAGGCGCGGCAGCATGCCGATTTTCACCAGCGATGGCACCTGGATCGCGACCTGCAGCACGCCGCCCACCATGACGGCAATTGCCATGGCGTAGACCGGTTGCTTCAGGTGCGGGGCCAGGAACAGGGCGGCGCCGATGAAGGAAATGTTCAACAGCACGGGGGTAAAGGCCGGGATCTTGAACTGGCGCCAGGTATTCAGCACGCCGCTGGACAGCGCGACAAAGGACATGCAGGCGATGTACGGGAACATCAGGCGCGTCATCCAGACTGCGGCATCAAACGATTGCGGATCCTTGCTCAGGCCCGAACCAATCAGGTAGATGAACAGCGGGGCGCCTATAATACCGACTGCACTGGTGAGCAGCGTGGCCCAGACCAGGACGGTCGCCACGTGGTCGACCAGCGTGCGGGTGGCGTCTTCACCCTGTTTGTTTTTGTATTCTGCCAACATTGGCACAAATGCCTGCGAAAACGCACCTTCCGCGAACAAGCGGCGCAGCAGGTTGGGAATACGGAAGGCAATGTAGAACGCATCGGTCATGCCGCCCGCGCCGAAAGCGCGAAAGAACAGGACTTCACGGAGCAGTCCCGTAATGCGGGACAACATTGTCATGCTTGAAATAGCGGCGAGGGTCTTGAGCAAGTTCATGGGCGCTGATTATAGCGAAAGCGGCAACGCCCCGATATTTAGAATTGCCCTGGCAGCAAAACCCCGTTATAATTTAAGGCTGTACAGAATTCAGTAAGGCAGGCAGCGACGTTCAGCCGGCTCTGAAAACACCGCACCGGTTTGGCAAACGCTATTGTTTGCAAACGAACTTTGACAACGAATTAGGATTCTCAAATGGCAAATACCGCACAAGCGCGCAAACGCGCTCGTCAAGCAGTTAAGCAAAACGCTCACAACTCCGCTCAGCGTTCGACCCTGCGTACCGCTATCAAGGCTGTTCGCAAGGCAATCCAGGCTGGCGACAAAGCTGCTGCTACCACCATCTTCCAAGCTTCCGTGTCGACCATCGACTCGATCGCTGACAAGAAAATCATCCACAAGAACAAGGCTGCTCGTCACAAGAGCCGTCTGGCAGCTGCCCTGAAGGCACTGTCCGCCTAAGTTCGTGTGCTGGCGGCACTAGCCGCCAAACAGGTGTACCGGAATAACCCGCATGGCATTGCGCCATAGCGGGTTTTTCGCTTTGTGCTTACTTCATCGAGGCAGCCATGGAAGCGGCGGAGGCTGCCGATGCGGCGGCGGAAGCTGCGGCCGAGGCGGCTTTCTTGGCTTTCTTGGCCGATTTCTTGGCGGAGGCTGCGTCCGAAGCGGCGGCCGAAGCGGCCATGGAAGCGGAAGCCATTGGCGCTGCCGAAGCCATGGAGGCGGCGGACGCTGCGGCGGAAGCCGATGCCGAGGCTTTCATATGATGGTCGGCAGCGAAGGCGGAGCAGGACAGCAGGGAGGCAAGCAGCACGACAGTAGTCTTAGACATGACGAACTCCTTTTATAGTGGATGCAGGTTCAAGTGAACCTGATTCATCAACGTTGCGGCAACTTGCCTGGTTGACTTATTTCTCCGGGCGCAAATCGTCCGGCGATACTTCCATCCATTCGCCCGGCATCAGCGGGTGGCTGGCCAGCGAAACGCCGCCGATGGCCGAGCGCACCAGCCGCAGCGTGGGGTGGCCGATGGCGGCTGTCATGCGCCGCACCTGGCGGTTCTTGCCTTCCTGCAGGGTGATGGCCAGCCAGGAAGTCGGCTGGTCGGCGCGCTGGCGGATCGGCGGGTTGCGCGGCCACAGCCAGGCCGGTTCAGCGATACGTACCGCCTTGCAGGGCAGGGTAGTGAAATCGCCCAGGTCGAGCGGCGCCTGCAGGCGCGCCATGGCGGCGGCATCCGGCACGCCTTCCACCTGCACCAGGTAGGTCTTGGCTTCCTTGCGGTCGGGGTGGGCGATCTTGTGCTGCAGCTTGCCGTCGTCGGTCATCAGCATCAAACCTTCGCTGTCGTAGTCGAGGCGTCCGGCTGGGTAGACGTTCGGGATCTTGATGTAATCGGCCAGGGTTTCCTTATCTCCCGAGGGGGAAAACTGGCACAATACCTGGAAAGGTTTATTAAAAAGTATCAGAGGCATAGGTTGGTAGTATAGCGCCCAGTAAAATACTGGTGCATAATGTGGAACGCCAGTGTCTTATGTCTTATAGAAGACTGCCAAAACCCTTCTTCGGAGAACACGATGTACCAACATATCAAAGTACCTGCCGACGGCCAGAAAATCACCGTTAACGCCGATTTTTCCCTGAACGTGCCTGACACCCCGATCATTCCTTACCTGGAGGGCGATGGCACCGGCGTAGACATCACCCCGGTGATGATCAAGGTGGTGGATGCGGCGGTTGCCAAGTCCTATGGCGGCAAGCGCAAGATCAGCTGGATGGAAATCTTCGCCGGCGAGAAGTCGACCAAGGTCTACGGCCCGGACGTGTGGCTGCCGGAAGAAACCCTCAAGGTATTGAAGGACTATGTGGTGTCGATCAAGGGTCCGCTGACCACCCCGGTCGGCGGCGGCATCCGCTCCCTGAACGTGGCCCTGCGCCAGGAGCTGGACCTGTACGTCTGCCTGCGCCCGGTGCGCTACTTCAAGGGCGTGCCTTCGCCAGTGCGCGAGCCTGAGAAGACCGACATGGTGATCTTCCGCGAAAACTCGGAAGACATCTACGCCGGCATCGAGTGGCAGGAAGGCTCGGAAGGCGCCAAGAAGCTGATCGAGTTCCTGACCAAGGAAATGGGCGTGAAGAAGATCCGCTTCCCTGGCACCTCCGGCATCGGCGTCAAGCCGGTTTCGCGTGAAGGCACGGAGCGCCTGGTGCGCAAGGCGATCCAGTACGCGATCGACAACGACAAGCCATCCGTGACCATCGTCCACAAGGGCAACATCATGAAGTACACCGAAGGTGGCTTCCGTGACTGGGCTTACGAGCTGGCGCAGAAGGAATTCGGCGCCGAGCTGATCGACGGCGGCCCATGGTGCAAGTTCAAGAATCCGAAGACCGGCCGCGAGATTACGGTCAAGGATTCGATCGCCGACGCGTTCCTGCAGCAGATCCTGCTGCGTCCGGCGGAGTACTCGGTGATCGCCACCCTGAACCTGAACGGCGACTACATCTCCGACGCGCTGGCGGCACAGGTGGGCGGCATCGGCATTGCTCCGGGCGCCAACCTGTCCGATTCCGTGGCCATGTTCGAAGCGACCCACGGCACCGCGCCTAAGTACGCGGGCAAGGATTACGTGAACCCGGGCTCCCTGATCCTGTCGGCTGAAATGATGCTGCGCCATATGGGCTGGACCGAGGCTGCGGACCTGATCATCTCCTCGATGGAGAAGGCGATCACCTCCAAGAAAGTCACCTACGACTTCGCCCGCCTGATGGAGGGCGCGACCCAGGTGTCGTGCTCCGGCTTTGGCGACGTGATGATCGAGCAAATGTAAGCCGAGCTCGCTCTTGCGAAAACCCCGCCATCCGCAAGGAGGCGGGGTTTTTTTTCCGCGCCTGACGCGGCTCAACATGGCGGCGTGTGAAGTGGCAGAGAATAGACTGCTTACGCTCACTCGAGGAGGCTGTCATGCCGCAGAGCTTGCTTGACGATGAATCGTCCCCGTCGGAAGATGATGATGAAGCGCGACTTCGCCCGCTGGAGAAACAGGTGGATACCCTCAATTGCGAACTGGCCTTATTACGTCAGCACATGGATAGTGGCTTTGCCCTGGTGCGGTCCGATATGGCTGCGCGCTTTGCCGAAGCCGACCTCAAGAGCTCCGAGCGCTTTGCCGAGGCCGAACGCAAGAATATCGAGCGCTTTGCCGAGGCGGAGCGCAAGAATATCGAGCGCTTTGCCGAAGCCGAGCGCAACAACCTGGAGCGTTTTACCGAGGTTCGCCGTGAGTCGGACGAGCGTTTCAATCGGCAGGATGACAACATGAAGGCGCTAGTAGGCCAGTTGCAAACGCAGCTGCTTGAAATGGACAAGCGTCATGATGCACACATGGTCGAGATGAGGCGTCGGCACGATACGTTCAGCCGCTGGATGGTAGGCTTGACGCTCGGTGTCGTCGTATTGGTGGCGCATCTGGCCAGCCGCATGTTTTAGCGATACGCGCGGGTGTGCCAAAAGTGCAGGCAGTCGAGCGCGCTGCCCGCGACTTCGGCCTGGATAGGGGAGGGGCCGGCAAAGATGAAGCCGGCGCGCTGCAGGACGCGGGCGGAGGCGGCATTGGCAATTGTGACGTGAGCGTCAAGGCCAACCAGCTGCCAGTGGCCGTAAGCCAGTTCCATCAAGTGTGCCAGCGCGGCGCCGGCAAGTCCCCGGCCGCAGGCATAAGAGGCGATCCGGTAGCCGACTTCGGCGCGCAATGAGACCTGGTCGATACCTTTCAGGTTGCAACGGCCAATAATCTCCCCATCTTCGACCAGCAGGCAGGGATGCATATTGCCGGCTGCGTGGCGGGCCAGGTAGTCCTCGATATGCACGGCAACCCCGGCCAGATTGTAAAAGTCTGGCGTGCGGGCATCGACCTGGGATTCGAACCAGTCGCGGTTGGCGAGCTCGAATGCCAGCAGGGCTTGCGCATCGGCTGTTGTCAAAGTGCGGATTTGCATGACGAAATCGGCATAGTGCGAGTATGATGGCGGGCGAAAAAAAACCCCGCGGGGCGGGGCTTTTCGTTGTCCGAGGCCAGGGATTAGTTGGTCTGGATGTTGGAAGCTTGCTTGCCTTTAGGGCCCTGAGTAACTTCGAACTGCACTTTTTGACCTTCTTTCAGGGTCTTGAAGCCGTTCATGTTAATCGCGGAGAAGTGTGCGAACAAATCCTCACCGCCATCATCAGGAGTGATGAAGCCAAAACCTTTGGAGTCATTGAACCACTTAACGGTACCAGTTGCCATTTTAAAAAAACTTTCAATAAAAACGAATCACACGAGCCATAAAAGCAAGAAGCTTCCTGCCCCCTCCTCGACAACTCACTTCTTACCAACATGTACAGATCTGCACAAAGTCGATATCGCATTGTTGGCGGAACAATTTTTAATGTCAAGCGCTTTCACTAGCACATGGTGAGCTTTTTGCAACAGCTTTTTTTCGAGCCCTTGATTTTGGCCAAGCTGGCCGCCATCTGCGGCAATCGGCGAAAACGCGTAAGATGAGTACTGGTGGAAATGGCCCTCTGAAATGGGCGTTGCAACTAGTCTGAAAGCATTAGAATATAAGCGTATGGCAACCAAGCATGACACCGAAACCGTCCTGGAACGGCAGGCGATTAAGCCGCCACCTATGTACCAGGTGGCGCTGCTCAATGACGACTACACTCCAATGGAGTTTGTAGTCGCCATCATCCAGGAGTATTTCAATAAGGACCGGGAAACGGCGACACAAATTATGCTGAGTGTCCATCGCTACGGCAAAGGCGTGTGCGGCGTTTTCTCTAAAGATATAGCTTCAACCAAAGTGGAGTTCGTTTTAACGCATGCACGCAAGGCGGGGCATCCCCTGCAATGTGTGATGGAGGAAGTATGATTGCGCAGGAATTGGAAGTAAGTTTGCATATGGCGTTTGTCGAAGCGCGGCAAGCACGACACGAGTTCATCACCGTGGAGCACTTGCTGCTGGCGCTGCTAGACAATCCATCGGCAGCCGAGGTGCTGCGCGCCTGCGCAGTGAATATTGAAGACTTGCGCAAAACGCTGACCAACTTCATCGGCGACAACACGCCTACCGTGCCAGGCACCGGCGAAGTGGATACCCAGCCAACCCTGGGCTTCCAGCGCGTGATCCAGCGCGCGATCATGCACGTGCAGTCGGCTTCCAACGGCAAGAAGGAAGTGACTGGCGCCAACGTGCTGGTGGCCATCTTCGGTGAAAAAGACTCGCACGCTGTTTACTACCTGCACCAGCAGGGCGTGACGCGCCTGGACGTGGTCAACTTCATCTCGCACGGCGTGCGCAAGGACCAGCAGATGGATTCCGGCAAGGCATCCGAGGGCGTGGAAGAGGGCGCCGCACCGGAAGGCCAGGCCAAGGAATCGCCGCTGGACCAGTTCACCCAGAACCTGAACAAGTCTGCCGCCGAGGGCAAGATCGACCCGCTGATCGGCCGCGAAGACGAAGTGGACCGCGTGATCCAGGTATTGTGCCGCCGCCGCAAGAACAATCCGCTGCTGGTGGGCGAAGCCGGGGTGGGCAAGACCGCCATCGCGGAAGGCCTGGCTTACCGCATCACCCAGGGCGACGTGCCGGAGGTGCTGTCGAATGCCGTGGTCTACTCGCTGGACATGGGCGCGCTGCTGGCCGGCACCAAGTATCGCGGCGACTTCGAGCAGCGCCTGAAGGCGGTGCTGAAGCAACTGAAAGACAACCCGAACGGCATCCTGTTCATCGACGAGATCCACACCATCATCGGCGCCGGCTCGGCATCGGGCGGCACGCTGGACGCGTCCAACCTGCTGAAACCGGCCCTGGCCAACGGCCAGCTGAAGTGCATCGGCGCGACCACCTTCACGGAATTCCGCGGCGTGTTCGAAAAAGACCATGCGCTGTCCCGCCGCTTCCAGAAGGTCGACGTCAATGAGCCGACCGTGGAGCAGACCGTGCAGATCCTGCGCGGCCTGAAGTCGCGCTTTGAAGAACACCATGGCGTGAAGTATTCGTCCTCGGCGCTGTCGACCGCGGCCGAACTGGCGGCGCGCTTCATCAACGACCGCCACTTGCCGGACAAGGCGATCGACGTGATCGACGAGGCGGGCGCTGCCCAGCGCATCCTGCCGAAGTCGAAGCAGAAGAAAACCATCGGCAAGACCGAGATCGAGGAAATCATTTCCAAGATCGCGCGCATTCCGCCGCAGACCGTCAACCAGGACGACCGCAGCAAGCTGCAGACCATCGACCGCGACCTGCGCAACGTAGTGTTCGGCCAGGATCCTGCAATCGAGGCGCTGGCCTCCGCGATCAAGATGTCGCGCGCCGGCCTGGGCAAGCAGGACAAGCCTATCGGCTCCTTCCTGTTCTCCGGTCCGACCGGCGTCGGCAAGACCGAGGTGGCCAAGCAGCTCGCCTTCATCCTGGGCATTGAGCTGATCCGCTTCGACATGTCGGAGTACATGGAACGCCATGCGGTGAGCCGCCTGATCGGCGCGCCTCCTGGCTACGTGGGCTATGACCAGGGCGGCCTGCTGACCGAGGCGATCACCAAGAAGCCGCACGCCGTGCTGCTGCTGGACGAGATCGAGAAAGCGCATCCGGATATCTTCAATATCCTGTTGCAGGTGATGGACCATGGCACGCTGACCGACAACAACGGCCGCAAGGCCGACTTCCGCAACGTGATCATCATCATGACCACCAATGCGGGGGCGGAAAGCCTGCAGAAGCGTTCGATCGGCTTCACCGACAGCAAGGAAGCAGGCGACGAGATGGCGGACATCAAGCGCATGTTCACGCCGGAGTTCCGCAACCGCCTGGATGCGACCATCAGCTTCCGCGCGCTGGACGAGGAAATCATCCTGCGCGTGGTGGACAAGTTCCTGATGCAGCTGGAAGAGCAACTGCACGAGAAGAAGGTGGAAGCCATCTTCAGCGAGAAGCTGCGCAAGTTCCTGGCGAAGAAGGGCTTCGATCCTTTGATGGGCGCGCGCCCGATGTCGCGCCTGATCCAGGACATGATCCGCAAGGCGCTGGCCGACGAACTGCTGTTCGGCAAGCTGGTGTCCGGCGGCCGCGTGATCGTGGACCTGGACGAGGCGGAAGCGATCAAGCTGGAGTTCCCGGAACCGGATGCGGCCCCGACGCCGCCGCCGGAGACCGTCGAAGTCGAATAAGCGGCCCGCGCTGCGAAAAACCCGCTCACAACGAGCGGGTTTTTTTTGCACATTTTTATTTACTATTGGTCAATAAAATTGGTATAATTGCAGCCTTTGTTGCTGAAAAGAGAATGCCGTGACCAAACTGACCACCTTGCTACTCGCAGCCGCGCTGGCTTTCAGCGCAACCGCTAACGCTACCCCGATCCTTTCCGGTTTCAACCAAAGCTTCGTTCCCGCAACCGATGACGGCTCCACCCAAGTCAACCTTGGTAATGGCATGAAGCTGGGATTGAACGGTGCCGTTTACAGCGGCCTGTATATCAACACCAATGGCAATGTGTCCTTCGACGTGGGCATGACCACCTTCTCGCCGGCATCATTCAAGGGCAATTCCTACGCGACCTCGTTCCTGGCGCCGTTCTTCGGCGACGTGGATATCAGCAACGGCGGCGGCAGCATCGGCTATGGCAATGGCAAGTTCGAAGGCCACAACGCTTTTGGCGTGACCTGGTCCAACGTCGGCTATTTCCCGCGCATGAACGACCTGAAGAATACTTTCCAGCTGTTGCTGGTGGACCGTTCGGACACCGGCGCAAACAACTTTGACTTCTACTTCAACTACGGTTCGATCCAGTGGGACAAGTCCAGCTCTTCTGAAAAGTCGCGTGCCGGCTTCCATTTGAAGGGCAAGCCTGACGATTTCGAGTTCGACGGCTCGGGCGCTCCGACTGAGTTGCTGGACTCGGGCACGCACGCGCTGGTCAAAGCAAGCAACGTCAGCATGGATGGCCGCTATGCCTTCAACGTGCGCAAGGGTGCCATCACCTTCGCCGAGCCAGTGAGCAGCCCGGCGGACGTGCCGCTGCCAGGCACGCTGCCCCTGGTGGGCATCGGCGCGATCGCCCTGGCTTACGGGCGTCGCCGCAAAGCTTGAGCGCAGCACTGCGCTGTACTTGAAAAACCCGCTCGCCGAGCGGGTTTTTTATTGCGCTCAGAATTCCTGCAATTGTTTGAGGGCGGCTATGCGGCGGCGCGAGACTTCCACTGTCATGCCGTCGATGCGCAGGGCCATGGCGCCGCCTTCGCCATTCTCGATGCCGCGCACGGCAGCCAGGTTGACGATGTGGCGCCGGCTGGCGCGGAAAAACTGCTGCGGGTCGAGGCGCTGTTCCAGTTGCAGCAGGGAGCGTGCGAGCAAGGGAGTAGCGCCGTCGAAGTAGAGGCGGGTGTAGTTGCCTTCGGATTCGAAGAGGCGAATGTCTTCCAGCCGCACGAACCAGCAGCGCTCGCCGTCGCGGATGAACAGCTTGCGCGGCGCGGCGCTGGGTGCAGTGGCAATGCCGAGCCGCACGGCGGCCCGCTCCAGCGCCGCCGCCAGGCGCTGCGGCTCGATAGGCTTCATCAGGTAGTCGAGTGCACTGGCTTCGAAGGCTTGCAGGGCATATTGGTCGAAGGCCGTGGTGAAAATCACTTCCGGCGCATCGTCCAGCGTGGCCAGCAGGTCGAAGCCGCTGCCGCCGGGCATTTGCACGTCCAGCAGCAGCAAGTCGGGCTGCAGCGCCTGGACCTGCAGCGCCGCTTCGGCTGCATTGGCGGCTTCGCCGACGATGGTGATGCCCGGGTGGGAGGCCAGCATGCGCCGCAGTTCGGCGCGCGCCAGGCGTTCGTCGTCGACGATCAGGATGCGCATCATGCCGCCACCGGGAACTGCAAGGTGGCCCGAACCCAGCCGCTGTTCTCGCTCAATTGCAGGCTGGCTTCTTCACCAATCGATAGCGCCAGGCGCTTGCGGGTATTGGTCAGGCCGACCTTGGTGGAGTCGCCGAAGGAGCGGATGGCGCCCGCATTGGCGATCTCGATCAGCGCATTGTCGCCGGCACGGCGCGCCGTGATCAGGATATCGCTGCCGGTGGTGCTCATCTCCACGCCATATTTGACGGCGTTTTCCACCAGCGTCTGCAGCGACATGGGCGGAACCATCACCTGTTCCAGGCCCGGTTCGACGGTAATACTGGCGCGCAGCCGTTCTTCGAAGCGGATCTTTTCGATGGCCAGGTAGGCCTCAACCGCTTCCAGCTCCTTCTCCAATGGCACTTTGTGCAGTTGGCCGGTCTGCAGGGCATAGCGCATCAGGCTAGCCAGCTGGTCGATCATTTGCGAAGCCGAGTCGGGTTCTTCATACACCAGGGCGCGGATGCTGTTCAGGCTATTGAAGAAGAAATGCGGATTGACTTGCGCCTGCAGCGCGCGCAGTTCGGAATCCTTGGCCTGTACTTCCATGCGCAGGGCTGTGGCTTCGAACTGGTTGGCGCGGCGGACGGCCAGCGCCACCATGTAGGCGAGCTGCCAACCGGCAAAGACGCAGCTCCAGAGCGCGAATGAAGCGGGCGCCCATTTAAGGCTGCTGTCGAAGTGACCCTGCAGGACATAGATCGCTGCGGCCACGCTCAGGGCCTGCAGCGGCCCGAGCAGCAGCAGCGGCCCTGCGAACATGCGCCACTTGATGGCGCCGGTATTCCAGCGGCGGGCTTTGATCATGCGGTGCCACAGGTCCGACAGCAAGGCGCCGCTGGCGCCGGTCCAGGCGCAGGTGGCAAACACGCCCGGCGAGCCGAGGTACTGCCTGTAAATCAATAACACCACCAGGAAGATCAGCGTCCAGCCGAAGCCTTGCATGATCCAGTACCAGTTAAGCCTTGCGAATAACGGACGCCGGGTTTCTGTCATGTTGAACGGTCATTGGAGGAATTGGTCGATGCGAGCATACATCCATTCCGGTTCGTCGTACATTACGAAATGGCGGGCGGTTTCAGCCAGTTCCACTTTCACGCCGGGCAGCCTGGCGTATTGGGACTTGAACAGGGTTTCGATGGCTTCCTTCGGTGCGAAGGCTTTGTAGGCCACCCAGGTGCCCAGGACCAGGGTCGGCGCTTTGATGCGGCCGACGTCTTCGCGCAGGTCGCTGGACATGATGTCGAACATGGCGTCGGTCACGGTGGCGCGGTCGGATTGCTTGCCCCAGCCGGCAATGCGTTGCGCATGTTCGGGCGAGGTCACGAGGCTGGCTGCGCTGCGCGCCTGCATGGCGCTGAAGGCCGCGTCGTCCTGGCTGCGCAAGCCGTCGCGCATCTGCGCTGCGACGGCTTGCAATTGCTCCCTGGTGGCGGCCGGGTTGCGCGTGGCGCCCAGTGCAGGAAGGCTGTCGATGACGACCAGGCGGCCGACATGATCGGGGAAGTCGCTGGCCAGCTTCATGCCGAGGAAGCCGCCCAGGCTGTGCCCGATCACGGTTGGCTTGACCAGCTTGTTCGCTGAAATATAGTCGGCCAGCTGCTGTTCCGCGAGCGGCAGCAGGTGCCCGCCGGGGATTGCCGGGACGCCGGCGAAACCGGCCAGTGTCAGGATATGGCATTGGCGCTTGACGCAGATGCGGGCGGCGGTGTCCTGCCACACTTCGCCTGACGACGCCAGCCCCGGAATCAGGATGACCGGTTCGCCGCTGCCCCTGACTTCTGCCTTGAATGCCGTTGCGGCGGTGGCGGCAAGGGCGGCGGTGGACAACAACAGGGATACGGCGATTTGTGCGATCTTGGTTTGCATTGGTGTTTCCTCCTTGTGAAACACACTTTATCGGCACTGCCGCGCGGCCTGAACTGAAAACTTGATGAGCGGTCAAATCGGATGATGAGCGGCGCCCGTGATTTCCACCGCGACGCCGGCCACGTCCAGCGCCAGGGCGCCGGCGGCGGTTTGCATGATGCGATCGACATCGGCCAGATTGACGAGATGGCGGCTGCTGGCACGGAAAAACTGCTGCGGATCGAGCATTTGCTCCAGCTGTTGCAAGGAGCGGGTGAGCAGCGGCGAGCCGCCGTCGAAATAGGCGCGCGTGCTTGCGCCTTCAGCCACGAACAGGCGGATATCGGCCAGCCGCACGAACCAGCAGCGCTCACCCTCGCGGATGAACAGCTTGCGCGGCTTGCTGCCCAAGCCTGCACGGACTGCCGCGCGCTGCAGTGCCGCAGCAAGGCGTAGCGGGTGGATCGGCTTGAGCAGGTAGTCGGCCGGGCAGGGTCCATGGCCGGTGGTGAAGATCACTTCCGGCACTTCTTCCAGGGCTTCGAGCACGTCGAAACCGCTACCACCAGGCATTTGCATGTTCAGTAGCAGCAGGTCCGGCGCCAATGCGGCGGCCTGGGCGATGCCCTCGGCGACATCGGCCGCTTCACCGACAATGTCAACATGCTGGTGGCGGGCCAGCAACCGGCGCAGTTCCTTGCGAGCCAGCCGCTCGTCGTCGACCACCAGCACGCGCATCATGGCGATAAAGGGAAGGTAATGGTGGCGCGTACCCAGCCATCGCGCTCCACCAGGTCAAGGCTGGCATGGCCGCCTTTCGCATGCAGCAGCCGTTTGCGCGCATTGGCCAGCCCAACGCGGGTCGAATTGCCAAGCTTGGCCAGGGCGCCCCGGTTGGCCACCTCGATCGAGGCATGGCCATTGGCCTGGCTGGCGCTGATGCGGATCTCCGTGCCGATGCTGCTTTGCTCGACACCGTACTTGACGGCATTTTCGACCAGCGTCTGCACCGTCATCGGAGGGATGGTCACCGTATCCATGCCGCCAGCGATGTCGATCGCGATTCCCAGGCGTTCTTCGAAGCGGATCTTCTCGATGGCGAGGTAGGACTGCACGGCCTCCATCTCTTCTTTCAGCGGCACGGTATCGGCGTAGCTGGAAGCGAGCGTATAGCGCATCAGCGTGGCAAGCTGGTCGATCATTTGCGCGGCTGATTGCTGGTTCTCGAAAATCAGTGCGCGCACGCTGTTCAGGCTATTGAAGAAGAAATGCGGGTTGACCTGGGCCTGCAGCGCCTTCAGTTCGGCCTCCTTGGCCAGCACGTCCAGGCGCAGCGCTTCCGATTCGAAGCGGTTGGCGCGGCGCAGGGCGGTGGCGGCCATATACGATACCTGCCATGCCGCCATGATGCCGGACCAGAACAGCAGGAGCATGGGCAGCCAGCTGCCGCCATCGGCTACGCCGACCAGGGCGCGGGCGATGATGGTGACGAGTGCCAGTTGCAGCGGCCCGAGTATAAAGATGGCTACCAGGACCTGGCGCCAGTCGACGCGGCGCGCATTCCAGTCGCGCAGCTTCATGTAGCGGCGCCACAGGTCGGTCAGGACCAGGCCGCTCGCACCGTCCAGGATGCAGGCGAGCACTGCGCCTGGCCGCGCCAGGAAGGGGCCGTTGACCAGCATGAGAAATGCCGTGACTGAGCTCCAGCCGAGTCCTTGCAGGATCCAGTACCAGTTGATGCGCGCCAGCAGCGGTGCTTGGGGATTATCCATGCCTGTCACCGTCATGCAGCGAGTGGAAAATGCAGGGTTGCCCGCACCCAGCCATCGTGTTCGCTCAGGTCCAGCCTGGACGCCTCGCCCTTCGCCAGTTCCAGGCGCTTGCGTGCGTTGCCCATGCCAACCCGTGTCGAGCCTGGATTGGCGAGCAGGGCGCCGCGGTTGGCCACTTCGATCACCGCATGTTCGCCCGACTGGTGGGCGGTGATCCGGATCTCGCTGCCGTCGGTGCGGCGCTCGACACCATATTTGACGGCGTTTTCAACCAGGGTTTGCAATGTCATCGGCGGGATTGTGACTTGCACCATCGCGGCGTCGATTTCAAAATGCGCGCGCAGGCGGTCTTCAAAGCGGATTTTTTCGATGTCGAGGTAGGCTCGCACGGCATCGAGCTCCTGCTGCAGCGGCACGCAATCGCTGAAAGTGGACATGAGCGTATAGCGCATCAGGGTCGCAAGCTGGTCGACCATGTGGGCGGCGTTGTCGACGTTTTCGTACATCAGGGCGCGCACGCTGTTCAGGCTATTGAAGAAGAAATGCGGGTTGACCTGCGACTGCAGTGCACGCAATTCCGCGTCCTTTGCCAGGACTTCAAGGCGCAAGGTCTCCGCCTCCAGCAGCAGTGCTTCCGCTTCCAGGCGCTGGTTGCGGCGCAAGGACAGGGTCGCCATATAGCAGACATTCCAGGCCAGCATGACGCCGATCCAGAACGACAGCAGCATCAGGAACCACACCGGACTGCCGACATACCAGTTGGCGCCCGACACGTAATAGTCGACCACCGTGTTACTGACAGTTTGCGCCAGCCCCATGGCGGAAGCTGAAAGGGCGGCAGCTTGCCAGCCAAGGCGCTTGCCGCGTTTCAGCCGGAAATTGCACAGGCGGCGCCACAGGGCGGTCAGGGCCAGGCCGCTCAACCCGCACCATGCGGCCAGCGGGAAATAGGTGACGTGAAGCTTATTGACGACGGCGACAAACAGTGCGACACCGCTCCATCCAAGCGCTTGCAGCAGCCAGTAATAATGTTCTCTTTTCATGGGCTGGGAGCATACCGTATTGCGCCGGCTGCCGTTCCAGCGAAATGACGAGCGGTCGAATCGGATGACGGGCGGGTGTGTCAGGCCCGGCGCCGGCGGGCGAGCAGCGGGAAGACGAACCACACGCCAATCAGCAGCAGGAACGCGGCCAGGCCACCGGCTGCGCTGCCCATATCGCTGCCGGTCACCATGTAGAGGACCACGGCAATGTCAAGCGCAAGGCCGGCGGCCAGCGGCGCGAGGGCGTAGCAGATGGCGCGCGAGGAAATGGTGATCGCATGCATCGACACCTGGCCCGGTTCGGCGAGGCGGTGGTAGGCGGCCGGCAACATGACCAGCGCGATGGCCAGCACCACCATGGCCAGGGCTGCGGCGTGGCAGTCCTGGGCGTAGACCGGCAGCTTTTCGAAGCGCTCATTGAAGACGGCAATGGCCTGGAAACCGAACAAGGCCTGGATGCCTGGCAGTATCATGCGCGCCTCTTCAATAATGCGGCCCATCTGTTCCTTTAATGATTCTTTCTCGCTGTGCTCGTCCATGCTGCCGATTCTAGCGAGCAGCCGGATTCGCAGGCGCGCGCCTGTCCGGACAGAATGCTGTGCGCTACCAGCCCGGCGCCGTAGTTGGACATATGATCGTCATCGAAATAGAGGGCTTTGGATTCCTTGACGGCGTAGCAGCGCTCAGCATCGCAAAACAGCGATTCAGGCCGAACGATGCGCACGCTGGGCGGCAGTTCGCCCAGCCGCTGTTCCACATAGGCGCTGCGGCGGTGCCACCAGTCGGTGGTGACGCCATCGACGTTACGGGGATCGTCGGCCTGTCGAATCAGCTTGTCGACCTGGCGCGGAAGTTCAGGCGCCTGCAGGACGACGGTCACGTGTTTGCCCGCGCTGGTAAATCGATCCAATATCGTCTTGTAGGAAGCCCAGATGGCGCTGCGCCTGGCATCGCTATATTCGTCGGGCAGGCGCGGGTAAATGCCTTCGTGGTCGCCAAACAGCGCGCTGTGCATGCGGTAGCTGACCACCACCTCCTTGATGTGCGGGTCGGCGGCGATGAAGTCGACCGCCTCGCGCGTCCAGTCGCTGCAGCCGGGATTGGTGTCGGTGCGCTGGTAGGAGGGCGAACAGCCGCTGAAGCTGAACTGGCGCACGCCCTGGTGGCGAGGCTTCAGTTCCACTGCGAGTGCGTGCGCAAGTTCGATCGCATGGCTGTCGCCGAAGACTGCCCATTCGCCATCCGGGCCATTGAAGGCGCACGCATCCTGCGGTTTGCGGTAGTCGAGCCCCTTGGTATGGCAACCCGCCCGCTTGGGGCTGGCGGCAACCGTACGCAGCACCTCCTGCTGCAGGGGCGTGGTCTTGACGCTTCGCATGCCGTCGGTCTTGTGGCCCAGCATGCCGATGCCAAAGAACAGCAGCGAGCCGGCGATGGCGAAAGCAAATACTTGCGGGCGGCCGAACTTGCTACGGTTGCGGAACGGCTTTTCGACAAATTGCCAGCTAAGGTAGGCCAGGGCCATGGTCAACACGACCAGGCCGGCCATCAACGCCGGGCTGGGGCCGTCCACGCTGCGATGGCGTGCGAACGCGAGGATAGGCTGGTGCCACAGGTAGGCGCTGTAGCTGACCAGTCCAACACCGACCAGCAACCGGCTGCCAAGGATCCTGCCGACTGCGGTCGACGGCGCGGCGAACAGGATGATCATCGCGGCGCCAACAGTCGGGAGCAGCGCGTACACGCTGGGGAAGGGCGTATATTTGCTGAAAGCGAAGATGCTGATGCCGATCAGGCCCAGGCCGGCCAGGCTGGCAAGTTCGCGCGTGCGCGGTGAATGCTGGCCGGTGCCGGGCCGCGACAGATAATAAGCGCACAGTGCGCCGATGGCCAGTTCCCAGCCGCGGGTAGGCAGCAGGAAGAAGGCGGCAGTGGGATCCCTGGCGACGCCCCATTGCGCTGCGCCGAGGCTGGCCAGCGCCGTACCCACCAGCACCAGCAGCAGCATACGCTGGTCGCGGCGCCAGAACAGCATCAGGAATAACGGGAACAGCAAGTAGAACTGTTCTTCGACCGCCAGGCTCCAGGTGTGGAGCAGGGGCTTGAATTCGGCGGAACTGTCGAAGTAATCGCTCTGCTGCCAGAACAGGATATTGGATGCGAAGGCGGTGACGGCTACCAGGCTTTGCGAAAAGCTTTTCAAGTCGTCGGGCACCAGCCAGAACCAGGCGAACGGCAGGCAGGCAAGCAGCAGCAGGAATAACGCGGGCAGGATGCGGCGCGCCCGCCGTTCGTAGAAATTGAGGATGGAGAACTGGCCGGCTTCCAGTTCGTGGATCAGGATGGTCGTGATCAGGTAGCCGCTGATGACAAAGAAAATGTCGACGCCAACGAAGCCGCCGCCAAAAAACTGGAATCCTGCGTGAAACAGGATTACCGGCAGGACGGCAACCGCCCGCAGACCATCGATTTCCCTGCGATATTCCATGTAATGCCCCTGATTTCAACCCAAGACAATACTACGAAATTGTCATTGATGCAACATTGTGTGGTTTTGATGCATCGGGCGAGTCAAGTCGCCTGCTCCTCGCGCAGGCGGCGCCACAGGGTGGTGCGGCTGATGCCCAGGTAGTCGGCGGCTGCGTCGCGGCGGCCGCCGAAGCTGGCCAGTACTTCGGTGGCGCTTTTCGCGGCGCCGGCGCGCGGCGCGGGCGCCGGCAGTGCATTGGGCTGCGGCGCCGTATGCGGGACTGAATCCAGCTCGGGCGCTACGCCCGCGACGAAGCTTGGCGTCAGGGCCTGCAGCGGTTCGGCAGCGAGGAACAAGGCCAGGCGCTCGGTCAGGTTGCGCAGCTCACGCACATTGCCCGGCCAGTCGTAGCGCAGGAGCAGGGGCGCGCAGGCTGCCAGTTCGGCCGGCAGGTTGGGATGGGCGCGCGCGCCCAGGCTGGCCAGCGCGGTGCGCAGCGACCATTCGGCCAGCGGCAGGATATCGGTCGGGCGCTCGCGCAGCGGCGGCAGCGACAGGCGCAGCACGGCCAGGCGGTAGAACAGGTCGGCGCGGAAGCGGCCCTCGCGCACCCGTGCTTCGAGGTCGCAATGGGTGGCGCTGATGATGCGCACGCTGACGGGGATCGGCCGGGTGCCGCCGACCCGCACTACCTCGCGTTCCTCCAGCACGCGCAGCAGCCTGGTCTGCAGTGCAAGCGGCATTTCACCGATTTCGTCGAGGAACAGGGTGCCGCGGTTGGCCGCTTCAAACAGGCCTGCATGGCCGCCGCGCCGCGCGCCGGTGAAGGCGCCTTCTTCGTGCCCGAACAATTCCGACTCCAGCAGCGATTCTGCGATGGCGCCGCAATTGACCGCAACAAAAGGCCGGTTGACTCCGCCCAGGGTGCGCGGGGATTCGCGGTGGATGGCTTGCGCCACCAGTTCCTTGCCGCAGCCGGTCTCGCCCTGGATCAGCACTGTCGCAGGCGATTTCGCGTACAGCACGACTGCCTGCCGCACGCGCTCCATCGCCTCGGACTCGCCGCGCAGGTCGGCCAGCCCGTGCTTGGCGCGCAGGGTGTCGGCCACCACGTGGCGGCGGCTGCGGTTGGTTTCCAGTTGCGCCAGGCGCGCCAGTTCCAGCGCATCGTCGAAGGCCTGGCGGATCGAGGCGGCAGAGTAGACGAATACGCCGGTCAAGCCGGCTTCTTCTGCCAGGTCGGTAATCAGGCCGGCGCCGACGATGGCCTTGATGCCGGACGCTTTCAGGTCGTTGATCTGGGCGCGCGCATCCTCTTCGGTGGCGTAGGTGCGCTGTTCGATCGGCACGCCGAAGGTGGCGGCGAATTCGGCCAGTGCCGGCATGTCGTCCTGGTAGGTGATCACGCCGATGCGGTCGGAAACCTTGCGGGCGCGGGCCAGGGCTTGCATGAAATCGAAGCCGCTGGCCTTGGCAATCACCACCGGCACCGACAGGCGGCCTTTCAGGTAGGCTGCATTGGAGCCCGCCGCAATGACGGCATCGCAGCGCTCCGTCGCCAGCCGTTCGCGGATATGGCGCGCGGCCTCGTCGAAGCCAAGGTTGATCGGTTCGATATCGGCCAGGGCGTCGTATTCCAGCGTGATGTCGCGGAACAGTTCCGACAGGCGCGAGACGGAAACTGTCCAGATCACGGGCTTGTCGGCCGGGTCGAAGGGCAGGGGAGTGGAATGTCGCATGTTTCACCCGAAACGTTTCACGTGTTTCAACTTGAAACATTATACTCTGGCGCGCGCGTTGCAAGTGCTTGATTTTGCTGGATAGCCACGGTTGGCACGCTGCTTGCACTATGGACGGCAAACATTCCTCAAACAGAAAGGACATCATGAGCCAATACTCCGCAGGCGCCGCCTTCCGCAAGGCCGTGCAAGAAGAATCCCCGCTGCAGGTGGTGGGCGCGATCAACGCCAACCACGCCCTGCTGGCCAAGCGTGCCGGCTTCAAGGCGATCTACCTGTCGGGCGGCGGCGTGGCTGCCGGCTCCCTGGGCCTGCCGGACCTGGGCATCTCCAACCTGGACGACGTGCTGACCGACGTGCGCCGCATTACCGACGTGTGCGACCTGCCATTGCTGGTGGACGTGGACACCGGCTTCGGCGCCTCCGCCTTCAACGTGGCGCGCACCGTGAAGTCGATGATCAAGTTCGGCGCCGCCGCCATGCATATCGAAGACCAGGTGGGCGCCAAGCGTTGCGGCCACCGTCCGGGCAAGGAAATCGTGACCAAGGGCGAAATGATCGACCGCATCAAGGCCGCCGTGGATGCGCGCACCGACGAGAATTTCGTCATCATGGCGCGCACCGACGCGCTGGCCGTGGAAGGCCTGGACGCGGCCATCGACCGCGCCGTGGCCTGCGTGGAAGCCGGCGCCGACATGATCTTTCCTGAGGCGATGATTTCGCTGGACATGTACAAGCAGTTCGCCGCCGCCGTGAAAGTGCCGGTGCTGGCCAATATCACCGAATTCGGTTCGACCCCGCTGTTCACCGTCGAGCAACTGAAATCGGCCGACGTGGGCTTGGTGCTGTACCCGCTGTCCGCCTTCCGCGCCATGAACAAGGCTGCCGAGAACGTGTACACCGCGATCCGCCGCGACGGCACCCAGCAGAACGTGGTCGACACCATGCAGACCCGCGCCGAACTGTACGAGCGCATCAACTATCACGATTTCGAGCAGAAGCTGGATGCCCTGTTCGCAGCCGCCAAAAAATAATTCGACGATCCGAGGAGAGACCAAAATGACCGAGCAAGCCCCAGCCTTCAAGCCTAAGAAATCCGTAGCCCTGTCCGGCGTTGCCGCCGGCAATACCGCCCTGTGCTCCGTCGGCAAGACCGGCAACGACCTGCACTACCGCGGCTACGACATCCTGGACGTGGCCACCACCTGCGAATTCGAAGAGATCGCCTACCTGCTGGTGCACGGCAAGCTGCCGAACATGGCCGAACTGAAAGGCTACAAATCCAAGCTGAAATCCCTGCGCGGCCTGCCGCAAGGCGTGAAGTCGGCGCTGGAAGCGCTGCCTGCTTCCGCCCATCCGATGGACGTGATGCGCACCGGCGTTTCCGTGCTGGGCTGCTGCCTGCCTGAAAAGGACGACCACAATATCGCCGGCGCGCGCGACATCGCCGACCGCCTGATGGCGTCCTTCGGCTCCATGCTGCTGTACTGGTACCATTACAGCCACAATGGCAAGCGCATCGACGTGGAAACCGACGACGAAACCATCGGCGGCCACTTCCTGCACCTGCTGCACGGCGAAAAGCCGTCCGAATCGTGGGTGCGCGCGATGCACACCTCCCTGATCCTGTACGCGGAGCACGAGTTCAATGCTTCCACTTTCACCAGCCGCGTGATTGCCGGTACCGGTTCCGACATCCACTCCGCCATCACCGGCGCGATCGGCGCATTGCGCGGTCCCAAGCACGGCGGCGCCAACGAAGTGGCTCTGGACATCCAGCAGCGCTACGAAAACGCGGATGAAGCGGAAGCCGACATCCGCAGCCGCGTCGCCAACAAGGAAGTGGTGATCGGCTTCGGCCATCCGGTGTACACCGTGTCCGACCCGCGCAACGTGGTGATCAAGGAAGTGGCGCGTTCCCTGTCGCAGGAAGCGGGCTCGATGAAAATGTTCGACATCGCCGAGCGCCTGGAATCGGTAATGTGGGAAGTCAAGAAGATGTTCCCGAACCTGGACTGGTTCTCCGCCGTGTCGTACCACATGATGGGCGTGCCGACCGCCATGTTCACCCCACTGTTCGTGATTTCGCGCACCTCCGGCTGGTCGGCGCACATCATCGAGCAGCGTATCGACAACAAGATCATTCGTCCAAGCGCCAATTATGTCGGCCCTGAAGACCTGGCCTTCGTACCGATCAAGGACCGCAAGTAATCATGAACTCCCAATACCGCAAACAACTCCCGGGCACCAAGCTGGATTACTTCGACGCGCGCGAAGCGGTCGATGCGATCAAGCCGGGCGCCTATGCCACGCTGCCGTACACTTCGCGCGTGCTGGCGGAAAACCTGGTGCGCCGCTGCGACCCTGCCACGCTGACCGCGTCGCTGTCGCAGCTGATCGAGCGCAAGCGCGACCTGGACTTCCCGTGGTTCCCGGCGCGCGTGGTGTGCCACGACATCCTGGGCCAGACCGCGCTGGTCGACCTGGCCGGCCTGCGCGACGCGATCGCGGAGCAGGGCGGCGATCCTGCCCTGGTCAACCCGGTGGTGCCGACCCAGCTGGTGGTCGACCACTCGCTGGCAGTGGAATGCGGCGGCTTCGATCCGGACGCGTTCAACAAGAACCGCGCCATTGAAGACCGCCGCAACGAAGACCGCTTCGACTTCATCAACTGGACCAAGAAGGCGTTCCAGAACGTCGACGTGATCCCGCCTGGCAACGGCATCCTGCACCAGATCAACCTGGAGCGCATGTCGCCGGTCATCCAGGTGAGCGATGGCGTGGCCTATCCGGACACCCTCGTCGGCACCGACTCGCACACCCCGATGGTCGATGCGCTGGGCGTGATTGCCATCGGCGTGGGCGGGCTGGAAGCGGAAACCGTGATGCTGGGCCGTGCATCCTGGATGCGCCTGCCGGACATCATCGGCGTCGAGCTGAGCGGCAAGCCGCAGCCAGGCATCACCGCCACCGACATCGTGCTGGCGCTGACGGAATTCCTGCGCAAGGAGAAAGTGGTTTCGGCCTACCTGGAGTTCTACGGCGAAGGCTCGACCGCGCTGACCCTGGGCGACCGCGCCACCATCTCGAACATGGCGCCGGAATTCGGCGCCACCGCCGCGATGTTCTCCATCGACGCGCAGACCATCAAGTACCTGAAGCTGACCGGCCGCGACGACGAGCTGGTGGAATTGGTGGAAACCTATGCCAAGCATACCGGCCTGTGGTCGGATGACCTGGCCAAGGTGGAATACGAGCGCGTGCTGAAGTTCGACTTGTCGACCGTGGTGCGCAATATCGCCGGCCCGTCCAACCCGCACAAGCGCGTTCCGACCAGCGAACTGGCTGCGCGCGGCATCAGCGGCGTGGTGGAAAACGAGCCTGGCAAGATGCCTGACGGCGCCGTGATCATCGCCGCCATCACCAGCTGCACCAACACCAACAACCCGCGCAACATGATCGCCGCCGGCCTGCTGGCCCGCAATGCGAACAAGGCGGGCCTGCTGCGCAAGCCGTGGGTCAAGTCTTCGCTGGCGCCTGGCTCGAAAGCCGTCACGCTGTACCTGGAAGAAGCAGGCCTGATGCCTGAGCTGGAAAAGCTGGGCTTCGGCGTTGTCGCTTACGCTTGCACTTCCTGCAACGGCATGTCCGGCGCGCTCGATCCTGTGATCCAGAAGGAAGTGGTTGAGCGCGACCTGTACGCCACCGCCGTCCTGTCGGGCAACCGCAACTTTGACGGCCGTATCCACCCGTACGCCAAGCAGGCCTTCCTGGCATCGCCGCCGCTGGTGGTGGCTTACGCCATTGCCGGTACCATCCGCTTCGACATCGAGAAGGACGTGCTGGGCCACGATGCAGCGGGCAAGCCGATCACCCTGAAGGACCTGTGGCCGACCGACGAAGAGATCGACGCCATCGTCGCATCCTCCGTCAAGCCGGACCACTTCCGCAAGGTCTACATCCCGATGTTCGCACGCAGCGAAGAAGCGACCGAACGCGCCGAGCCGCTGTACGACTGGCGTCCGCAATCGACCTATATCCGCCGCCCGCCATACTGGGAAGGCGCGCTGGCAGGCGAACGCACCCTGAGCGGCATGCGCGCGCTGGCCGTGCTGGGCGATAACATCACGACCGACCACCTGTCGCCATCGAACGCGATCATGATGGATTCCGCCGCCGGCGAATACCTGCACAAAATGGGCTTGCCGGAAGAAGACTTCAACTCCTACGCAACCCACCGCGGCGACCACCTGACCGCGCAGCGCGCCACCTTCGCCAACCCGACGCTGAAGAACGAAATGGTGCGCAATGCAGATGGCAGCATCAAGGCCGGTTCGCTGGCCCGTGTCGAGCCGGAGGGTAAAGTGACCCGCATGTGGGAAGCCATCGAAACCTATATGGACCGCAAGCAGCCGCTGATCGTGATCGCCGGCGCCGACTACGGCCAGGGTTCCTCGCGCGACTGGGCTGCGAAAGGCGTCCGCCTGGCTGGCGTGGAGGCCATCGTGGCCGAAGGCTTCGAGCGCATCCACCGCACCAACCTGGTGGGCATGGGCGTGCTGCCGCTGGAGTTCAAGCCGGGCGTGAACCGCCTGACCCTGGGCATCGACGGCACCGAGACCTTCGACGTGATCGGGGAACGCGCACCGCGCGCCACGCTGACCCTGGTGATCCATCGCAAGAACGGCGAACGCGTGGAAGTGCCGGTTACCTGCCGCCTCGATTCGTCGGAAGACGTATCGATCTACGAGGCAGGCGGCGTGCTGCAGCGCTTCGCTCAGGACTTCCTGGAATCGGCAAAGGCGGCATAAATGACCACACATAAACCGCAAATCAAGGTGCCGGCCACGTATATGCGCGGCGGCACCAGCAAGGGCGTGTTCTTCCGGCTGCAGGACCTGCCGGAAGCGGCGCAAGTGCCAGGCAAAGCGCGCGACGCCTTGCTGCTGCGCGTGATCGGCAGCCCGGACCCATACGGCAAGCAGATTGACGGCATGGGCGGCGCGACCTCGAGCACCAGCAAGACGGTGATCCTGTCGGCATCCACCCGATCCGACCACGACGTGGACTACCTGTTCGGTCAGGTCAGCATCGACAAGGCATTCGTGGACTGGAGCGGCAACTGCGGCAACCTGTCGGCAGCCGTGGGTGCGTTCGCGATCAGCGGCGGCCTGGTGGCGCCGGCGCGCGTGCCGCGCGACGGCATGGCCGTGGTGCGCATCTGGCAGGCCAATATCGGTAAGACCATCATCGCCCACATCCCGATGAGCAATGGCGAAGTGCAGGAAACCGGCGACTTCGAGCTCGATGGCGTGACCTTCCCGGCCGCTGAAGTGCAGCTCGAATTCATGGACCCGGCGGCGGAAGAAGCGGGGGCGGGCGGTTCGATGTTCCCGACCGGCCGCCTGGTTGACGACCTGGAAGTTCCAGGCGTCGGCACGTTGAAGGCGACCATGATCAACGCCGGTATCCCGACCATCTTCATCAACGCGGACGCTATCGGCTACACCGGTACCGAGCTGCAGGAAGCGATCAACGGCGATGCTGCAGCGCTGGCCAAATTCGAGACCATCCGTGCCCACGGCGCCGTGCGCATGGGCCTGATCAAGGATGTGTCGGAAGCTGCCAACCGCCAGCACACGCCGAAAGTCGCTTTCGTCGCGCCGCCGGCCGGCTATACCGCTTCCAGCGGCAAGCAGGTGCAGGCCGGCGATATCGACCTGCTGGTGCGCGCGCTCTCGATGGGCAAGCTGCACCACGCGATGATGGGTACCGCTGCCGTGGCGATCGGCACGGCGGCCGCCATTCCCGGCACGCTGGTCAACCTCGCTGCCGGCGGCGGCGAGCGCGAAGCGGTGCGTTTCGGCCATCCATCCGGTACGCTGCGCGTTGGTGCGCAAGCGACGCAGGAAAACGGTGAATGGACCGTGAAGAAAGCCATCATGAGCCGCAGTGCGCGGGTGCTGATGGAGGGCTGGGTGAGGGTGCCTGCCACCTGATGCAACAGGTGATGCGCTCGGCTTGACGGCCGGGCGCTCGAAGAGCCCGCATTGCCGAGCAGTCTTTCGAATCCGTTTAAGGTTTCACCCATTCTTCCGCTGGTATGCCATGCTGGATCACGGTCGCATAGTATGAAGTCACGGTGTTCAGGTCGGCGTTTACACCGAGCCTGAATCGAATATAGGAAACCGCCAAAATCCCGCTACGCTTCTCGAGTGCCCGGAATTCTTCGATGTCGACCTTGGAGAAGTCACTGAATCCGTTTACGTTGCCGAACTCGGACGGGTCGATCTCCCGGCCAAGCACCATGCCGATTTTCTTCTTCAGGCCCGGGTTCATATTTTACGGTTCTTGTCTTCGAGTTGACCCGCTGGGCTTGCTGCGTCGTCGAGATAGGACTGGGATGCAGAGGTTTTATTGCCAGGCAGTTCTTCGAACTTGCTGATGACCTTAGAAGGGCGTCGCGCGAGTTGCGCCGGCACCCGATCCGACGCGGTGAGTGCGCATCAAGCTGGTGGCAATTTTTCTTCGAGGGCGTTCAACATGCGCGACACCGCTGGTCCAGCGGTCGCTCTTGCTTTCCCGATCGCGCTACTTAGCTGCGCGGCTTTGCCAGTTATATTCAAACCGGCGGAAGCCAGCGCATTGATGGAATCCAGTGCAGCGAGTGTCACCTCGCTATCGCGCACCTGCATAAGCTGCAGCAAGATATTAAACCCCCGCTCCGCATCACTGGCTTCACCAAGTGTTTCAGCGCATGAAATCTGCCAGCGTGGCGGTCGATCAGGCAGCAGTTTCCCCAAGGCTACCCATTCTTCGCTGGTAAATTCGTCCAGCATGACTATAGCGTCAGACATCCCCACATCTGACCAATAGTTATCAAACTCCCTTACGCCCTTTAGCAAGGCATCATATTTACTCAGCATGTCAATTCTGGCCAGTCAAAAAATAGTTCACGGTTTGGAAGCCTGCACGGCCGGTAGGATATCCCGCAGTCACATTATCGCCGACCTTGATGACCTCAATCTCTACTCCGTTGACGATTCCCTGGTGCAGGGTGGCATTATCGGATGGACGCAGCGCCAAAGGTGGGGAATCTCCCACGTGTTGAACGGCATCCAAGGTCTGCTGTCGAGTCCATCCTTCCGGGAATAATGTGCTGGACTTCAGTCTCGAAATATTCCCGTCATTAAAGCCTTTAACCAGTTTGACGTTGCGCGTGCCATCGGGATTCTCGGACAACACTTCGACGGCAAATTCTGGATGGTCATTGCTTATTTCTCCCGAATGCGCGCCAGTCAAACGATTGTTCGGGTTACCTTGGTTATTGGTTCCCCGCTGACCAAATAGAATCTTTTCCTCCATTGCCGGGGAAATGACAGATCTATTGGGGACTGCAGCGGCTGGCGCCGCTGGTGGAGGCGCTGGTGGCTTGACAGCGGGGGCCGGTGGCACCGTTGGTTTAGGTGGCGGCGCCCAAGGCTTCGCGCCCTTTACGCCAAGCCATCCGCCAAGCAGACTTCCTCCCAACATAGACCATTTTTGACCGTCTGACCCCTCACCAAACACTTTCCCGCCCAACCAGTCGCCGCCGACACCGCCAAGGATACCTCCAGCGATGCCGCCAATGGCGACGACCGGCGCTGCCAGGACAAAGGCGGCGCCGACACCGACAACGAACATCGATACATGCAACCATGTCGGGACCAGGTCTTCAGCATGAATCTCGTCGGTCTGCACGGTCTCGCCGCCGATATTCACGTTGGGCGAGCCTTTGGTGATGGTGGCGCTGCAGGTGGTCTTGTCGTCCACCCTTGCTGCCGGCATGCTGTTGATGAATACCTTTCCGCTGCCAGTCGCGATCTTTTCCGTATCGGTATGCTTGTCGCACTTGGCGGTGTCGAGGTGGGCGCGGATGGCGCGCAAGCCGTTGGTGAAGACATTTGGCGAACCGGTGGCGGTGATATTGCCCACTTCTTCCTTGGGCGCCCAGCTCATGGTGCTCATTACCTCGCCGATGCCGCCGCCCGCCGCCGCAGCGCCGCCGATGATGGCGGCGGCGGCCAGGCCGCCGGTGCCGACGACGGCAACCGCCGTGACGGCAATGGCCGCGGCGGCAATCAGGCCGCCGAGCAGCCAGCTCATGGTCGGGCTATGGCCGATCGGGTCATTCAGCCTGGCTGCTTGCGACATGGCTTAACCTCCGGGGATGACAGTGATCGCGAGGATGGGCTGTTCGGGATAATCATCGAGGCTGCCGTAGCCCGTGATCTCCAGGCCGCCATATTCCGGACCCGTGTACAGCACTTCTTCCGCGTCGTCGTAGTGAAGCTCGGCATGCGCCAGCAGCTCGCTGACATCGGCGCCCAGGCCTACGTTGCCTGGCAGCTTCCCCTGGTAGGACGCGGTCGGCAGTTGGCCTTCTTCCACACACTCGAACTGCCACGCTTTTACCGCGTGCACTTTCCCGTTGCGGATGATGATGCCCAGCGCCCTCGGATTGACAGCCGGATGCTGCGGCGAATCGAAGCGCAGGCGCCAGTTGGTCAGCGCCATGTCGTGCACGCTGAATACGAACAGGTCGTCCGCAGCGGACTGGCTCCTTTTCAGTTGCAGCACTGGCGAATGCTCGAAGCGGTACAGGTCTTCGCTGCCAGCCATCAGGTAGCGGGACAAATTGTGTTCGATCGCATCGGCGCTTAAGCCGATTGCTATCCCGGCGAGGGAAACCGATGGAATAATCGGCGCTGTCCAGTCGATGGCAATGGACGGAGTCTGTTCTGTCACTTGGGTACCCACTTGTTGGTTTTGGGATCAAAGATAATCTCTTGTCCCTGGGGGTTAAGGTAGGTGGTGTTCTTGTCGTACAGCGGCTCGCCGTCTTTGAACGACAATTTGTAGCCGCCTTCGGGATCGATGATTTTCGCTTTGCTGCCATTGGCGTAGGTGATTTTATAGTATTGGGCGCCGTGGGTGCTGACGTTGCTCTCGGGGCTGAACTGGACTTCCTTGATACCGTAAGGGTTGCCTTCAACCGTGATTATCTGCGCGTTGCCCGATGACGAAGCGCGCGCGGGCTTGTCCGCCACGATCGCGCCGTCCATTTCGAACGACTGCTTCAACTGATCCAGGGATGAACCCCACACGTTGGCCGGTTTCTCGCCAATATTACGGGGAATGCCCGCTTCCGCCGCGAGGTCCTCCCTCAGGCCGACGCGCGAAGCCGCCGAAGTAATGCCGAAGGGCCGTGGAGGCTTGAAGCGTGCAGCGACCCATCCGCCTCCTTTGCCACCAAGTACGCCACCCAGCAGGCTGCCGCCCAGCATCGACCACTTTTGCCCGTCGGAGCCCTGGCCAAAGGCCTTGCCGCCCAAGTAGTCTCCCGCAAAGCCGCCGCCAATCCCGAGGACGATGCCGCCAATGGCGACAGCCGGCGCGGCGAGCACAAAGGCGGCTCCGGCGCCGGCCACGAACATGGCTACGTGGACCCAGGTCGGCACCAGGTCTTCCGCATGGATTTCATCGGTCTGCACGGTCCCGCCGCCGATGTTCACGTTGGGCGAGCCTTTGGTGATGGTGGCGCTGCAGGTGGTCTTATCGTCCACCCTTGCCGCCGGCATGCTGTTGATGAACACCTTGCCGCTGCCGGTCGCCACTTTCTCGGCGTCCGTATGCTTGTCGCACTTGGCGGTGTCTAGGTGTGCGCGGATGGCGCGCAAGCCGTTGGTGAAGACGTTGGATGAACCGGTGGCGGTGATATTGCCCACTTCCTCTTTCGGCGCCCAGCTCATGGTGCTCAGTACCTCGCCGATGCCGCCGCCCGCTGCCGCGGCGCCGCCGATGATGGCCGCGGCAGCCAGGCCGCCGGTACCGACGACGGCGACCGCCGTGACGGCAATGGCCGCGGCGGCAATCAGGCCGCCGAGCAGCCAGCTCATGGTCGGGCTATGACCGATCGGGTCATTCAGCCTGGCTGCGTATGCCATGTTCAGCCCACTTGCTGCTCGAGGAAGCTGCGCACTGCGCCAAGGTGGGGCAGGTTCGGGATGTCCAGCGGCGGATCGTAGATGGCGGCCAGGTGCAGGTTGTCGAGCAGCGTCGAGGCCTCAGGATCGGGATGGGCCGCGAGCTGGTACATGCCCGTGTTGCGCAGGCCGGGATCGTAGGAGTTGGGGGCGGTGAAATGCGCTTGCAGGCGGTTGCCTGCGGCATCGAAAAAGGCCCAGGTGTCCAGCTCCACTTCGCGCGGATCGGTTTTGCGGCAAGCATCTCCCTGGTTCGCGTAGACGTGCAGGCTGCGCCGGCGGGCGGAGAGGGCGAAGGTGTACGGTTCTGTAGCGACCACCACCTTGCGCTTGGGCGCGGCGGCGCTGGCGCTCAGGGGATTGCGCAGCGTCATGGAGGCCAGCAGGCCGTCGAAGGCGGCATTCCATTCGTCGGTAAACGATTCCGGGCAGGTGGCGGCGATCAGCATGGCCTGGCGGCTGCCGGGCGCCGGGCCGCCGACCAGCACCACGGCCTGGCGCTGGTGCATGAAATTGCTGTCCTTGCGCCAGCTGTAGGCCAGTTCGATGGCGGGCGAGCCGCCTACCATGCAGTCTTTCAGCCCACGCAGCTGGAAGCGGGGCAGGGCGCGGCCAAGTTCCTTTTGCAGGCGGTCTCCGAAATCGGCAAGGCTTTCCTCTGGCGGCACGTCGGCATGGGTGATGACCACGCTGAACTCGCTGGGCCCGTCTTCGCGCACGACGAACATGTGCATGGATTTGTCTTTGAGCTGGGCCGGAAGCTCGAAAGTTGCGCTGTTGGTGTGGTATTGCATCGTTATCGATCCTACTTGTTCAGGTCAATACGGTCGCTGCCGATAATGTCGACGTATTTGCCCTGGATGGTGATGGTGCCGTCGGCGCGCAGTTCGATCTTGCTGGCGCCGACCTGCAGCGTAATGTCGGTATTGGCCGTCAGGTGGATGTGCTGGGTGTCGGACTTGATGTCGACAAACTTGCTGGCGCCCATTTCAACGTGCTCGGTTTCGGCCTTGAGCATGACGTGTTTCTTCGCCGTGGCCGCAATATGCTCTGTCTCGGCCTTCAGTTCGACGTGCTTCTTGGCGGTGGCCGACATGTGCTCGGTCTGCGCCACAAGCTCGACGTGTTTCTTCGCCGTCAGGGCGATATGCTCGGTTTCCGCCGTCAGGTCGATGTGCTGCTTCGCGCGCATGTCGATATAGGCTGTCTCGGACACCATCTCGATCTGCTGCTTGACCGTGTTGCGCTGGTAACCCTGGCTCACGGTGTTGGTCTGGTGCGGACCGTTGACGGTGGTCGAGTGCGCATTCTGCACGGTCGTGACCATGTCCTTCTGTGCGTGGATGTTGATCAGCTCCGAACCCTTGGAGTCGTGGATCACCATTTCGCTGAAGCCGCCGCCGCCCGGTGTGGAACGGCTCTTGAAGCCCATCATATGGGCGCCGTCGGGCAGGGCGTAAGGCGCCGGCTGGTCGGCGTTGAACAGGCGGCCGGTACACACCGGGCGGTCCGGATCGCCTTCCAGGTAGTCGATCAGCACTTCCTGGCCGATGCGCGGGATGGACACCGTGCCCCAGCCCTTGCCGGCCCACGGCTGCGATACGCGGATCCAGCAGGAGCTGGCTTCGTCGCGGCGCCCGTAGCGATCCCAATGGAACTGCACCTTGATGCGGCCATACTGGTCGGTGTGGATCTCCTGGCCTTTGGGACCGACCACGGTGGCCGTCTGCGGGCCGGGCATGCGCGGCGAACGATGTTCCCGCACCGGGCGATACGGGATTTTGCGGCGAATCACGGTAAAGCTGTTGCGATAGACGTCTTCCTGGTCGCTGGCAAAGAAGTTATTGCGGCAATCGAGCTGCACGCCGATCACCAGGAAGTCGTTGTCCTTTTCGTCCGTGACGTCGAACCAGTGGTGGCCGTGCAGCTTGAACGTGTGGCCAGGCGCAAGGCCGCGGCAATCGGACTCGCCGGAAAACAGCTTGGCCTGCCATTCCATGGCTTCCATGCGCAGTTGCGCCTCGCGCTCGCCGCTGTCGCGGTCCTTGTAGGAGAAGGCCGGGTTGCCGTCGTAGACTTCGAGCGTTGGCACATCGCCCTGGCGCGAAGCGGTCGGCAGTTCCACGTATTGCACCGTGTTGGGCGACTTGAAGTCGAATGTGTTGAGCGCGACTTTGGTAGGCTGCAGCACGCGCCGTGCCGTGAAGGCAGTGACGGCGTCGCGGTCATGCCAGCGGTTGCCGCCGTTGAACTCGATCTCGGCGTGCGCCGGCTGCGGCGGGCAGAAAGTACTGTCGCGCGAGTCGTCGCTGATCACCATGACGTGGCCCTCTTCGCTGTGCTCGAAGTAGTAGAACAGGCCGTATTTCTCCATCAGGCGGCTGACGAAATGTTCGTCGGTCTCGTCGTACTGGACAATGTAGTTTTCAGGCAGGTAGGTCTTCGCGGTCCGGAATTCGTAAGCGGCCAGGCTGCCGTAATCGGAGGTAAAGATCTGCGTCAGGACGTCCACCACGCTTGCGTCCTGGAAGATCCGGGAATTGGTGCGGCGCTGCAGGAAGGCCAGCCAGGGAACGATTTCGGCGTGGTAGAAGGCGAAGCCGCCATCCGAGCGGGTGAAGCCGAACACATTGACGTAGCCGTTGATGAAATGCTCGCTGCCGTCGGCCAGCCGTACGCCGACGCTGACGTTCTTGCCCAGCAGGTCTTGCAGGTCAATGCTGGAGCTCTTGGACAGCAGCCCCAGTGTGAAGCGGTAAGGGGAGGACAGGGACGCCTCCCCCGTCAGCGTTTCGACCAGCAGGGCCTTGTCGCCTTCCAGCGGGGAATAGAAGCGCAGCAGGCGGCTGCCCTCGTGGAATGCGGCGAAGGGGCCGCCGCCGGCCGCTTGCTGCAGCGCGGCCAGGCGAGGCTTCATGACGGCCGGCGCAAATTCCGGAGCCGGCGCCATGAAGTCCTGGATGGCCAGGCCGGCCAGCGGGTGTTCTTCGATTTGCAATGCCTTGGCAATTGCCGGCATTGCGGCAGGCGCGGCTTCTTCGGCTGCGCGGGAAGCTACAGCATGGGCTGTGGCGGCCTGGGATTCGGCGGCAAGCGTGCTTGCACTGTGCGCCAGCGCGGAAGCCGGCGCTGCGGCTGAAGCTTCGCCGCCTGCAATCGCACCCAGGCCGGCACCAAGCGCGGTCTGCGCCAGTTGCGTAGCGGCAGGCGGCAATTTGCCTTGCGCGGCCAGGTCGACCGCGCCCGGGATTGCGTGGTCGGCCAACTTGCTGACCAGCGAAGAGACATCTGGTGCCTCGCCTAACGGCGATGACGCCAGCGCTGTCTTGCCATCCAAAGGACCAAACGACATTCTGGCAACTCCTATCAATTATTAAGTTGCGATAAGCCTCGATTTACTAACTTATCAAATAAGCAAACTTGCGGAAGATACCAAAATGCGCGGAAAGCCTACGCACGGTTGAATCAGCCAGGAAGAGCTGCGTGGCGGCAAAAAGACATGTTTTTGTTGTAACAATGTCAGCAAACCCGGCCATCCCTTTGACTCGCCAGTTTTGTACGCTATGATCGGCTGGATACCCCCGGAGTCCAGGCGTACATGAATTCTGTTTCGAGTAATGTTGAAGTTGTGGCCAATGCCCTGCAATTGGTCGGGATGCCTGCCTGCGCCTGCGATGCCGACGGCCTGGTATTCGCTTCCAACTCCGAATTCGACGCCTTGCTGCAGTCCGACCCGCGTGGACGCAATGTGGTGGAAATGTTTGCCCGCCATGTGCGCGCCGAGGCGAACGCGCAACTCAATGCCGCGCTGGTGGTATCCGCCGCCTTGCCGAACATGGCGCCGCGCACAGCGCCCAAATGGGACAGTGTGCTGGTCAACGCCAGCGGCAATTACGTTGCCGTGCAACTGACAGTCAAGGCGTTGCCGGGCGGGCTGGATGGCGGCGCCACCATCATCTTCAACGACATCAGCAGCGCCCAGCGCGACCAGCGCGCCTTGCGCAAGGCCATGCTGGAGCAGCAGGCCATCCTGGAAAACGCGGCAGTCGGCATCATCCTCGCCAAGAACGGCTATGTCGTCGAATGCAATATGCGCGCCGCTGAAATGTTCGGCTACGCGCGCCAGGAACTGGAAGGCGCGCCGAGCGACATCCTGTATCCGACGCCGGAAGAGGCGCTGCGCATTCGTAACGAATACTTCCCGATGCTGGCGCAAGGCACGCCGCTGACGCTGGAACTGCAATTGCGGCGCCGCGACGGCAGCCTGTTCTGGTGCCGTTCCAACGGCCGCGCGCTGGATCCGGCCGATGCCCGGGAAGGCACGGTATTCATCCTGGAAGACATCAACGAGCAGCGCATGGCGAACGAAGCGATGGGCCGCCTGCTGCTGGAGCAGAAGGCGATCCTGGACAATGCCTCGGTCGGCATCCTGTTCACCAAGAACCAGGAAATCATGACGGTCAACCCGCGCATGGCTGAAATGTTCGGCTATACGCTGGAAGAACTGCGCGGACGCCACGCTTCGCTGCTGTTTGAGAACGTCGAGCAGCACGCGGCCTTCGGCCTGCAGGCCGGCCCCTTGCTGGCCGCCGGCGAACTGTTTGAACTGCGCGAGTGCGAGCTGGTGCGCAAGGATGGCAGCATTATCTGGTGCCGCGTGCGCGCCCAGGCCGTGGACCAGGAGCACAACGCGGGCGGCACCATCTGGATCCTGGAAGACGTGACCGTCTCGCGCCAGACCCAGATGGAAGTCGAGGCCATCATGACCAATGCCTCGATCTCTATCCTGTTTACCAAGAACCGCCTGATCACGCGCTACAACCGCGGCTTTGCAAGCATGTTCGGCTACCAGGCCGACGAGGCATTGGGCATGCCGGGGCGCGCGATCTACCCCGATGACGAGACCTATCACCGGATTGGCGCCGTTGCCGGCCCGCTGCTAAGCCAGGGCAAGCACTTCCACTCCGAAACGCTGATGCGCCGCAAGGATGGCAGCGACTTCTGGGCGCAACTGATCGGCTATGTGGTGAACCCGGAAGACCCGACCCAGGGCACCATCTGGATCATTGAAGACCGCACCGCGCAAAAGCACGACGAAGAATCGCTGCGTAACGCGCTGCTGGAAAACCAGGCGATCCTGGACAGTGCGGTCATGGGCATATCCGTGTGCGAGAAAGGGCGCAACCTGCGCTGCAACGCCAAGATGGAAGAGCTGTTCGGCTACGGCCCCGGCGAGATGGCCGGCGTCAGCGTGCAGACTTTCTATCCCGACCTGGCGGCCTGGGACGCCGCGCGCAAGGCAACGGAAAAGGAATTCCTTGCCGGGCATGCCAGCTCCTACGAATACCAGCTGGTGCGCAAGGATGGCAGCAGCTTCTGGGCACGCCTGTCGGGACGCCCGTTCGACATGGCCGACCCCAAGGGCCGCTCGGTGTGGCTGATCGACGATGTGACCTTGCGCCGCGAAGCGACGGAAGCGGTGCGCCGCGCGCGCGACGAACTGGAGGTGCGGGTGCTGGAGCGCACCGCCGAACTGGCCGGCGCGAACGCGCAGCTGCAGGCCGAAATCGTGGAGCGCCGCCAGGCCGAAGCCCGGGTGCACCATATGGCTTATCACGACAGCCTGACCGGCCTTCCCAATCGCGCACTGCTGGCGGATCGCCTGGATCGCGCCATGCTGGCGGCCCAGCGCTCCGAACGCCGCCTGGCAGTCATGTTTATCGATCTTGACCGCTTCAAGACGATCAACGATTCGCTGGGCCACATGACCGGCGACGCCTTGCTGAAGGAAGTGGCAACGCGCCTGGTGGGGGCTGTGCGCGCCAGCGACACCGTGGCGCGCCTGGGCGGCGATGAATTCGTAGTCATCCAGACCGCGCTGCGCACGGAAGACGATGCCGGCGTCCTGGCCCGGAAGATCACGCAGGAACTGTCCCGGCCCTACGCCTTCGAGGGCGCCGAGATTTACAGCGGCGCCAGCGCAGCAGCACTTCCAGCGTAGCCAGGCGGCGTGTGGCGATGTCCATGATCGGCTGGTAGTGCAATTCGAACTGGCCAAGCTGCAATGCCGAACGCAGCGCGCTCTCCATTTCGAAGTGCATGGCCGCCGC
>CBHREK010000013.1:0-51675 GCA_966077345.1 uncultured Duganella sp.
AGATGAGAGAGTGGGACGGGGGGATATGCCTCCGGAGCCATTATTGGCAGCCAGCATGAAAACCATCCCCGCCCACAGCCGGGCATTGACTTGGACATCGAATACCAGGCACCGTTCCCACGGTACTGAGAAAGGTAGGGCGGCATGAATGCAATCCAGGTATTGGCACTCAATGAAGTGCGCCTGCGCCTGCGGCGCCTCTCAACGCTGGCGGCGCTGATGGCGGTAGTGGCCTTGTGCTGGATTGCGATTGCCGATCCGGCCGATGGCCTCACCATGATGGTCATCGACAAGAAGCGCGTGCTGTACACCAGCCAGGCGCTGGCTTTTGGCAGCGCGCACATCGCCGGCATGCTGCTTGGACTGGCCGGCTTCTACCTGTTGCGCGGGCGCGTGGCGGACGACCTGCAAAGCGGCATGGGGGCGGTGATCGGCGCCACCGGCGCCAGCAATGCCTTGCTGGTGCTTGGGCGCTGGCTGGGCGGCGTGGCGTACCTGATGCTGTTTGCGCTGGCCTACCTGGGCTCCACGCTGGCGCTGCATGTCTTGCGTGGCGAGGGACCGATCCAGTTGCTGGTCTACTTGCAGACCTATGCGTTGATGCTGCTGCCGATTATCAGTTATGCGGCCGGCTGCGCGGTGCTGTTCGACAATATCGGGCCGCTGGTCGGCAAGCGCGGCGACTTGCTGTTCTTCTTCCTGTGGTGCATGCAATTCGGCGCCCTGTTTGGCGTGACGGAGAGTCCCGGGGCGGAATGGCCGATGTACTTCGATTTTTCCGGCCTGTCGGTGGCTGTGAATTCGCTGCGCGAGCACTTCGAGACAACCGATTTCACTTTGGGCCGGAGTGCCTTCGATCCGGCTGGACCGACCATGGTGATTCCTGCTGCACTCTGGACGCTGAAAGCATGGGGCATTCGTGCGGCGACACTGGCCCTGTCCCTCTTGCTGCTGGCGCCGGCCGCGCTGTTCTTCCACCGCTATTCACCGGACCGGGTGCGGCCTCGCTCTGCACGCGGCAACCGCTTGCTGGCCCTGGCCGACCGCATGCTGCGCCCTGCGGCAGTTTTGGTGCGCCCATTGCCTGGCCTGGCGATGCGCATACCCGGCTTTGCGGGCGAAGTGCTGGCGGAGGTGGCGCTGGTCTTGTCGATGTCGCCGTCTGCAGCGCTGGCGCTGGCCGCGGGCACCGTGGCTGCTGCGGTAGCCGAACCCGGCGTGCTGCCGGGCGTGATGACTGCGGCAGTTGCGGTATGGGGAGTGATTGTGTGCGGCATCGTGCCGCGCGACTGGCAAAACGGGGCCGATGCCATGACCGGTGCGCTGCCGGGCGGCGTGGTGCGCCGCTACCTGCGGCAGTGGGCGGCCAGCGTGGTGCTCGGGCTTCCGCTGCTGATCGTGGCGCTGCGCTGGGCGGCCGATACGCCGATCCGCGCCGTGGCGGCGCTTGCCGGCGTATTGGCGCTCGCTTCCGCCGCCAGCCTGCTCGGCGGCTTGACGCGCGGTTCGCGGCTATTCCTGTCGCTATTCCTGTTCACCTGGTATATCGCGCTCAATTCACCGAAGGAAGCGGCGCTGGACATGGTCGGCTTTAACGGCGCCGCCAGCACGGGCAGCGCGGCAGCATGGCTGCTGGCCGGCTGCCTGGCGTGGGCGGCGGGATTTGTGCACAGCCGCCGGCGCGCCTAGAATTCTTCCCAATCGTCGCCTGCGGCCGCAGAGCGCACTGCCGGCCGCCGCGCCGTTGCGGCACTGGGCGCAGCAACGGCAGTACGCGGCACGGCGGCAGGCCTGACGGCGAATGCGGGCGGGGCGCCGCCACCTTTCAGGCGGAAGATGCTGACCGCCTTTGCCAGTGCCTGCGCCTGCTCCTGCAAGCTTTCCGCCGCCGCCGCGGCTTGCTCGACCAGGGCGGCATTCTGCTGTGTCATGGCATCCATCTGGCCGATTGCCTGGTTCACTTCGCCGATGCCGCTGCCTTGCTGCTGGCTGGCGCTGGTAATTTCGCCCATGATGCCGGCCACCTTGTGAACCGAGGCGACAATGCGCTGCATGGTATCGCCCGCCGCATCGACGAGGCGGCCGCCTTCTTCAACACGCGATACCGAGGCCCCGATCAGTTCCTTGATTTCCTTGGCCGCCGCCGCGCTGCGTTGCGCCAGGTTGCGCACTTCCGACGCCACCACAGCAAAGCCGCGCCCTTGCTCGCCCGCCCGCGCTGCCTCGACCGCAGCATTCAGCGCCAGGATATTGGTCTGGAATGCGATGCCGTCGATCACGCCGATGATGTCGTTGATGCGCGCTGAACTGTCCTTGATGGCGCCCATGGTCGCGACAACCTGCGCAACGACGTCCCCGCCTTGTTCCGCCACGTGCGCGGCATCGGCTGCCAGTTGATTGGCTTGATGCGCATTGCTGGCGTTCTGCTGCACGGTATCGGTCAGGTTTTCCATTGCGCTGGCCGTTTCCTCCAGCGAGGAAGCCTGCGTTTCGGTGCGGGCCGACAGGTCGGCATTGCCTGTGGCGATTTCGCTGGTGGCCACCGTCATCTGGTCGGTACTGCTGCGGATATTGCCGATCATGTCAGCCAGGCCTTTGTTGATGTGCCCCATCGCCTGCAGCAACTGGCCAATTTCGTCACTGCGACTGGAATCGATGTTTCGGGTCAGATCGCCGCCTGCAATGCATTCCGCCGTATCGATCGCCTGCTGCAGCCCGGAGCGGATGTAGCGGTAGGCGAATAGCAGGCAGGCCACAGCAGCGATGACCGACATGGCTTGCAGGGCCTGCGCCAGCAGTTGCGCGCGTTCGAAGGCAGCGCTGGCCGCAGCCACTTCTGCGCTGGTGCGCTCGTCAAGCAAGGCGAGGAACTCATTCACTGGTTGCATGATCTTGGCCTTGTTCTGGTGGTAGGCCTTGTCGTGCATGATACCGCGTGCCATGTCGGGATCGGGCGGGCCTTCGCGGGTGAAGCCGCCCTTGCCGTCATCGAACTTCCCCTTGACGGCATTCATGGCGATCACTTCGGTATGAACGAGTTCGTTGGAATTGGCCTCGGCCTCCTTCAGCTTGGCGAATTCCTGATCGGTAAAACCGGCCCGTTTCATCAGCTCCGACAGGGCGATGGTCTGGCCGGAGGAGGGCGGAACGGGCGCACCGGCGGCGACGAAATCCCAGTAAATGCGCTCGTAGTTTTTCGGGCGCGGCTTCTGGCCGTTGCGGATGGCCAGGATGTCCATGTATTGCTGTTCGTACGCCGGGTCGCCCGACACGACATAGGTGCGCGCCAGGCGGGTCAGGTCATCGGAGCTTTGCCGAAGTTCGTCGGCCAGCAAATAGGACTGATAGCGCGAGTCGGCAGCTTGCTTGGCTTCGTTCTCCTTGCTGGAAACGCGGAGCAGGGCCAGCATCGTCAGCGTTGCCAGCACCACCGTGATGGCAAAAAACGCAATGAAGATGCGCTTGATAGACAGGTTCTTTTGCATGGCAGTGTCCCCCCTCTGGAGGACAGCATACCTCGACTACCAAGCGACTAGTAATTCTTTTCGTGCGGAAACGAAAAGTCAGGCGGCGAGCTGTTGCAAGAGATAAAGGCGCTGGTACAAGCCGTTATCAATCTGCATGAGTTCCTCGTGTGGTCCCTGTTCCACGATGCGTCCGTGGTTCAGCACGACGATGCGGTCGGCTTCACGGATGGTGGACAGGCGGTGCGCGATGGCGATGATGGTCACCTGGCCGCGCAGTTCATTAAGCGCCACCTGCACGATCTGCTCGGTGTGTGAATCGATGCGTGAGGTGGCCTCGTCGAGCAGCAGGATGCGCGGCTTGCCGGCCAGGGCGCGCGCAATGGCGATCAACTGCTTCTGGCCGGAAGACAGGCGCGAGCCGCCTTCGCCCAGCACCGTGTCGTAGCCGTCTTCCATCGCCATGATGAAATCGTGGCAATGGGCGGCACGCGCCGCGCTTTCGATTTCCTGCTGCGCCAGGCCGCGGCCCATGTCGATATTCTCGCGCGCGGAGGCGGCCAGCAGGAAGGGGTCTTGCGGCACCAGTCCGACGTCAGCGCGGAACTGCTCGTTATCGATTTCGTCCAGCAGCATGCCGTTCATGCGGATGCTGCCGTGCGGAGCGGGGTAGTAGCGCAGCAGCAGAGACAGCAGGGTCGACTTGCCGCTGCCGGTATGGCCGACGATGCCGAAGAAGGCGCCCTGCGGGATCTCAAGCGACAATTGATGCAGTACCCGCTGGCCTTCGATGTATTCGAAATCCAGGGCGCGGATGTCGATGGCCGGGGCGCCGTCGTCGTTGGCAGCGTGGCGAATGTGGGCGCTGGCGCCGGCGCGGTGCTCCGGCGCGCTCTGTTCCCCGAGCAGGATCGCCACACGCGACGTTGCCACCACCGATTGCTGCAACTGGCTGAACTGCATGGTGATCTGGATCAGCGGCTCGATCACGCGCGCGATGTAGTTGATGAAGGCATACAGCACGCCCACTTCCGCTGCGCTCATGTCGCGCTGGCCGAACATGAAGATCACGGACGCCAGCAACAGGATGTTCAGCATGTCCAGCGCGGGACGCAGCAGCCAGGCATTGGCGCGGATTTCGGCCAGGCGCTGGGTGTAGTGTTCCGCATTGGTGGCGGCGAAGCGCTCGCCGAAGCGCAGCTCCGCGTTATTCGCCTGCAGCACCGTCATGCCGCCGATGGATTCGGCGATCTGGGCGTTGATGTCGCTGCGCAGCTGGCGGGCCCGCGTCACTGCGGGAGCACTCAGGCGCTGGTATGCCCACACGATCACCAGCACGAAGGGCAGCAGCGCGACCACGATGGTCATCAGGCGCCAGTCCAGCCAGGCCATGGCGGCCACCGTGCCGGTCAGCACGATGGTGCTGTCCAGGATCACGAACAGCACCTGGATGTACAAGCCTTTCACGGCCTCGGTGTCGTTCGTGACGCGCGATACCAGCTGGCCGGTGATGGCGCGGTCGAAGAAGGCCATCGGCAAGCGCAGTACGTGGCTGTAGACGCGCTCGCGCAGGCGCTGCACCGAACGCATGGCCACGCCGGACAGGCGCACCAGCTGCCGGTAGCGCACCCAGGTGGCGATCCAGCCGGTCAGCAGCACGCCGCCCAGCAGCAGCGCCATGCGGGTCCAGTCCAGGTGCTTCGGCAGCAGGTGTTCGTCGATCAGGCGCTTGCCCAGCAATGGGCCGAGCACCTCCATGCCGGCCGCAAAGGCCAGCCACAGCACGGCCCAGCCAAGATGATGCAGGTCGGGACCTGAGGCTTCCTTCAGGAGGCCGGCGGCCTGGCGCGTCTGTTCGCGGGCGCTCTGTTTTTCAGGCTGCGTCAAGGCTGGCCTCCAGTTGTTGGTAGCGCCACTGGCTGGCGTACCAGCCGTTCAGCGCGAGCAGTTCTTCGTGCGTGCCCGACTCGGTGATGCGGCCATGTTGCAGCACCACGATCAGGTCCGCATCCACCACGGCGCTGAGGCGATGGCTGGCGATGATGGCGCAGCGCGTGGTGTGGGCGCGGCGCAGTTCTTCCAGGTGTTCGAGGATGGCGGTTTCGGTGCCGGTGTCGACTGCCGACAGGGCGTCGTCCAGCAGCAGCAAATCGTTATCCGACAGCAGGGCGCGCGCAATCGCCACGCGCTGGCGCTGGCCACCGGACAGAGTGATGCCTTTCTCGCCAACTTCCGTTTCGTACTTGTGCGGGAACAGCAGGATATCGTCGTGGATGGCCGCCAGGCTGGCCGCGCGTTCCACCTCCGCACGCGTGGCGCCGGGCTTGGCCAGCGCGATATTGTCGGCAATCGACGCCGAGAACAGGAAGGATTCCTGCGGCACCCAGCTGATCGCCGCACGCAGCGCCTGCAGGGTGTACTGGTCCAGTTCGTGGCCGCTCCATTTGGCGCTGCCATGCGTTGGCGTGACCTGGCGCAGCAGCACGCGCAGCAGCGTCGACTTGCCCGAGCCGGTCGGCCCGACAAGTCCAAGCGTCTGGCCCGGCTTCAGCGTGAGCGATATATCGGACAGCGCCGGCTCATGCTGGCTGGGATAGCTGAAGCCCACGCCGCGCAGCTCCAGGTTGCCGGGAGCTACATGCGGCAGGGTGCCGTGGTCTTCAATGGTCAACGGCGCATCCAGCATTGGCTGCAGGCGCGCATAAGCTGCGCGGCCACGCTCGATCAGCGACAGCACCCAGCCGGCGGCAAACATCGGCCAGATCAACTGGCCGAGGTACATGCTGAAGGAGGTCAGCTCGCCGATTGTCAGTTCGCCGCGCCAGACGAGAAAGCCGCCAAGACCCAGCGACAGGCCGGTCGCCGCCGTCAGGGTCAGGCCGACCGCCGGCTCATAGGCCGCCTCCCAGCGCTGCGCCGTCAGGCTGGCATCGGCGGCAGCGCCGGCCAGTTCTTCGAAACGCTTGCTGCTGCGCTGTTCCAGTCCAAGCGCGCGCAAGGTGCGCACGCCGGACAGCGTTTCCTGCACATGGTCGTTCAGGGAGCTGAAACGCTTCAGCGAATCCGCCGAGGCGGTATGGATATGCGAAGAGATGCGCCAGAACGCCCACGCCATCAGCGGGAAAGGAATCAGCGCGAACAAGGCCAGGCGCCAGTCGACGCCGACCAGCATCATGCCCAGCACCAGCAGCAGGGTGAGCGAACCATCGAAGCCGGCCAGCATCGCTTCGCCGGCCGCCATCTCGATCGCATCGATATCGTTGGTGGCCAAGGCCATCAAATCGCCGGTACGTTGCTTATGGAAGAATTGCGGACCTTGCAGCGACAGGCGGCGATAGAAGCGCGTGCGCAATTCAACGCCCAATTGATAGGCGGCCGAAAACAGCTTCATGCGCCACGCAACGCGCAAGCCGTAATTCGCCACGCCAAGGAGAAGAAGCAAGCCGATTGCCTGCCACAAAGCCTCGCGGCCAAGCTTGCCCGCTGCCAGGCCGTCGACCATGAAGCCGATCTGGCGCGGAATGCAGATACCGATGATGGCTACGCCGGTCAGCATGGCGCCGGCGGCTGCGTAAGGACGCCAATGGCTGCGGACGAAGCCACCGATCAGGCGCGATAAACTCATATGCTTAGAAGAAAAATGCTGCCAAGAGCCTGCAAGGATACCTCAGGGCAGAATTTTTCGCCGAGCGCCCGCCAGAGCGGCCGAGCCCGTGTCAACCTTGGGGTCAGACCCTTTGGTTGCCACGGGCTCGACTGTCCATGCGGCTGGGCTTGTGTCAACCTGAGAGCCTGACCCCAAGGTTGACACGGGCTCAAGTGGAACTACTTGTGGGCTTTGGCGCCGTTGGCGTTGGCGGCTTTTGGGTCGGGGAAGCTGGCGGCGGGCTTGGCGGATTTGGCTTCGGCCTTCACTTCGGCCTTGGCTTCAGGCTTGCTCTCCACTGCCTCGGGCTTGGCTTCGACTTTTGCTTCGGCCTTTGGCGCTGGCTTGGCTTCGGCTTTGGCGGCCTTCGGTGCGGGCGCTGGGGCCGGGGCTGGCACCGGCGCTGCAATCGGCGCTGACAGCTTCGGAACTTGCACGCCTTGCTTGCCTGCTTCCTTCAATTGCTCTTGTGCTGCCTGGAACAATTCCGCCTGGGTTTTGCTGGCAATGCTGAACAGCTCGCGGTTGTAGGCGAACAGGCCGTCCAGGTTGGGCACGCGGGCAGTACTTTTGGCGAAGAAATCTTGTGGGTCTTTCGCTTCCAGCAGTTCGCGCGCTGCGGCGGAACTTTTTTCAACGGAGGCTTTGGTGGTGCTCAGGTTGAGAGCAATCACTTTTTGCGCGCCTTCGAAGGCAGTGGTAGCGAAGTTGTTGAGGATTTTCAGCTGCGCTTCCAGCTGCGACTTGGTGGCTGCGGAAAATTGCTCGGGAATCGAAAACATATTTTCTCCTGGATCGATGGGAAATGGTGCGCTGCAATAAACCCATTCTAGCGACGAAATATGGTAATGGAAAGACATTTTTGCCGACTATTGAAGCAAAAGTTATGCAGTGCAACATTGCGTGCCCTGCGCGGCCTGCCTACAATCGGCCATCCCTCACCTGTGGAGCTGTGCGATGGACCTGGTAATCCGTAACGCGACTTTGCCCGATGGCCGCCATGGCATCGATATCGCCATCGACAACGGCCGCATTGCCGATGTCGCTCCTGCTTTGCAAGCCAAGGGTGCGCGCGAGATCGATGCCGAGGGCGATCTCGTCGCACCGCCTTTCGTCGATGCGCATTTTCATATGGATGCCACGCTCAGTTACGGCCTGCCGCGCGTGAACCAGTCCGGCACGCTGCTGGAGGGCATCGCGCTGTGGGGGGAACTGAAGCCGCAACTGACGCAGGATGCGCTGGTGGAGCGCGCGCTGCAGTATTGCGATTGGGCCGTGGCGCGCGGCCTGCTTGCCATCCGCAGCCATGTCGACGTGTGCGACGACCGCTTGCTGGCAGTGGAAGCGCTGCTCGACGTGAAACGCCGCGTGGCGCCTTACCTCGACTTGCAACTGGTGGCTTTCCCCCAGGATGGCGTGCTGCGCAGCCCCTCTGCGCTGGCCAACCTGAAACGCGCAATCGCGATGGGGGTTGATGTGGTGGGCGGCATCCCGCATTTCGAGCGAACCATGGCCGATGGCGCGGAATCGGTGCGCATCCTGTGCGAGTTCGCGGCCGAAAAAGGCTTGCGCGTTGATATGCACTGCGATGAATCCGATGATCCCTTGTCGCGCCATATCGAAACACTGGCCTATCATACGCAGCGCCTTGGCCTGCAAGGCCGCGTGGCTGGGTCGCACCTGACTTCCATGCATTCGATGGACAACTACTACGTCAGCAAGCTGCTGCCGCTGATCCGCGAAGCCGGCGTCGCCGCCATTGCCAACCCGCTGATCAACATCACCTTGCAGGGCCGCCACGATACCTATCCCAAGCGCCGCGGCATGACGCGCGTGCCGGAAATGCTGGCGCAAGGCATTGACGTCGCCTTCGGCCACGATTGCGTGATGGACCCGTGGTACAGCCTGGGTTCGGGGGAGATGCTGGAAGTAGCGCACATGGGCCTGCATGTAGCGCAAATGACAGGGCAGGATGCGATGCGCGCCTGCTTCAGGGCCGTGACCGAAACGCCGGCGAAGATCCTCGGTCTGGACGGCTACGGCTTGCAGCCAGGCTGCCATGCCGACCTGGTGTTGCTCGATGCCGGTGATCCGGTGGAAGCCATTCGTTTGCGCGCGGCGCGGCGCCTGGTACTGCGGCGCGGCCAGGTAGTGGCAGAATCGCCGCGCGCCGTGGCGCGCCTCACCTTGCAGGGCAGGCCGCAGCAGGTCGATTTCCGCCTCTCCGGGCGTGCTGGACTTGCAAGGGAAAATGCATGAAAATTCAGCATCATTCCTGCCGTTGGGAGCAGCTTTGAAAGACATCGTCATCCGCCCGGCCACCGAGGCCGATTTCGACTCCATGTGGACGATTTTCCAGGAGTTGATCGCGAGCGGCGATACCTATTACTTTGCGGCGGAGACCAGCCGCGACGACTGCCACGCCTTCTGGTTCGGGCGCGGCATCAAGACCTGGGTGGCGGTGCTGAATACCGGCCGCCTGCTCGGCATGTACCGCCTGCTGCCCAACCAGCTGGACCGCGGTTCCCATGTCGCCAACGCTTCCTTCATGGTCAGCCCCGCCGCGCAAGGCGTAGGCATCGGCAAGATGCTGGGCCGCCATTGCCTGGAGCAGGCGCGGCGCGATGGCTTCCTGGCCATGCAGTTCAATTACGTTGTAAGCACCAATGTCTCTGCCGTGCTGCTGTGGAAGCGGCTCGGCTTTTCCGTGATAGGCACGCTGCCGCGCGCTTATCGGCACAAGCAGCTCGGTTTTGTTGACGTGTATGTGATGTACAAGTTCCTGGCCGACCCTAACGATTGGCCGGAGCAATGATCGATACCAAACGACTGACCCTGCGTCCCGCAACTGTTGATGATGCCTCGTTCTACCTGCGCCTGGTGAACGAACCGTCCTTCCTTGAAAACATCGGCGACAAAGGCGTGCGCGACCTTGACGGTGCGCGCGCAGCCTTGCTGGCCGGCCCGATCGCGATGCAGGCGCAGCTGGGTTATTCCTTGTGGATGGTTACTCGCAAGGAGGATGGCGCCTCGATCGGCATGTGCGGTTTGATCAAGCGCGACACCTTGCCCGATACCGATATAGGCTATGCCTACCTGCCTGCCTATTGGGGCCAGGGGTATGCCTGGGAGGCGGCGTCGGCCGCCATGGCCTATGGCCGCGATGTCGTTGGCTTGCCGCGATTGCTAGGAATTGTTTCGCCCGGCAACACTGCTTCTTCGGCGTTGCTGATGAAGCTCGGCATGCACTTTGTCGAACGCTTTGATACGGGCAAAACGGACCTGTATCGCATGGAGTTTCCCCCGCGCCACAGCTAGGTTGTAACGAAAACAGGTTTCTTGGCTTTTGGTACTTTAGGGCGCATGATGAAGATTGCAGTCCTGAAGGCATAATGCTGCCTTTTTTACCTAGGGGAAATAGATCATGAACTTCGGCAATTTAAAGATCGGAGTGCGCTTAGGTCTGCTAGGCGCTTTCTTCGTGCTGGCCTTATTAACGGTCGGCTACCAGGGCTGGAGCGCTATCAGTTTCATCAAATCCAGCAATGCCCAAAGCATGCAGCGGTCGGTCGATTTGACGCAGGCTGTCGATACGGCCCGCAGCGCGCAGGTCGAATTCAAGATCCAGGTGCAAGAGTGGAAGAACATCCTGGTGCGTGGCCATGACCCGGCGCAGCTTGAAAAGTATTCCTCAGCCTTCGTCAAGAGCGGCCAGGCCACCAACGCCGAGTTGCAGAAACTGTCGGGCATGCTGCACAAGCTTAACTTGCAAACGACGCTGGATGACGAAGCGATCAAGATGCATGACGAGTTGGGCAAGAACTATATGGCGGCACTCAAGCAGTTTGATCCGGCGAACCCCGAAAGCTACAAGATCCTCGACAAGGCCGTAGCCGGCATGGACCGTGCACCGACCAAGAAGATCGATGAAATTGTCGAATTCATCGATTCGCAATCCAAGAAAAATGCGGCCGAGGCGATGGCGACTGCCGAGGCGGCCAACCGTTCCGCCACCATTACCTTGCTGGTGGTACTGGTCGTTACCACCGTGATTGGTGCGGCGATCGTATGGTGGATCGTGAAGGGCATCACTCGTCCGCTGGACCAGGCGATCGATATTGCCAAGACCGTGGCGGCAGGCGATTTGAGCGTCGACGTCGACGTGAAGACCAAGGACGAAGTGGGCGAATTGCTGGGGGCGTTGAAGCAGATGAGCGGCAACTTGTCCGATATCGTCAGCCGGGTGCGCATGGGTACGCAGACCATCGCCAGCGCGTCGAGTGAAGTGGCGACCGGCAGCATGGACTTGTCGACCCGCACCGAGCAGCAAGCCAGCTCGCTGGAGGAAACGGCATCGTCGATGACGGAGCTGACCAGCACCGTGCGGCAGAACAATGAGAACGCGACCCAGGCGCGCAAGCTGGCCGACGAAGCTTCCAATGTCGCCGTGCGCGGCGGCGCCACCGTGTCGGAAGTGGTGCAGACCATGGGAGCGATCAACGAGTCTTCGCGCAAGATTGTCGACATCATCGGCGTGATCGATGGCATTGCGTTCCAGACCAATATCCTGGCGCTGAATGCGGCGGTGGAAGCTGCGCGTGCCGGGGAGCAGGGGCGCGGCTTTGCCGTGGTGGCGGGCGAGGTGCGCAACCTGGCGCATCGTTCGGCCGCAGCGGCGAAAGAGATCAAGGAACTGATCGGCAATTCCGTCGAGCGCGTGGAAGAGGGCAGCCGCCTGGTGGGCGAGGCCGGTGTCACCATGGAAGAAGTGGTCAACAGCGTGCGCCGCGTGACGTCGATCATCGGCGAGATCGCCGTGGCGACCGGTGAGCAGCGCGATGGCATCGAACAGATCAGCGATGCGATCACCCAGATGGATTCGGTAACGCAGCAGAATGCCGCGCTGGTGGAGGAAGCCGCCGCTGCCGCCGAGGCCTTGCAGCTGCAGGCTGCAAGCCTCGAGGAAGCGGTGTCGGTGTTCAAAGTGCGCGAGACGGCAGGCGCCGGCGGGCGCCTGCAACTGTCGTCCAGCCGCAGCTTGCGGGCTTTGCCGGCTTAAGGCGCCTGGCGCGGTGTGGCGCGGCCCGGTTTGCCGAAGAACCAGGCCAGCGCCACATGCACGCGGCCGGCCCATGATTGCTCGTTGTGGCGCCCCCCTTCATCGGTAAGGAATAGCAGGTCACGGCCCTCGCGGTAACCATTCTTCACCAAAGCCCGGCGGAATGCTTCGCTGTCCTCCTGGCCGTCATAGACCGTTCCCACGTCGATGTAGAACCTGACAGGCATTCGTTTAGGCGGATGCTTCACTTCTTCCTGGTTGTTCCACCAGAAGGAACTGGAGACGCCGCCTGCCATGGAGAACAGTTGCGGGTAGCGCTGCGCGATGCCGATCGATGCCAGGCCGCCCAGCGACGAGCCCATCACCGCCGTGTGCTGGCGCCCGGGTTTGGTGCGGTACTGCTTGTCCACCCAGGGCTTCACTGTTTTCGCTACGAAGTCGGCGTAGGCGTTCAGCTTGCCTCCGCCATGTTTCGGATCGCAGCAGGGAGTGTATTCGGCGATGCGGTCGGTGGTGTTGTCGATGCCGACCACGATTACTTCTTCCATGTCGCCCTGGCGCACCAGGCGGTCCGCCACCTCGTCGATATTCCATTCGGTGCCGTAGCTGGCGGTTTTTGCGTCGAACAGGTTCTGGCCATCATGCATGTAGAGAACCGGGTAGCGGCGCCTGGTGTCGCTGCCGTAGCTTGGCGGCAGGTAAATGCGCAGCGTGCGTTCGTTTCCGAGTTGGGGCGATTTGAATTTTTCCACCAGCTGCAAGGTGCCGTGCAGCGCCGGCTTGGCCGGCGGGGATGCGGGCAGCAGGCGTACGCTCAGTACATCGGCCTGGTTGCGGCTACCGCTGCTGCCGCCTGCGTCCGCATAGCTGGCATTAGACTGCAGGCTGCTCATGTTGTAGAACGGTTGCAGCTCCAGACGGTAACTGCCTTGCTTCAGCGTTGTGGGCAGGGGCGTTGACCATGCCGGCCCGTTGGCGGGAGCGTTGTGCGGCATCTGGACGATGCCTTGCGCTGCTACCGCGCCGTGCTTGTCGCGCAGGCGCAGGAGCTGGACGGCGTTGGTGATGCCGAGGTTGATCTGGTGGGCGTGGTTGTTGTAGCGGAGCTGGACGTTGTAGCGGCCGTCTTTCGGAGCAATTACGCTGTCCGGCGCGTTGAGCGCCCCGATGCCCGCCCCGGCAGTGCTGTCGGCGGACGCGGGACAGAGGGGTTGCGAGTGATGGCTTCGCAAGCTGGAGGCCGGGTAGACAGCCTCCACGGCAAAGCAGGAAGCCATTGCGGACTTGGGCGCCGCGGCGGCGCGGGATGCGTCATGCGGGCCGCCTGCGAGTGCCCACTTTCCAGCCGCGATATTGCCGGCGACGAGCCGGCCTTCGCTATACACATTGAAGCGGACGCCTTCATGCGTCCCTTCACCGGGCGAGATGTGAAGCGCGTCGGCGCCTGGTGTTCGCTGGACGACAGGTTCGGGTGGCGCAGTGGATGCATCCTCGGTGCCGGCAAAGGTAATCTGCTGCCGCCCAGGCACCAGCGTCCCCATTTCCACTTCGATCAGGTTATCGTCCGCCAGCTCGCTCCACGCGACCGGACTGCGAGCATCCTTGCCATTCAGCTTGCCGCCAACCGGCATGCAGTAGCCTTCGAGCGCCACGGCCGGTGGCAGCTTGATCCTGATGTGCAGGCGTTTGCCGTGCAAAGCCAGGCCGGACAGTTCGATTACATCGCTGCCCGCAAACCATTCGCGCCGCAGGCGGGACGTAATGAAGGGATTGACGTGCAGCCGTTCCGCGTCCACTCCGATGCCAAACACCTGCTGCACCACCATTCCCAGGAAGCCGCCAACCGACCAAAGCTGGCGGCGAGAATTGGTGGCAGGCGCGGAAGGATCGCCGGCCCGCCATTCCATGTTCTCCATGTTCGAGAGATTGAGCGCCGCGCCCTGCAGCAGGCTGGCATAAGCGGCATCCGCCACTGCCACGTTGCCGTACTGCGCCGCAGCCCGCAAGCCATAAGCGGTAACAAAAGGCCACAAGGCGCGGTTGTGATACACCGGCACACCAGGTTGCTGCGGCCAGATGACGGGCGCGCCCAGCGGGCCGTGCGGGTACTTGGCCAATATCGACTGCGCCTGCCCGGCGTCGGCCACGCCGGTAATGATGGCGAGCGATTGGCCTAGCCAGTCGAACTTGTGCATGGCGGCGCCGTCGAAATGGCCGGCTGTCAGGCTGCTGTACATGCCCGCGTCCTTGAGCCACAGGCGGTCGTTGATGGCGATTTTCAGGTCGGACGCCCAACGCGTGTAACGCTGGGCGGTGTCGCTGTCGCCGGCCTGCTGCGCCAGTTCGGCAGCCAGTGTCAGTGCCTTGTAGTGGGCGACATTGGTGGACAGTGAGCGCGAGGTGGCCATGCTCGACAGGTGATTGGGAATCCATGCCGCATATGATTGTTCGCGCCAGTCAAGAAAGGACTGCTCGCCGTTGTACAAGCCGCTGACAGCATCGTAGGCCGCAATCCGGTCGTTCTCAATGGTGTTGCGCAGCGCCTTGAGTGCGGTGGCGGAAAACCGGGCGCGTTCTTCCGGTGGCAGGGCATTGAGCGCCTGCTCGGCGCCGAAGGCCCAGCTTACGCGGTCGGTGCTGACTGGCCAGCTGCCTCCGCTGCCGGTGTCCTGCACGATTTGCAGGCCGTCTTCGCTGCCAGCTGCCAGCGGAGGCTTGCCATTGCGGTAGCCGGAGAGCTTGAACAGCAGCGAGTTGCGTGTCCGCGCCGGATCGAGCATGGCCAGGCCGAGGTTGGCAGCATAGGACAAGTCGCGCGTCCAGACGTAGTGCCATTTCTCGCCTGTCTCGAAGCATTCGCAGGCTATCGGCTGGCCGCCGTTGTAGCTGCCATCGCGGATGGCTTGCACCGAATCCTGCTTCATTTCAGTGACCGCAAGGGCAAACAGGGCATCGAAGGCCAGGTTGCCGCTGCGGACTTTCGGCAGGCCGGCTTGCTCGGCGTACGTGATCGACGACGGCGCGTTGTCGCGCAGCGGCATGGTGGTGGACTGGGTGTAGCTGCGCAGCGCCGCTTGCGCATCGCGCGTGGCAAAGCTGGCCTTGTAGGCGCCGAATGGCAACTCAATACTGGTGTCGGCCAGCGCCGGGCCGCCCGCGAGCGCGCCTGCACCTGCGCAGGCAGCGGCGATCGCTGCCGCCAGGAGCGGATGGCGCGCCATTACTGGACCTCCATCACGAGCACCGAGCGGGCAGGGAGCGTAAACTTGCCGGCCAGCGGAACGCTGCGGCCGGTGATTACATCGGTGCCGCTTCGCACGCCAGCCAGCATTTCACGGAAGCGGTCCGCATCCAGCGTAATGTCCTTTGCATTCTTGTTCAGCGCGACCATGACCTTCTGCTTGCCGTCATAACGGAAGTACACATAGGTATCCTGCTCCGGCCCGTACTGCATCATCTTCCCGTGCTGGACCGCGCTGGAAGTCTTGCGCCAGTTGGCCAGCTTCTTCACGAAAGCCTGCATGTCGCGCTGTTCGGTGCTCAGGCCCGCGCCGGTAAAGGCGTTCACCTTGTCGCCGGCCCAGCCGCCCGGCATATCGTGGCGGTACGATGGATCGTCGCGCCCTTTGACGGTACTCGGCATCAGGATTTCAGTACCGTAATAGAACTGCGGAATGCGCGGCACGGTCAGCGTAAACGCCAGCGCCATGCGCAGCAGGGCCGGGTCGCTGTTTACCATGCTGAAGCTGCGCGCCAGGTCGTGATTGCCCTCGAACAGTACCAGGTTGGAAGGGTTGGGATAGAGATAGTCCTGCGCCAGCGTTTCATAGACGTCATACAGGCGGTAGGTGCCGTCGGTGTCGCCCAGTGCCTTGCGCAGCACGTCGTTGAGCGGGAAGTCCATCATGCTTGGCGCGTTCAGTGCCTGCCAGCGGGCCACGATCGGAATCCGCGTACTCCATTCCTCGCCCACCATGTTCAGCCTTGGGTATTCCGCCAGCACGCGCTTCGACCATTCGGTCAGGAAGGCTGTATCGGAATAGCCGTAGGTATCCACGCGCAGGCCAGACAGGCCCGCATATTCGATCCACCAGATATTGTTCTGGATAAGGTAGTTCGCGACGTAGGGATTGGTCTGGTTCATGTCCGGCATATGGGGACCGAACCAGCCCTGGGTGAAGTTGCGCGCATCTTCCTTGCTGCCATAAGGGTCGATGTTGGCGACACGGTGGTGGGCGGTCGGCGTGTACTTGCCGTCATAGCTGAGCCAGTCCTGCATCGGCATGTCCTTCATCCACCAGTGGTGGCTGCCGATGTGGCTCAGCACCACGTCCTGGATCACGCCGATGCCGCGCGAGCGCGCCTGCGCCACAAAGGCGCGGTAATCCTCGTTGCTGCCATAGCGCGCGTCGACTTTGTAATGGTCGGTTGCAGCGTAGCCGTGGTAGGAGTGGATATCCTGGTTGTTCTCCACAAGCGGAGTTGGCCAGACCTGGGTGAAGCCCATGTCCTTTATATAGTCGAGGTGCGCCGCCATGCCGGCCAGGTCGCCTCCGTGGCGGCCGTTACCCTCGGCCCGGTTGGCCTTGTCCGGCATGCCGGCCACGTTGTCGTTGGCTGGATTGCCGTTGGCGAAGCGGTCCGGCATGACCTGGTAGATCGCGTCGGAAGTATTGAAGCCCTGGCGCTGCGCGGATCCTGGTGAGCGTGCCAGCAACTGGTAACTATAAGTAAGGCTTTGCTTGCCCGGTGCATTGAAGCGGATGTCGAAGCGTCCCGGAGCCACGTCCGGAGCAAGCACCAGGTCGATGAACAGGTAGTTGCGGTTGGCCACCCGGGTCACGCCCGCAATCCGCACGCCCGGGTAGTCGATGGCAGGTTCGAGGTCCGCCAGCCCGGGCGCATTCACCATCAACTGCAGCTTGGGGCTCTGCATGCCGGCCCACCAGAAGGGCGGCTCCATGTGCTGGACGGTTGGCGGGGCTGCATGAGCGGCTTGCAACAAAGCAATGCCAAGCAGGGCGGCGAAAGCGGTCTTCTTCATGAATTCTCCGGTCTGGACGTCTTATGGGCCCGACAATACACCTAAATCGACTGTAGTTCTACTACACATGAAGATGTCTAAATTTGTAGCCGAAATACAACGTGCTCGCTGCCGATCCCAGAGAGAGGCCGGTAGGAAAGGCAGAAATACATGGCAATGATGATGGTCATTCATTGACACCAAATCTAGTTTTAGTACAGAATCCGCCTCAGAGCGTCCGTAAGAGCGTTCGCTTTCCAAGGATTCCCGTGTAGTCGAAATAAACCGGTCTGTGTAGGTTGCGGGAAAGAATGTTTAATGAGTGAGGGGACTTTGATGACTATCTTCGCCAACAAGCGAGGCAATACCGCTTTCCGACTGAGTCCGGTTGCGGCTGGGTGTGCTGTATTTGTATCCGCTTTCGCGGGCTCTGCGTACGCGCAGACCACTACCACCGGCCAGGCAGCTGACGCGCCGATGCAAACTGTGACCGTGTCCGGCATCCGCCGCGGTATTGAAGACGCGATCTCCGTCAAGAAAAACGCCACCTCCATCGTCGAGGCCATCTCTGCGGAAGATATCGGCAAGCTGCCGGATACCTCCATCGCCGAGTCCATCGCCCGCCTGCCAGGCCTGGCTGCGCAGCGTGTTGCCGGCCGTGCGCAAAACATTTCCGTCCGCGGCCTGTCGCCGGACTTCGCGACCACCCTGCTGAACGGCCGCGAGCAAGTCTCCACCGGCGACAACCGCAGCGTGGAATTCGACCAGTACCCGTCTGAACTGATCAGCGGCGTGACCATTTACAAAACCCCTGACGCCGGCATGATTGGCCAGGGCCTGTCCGGCACCCTGGACCTGCAGACCGTGCGTCCGCTGGCCTTCGGCGGCCGTACCGTGTCCATGAACGCCCGCATGGAAAAGAACTCGCTGGGCACCATCGCCGACACCGACTCGCGCGGCGGCCGCTTCAGCGCAAGCTACATCGACCAGTTTGCCAACCGCACCATTGGTGTCGCGATCGGCTTCGCCCACCTGGATTCGCCAGTGCTGGACCGCGAAACCGGCCTGTATGAGCCGTGGAAGAACGAGTCCCGTGCAGGCGTACCTGCCGGTACCAACGTCACCGACGGCATCAAGTCCCTGGCACGCAGCGGCTACAACAAGCGCGACGGCCTGATGGGCGTGCTGCAATACCGTCCAAACAAGAACTTCACCTCGATGGTCGACGTGTACGCCTCGCGCTTCAAGCATGAAGACACCGCCAACCAGTTCGAAGTGCACGTCGGCGGCTACAACGGCGGCAACAAGCCTGACCTGCTGTTCACCGACGTCACCACCAACAACGGTTCCTTCGCCACCGGTACCGCAAACAACGTGTACCCGCTGGTGCGCGGCATGTACACCAAGCGCAAGGACGATATCCGCGCCATCGGCTGGAACAACGAATGGAAGCTGGATGGCTGGTCGGTGGTGGCTGACCTGAGCCGCTCGACCGCCAAGCGCGATGAACTGAGCCTGGAAAACAACCTGCAGATCAGCAATGCGAACGGCGATCCATTCCTGGATTCCGTCGCCCTGTCGCTGGGCAGCGGCGCGTTCCCGACCATGAATCCGGGCCGCGACTACAGCAATCCGGCAAACCTCTACGTGCGTAACACCATCTACGGTTCCGGCTACGGCAAGACTCCGCACGTTGAAGACAAGCTGAATGGCTTCAAGCTGGCGGCCAACATCCAGTCGTCCGGCGCGCTGGAGAAATGGTTCTCGAGCTTCGACATCGGCGTGCACTATTCCGACCGCAGCAAGGAAAAGCACCAGCCGGAAGGCGACATCAAGCTGGCCGGCGCGGCTTCGACCATTTCGTCGGACCTGCTGTACAACTCGGTTGACCTGGGCTTCGCCGGCGTCGGCACCATCCCGGCGTGGAACGTGCCAGGCGTCGTGGCCAAGTACATGACCTTCGCACCGACCGAAGACAAGAGCTACCTGATTGCCAAGGCATGGACCGTGAATGAGAAGATCACCACGACCTTCGCCAAGGCCAACATCGAACACGAACTGGGCGATGTCAGCCTGCGCGGCAACTTCGGCGTGCAAGTACAGCGCACCGACCAGTCGTCCGACTCCAAGTATTGGGACGGTACCGCAGCTGCTGGCCAGGAAGTCAAGCCAGTCCACGACGGCAAGACCTACACCGACGTGCTGCCAAGCCTGAACCTGGCGTTCCAGATGCCGAACGATCACACCGTGCGCATGGCCCTGGCCAAGCAGATCGCTCGCCCACGTGTTGACCAGCTGCGTTCCGCGCTGGACTTCAACGTCGGCACCAACGACTTCAAACCAGGCGGCAGCGGTGGTAACGCCCAGCTGGACCCATGGCGCGCAAAGGCCTTCGACCTGTCGTATGAAAAATACTTCGGCAAGAAAGCCTATGCAGCACTGGCGTTCTTCTACAAGAAGCTGGATACCTACATCTTCACCGAGACCCGTACCCACGACTTCTCGCAGCAGATCCCTGGCACCAAGGCGATTACCCCGTTCGGTAACTACACCGCTCCTTACAACGGCAAGGGCGGCAACATGAAAGGCCTGGAGCTGACCGCTTCCCTGCCGCTGAACATGGTAACCCCGGTACTGGACGGCTTTGGCGTGAGCGGCAGCTACTCGTACAACGACAGCGCGATCACCATCAAGGAACCGAGCGCCAACCTGGGCCAGACCATCATGCTGCCAGGCCTGTCGAAGCACACCAGCAACCTGACCGTGTACTACGAGAAGGCCGGCTTCGAAACCCGCCTGAGCCAGCGCAAGCGTTCGGACTTCGTGGGTGAGATCGGCAACTTCGCCGGTGAGCGTTCGCTGCGCTACGTTGTTGGCGAAAACATCCTGGACTTCCAGGTTGGCTACACCTTCAACGAAGGCATGTTCAAGGGCGTGGGCCTGGTCCTGCAGGTGAACAACCTGCGCGACGCAGCTTACGAGACCTACAACGGCAACCGCAACCAGCAACTGGAATACCAGAAGTATGGCCGCACCTTCCTGCTGGGCGCGAACTACAAGTTCTAAGCATCCAGGGGTAAAAAAAACGGGGGCCGAGGCCCCCGTTTTTGTATTACTTGGCCTTGGCGGCCAGTTGTTTGTTTTGTTCGTCCAGCCAGACTTTCAGCGGGGCGAAGTAGTCGAGCAGGGCCTGGCCGTCGATGCGGTCCTCGCCGGTAGCTGCCTTCAGGGCTTCAGGCCATGGCTTGGATGTACCCATTTCCAGCATGGTCCACAGCTTCTTGCCTGCTTTTTCACTGCCGTAGATCGAGCACTGGTGCAGCGGGCCGGTGTAGCCGGCTTCCTTGCACAGGGCGCGATGGAACTGGAACTGCAGCAGGTGGGCCAGGAAGTAGCGGGCGTAAGGCACGTCGGCTGCAACGTGGTACTTGGCGCCGGCGTCGAATCCGTCAGCCAGCATCGGCAGCGGGCGCTTCACGCCCATGTACTGCTCGCGCAGCTGCCACCAGCTCTTGTCGTAGTCCGCCGGCTTGGTCTTGCCGCTGTAGACGTCCCAGCGCCATTTGTCGACCGAGTAGCCGAACGGCAGGAAGGCAACCTTGGCCAGTGCGCGCTTCAGCAGCACGCCGATGTCGGCGTTCGGGTCCGGATTTTCGTTCATCAGGCCGACCTTCTTCAGGTAGCTCGGCGTGATGGACAGCGCAATGGTGTCGCCGATCGCTTCGTGGAAACCGTCGTTGGCGCCGGTGCGGAACAGGTTGGACTGGTTCTTGTAAGCCAGGTCGTAATAAATATGTCCCAGCTCATGGTGGATGACGGCGAATTCTTCTTCGGTCGGGCGGATGCACATCTTGATGCGCACGTCGTCCTTGCCGTCCAGCTGCCATGCGGAAGCGTGGCACACCACGTCGCGGTCGCGCGGTTTTTCCAGCAGCGAGCGCTGGTAGAAGGTCTCCGGCAGCTTGGGCATGCCCAGCGAGGTGTAGAAACGCTCGCCGTATTGCACCATTTCCTTGGCGCTGGTCTTTTTCTCTTCCAGCACGTTGGTCAGGTCGAACTTGGACGCGCCAGTGGCAGGCATCAGCAGCGGGTAGATATTCTCCCAGCTCTGGCTCCACATATTGCCGAACAGGTGGGCCGGGATCGGGCCGGTCAGCGGCACCTGGTCCGGACCGTAGGTTTCGCGCAGCTTATAGCGGGCGTAGGTGTGCAGCGAGTCGTACAGCGGCTTTACCTGCTGCCAGATGCGTTCCATCTCGGCCGAGAATTCTTCCGGCTTCATGTCGTAGCCCGAGCGCCACAGGGCGCCGGTGTCGGCATAGCCCATTTCACGCGCGCCCTTGTTGGACAGCTCAACGTAGTCGGTGTACAGCTTCTTGTAGGACGGCGATTGCATGTGCCAGCCGTTCCACGCATCCAGCAGGACTTTAGGATCGCGGCTGGTGGCCAGGGTCTTTTCCAGTTCGCCCAGGGCCTTGCAATTGTCCGGAGTCGGGCAGTACTTGGCCTTGCCGTAGGCGCCATTCAGCTTGGCGTTGGCGTCGGCGTATGCCTGGCGCTCTTTCGGATCCGGCAGCATCAGCGTCAGTTGCAGCAGCTTGATCTTGCGCGCTTCGTCGTCGGACAGCTTCACGCCGTTAAAGCGGCGCGCTTCCAGGGCGGCCTGGCCGGACGCATCCAGTTGCTGTTCGCCGAAGTAGGCGGTCAGCGCTTCGGTATCGTCGGTAATGAAGTTCTGCGCAACCCAGGCGGCCTTGTTGGCGTCGTTGCCCAGTTTGTCGAATTTCTCTTCGGTCTGCGCGATGAATTTCTTCGCTTCGGCCGGAGTGCCTTTGGCTTTCTTCGCCGCTGGTGCGGCGTGGGCGAAGCCCGTTGCCAGGGCCAGGCCGAGCGCCAGGACCATCGGTTTTTTCATAGTCGTTTTATTCAATTCATTCTCCTCTCAGATAAAACTGCCCGCTAATATATCACCCCATGAAACTAATTAAATTTGCAATATTGGCCCTTATTAGCCAAGCTGCCATGGCGCAGAACGCGGATCGCCATTTCTTATCTGCCGCGAAAAGCGGTAATGCACTGGAAATCGGCACAAACGACGGCACCTACATCATCAAGCCGTATTCTGCGGCGGTAGTGGAGACCACCTTCATTCCGAAAGGCGAGGTGGCGGATCCGGTGTCGCACGCAGTAGTGCTGCCGCCGGCGGTTGTTGCAAGCACGCTGCGCGACGAGGGCGGGGTGCTGGAATTTGCCACGCCGGGCATCACCGTGCGGGTGGAAAAGCAGCCGTTCCGCATCAGTTACTTGTTTAAAGGCCAGCCGCTGGTCGCGGAAAAGCGCGGCTATCGCCATGAGGGCGGCATGGAGGCGATCGAGTTTGCCCTGGGCGGCGACGAAGCGCTGTACGGCGCCGGCGCGCGGGCGACAGGCATGAACCGCCGCGGCAACCGCTTCCAGCTGTATAACCGCGCCGATTACGGTTATGAATCGCGCTCGCAGCTCCTGAACTTCACCATCCCGATGGCGCTGTCTTCGAAGAAGTACGCCATTCACTTCGATAATCCGCAGATCGGCTATCTTGATTTCGACAGCAAGAAAGATGGCACGCTCTCGTACGAAACCATTGGCGGCCGCAAGACCTACCAGGTGATCGCCGGCGAACAATGGGAAGACGTGGTCGCCAATTACACCAGCCTGACCGGTCGCCAGCCGCTGCCTCCGCGCTGGGCCTTCGGCAATTTCGCAAGCCGTTTCGGCTACCACACGGAAGCGGAAACCCGCGCCGTGGTCGACAAGTTCATCGCAGAGAAGATTCCGGTCGACGCCGTGGTGCTGGACCTGTACTGGTTCGGCAAGACCGTCAAGGGCACCATGGGCAACCTGGCCTGGGATAAGGAAAGCTTCCCCAACCCGAAAGGCATGATGGCCGACCTGGCGGCGAAAGGGGTGAAGACCGTCGTTATCACCGAACCATTCGTGCTGACCACTTCCAGCCGCTGGCAGGAGGCGGTCGAGCAGCGCGTGCTGGCGACGGACGCGCAAGGCGCGCCATATAAATACGACTTCTACTTCGGTAACACCGGTCTGGTCGACCTGTATCGCTCCGAAGGCCGCGACTGGTTCTGGAATATCTACAAGGAGCTGAAAGAAGGCGGCGTAGCTGGCTGGTGGGGCGACCTTGGTGAACCGGAGGTGCATCCATCCGCTCTGCGCCACGGCAGCAACGGCCAACTGGGCGCGGACCAGGTCCACAACATCTACGGCCACGACTGGGCGCGCCTGATCGCGGAAGGCTACAAGAAAGACTTCCCGAAGGAGCGCCCCTTCATCCTGATGCGCGCCGGTTACTCGGGCTCGCAGCGTTTCGGCATGATCCCCTGGTCGGGCGACGTGCAGCGTAGCTGGGGCGGCCTGCAGTCGCAGATGGAAATCGCGCTGCAGATGGGCATGCAAGGCCTGGCCTATATGCACTCCGACCTGGGCGGCTTTGCCTCGCCGATGCTGGATGACGAACTGTATGTGCGCTGGCTGCAGTATGGTGTGTTCCAGCCAGTGTTCCGCCCGCACGCACAGGAAGAAGTGCCGGCCGAACCGGTATTCCGCACCGATCGCACCAAGTCGCTGGCGCGTGATGCGATCCGCCTGCGTTACGCCATGCTGCCATATAACTACAGCGCGGCATTCGACAATAGCCAGACCGGCTTGCCGCTGATGCGCCCGATCATGTTCGAAGGTGGTGACAACGGCGTGGCTTCAACCTACCTGTGGGGCAGGGACTTCCTGGTGGCGCCGGTAACCGAACCGGGCGCGCAGCGCAAGGAAGTCAACTTCCCGGCATCGGCCAAGGTCTGGTTCGACTTCTACAGCGATGCCGCGCACAATGGCGGCATCAACGAGGTGGTGCCTGTGGCCGCCGAGCATATCCCGGTCTTCGTCCGCGCCGGCGCATTTGTGCCGCTCGCGAAGGTGGTGCAGACCACGCGCGACTACAGTACGAAACAGGTCGAGTTGAATTACTACTACGACGCCACCGCGGGCTCCACCAGCGGCAAGCTGTATGACGACGACGGCGCTACTGCCGGCGCCTACGAACAGGGCAAGTACGAAATCGCCCATTTTGCAGGCGCTGCATCGGCGTCCAGCTTCGAAATCGGCATTGAGACCGAGGTTGGCAAAGCCTGGCGGCCGGTGAGCCGTGCCTATGCAATCAAGGTACACAATGTGGCCGGCCGCCCACGCAGCGTGAAGCTGGATGGCAAGGCGATGGAGTCCCGCTGGGATGCCCGCAGCCGCACCCTGCATGTGTCCTTGCCGGCACGTAGTGCAATGAAGGCAAAACTTATCGTGAATTTGTAGCCTGACTACAAAAATGCGATGAAACTGCGCGTTTACGGGCTGTTCATTGATTGACAGTCCAAAATCGCCATGTTATTTTGCTACAAATTACTCGGGGACAGAGATGCAAATGCATTCCATCATCAGCAAGCCACGGCTGACCTTCTGGCAGTTGTGGAACATGAGCTTCGGCTTCTTCGGCATCCAGTTTGGTTTCGCGCTGCAGAACACCAACACCAGCCGCATTTTCTCGACCCTGGGTGCAACCCCGGATGAACTCCCGCTGTTCTGGCTTGCCGCGCCGGTGACCGGCCTGCTGGTGCAGCCGATCATCGGCTACCTGAGCGACAATACCTGGCACGCGAAATGGGGCCGCCGCCGTCCCTTCTTCTTCATCGGCGCGCTGCTGGCCAGCATTGCGCTGTTCCTGATGCCCAATTCGAGCGCGCTGTGGATGGCGATCCTGGTGCTGTGGCTGATGGACGCATCGATCAATATCTCGATGGAGCCATTCCGCGCCTTCGTCGGCGACAAGCTGGATGAATCGCAGCAGACCGCCGGCTTTGCAATGCAGACCTTCTTCATTGGCCTGGGCGGCGTGATTGCCTCGCTGCTGCCGATGATCTTCACTAACTTCCTGCACGTCAGTAATGAAGTGGTCAACGGCGCGATTCCCGATTCCGTACGCTACTCCTTCTATGCCGGCGGCACCGCATACTTCCTGTCCGTGCTGTGGACCGTGCTGACCGCCGACGAACTGCCGCCCGAAGACGTCGAGAAATTCCGCATGGAGAAGGCGCAGCGCCGCGGCTTCCTGTTCTCCCTGAAGGAAGTATTCGGCGGCTTCGTGCACATGCCGAAAACCATGGTGCAACTGGCATTGGTGCAGTTCTTCACCTGGTTCGCGCTGATGGGCATGTGGGTCTTCACTACCCCGGCAGTTGCTGAAAACGTGTTCGGCACCACCGACGGCAAGTCCGCCATCTTCCAGGAAGCGGGCAACTGGGTCGGCAACCTGTTCGCGATCTATGGCGGCGTATCGGCGCTGGTTGCGTTCCTGCTGCCCAAGCTGGCGCACGTCACCAGCCGCAAAGTGGTGCACATGCTTTGCCTGGTGATTGGTGGCCTGAGCCTGATCAGCATTGCCTTCATCCATGATAAGCACATGCTGATGCTGCCGATGATCGGCGTGGGCATTGCCTGGGCCAGTATTCTGACCATGCCGTACGCGATCCTGGCGGGCGCGCTGCCGGCCAAGCGCATGGGTTACTTCATGGGCGTGTTCAACTATTTCGTGGTGCTGCCGCAGATTGTCGCCAACCTGGTGCTCGGTCCTGTCATCAAGCACCTGTTCAACGGGCATTCGGTCAACGTGCTGGTGCTGGGCGGCGTCTCGATGGCAATCGGCGGCATCGTTTGCCTGATCGTCAGCGACTCGGCCAAGAAGGAAGCCTAAGCCATCCCAGCGGCGCGCACCGATCGCGCCATTCGCAGGAAAATAAATGGGGACGTACCCCATTTATTTTTCGAAGAAAAATGGGGTACGTCCCCATTTATTTTCTGAGGAGCGAATATGGCAATCCACACGGTGGCAACTACTCCTATCCCCGGGCAACGTCCGGGGACTTCGGGACTGCGCAAGAAGGTCGCAGTTTTCCAGCAGCCTCACTATCTCGAAAATTTCGTGCAGGGCCTGTTCGACACGCTTGGTGCTGTCGCGGGCAAGACGCTGGTGCTGGGCGGCGATGGCCGCTTTCACAATCGTGAAGCAATCCAGGTCATCCTGAAGATGGCCGCTGCGCACGGCTTCGCACGGGTATTGCTGGGGCAGGGCGGCATCCTGTCCACGCCTGCCGCGAGCTGCGTCATCCGCAAGCATGGCGCGCTGGGCGGCATCATCCTTTCGGCCAGCCACAATCCCGGCGGCCCGGACGGCGATTTCGGCATCAAGTACAACGCTTCCAACGGCGGTCCCGCGCCGGAAGCGCTGACCGAAGCAATCTACGAACGCACGCTGGCGCTGGCGCAATACCGCATCAGCGACGCACCCGATATCGACATCGACACGCCCGGCGCACGCGCGCCCTTGGATGGCATGGTGGTCGAAGTGATCGATCCGGTTGCCGACTATGCTGAACTGATGGCGCAGCTATTTGACTTCGATGCCATCCGCCGCCTGTTTGCCGGCGGTTTCACCATGCGCTTCGACGCGATGAATGCCGTTTCCGGTCCGTACGCACACGCCATCCTTGAAGGCATGCTGGGCGCACCGGCCGGCACTGTTATTAACGGCACGCCGCTCGAAGACTTTGGCGGCCTGCATCCCGATCCAAATCCGGTCAATGCCGAAGAACTGATCGACATCATGTGCGCCAACGCCGCCCCGGATTTCGGCGCCGCTTCCGACGGCGATGCCGACCGCAATATGATCGTCGGCCGCGATTTCGTCGTCACGCCATCCGACAGCCTTGCCGTGCTGGCGGCCAACGCCACAGTGGCGCCGGGCTACGCGGATGGCATCGCCGGCATCGCCCGCTCAATGCCCACCTCGCGCGCCGCCGACCGCGTGGCGGAGCAACTGGGCGTCCCATGCTACGAGACTCCCACCGGATGGAAGTTCTTCGGCACGCTGCTCGATGCGGGAAAGGCCACCCTGTGCGGCGAAGAGAGCTACGGCACGGGCTCGCGCCATATTCGCGAAAAGGATGGCTTGTGGGCGGTGCTGTTCTGGCTCAACCTGCTGGCCGCGCGCGGCGCTTCGGTGCAGGACATCGTCACAGCGCACTGGCAGCGCTACGGCCGCCATTACTACTCGCGCCACGATTACGAGGCCATCGCGACCGATGCGGCGCATCTCCTGATGCAGGATCTGCGCATCAAACTGCCCAACCTGCCGGGCCAGAAGCTGAACCACTACGAAGTGCAGTCGGCCGACGATTTCGAATACACCGATCCGGTGGATGGCTCGCACGCCAGCCAGCAAGGCATCCGCATCATGATGACGGATGGCTCGCGCATCGTGTACCGCCTGTCCGGCACCGGCACGGAAGGCGCTACCTTGCGCGTCTACCTCGAGCGCTACGAAGCCGATCCGGAGCAGCACCATATTCCAACGCAGCAGGCCCTGGCAGGCCTGATTGCCATTGCAGATAGCGTGGCGAGCATCGTCATGCACACAGGCCGCACCAATCCCACCGTCATAACATAGGAAAAGCCGAATGAAACTTTCGTCCATCGCATTGTCCCTATTGCTTGCCACCGGCGCGCACAGCGCACTCGCGGCGCCGCCAAAGCCATTTCTTTGGGAGAATGCGACCGTCTACTTCCTGGTCACCGACCGCTTCGCCAACGGCGACAAAAGCAATGACCTGGCTTACGGCCGCAAGGCAGATGCTGCGCCGCTGCGCGGTTTCATGGGCGGCGACTTCAAAGGGCTGACGGCAAAGATCAAGTCCGGCTATTTCGACGACCTGGGCGTGGACGTGATCTGGACCACGCCGCCAGTCGAACAAATCCACGCCGGGACGGATGAAGGTACCGGCAAGTCCTACGGCTTCCACGGCTATTGGGCGCGCGACTTCACGGCGATGGACGCCAACCTGGGCACCGAAAAAGACTTCCGCGATTTCGTGGAAGCTGCCCACGCGCGCGGCATCCGCGTTTTGCTGGATGTGGTGATGAATCACACCGGTCCGGTAACCGAAGCCGATCCCGTCTGGCCGGAAGGCTGGGTGCGCACCGAACCGCAATGCCAGTACAAAGACGTGCCCTCGACCGTGAGCTGCACGCTGGTGAAGAACCTCCCGGACTTCCGCACTGAAAGCGATGCGCCGGTCGAATTGCCGCCGGCGCTGGCGGCCAAGTGGAAGGCCGAAGGACGCTACGAGCGCGAAGTGAAAGAACTGGACGACTTTTTCGCCCGCACCGGCTACCCGCGCGCTCCGCGTTACTACCTGATGAAGTGGCATGCGGACTGGGTACGCAAGTACGGCGTGGACGGCTTCCGCGCCGATACGGCCAAGCATGTGGAACCTGCTGTATGGGCCGAGCTGCGCAAAGTCGCACTGGCAGCGCACGACGAGTGGAAAAGCCTGAATCCCCAAAAGGTAATGGGCGACGGCCGCTTCTTCATGCTGGCCGAGGTGTACAACTACAACATCGCGCACGGGCAGGACTTCGACATGGGCGGCGGCGAGAAGGCCAATTACTTCGTCAATGGCTTCGATGGCCTGATCAACTTCGGCATGGTGCATGATGCGAAGGGCGACTATGAGTCCTTATTCAGCAAGTACGCGTCGCAACTGGCGGGTCCACTGAAAGGCCATTCGGTCATGAACTATATGGATTCGCACGACGACGGCAATCCATTCGATCCTTCGCGCCAGAAGCCTTTCGAGACAGCGAACAAGCTACTGCTGGCGCCTGGAGCCGCCCAGATTTACTACGGCGACGAGATCTCGCGCCGACTCGACGTGGCCGACGCGAAAGGCGATGCGAAGCTGCGCTCTTTCATGAACTGGGGCGACTTGAAGGCGAATGCAAAAGTGCGTGCGCACTGGGCAAAGCTGGGCAAATTCCGCCAGGCGCATCCTGCGATCGGCGCCGGCGAGCATAAGAAGCTGGCGGACCTGCCGTACACCTTCAGCCGCGTACGTGGCGACGACAAGGTTGTTGTGGCACTGGATGTGAAGACTGGCCAGCCCGTCGATATCTCCGTAGCTGGCTTATTCGCAGACGGCACCAAAGTAAAGGATGCCTACTCTGGTACGTCTTACACAGTGAAAGATGGTGTCGTCCGCACCAGCGGCAAGAGTGATACGATCTTGCTTGCGAAGTAGTAGGTCCAGCCCGGCGTGGCTCCGGCAGTGAGCGAATGCTGGGCTTACGTTCCTGCATCGTCTCCACTGGGGCCTTCTGCTGGATAGGTAATACGTAGCCCTTCCACATGAGCAAATGGCGTCAACTTATGCGGACGCCTTTGCCGTGCGTCGATGATGTCGTCCACGCGCACATCACGGACCAGCAAAGCGTCCGCAACCAATGAGCGGTGGCAGCGCCATGGTACGGCCTCCGCGCACATCAATACACAGCACTTGCTGCGCCCGAGTTCTACGACCGCGTCGACGTTCTCTGCAAACTCCTCGGTCTGCATGTAGTCGGCATAGCCCCGAAACGACAGGTTGCGCCAGCCGGCATTTTCGGAATCCTTGCGGGGATGACGCAGCCCGCCAAGGCCGCGCATGTAGCGGTATTCGATGCCAGCATCTTTAAGCGAGGCCGCGAGCTGGTCCTGTCCGAATTGAGGATTATGACGCGACTTCGGTACCGTCCTGATGTCGAGCAGGCATTCGACGCCATTCTGCCGCAGCAGTCCAATGAATTCTTCGATTGTGCGGTTCGAGTGACCGATAGTGCAGACGAGTTCCGATGCCATGGCTGCCTCTCGCGATAGCTTCGCCTGTATTCTGGCACGGAGAGGCCGCAGGCGGCGTACCGCCTGAAGCGCTTATTGCTGAGTACCCACCAGTTGCATCTTGAGGTAGGTGACGTTGAAACCAGAATAGTGCCTCGTCGTTTCACCAACAACCGAGAACCCATTGCGTGCATAAAACCGCTGGGCATCTGCGTTCGACCTGGCGACATTCAACGAAACTCCTTCAGTTTCCTTGTCGACGACGGCGTTCAGCAGCGCTTGCCCGATGCCGTTGCCTCGCGCTTCGCCATGCACGAACAACGCTCTCAATTGACCGGAAAAAGTTGCTGCGAACCCGCGCACCTTGCCATCGTCGAAAACGATGACATCGGACTCGTTAAAGGCCGCCAGGATGCCTTCGTCCTGTTCAAGAGGCGTGACCTGAAAGGAATGGGGCTCGAATTTGAGCTCCTCACCTTTAGCGTCAGCATAGATGCGGCAAACTGCAGGAAAGTCTGCCGCCTTAAATTCGCGGACTGTCATCGATTGAGAATTCCTTCATAGACGGCCAGGTCGGCCGCTGAGAAGCAGCAGAATACGACTTCCTGAATCCCCGAGAACTCATCTGCCGCCGCGCGAACTGTCGACAGGGCGAGCCTTGCGGCCAGGTCGATCGGGTAGCCATAGATGCCGGTGCTGATGCTGGGGAAGGCCAGCGTGGCGACGTCATGTTGGGCCGCGAGTTCAACGCTGTTTCGATAGCAGGCCGCCAAAAGTTCCGGCTCGTCATTGGTACCGCCGCGCCAGACCGGCCCTACGGTGTGGATGATGTACCTGGCCGGCAGGCGATAACCCTTCGTCAGTTTCGCCTGGCCTGTCTTGCAGCCACCAAGGAGGCGGCACTCATGGACCAGTTCCGGCCCGGCGGCGCGGTGAATAGCGCCGTCGACGCCGCCTCCGCCAAGAAGCGAGGAGTTGGCTGCGTTGACGATTGCATCTACCGAAAGCTTGGTGATGTCGCCCTGAACTGCGCGAAAAATGGTTGACATGGCTAGGCGGCCACCGGCCTTAAAGTTTATTCAACGAATACTATAGCCGTCCGCGGTGGAATGGTGAAGCTGCCTGTCGTGGAGTCATAGCGAGCTGCGGACCCGGCCTGTACCGGATGCAGGCGATAGGCCTTTCCAGCTTCTGCTGGGGCGATGATCGTTTGCTCCACCTTGTCCACGTTGATGAAGTACGCAACAGTTTTAAATCCTGCCCCTTCATAGCCGGCGCCGTCAAGGCGTGCCGCTACCACAGTCGCTACCTGTTCAGGACCCGTATTCAGGAAGTGCAGGCGTTGCTTGATGTCTTCCGCCGTCCGCATCCGGAACAGCGTGCTGCTGGCGCGAATGCGCAGCAAGTCGCGGAAGGTATCGCGCGCAAACGCGATGTCGACGGGCGTTGGCCGCAACGCAGGGTTGGCCAGCAAAGGCTGAAGCAGGGCATAGTCCTTGCCATTGTCCGCAGCTGGCGGCAGGCCCGAACCGAAGTAGTTGGTCTGGTAGGTCCAATCGAGGCGATTGAACCAGTCGCCCGATTCGAAACTGTTGCGGTCCATCGACTTCGAGCGAAGGATCTCGAATCCGGCATGGTAATACGCCACGCCCTGCGAGAATGCATTGATCGCCGCCGCCAGCATCTGCACGCGTGCCCGGTCGGCACTGGTGACGGACACCGGCAGCTTCAGGGCATTGATGTCGTACAGCGTCTGGTTGTCGTGGTTCTCCACGTAGTTGACTACTTCGCCTGGCTGGCTTGCATAGCCGGCTGGCTGGTTGCCGCCATAGACGATGGCCTGCAGTTCCCTGGTCTCGCCGGTAAAGGTTTGCATGCGATAGCTGCGGATTGACCCGGCCAGGCCGACCTTCACGAGGTCGGACGCCCTCATCAAATCGCTTACTGGACGCAAGCCGGAGCCTGCGTTCGGGTCGTACACCAGGCCATTGATAAATCCCTGCTGCGCGACCATCTGCGGGCCCGAATCGCCTGCACCGCCGCCACGCACGGCATCGCGCCCGCGATCGCTGAAAGTGCCGATGCCGCTGCCGTTCAGCGACAGTTGCGAAGCCTGAACGAAGCGGGCACCGTCGGCCACCTCGCCGAAGTTCCAGCCTTCGCCGATCAGGTTCACATGGCGCCCGGCAGCCTTGTTGACGCGCGCCTGCAGCGCTTCCATTGCGGCGCGCGGCTGGTGGCCCATCAGGTCGAAGCGGAAGGAGTCGATATGGTAATGCTTCGTCCACAGTTCGGCCGAATCGATCATCAGCTTGGCCATCATGCGGTTCTCGGTGGCCGTGTTGAAGCAGCAGGTGGAGCTTTCGATTTCGCCTTTCGGGTTCAGGCGCTGGTAGTAGCCCGGAACGATGCGGTCCAGCACCGAGCGTTCGTGCTGGCCACCGCGGTAGGTGTGGTTGTAGACCACGTCGGTGCCGACGCGCAGGCCGGTCTTGTGCAGCGCCATCACCATTTCACGCAGTTCGATGATGCGGCGAGCGCCGTCGGAGGCGTCGGTGCTATAGCTGCCTTCCGGCGCGATGTAATGCCACGGGTCGTAGCCCCAGTTATAGCAGTCCTTCAACGCATTGTCGCTGACGATCTTCTGCTGCTGGTCGCTGTCAGGTGCCCCATGCACGACAGGGGCGACGCAGCCTTTTTCCGGCACGCTGCCCAGGTCATATACCGGCAGCAGGTGCACGTCGGTCAGGCCGGCTTTGGCCAGCATGGCGAGGTGCTTCATGCCGTTGGAGCCGGATTCGCGGAAGGCAGTGTACTTGCCGCGGTTCATGGCGCTGACCGACAGGTCGTTGATCGAGAAATCGCGCACATGCAGTTCGTAGATCGACATGTCCGGTTGGGCTTTGACCTTGGCCGGCGGCAGGTCCTTGTTCCAGCCGGGCGGGGCAAGGCGCGGGTCGGCCAGGTCGGCGATGTAGCTGCGCGTGGAATCTGTGGCCAGGCTGACCGAATACGGGTCGGTGACGACGTTGCGCACCAGGCCAGTCTTGGGCGCTATTACGTCCACTACGTATTTATAGTAGCGGCCCGACAGGTTGCCGCGTGCGCTGGCGGACCAGATGCCGGTTTTGGCGTCAGCGCGCATGGTGGCGATGGATTTTGGCTTGCTGCTGCCGGTATCGAAAACGCAGACCGAAACACGTTGCGCGGTCGGCGCCCATAGCTTGAAGGTGGTACCGGCATTGCCGATGCTGGCGCCGAGATCAGTCGCCTGTTCGGCGCTGGCATAAATATCGTCGAGCGCACCGGGCACCTGCAAGGAAGTGGCGTCGCGCACGGTGCCGTCGGCATTTTCCTGCACCAGCACGAGTTGCTTCGCCAGCAGGGTAGGCAGGCGGGTGCGGTCGGCGGCGGAGAGCGCCAGCACTACGCCGTCGCCCGCGTATTTGAAGCGCGCGGCCAGGGGAGCGGGGATTGCTTCCGTCGTTGCGGCCAGGGGCAAGGCGCCATCCGCTCCGCTGACAGTGGCGCCCTGCGGGGCGCTGATGCCGGCCGCAGTCGCGTAATAGAGTTTGAAGCTGCCGTCGGCCTGGACGCCGGTCCATTTGGCCAAGCGGCCATCCAGCCACAGTGCGCGGGCGTCGAAGCCTTGCGTGCGAGCCAGCACGGTTTCGTATGGGCCGTCACAAGAAGCCAGCGTGTGTGGCGTTGCGGCGGTCGGGGCTGCGGTGAGGGCCGTGGTTGGCGCTGCGGCGGCCGAAAGCGCCGCGAGGGCCGGCAGGAGGGCCGCCACGAGGGTGCGCTGCTTCATTTTGTCTCCGTAGTAGTGGTGCTACAGAAATCTTATCGCAATTCGTGTAGCTTTACTACATTTCAATCGCGCTGGATGTGGTGCTTCTTCAGCTTGTCGTAGAGCGTTTTGCGCGGCAGGAGCAGGCGGTCTGCCGCCAGCGCTACATTGTTGTCGGCTGCGGCCAGGGCGCGCAGGATCAGGTCGCGCTCGAAGGCGTCGACTTGCTGCGGCAGGGACGGCTGCTCGGCATCCGGGTGCGCGGCACCTGCAGCCGGAACGCCCGCTGCCATGGCAACGCCGGCAGCCGATGCGGCGCCCGCAGTCATCGCGGCGCTACCCGTGGCTCCTGCGCCGGCAGCCCATTGCATGCCCGCGCCGGTTGCGGCGCCCGCCGGGGAGGAGATGCCTGCGCCAGTCGCAAACGCCGTGCTGGTGGCGCCTGAGCCCGGGCCCGCCGGAGCCGCTGCGCCGTTTGAAATGCTTGCGATGGTTGCGGAGGGAACCAGGCCAAGCGTGAGGCGTTCGGCGAAGTTGCGCAGCTCCCGCACATTGCCTGGCCAATCCGCCGCCTGCCATGCGGCCATCTGTTCCGGTGTCCACATCGGCATCGCCCTCTGGTAGCGCTGGGCTGCTTCGGCGACGAAATGCGCCAGCAGCAGGGGGATATCCTCGCGCCGGTCGCGCAGGCGCGGCAGGTCAATGCTGATTACACCGATCCGGTAATACAGGTCTTCGCGGAACAAGCCTTGCGCCGAAAGGGCCAGCAAATCAGCCTTGCTGGCCGCGACAACCCGGCAGTCCAGCGGAATCGACTCGTTGCCGCCAAGCCGTTCCAGTCGCCGCTCCTGCAGCACGCGCAGCAGCTTGACCTGCAGTGCCATCGGCATGCTCTCGATCTCGTCGAGGAATACCGTCCCGCCGTTGGCGAATTCCAGCTTGCCGATGCGGCGCTTTTGCGCGCCGGTGAAAGCTCCCGCCTCGTGGCCAAAGATCTCGCTCTCGAACACCGACTCCGGCAAGGCGCCGCAGTTGATGGCGACGAAATTTCCCTTGCGGCCGCTGGCGGCATGGATCAGGCGTGCCATCACTTCCTTGCCGGTACCAGTCTGGCCGTTGACCAGGATGTCCACGCCGGTTGGCGCCACATTGCGCACCACGACCTTCAGGTGTTCGATAGCTTCGGAGCGCCCGATAAGGTCAGGCATGTCGGGATGCTGCGCGCGCTCGGAACGCAGGCGGCGGTTTTCCAGCACCAGGTTGCGGCGCTCCTGCGCGCGCTTGACAGCATCCATCAGGCGTTCGGAGGCGAAGGGCTTTTCGATGAAGTCGTAAGCGCCTGCGCGCATGGCTTCTACTGCCATGCTGACGTCGCCGTGGCCGGTGACCACGATGACCGGCAGTTCGGCATCCAGGGCCGCGACGCGTGCCAGCAAGTCCAGGCCGGAGAGGCCCGGCAGCCGCACGTCGGTCACGACCACGCCCGCGAAATTCGCCAGCAGCAGCGGCAGCGCTTCTTCGGCACTTGCGCAAGCCTGCACCGCAAAACCGCCCAGTTCCAGCGTTTGCGAGGTGGCCAGGCGCAGCGCGGCCTCGTCTTCAACCAATAGCGCCTTCATCTGGCAGCTCCTTCTTTAATTAGCGGTAAGCGTAACTCAAACTGGGCCCCGCCGCCGTCCAGGTTGCGGGCTGTCAGGCGGCCGTTCATGGCTTGCACGATCGACGAGGAGATCGCCAATCCCAGGCCGAGTCCTTGCCCTGCGGGCTTGGTCGTGAAAAATGGTTCGAACAGGTGTACGGCCACTTCCTGCGGGATGCCCGGGCCGCTGTCGCTGATGCGCGCGACCCCGTCGGTTCCTTCGCGCGACAGGACGATAGAGACGCGCGGCTGCGGCGTACCCTCGACCGCATCCAGTGCATTGCGCAGCAGGTTGATCAGCACTTGCTCAATGCGAACCGTATCGCCGGCTACCGTCAACTGCTCGGTACCGGTATCGATTTCCACGGCCACGTTGCGCCGCTTGCTCTCGCTCTCCAGCAGGAAGGCCGAGCTGCGTACCGCGCGCCCGAAGTCAACCGGCCCGACGGTTTCATCCTTGCGCGCGAAACCTTTCAGCTGGCTGATGATGGCGCCCATGCGCGCGCTGGCATCGCCGATGTGGCCAAGATTGTTGGCCGCCTGCTCCGGCTGGCCGCGCTCGAGGAACGTGCGGGCGTTGTCGGCAAAGGCGCGGATCGCCGCCAGCGGCTGGTTCAACTCATGCGTCATGCCGGCTGCCATCTGCCCCAGCATCGCCAGTTTGCCGGCCTGTACCAGCTCGTTCTGCGTGGTGCGCAGGATGCGGTTGGTTTCGCTTAGTTGCTGCGTGCGCTGGGCGATGCGCGATTCCAGTTCGCGGTCGAAGGCCAGGCGTTCCTCGCGCCGGCGGCGGCGCTGGTGCATGGCCCAGTACGATACGCCGCCGCAGGCCAGCAGCAGCGCCGTTGCCAGCGCCCAGTTGATGCCGCTGCGAACGACGCGCAACTGGCTTGGGAAAATCATCAGTTGCCAGCCGAGGCGGCCCACTTCCTGCGTCACGCGCGGCCCGGGATTGCGCGCCAGTGGCGTGACTTCGCGGCCGATGTATTGCTGCGTGCTGGCCAGTTCCGCCAGGGCGTCGGGCGGCAATGGTTCCAGGCTGTGGTAGCGCCAGTTGGGGCGGTTGCTGAGGAAGATTACGCCGTGGCGGTCGGCCAGCAGGATCGGATCCTCGCTGCTGTTCCAGTTGCGTTCCAGTTCGGCGAGGCTGATCTTGACTGCGATCACGCCTGCGATCTCTCCGTGGCGATGCACCGGTTGCGCGATGAAGTAGCCCGCTTCGCTGGTGCTGGTGCCGATGCCGTAAAAGCGGCCGGCATTGCCGCGCAGCGCGGCCTGGAAGTAAGGGCGATAAGAGAAATTCTTGCCGGCGAAACCAAGCGGCTGGTCCCAGTTGCTGGCGCCTAGCGTCAGGCCGTTGCGGTCCATCAGGTACAGCGCGCCAACCTTGGCTTGCTGCTGGATGGTTTGCAGCGTTTCGTTCAGCCGGGCGATCGCGTCGGGATCCTTCGGGTGGGCGAGGGCGTTGGTCAGGTCCGGCTGCTGTGCCAGGACGAAGGGGAGGGTTTCAAAGCGTTCCAGCACCGACTGCAGTTCCGGCGCCATAAGTTGCAGCTGGCGCTGGCCTTGCGCCAGCTGTTCATTGCCGGCGCGGTAGGCGCCAAGAACATAGGCGGCCACGATGATCGCGGCCGCCGGTAACAGCAACAGGATAAAAGGTTTGCGCATAAGCGCAATTTTAGTCCACCGCGGCCATGCGCAGTTCGTCGCTGTGGTGGCGTTGCTGTTCTTCCATCACCAATGCACCCAGCTCGCGCTTGAGCGCATTGAAGTCTGCCGAGGCAGGATCGCGCATGCGCGGCAGCTCCACGATCATGTCGCGCTTGACGGTGCCTGGACGGTAGGTCATGACCACGATGCGGTCGGCCAGGTAGATCGCCTCTTCGATGCTGTGGGTAACGAAGATGATGGTCTTTTTCAGCTCAGACCAGATGCGCAGCAGTTCATCCTGCAGGTTGCGGCGGGTCAGTGCGTCCAGCGCGCCGAACGGCTCGTCCATCAGCATGATTGGCGAGTCCAGAGCCAGTACACGGGCAATGGCCACGCGCTGGCGCATGCCGCCCGACAGGTCTTTCGGATAGCGGTTGCGGAAGTCGGACAGCGACAGCATGCCGAGCAACTGGTCCACGCGCTGCTTGATTTCCGCCTGCGCCATGCCTTTGACTTCCAGGCCGAAGGCGATGTTTTTCTCCACGGTCATCCATGGGAACAGGGCGTATTCCTGGAATACCATGCCGCGTTCAGGGCCCGGGCCGGTGATCAGCTGGCCGTCGGCCGTGATCTCGCCGCTGGACGGCAGCGAGAAGCCGGCGATGGCGTTCAGCAGGGTGGACTTGCCGCAGCCCGACGGGCCCAGCAGGCAGACGAACTGGCCTTGCGGGATCTGCAGGTTGATGTCGCGCAGCGCCACCACTTCGCGGTTGTCGGTCTTGAATACCTTGTTGACGCCTTTGACGTCGATATGGGTTGCGCTCATCTTAATTCTCCAGGCCGCGGTGCCAGCGCAGCAGATGGTTATTCAGCTTGTTCATGCCAATGTCGATCGCCAGGCCAAGCAGGCCGATGCTGATCATGCCGGCGATGATCTTGTCCGACCAGAAGTACTCGCGTGCTTCCAGAATGCGGAAACCGAGGCCGTTGTTCACGGCGATCATCTCGGAGACGATCACCACGATGAAGGCGGTACCGATGCCGATGCGTACGCCGGACAGGATGTAAGGCACGGCGGCCGGCAGCATCACGCGAACGAACATGGTGCGCTGGTTGACGCCCAGGTTGCGGGCGGCGCGGACGTAGATGCCGTCGACGTGGCGCACGCCGGCGATGGTGTTCATCAGGACCGGGAAGAAGGCTCCCAGCGCAATCAGGAACACTGCGGGTGCGTTGCCCAGGCCGAACCACAGGATCGCCAGCGGGATGTAGGCGATTGGCGGGATCGGACGCAGCACCTGCAGCAGGGGATTGAGCCAGTCGTACATGCGCTTGCTCGATCCCATCACCAGGCCGAAAGGCAGGGCCAGGCCGGCGCCGACCGCGAAGCCCACCAGCACGCGGTACATGCTGCTGATGGTGTCGCCAATCAGCTCGCCGGAAAACGCCCAGGCCAGCCAGGAGCTCGCAGCCGGGTCGTAGGCCTGCAGCGGCAGCAGGTATTCAACCCACTTGGTCACTACTGCCCAAGGGGAAGGCAGCACCTGCGGGTTGATCCACTCCAGCGATGCGCTGGCTTGCCACAATGCGATCACCAGCACGGGCACCACGGAGCCCGCTGCGATCTGGCGCAAATTCAGTTTTGCCATGATATGCCTCGCCTTACTTGATGTTCAGGCTTTTCTTGGCCTCGTCCAGCAGGTCGGTCTTGACCCACTCGGAAGCCACGGGCGCCTTGCGCATTTTGCCCACGCCGGTCTTGTTCATCACATCGGTGGTGATCTGGATGTGCTGTGGGGAGATGTCGTAGGTGTATGGCGAGTTGGCGATCGCGTCCTGGAAATCGTCGGCGGTGATCTGGCCTTTGAAGATCACGTCGCGCACGTATTTCTCGGCAGTCGGCTTGTTGTCGATGAAGGTCTTGGTGGCCTGCACGAAGCAGTTCATGAACTTGGCGGCGGTGGCGCGGCGGGTCGAATAGAACTTCTCGCTCATCACCATGGTGCGGACTGGTTCGCCGATCGGGGTGTCATACGGCTTCATGACTTCCACGCCGAAGCCCTTGTTGATGGCTTGCGAGGATTGCGGTTCCGATTGCATGATCGCGTCCAGGTTCTTGCCGAGCAGGGCCTGGTTCAGGTCGGCAAAGGCCAGGAACACCAGTTGCACGTCCTTGCCTGGCTGGTCGGAGAAGGTCAGGCCGGCCTGCGCCAGTTCAGCGGCCAGCAGCACTTCGTGGATGCCGCCGCGGGTCACGCCGACTTTCTTGCCTTTCAAATCCTTGATCGCCTTGATGCCGCTGTCGGGGCGCGCGACCAGGCGCGCGCCACCCTTGGCGAAACCGGCGACGACATAAATCGGGGCGCCATTGGCGCGGCCCTGGATGGCAGCCTCCGACGCGGTGGCGCCGACATCAAGCTCGCCTGCAAGGATCGCCTGCATCACGTCAGGGCCCTTGGCGAAGACGTGCTCTTCGACCTTGATGCCGCACTTAGGCGCGATTTCCTTGATATACGAGACGGCGCCATAGTGCGCGAATTTCAGGTTGCCGAGGCGGACAACTTCTTGGGCGTTGGCGGCGGAAGCGAAAGCTGCGGCCACGAAGAGGGATGCGAGTTTGAGCTTGGTCATGCTGGTCTCCTGGATAAGGGGTGTTTTGACCAGCTATTAGCAGCTTCCATGCCAGAAAATTGGAATGCGGCAAGTGCTTGATTTTATTGAGCTGCGCTGCCCGGCGGGGAGGGCAGCGAAGTAGCGCCATGGCGGATTTCCGGAATTCCAGCCAGGTCGTGTGCGGATTTTCGCCGCCGGCGGAAATAAAAAAGCCCGCCGAAGCGGGCTGGCCTCAGGCCTTTTGAGGTTCCGGCGTGGTGCCGTAGCAGACCTGCGGTTCGGGTTCCTTGCGGTAGAAGTCAACCATCTTGTAGCGCATCGCGTAAAGCGCGAAGCACCCGGCCACCAGGGCGGCGAAGGCGGCGAAGAAGTACATCTGGAAGGCCATCACCGAGAAGCCAGTGGTCTTGATATAGGCTGACACCGCATCGTTCTTCACGCCGGCGTTCAGGATCAGCACCCACAAATTGCCGACGGTGACCGCCAGGTACCACAGCGCCATGATCACGCCTTTCATCGAAGCCGGCGCCTGCGAATAAGCGAATTCCAGGCCGGTGGCGGACACCAGCACTTCGCCGAAGGTCAGTAGGGCATAAGGCAGGATCTGCCAGGCCATCGACACCGGCGTGCCGCCATCCATCACTACCTGAAGCGTTCCGATCACCACCCAGGCCAGCGCCGATACAAAGATACCGGTGCCCATGCGGCGCAGCGGCGTCGGCTCGATGCCCAGCTTGCGCAGCAGCGGGAACAGGGCGATGTTATTGAATGGGATCAGCAGCATTACCAGCAGCGGGTTCAGCGCCTGCATCTGCGCCGGCACGAAGGAGAACGACCAGCCCAGGATTTCGTAGGTCGGGTGCACCATATCGTTGGCCTGCACAATCCAGGTCGAGGCCTTCTGGTCGAACAGGGACCAGAACGGCGTGACCATCGCGAACACGATAAAGATGCGCAATACCGCGCGTACGCCGTCGACCGCTTCGTCGCTATGTTTGCCGCGTGCGCGCTCCAGCTGCATCGAGGTGCCTATGCCGCCGAAGGCCATCACCAGCACCAGCGCTGTACAAGCTGCGATCACGAAGCCCCAGGAGGGCGTCATGGCCAGCGACACCACGCCAGCCACCACGCCGATCATGGCGACGGTCAGGCCCGGACGGGACTGGCCCGGCGCGGCCGAGATCAGGGCCGTCTTGGCGACGCGGGAGAAGGATTCGGCGCTCGGCTCCGAAGGCGGCACGTGCACATACTTCTTGCGGCCCAGCCAGAACACCATGGTCGCGATGAACATCAGGATGCCAGGGATGCCGAAGGCGACGGCCGGGCCGAAGTCCTTCAGGAAAATCGGCATCAGCAGGGAAGCGAAGAATGAGCCGAAGTTGATGCTCCAGTAGAAAGCGTCGAAGACGACCTTGGCCTTCTTCTTGTTGGTCTGGTCGAACTGGTCGCCGACAAACGACACCACCAGCGGCTTGATGCCGCCCGAGCCGAAGGCAATCAGGAACAGGCCAAAGTAGAAGCCATTGAGATTGCTCTCAAACAGCGCCAGGCATGCGTGTCCCGCGCAGTAGATCAGCGAAAACCAGAATACCGTGTTGTATTTGCCGAAGTAGCGGTCCGACAGCCAGCCGCCAAGTAGCGGGAAGAAGTACACGCCGATCACGAACGTGTGGAAAACGTGCTTCGCCTCGCTGGCGCGGTGCTCGGACGGGATGAACAGCAGCAGGGTGCTGATCAGGAACGGCACCAGGATGTTGCGCATGCCGTAAAAACTGAAACGCTCGCAGGCCTCGTTGGTAATGATGTACGGGATTTGCCGGGGCATTGGCCCGTTACCCTGTTCCAGTTCTTGCGTCGACATGAGGTCTCCCGTTTCAAATAATGGGCGCGATGCTATGCGAAGCCATCTGCGTTGGCAACTACTGGATTCACTTACATGTAGTTTAACTACGTCGAAAATCGTAAGTATTTGATTTTTAAGGATTCATAGTATTTGAACTTCCCTCATTCATCATGTATATTATCTACATAACTGTTTTTGATCGGGATGAGGAATATGAGCACACCTTGGTGGAAAGAAGCAATCATTTATCAGGTTTATCCGCGCAGTTACCTGGACACCAACGGTGACGGCATCGGCGACCTGAATGGCATCACTGATCGCCTCGACTACATCGCCAGGCTGGGCGTGGACATCATCTGGATCTCGCCGTTCTTCAAATCCCCGATGCGCGACTTCGGCTACGACGTGGCCGACTACTGCGACGTCGACCCGATGTTCGGCACCCTGGCCGACTTCGACCGCATGATCGCCAAGGCGCACAGCCTGGGCCTGAAAATCATGATCGACCAGGTCATGTCGCACACCTCTGAAGACCACCCATGGTTCAAGGAGAGCCGCTCTTCGCGCGACAACCCGAAATCCGACTGGTATATCTGGGCCGATCCGCTGCCGGACGGGAATCCGCCCAACAACTGGCTGTCCGTGTTCGGCGGCTCGTCGTGGCAATGGGATTCGCGCCGCAAGCAGTACTACATGCACAACTTCCTGGTCAGCCAGCCGGACCTGAACTTCCACAACCCGGAAGTGCAGCAGGCGCACCTCGATGCGCTGCGTTTCTGGCTGAAACGCGGCGTCGACGGCGTGCGCATGGACGCCTGCAACTTCCACTTCCACGACCGCCAGCTGCGCAGCAACCCTCCGGCCCTGGTGCGCGACACCTCCACCGTGAGCGACGCCAACCCATACGGCATGCAGGCGCACATCCACGACAAGAGCCAGCCTGAAAACGTGGCTTTCCTCGAAAAGCTGCGCGTGCTGCTGGACGAATACGGCGCGGTGGCAATCGGCGAAGTGGGCGCGGACGATTCCCTGGCCGTGATGGCTGAATACACCGCCGGCGGCAACAAGCTGCACATGGCTTACAGCTTCAACCTGCTGACTGCCGACAGCAGTGCGGGCCATATCCGCAAGCAGGTGGAAGACTTCAAGGCGCGCGTCAAGGACGGCCAGCCATCCTGGTCGGTCGGCAACCACGATGCGGTGCGCGTGGTGACCCGCTGGAACGGCATGAGCAACCAGGCGGCATTCGCCAAGCTGGTGCTGGCCATGCAGTTGTCGCTGAAAGGCACGCCTTGCCTGTACCAGGGCGACGAACTGGCCTTCAGCGAGGCCGACGTGCCTTATGAGCTGATCCAGGACCCGTACGGCAAGACCTTCTGGCCCGAATTCAAGGGCCGCGACGGCTGCCGCACCCCGATTGCCTGGACTACCGGCCCGCATGGCGGCTTTACTTCCGGCACGCCATGGCTGCCGGTGGCTGAGGAGCACAAGGCCATCGCCGCCTCGGTGCAGGAGGAAGACCCGAATTCGCCGCTGAACTTCGCCCGCCGCATGATCGCCTGGCGCAAGACCATGCCGCAACTGACGCGCGGCGACATCGTGTTCTACGACGCGCCGGAGCCGGTCCTGGCCCTGCGGCGCGACCTGGAAGGGGAGCGCAGCGTGATTGCGCTGTTCAACCTGGGGGCGGCGCCGGTCAACTTCGCGCTGCCGGCGGTCAAAGGGGCGCAGAAGCTGGAGCAGCCTGGCCTGCCGGGCGAAGTGGCCGGCGAAGAGGTCCAACTGCCAGGCTACGGCGCCTGGTTTGGCTACGCAGTATAAATATAAGAGGCCCCGTCTACGCACGGGGCTTTGTTTTTCGGGTATCCTCCCGCCTTTAAGGCGTTATCTAATACTTAAAAGACAATGAAACAGATAGAGGCAGACCCAAAAGCTAACCGATCCGCTTTTGCGGACGGCCCCCGCCTGCTGGCTGACATCGGCGCGACCCATGCGCGCCTCGCGCTGCAAACCGCTCCCGGCGAATTCCAGGCCGTGCGCGTGCTGCAGTGCGATGACTTTACCGGCATCGTTCCGCTGCTGCGCAGCTACCTGGCGGACCACGGAGACATCAGCCTCAATCACGGCGCGCTGGCGCTGGCCAACCCGGTGCATGGCGACTACATTCGCATGACCAACCGCGACTGGCAGTTCTCCACCGACGAAGTACGGCGCGAACTGGGCCTGCACACCCTGCTGGTGGTGAACGACTTCACTGCGCTGGCGATGGCCATTCCGGGCTTCAAGGCGGATGACCTGATGCAGGTCGGCGGCGGCTCCCCGGCGCAAAATTCGGTGATCGGCGTGCTGGGCCCTGGAACGGGCCTGGGCTGCTCCGGCGTGATCCCTACCACCGACGGTTTCGTAACACTGGGTTCCGAAGGCGGTCACACCAACTTTGCACCGGCCGACGAGCGCGAATACGCGATCCTGCAGTACGCCTGGCAGACCTGGCCGCACGTTTCGAACGAACGCCTGATTTCCGGCCCCGGCATGGAAATCATTTACCGCGCGCTGGCGCGCCGCAACGGCTTGAACGTGCGCGACCTGACCTCGCAGCAAATCATCGCCGGCGCATTGAAAGACAAGAACGAGCTGTGCATCGAAGTACTGGAGTGCTTCTGCGCCATGCTGGGCGGCGCTGCGGCCAACCTGGCGGTGACGCTGGGCTCCTTCGGCGGCATATTCATCGGCGGCGGCATCGTGCCGCGCATGGGCGAGTGGTTCAAAGAATCACCGTTCCGCAGCCGTTTCGAAGCCAAGGGCCGCTTCTCGTCCTACCTGGCCGAGATCCCGACCTATGTGATCACCACGCCGAATCCGGCCTTCTATGGGGTTGCGACGATTTTGTCCGAACACCTGCGTGGCCGCACCGGCGCCAACACGCTGATGGAGCGCGTGCAGTCGCTGAAGTCGGAACTGACCCCGGCCGAGCAGCGCGTGGCGCAACTGGTGATCGAGCAGCCGCGCCTGGTGCTGAACGAACCGATTGCCGATATTGCCCGCCTGGCGGAAGTGTCGCAGCCGACCGTCATCCGCTTCTGCCGCTCGCTCGGCTTCCAGGGTCTGGCCGACTTCAAGCTGAAGTTTGCTTCCAGCCTGACCGGCGCTATTCCTGTGCGCCACAGCCAGGTACGTGTTTCCGACAGTACGCACGACCTGTCAGCCAAGGTGATCGACAATACCGTCTCGGCGATCCTGAAATTCCGCGATCAGATGGACGTGCATTCGCTGGACCGCGCAATCGAACTGCTGTCCAGGGCCAAGAAAGTCGAGTTCTACGCCATGGGCAACTCGCGCGTAGTGGCGCTCGATGGCCAGCACAAGTTCTTCCGTTTCCGCATCCCGACTGCCGCTTACGGCGACTCGCACCTCTTCAAGCTGGCCTCCGAGCTGCTGAAACCCGGCGACGTGGTGATCGCGATCTCCAATTCCGGCAAGCTGCCGGAGCTGCTGGAAGCGGTGGAATCGGCGCGCAATGCCGGCGCCGACGTCATCGCCATCACCAGCAGCCAGTCGCCGCTGGCCAAGAAAGCCACGGTCTGCCTGGCAGTCGATCACACGGAAGACAGCAGCGCCTTCCTCTCGATGATTTCGCGCATCCTGCAACTGCTGCTGATCGACATCCTATCGGTCGGCATCTCGCTGGACGAGCAGAACGCCGAGCTGGTGCTGGAGCACAAGGCCAACGGCGTGGTGCAGGAAAGCCGCCGCCTGCAGATCTCCCACCTCGACAACTAGAACATATCGCGCATCTGGAAATAGAGCATGCCCAGCACCAGCGCCGGCGTACGCAGCAGCGTGCCGCCGGGGAAGGGGGCGTGCTTTATGCGCGCGAAGATGTCGAAGCGCTCCGCCTGGCCCGCAATTGCCTCCGCCACCAGCAGGCCGGCCATGCCGGTAAAGGCCAGGCCGTGGCCTGAAAACCCTTGCATGTAGTAGATGTTGCTGCCCAACCGTCCAAGGTCGGGCGCGCGGTTCATGCTGATGTCGATGAAGCCGCCCCACGCGTAATCGATGCCCACGTCTGCCAGTTGCGGAAACACGGCTACCATGCGGCGCCGTATGCGTTCGACCAGGTTGGCGGGTGTTTTGCCGCTGTAGCTGTCGCCGGCGCCGAACAGCAACCGGTGATCGGCGCTGAGGCGGAAGTAGTCCAGCACGAAATTGGTGTCCGATACGGCGCTACGGCGCGGCAGCAGGCTCTCTGCAAGTTCCTTGCCTAGCTCCTCGGTGGCGACGATGTAGGTCCCGACCGGCATGATGCGGGCGCTGACCTGCGGCACCAGGTTGCCGTACTCGGCGAGGTAGACGTTCGCGCCCAGCACCACAAAGCGCGCGGCCACCTGGCCTTGAGCGGTGTGCACCAGCGGTGTGTCGCCGCGCTCCAGCAGGAATACTGGCGAGTCTTCGTACACGCGCACGCCGGCCGCCATTGCAGCGTGCGCGAGGCCCAGTGTGTACTTCAGCGGATGCACATGTCCGCCCCCCATATCGGCCACGCCGGCGTGGAAGCGCGGGCTGTCGATCCAACGGCCGATCTCGTGCGGCGAGATCCAGTGCAGCGGGTAGCCGTATGCCTTCTCCACATGCCGCCCCCACGCTTCCAGCGCTCGCATCTTGCTGGGTTTGACGGCGAGGCTCAGCGCGCCGGGCTTGTAGTCGCAGTCGATGCTGTACTTGTCGATGCGCTTGCGCAGCAGCTGCACGCCAGCCACGGAAGCGTCCCAGGCGCGGCGCGCATCTTCGCGCGGCAACTGGCGCTCGATGGCATGCTCGCCGTCGTTCCCGAAGCCAGGCAGCACTTGTCCACCGTTGCGGCCCGAGGCGCCCCAGCCCAGGCGCTGGGCTTCCAGCAGGACCACGGAATAGCCGCGTTCCGCCAGTTCCAGTGCGGCGGAAAGCCCTGCCAGGCCGCCGCCCACCACGCACACGTCGGCGCTGGTGCTGCCGGCCAGCGGGGGCAGAGCGGCTGCGCGCTGCACGCTGGCCTCATAGTATGAGTTCTCGATGACGCCCAGTTCTTTGCGCAGCAGCGTGCCCATGTCAGGTAACGCGGAAGTTCAGGAACTGCCAGGGATCGTCCTGGTCGCGCGGCTCGTCGAACAGGCCACTGCGTTCCTTCAGCGGCGTCCAGTCGCCATACACGCCAACCAGTTCGCCCAGGTAGGGCGCGGCAATTTCCATTACGAGCTGGTCGTCGATATCGTCCGGTTCCACCACGCCGCAGTCGGGATTGCGCAGCGCCCATGCCATGCCGCCCAGGATGCCGGCCACCACTTGCAGCGACGTCGCGGAATTATGCGGCGCCAGTTCACGGGCCTGGCCGATGGTGAGGCGCGAACCGAACCAGTAAGCTCCTTTGGGATTGCCCATCAGGAGCACGCCCAGTTCGTCCATCCCGCTTTCGATTTCCTTGCCGATGATGCGCTGCTCGTTTTGCTGTTTCCAGTTTTTGCCAGCCACTTCGTGCAGTGACAGCACGGCGTCGTCGCAGGGATGGTAGGCGTAGTGCACGGTTGGGCGATAAACCACCTCATTGTTTTCGCGCAGCGTCAGGTGGTCGGCAATCGATATCGACTCGGCGTGGGTGACGAGGAAGCCGTGGTAAGGACCTTCGAGCGGCGTCCAGCTGCGCACGCGCGTCGCGATGCCGGGACGCTTCAGGTAGATCGCCGCGTCGCTGCCATAGCCGTGGCGCTCGGCGTCGGCCGGCCAGTGCCTCTCGTGGCTGCCCCAGCCCAGTTCCGCCGGCTGCAGGCCTTCGCTGACGAAGCCATCGACCGACCAGGTATTGACGAATTCATCGCGCGCCTTGCGGCGGCCGGAGATTTGCGTATCCCGTTCGGCGATGTGGATCACCTTGATCTCCAGCTTTTGCGCCAGCTTGGCCCAGTCCTCGTAGCAAGCCGGGCGTTCCACCTCCAGATGCTGGTCGCGCGCCATGTTCATCAGCGCCTGCTTGACCAGCACGGAGGCCAGGCCCGGATTGGCGCCTTGCGTCACTACGGCCGTTGCGCCGTGGCGCTTGTCCAGGCGGAACGCCAGCACCGCTTCGCGCAGCGCGTAGTTGGAGCGCTGCGACAGCGACAGTTGCTCGTCTTCGTAAAAGCCTCTCCACGGTTCGGTGCAGGTGTCGAGGTAAAGCACGCCGCGCCGCCAGCAATAGCGGATCAGGTCCAGGCTCGATACATCCACCGACAGGTTGAGCAGGAAATCGCCTTTCTGCAGCAGTGGATCGAGGATGCTTTCGAGATTCCCCTCCACCAGCGGGGTAGCTTCGTACGCGATGCCGTATTCCTCGGCGATGCCGCTCTTGTCAGGGCCGCGCGACACCACCGTAAGCTGCGACGGCTTGAGTTCAAAGTGACGAAACAGCAGCGGCAATACTGCCTGGCCAATGCTGCCGAAACCGAGCATGACCAGGCGCCCCGGCAGCGGGCCGTATTTCTTATGCGTGTCCATCCTGCCTCCCCTTAGTGATGCCTATTGTGTGGCGCGCACCGGTTGGCTTCCATGCGGGATTTAACATTCCACCCTTCTTGCATTTTGCAAAAAATTGGTTAAGATATGTCTTATTGAGATATATCTTAACTTTTGAGGAGGAAGCCATGTTCCACTTTTTCCGCGGCCACCACCGGCTGCACCATGAGCACCACCATCACCAGCGCGGCGGCGGCCGCGGCCCAAAGATGTTTGATGCGGGGGCCATGCGCTACGTTGTGCTGCAACTGATCGCCGATAAACCGCGCCACGGCTACGAAATCATCAAGGAACTGGAAACGCTGACCGGCGGCAGTTACTCGCCCAGCCCTGGCGCCATTTACCCGCTGCTGTCGATGATGGCCGACATGGGCCATGTCGACATCGTCAAGGAAGGCAACAAGAAGCTGTATTCGATCCTGCCGGAAGGGCAGCAGTTCCTCGATGAGAACCGCAATATGGTGGACGCCTACATGGCGCGCCTGGTCGAGAACGCGCGCGGCGAAGATGGCGGCGACCTGCGCACCCTGATGCACGCCCTGAAAGATGCCGTAATTACCCGGGGCCGCGGCCCGCGCACCACCCGCGAGCACGTCGACGCAATTCGCGCTATTCTCAAGCGCGCCATCACTGAAATTAACAATCTAGACTGATGACCCAGACACTTACTCCGCAACGCGAACGCACAGTCCTATGGCTGCTGGCGTTCATACAATTCACCGTCATCATGGACTTCATGGTCATGATGCCGCTCGCTCCGCAACTGATGAAGGCGTTCACAATATCGGCGGCCCAGGTTTCGGGCGCCGTATCGGCCTACGCCTGGTGCGCCGGCCTTTCCGGCCTGCTGGCTGCGACGTATGCCGACCGCTTCGACCGCAAGAAACTGCAGCTCGTCGTTTTCATGCTGTTCAACCTGTCGAACCTGGCCTGCGCGCTGGCGCCTAACTTCCACGTTCTGGTGCTGTCGCGCGCCTTTGCCGGCATGACGGGCGGCGTGCTCGGTGCGATCAGCATGTCCATCATTGCCGACCTGATTCCGCAGGAGCGCCGCGGCGCCGCCACGGGTGTCGTCATGACTTCCTTCAGCATGGCCGCGATTGCCGGCGTGCCGATCGGCGTCATGCTCGGCGCGCACTTCGGCTGGCAGTCGCCGTTCTACCTGCTGGTCGTGCTGTCGATGCTGGTATGGGTTGTTGCTGCGCGCACGCTGCCGTCGATGACGGCGCACCTGGCGAACGCGCCGGTGCCCCTGGCGCGCGTGTTGCCCGAGCTGTTCGGACTGTTCACCGTGGGCGCCCACTTACGCGGTTTCCTGCTGTGCTTTGTGGTGACGGTCAGCGGCATGATGGTGATTCCCTTCATCTCGCCTATGCTGGTCGGGAACCTTGGCGTCGAGCCGGCGCAGATCAGCTATGTCTACCTGTGCGGCGGCATCGCCACCCTGTTCAGTTCACGCCTGATCGGCGGCTGGTCGGACAAGGCAGGCAAGCAGCGCGTGTTCCGCTGGGTGGCGCTGTTCTCAGTCGCGCCGACGCTGTTCATGACCCATATGCCGCAGATCCCGCTGCTGGTAATCATGCTGTTCTTCCCGTTCTTCATGGTGGCGATGTCGGGACGCTTCGTACCGCTGCAGGCGCTGCTGACCACCATCCCGGAGCCAAAACGGCGCGGCGCTTTCCTCAGCGCGAATGCGGCGGTACAGCAGATGGGGACGGGGATTGGCGCCTTCGCCGGTGGCCTGCTGGTGCATACCGATGCGGCAGGGCATTTGCTGGGTTACGGCACCATCGGCATCATCGCCTCGGCGCTGATCCTGTTCGCGGTATGGTGGATCGGACGGGTGCAGTCCGCACCCGCAGCGCTTACTGCGCGTTCCCCTGCTTGACCACCAGGTCCAGCAGGCGCTGGCCATGCTCGAGAACGGGCTTGGCCAGTTCATCCCTCACGATGTCGCTGAAGAATCCATCGGTCACGCGATTGCCGTCCTGCGACAGGAAAGTAAAGCGCAACTGGCCGGCGCCCGGCGCGTAGACCGGTTTTTGCTGCGAGGCCTTGATGAAGGCAGGGATGGCGCTTGCCACCAGTACTTTGGCCTGCGCTGCCACATCGGCCGGCGCACCTTCGAAAACGGCGGTACGGCCGGTCTGGTTGATATAGCGTACGCGCCCGTCGGCGTAGGCGGCCAGGGTGTCCATGCTGCCATCCAGCGGCACCTCGATCACCACCCCCAGCACTTCCGGGGTGCCTGGGGAGTGGCCGTTGGCGCGCAGCCAGTGCGCGGCCAGCAGGCGCACGCGCGATTCTTCGTTGGCATCTTGCGCGATGGCTTGTACTACGCGCGCGTCCGGAGCTTCTCCAAACAGCTGGCCGACATCGTCGGCGAACAGCATCTTATGCACAGTGTTTAATTCTTCCGTGCCGTACGGCGCGTCAGCGCGGAGCTTCGATTTGGCGCTGAACGCCGCAAACAACTTCTTGAACATCTTTTACCATCCAGTTAATGCTTCGACTTCCGTAATGTGGCGCCAGCTTGGGCGGGCGCGCATCATGTCGGCATATTTTTGCAACGCCGGCCAGGCCGTTGCAGGGCGCGGCATATTGCGCGACCAGCGCATGTACATGGTCAGCATCAGGTCCGCGCCGGAGAACGTTTCGCCCAGCAGGTAAAGGCCATTATCGGCCAGGCGCGCATCGAGCGTCGCCCACGCCGATTCGATGCGCTGCTGGATTGCGCTGCGCAGCGCGCTGTCTTCCTTCGTGCTGCCGAGATCGGACGGGTAGAACCACAGGCGGAAGTTATTGCCCAGGCTATTTGCCATCATCACGATCAATTCATACCATTCGGCGCGCGCCAGCGAACCGGCGGGCGGCGCCAGGTTCGATTGCGGGTGGCGTTCGGCCAGCATCATCATCAAGGCCGCGGACTCGGTGAAAGGCTTGCCATCAATGAGGAGGGTAGGGACTTTGCCCTGCGGGTTGATGCGCAGGTATTCAGGGCTGCGCTGCTGTCCCGCTTCAATGTCGATTTCCGCCAGTTCGTAAGGGGCGCCGATTTCTTTCAGCGCCGCGTGGATCGCCAGGCTGGCCGTGCCGCGGCCATAGTAGAGGGTGTACATGGTTTAGTCCTTCAAGCCTTTGCGCCATTGATCAAGCGATATCAGCTCGCCGCTGACATCGTCCTCGACGAGGATTTCGCCGTTCACATGCGAGACCAGGAAGCTTGCCACCGCTTGCGCCATGTCGTCGCCGTTTTCCACGAAAATGAGCTGGTAGTACGGATTGCCTTTCACATCGCGCGGGGCCGGATCGGTTTCAAGCAGTGCGCCATGCCGCTCGCCGCCGCTGCGCTTTTCAATCGCGTCGGCCAGGTGTTTCAGCTCCGGCAGTGCCATCAGCTTTTCGACCGCCTGGTCGCGGCTCACGTTTGCTTTGGCTGCAGGCGCGGGCGCAGCAGCGACCACTGGCACAACCGCTGCATTGATTTTGTGATGCGTTGCATACCAGGCGCCGATACCGGCAACAAGAAGACCGGCAACAGTACCGGCGATAGCGGATTTGCGGGAAGAGGACATTGGCGGCGTCACCCTGCGTTTCAGAAGCGCCAATACTAACAGATCCCCATTTGAAAGTCGGGGTCAGCTCCGGCAATCGGACATTTTCGCGAGCGAAAATGTC
>CBHREK010000014.1:0-35241 GCA_966077345.1 uncultured Duganella sp.
ACGCTGTGGTTGATCAGGCCCTTGATCTCCTTGGCCGCCGAGGCCGAACGCTGCGCCAGGTTGCGCACTTCGGAAGCCACGACCGCAAAGCCGCGGCCCTGTTCGCCGGCGCGCGCCGCTTCCACCGCCGCGTTCAGGGCCCGGATATTGGTCTGGAAGGCGATGCCATCGATCACGCCGATGATGTCGACGATCTTGCGCGAGCTGTCATTGATTTCACCCATGGTCTGCACCACTTGCGACACCACTTGGCCGCCCTTGCCGGCCACGTCGGCCGCGCTGTGCACCAGCTGGTTGGCCTGGCGCGCATTGTCGGCATTTTGCTTGACGGTCGACGTCAGCTCCTCCATCGAGGATGCGGTTTCCTCCAGGTTCGAGGCCTGCGATTCCAGCCGCGACGACACGTCGGCATTGCCGGTGGCGATATCGCGGCTGGCCGCATTGATCTGGTCCACGCTGGCGCGCACGTCGGACACGATGCCGCGCAAGCTCTCGCTCATGGACTTGAGGGAGCGCAGCAACTGCCCTACTTCATTGGGCGGGCCGACGTCGATGTCGTTATCGAGTTTGCCCTGCGCCACCTCATCGGCGACGGCGATGGCGTTTTGCAGCGGCACCGTCACCGAACGGGCGATCAGCACGCAGATCCAGGCCGCCAGGGAAAACAGCAGCACCATCGACACCACCATGAGCCAGCGCTCTTCGGTGAAGCCCTTGATCTTCGCCGACAGCATGGCCTCGATTTCTTTCGCCGCCGCTTCGTTGACGGCAAACTGCATATCGATCGCCGCCGTAGTCTTTGCCACCCATTCCTCGCCGGAATAGGTCAGCGGGTCGGCTTTCACGATCTGCTCCGTGCCGAGGTCGACGATCTTGCGCGCCGCATCGCCCGCTTCGCGCAACTGCGCGCCGAGCTTGGCATCGATGGCAGGATTCGCGGCGGCGGCCTTGCCGAAGGCCGTCAGGGTCTGGTCCAGGCGGTCGGTCACGCGCGACATGATCGCTGCCTGCTGCATGCGGTCTTCCGGCGTCGCTTCCTTTTTCGCCAGCAGGCCGGCGCCTCTGGCGCGCGTCTTGCCGGTTTCTTCGGTCAGCCATGGCAATTGGTAGAACATCGACTGGATGAGCTGGTAGGTGTCCTTGTCGGGATCGAGGCTCAGGCCAAACGCGTCGCCGATCAGCTCATTCACCTTGAGCAGCTTGGGCACCAGGCCGGTATGTCCCGCATAGCTTTGCGGCACAGTGATCTTGCCCTCCGCCACGTTGGTGCGCAGCGTCTCCCACTCCTGCTTGGCTGCAGCGAAGGCGTCGATGATGGCCTTGTCGCCCAGCTTCGCAACCGCCTTTTCCAGCCGGCCGTATGCGGCATCGGCTTCGGCCTGCTTGGCGCGGCGCTTCTCCGCCACGCTGGTCACACCGCCCAGTACCAGGGCCGACAGGCCGCGATGCTGCTGCGTGTATTGCACAGCCTTCAGCCCATCCACCACGATAGGCAAGCCTTCATGCTCGCCTTCATAAGCGTCGAGAACTTTGCCGGCCTCACTCATGTAAAGGAAGGCAGGGATGATCGCAAGCAATGCCGCGATCAGGCCGAGGATCATGAACTTGTGACCCAGCTTGAGTTGACCGAGAAGGGAGGTAGGATTCATGGCAGTTTCCTAAAGACAAGTTTGGCAAAAAAGTGCGTTGCGGCACCGCGATACCTCTTGCTTTGATCTTATGCCCATTTACAGCAAAGCGTTACAATTCGTGAGAATTTGCTACGTAAATCTCTTTCCCCATCACCATTTCTGTTGCGCCCGCGCGAAACAATTGCCAATCAAGAATTTAACTTTCATGATGCATGCATAAGTGCTTTGCTATAGTGCGTCTATGAAACTTTTAATGCCGTCTTTGGCGCTGATGATGTCTTTGCTGTGGCCTGCCGCGAAGGCTGAGACCGTCACCGTGTACACCAGCGCCAACTTCGCACCCCTGGTCATCGACGGCACCCGCGGCATTTATTACGAAGCAATCGACTACCTGAACAGGCAGGCCAGCGATGGCACCCATTTCCGCCTGGCTTACCTGCCGCGCAAGCGCCTGCAAATGCGGCTCGAAGACGGCACGCTGGATGGCATTGTTATTGGCATGATGCCCCAATGGTTTGATGACGTCGCACAGAAGAAGTACCTGTGGACCGCCGCCTTTGCCATTGACCACTTCGTGCTGGTGTCGCGCACCGACCATCCGGTGCAGATCGACGCCCGCCAGGGACTGGCCGGCAAATCCATCGGCCTGACGCTGGGCTATGTCTACCCGGGCATCGATGAATGGATCCAGCGCCACGGCTTGCTGCGCCAGGATGCGATCAGCGAGGAAATCAACCTGGAGAAGCTGCGCCGCGGCCGCATCGATTGCGTGGCCGTTTCGGAATCGGCGGCACGCTACTTCGTGCGCCTGCATGGACTGCATGGCAGCCTGGCCCTGGTCGACTGGCCGGGCCGCGCTACCGAACGCCGCTTCCTGGTCCCGCTGGCCCGCGGCGACCTGTACGACAAGCTCGCTCCCATCGTCAAGCGCATGCGCGAAGACCCGCTGTGGCTGCGCATGACGTCGAAGTATCAATAACAGGCGTCCATGCCGGCGGGCCATTTCGGCATGGCATAATGATAGTTACACAATCTCCCTTGCTGGCAATGCCCTTCCCTCGCTCGCTGCTGCGGTCCGCATTGATCGCCTGCCTCCTTGCTGCCGCCCATGCCGCGCCCGCGCAGCAACGGCCGGGCGTGGTGTCGTTCCAGCGCGTCGCCATGCCGGACCAGGTACCGGCCCACCTCAGCACGGTGATGGCGCAGGACGCGCAGGGCCTGCTGTGGATCGGCACCCAGGACGGCCTGGTGCGCTACGACGGTTATGGCTACAAGGTGTTCCGCCCGCACCCCGGCGATCCCGCGGCGCTGGGCGGCAGCTATATCCGCGCCCTGCATCCCGCCCACGATGGCAGGCTGTGGGTCGGCACGATCAGCGGCGGCCTGTCGGTATTCGATCCGCGCACCGAGCGCTTTACCCAATACCGCCACGATCCGCTGCGCAAGAACAGCCTGGCCAACGATCGCGTCGAGTCCATCGCAGGGATGGCTGGCGGCCTGTTGTGGCTGGCCACTGACAACGGACTGTCGCTGTTCGATCCCGCCACCAATCAATTCACCCACTACCGCCATGTGGACGGCGACAACACGAGCCTGGCCAACGACCAGTTGCGCGCTGTCCTGCTGGATCGCGAAGGGCGACTGTGGGTCGCCAGCGATGCCGGCGTGCAGCGCTGGCTCGGCGACGGCCGCTTTTCTGCGCCGGTCGGCCCGGCCAATGCGACCCGCCTGTTCCAGGACAGCCGGGGCCGCATCTGGATCGGCAGTTCGCGCCAGGGCGCCGCGGTGTATGACCCGGCCAGCGGCACGGTGCGCGCCCTCGCCGGCCTGGGCCACTACTGGATCTACAGCATCGCCGAACCGCTGCCGGGCGAAATCTGGCTCGGCACCTTCGGCAAAGGCATCGACGTGGTCGATGCCGCCAGCCTGGCCGTGGTCGACCGCCTGCAATACGACAGCACCAGCGCTTCCAGCATCGGCAACGACCGCATCGGCGCCTTGCTGGTGGACCGTTCGGGCCTGGCCTGGGCCGGCACCTGGGGCGGCGGCATTGCCCACCATGACCCGTCCAGCCGCGCTTTCCTCAAGCTGCGGCATAGTCCATCCAACCCGCTCGGTCCCAGCCATCCGGCCATTGTGCGCGCGCTGGAAGCGGCCGACGGCCGGCTGTGGCTTGGCACCAACGGCAACGGGGTCGACGTGCTCGACGCAGGCGGCAAGCTGGTGGCAGGCTTCCGCCCCGATACCAGGCGCAGCGACGCACTGGCGGACGGCGCCATCTCCTGCCTGGCGCAAGGTCCGGACGGCAGCATGTGGGTGGCAACGCTGGATGGCACGCTGCACCGCCAGCGGCCCGGCCAGCAAGGCTTCCAGCGCTACGGCAGCGCACAAGGCTTGCCGGGCGGCCCGATCCGCACCATGGTGTTCGGCGCCGACGGCGCCTTGTGGACCGGCGCCCAGCAGGGATTGGCACGCATCGGCAAGGACGACAGCGTGCGCGCCTGGCGCCACCAGCCCGGCGACCCGGACAGCCTGTCCGGCCGCGAAGTCGAAGCGCTCGCCTTCACTCCGGACGGCACGCTGTGGATCGGCACCAATGACGGCCTGAATGCCTTCGACACCAGGACAGGGAAAGCGCGCCGCATCGTGCGCGATCCGGCGCGCGCGGACAGCCTGCCCGACAACTGGGTGCCGGACCTGATGGTCGACAAGGATGGCCAGCTCTGGCTGGCCACCCAGTCCGGCGCCGCCATCCTGCGTTCGTTCGACGGCAAGACCGCGCGCTTCGACCTGCTGTCGGCGCGCCTGAAGCTGCCGCCCCATCCGCCCGAATCGCTGCTGCAGGACGCGCAGGGCCAGGTGTGGCTGGGCAGCCGCGTGCGCATCGACCCGCTGACCTGGCGCTGGCGCAGTTTCGACCGCGCCGACGGCAATGAATTCCGCACCCTGTATTACGCCAGCCGCGAACGCATGCGCAACGGCGACCTGCTGTTTGGTTCGCCGGAAGGCTTGCTGCGCGTGCGGCCGCACATGCTGCGGCGCTGGGAATACAAGCCTGCCGTAACCGCCACCGCGCTGACCATCGACGGCATCGAGCAGCCCGGCGCAGGCATCCTCGCCGAACGCACGCTGTCGCCCAGCCAGCGCGACCTGCGCCTGGAATTTGCAGCACCGGACTTCAGCGCGCCGGAACAGCAGCAATACCGCTACCGCCTGGACGGCTACGACGCCGGCTGGGTCAATGTCGATGCGCGCCAGCGCGTGGCCGCCTATTCCCACCTGCCGCCGGGCGAATACCAGCTAAGGGTGCAGGCCAGCAACCGCGCCGGCCAATGGAGCCCGCAGGAATGGGCGCTCAAGCTGCATGTGCAGCCGGCCTTCTACCAGACCTGGTGGTTCCGCTCCGCCATGTGGGTGCTGGGCGCACTGGGCGTGGCTTTCCTGTTCCGCCTGCGCCTGCATGCACTGCGCCGCCGCGGCGAACGCCTGGAACGGCTGGTGGCCGAACGCACGGCGGAACTGGAAGCGGCTTCGCGCCGGCTGGAGCAAGCCAGCCTGACCGACCCGCTGACCGGCCTGCACAACCGGCGCTACCTGGAACAAACCATCCAGGCCGACTTCGACCTGGCCGCGCGCCGCCATCGCAGCATGCCGCCCGAACCGCACTCGGACCTGGTGCTGTTCATGCTAGACCTGGACCACTTCAAGCGCGTCAACGACCAGCACGGCCATGCCGCCGGCGACGCCGTGCTGCAGCAGACGGCCAACCTGCTGCGCGACTGCATGCGCAGCTCCGACCATATCGTGCGCTGGGGCGGCGAAGAATTCCTGCTGGTGGCGCGCTTCATCGACCGCAACGACGCGCCGGCGCTGGCGGAAAAGATCCGCCTGGCCATCGCCGCCCATGAGTTCCTGGTCCCCGGCGGCCAGGTGCTGCGCAAGACCGTCTCGATCGGCTTCGCCACCTTCCCCGGCATGCCGGGCCGCCCCAGCGCGCTGACGCCGGAATCGCTGCAGCGCCTGGCCGATGCCGCCCTGTACGCAGCCAAGCACACCTGGCGCGACGCCTGGGTCGGGGTGCAGGCGCGCAGCGGCGAAGCCGGCCTGTCGCGCTTCCTGGCCGATCCGACCAGCGCCGTGGAAGCCGGCGACGTCACGCTGCTGGTGCCGCAGCAGCGCGGCCGGGTGGTGAATTGGCATTAAGCCGGGCGCTTAGGCCGCCGGCCCGAACAAGGGTCAGAAGCCCACTTCGCTGACCACCCGCAAGTCCATCTGCACTTCGCTGTGCACCGCAATGCGGCCCATATGGGCTGGGTGGAAGCGCACTTGCTGCAGCGCTGCCAGCATTGCAGTCTTCTCTTCCTCGTCGGCGTCGCTGTGCACCAGGTGCACGCGGATCACATCGCCGATGTCGTTGATCCAGAAGCGCACCGTGATGCTGCCGCCGGCAACCTCCGGCAGCACCAGCCAGCGGCGCCTGGCCAGGCCACTGGCCACCGACGGCAGTTCGGTCAATTCATGCGGTTGGAAGAAGCGCGGCTCGAACACTGGCTCGGACGCCGGCGTGGCCTGCGGTGGAGGGGCGGCGGACGTGGCAGGCGCCGCCACCGGTAGCTGCGCCGCCACCCTGCCGATGGCCGGCGCCGATGCCGGCGCCGGCAGCAAGGCCAGCAGGAGCATGGGAGAGCCAGGCTGCGGCGCGCTTTCGCTTGCCGCCCGCTGCCTGCCGATGCAGGCCAGGACAGCCAGGTGCGCCAGCACTGTCAACAGCAAGGCCAAGGCATGCGCCCGCCGTGCCGGCTGCGTATTATTTGCCCAATTCACGCCACTGCAGCCGCTTGGCCTCTGGCTTCGTGCCATCCGGGTTCTCCTTGCCCCCGCCCGGCGTAGGTGTATTCAACTGGATTGCCTTCGGACGCTTGCCGTCGGCAGTAATGGCAAAGACCACGGCCTTGCCGTTCACCAGCTTGCTCATGGTCGTGCCGACCACAGGCGATACCAGCCTGGTGCCGACCGGTGTGTTGTCCAGGGTCTTGCCGCCGCCAACGCTGAACTGGTACAGCCAGCTGTAACCACCGGGCTGGCAAGCCGACGCCGTTGGCACCACGGTTGGCACCAGGAAGATATCGTTAAACACCTGCGGGTCGATGCTCACCCGCTCGCCCTTGCTCGGCAACTGCAGGTACCAGCCCTTATCCTTGTCCCAGTCAACTGCCTTTTTCGACGTGCTGCTGCGGGAATCTGCGCCGTTATCCATGGTTTGCTCGACCAGGGAATCCAGCTGGATTGGGGCGTCCGTCACCACGTCCTTGATGGCGCCAACGATTTGCGTCGGCATGCTTTCCTCTGGAATCACCAGGTCGGACGAGCCCAGGAAACGCCCGGTGCCGAAATACACCACGATCGTACCGTCCTCGCGCCGGGTCAGGTCCGGCGCCGCCGTGATGGGACGGGTGTCGCTCAGTTCCAGCAGCTTGGTGGCGGTGTGCTGCTTCAGGTTGAAACGCCACAGGTTGCCCAGCAGGTCGCCGCCGTAAGCCCGGTCTTCCGTATTGTCGGTATTGAAGTTACTTGCCGCGGCAATATTGATGCGCGCCAGCCCGCTCGGGTTCAGGCGGTCGCCGACGCCGGTGGAAATGTCCACGACGTGATCCTTCATCTTGGGATCGGTCAGGTCCAGGATAAACACATGGCCCTGGCCATCGCCGTCGTACTTGCCGTTTTCCTTGATATTGTTGTAGCCGGAAGTCAGCACCGCGACCCATTTGCCTTCGATCTTGGTGACTTGCGCCGCGCCATAGCTGTAACCCATATTCGGATTGTCGTCGGCAGTGTAGGTCCACAATACTTTCGGCGGCTGCTTGGTGCTGGTGATATCGAGCGCATAATAGCCGCGGCCGCCCTTGCCCATCGCACCGATCAGGATGGTCTTCCAGTCGTTGCCGTACTTGACGTCGGCAACGATAATCTGGCCATCCAGGTAATAGCGATGGCGGTCGGCATAGTCCTTATTGGCCAGCTGCCAGAGGTCGGGCAGGACCATGGGCGGAATGTAGGCCCAGCGCTCGTCGCCGGTCAGCGCATCGAAGGCATGCAGCATGCCGTCGTTGGCGGCAGCGTAGACGATGGCGTCCCGCTCCTTTTGCGTGTACGCGGCGTAGCCCTCGTCCAGGAAGCCAAATGGCGGATTCTTGACGTAGATGGGCTGCGAGTGGATAAAGTCGCCCAGCAGCTTGTCGCGCTCGCGGTACAGGCGCATGCCGTCCTTGTCCAGCGGATCGTGGCCGCGCAGGAAGTTCACCAGGGTAGTCTCGTTGGCCGCGTCGATTTGCTTGCTGGTCCAATTCTTGTATTGGCTCAGCGACCCCTGCACCGCTTTGGAGAAGAACGCCAACTGGTTCTTATCCAGGCCTGCAGCGGTGAAGGGCACCAGCCTGTTGCTGGCGTCCGAAGTATAGATGACGCGTTTGTCGCTGCCGTCCGACGCGAACTTGCTGCGCAACTGCGTCGCGGCCTGCCATTTCGGCTCGCCCATGATTTCGCCGGTCTGGACATTGATGGCATAGGCGCTCAGCTCGCCATCCCACAGCTGGGTACGGTAGTTCGCGATATAGATGAAATTATCGCCTTCGACCGGCATCAGGTTGCTGGTCGCGGCGGCAGCGCCGCTGCCGTCGGACTGGCCGATACTGCCCAGCGCCTGGTGCAGGCTGTCCTGCAGCGTGGTCGGGTCCTTGGCACTGAAATAAGTGCCGCGGCCGTTGACGGCGGCATGCCACAAGTCGTCGATCGCGGTCGGATCGTTGGCGACTGCCGCCGGCCATTCCTTGGTGCCCCCTTGCAGGATCTTGTAGTAGTCGCCCGTCTTGGCAGTCTTGTAGTCGTTGCGGTAAGCCAGCGTACCGTCCACGCCCAGCCCCAGGGTAAAGGTGGTCATGTGCTGGTGGTTGGCGACATCGTTGACGTCCTTGTTGCCGCCGGCACTGGGAACGATGTTCTCCATGTCGGGACGCAGGTCGTTGTTGTAGTAATAAAACGCAATGTCCGCCAACGAAATCTGGTCGGTCGCACTGTTGTAGGGCGCATACGACGGCCGTGGCGCCTTTTTGATGTCGCCGTCCTGGTCCTTCAACTGCGTGGCCTTCGGATCGTCGATATACAGTTTATGGTTCTGGTTCCAGTAACCGTCCGTTGCCAGGATAACGAAGTTGCGCTGGCATGCCGCCTGGATCGGATCATACTTCCCAGTCGGGAATGCATCGTTTTTACCAAACTTGTACAGGCGGCCGACTTCGTTCAACGCATTACGCAATGGCGTATTGGTATTTGGGTAAAGCGCATACAGCTTGTCATAGAAGGTTTGCTTGTGCCCGCCCTCGAACGCATCGATGGGTACTTTGATGGTCGTATTATCGATGGTCATCAGCCCAAGCCGCGTATGGAAGTAGCTTGGGTCAGTCTTGTCTTCCGCCATCGACTTGGGATTTCCGCGCACGTCCTTGAACGCCAGGCCAATGGCCGTCTTGGTCATCTGGGTCCGGGTCCGGTACCAGGCATACCAGGTCGCGAAGTTGGTCATCTCTTCGTCGTAGCTGCAGCTGTTCGCGGCCGCGCAATCGGTACGCGTAGGCGCTTTCGGATAAGTGCTGCGGGTCTGAATAATGTCGACCCGCTCCCATTTGCCGTACACAACAGTCTCGTGCGATTTGTCGCGCAGGTCCGAACAATCGGTCGCGGAACTATCCTTACACCATTTGACGGGTACGTTGTAGTAGTAGGGGGCGCCTTTGACTTCCCTCACCGCTGAATAATCACGGTTCGGATAGGTGTAGCTGGTCCCACTGATAGCCTGCCTGCACTCCGCATCCGGGGATCCCGAACTAGGACACCAGACGCGATCGGGATAGCTGGCCTTGATAGTGCCGACAGTTTGAAGATTGATGAGATGGCCGGGAGGCTTCGTATCGCATTCGTCTGTTCGTCGTGTACGCGGATTATAGACACCACAAGGGAATTCGCTATACAGCGGCTCCGCATACGTGTAGTTGATATCCTGGATGCCATAGCCGTCGCTCGGGATATTCGACCACGGCGCCTTATAAGCCGTCCGATGCTCGTCAGTCTTATCTGCCAGGCGTTCGCCTTTGGCCGTGGTCGGCCAGTCATAGCGCACCGCCGGGTTATAGTAGACCTTGTTAAAAGAGCTGGCCGCAAAAGGCGGATCGCCATCCTGGCAAATCACGGCCAGGCTGCCATTGGTGTAGCGGCAAAGTTTAAGATAGTCGCCACTCGACTGCACGCGCACATAGTCCGGCATGTAGTTCCACAGCATGCTGCCCGAGTTGTCCAGGTCGAGCATGATGTTCGGCAAGAGCTGCACGGTGGTGGAGTTTGCCAACGGCTTGTCGGCCAGGTCCGTGCTGGCAGCGCGCGACAAGGCGGCGCCCAGCACGCTGCCGGCAAACAGCGCCGCCAGCATCAATTGTTTAAAGAGTGGCCTCATCGATAGGTCTCGCATACTCATTGTGAAATAATTGCCTGCACGAAGCTGACGTTGGAACGCGGCCCGGCAACCCGCACCGTGACCCGGTACAGCCCGATCGGTGACGCAGTGCCGCTACCGCTGCCGCCCGGCATCGGCTGGTAAGTCAGCATCGGGCGCAAAATGCCAATGCTCTCGCCGGGCTGTTCTTTGTTTGCGCCGCCGGTCACGGTGGAACAACTGGCCGGATCGAGCGCGCCGGCCGCCTGGCACATGCGGTGGATCACGTAAGACACCTGGTTGCCGGCCGAGTCGACCGGAAGTTGCTTGACGAGGCTGGTTTTACGCCAGTCCAGGTCATCGTCGGCGTCAGTGCTGTTGTTCCCTGTCAGGTCAAGGTCGTCCTGGCTGCTGGCCGAGTAACCGTTGCTGCCGTCATCCTGGTTGAGGACGCTCGAGTTGTCATTCAGCCAGGCAATGGCCGCCTCCACGCCAGCGTCGGCGCTGATGGCTGCGCTCTGTTTGAACGCCAGGTTGCCGGCAATCAGGGCCGAGGAGTCGACCGAGCGCATCATGGCCAAGCCGGCCAGGGTCATTGCCACCAGCACGATCAGGGCCATCACCAGCGCCACCCCTTGTTGCCGGCGGCGCGACACGGCATTGGCTAAGGATTTCATATTTTCCCCCAGATCACGTTACGCAGCGGGATGACCGTTTCAAACACGCGATAACGGTAGCAACCCCAGTCGTTCGGGTATTTTTCAGTCTTGAATTTGCCCCAGCTCGATTTCAGCTCGGTGGTCGCGGTGCAGCCTTCGCCGGCGCTCTTGGGGCGCTCATACTGGCTGCCACGCGTGACCATGGCGACGCGGATCGCCTTGATGCGCTGCCAGTCCGTCCAGGCCGGTTCCTTCCACGGCGAGGCGGCGGCGCTGACCCAGCTGCTGATCGACTGGCTGCCTTCCGCCGCGACGCCATATTCCGCCTGCAGGTCAACCACATCGGACATGACCAGCTCATTCGTGACGGCGGGCACCTGCGAGTTATCGCTGCGCTCCAGCTGCTTGGTCGCGGTATCGACCGAATAACTCTTGCGGAAAACCGGGTGGCCATTCGCCGGCTTGAAACAAGTGACGTTGGCGTCAATGCCATATTTCGGCCAGGTATTCCCCTGGCCTTCAAAATAGGAGGCCGGCGGATTGTAATACCCGTCGGCGCCTGAATTGTGCTGCAGCCTGGAGGCCTGGGCCTGGACCGCGGTGATCTTCATGATGGTGCAGTTGCCTGCTTGCGATACCAGTGCCAGGTCGCCATCCGAGCAGACGGAGGCGTTGCGCACCTCCAGTTCGGCCGACGGCTGCGGCATCGCCCTGCGTATCGTGGTGTTGCCCGACGGCTGGTAAGAGGACTGGTTCGGATCGGCGAAGTAATGGACCGTAATGCTGTCCGGACCGTCGCCGCCGTCCTTGATCAATGCCGGAGCAAAGTTCACGTCGGCCAGCGCGCCTTCAATGCCGCCGCATTCTGCGCTTTTGTCGCAATAGGCATAGATGCTGTTGCAGCCGACGTAGGAACTGGTGCTGGCGGTCATGCCCCAACCTGCCATCTTGGTATCGCGCTCCAGCATGTACAGCGCGATCGCGCCATTGGCCTGGGCATCGGCGCCGCTGGTGATGGTGCGCTTGCGCGCTTCGTTATTGGTGAAGGCCTGGGCCACGATCAAGGTGCCCAACATGCCGATGGCAAGACCCACCATGACCTCGATCATCGTGAAGCCTCTCTGGGAGCTCTGCATAATTTTCCTCATCCGTTAATCTGCGCCACGGCCTGGTAGCTGTGGGCTTTGGATTCGCCAGGACTTTTCCACTTGATGGTGACGGTGACCTGGTTGCCATTGATCGCCACCGTGCGCGTGCCGCCCGGCAGGGTGGCCAGCGCCACGTCCGTCCCCACATACGGGGTCAAGTCATCGCGATGCACCCACATCTCGCCCAGGATCTGGTTAGCCGCGAAGCTGGCCTCCAGGCGATACTTGGAATCGGTTACCTCGCGCGTGGCCGAAGCCTGCATCCAGAGGAAGGCGAGGATGCCGAACGAGAAGACCAGGATGGCCGCCAACGCTTCAAGCAATACGATGCCATCCTGGCGGCCAGGTTTTAAATTGCGAATCATGGGAATACTCCTTAAGTGCAGCCCTGGGGGGTGCCATTCAGCCTGCTGTCTGGATCGCACATGCGGATCTGGCCGCCGGAGCCAACGGTCACGACATAGCGGCGCGCGTCACTCGCCTTGGCGTTGGTCACGTCAATGCGGCTGATTTCCGTGCCGGCCGCAGCGCTCACCCGGCCAAAGCTGTCGAACGTGACCACGGCAGTCTTATCCAGGCCAGCACCGGCAGCCAGCACCTCGGTGAAGGTGTCAGGCTTGAGCGGCCTTGGCAGCACGTCGGTGGTGACGCCGACCCTGGCGTTGCCCCCGCCTTCCTCTGGTGCACGTTTCTGGATCGATGCCGGACAAATGTTGGCGTTGACGCAGCCTACCGTCCAGGCCACTTTGCCATCCTTGTCGGTCAGGCTGAAGCGTACCGGCGTACTACGCCGCAGCGCTTCCGTTCGCGCCATTTGCAGGCCGTTCAGCACGGATTCTGCCGCAGTACGGTTCTGCGCATCCTGGATCATGCTGGTGAAATTCGGCATTGCCAGCGCCAGCAGGATGCCCAGCACGCTGACGGCCACCATCAGCTCGATCAGGTTCACGCCTTCTTGCTTACGCATCAGCATCGGCCGCCCTTGGCGGTCACCCAGCAAGATTCGGAAGCGGTCCAGCCCGTCGGCGCCTTTGATGTCTTTTTAGCATTCGCCTCGTCCACCTCATAGGTGAAGCCGGTCATCGCCCCCTTCCCTTCCGCCTTCAGCTTGTAGCTCATGCCGTCGTCAGCGATGGTGCAGGCAAAGGTGAAGTCATTGCTCGATGGCGGCGCTGCCGCGGCCCCTTTGTCGCAGGCGTTTTTGTAGGTGCGGTTGTCCTGGAAATACTGCTCCAGTTTGATGCGCATGTCCGACAGGCCATTGGTAGCCTGGGGAATACGGCCGCGAACGATGTAGTCGGAATAAGCCGGCACGGCCACCGCCGCAAGGATAGCGATGATCGCGACCGTCACCATGACTTCGATCAGGGTAAAACCACTGTTGCGGTTCTTGAATTTAACTTTCACAAGGATTCCTTAAGCAGCAAAACAAGTCTTGCCTAAAAATAATTTGACGGAAGTTTAACTGCATTTGGGCAAGAAGTCTCGCACAATTCGTTGCCATAAAGCATCATTAGAGCGGTTTATCTATGAATTGGCGCGGCTGTTGCACACCCGCCCCGTGGGGTAAAATGCAACGCTTTCCCGCGCCCGGCGCGGGTGCCCGACCGAAATTCCGAAAAATGACCACCCTCCCTTCCGAAATCAATCCAGACGCCGTCAAGAACAGCCCGGCCGAAAAGGTCACGCCGATGATGCAGCAGTACCTGCGCATCAAGGCCGATTACCCGAACATGCTGGTGTTCTACCGCATGGGCGACTTTTACGAGCTGTTCTTCGACGATGCCGAAAAGGCTTCGCGCGTGCTGGGCATCACGCTGACGGCGCGCGGCACCCAGAACGGCGTGCCGATCAAGATGGCAGGCGTGCCCTTCCACTCGCTCGATGGCTACCTGGCCAAGCTGGTCAAGGTGGGCGAGTCTTGCGCGATTGCCGAGCAGATCGGCGATCCGGCCCTGGCCAAGGGGCCGGTCGAACGCAAGGTGGTGCGCGTGGTCACGCCGGGCACCCTGACCGATTCGGACCTGCTGCCGGAAAAATCGGAGCGCCCGCTGCTGGCCATGAGCATGATCAGCAACCGCAAGGTGGTCACCTGCGGCCTGGCCTGGCTGTCGCTGGCGTCCGGTGCGCTGCGCCTGATGGAATTTTCGGGTGACCAGCGCAGCGTCAACACGCGCCTGGGACAGGAGCTGGAGCGCATTGCGCCGGCCGAAATCCTGCGCGGCGACGATGCCGACATGTTCGACGATATCTCGATCTGCCACGTCAACAACGTGCCGGCCTGGCACTTCGACGTGGTGCACGGCCACAAGGCCCTGCTCGACCAGCTGGCTGTGGCCACCCTGACCGGCTTCGGCGCGGAAGGCCTGGGCGCGGCGTTCGGCGCGGCCGGCGCCCTGCTGCGCTATGCGCAATCGACCCAGGGCCGCGGCCTGCAGCACGTCAAGAGCCTGTCCTGCGAAACGGAAAACGAATACATCGGCCTGGACGCGGCAACCCGCCGCAACCTGGAGCTGACGGAAACCATCCGCGGCCAGGAGTCCCCTACCCTGTTCTCGCTGCTGGACCACTGCCGCACCGCCATGGGCTCGCGCCTGCTGCGCCACTGGCTGCACCATGCGAAGCGCGACCAGTCGGTGGCCCGCGCCCGCCACGACGCCATCGCCGCCCTGATGCAGCACGACACCACCGGCTCGCTGGCCTACCACCTGGCGCAGGTGCCGGATATCGAACGCATCACCACTCGCGTGGCCCTGCTGTCGGCCCGCCCGCGCGACCTGTCGGCCCTGCGCGACGGCTTGCAGCAACTGCCGAAGCTGCAGCACGCCATGCTGCGCGCCCTTGGCCACGATAATGCCGAAGGCCTGCTGGCCAGGCTGCACTTCGGCCTGAACGAACCGAAGGAATGCGTGGACCTGCTGGTGCGCGCCATCATGCCGGAACCGGCCACCATGGTGCGCGACGGCGGCGTGATCGCCCGCGGCTACGATGCGGAGCTCGATGAACTGCGCGGCCTGTCCGAAAACGCCGGCCAGTTCCTGGTCGACCTGGAAACCCGCGAGCGTGAACGCACCGGCATCGCCAACCTGCGCGTGGAATACAACCGCGTGCACGGCTTCTACATCGAAGTCACCAACGGCCAGGCCGACAAGGTGCCGGAAGACTACCGCCGCCGCCAGACCCTGAAGAACTGCGAACGCTACATCACGCCGGAACTGAAAGCCTTCGAAGACAAGGCCTTGTCGGCGCAGGACCGCGCCCTGGCGCGCGAGAAAATGCTGTACGACGAGCTGCTCGGCGCGCTGGCGCCCTTCATCGGCCCGCTGCAGTCCATCGCCCAGGCCCTGGCCCAGGTCGACACCCTGTGCGCGCTGGCCGAACACGCGCTGCGCAACAACTGGTGCGCGCCGAACCTGGTGCCCGAGCCATGCATCAATATCGTGGAAGGCCGCCACCCGGTGGTGGAAAACCAGATCGAGCGCTTCATCGCCAACGACTGCAAGTTCATGGCCGACCGCCGCCTGCTCCTGATCACCGGCCCGAACATGGGCGGTAAGTCGACCTTCATGCGCCAGGTCGCCCTGATTACCCTGCTGGCCTACGTGGGCAGCTATGTGCCGGCCGCCAGCGCCACCATCGGCCCGATCGACCGCGTGTTCACCCGTATCGGCGCCACCGACGACCTGGCCGGCGGCCGTTCCACCTTCATGGTGGAAATGACGGAAGCAGCCACCATCCTGAACGGCGCCACCGAGCATTCGCTGGTGCTGATGGACGAAATCGGCCGCGGCACCTCGACCTTCGACGGCCTGGCGCTGGCATGGGCCATTGCACGCCACCTGATCGAAACGAGCCGCAGCTTCACCCTGTTCGCCACCCACTACTTCGAACTGACCCAGTTGCCGGAAGCGCATCCGACCGCCGCCAACGTGCACCTGTCGGCGGTGGAGCACAAGGATTCCATCGTGTTCCTGCACGCGGTGCAGAACGGTCCGGCCTCGCAAAGCTACGGCTTGCAGGTAGCGCAGCTGGCAGGCGTGCCGCAGCCGGTGATCAAGGCCGCGCGCAAGCACCTGGCGCGGCTGGAAGCACAAGCGCTCGATGCGACGCCGCAGCTCGACCTGTTCGCAGCGCCGGTGGCCGACGCCAACGACGACGAGGCGCCCGCGGCCTCCCCTGCCGCCGACCCGCGCGCCGAGGAATTGCTGGCGGCACTGGACGACATCGACCCGGACGCCATGACCCCGCGCGAAGCGCTGGACCGCCTGTACCAGCTCAAGCGCCTGGCGCAGGCATGAAGCGGCGGCACGCCTTAAGCAGGCTGGCGGCTGCGGCCGCGCTGGCCGCCGTCGTGCTTGCCGCGCCGGCCGCCCTTGCGCGCGGCGACAAGGCCGCCCCACGCAAGGGCGAGTTCTCCTTCGCCCTGCTCGGCCACAACTTCCCCAAGGGGGAAGGCGACGCCGAATTCCGTCGCATGCTGGCCGAGGCAAGCCGCAACGAACCCGCATTCCTGGTTGCTACTGGCCTCAAATCGGCCAGCGAACCCTGTTCCGACAGCCTGTACCAGGAACGCCGCGACCTGATGAACAGCGCCGAGCGCCCGCTGGTGCTGCTGCCGGCCGGCAGCGACTGGACCGAGTGCCGCAACTCGAATGGCAAGTCGAACGCCGTCGAACGCCTCAACCGCATTCGCGAATTGTTCTTCCGCGAGCCGGACGCACTCGGCAAGGGCAAGCTGCCGCTGAACCGCCAGTCCGGCATCGCCAAGTTCCGCGACTATGCCGAGAACACTTACTGGGAATACGAGAACGTGCTGTTCGTCACGCTCAACGTGCCGGCCAGGAACAACCACTACCTGACCGAAGCGGGCCGCAACAGCGAGTATGAAGACCGCATGGTCGCCAACCGCGGCTGGCTGCACCGTGCCTTCCTGCACGCAAAGCGCAAGAACATTGCCGGCATTGTGCTGGTGATGGATGGCGACATCGGCGCCCATGTGGAACAAGGCTTCTTTGAACGCCTGTCGCAAAAGCGGGACGGCTTTACCGAGATCCGCCGCATCGTGCGTTCGCAGGCCGACAAGTACCCTGGCCAGTTGCTGCTGGTGGACAACCGCAAGCAAGGCAAGGCCGCACCGGCCATCGAATGGAACAAGAATGTCGGCCACCTGGCACTGGGTGCGGAATGGACGGCGCTGCGCGTGATCCCCGGCAGCGCCTCACTCTTCGTCCTGGGCAGCGAACAATGAAAAAAGCCCCGCAGTGCGGGGCTTGGGATCTTAGTGGATCGGGTGGCTGCGGAACTGGTCGCCGTCTTCGCCCTCATCATCTTCGTCGTGATGATGGTGGCCATGCGGGCCGTGCACGTGCTCGTGGGCGATTTCTTCTTCGGTGGCGGCGCGCACGTCGATCACCTTCAGTTCGAAGCGCAGGGCCATGCCGGCCAGCGGGTGGTTGCCATCCAGGACTACCTTGTCTTCAGCGATTTCGGTGACGGTGAAGATCATCGCGTCGTCGTCTTCGCCGCCTTCAGGCAGGCCTTCGAACTGCATGCCGATTTCCAGCGGTTCCGGCAGGCGTGCACGCTCTTCCACTTTCAGCAGGTTCGGGTCGTAATCGCCAAAGGCGTCTTCCGGTTCAATCTGGATCGTGGTGGCGTAGCCGTTTTCCTTGCCGTCCAGTTCTTCTTCGATTTTCGGCAGGGTGTTCTCGTAGCCACCGTGCAGGTAGACCATAGGCTGGCGACCGTCTTCGATCAGATTGTTCTGTGCGTCGGACAGTTTGTACTCCACCGTCACAACGGTATTCTTGGCGATCTTCATTGAGCTTCCTTTCATATCTAAGCTGGAAGGATTATACCGCTTGCTATAATCGGCCCCATGAAAAAACTGACACTCCTGGGCGACATCACGCCCGAACAATTCCTGCGCGATTACTGGCACAAGAAGCCGCTGCTGATCCGCCAGGCCATTCCGGGCTTCAAGCCCCTGCTGCCTTTCGACAAGCTGGCCGAACTGGCCACCAAAGACTACGTGGAAAGCCGCCTGGTCACCAAGAAAGACGGTAGCTGGGACATGCAGCACGGCCCGCTGAAAGAACTGCCTTCGCGCAAAGAACGCGAATGGACCATGCTGGTACAAGGCGTCAACCTGCAGGACGACAAGGCGGACGCGCTGCTGCGCCAGTTCCGCTTCCTGCCCGATGCGCGCCTGGACGACCTGATGGTCAGCTTCGCCACCGATGGCGGCGGCGTCGGCCCCCACTTCGACTCTTACGACGTCTTCCTGCTGCAAGCAGAGGGCCAGCGCCGCTGGAAGATCAGTGCCCAGAAGGACCTCACCCTGATCGACGGCCTGCCGCTGAAGATCCTGAAGAAATTCAAGGCCACCGAAGAATTCGTGCTGGAACCGGGCGACATGCTTTACCTGCCGCCGCACTATGCCCATGATGGCGAAGCCATCGGCGATTGCCAGACTTATTCGATTGGTTTCCGTTCGCCGTCCTATCAGGAACTGGGCGAGGCTTTCCTGCAATTCATGGCCGACTCCATCGACCTGCCGGGCCGCTATGCCGATCCAGACCTGGAGCCGACCAGCAAGCCCGCTGAAATCCCGAAAGCCATGCTGGGCAAACTGGCCGACGAACTGAACAAAGTCAGCTTCACGGAAGACGATTTCGCCATTTTCCTTGGCGAATACCTGTCCGAGCCGAAGCACAACGTCTTCTTCCAGCCCGTGGAAAAGCCGCTAACTGCCGGCAAATTCCAGCAAGCAGCCGAGAAAAAAGGCGTTTCCCTCTCGCGCAAGACGCAAATGCTGTATCGCGGCAAGAACATCTTCATCAACGGCGAATCCTTCGCGATGAACAAGGCCGATAAGGCCACGCTGGAAACCCTGGCCAACACCCGCGGCCTGGACGGTGCTGCAGTGGCCGGCGCTTCCGAAGACGTGCTCGAAGCGCTGTTCGCCTGGTACACCGACGGCTGGCTGGAACTGAACAAATAATCGGAGATAGCATGGAGAAGCAGCTTTTTGACAGCCGTACCCAATTCCAGGCACTGCTACTGGACTGCATCTCCCAGGCCCGCCTGACGCTGCAGATGTTTGACCCGGACTACGCCTGGTGGCAGCTGGGGCATTCCAAGACCGACGCCCTGCTGCGCCACTTCCTGCAGCACAAGGGACGCATCCAGCTGGTCGCCCACAGCAATGCCCACCTGGAGCGCAATGAACCGCGCTTCCTGAAGCTGCTGGAAGACTACAGCCACCAGATCGAATGCCGCCTGACCAGCCGCAGCATCAGCACCCTGACCGACTCGTTCTGTGTGGCCGATGGCGTGCACATCGTACGCCGCTTCCATGCCGACCACTTCCGTGGCGAAGCAGATTTTGATGCCCCTTCGTCAACCCAAACCAGTTTGGAACGTTATGAAGCTATCTGGGCCGAAACCCAGCCGGGCCTGCGACCAGGAACGACTGGATTGTAAGCCGGAAAAATGTAAAATGCTGCGGTTCGAGGTATGACGGTAATCGCTGCAGTTGCCAGCAGATCGGCGCGGGAAAAAAATATTGCGTTTTCGCAAAATAGTTGTGTAAACCGCCCGATTTGCTATTGCGACGCAGCAGAAAACGCTATAATATCCGGTGTGTTTCCGTGTCTGGTCGACCTTTTTCTGAAGGTTGGAAGGGCCGACGAAACGCCGTACGAGCGATAATTACCGGTAATTATTCATCGCAACATTGTTTAATTTTTGTTGTTATTTAAGGAAAACAAATGAAAAAATCCCTGCTGATCGCCTCCCTGCTGGCTGTTGCCCTGGCTGCTTGCTCCAAGAAAGAAGAAGCTCCTGCTGCTCCAGTAGCAACCCCAGAAGCAGCTGCTCCAGCAGCCGCTCCTGCAGCTCCAGCAGCTGACGCAGCTGCTCCTGCTGCTGCTCCAGCCGCTGACGCTGCTGCTGCTGCCGCTTCCGCTGCTACCGACGCTGCTGCTGCTGCTTCCGCAGCTGCTTCGGCTGCTTCGGCTGCTGCCTCCGCTGCTTCCGCTGCTAAGTAATTCCTTGCAGGGAAAAAGAACCAGCCTTCGGGCTGGTTTTTTTTCGCCTGTAGTTTTATGAAAGTCGGGGTCAGGTCTGAAAAAGGGGACGTACCCTTTTAAGGGGTACGTCCCCTTTTTCAGACCTGACCCCGACTTTTAATAAAAAAGCCGGCTTGCGCCGGCTTTTGATTTAATGGCTTCCGCCCTTATTTCAGCTGCTCTTGCAGCAGGGTCAGGATCTTTTGACCAACTGGAGAAGCTTCAGGCTTATTCTGGTTATTCCACACCGAAACCTGGGTGGTATTGACCGAATCCGAACGCACCGAGATGCGGTAGCGCTGCGCTTCCTTCTCTTTATCCGATGCGCCGAAGCTGAACAGCTTGCTGAACCAGCCACGGGTATCGGTCGCATCGTTCACGAAGCGCACGAAGTACACGCCCTGTACGCGGTCGCGGTCTTCCACGGTGAAGCCGGCGCGGTCCAGTGCCAGGCCGACGCGGCGCCAGGTGCGCTCGAAGCCTTCGTCGGTCTTGATGAAGGCATCGGCGCCCTCGCCCACCAGGACGGCGTGCTGCGCCTGGACTGCCGCATTGTCGACCGAGGTACGTGCGGTCGCCTCGTCGGTCGTACCGCCCAGCTTGGTCATCAGCTTGGCCAGGAAGATCGCTTCCAGGTTCGGGTCGCTATTGCGGTTGGTCCACATGGTCGACTCGTTCTGCGCGCCGGTCACCACTTCCTTGGTGCCGCGGTGGCTGATGTAGATCTCGGTGCCGCCGGCCGGATTGCGCTCCAGGCGGGTGCGGTACTTGTCGCGCTCGCCGCTCGAGTACAGGCCGTCAAAGACCTTGCCGATCGTGTTGCGGATGAAGTCCTGCGGGATCTTGGCGCGGTTTTCATTCCATTCGGTCTCCATCACGCCGGCAGTGGCATCGTCCACCGCCAGGGTGAAGCCCGACTCTTCCCAGAACGTCTTCAGCTGCGGCCACAGCGCTTCAGGAGTCTGCTGCACCACCAGCCAGCGCTGGTTGCCGGAACGCTCGACGCGCACGGCACTGTTGCCGGTGCTGGCCACTTCGTTGCTGCTGGCAGCAGGCGCGCCTGGCGAGGTGCCGCGCGCAGCCTGGTAGCCGGAGGCAGTCGCCACGCCGCGGTCATTGCTTGGCAGCGAGTAGCGGTTGTCTTTCGAAAGCTGGGTCAGGTCCGGCGGCACGTCCAGCGTGCTGGCCTTCTTGGCCGATTTGTAATCTACCTTGGTTTCGCCGACAACGGACTGCACCATGCCGCAACCGGTCAGGCTCAGCATCAGGGCGCCAACGACGAGCCCGCGCTGCGGGGTCTGGGAAACGATCTTGCGAATAGTCATGTGAAAAAGAAGATTAGTTCAGCACACCGGATTCACGCAGGGCAGCGCGGACGGTCTCGTGATACTGCTCTGCCAGCGACACCAGCGGCAGGCGGATACCTTTCGGCATCTTGCCCATTTCCGCCAGCGCCCACTTGACCGGCACCGGGTTCGGTTCGATGAACAGGTGCTGGTGCAGCGGGAGCAGTTGGTTGTTGATGGCAGTTGCCTTGGCGGCATCGCCAGCCATCGCGGCTTCGCACAGTTCGTGCATCTGGCGCGGCGCCACGTTGGCGGTCACCGAGATATTGCCCTTGCCGCCAGCCATCATCAGGGCGATGGCGGTCGGATCGTCGCCCGAGTACACGGCGAAATCGGCCGGCGCGCGGCGCAGCAGGTCGTAGCCGCGGGCGATATTGCCGGTCGCATCCTTGACGCCGATGATGTTCTTGATCTTGGCCAGGCGCAGGATGGTGTCGTTGCTCATGTCGGCAACAGTGCGGCCCGGCACGTTGTACAGGATCACCGGCAGGTCCACCGCTTCGGCGATGGCCTTGAAGTGCTGGTACATGCCTTCCTGGGTTGGGCGGTTGTAGTAAGGAACCACTTGCAGCGAGGCGTCGGCGCCGGCGTTCTTGGCGAAACGGGTCAGCTCGATGGCTTCCGCGGTGGAATTGCCGCCGGAACCGGCGATCACCGGAATGCGGCCGCCAACGCGCTCCACGGCAGCCTTGATCAGCTCGCAATGCTCGGCCACGCTGACAGTGGCGGATTCGCCGGTGGTGCCGACGATGACAATGGCGTCCGTGCCTTCGGCAATATGCCAGTCGATCAGCGCGTTCAGACCTGGATAGTCGAGGCTGCCGTCCGCGTGCATCGGGGTTACGATTGCTACAATGCTACCCTTAATCATAGGAAACCAATTGCAATAAGAATTAAAACGACGATTGTAGAGCATACCCTGCACCCGTGGTGCATTTTGGTCGCTCAAAATGACGGCAACAGCGCCGCCTCCCTTGGAAACTCCCCTTTCACGGCGCAAATCCTCTGCACCATGGCCGGTTTCGGTGTATTAACGACGCCATCTTCGAATGCGATGACACGCAATCCATACATTCTAGCCAATTCCAACAATTCTCCCGGCTGTAACAAAAAGGCGGGATTTGATGGTTTGCCGAAGGCGGCGTTGCCGTCGGCGAAAGTCTCGTAAATCAGCAGGCCGTTGGGCGCCAGGCTGCCCAGCATGTCCGCCAGCAGCGGGCGATGCAGGTAGTTGGTGACGATGATGCCGGCAAAGCGCACCGGGCCGAAGGGCCAGCAGGCGCCCTCTTCTTCCAGGTCGATCTGGCTGGTGACAATGCCGTCGCCGGCCGTGGCGGCCAGCGCCCCGGCATCGCGGTCGACCGCGACCACGGCGTGGCCCAGCGCAGCCAGGTGGCGCGAGTGGCGGCCGCTGCCGCAGGCCAGGTCCAGCACCTCGCCATTTGGCACCAGCGGCGCAAATCGTTCCACCCAGGCTGAAGGTGGGGTTAAAACATCAGCCATAACTCAATCCCATTGCTTCGCGCACATCGCGCATGGTTTCCTGCGCCAGCTTGCGTGCTGCTTCGTTGCCGTCCGCGACAATAGCGCGCACCAGGGAAGGATCGTCCAGGTAAGGCTGGGCGCGCTCGTGCATCGGCTCCTGCTCCTTGACGATGGCATCGATGACCGGTTGCTTGCATTCGATGCAGCCGATGCCGGCCGACTTGCAGCCTTTCTGTACCCATTCCTGAGTCGGCCCATCCGAATACACCACGTGGAATTGCCAGACCGGGCAGCGCTCCGGCTCGCCCGCATCGGTGCGTCGCACGCGTGCCGGGTCGGTTGGCATGGTGCGGATTTTCTTGGTGACCGATTCCTTGTCCTCGCGCAGGGCAATCGCATTGCCATAGCTCTTGGACATCTTGCGGCCGTCCAGGCCCGGCAGGCGGCTGGCCTCAGTCAGCTTGGCCTGCGGCTCGACCAGGATGAGCTTGCGCGCGCCTTCGAGATAGCCGAACAGGCGCTCGCGGTCGATCATCGACAGGTTTTGCGCATCGTCCAGCATGGCTTTGGCCTGCTCCAGCGCTGCGTCGTCGCCCTCTTGCTGGTAGGCGGTGCGCAGTTCGTTGTACAGCTTGGCGCGCTTGCTGCCCAGCTTCTTCACGGCGTCCTGCGCCTTTTCCTCGAAGCCTTTTTCCTTGCCATACAGGTGATTGAAGCGGCGCGCGATCTCGCGCATCATTTCCACGTGCGGCACCTGGTCGTCGCCGACCGGCACTTCGCTGGCGCGGTAGATCAGCACGTCGGCTGCCTGCAACAGCGGATAGCCGAGGAAGCCGTAAGTTTGCAGGTCCTTGTTGGCGAGGTTGTCGATCTGGTCCTTGTAGGTCGGCACGCGCTCCAGCCAGCCCAGCGGGGTGGCCATCGACAGCAGCAAGTGCAGCTCGGCGTGCTCCGGGACTCTCGATTGGATGAACAGCGTGGCCTGGGTCGGGTCGATACCGGCGGCGAGCCAGTCAACCAGCATGTCCCAGGTGGCTTTTTCGATGATGGACGGGTCGTCGTAGTGCGTGGTCAGCGCGTGCCAGTCGGCCACGAAGAACAGGCAAGGCTGCTCGGCCTGCATCCTGATCCAGTTCTTCAGCGCGCCATGGTAGTGGCCAAGGTGCATGCTGCCCGTCGGGCGCATGCCGGAGACTACGCGGTCAGGGTACATGGCATCAACTCAGGAATGGAAGGAACGGCATTTCGATGAGGCGCATCACCAAGTTGATCAAGCCGCCCAGCATGGCACGGAACGGTCCGGTATTCATCAGCAAGATCAGGCCGATGAAAATCAGGGGTCCCAGGCGCTCGATACTGGCGAATTTGTACGCCAGGTCGCGCGGCAGGATCGCTGTCACGATACGCCCACCGTCCAGCGGCGGAATCGGGAGCAGGTTGAATGCACACATCACGGCGTTTGTCAGTACGCCTGCCTTGCACATCTCGATCGGGAAACGCTCACTGACACCGAGCTTGATCATCAGGACCAGCAGCAACATCCAGCCCAGTCCCATGACGAAATTGGCGGCCGGACCGGCAGCGGCAACAAAACCCATCTGTTTTTTCGGATTACGCAGCCGATTGAAATCCACCGGTACCGGCTTGGCATAGCCAAATGGCGGCAAATGGAGGAATTGCAGCATCAGCGGCAGCAAGATGGTGCCGAACGGATCGATGTGCTTGATCGGATTCGGCGTCAGGCGGCCCAATTTTTCGGCGGTGTTGTCGCCGAAGTAGCGGGCGACATACCCGTGGGCGGCTTCATGCAGGGAGATGGCAAACAGCACAGGAATCGCGTAGACCGCGATCGTCTGGATAGCCTGGTCAAAATTGTTCATAACGGGAATTTTATCAGAGGGACTCAGCTACCTCGCCAGGTGCCGGACAGGTGGGCGGCTGGCGAAGGAGCGCGATTCAGAGGCCGAGGGCGGCACAGTCGCCGCAGCCGCGCCGGATCAGTTCAGGCTCGTCGCCGGTCAGGTCCACCACGGTGGTTGGTTCAAGCCGGCAGGCGCCGCCGTCGATCACCAGCTCGACCTGTTTGCACAGGCGCTCCAGCACCATGTCCGGGTCGGTCAACGGCTCGTCGTCGCCCGGCAGGATCAGGGTCGTGCCCAGCAGCGGCTGGCCCAGTTCTTCCATCAGCATTTCGGTGATGGTGTTTTGCGGCACGCGCAGGCCGATGGTCTTGCGCGATGGATGCGACAGCCGGCGCGGCACTTCGCGCGTCGCCTCCAGGATGAAGGTGTAAGGTCCAGGCGTTACCGCCTTCATCAGGCGGAATTGCTTGTTGTCGACCCTGGCATAGGTGCTGATCTCGCTCAGGTCGCGGCACAGCAAAGTCAGGTGATGCTTTTCGTCGATGCCACGAATCCGGCGCAGCTTTTCCACCGCCGCCTTATCGTCCAGGTGACACACCAGCGCATAACAGGAATCGGTCGGCAGCGCGACAATGCCGCCGCCGTGAATGATTTGGGCCGCTTGCTTGATCAGGCGCAGTTGCGGATTGTCTGGATGTACCTGGAAGAATTGGGTCATGTTTTAGCGCAGCTGTTGCAGGGCCGCGATGCGTTCTTCAATCGGAGGATGGCTGGAGAAAAGCGCCGCCCAGCCACTCGGCGAGGTGATACCGGATGCCGCCATGCCTTGCGGCAGTTCGCCAGGATGCACGCCGCCAAGGCGCGCAAGGGCGTGCTGCATCGGCACGGTGGAACCAAGCAGGCGCGCCGAGCCGGCATCGGCACGGAATTCACGCTGCCGCGAGAACCAGGCCACGATCATCGAGGCAATCAGGCCAAACAGCAGTTCGCACACGAAGACGGTCACCATATAACCGATGCCCGGGCCACGGCGCTCCTCGTCCTTGTTCAGCATGCCGTCCACCACCGAGCCGACGATACGCGCCAGGAAGACCACGAAGGTGTTCACCACGCCCTGAATCAGGGTCAGTGTCACCATGTCGCCATTGGCAATGTGCGCCACTTCGTGGCCCAGCACGGCCTCGACTTCTTCCTTGTTCATCGACTGCAGCAGGCCGGTGGACACCGCCACCAGCGCGTCATTCTTGAAGGCGCCTGTAGCAAAGGCATTCGCGTCGCCTTCGTACACTGCCACTTCCGGGCGGCCGATCCCAGCCTTGTCCGCCAGCGCGTGCACGGTGCCGACCAGCCACTGTTCGGTAGAATTCTGCGGCTGTTCGATCACGCGCGCCCCGGTCGACCACTTGGCCATGGGCTTGGACATCAGCAGCGAAATGATCGAGCCGGTGAAGCCCACCACCACGGAAAACGCCAACAAGCCGCCCATGCTGGTGCCGGATCCGGGACGCCCGATGCCCAGCAGGGACAAGACGATCGACAGCACCACGACAACCGCAAGATTGGTGGCAATGAACAGGATGATGCGTTTCATAGAATGGCCCTCCGGACGACTTTACCGAACGTTAATCTATGGTCGGGTGTGGGAAATACAAGCCTTAACCCGGTAAAGCTGGGTCAGACCCAAGGGTCTGACCCGCCCGCGCCAGCTGCATCTCTGGGTCTGACCCTTGGGTCTGACCCGGTTTACCGGGGTTCAGAACCAGTCATGCCAGACCGGCGTCACATTGCCCGGCAGCGGCGGCAGAAAGCGAAAATCCACCCTCGCTTCGCCCGGCGCATGAAAATCGGTCCCGCGCGAGGCCAAAAAGCCGTAGCTGTTGGCCAGGTTCGCATATTTAGGATACTGGTCCGGCGTATGCGACCCGGTCACCACCTCGATTGCCTTCCCGCCCAACTGCTTGAATTCATCGAACAGGATACCTTCCTGCAGCGGCGTGAACTTGTAGCGCCCGGGATGGGCAATCACCGCAATCCCGCCTGCACCCAGGATCCAGCCTACCGCGTCCTGCAGCGTTGCCCAGCGATGCTCGACATAGCCCGGCTTGCCAGGAGACAGGTACTTGCGGAAAACTTCCGCCACCGACGAGCAAACGCCCTGCTCCACCAGGAAGCGGGCAAAGTGGGTACGCGACATCAGGGCCGGATTATCGACATAATTCAGCGCACCTTCATAGGCTCCCGGAATGCCCGCCAGCGCGAGTTGCCGGCCGATCTCGCGGCCGCGGTTATCGCGTCCCGAACGAGTATCCTCCAGCCCCTTCAACAGGGTGAGATTGTTTTCGTCGATCTGCAGGCCGACGATGTGCACCGTCTCGTTTGCCCAGGTAATGGAAATCTCCACGCCCGAAACAAAACGCATGCCATAAAGCTGCGCGGCCGCGCGAGCGGAGTCGACACCGCCCACTTCATCATGGTCAGTCAGGGCCCAGACATTTACACCCGCCTTGTGGGCATGCTCGGCCACTGCCGCTGGGGGCAGAACGCCGTCGGACACGTTCGAATGGCAATGGAGGTCTACGTTCAGCATACTGGTTGCAATGTTGCGAAGGTTTCATTGTACGCTGAAAGCTCAGGCCAGGAATTCCTCCAGCATTTCCGCCAGCAGTTCCGGCTGGTCGTGGTGCAGCATATGGCCGGCATCCGGCATCATCTTCGGCGTTACTTTCGCCAGATGACCCAGGCGGCGGTCGATTTCGGCACGCGCTTCATCCTTGGGGCCCATCCACAGCCACATATTGGTGTCTTCCGCCTCTACCCACAGTACCGGCGCCGTGATTTTCTTCCAGCAGGCCAGCACTTCTTCTACGCGGTACAGCGAAGGGCCGGGGCGTTTGTGCACCGGATCGCCGAGGATCTCCCAGCGGCCATCCGCATTCTGGGCCGACCAGTGGCTTGCCAGGAAAGCGGCGCGCTCGTCGGACAGGCGCGGGTTGGTTTTTTGCAGGCGGGCTGCGACGGCGGCCTCCGAGTCGTAGCTGCGCATTTCCGGCTCCACCAGCAGCTCGTCCAGCCACTTGCGCATGCGCGACGGGGCCTGCTCCGGGACGGTCGCCTTCAGGCCGAAGCCTTCCAGGTTGATGAGCCGGCGGATGCGCTCCGGGCGCACGCCCGCGTACAAACTGACAACATTGCCGCCCATGCTGTGGCCCAGCAGGTTGACCTCCCCCTCCGGCTGGTAATGGCGCAGGATGGCGTCCAGGTCAGCCACGTAGTCGGGGAACCAGTAGGTATCCGTGCCATTGCGTTCGGTCAGGCCGAAACCGCGCCAGTCCGGCGCAATCACATGCCAGTCGCCCTTCAGGCAATCGACCACGAACTGGAAGCTGGCGCCCACGTCCATCCAGCCATGCACCATGAAGACCTTGGGCGCGCCTTCGCGGCCCCAGTGCAGCACGTGGGTGCGCTTGCCGCGCACTTGGATAAAGTCGGAACGGGATGGAATCATGGTGCTTGCCTCGAAATGGGTGAACCACAATAATAGCACGACCGTGCTAAAACCTGCTTGGCGTACAATAGCGCCACTTCCCTCCTACCGGACCATCCATGACAATTTACCAGCTTGGCGAACACGCGCCAGAGATTGATGCTTCCGCTTTCGTGGCGGAGAATGCGACCTTGATCGGCAAGGTGACCTTGCACGCGAACAGCTCCGTCTGGTTCGGCGCAACCATCCGCGGCGATAACGAGCGCATCACAATTGGTGAAAACAGTAATGTGCAGGAAGGTACGGTAATGCACACCGACATGGGCTACCCGCTCACGGTGGGCAAGGACGTGACCATCGGCCACCAGGCCATGCTGCATGGCTGCACCATCGGCGACGGATCGCTGATCGGCATCCAGGCAGTAGTGCTGAACGGTGCAAAGATTGGCAAGGGTTGCCTGGTCGGCGCCGGCGCCCTGGTCACGGAAGGCAAGGAATTTCCCGACAACTCGCTGATCGTGGGCGCCCCCGCCAAAGTGGTGCGCCAGCTGACAGCAGAAGATGTGGCGCGCCTGATCGGCAGCGCCGACAGCTATGTCAAACGTGGCCAGCTGTTCAAGTCGCAACTGAAAAAGATTGGATAAAAACAATGACGAACACCCCGGATACCCTGCAGAAGTTTGTTTTCGAAGACGCCGCCGTGCGCGGTGAGCTGGTCGACATTTCCGCCACCTGGCGCGAAATCGTCGCCCGCCACCACTACCCGGTAGCCGTCAAGCGCCTGCTGGGGCAAATGGTGTCGGCGGCCGCCCTGCTGTCGGCCAACCTCAAGTTCAACGGCTCGCTGATCATGCAATTGCACGGCGATGGCCCGGTGCGCCTGCTGGTGGTGGAATGCGATTCCGACCTGCGCATGCGCGCCACCGCCAAGATGAATGCCGAGTTCGCGATTGCGGAAGATGCCGGCCTGCAGGCGCTGGTGAATGCACAGGGCCACGGCCGCTTCGTGATCACGCTCGACCCGGCCGAGAAGGTGCCCGGCCAGCAGCCATACCAGGGCATCGTGCCGCTGGACGGCGACGACGTGGCAACCGTGATCGAGCACTACATGCTGCGTTCCGAGCAGCTCGACACCAAGCTGTGGCTGGCGGCCGACGACCAGGTTTCGCGCGGCCTGCTGCTGCAAAAGCTGCCACTGCATGGCGGCAAAGCGGAAGCCACCGCGCACGCTGCCGAAGTGTCGCAGGAGACCTGGAACCGCGTGGTGATGCTGGGCGACACGCTGAAGGAAGCCGAAATGCTGGAGCACGGCATCGATGTACTGCAGAAGCGCCTGTTCTGGGAAGAGACCCTGCGTGTGTTCGAGCCGCTGCATCCGCAGTTCCATTGCTCCTGCACCCGTGAAAAGGTCGGCAATATGCTGAAGATGCTGGGCCAGCAGGAAGTGGAAGACGCCCTGTCCGAGCAAGGCAAGCTGGGTATCAACTGCGACTTCTGTGGCAAGCACTACGAGTACGACGCAGTCGACTGCGCGCAGCTGTTCGTCACCGATGCCCCCGCTGAAGCCCTGATCCACGGCTCGGAAGCCAAGCACTAAAACCGGTAAACCTGGGTCAGACCCAAGGGTCTGACCCAAATACGCGGCAGTCACCGATCGGGTCTGACCCTAGGGTCAGACCCAGAATTACCGGTTTTAGAGCGCCCGCGTCAAATCCACCCACGCTTGCGGCTGCGGCTTGGCGCGCTCGCGAACCCCAAAGAACGTCACCACCAGCTCCCCGTCCTTGTCAAAGAACTCGACCGACGTCACCCCCGCCCGCTGCACCACGTACCCGCTCTTGAGCGCAGTCTCGCGAATGTGCAGGTTGAAGTCCGGATCAAGCACGTTGTACCAGTCGCCGCTTGCAGCCGTCTTGCTGATCTTGCCGCTGTAAATCTGCGTCGCCGCGCCATTTCCCAGGAAAGCCATGATCGGCAGCTGCTGCTTTGCCGATTCATCCAGCAGCTTGCGTAAAGCCTGCGGGCCAATCTTCTGAGCCAGGCCTTCCGGCGCCAGTCGCAATGCCTGCTCACGGCTCATTTTGAACTCGCTGACGATCCGATTGAACTGGTGAACATCAGTCATCTCCTTCCACGCAAGCTGGAACTCCTTCACGTCAACCGCGCTATCGGTCAGTTCCGCCGCCTTCGGCACAGCGGCAACAATCTTCAGCTCCCCCGTCTGCTGCGGATGCTTGAAGTCCGCCACAATCTTGTCGAACACCGCCACGCCGGCCTCGCTCTTTACGTAGACCTTGTGCGCCGCATTGCCCTGCGCATCAAAGAACTGCAGGCTGCGGCTGGTCGCACCATCGCGCCCCGGCTGCACCACCGCGAAGGCATGCTTCCAGTTCGCGAAATGGAAGCGCATGTCGATCTCGCCGCCCAGGTAGCCGCCGGCTACCGCGCGGAAGCGTTCCTTGTCGCTGAACGATTCCGGCTTGGCCTTGGTCGCCACGCCGGTACGCTCCAGCACGCCGTTCTCGTTGCGCGTCAGTGCCAGCACGGTGCCGAGGTCCAGCGCGCGGATCATGATGTCGTTCACCGCATGATCCGCATCCGACAGTCGCGTCACAGTCTTGCCGATGCCAGTCGCCAGCAGTTCCGCTTCTGAAGTCCCCAGCGTGCGCGCCGCGTCGCGGATCTGCAGCTTGGGCTGTTCGGCGCGCAGCGTGGTCCAGCGATCGGCCAGGGAAGCCGCACTCACAGTGCCGGCAGCGATTGCGATGAGGCCGGTCAGCACCAGCAATGCGTACACCTTCTTCGTCTTCATGTTCTTCTCCTTATCAGTACATCAGTTTGAAATTGACGGCTACGTGACGTCCCGGGCGAGCCTGTCGTTCAATCTCGGCCAGCGTGGCTGCCGTGGTGCCGGCGGCCAGCGTGCGTACGGCGGCGTAGTCCCAGTACTTCTTGTCGCCCAGGTTGTAGATGCCGGCGTTCAGTTCCGCATGTTTACCAAGCTTCCAGTAGCCGGCCAGGTCGACCACCGTGGCAGCAGGGACAGCGAAATAAGCTGCCGGCTGCGACTGCGCTGCAGCCACCTCGGCCTCAGCCTGCTTGCCGCGCATGTGGAAGGCCGTCAGCGATGCGCCACCGCGCTTTTGCGCGTCGTCCCAAGCCAGGCTGGCTGTGGTTTTGTAAGGCTGGATCGAGTTCATGCCGGCCTTCTTGCCGGTGCGCTGGTTTTCCAGCGTGCCGCGCGATGCGCCGGACGCCAGCGATGCGCTGAAACCTTGCAGCGCGGGCGCCAGCTTGCCGAGCTCCGCGACCGCAGAGAGCTCGCCACCCCAACTGCGCGCATTACCGATGTTCTCCGGCCGGAACAGGCCAAAAGTGATGGTCGGGAAATTGACCGGATCGGCCGGCTGCGCCACGTACTCGATGAAGTCCTTGTAGCGGTTGTAGAAAGTCGATGCGCTCACGGTCAGCCAGCCTGCCGCCCGGCCGCGCAAGCCAAGTTCGAAGGCATTGCTGCTTTCCTTGCCCAGGTTCGGGTTGCCCAGCGTTGCGTAGCCATTGCCCGCGCCGGTATAGCTGAACGAGTCATAGGTGCCGGTTCGCTCCGCGGCAGTCGGCATGCGGTAGCCTCGCGTGAATTTGCCGTACACGTCAAAATCAGGCGCCAGCGCTACCGTCAGGCCGAGGCTTGGCGACAAGTAGCTGTCGCTGTCTTCCTTGATCTCCTTCGCCGCGCCCGGCACGGCGATCACATAGCTCTGCAGGTTCTTTGGCTCCAGCTTGCGGTATTCCGCGCGCAGGCCTGGCGTCAGCGTGGCACGCAATCCAGCCAGCGGGAATACGTACTCCCCGCGCACGAAAGCCGACAGCTTCAGTGTGTCCATGTCCGCCATGCGGTTCTTGTTGGTGACCTGGTGCGCACCAGTTGCCAGCACGGTACGGTCCTCGCGCCATGGGCGGCGGGATTCCTGGTCTTCCACTGTCGCGCCAAACGCAAGGCTGTCGGTACCGAACTGCCGCGTGGCATTGGCTGCCAGGCCCTTGCTCTTGTTGAGGAATGCCGTGTCAATGCTGCGCGCGTAACGCTGGGGACCCACGACGTAGGCCGCATTGGTGTGATCCTCCACCCGGGCATCCTGCACGTAGGCACGGCTCTCCACCAGCCACGGGCCGGCGGCAAGTTCGTGCTCCACGCTGATGCGGTTGCGGCGCGTACGGGACGATTGCATGGCGCCTTGCGGATAGGAGGCGCCCAGCTTGTTGTCGAACGCTCGCTCATGCTCGGCGCGGAAGCCGTCAAAGGTGAAGCCCAGCTTCTGGCCCGGCGCCAGGCGCCACGCAAGCTTGGCCAGCAGTGCATCGGAACTCCAATCGTCCGGATTGGGCGCCACACTGCCTTCGCTTTCTGTCTGTTCGCCGCTGCGGTGCACGGCCACGGCCAGCGCCTGCAAGTCGCCAAATTGCCCCGCACCGGTCAGCGCATGAAGGCGCGCATTGTTGGCGCCATGGTAGCCAGCCTTGTATTCCGCGTACACCGGCTTGTCGGCGCTGATGTAATCCGACGGCGACTTGGTCACGAACGATACCTTGCCGCCCAGGCCCGCGCTGCCGCTATCGGCCGACGTGCTGCCCGCGCCAATGCGCACCTCGCGGAAAGTCTCGGGATCAAAGTAATCACGTCCCACGCCGAAGCTGTTCAGCGTCGAGCTGTCCGGCCGCGGCGCGGCATCAGGCAGCGCAATGCCATCGAGGTCGAGGCCTATGCGGTTGCCTTCCACGCCGCGGATATTGAAACCGGTATTACCCGCGCCATCCCAGACATTGGCGCCGCCGCTCAGGGCAGCCGGCACGGTGACCAGCGTTTCGTAGCGGGCAATCTGCGACATGTCGGTCACGCCGCGTTTATCCAGTTCGCGCGCGTCGATGGTCTTGGTTTCTTCAGGCTTGGCGGTGACGAGGATTTCGCCGAGGCGGGTCGTCTCTTGGGCCTGGGCGTGCGCGCCCAAGGCAGCAGCCAGCAACAGCGCAAGGCGCTGCGGCGGCAATACGGATGCAGTCATGATATTCCAGTCGAGAGTCAGTCAAATGCTGGCTCAAGGCTGGCACGGGGAATATGCATTCTAATGCGAATAATTCTCATTCGCAAGACCCCATTCCTCCAGCGGCGGAGTTTTGGAGTATCCTGAGCGCCTTCTGTTTTTGCCCAGGAAATCCAATGCTGCCTACCCGTTTTTCGACCGCAGTTCTTGCCGCCAGCCTGCTGGCCTCTCCTCTCGCTTTCACCCCAGCCCTGGCAGCACCTGCCGCCAAGCAGCAAGCCAGCCAGGCCAGCCGCCAACTGGCACAACTGGCCAATGACTTCCACGTCGCCCGCGCCCACTTCGACCCGCTGCTGTTTGCAACCGCCAACGGCGACCCGCGCTACAACGACCAGATCGGCATGGCGATCTCCCCTTCCGTTCGCGCCAAGCAGTTCGCCACTTATCGCCAGATGCAAAAGCGCCTCGCGAAAATCCCACGCACGCAACTGGCCACCCAGGAGCAGATGACGCTGGACCTGTTGGCCTATGAACTGGATGCCGCTTTGGCCCTGGCGCCGTTCCCTGAACACCTGCTGCCACTGAACCACTTCGACAATATCCCCAGCACCCTGGCGAATTACGCTGGCGGCACCGGTTCGCAGCCGCTGGGCACCGTCAAGCAATACCAGGACTACCTGAGCCGCGTACGCCAACTGGCGCCGTGGATCGACCAGGCCATCGCCAATATGCGCGAAGGCATCAAGCAGGGCATCGTGCAGCCCAAGCCGATCACGCAAGCGATGCTGCCGCAAATGGCCGCCCTGCGCAGCGCGAACGCGGAAGCCAGCGTGTACTACTCGCCGATCAAGCGCATGCCCGCCGAATTCAGTGCCGCCGACAAGGGCCGCCTGGCGCGCGACTACCGCGCCGCCGTGGAAAAACTGAACCCCGCGCTGGAACGCCTGGTGAAGTTCCTGGAAACGGAATACCTCCCGGCCAGCCGTGACAGTACTGGCTGGACCGCCCTGCCGAACGGCGATGCGTGGTACAAAGCCCGCATCAACGACAGCACCACCCTGCCGCTCACCCCGCAGGAAGTCCACGACCTTGGCCTGAAAGAAGTCGCCCGCATCAGCGCACAGATGCAAACCCTGATGGGCAAGCTCGGTTACGACGGCCCGGCACAGGCCTTCCCGCAATGGGTGCGCGACCAGAAGCAGTTCAAGCCATTCACCACCGAAGCGGAAGTACTGGCCGAGTACCGCAAGATCTACGACACGGTACAAACCAAGCTGCCCGCCTATTTCACGCTGGTGCCGAAATCAAAGCTGGTTGTTGACCTGGAGCCCGAACTGACGCGCGCTACGGCCTCCGACCATTACACCCCGCCTGCGGCCGACGGCTCGCACCCTGGCGTATTCTGGGCCGTGGTCAACGACCCGAAAGACTACAGCCGCACCGGCATGGCCAGCCTGCTGCTGCACGAAGGCGTGCCGGGCCACCATTTCCACGCTGCGCTGCTGAAGGAAATGCCGCTGCCGGACTTCCGCATGTTCAGCACCGAGAACCAGAACAACGCCGCCTACACCGAAGGCTGGGCGCTGTATGCAGAAACCCTGGGCAAGGATTTCGGCCTGTACGAAGACCCGGTCTGGTACTACGGCCACCTCAACGCCGAAATGCTGCGCGCCGTACGCCTGGTAGTCGACACCGGCATGCACTCGCTGGGCTGGAGCCGCGAAAAAGCCATCGCCTACATGGTGGAGAAACAGGGTGTCTCCGAAGCCCGCGCAAAGAATCAGATCGAGCGTTACATGGTCTGGCCGGCACAGGCCTTGAGCTACAAGGTTGGCTCACTGAAGATCCTGGAACTGCGCGACAAGGCGCAGCGCGTACTGGGCAAGAAGTTCAGCTACCCTGCCTTCCATGCCGTGGTGTTGGGCGAAGGCACGCTGCCTCTGCCGCTGCTGGAAGCACGCGTTAACGCCTGGATCGCAAGTGTGAGTATGTAAATAAAAGTCGGGGTCAGGTCTGGCAAACGGACAAAATGT
>CBHREK010000015.1:0-91055 GCA_966077345.1 uncultured Duganella sp.
CGTCCCCCCCGCCCCCACGGGGGGCGCGCCGGGCGCGAGCCCGCGCCCGCCCCGGCATGGCCCCCGGGGGGCCCCGCCCCCCCCCCGGCGCCGGCGCCGGCGGCCACGCGCACGCCTGGCTTCGAACTGCGTGCGGCCGAAGCGCGCATCCTGTTCGCCGGCCAGCCGCTCGACCTGACCCGCTACGAATACCTGCTGCTGAAAACCCTGGTCGAGCACCCCGGCCATGTGCTGTCGCGCGCCCAGTTGATGGACCGTGTCTGGTGCGACGCGCCGGAAACGCTGGACCGCACGGTCGATGCCCACGTCAAATCCCTGCGGGCCAAGCTGCGCGCCATCGACGACAACGCCGACCCGATCCAGACCCACCGCGGCATGGGCTACAGCCTGCAGACCTGCGCATGAAAATCGGCCTGCGCATCCTGCTGGGCTACTTCCTGATCGTTGGCCTGGCAGCCTGGTTCCTGCTCAACGTCTTCGTGCAGGAAGTCAAACCGGGCGCCCGCTCCACCCTGGAGGCGGCCATGAACGACACCGCCCAGTTGCTGGCCCAGGTAGTTGCCGACGATGTCAAGCAGGGCGCCCCGGATCCGGCCCTGCTGGCCAAGATCGCCGCCGCCAGCCGCAACACCGACTACCGCATCACCATCACCGACGCGCAGGGCATTGTGCGATTCGATTCGGCCGGCAAGGCCGTCGGCAAGGACTACTCGCAATGGAACGATGTGTTCCTGACCCTGCGCGGCAAATACGGCGCCCGCATGTCGAGCGACTCGCCGCGCGAATACGGCGGCCTGGCAATGTACGTCGCCGCGCCGGTGCGCGATGGCGCGAACATCATCGGTGCGCTGACCGTCTCCAAGCCCATCTCCAGCGTGCAGGGCCTGATCGAACGCAGCCAGCGCAAGATCCTCAAGTGGGGCGTGGTCCTGCTGGGCCTGTCGTTGCTGATCGGCATTGCCATCACCTGGCGCATGGCCAGCACCGTCAACAAGCTGATGGTGTTCGTAGAGGACGTGCAGGCCGGCCGCAAAGCCGTCATGCCCAAGCTGGGCAGCAGCGAGATCAGCACCCTCGGCCACGCGCTGGAAGCCATGCGCGCCAAGCTGGAAGGCAAGGACTACGTCGAGACCCTGATGCATACGCTGACGCATGAGTTGAAAAGCCCGATCGCCGCCATCCAGGCCACGGCCGAACTGCTGGAAGAGGATATGCCGCCCGAGCAGCGGCGCCAGTTCCTGGCCACCATCCAGGCCCAGAACGCCCGCCAGCGCGACCTGATCGACAAGCTGCTGGCACTAGTACGGGTCGAGAAACAGCAGCGCATCGACGATGCCGCGCCGCTCGACGCCGCCGGGCTTTTGCAAGACGTTGCCAGCGACTTCCAGGCTCGTCTCGCTGCCTGCTCGCTGCAGATCGAGGTGGACGCGCCGTTGCAGCTGCAGCTACTGGGTGACCGCCTGTTGCTGCGCCAGGCGCTGGGCAACCTGCTTGACAATGCCATCAGCTTTGCGCCGCACGGCAGTCTCATTACCTTATCTGCGCGCAGCAATGGAGGCATGGCGGAGATTGTCGTCTCCGATCACGGCCCCGGCATCCCGGATTACGCGCTTGAACGCGTATTCGAACGTTTCTACTCGCTGCCGCGTCCCGATGCGCCCAAGAGCACGGGCCTCGGCCTGCCTTTTGTGCGAGAAGTAACGGCATTGCATGGTGGAACGGCGCAGGTTGCAAATGTGCCAGGTGCCGGTTGCCGCGCCATTTTGCGCCTGCCCCAAAATATGCAGAATTCCTGAGCAGTTAATTGCTGTTCGTTTAATGGGACATTATCCTCAATAAATTTATGGAAGGAGCTCCATGAGGAATTCGGGAGCAGCCCTGATGCTGGCTACGCTGTTACTGTCGGGGTGTGCTGAATTTTATCGTCAGCCGGGCGCAGGTGAAGCATCTGCGCAACTGGCAATACACATGCCGGCAGACGCCGGGCTGCTTGAAGGCAAACCCAAGTTTGGCGTCGTTGAAGTTTCCGGGTTCGCCGACGCGCAATGTAGTCCCGCCGCCGGCAATGGCCGGCTGGTGGCCTTTGGCAGCTTGAGGGGCGGTAGTGAGCGGGTAAGGGTTGCTGCCGGTCGCCGCTTGTACTTGCAGGCACTGTCGATAGACGTCGCCAACCGGACGGTGATCACCGACGAGGATGTCGCGAGAAAACCAGGCAAGGAGAAGAGTATTGCGAGGAAACAAATAGTATTGGAAGTGACTACCAGCCGCTGTATCCGGGTGGCGAGCTTTGTGCCCGAAGCAGGTAAGTCATATTCCATGCTGGTGGAAGGGGCTGCGGCCGATTGCGTGGTATCGCTGATAGAGGCCGGTACCGGCCAGGCCCCGCCAGACCTGCAAGCGCACGAGGTCGAGGGAGCTTGCATACCGAACCGTTGAGCGCTCTTCACGCAGAACGCATCACCAGCGCATAAACGCTGCCTACACTGGCGCAACCTTAACAACAACAGGAAGCGCCAAATCATGCAAAAAAGACTCCTGGTCAAAGCCCTTTTCGTCGGCATGCTGATGCTGCTGCTCGGCGTACCGCTGGCCATGATCCAATCCACCATTTCTGAGCGCATCGCCTATCGCGATGAAGCGGCGCGCAGCATTGCCGCCGATTCGGTGGGCGAGCAGCATATCTACGGACCGGTGCTGGTCATGCCGTACAGCGAGGTCTACAGCGTCGAAGAGAAGGACAAGGACGGCAAGCCGGAAACGAAGCGCTACCGCAAGCAATCGCAGCACCTCGTGTTCCCCAACCAGCTGGAAGTGCAGTCCGACCTGGGCACTGAACGCCGCCATCGCGGCATCCATCAGGTGCTGATGTTCAACGGCGCGCACAAGATCAACGGCGACTTCATTGTTCCGGCGGTGGCTGAGTTGCCGCACACCGAGAACGGTTCGCAGATCACGCCGGAGCGCCCGTACATCGCGCTGGCGGTGGCCGACGTGCGCGGCGTCCGCGATATTCCCCGCCTGGTATGGGGCACGCGCAGCGTTGAATTCGAACAGGGCTCCGGGCTGCGCTCTTCGCGCCAGGGCCTGCATGCCACGTTGTCGATGGACGACGTAGCGCCCGGCCCGGTCAAGTTCAGCTTTGGCTTGAACCTGGCGGGCATGAATAGCCAGGCTTTCGTGCCGCTCGCGCGCAATAACCGCTTCGTCATGACGTCGACATGGCCGCACCCGCAGTTCAGCGGCCGCTTCCTGCCCGAGCAATACAATCTGGATGACAAAGGCTTCCAGGCCGTGTGGCGCATCTCCTCGCTGGCCAGCGAAGCCCAGTCTCAGCTGCGCCTGCGCGAACAGTCGGCCGGGCAGGGCGAGAATGCCTTGCCGGCACTCGACACCATCGAAGCTGCGTTCATTGAACCGGTCAACGTGTACTCGATGGCCGACCGCGCCACCAAGTACGGCTTGCTGTTTGTTGCGCTGACCTTCGCTGCCTTCTTCCTGTTCGAAGTGATGAAACGGCTGCCGATCCACCCGGTGCAGTACCTGCTGGTGGGACTGGCACTGGCGCTGTTCTTCCTGCTGCTGGTCAGCCTGTCCGAGCACTACAACTTTGTCGCTTCCTACCTTGCCGCCAGCGCCGCCTGCATCGTGCTGATTGCTTATTACCTGATGCATGTGCTGCACGACTGGAAGCGTGGCATGGGCTTCGGCGGCGCCTTGTGTGCCTTGTACGGCATCCTGTTCGGCCTGCTCAATTCGGAGAACAATGCCCTGATGCTGGGCGCGATCCTGCTGTTCGCCGTGCTGGCCGCCATCATGGTTGCCACCCGCAAGGTCGACTGGTACAGCCTGGGTAGCCCGGCACCAAGCCCGGTGGAGCAAGCGTGATGCTGCCGGGCGGCCTGCTGACGCCATCCCTCGCCGAGGGCGCGCAACTGGTGGTCCTGTCCGGCTACACGGCCAACCAGCCGGCCGGTCCGGTGCGGGTAGTGCTGGACCAGCGCGGCGCACGCTTTGTGCTGGTGCTGGCCAGCTATGAGACGGTGGCGTGGCAGCTGGATGTCCGCCCCGGCACCGAGCTGGTGGCGGTGGTGGTCAGCGCCTACCGCGAGGTGGCGGTCACGGGGCATGGCAACGCTCCGGCCTACCGCCTGGCCCTGCCGTGCGCACCGGCACCGGCCAGTGCCGCTTACCTGGACCTGATGCAGGTCCTGCAGGCAAGGCTGGGGCGCAGCAAGCCCGACACTTTCCGTGGCTACGTGCGTTTGCCGGAACAGGTGGCGATCGCCTCCTGCGGTTCAGCGCTGTCGGTCGCGGCGCAGCCAGAGCCAGGCATACAGCACAAGGTTCACGCCCAGCACGACGCCCGCCAGTACGTATTGCACGGCAGGCGTCAGCCCGGCAGGGTAGATCAAGGGCAGGAGGTAATGCTCGATGAATCCCTCCGCATAGCCCTGTTGGCCTGCGCGCATGCGTAGGGCGTTTTCCAGATAGGTGAGTGGACAGACTGCGCCCATCAGCTCAATGCCGACCGCCCACAAGGCAGCCGGCAGGTGAATCCGCCAAATGCGCGGCCAGCGCAGCGCCAGGGCGGCGCCGCACAAGGCGAACAGGATGAAGGCCAGGTGCAGCAGCAGGACTGCATCGGCAGCGAGGCGAAATAGCATCGCTGCATTTTACGCCGCTGCTCCGGACGAGCTCGTGTCAACCAAAGAGCCTGACCCCAAGGTTGACACGGGCGCGGCTGTGGTTATGGGCGGGTGAAGCTCCATTGCTGGTTGGTGCCGTTGTTCAGCGACCATTGGATGATCTGGGCGTTTTCGGCGGTGCTCTTGTTTTGCACGTCGACCACGTAGCCGCTCAGCAGGTTCTTCACCGTGTACCAGCCGCTGGCCGGGCTGGCGAAGCTCCAGTGCTGGCCGTTGCCGGCCCAGTACGACCATTGCGCGATATTGGTGCCGGCCGTGGTGGAGTTTTCCCAGTTGTCGAGGCTGAGCAGGCTGCCGGCGTTGATGATGCTGTACTGGCCGTCGCCATGCCCGATCAAATACCATTGCTGGTGCTTGCCGCCGCTGTAGGTCTGCTGCTGCACCATGGCGCCATTGCTGGTGGAGGCGCTGGCGACCGCCAGCGCTTTGCCGCTCAGGCGCGACTTGATGACGTAGGGGCCGTCGCTCATGCCGCCGCAGCCGGCGAAATTCGTGAAGTTGCGTGTCAGGCTGGGCCAGCCGCCGCTATACGTCATGCGCAGGATATCGAGCTTGGCATTGCCGCCGTCGTTCAGGTCGTAATAGTGAATGGAGGTGAAGTTGCAGCCATCCTGCTTCAATACGCCGATGTGGCCGGGGCCTTTGTATTTGCCGTCGACATTCGGCAGCACGGTGCGGGTGCCGGAGTAGGGGCCGGTAATGCTGGTGGCGCGCTGTACTTCGACGTAGTAGGTGCTGTTGCTGCCTTTGCAGCAGGCGCCGCGGTTGACGAACAGGTAGTAGTAGCCGCCGTCGCGGGTGATGTAGGGCGCTTCGATGTCCTGCCCGTTGCCGCCCCAGATCTTGGTGACATTGCCGGCCAGCTTGCCGGTCGACTGGTTGATCTCGGCCACGCCGATGCCGCCGAAGAAGGAGCCGTAGCTCATGTACACCTTGCCGTCATGGTCGCGGTACAGGGCCGGATCGATGGCGTTGATCTCGCTGCTGCCGCCAAACGATTCGACTACGATGCCAAGGTCGGTCCAGGCCGGATTCTTCAGCGAGGCCGTGCGGGCCACGCCGATCGCGGAGCTGGAGGTGCCGAAGGTCGAGACCGAGTAGTAAATATAGTAATACCCGTTCATGTGGATCACGTCCGGCGCCCAGAACGAGCCGCTGAAGTTGGGGATCTTGTTGGCGATCCAGCTTGGATAGGTGCTGAACACCGGCCCCGGGCCGCCCTGCCAGGTGGTCAGGTCGGTCGAGGTGGAATACCAGATCCCGGTGCCGGTGGTGAAGTTGAAATAGGTGTCGCCGTCCTTGGTGATGGTGCCTGGGTCGTGGGCGTTCTGCAGCCCGGCGAGGTTGATGGCCTGCGCCGCCAGGGCGTGCAGGCACAGGCAGAGTACTGCCAGCAGCTTTTTCATTCGGTCTCCTTATCTATTTATAGGGCGCACTAGCCCATCAACAGGTTAGGAGGCGTTGCCCCAAGGCACCAATGAGTTTTTTATCCGCTGCGATACCGTTTCCGGCATAGTCCGAGCAGGCCCAGCCCGGCGCCCAGCATGCCCCAGTTGGCCGGCTCGGGCACCGGCGAGAGCGCGTCGACCATCAGGTTGGTTCGCCACAGCAGTTGCTGGTTGTAGGCAGTGTCGTTGTGCCAACCCAGCGAGAAGCTGTCGGTGAACCCGCCCGGTTCTGCGCCCAGCGTACTGCCGCGCTTGTAGCCCGGTTCGCAAGTGGTGGGAGCCAGGTCGAGGCAGATGCCGGCGAAGCCGCTGCTCTTGGCGCCGCCCGCGGTGCTGTCGTGGAAGGCCAGTTGCAGGCGGCCGCTGACGGTCACGCTGGCGCCCGGGGCCAGATTGAGAAGAATGTCGGTCCACAGGCTGCTTTCGCCGCTGCGCCAGGCGCCGTCGCCTTCGGCCATGTCGACCGCCAGGCTGCCGCCGCCGGCCAGCGGGATCCAGCCGCCCACGGCCTGCGAGCCGTTGTGGGCGGCGTCGGTGGCCAGCGGCTGCCAGCTGTCCTTGTCGATGGCCCATTCGGCAATGTCCTTGTAAGTGTCGACGTTGACGATGCGCGAATACAGTTTGCGATGGTCCGGCTGCACGGTGTAGTTGCCGCTGCCTTGCAGCTGCAGCTGGTCGACCGTGAGGGTGGCGCCGACGTTGCCGGCGTGGGTCAGGGGAGCGGCCAGCAAGCCGGCCAGGAGTGCGGGAATTGCCAGTTTTACCATGGGAACCTCCGTACACAAAGGAGGCAATCTTATCCGCGAGTTAACAAGCGGCGGCGCTCGCTTGCCGCCAGGCCAGAACATTTGACATACCTCGTACAAAGCTGTTGCGTCAAGGGGGAAATATCGGTACACTAGCCGGCTTCGGTATGGGTTCGTCTTTTTTGCCCGTATCTTTTTTTGTAGTTAAACAAAGCCCCGCCCAATCGTAGGTGGGAATGGAGAAAAAATGAGCCTTGGCCTCCTCGGTCGCAAGGTTGGTATGATGCGCATCTTCAACGATGACGGGGATTCGATCCCAGTCACCGTGTTGGACGTGTCGAACAACCGTGTTGCGCAAATCAAAACTCCTGAAGTGGATGGTTATTCCGCTGTTCAGGTTGTCTTCGGTCAGCGTCGCGCATCCCGCGTGACTAAAGCTGCTGCCGGTCACTACGCTAAAGCAGGTGTTGAAGCTGGTTCCTTCATCAAGGAATTCCGCGTTGACGCAGCTAAGGCAAACGAACTGAAAGCCGGTGAAGTTATCGCCGCTTCCCTGTTCGAAGTCGGTCAGAAGATCGACGTGCAAGGTGTGTCGATTGGTAAAGGCTATGCCGGTACCATCAAGCGTCACAACTTCGCATCGGGTCGTCAAACCCACGGTAACTCCCGTTCGCACAACGTACCAGGTTCCATCGGTATGGCGCAGGATCCAGGCCGTGTGTTCCCAGGCAAGCGCATGACCGGTCACATGGGCGACGTCACCGTCACCACCCAGAACCTGGAAATCGCTCGTATCGACGCTGATCGCCAGTTGCTGCTGGTGAAGGGTGCAGTACCAGGCGCGAAAAACGGCCAGGTTGTTGTATCGCCAGCTGTTAAAGTTAAAGCAAAGAAGGGAGCTTAATCGATGGAACTGAAGCTCTTGAACGCGCAAGGTCAAGTTGCGTCGAACGTAGCTGCCGCTGACACCGTCTTCGGCCGTGACTACAACGAAGCGCTGATCCACCAAGTCGTCGTTGCTTACGCTGCTAACGCACGTAGCGGTAACCGCAAGCAAAAAGACCGTGAAGAAGTCCACCACACGACCAAGAAGCCATGGCGCCAAAAAGGCACCGGCCGTGCTCGTGCTGGTATGTCCTCCTCCCCGCTGTGGCGCGGTGGTGGTCGCATCTTCCCGAACTCCCCTGACGAGAACTTCTCGCACAAGGTCAACAAGAAGATGTATCGCGCAGGTATCTGCTCGATCCTGTCCCAACTGGCCCGCGAAGAGCGCCTGGTTGTGATCGAAGACCTGTCGATCGAAGCGCCTAAGACCAAGCTGCTGTCGCAAAAGCTGACCGGCATGGGTCTGGATTCGGTCCTGATCGTTACCGACACCATCCAGGAAAACCTGGAACTGGCTTCCCGCAACCTGCCGAACGTGCTGGTTGTCGAGCCGCGTCACGCTGACCCAATGTCCCTGGTCTTCTACAAGAAGGTCCTGGTCACCAAGGCAGCTCTGGCACAGATTGAGGAGATGCTGGCATGAGCGCAGTTATCAAACACAGCGAAGAGCGCCTGATGAAGGTGCTGCTGGCTCCGGTCATTTCCGAAAAAGCCACCATGGTTGCGGAAAAGAACGAACAGATCGTGTTCCTGGTTTCCAAGGATGCGACCAAGCCAGAAATCAAGGCCGCCGTTGAACTGCTGTTCAAGGTTGAAGTGGAATCGGTGCAGACCGTGAACCGCGAAGGTAAGGTCAAGCGTTCCGGCCGTTTCATCGGTCGCCGCAACCACACCAAGCGTGCTTTCGTGTGCCTGAAGCCAGGCCAGGAAATCAATTTCACCGAGGAGGCTAAATAATGGCACTCGTTAAGATGAAGCCAACCTCCCCAGGCCGTCGCGGCATGGTGAAGGTTGTGAACGCCGACCTGTACAAAGGCCGTCCGTTCGCCGCCCTGCTGGAGAAGAAGTCCAAGACTGCTGGCCGTAACAACAACGGTCACATCACCACCCGCCACATCGGCGGTGGCCACAAGCACCACTACCGTGTTGTGGACTTCAAGCGCACCAAGGACGGCATCCCTGCGAAAGTGGAACGTATCGAATACGATCCAAACCGTACCGCACACATCGCCCTGCTGTGCTACGCCGACGGCGAGCGCAAGTACATCATCGCCCCTAAAGGCGTTGCTGTCGGCGACACCCTGCTGAACGGTTCGGAAGCGCCGATCAAGGCCGGCAACTGCCTGCCAATCCGCAACATCCCAGTCGGCACCAACATCCACTGCGTGGAAATGCTGCCAGGTAAAGGCGCCCAGATGGCCCGTACCGCTGGTGCCGTTGTGGTCCTGATGGCCCGTGAAGGTACCTACGCCCAGGTTCGCCTGCGCTCCGGCGAAGTGCGCCGCGTGCACATCGAGTGCCGCGCCACCATCGGCGAAGTCGGCAATGCTGAGCACAGCCTGCGCAAGATCGGTAAAGCCGGTGCCATGCGCTGGCGCGGTGTTCGCCCAACCGTCCGCGGTGTGGTGATGAACCCGATCGACCACCCGCACGGTGGTGGTGAAGGCCGTACCGCAGCTGGTCGTCATCCAGTGTCCCCATGGGGCCAGCAGACCAAGGGTAAGAAGACTCGCTCGAACAAGCGTACTTCTTCGATGATCGTCTCTCGCCGCGGCAAGAAATAAGGATAAACCATGACTCGTTCATTGAAAAAAGGGCCGTTCTGCGACGCCCACCTGGTGAAGAAAGTCGAAGCCGCGCAAGCGTCGAAAGACAAAAAGCCAATCAAAACCTGGTCCCGTCGTTCGACGATCATGCCTGACTTCATCGGTCTGACCATTGCCGTGCACAACGGCAAGGTGCACGTGCCTGTGTACGTTTCCGAGAACATGGTTGGTCACAAGCTCGGCGAATTCGCGCTGACCCGTACCTTCAAGGGCCACGCTGCTGACAAAAAGGCTAAGAAATAATGGAAACTAAAGCTATCCTCAAAGGCGTGCGCCTGTCGGATCAAAAGGGTCGCCTGATCGCTGACCTGATCCGCGGCAAGAAGGTTGACGCCGCGCTGAACATCCTGCAGTTCAGCCCGAAAAAAGGCGCGTTCATCGTCAAGAAGGTGCTGGAGTCCGCAATTGCGAACGCCGAGCACAACGACGGTGCCGACATCGACGAACTGTTCGTGAAAACGATCTACGTCGAAAAGGGTCCAATCCTGAAGCGCTTCACTGCACGCGCTAAAGGTCGTGGCGACCGTATCTCGAAACAATCCTGTCACATTTACGTGACTGTCGGTAACTAAGGAGCTGCGATGGGTCAGAAAATTCATCCAACCGGTTTCCGTCTGGCGGTCACCCGTAACTGGGCATCTCGCTGGTACGCAACCAACGGTAACTTCGCTTCGATGCTGAACGAAGACCTGAAGGCACGTGCTTTCCTGAAGAAGAAGCTGAAAAACGCTTCCGTGGGTCGCATCGTGATCGAGCGTCCTGCCAAAAACGCACGCTTCACCGTGTACAGCTCGCGTCCTGGCGTCGTGATCGGCAAGAAGGGCGAGGACATCGAAGTCCTGAAGTCCGCCCTGACCAAGATCATGGGCGTGCCAGTGCACGTGAACATCGAAGAAATCCGTAAGCCGGAAATCGACGCTCAGCTGATCGCTGACTCGATCTCCCAGCAGCTGGAAAAGCGTATTATGTTCCGCCGCGCCATGAAGCGCGCCATGCAGAACGCAATGCGCCTGGGCGCCCAGGGCATCAAGATCATGTCCTCGGGTCGTCTGAACGGCATCGAGATCGCCCGTACCGAATGGTATCGCGAAGGCCGCGTGCCTCTGCATACCCTGAAGGCGGACATCGACTACGGTACCTCCGAAGCTTCCACCACCTACGGCATCATCGGTGTCAAGGTGTGGGTGTACAAGGGTGACCGCTCCGCCACCGGCGAAGCACCTGTCATCGACACCCCGGCTGAAGAGAAGAAGCCACGTGGCCCGCGCCGCGACGACGGTAAGCCAGCTGGCCGCCGTCCAGCTCCAGGCGCCAAAGCCCCAGCCGCCCGCCGCGCTGCCAAGCCGGCTGCAGCTGACAAAGCAGGAGAATAAGCATGCTGCAACCAAGCCGCAGGAAATATCGTAAAGAGCAGAAAGGCCGCAACACCGGCATTTCGCACTCCACCGGCACTAACGTGTCGTTCGGTGAGTTCGGCCTGAAGGCCGTGGCTCGTGGCCGTATCACTGCACGTCAGATCGAGTCCGCTCGTCGTGCAATGACCCGTCACATCAAGCGTGGTGGCCGTATCTGGATCCGTGTTTTCCCAGACAAGCCGATCTCCAACAAGCCTGCCGAAGTCCGTATGGGTAACGGTAAAGGTAATCCGGAGTACTACGTTGCCGAAATCCGTCCAGGCAAAGTCCTGTACGAAATGGATGGCGTTGGCGAAGAACTGGCACGCGAAGCGTTCCGTCTGGCTGCTGCTAAACTGCCTCTGGCTACCACCTTCGTGGTGCGCCAGGTTGGCCAATAATTGGAGTGAAATATGAAAGCATCTGAACTCCGTGGCAAAGACCAGGCTGCACTGCAGAAAGAACTGAACGACCTGCTGAAGGCGCAGTTCGGTCTGCGTATGCAAGCTGCTACCCAGCAGCTGGGCAACAGCTCGCAGCTGAAGAAGGTCCGCCGCGACATCGCCCGCGTGAAAACGGTAATGAACTCGAAGGAAGCGAAATGACCGAACAAGTTAAGCTGAAGCGTACTCTGATCGGTAAAGTCGTGTCCGACAAGATGGACAAGACCGTTACCGTTCTGATCGAACGTCACGTCAAGCACCCTCTGTATGGCAAGATCATCGTGCGTAGCGCAAAGTACCACGCGCACGACGAGACCAACCAGGTCAAAGCCGGTGATACGGTTGAGATCGTGGAAGGTCGTCCGATCTCCAAAACGAAGGCGTGGACGGTGACCCGTGTAGTGCAAGCTGCACAAATCGTCTAAGTAAGTTGCAAGCCGGGAGCGTGAGTTCCCGGTCACAATTTAATTAGTTCTTGCAGGCCCGCAGGTTTTATGTGATACTTGCGGGCTTCGTCCATGTATCCGCCGCAAAGTTTCTCTCCGCAGACGCGACAGCGGTCAGTACTTGTATGAAGATCAAGCACCCAATCAGCCGGCGTTGTGCCGACTGGCGGGACCAAGACTGACCGATGTCCGCATTGTGTGGATTCTTCGGCTTAAGTTGGGAAAGAGATAACTATGATTCAAACTGAAAGCCGGCTCGAAGTAGCCGACAACACCGGTGCCAAGGAAGTCATGTGCATCAAGGTGTTGGGCGGTTCCAAGCGCCGTTACGCTGGCATCGGCGACGTGATCAAAGTCACCGTTAAGGTGGCTCAGCCTCGCGGCCGTGTCAAAAAAGGTGAAATTTATAACGCCGTGGTTGTGCGCACCGCTAAGGGTGTGCGTCGCCAGGACGGTTCCCTGGTGAAGTTCGACGGCAATGCTGCTGTCCTGCTGAACAACAAGCTGGAACCGATCGGTACCCGTATCTTTGGCCCAGTGACGCGTGAACTGCGCACTGAGAAGTTCATGAAGATCGTGTCCCTGGCACCGGAAGTCCTGTAAGGAGTCAGACAATGGATAAGATTCGCAAAAACGACGAAGTCATCGTCCTGACTGGTAAGGACAAGGGCAAGCGCGGCGTAGTGACCCAGCGTGTAGACGCTGAGCACGTCGTGGTAGAAGGCGTTAACGTGGCTAAAAAAGCCGTTAAGCCAAACCCGATGACTGGTGTTCAAGGTGGCATCGTTGACAAGACCATGCCGATCCACGTGTCCAACGTTGCTCTGTTCAACGCTGCGACCGGTAAGGCAGATCGCGTAGGCTTCAAGGAAGTGGACGGCAAAAAAGTCCGCGTCTTCAAGTCGAACGGCGAAGTAGTGAAAGGGTAATCAGAAATGGCCCGTCTGCAACAACTGTACAAAGACAAGATCGTCGCTGAGCTGACCGGTAAATTCGGTTACACCTCCGTGATGGAAGTGCCGCGCCTGACCAAGATCACCCTGAACATGGGTCTCTCGGAAGCCGTGGCTGACAAGAAAATCATCGAGCACGCTGTTGGCGACCTGACCAAGATCGCCGGCCAGAAGCCAGTCGTGACCAAGGCCCGTAAGGCAATCGCAGGTTTCAAGATCCGCGAAGGCTACCCGATCGGTACCATGGTGACCCTGCGCGGCGCCCGCATGTACGAATTCCTGGACCGTCTGATCACCGTGGCCCTGCCGCGCGTGCGTGACTTCCGTGGTGTGTCTGGCAAATCCTTCGATGGCCGTGGTAACTACAACATCGGCGTGAAAGAACAGATCATCTTCCCGGAAATCGAGTACGACAAGATCGACGCACTGCGTGGTATGAACATTTCGATCACCACCACCGCGAAGACCGACGACGAAGCCAAAGCGCTGCTCGCCGCCTTTAAATTCCCGTTCAGGAACTAAACGATCATGGCAAAACTCGCACTGATTAACCGTGAACAGAAGCGTGCTGACCTGGTAGCCAAGTTTGCTGCCAAGCGCGCCGCTCTGAAGGCCATCATTGATGACCAGACCAAGTCGGAAGAAGAGCGTTACGAAGCGCGCCTGAAACTGCAGGCCCTGCCGCGTAACTCGGCTCCAACCCGTCAGCGCAACCGCTGCCAGGTCACCGGTCGCCCACGTGGCACCTTCCGTAAATTCGGCCTGGGTCGTATCAAGCTCCGTGAATTCGCCATGCGCGGCGAAATCCCGGGTATGACCAAAGCCAGCTGGTAATAGGAGAATAAGCAATGAGTATGAGCGATCCTATCGCCGATATGCTGACCCGTATTCGCAACGCACAAACCGTGCAGAAAACCTCCGTGGCTATGCCATCGTCGAAGGTGAAAGTTGCGATTGCCAACGTCCTGAAGGACGAGGGTTACATTGAAGATTTCGTCGTGTCCACCAACGAGGGCAAGTCGGAACTGAAAATCGGTTTGAAATATTATGTAGGCCGTCCTGTGATCGAGCGTCTGGAACGTGTTTCGCGTCCAGGCCTGCGCATCTACAAAGGCAAAGATGAGATCCCAACCGTGATGAACGGCCTGGGCGTGGCAATCGTGTCGACCCCGCAAGGCGTCATGACCGATCGCAAGGCGCGCGCTACCGGTGTTGGTGGCGAAGTCATCTGCTTCGTGGCTTAAGGAGTAACACAATGTCTCGTGTAGCTAAAATGCCGATCGTTGTGCCTGCTGGCGCCGAAGTTGCCATCTCCGCACAAGCGATCACCGTCAAGGGCCCGCTGGGCACCCTGACCCAGAGCCTGAACGGCCTGGTAAAAGTTGAAAACAACGCTGGCACCCTGTCCTTCGACGTGGTGAACGACAGCCGTGAATCGAACGCCATGTCCGGCACCCTGCGTGCCCTGGTCAACAACATGGTAGTGGGCGTAACCAAGGGCTTCGAGAAGAAGCTGTCCCTGGTCGGCGTGGGCTACAAAGCCCAGGCCCAAGGCGACAAGCTGAACCTGTCCCTGGGCTTCTCGCACCCAGTCGTTCACGACATGCCTGCCGGCGTGAAGTGCGCAACCCCAACCCCAACCGAGATCATCATCTCTGGCGTCGATCGCCAAAAGGTTGGCCAGGTGGCTGCCGAAGTGCGTGCTTACCGCTCCCCTGAGCCTTACAAGGGCAAGGGTGTCCGCTATGTGGACGAAGTGGTTAAGCTCAAAGAAACCAAGAAGAAGTAATTAGGGGCTGACGATGGACAAAAAAGAATCTCGTCTGCGCCGCGGACGTCAAACTCGCATCAAGATCGCGCAACTGAAAGTGAACCGCCTGTCGGTGCACCGCACCAACCTGCACATTTACGCGAACCTGATCAGCCCGGACGCCAAAGTTCTGGTTTCGGCCTCGACCGTGGAAGCGGAAGTGCGCGCCGAGCTGGCTGGCAAGTCTGGCAAGGGTGGCAACGCCGCCGCTGCCGCACTGGTTGGCAAGCGTGTCGCAGAAAAAGCACTGAAAGCGGGCATCACCGAAGTCGCCTTCGACCGCTCCGGTTTCCGTTACCACGGCCGCATCAAGGCGCTGGCTGAAGCCGCGCGTGAAGCTGGCCTGAAGTTCTAAGGGTACGATCATGGCAAAAATGCAAGCAAAAATGGCATCCGATAAGCCGGATGATGGCATGCGCGAAAAAATGATCGCGATCAACCGCGTGACCAAAGTGGTCAAGGGTGGTCGCATCATGGGCTTCGCAGCGCTGACCGTGGTTGGTGACGGCGATGGCCGCATCGGCATGGGCAAGGGCAAGTCGAAAGAAGTTCCGGTCGGTGTGCAGAAGGCAATGGAAGAAGCCCGCCGCAACCTGATCAAGGTTCCTCTGAAGAACGGCACCCTGCAGCACACCGTCACCGGCCGCCACGGCGCGTCGAAAGTGATGATGTCGCCAGCCAAGCCAGGTACCGGCGTGATCGCAGGTGGCGCAATGCGCGCTATCTTCGAGGTGATGGGCGTGACCGACGTGGTGGCGAAATCCACCGGTTCGAACAACCCGTACAACCTGGTGCGCGCCACCCTGGACGGCCTGGCCAAAATGAGCACTCCAGCTGACATCGCTGCCAAGCGCGGCAAGTCGGTTGAAGAGATCCTGGGTTAATAGGGAGCACTTCAATGAGCACTATCAAAGTCAAACTGGTGAAGGGCCTGATCGGCACCCGTCAAGACCACCGCGCTACCGTGCGTGGCCTGGGCCTGCGTCGTGTGAACTCTGTCAGCGAACTGCAGGACACTCCTGCTGTGCGCGGCATGATCAACAAGGTCGCCTACCTCGTTAAAGTCGTTTCCTAAGCGACCCTTAGGAACTGGAGAAAACAATGCAACTGAATACCATTCAACCAGCAGAAGGCGCGAAGCACGCTAAGCGCCGCGTTGGCCGCGGTATCGGCTCCGGCCTGGGTAAAACCGCAGGCCGCGGCCACAAAGGTCAGAAATCGCGTTCGGGCGGCTTCCACAAAGTCGGCTTCGAAGGCGGTCAAATGCCTCTGCAGCGTCGTCTGCCTAAGCGTGGCTTCAAATCCCTGAATGCCACTTTCAAGGCTGAAGTGCGTCTGTCCGACCTGAACGCCCTGGCTGTCGGTGAAGTCGACATCCTGGTGCTGAAACAGGCCGGCGTGCTGAATGTTCTGGCACGCGACGTACGTGTGATCGCTTCCGGCGAAATCACCAAAGCAGTGACCGTAAAAGGCCTGAAGGTGACCGCTGGCGCGAAAGCAGCCATCGAAGCAGCTGGCGGCTCGGTAGCCTGAGTCAGCTAGCTTAATCGGAGCGAAAATTGGCAACGAACCAACAGCTTGCTAAATCCGCCGCCGCCGGCTTCCCTTGGAACCGGCTGTGGTTTTTGCTGGGCGCTCTGGTGGTGTACCGTATCGGTGCACACATCCCTGTTCCGGGTGTCAACCCGGTAGAGCTGGCACGGTTGTTTGAATCGCAGCAGAACGGCATCCTGGGCATGTTCAACATGTTCTCCGGTGGCGCGCTGTCGCGTTTCACGATCTTTGCCCTGGGCATTACTCCATACATTTCGGCCTCGATCATCATGCAACTGGTGTCGATCGTGTCGCCGACCATGGAGGCGCTGAAAAAAGAAGGTGAATCGGGCCGTCGCAAGATTACCCAGTACACCCGTTATGCAACTGTCGGTCTGGCACTGTTCCAGGCGTTCGGCATCGCGGTCGCGCTGGAATCCCAGCCTGGCCTGGTGATCGACCCTGGCATGGGCTTCCGCTTCGTCACCGTGGTGACGCTGCTGACCGGCACCATGTTCGTGATGTGGTTGGGCGAGCAGATTACCGAGCGTGGCCTTGGTAACGGCATCTCGATCATCATCTTCGCCGGTATCGCGGCTGGTCTGCCAAGCGCCTTGGGTGGTTTGTTCACCCAGGTCAGCAACAACCAGATCAACGCTTTCTCGGGGATCCTCATCGTGGTCCTGGTGGCAGCCGTCACCTACGCCGTGGTGTTCGTCGAACGTGGCCAGCGCAAGATCCTGGTCAACTACGCCAAACGTCAGGTCGGTAACAAGATCTACGGTGGGCAGACCAGCCACCTGCCGCTCAAGCTCAACATGGCAGGCGTGATTCCGCCGATCTTCGCTTCGTCGATTATCTTGTTCCCGGCTACCATCGTGGACTGGTTTTCGAAAGGTGCGGACACCTCTAACCCGGTGGTCCGCTTCCTGAAAGATCTGGCTGCGTCGATGGCTCCTGGTGAGCCAATCCATGCACTGCTGTACGCTGTGGCAATCATTTTCTTCTGCTTCTTCTACACCGCACTGGTGTTCAACAGCAAAGAAACTGCGGACAACTTGAAGAAGAGCGGGGCCTTTGTGCCAGGGATTCGTCCCGGTGAGCAGACAGCCCGTTACATCGACAAGATCCTGATGCGATTGACCCTGGCGGGCGCCGTGTACATCACCGCCGTGTGCTTGCTGCCGGAATTCATGCAAGCCCAGTGGAAGGTGTCGTTCTATTTTGGTGGTACTTCGCTGTTGATTATTGTGGTTGTGACCATGGACTTCATGGCTCAAGTGCAAAACTATGTGATGTCGCAGCAATATGAGTCGCTGCTGCGCAAAGCTAACTTCAAGGGCGGACTTCCGACACGATAAATGGCAAAAGACGACGTAATTCAGATGCAGGGCGAGATCCTGGAGAACTTGCCCAACGCAACTTTTCGAGTAAAGCTGGAAAACGGCCACGTGGTACTCGGCCACATTTCGGGTAAAATGCGGATGAACTATATCCGCATTCTCCCTGGCGACAAGGTCACGGTTGAATTGACGCCTTACGACCTGAGCCGGGCCCGTATTGTGTTCCGGACAAAGTAATTAATTAAGCAATTTCGAACATAAGAGAGTGCAATCATGAAAGTTAACGCTTCAGTTAAGCGCATCTGCCGCAACTGCAAGATCATCAAGCGCAAGGGCGTGGTCCGCGTAATCTGCGTGGAAGCTCGTCACAAGCAGCGTCAAGGTTAATCGAGGGAATAACGAATGGCACGTATTGCAGGGGTTAACATCCCAAATCACAAGCACACCGTTATCGGCCTGACCGAGATCTACGGTATCGGCCGTCCACGTTCGCAGTTCATCTGCGCACAAGCCGGCGTTGCAACCAACAAGAAGGTCAAGGACCTGGACGACAGCGAGCTGGAAAAGCTGCGTGAAGAAATCGGCAAGTTCATCGTCGAAGGCGACCTGCGTCGCGAACTGTCGATGAACATCAAGCGTCTGATGGACCTGGGCTGCTACCGTGGTCTGCGTCACCGTAAGGGCCTGCCGGTCCGCGGTCAGCGCACCCGCACCAATGCACGTACCCGCAAGGGCCCGCGCAAAGCCGCTCAATCGCTGAAGAAATAATCTAGGGAACTACTATGGCTAAGCAACAAAGCTCCGCAGCAGCCGCTCGCGTACGCAAGAAAGTCAAGAAGAACGTCGCTGAAGGTATCGCACACGTTCACGCTTCCTTCAACAACACCATCATCACCATCACCGACCGCCAGGGCAACGCTCTGTCGTGGGCGACCTCCGGTGGTGCTGGCTTCAAGGGTTCCCGTAAGTCGACCCCGTTCGCAGCGCAGGTTGCTGCTGAAGCCGCTGGTAAAGTTGCGCAGGAATGCGGCGTGAAGAACCTGGAAGTTCGCATCAAGGGCCCTGGTCCTGGCCGCGAATCCGCTGTTCGCGCACTGAACAACCTGGGCATCAAGATCACCGAGATCCAGGACGTGACCCCAGTGCCGCACAACGGCTGCCGTCCTCCTAAGCGTCGTCGTATCTAATATCTGCAAGACAATGGCCGGTCTGGTGTGGGCCGGCCACCGTTTTTCAGAAGTCAAAATCGCTGGAACAGTGAACCGGAAACGGTTATACTGTCCGGCTATTTTTGCCTTTCCGCGCCGCTTTTCGTGGCCGGACTGGCAATGTTGAGCCACCGCCTGTGCTGAAAGTGAGCCAGGCTAGCGCCTAACCGCATTCCGATGCGGCTGGGGCGTCATTTACATCATTAAGGAAAATACCGTGGCACGTTATATCGGACCAAAAGCAAAACTGTCCCGCCGTGAAGGCACCGACCTGTTCCTGAAGAGCGCACGCCGCTCCCTGGATTCCAAGTGCAAACTGGACGTCAAGCCAGGCCAGCACGGCGTGAAATCCGGCGCCCGCACCTCCGACTACGGCAACCAGCTGCGCGAAAAGCAGAAGGTCAAGCGTATGTACGGCGTGCTGGAACGCCAGTTCCGCCGCTACTTCGCTGAAGCTGAGCGCCGCAAGGGCCCAACCGGCGAAACCCTGCTGTCCCTGCTGGAATCCCGCCTGGACAACGTTGCTTACCGCATGGGCTTCGGCTCGACCCGCGCTGAAGCGCGTCAGCTGGTTTCCCACAAAGCCTTCACCGTGAACGGCAACGTGGTGAACATCCCTTCGTACAACGTGAAGACCGGCGACGTGATCGCCGTGCGCGAAAAGTCGAAGAAGCAGACCCGTATCGTTGAAGCCCTGTCGCTGGCTGAACAAGTTGGCATGCCAGCTTGGGTGTCGGTTGACTCCAAGAAAATGGAAGGTACCTTCAAGTCCCTGCCAGAGCGCAACGAAATCGCTGCTGACGTCAACGAATCGCTGATCGTCGAACTGTATTCCCGTTAATCTCGGGTGCTGTACCAAGGCGGGACGCGGTCCCGCCTTTTCCATTTAATGCCATCAGCCTTATCGGTGTAACGAGCCGAGGGTAATGAAAAGGACATTTACATGCAAAATAGCTTGTTGAAACCACGTATTATCGATGTTGAAGCCCTGGGCCACGGTCACGCCAAAGTCGTGATGGAGCCATTCGAGCGCGGCTACGGCCACACTCTGGGCAACGCGCTGCGCCGCGTGCTGCTGTCTTCGATGACCGGCTTTGCGCCGACCGAAGTCACCATCGCCGGTGTCGTTCACGAGTACTCCTCGCTGGACGGCGTGCAGGAAGACGTGGTGGACCTGCTGCTGAACCTGAAGGGCGTCGTGTTCAAGGTGCACAACCGTGACTCCGTGACCCTGACCCTGAAGAAGGAAGGCGAAGGCCCAGTGATGGCGTCGGACATCGACCTGCCACACGACGTGGAACTGATCAACCCGGACCACGTGATCGCCAACCTGACCGCTGGCGGCAAGCTGGACATGCAGATCAAGGTCGAAAAAGGCCGCGGCTACGTTCCTGGCAACGTGCGTCGCCTGTCGGAAGACGCCAACAAGACCATCGGCCGCATCATCCTGGACGCTTCGTTCTCGCCAGTGCGCCGTGTTTCCTACGCTGTCGAATCGGCGCGTGTGGAACAGCGTACCGACCTGGACAAGCTGATCATCAACATTGAAACCAATGGCGTGATCACCCCGGAAGAAGCGATCCGCCAGTCGGCCCGCGTGCTGGTCGACCAGCTGAACGTGTTTGCTGCCCTGGAAGGCACCGAAACCACCGCTGAAGCGCCATCGCGCGCTCCAATGGTCGATCCGATCCTGCTGCGTCCAGTGGACGACCTGGAACTGACCGTGCGTTCGGCCAACTGCCTGAAAGCAGAAAACATCTACTACATCGGCGACCTGATCCAGCGCACCGAAAACGAGCTGCTGAAGACCCCGAACCTGGGCCGCAAGTCGCTGAACGAAATCAAGGAAGTGCTGGCATCGCGCGGCCTGACCTTGGGCATGAAACTCGAGAACTGGCCACCTGCAGGCCTCGAGAAGTAATTTGCTGTACCCGCCTGGCGTAATTTTGCGCCGGGCGTTTTAACTTGAACCGGACCGCGCCTCTGCATAGCGTTGGCGATCGAAGATCTCGGATTTAAACATTATCGAAAGGAAGTACCATGCGTCACCGTCACGGCCTCCGTAAACTGAACCGTACCTCGTCCCACCGTCTGGCAATGCTGCGCAACATGACTGTTTCGCTGCTGCGTCACGAAGCGATCAAGACCACCCTGCCAAAGGCAAAGGAACTGCGTCGCGTTGTGGAACCAATCCTGACCCTGGGCAAGACCGACACCCTGGCCAACAAGCGCCTGGCTTTCTCCCGTCTGCGCGACCGCGAGATGGTTCTGAAGCTGTTCGCTGAACTGGGCCCACGCTACGCCAACCGCAACGGCGGCTACCTGCGTATCCTGAAAATGGGTTTCCGTCATGGCGACAACGCTCCAATGGCTTTCGTTGAGCTGGTGGACCGTCCAGAAGTCAGCTCCGCTGACGAGGCACCAACCGCTGAGTAATCTCAGTCAGGTTTATTGAAAAGCCGGGCATTGCCCGGCTTTTTTTATTGCCAGCCCAGCTCCTGCAGCAGTTTGCTGCCGTAACGGTACTCGGTCAGCATGTTCTGGTCGGTGATGATCTCCAGCGGCCGGCCGGCAGTGCGCGCCATTTCCGCTTCGTCGTACGGGATGAAGGTTTGCAGGTCCTGGTCAATCTTGGCCAGCACTTCCGGCCGAGACACGTCGATCAGGGGCGCCAGGCGGCGCACGGTTTCCGCCTTTTCCGGCAGTGCCAGCGTATCGCCGGCCACAACGAAATTCTTCAAGCGGTATACCCGGCCGAATACGCTGGCCGCCGTCTTGTAGGTATCGGGCGAACTGGTGCTGTTGAAGGCGATCACGCCGCCAGGATTCAAGTGCGACTTGGCGATACGCATGAAGTCCTGGCTCAGCAGCATGCTGACATAGGCGCGGTGATGGTAGGTGGTGTTCATCACCAGCAAATCGTATTTTTCCTGCGGATGGCGCAGCAGCCAGCGGCGCCCGTCGTCGAAGTGCATGACGATGCGGGCGTCGCTCAGGATCGGGCGTACCGCATCGTACTGGCGCACGATATCGGCGTAGCCGGAATTGATCTCCAGCACATCGATGCGTTCAACGCCGGGAAACGATTGCAGCACCCGCGTCCACGATCCGCCGCTCATGCCAAGCACCAGGACCCGCTTAGGCTGCGGCTTGACTGCTGCCAGCAGGTAGACGCGCGAGATGTTATTGCTGTCGAGCATGTAATCCACGTTGATCCGTCCGTCATAGGCGTTGCCGCCGTAAACGACATCGCCCTCTGCCGCGTCGCCAAGCACGTGAATGATGCCGTAGCGGTTCTCGACTGCGGTCTTGAACGGGTAATTGGCCGGGCCGAAGTTGCCGGCAAGGGTAGGCAGCATCGTGGCCGGAACTGCCAGCACGACAAGCGCGGCCACGCCCACGCTGCCCGCCAGGGCGGGGATAGCCAGGCGGCCGCCGCCCGCGCGCCAGCAAAAGGCTGCCGTGACCAGTGTGCCGCCGGCCATCAGTGCAAAGCTTTGCTGCAGCGTGCAGTGGTGCAGCAGGAAGAATCCGGTTACGAGCGGTCCCAGGGTGGCGCCGGCAATATTGGCAAAATACACGCGCGAGACCGACGAACCGACCGTATCGGCGTGGTTCGATGAACCGAGGTGGTGCGCGATCGGGAAGACGACGCTTTTCAGCGCCGCAGTCACCAGCACGCACACCATCATCATATTGGTGCCGCGCGCCATATTGCTGAAGGCGTTGACCACCAGCCAGGGCATGGCCATGTCCATCACGGCCGCGAACAGGAGCACGCCGGCAGCGATGTGGAACAGATTATGGCTGGGCGTGCAGTAGCGCTTGCCCCAGCTGGCGCCCAGGGCAATGCCCAGCAAGTACAGCGCCAGGATGGTGCCAAAGGCCTGCGGTGCGCCGCCATAGGTAAAGCTCGCCATGCGGACCCAGAGGATTTCCTGGCTCAGGCTCAAAAAGCCCATCAGGAATGAAAGCAGGTGTGCTGCGCCCATCATGCCTCCTTGGAACGGGCCAGGAACACCACGCCGGCCACGATGAAGTTGCCGGTGGCGGCCAGGTAGATCGACTGGTTCAGCGTAAAGTACTGGAACAGCAGTACGCCGGCCGCCAGGGCGCCACAGGCGGCACCCATGGTATTGGACCAGTACAGCTTGCTGATCGAGACGCCGACACTGGCATTGCCCCGGAACAGGTGCGCCACCAGCATGGGCAAGGTGGCGCCCATGAGGCTGGCAGGCACCAGGATGAGCAGGAAGTTGACGGCGGCGATCACCGGCAGGCTGCTTTGCAGGAACCAGGCGCCCACCGCTGGAATCAGGTGCGGGCTGATGATACCGAACAGGCCGATGCCCAGTTCGCAAGCGGCAAACAGCTCGATGGTGCGGTGGCCGAGGCGGTCCGCCAGTTGGCCGCCGGCCAGCGCGCCGCAGCCAAGGCCCAGCATAAAGGTGGAGACCACGATGGTGATCGATTCGATATCGACGCCAAAAGCGCCGAACAGCAGGCGTTGCCACGCCACTTGGTAGATCAGGGCGGAAACGCCGGACAGGAAAAAGACCGCCAGCAGCAGTGCTTCCGGACGTTTGGACGCCGCGCGCATGTTGGTTCCAGCCGGCAGTTCCGGGGTGGCCGATTCCATATTGTTGTCTCCGGGAAATTGGGCGATAAGTTTCTCATATTCCCGGCAGAAAAGCATCGCCCGGTGTACTATTTGGCGGTTCGCAAGTATCGCCAATTCGACTTATGTTCCGCAAAGCGTCCTTTCTCCGCGCGTGGCTGCTGGCTGCGCTCTCGCTCTTCGTTTTCTTCTGTGCCGGCGCGGCGCGGGCCGACGAGGAATTCCTTGATCCCCAGGTCGCCTTCAAGTTTTCCGCCAAGGTAGTCGAGGGCAAGGCTGTCGCGGTAACGTACGAAATCGCCGATGGCTATTACATGTACCGCGAGCGCTTCAAGTTCGTAGCGGACGGCGCCACGCTGGGCGAACCGCAAATCCCGCCGGGCAAGGTCAAATACGATGAAACCTTTGCCAAGAATGTGGAGACTTACCGCCACCAGGTGACGATCGTGATCCCGGTGGAGGCGCCAGGGCCATTCACCCTGAAGGCCACCAGCCAGGGCTGTTCGGAAAAAGGCTTGTGCTATTCGCCGATGGAATCGTCGGCACGCCTGATGGTGGTGGGCGGCACCAGCGCGTCGAATGGCGGCGGCGTGTTCGGCATTGGTGCGAAGCAAGGCGCCGCCACCGGGCAGCAGAGCTTGCCCGGTGCGCCGGCAGCGGCGGGCATCGATACGGCCGCGGCCGCACCGGTCGCCGCAGTCCCGGCGGCCAGCAGCGTGCCGCCACCTCCTGCCGCTGGCGATAGCGAAATGGGCAAGATCGAATCGGCGTTGAAAGGGGGCAGCCTGCTGGTCATCGCGCCGCTGTTTATCCTGCTTGGCCTGGGCTTGTCCTTCACGCCGTGCGTGTGGCCGATGTTCCCCATTCTTTCGACGATCATTCTTGGTGACGCGACGGGAGCGAACCGCTCGCGCGGCTTGATCCTGTCCCTCAGCTACTCCCTCGGCATGGCGGTGGTGTACACGGTGCTCGGCATCGCTGCTGGACTTGCTGGGCAAGGCATGGCTGCTGAGCTTCAAAATCCCTGGGTCCTCGGCGCTTCCGGATTGCTTATCGCAGGCATGGCGCTGTCCATGTTCGGTTTATTCGACATGCAATTGCCGGCCGGCCTGCAATCGCGTTTGGCCAGCGTCTCGAACCGGCAATCGGGCGGGAAGTTGGCTGGCGTCTTTGGCATGGGGGCGATATCTGCCTTGATCGTAGGCCCATGCGTTGCGCCACCGTTGGCGGGCGCCCTGGTGTACATCAGCCAGACGCACAACGTCGTCGTTGGCGGCGGCGCGCTGTTTTCGATGGCCGTCGGCATGAGTATTCCGCTGCTGCTGATCGGCCTCTCTGCCGGTGCATTGCCACGTTCGGGCCTGTGGATGCAGGCAGTCAAGCGCTTCATCGGTGTAGTCATGCTGGCCATGGCTTTATGGCTGGTTGGGCCGGTCCTGCCAGGGAAATTGCAAATGATTGCCTGGGCGCTCCTTGGCGTGGGCTACGCATTCTTCCTGCTGACCCATGAGCGTGGCAAGTGGCTTCCTAAGGTAATTGGCGTGTTGTTTGCCAGCCTGGGCCTGATCCAGGTTGCCGGGCTGGCTACCGGCAGCGCCGATCCGCTGCACCCGATTGAACGATTGGCTGGCCGCGCCGACCGCCACTTGCAATTCACCCGCATCCAAACGGTAGCGGACCTTGATGCCGTGCTGGCGCAGACCGGCGGCAAAACCGTGCTGCTGGACTTTTATGCCGACTGGTGCGTGTCGTGCAAGGAAATGGAAAAACTGACCTTTATTGACCCGGCGGTCCAGCAGAAACTGGCGAATACCATTTTGCTGCAGGTCGACGTGACGGAGAACAACGAGGCCGACAAGGCCATGCTGCAGCGGTTCACCTTGTTCGGTCCGCCGGGCATTATCATGTTTAATGCTGCAGGCCAGGAAATTCCCGATTCGCGAGTAATTGGATTCCAGGATACCGGGAAATTCCTGAAATCCCTGCAAAAGCTGAATTGATGAAGAAAAGGGCGCCTTCCGGCGCCCTTTGTTTTTAGCCGTGATGGCGCATCATGTGGCCATGGCGATGCTGGCCGAAACGACCGGCTTTCTCATCAAACAGCTTTTGCTGTTCAGGTGTCAGCGCAGCATAGAAAGTCCTGGTTGCGGCCAGGTTGCTTTCCATGCGGCTCAAATGGGCCTTCGCCATTTCGATCCGCTTTTCCATGCGCTCCGGCGCCGGCATATTCTTGAATGCAGCGCGGTCGAACTGGCCGCGCTGCGGCATATTCGATTTCAGCGCCGACAAATATGCCTGCCATGCACCTTCCTGGGCCGGCGTGATTTTCAGCGTATCGTGCATGCGCTTGGCATGCGCATCCATACGCTCCTGCATTTTGACCGGATCGAATTTGGTGGCCGCATATTGATGCTGGGGAGCCTCTTCTGCCATGGCCGGCAAAGCTGCCGCGCCAAAACCAATAACCGCTGCGCCGATGACGAATGCTTTATGCAAGGTTTTCATGATTAATCCCTTCAGTATTGAACACAATTGAATGTGCACTCGCACTGCACATGGAAGCATCTTCGCGTTTTCCTGTTTCGGACAAGTGTCCCGGAGCCAGGACTTTGTATCCAGTTGTTGCTCCCTTCGTTCCCTCATGGCATTATTGTCAAATTTTCATTTCAATTTCCCTTTGAGAGAGAGCATGCGTAAGAGTTGTAACGGGATGGTGTTAGTTGGGGCAATGCTGGCGGCTTGTGGCGGCGGTGGCAATTCCAGCAATGGAACGAGTTCGGCGCAATTGCCATCAGCCCCAAAAACCGATGCGGTGGCCGTAGCCACAATTGGCGATACGTATTCGTACAGGCGCACGACCAAGGATCTTGATAACCCGGGCACGGTGGCCGCCGTCGATTATTCCACCCGCGTGGTTAACAACGTCGCTTCAAACGGGGCCACCTCAGTCCAATATCTTTATGACATTTCGTCGGTGGGCAATCCGTCCTCCTATCAATCGTCGTCCAGTATTTTTGACATCGATAGCTCAGGGCGGATGGTCGGATCCAGCAGCTTTAATTGTCAATCCAGTCCCAACCCGGCTTACCATTTGGTCGCGCTGTACGCGATTGCTGCCGGCGCGAATTGGAAGTATTCAGGCTTGACTAGCGCCAGTTGCCAAGCGGCGGACCAAATCGCGCCGGTATCTGTAACGTTTGAAGATAGTGTCTCGGCACAGGAGCAAGTGACAGTGCCTGCGGGTACTTTCAACGCATTCAAGGTCACCCGAACTGAAACCGATGAAACAGATGCGCGAACGGTCACACGAAAGCGCACTTGCTGGTGGGAGCGCGAGCTAGGGGTTGAGGTCAAGTGCATTGATAACACGACTGCGATGTGGAAATCGAATGGCGTCAAGTTCTCGAAGGAGGCGACCGACGAGTTAATGGGGTACTCCAATCAAAAACTTGCGCGCAAGACAGACACTGTCATTCGCTTCGTGGGCGGCTGGCAAATTAGCTTTGAGGGCATTGCGCTCAACCAGGATGTAACAGGGAAATGTTCGGTGTCATTTGAACCGGACGGGAGTACAAAGGGCTGCAGATACTCCCACACAGGTGTCACATTCACGGTAACTGGCAAAGTGTCCGCGGATGGCTCCGTCATGCTCAATTTGTCTAATGGATCTGCCAACCAGTCATTTACAGGCAAACTCGACAACATCAAGAAAACCAGCGGCGCGCTGAATCCATCGAACCCATCAAATGGTACCTGGAGCCTGAGCCAGAACGGGGTCTGACCGGTATGAGTTTGTAACGCATTGTGTACTCCCGATTGGTATACACATGGCGATACAAACTCATTCCCTCGCCCTGGCGTATCAAGGGATAATTGTACGCATGGAAAATGCCGCCACTATCCTCATCGTCGACGACGACCGCGATATCCGCACCCTGTTGCAGGATTATCTGGAAACTAACGGTTACCGCACCCATGGCGCCGGCGACGGCGCGGCCATGTGGAAGCTGCTCGACAACATCAAGCCCGACCTGATCGTGCTGGACCTGAACCTGCCGGGCGAAGACGGCCTCACCCTGTGCCGCAAGCTGCGCGCCCACTCGACCCTGCCGGTCATCATGCTGACTGCCCGCAGCGAGCCGCTGGACCGCATCCTCGGGCTGGAAATGGGGGCCGACGATTACCTGCCCAAGCCATTCGAGCCGCGCGAACTGCTGGCGCGCATCCGCAGCGTGCTGCGCCGGAGCAGCAATACCGCCGCCAGCGGCGTCGAGAAAGCCAGCCGCATCCGCTTCTCCAACTGGGTGCTGGACCTGACCGCGCGCCACCTGGTCAATCCGCAAGGCACGGTCATCATGCTGTCCGGCGCCGAATTCCGCCTGCTCAAGGTCTTCCTCGAGCACCCGAACCGCGTGCTGAACCGCGACCAGCTGCTGAACCTGACGCAGGGCCGCGACGCCGATCCATTCGACCGCTCAATCGACATCCAGATCAGCCGCCTGCGCCAGAAGCTGGGCGAAGATGCCCGCCTGCCGCAGATTATCAAGACGGTGCGCAATGGCGGCTATGTGCTGGCCGGTACGGTGGCGGTGGAGCCTGACTGATGAAGGCGTTCTTCAGGGGCATGACGGGCCGGGTCTTCCTGGTCCTGATGCTGGGCATCCTTGCCTCTGCCGCGCTGACCCAATACCTCGCCGTCAATGAACGCCAGCGCACCCTGCAGCGTTACCGCGACTTCTTTGCCCTCGAGCGTGCCGAGCAAATCATTTCCACCGCCGTGGTGGTGCTGCCGGAATCGCGCAACCAGTACCTGCGCGTGGCCAGCATGGGCGCCATCAAGCTCGAAGTACTGAATGACCTGACTGGCATCAATCCCGAAATGAGCGAGTTCGGCGCCACCCTGGCCAACCGCCTCGGCAAGGAATACACCCTGCAGTCCTTGCTGGACCGCCCGGATGCCTGCGAACGCCCGACGCCTGCCTATACCGCCTTCCCCGTGTTTGGCGCCGGCACCGGCACCTGGCGCGGCACCTGCGAATCGCTGGCGGTCACCATGCCCGACGGCCAGCACCTGAAATTGTCCATCCTGCCGCCGCGCCAACCGGCGCCGACAGGCAAAAATGAATATGCCGCTTTTGTTCCCTTCCTCCTCAGTATTGCCGTGCTGGCCTACCTGGTGGCCCGCATGACGATGGGGCCCATGAATAAACTGGCCGATGCGGCCAAGAACCTGGGCAACGACATCAACCACGCGCCCATCAAGCTGGGCGGCGCGACCGAGATCCGTACCGCCTCGGCTGCCTTCAACGCCATGCAGGCGCGCATCCGCCAGCACATCGCCCAGCGCACGGAAATGCTGGCCGCCATCACGCACGACCTGCAGACGCCGCTGACCCGCATGCGCCTGCGCCTGGAAAAGGTGCAGGACCCGGAATTGCAGGGCAAGCTGCTGGAAGACCTGTCGGCCATGCAGCAGATGGTCAAGGAAGGCCTGGACCTGGCGCGCAGCATGGATACCACCGAGGCCATGCAGCGCGTCGACCTGGACGCACTGCTCGACAGCGTTTGCGCCGACGCCACCGACGCCGGCCAGCAGGTAGACCTGAAAGGCCGCGCAGGCATGGACTTGATGGGCCGCCCGCTCGACATCCGCCGCTGCCTGGTGAACCTGATCGACAACGCGGTCAAGTATGGCCAGCGCGCGCACGTGACGGTGGAGCGCGAAGCAGGCGCGTCGCGCGTGCGTATCCGCGATGAAGGGCCGGGCATTCCGGCCGGCCAGCTGGCCCAGGTGTTCGAGCCGTTCTACCGCCTGGAATCGTCGCGCAACCGCTCGTCCGGCGGCACTGGCCTTGGCCTGACGATTGCACGCAATATCGCTGAACAGCATGGCGCCAGCCTGAGCCTGGCCAACCACGCGAGCGGCGGCCTGGAAGCCACCCTCGTGTTCCCCGAATTTTATGCAGGAAAATAGTTAGACCTCTCATGAAGAAGAAAACTCTGGCAGTAGTGGTGGGCCTGGCCGTGGCAATCGGCGGCGGCGCCTGGTATGCGAGCAAGGGCCCGGCCGAGCAGGGCGCCGAGCATGCGCAAGGCAGCGGCGGCGGCGGCGGCAAAGGCAAGGGCGAACAGGGCCCGACCACGGTCAATGTGGTGGCGCCGCAGCGCCAGGACGTGCCGGTGGCGCTGTCGGCCAATGGCACCGTGAGCCCGATCTCGACTGTCGACCTGCACCCGCAAACCACCAGCACCATCGTCAAGGTGCATGTGAAGGAAGGCCAGTTCGTCAAGCAGGGCGAGCTGATGTTCTCGCTCGACGCCCGCACCGAAGCGGCCAATGTCGAGAAAGCCGACGCCCAGGTGGCCAAGGACCGCGCCACCCTGGCCGACCTGGAACGCCAGTACAAGCGCGCCCAGGAATTGCGCACCCAAAACTTCCTGGCCCAGAGCGCGGTCGACACACTGAAGAGCCAGGTGGACTCGAGCCGCGCTACGCTGGAAGCCGACATCGCCGTCGCCCGCGCCAGCAAGGTCGACCAGAGCTTCACGCAAATCCGCTCGCCGCTGACCGGCCGCGTCGGCGCCATCAACGTCTATCCGGGCAGCCTGGTGCAGCTCAGCACTTCGCTGACCACGGTGACCCAGCTGAATCCGATCAACGTCGCCTTCACCGTGCCGGAATCGAGCCTGGCGGCCCTGCTCGACGCGCAGCGCGCCGGCAAGGTGGCGGTGCAAGCCTTCCAGAACAATTCGGACAAGCCGATCAAGGGCCAGCTCAGCTTTGTTGACAATACCGTCGACCCGGTGGCCGGCGTGATCCGCGTCAAGGCCGTGTTCGACAATGCCGATACCCGCCTGTGGCCGGGCCAGTACGTCAACACCAAGCTGACGGTTGCTACCCTGAAAGATGCGCTGGTGGTCCCGCAGAACGCTATTATTACCAATACCAAAGGTACTTTTGTGTACACCGTTGCACCTGACCAGACGGCCAAGGTAGTCAACGTCCAACGCATCCACGGCTTCGGCGCATTGGCCGCGGTCACCGGCCTGAACGGCGACGAACAGATCATCGTGGAAGGCAAGCAGAACTTGCGACCGGGCGGCAAAGTCCGCATTGCCGAACCGGCAGTCGCGCAGAACGGCAAGGCCCACAAGAAGGGTAAAGCAGAATGAACCTTTCCGAGCTGAGTATCCGGCGCCCCGTCATGGTGGTGCTGCTCTCGCTGAGCCTGATCCTGGCGGGTGTGCTGGCCTATTCCCACATTCCCGTCGCCGCACTGCCGAGCTACAACACCCCGGTCATCAATGTCAGCGCCGACCTGCCGGGAGCCTCGCCGGAAACCATGGCATCGTCGGTTGCGCTGCCGCTGGAAAAACAATTCTCGACCATCGGCGGCCTGTCGATGATCACCTCCACCAGCACGCTGGGCAATACCTCGCTGACGCTGGAATTCGACCCGTCGATCAACGTCAACGAAGCGGCCGTCGATGTGCAGGCGGCGCTGTTGCGCGCCCAGCGCTCGCTGCCGCAGGAAATGACGGACCTGCCGTCCTACCGCAAGGTCAACCCGGCCGATGCGCCGGTGCTGTTCGCCACCATGACCTCGCCATCGCTGAGCCTGTCCGAGCTCAACGATTATGCGGAAAACCTGGTGGCGCCCAACCTATCGACGCTGCCGGGCGTGGCCCAGGTCTCGGTCAACGGCCAGAAGCGCTTTGCCGTGCGCGTGCGCGCCAAGCCGGACCTGATGAACTCGCGCAACCTGACGCTCGACGAGCTGCAGGCCGCCATCAAGGCCGCCAACGCCAACACGCCGCTCGGCACCATCGACGGCCCGAGCCAGACCCTGACCATCCAGGGCAATGCCCAGCTGATGCGCGCCGCCGATTTCGCCGACCTGATCATCGCCACCCGCAACGGCCAGCCGGTGCGCCTGAAGGAAGTGGCGACGGTGGAAGACAGCTACCAGTCGATCAAGGCTGCCGGCAGCTACAACGGCGAGCGCGCCATCGTGCTGCTGGTACAGCGCCAGCCCGATGCCAACACCGTGCAGGTGGTCGATGCGGTGCGCAAGCTGCTGCCGCGCTTCCGCGCCCAGTTGCCGGAATCGGTGTCGATCAACCTGGTCAACGACCGCTCGGTCTCCATTCGCGAAGCGATCCACGACGTGAACCTGACGCTGGCGCTGACGGTGGTGCTGGTGGTGCTGGTGATCTTCCTGTTCCTGCGCCGCCTGGCTGCAACCTTCATCCCGGCCGTCACCATGCCGATCTCGCTGCTCGGCGCGCTGTCGCTGCTGTACGCGCTGGGCTACAGCCTGGACAACGTGTCCCTGCTCGGCATCACGCTGGCAGTGGGCCTGGTGGTCGACGATGCGATCGTGGTGCTGGAAAACATCGTGCGCCATATCGAACTGGGCAAGAAGCCTTTGCAGGCGGCGCTGGTCGGTTCGAAAGAGATGGGCTTCACCATCGTGTCGATTTCGATTTCGCTGGTGGCGGTGTTCATTCCGATCTTCTTCATGCCCGGCGTGATGGGCCTGATGTTCCACGAATTCGCCGTGGTGGTCGGCCTGTCGGTGCTGGTGTCGGCGATCGTGTCGCTGACCCTGGTGCCGATGCTGGCTTCGCGCTTCATGCCGGCCGACTCGCATGAGACTTCGGGCGACGATACCTTCATCGGCCGCCACTTCGAGCGCGCCTTCCATGCCACGCGCGACGCCTATGCGCGCACGCTGGACCTGGCCCTGCATCACAGCTTCGTGGTGCTGGGCATCGCCATCGGCACGTTCGCGCTGACCGCCTGGCTGTACATCGCGATCCCGAAAGGCTTCTTCCCCGAGGAAGACCTGGGGCAGATCCGCGTGAATACCGAAGCGTCGGAAGACATTTCCACCTCCGCCATGCTGGAGCTGCAGGAAAAGGTGGCAGCCACGATCCAGGCCAATCCCAATATCAAGGACGTGACGTCGTTCACGAGCGGCGGCAATACCGGCCGCATGTTCATCGTGCTGAAGCCGCGCGGCGAACGCAAGAAGATGACCGAGGTGCTGGATAGCCTGCGCAAGGAAACGAAAAAGATTGCCGGCATCCAGGTTTACCTGAGCCCGGTGCAGAACCTGCAGCTGGGCGGCCGCCCCTCGAAGAGCCGCTACCAGTACACGCTGCAATCGGTCAGCCCGGATGCGCTGAACGACTGGGCCGCCAAGTTCCTGGACCAGATGCGGGCCGATACCGATTTCCGCGACGTGACCAGCGATTCGCAGAACCGCGGCCTGCAGGCGCAACTGAAGATCGACCGCGACAAGGCCAATATGCTGGGCGTCAAGCTGGCCGACGTGCGTACCGCGCTCTACCTGGCCTTCGGCGAGCGCCAGGTGTCGACCATTTATTCTTCGGCCGCCAGTTATTTCGTGATCCTGGAAGCGGCGACCGAAGACCGCCAGTTCGACGATTCGCTGACCAAGCTGTCGGTGCGTAACAGCAGCGGCCAGCTGGTGCAGCTGTCGAGCTTTGCCAGCGTCGAGCGCACGGTGGGCCCAACCTCGGTCAACCACCAGGGCCAGTTGCAGGCGATCACCATTTCCTTCAACCTGGCGCCGGACGTCCCGCTGGGCAATGCCACCGCCAAGATCGAAAAGATGGGCATGCAGATGGGTCTGCCCGCCTCAATCATCACCAGCTATGGCGGCGATGCGGCCGTGTTCAAGGATTCCCAAAGCAGCCAGCTGATCCTGATCGTGGCGGCGCTGGGCGTGATCTACGTGCTGCTGGGCGTGCTGTACGAAAGCTATATCCACCCGCTGACCATCCTGGCCGGCCTGCCGTCCGCGGCGGTGGGCGCGCTGCTGACGCTGTGGATCTTCAAGATGGACCTGACCATGATTGCCATCATCGGCATCCTGATGCTGATCGGTATCGTCAAGAAGAACGCGATCATGATGATCGACTTCGCGCTGGTGGCGCAGCGAGAGGAGGGCAAGGCGCCGATGGATGCCATCCGCGAGGCCTGTATCCTGCGCTTCCGCCCGATCATGATGACCACGCTGGCGGCCCTGATGGGCGCCTTGCCGATCGCGCTGGGCCTGGGGGCGGGCGCCGAACTGCGCCAGCCGCTGGGCCTGGCGGTCATTGGCGGCCTGCTGTTCTCCCAGGTGATTACCCTGTACATCACGCCCGTGATTTACCTGTTCCTGGATAAATACTCGGGCAGCGGTCCGATGAAGGATGAAGACCTGGATGACGGATCTGCCACGGAAGCCGTGCAGCCGGTCGAGCTCAGGGCCGTCAAAGCGGCCAAACACTGATAATATGCGGGGCGGCCCTTACAACCTGTAACATTCGTCAAGGGCGAAAGTCGGTAAGCTTCCACCCCAGCATCTTCAGTAAAAAGCCAATATCTTGCACCAGTACACCCATTCCCACGCCGAACTTGCGGCCCACGACGGGCATACCTGCCCGACCTGCGGCCAGCCGTGGCCGCAGGACAAGGTGCTCGAATATGGTGCGAGCAAGCCTAACCGCTGGGGTATTGCCTTTACCATCGCCCTGCACCTGCTGGTGGTGCTCATCTATTTCATCAAGCCCAAGGACAAGATCGACCTGACCCCGCCATCCAAGGCCGGCGAGATGGTCTATATCACTCCGCCGGGCAAGCCGGCGCCGCAGCCCAAGCCCAAGTCGCAGCCGAGGGCGAAGCCGTCCAAGGAAACGCCGCGTTCCTCGCGCGCCTACCTGCCGCCGAACAAGAATGCGATCACCGAGGTCATCAAGCCTCAGGAAAAGATCGTGCCGCCAGAGCAGGCCAAGCTGACGCCGGTGCCCGATACGGTGCCGGACATGGCTGCCCTGATCGAGCAGCGCCGCCGCGCGCGCCAGGGCGATTCGCAGCAGCCGGCACAGGAAGAAGATGCCGGCGCCAATGCCAAGGCGCGCGCCATGGCCAATATCATGGGCGCCCAGGGCCGCAACGCCAATGGCGAGCGCAACGACACCGGCGGTGTCTTCCAGATCGTCAACCAGACCTTCAATGGCGCGGATATCAAGTTCCGCGGCTTCAGCACCAACTTCAAGCGCCAGTGGCAGCAGCAGGTCCACGTCGACCAGGGTTCGGAAAAAGATATCGAAACGGCAATCGTCAAGAAGATGATCGAGATGATCCGCAAGGAAAAGCCGGGCGACTTTGTCTGGGAGTCGCATCGCCTGGGCCGCAATGTGCCGATGAGCGCGCGCAAGGAAGACGAGAAGGAGCTGCAGGCCTTCCTCTTGCTCGAGTTCTGGCCGAATTACGGGAAGTTGCGCTGATCGATGGCGGCGACGCCGATCGCGACCAGCCTGGAACTATGTACCGCCGGGCTTGGGTTGTTCCTGGCGGCGCCCCTTCTGGCCATGGCCAGAAAGCGTCCTGCCAACGCCTGGCTGGCCGCTTTTGCCGCCAGTTTTGCCTCGCTGGCGCTGGCGGACTTCTGTTATAGCGCGGGCATTTACCGTCAATATCCGGCAATCTGGGGACTGTTCGACCTGCCGCTGGCTTGCCTGGGCGCTTCCTTTTATTGCTACACCCGCGGGATGACCGGCTTGGGCGTCGGCCGGCGCCAGGCATGGCACCTGCTGCCGCTGCCCCTATGGCTTGGCGTGATCTTGTCGCTGCGCGCAGGTGTTGCGCCGGATTGGCTGTTCCTTGTCGCGGTACTGGCCTTGCAGTTGCTGACGCTGGCGTATGGCCTGGCCGTCCTGTGGCGCCTGCGCCAGTATCACCACGCCGTGCGGCAGAACTTCTCGTCCATGCGCCAGCGTGACCTGCACTGGCTCAGCCGCCTCACCGCTGCCCTGATGGTGTTGCTGGTCGTCTGGTTCCCGGCAACCTTGCTCGGCGGGGCGTGGGACCTCCTGCTGTTGCTGGGACGGCTTGCTGTACTGTGTTTTGCCGGCTGGTTCGGCATGCGCCATGTGCCAGTGTTCGTGCCGGGCTGGCAGAAAGCCCTTCCATCGGAGCCGCTTGCACCTGCAACCGCGCCGGCGTGCGAACCTGCGGCCCGGACCGTGGCAGAGCCTGAGCCGGCTACGGATGGCAAGTACGCCCGTTCCGGCATGACTCCGGCCGCAGCCGAAGAAATTGGCCGGCGCCTCCTCCAGCGGGCAGGGCACCAGCATGACAATCGCGAGCCCGAGCTGACGCTGGCCGAACTGGCCGGCCGTGTCGGCACTTCGCCGCAACTCCTGTCCCAGTACCTGAACGAGGTTCAAGGCGTCACGTTCTATGACTACGTCAACGGCCTGCGCGTGGCCGACGTGCAGCGCATGATGTCCGATCCTGCGCGGCGCGGCGATTCCCTGCTCGACCTGTCGCTGGCGGCCGGCTTCAACAGCCGCTCGACCTTCAATGCCGCGTTCAAGAAAGTGACCGGCATACCGCCCTCCCAGTGGCGCAAACAAGCCGGCGGCATGCCCGCGCCGATCGGCCAGGACGACAAACAGCCCGCCTGAGCCGATAGTGCCTGCATTCCAACCGTAGAGTTGGATCATCTATTGAAGAGGAATGCATGAGACTTATTACCCAAGCCGGCTTGGCCGTCGTGGCCTTGTTGTCGCAGTCCGCTATGGCGGCCCAGCCGATCGAACCGCCGATGGCCAGCATCCCGGCCGGCAAATTCCTGATGGGCGACCCGCAGTCGCCACCTTCCGATGGCCAGATGATTTCCTCGGCCCCGCAACACCAGGTCAGCGTCAAATCCTTCCAGCTGTCCAAGTACGAAGTAACGGTCAAGCAGTTCCGCCAATTCGTCGACGCCACTGGCTACCAGGCCGGCGGTGAACCTGGCGAATGCTGGAAATGGGTCAAGCCCGGTGCCGGAGCTATCCCGGACGCGCCGCTTACCCCGGCGCCTGGCCGCTGGAACAGCCCTCAATACGCGCCATCCGATTACCACCCGGTCATGTGCGTGAGCTGGCAAGATGCCCAGGCCTATGCCCAATGGCTGTCCAAGGCCACCGGCAGGCATTACCGCCTGCCGAGTGAAGCGGAGTGGGAATACGCCGCCCGTGCCGGCGTCACCGGGGACTATCCGGGCGACGGCAAGCCGGACAGCATGTGCCGCTATGGCAATGGCTTCGATGTCAGCGGCCAAGTGGCGTTTGCGCGCGACCTGGGCTGGGAGCGCAAGGTCCCGTCGTGCGACGACCAGGCGCCCTACACGGCGGTGGTAGGGTCCTACAAGCCAAATGCTTTCGGCCTGTACGATATGCTGGGCAACGTTGCGGAATACGTCGAGGATTGCCAGCACAATGATTATCAGGGAGCGCCGGCAGACGGCTCGGCCTGGACCAGCCAGTGCAAGGATGGCGAAGAGCGCATGCAGATTACTCGTGGAGCGTCCTATGGAGCCAACCTTCCGCAACTGTCGCTGAGCCTGCGCGGCCACGCCAGCCCGGACAATCGGAGCAGCCTCGGCGAGGGCTTTCGCCTGGCCCTGGATGGCCAGCAGGCCGCTGCTCCCAGCGCTGTCGCTTTCGAACGGGAGCTGGCGCAAGCGCGTGCCGCCGGGGCGCGGAGGACTGCTGGCCGCTGAGGTGTTGTAGATTGTCAGGGTGATGTGTAAAAAGCGCCAATTTCTTGATTCAGCCGAAGTTCTTGCAGCTATAATCGCGAAATTTGCCGCTTGGAGCCGGAGTTTTCGCCGCGATGAACATCACCCTGATTTCCTTTGTTGTGCTGTACCTGCTGGGCACGCTTGGCCTTGGCGTGTGGGCCGGTACCCGCATCAAGAATACGACCGACTTCGCGGTGGCCGGCCGCAGCCTGCCGCTGATTATGGTGGTTACGACAACTTTCGCAACCTGGTTTGGCGCGGAAACCGTGATGGGCATTCCTGCCAAGTTTGTGCAGGGCGGCCTGAACGCCATTGTGGAAGACCCGTTCGGCGCCGGTACCTGCCTGATTTTGGTCGGCATGTTCTTCGCGGCCCGCCTGTACAAGCTCAACCTGCTGACCATCGGCGACTTCTACCGCCAGCGCTTCGGTAAGGGCATCGAGGTGTTCTGCTCGGTCGCCATCATCATTTCCTACCTGGGCTGGGTGGCGGCGCAGATTACTGCCCTGGGCCTGGTGTTCTCCGTGCTGACCAATGGCGCGATGTCGGAAACCGCAGGCATGATTGTCGGCACCCTGGCGGTGCTGATCTACGTGGTGATCGGCGGTTTCCTGGCGGTGGCCTGGACGGACTTTATCCAGATGATCGTGCTGGTGGTCGGCCTGTCCGTGATTGCCTTCTTCTCCGCCGACCTGGCGGGTGGTGCCGGCAAGGTGGTCGACATGGTGGCGAGCAAGGACTTGGGCAACTTCCTGCCGCCGGCGCAGTTCACCGACATCGCCTTCTTCGTCGGCTCGGCCGTGACCATGATGCTGGGCTCGATCCCGCAGCAGGACGTGTTCCAGCGCGTGATGTCGGCCAAGAACGCACCGACTGCGCGCACCGGCGCCATCATTGGCGGCGCCAGCTACATCCTGTTCGCAGCGGTGCCGATGTTCATCGTCTCCTGCGCCATCATCGTGCTGGGCGACCACGGCCTCGAAATGGCCAAGAACGATTACCAGCGCCTGCTCCCGACCTTCGTGCTGACCAAGATGCCGCTGGTGATGCAGATCCTGTTCTTCGGCGCGCTGCTGTCGGCGATCAAGTCGACTTCGTCGGCAACGCTGCTGGCGCCGTCCACCAGCTTCGTGGAAAACATCCTGAAGAACCTGCGTCCAGGCATGGGCGACAAGCAGCAACTGTTCGCAATGCGCGCCACGATCGTCGTGTTTGCCGGTTCCGTGCTGCTGTACGCGGTGGCGATGAAGGGCACCTCGATTTATGAGCTGGTGTCGAGCGCATACCAGGTCACGCTGGTAGGCGCCTTCGTGCCGCTGCTGATGGGCCTTTACTGGAAGCGCGCCACCACGCAAGGCGCGATCCTGTCGCTGGCGTTCGGTATCGGCACCTGGCTGGTATTCTTCCCGCAGATCGGCGGCGAAGAACTGGCCGCGAAATTCCCAGGCCAGTTGGCCGGCCTGGCAATGGCCTTTGTCGGCATGATCGTTGGCTCCTTGATGCCGCAATTCCTGCAGGACCGCCAGGAAGGCGTGCACCACGTCAAAGGCTTGAACGCCTGAAACAAATAAATGGGGTACGTCCCCATTTATTTTTTTAGGCGAGGCCTTTCAGCTTGCGGGCGATGTCGAGGGCGAAGTAGGTGAGGACGCCGTCGGCGCCGGCGCGCTTGAATGCCATCATCGATTCCATCATCACCTTGTCGTGATCGAGCCAGCCGTTCAGCGCGGCGGCCTTCAGCATGGCGTATTCGCCCGACACCTGGTAGGCGTAGGTCGGTACCTTGAATTCATCTTTCACGCGGCGCACGATGTCCAGGTAGGGCATGCCTGGCTTGACCATCACCATGTCGGCGCCTTCGGCGATGTCCAGCGCCACTTCGCGCAACGCTTCGTCGGTGTTGGCCGGGTCCATCTGGTAGGTGAACTTGTCGGCCTTGCCCAGCGCCGCTGCCGAACCGACCGCATCGCGGAACGGGCCGTAGAAGGCGGAAGCGTATTTCGCCGAGTAAGCCATGATGCGGGTGTGGATCAGGCCTTTGTCTTCCAGCGCCTTGCGCATCACGCCGATGCGGCCGTCCATCATGTCCGACGGGCCGACGATGTCGACACCTGCTTCAGCCTGGCACAGCGCCTGGCGCACCAGCATCTCGGTGGTTTCGTCGTTCAGGATCGAGCCTTTTTCGTCGACGGTGCCGTCCTGGCCGTGGCTGGTGTACGGGTCCAGCGCCACGTCGGTCATGATGCCCAGTTCGGGGAAGTTCTTCTTCAGCTCGCGCACGGCGCGCGGGATCAGGCCTTCCGGATTGGTCGCTTCCACGCCGTCATTGGTTTTCAGCGATGGGTCGATGTTCGGGAACAGCGACAGGACAGGAATGCCCAGCTTGACGCATTCCTCGGCCACTTTCAGCAGGTTGTCGATCGAGATACGGTCCACGCCCGGCATGGTGGTCACTGCTTCGCGGCGGTTGGCGCCTTCCACCACGAAGACCGGATAGATCAGGTCGTCCACGGTGACGGTGTTTTCGCGCATCAGGGCGCGCGAGAACGGGTCGCGGCGCATGCGGCGCATGCGGATGGCTGGAAAATCAGGAGTGATCATTCTTCGCTTTCGTCAGGAGTGGGCGCTTGTTCGTCGTCGGCGAGGCCGGCCAGTTCTTCGATTTTGGCCGTCGCTTCCTCGATGCCGATGCGCTTCAGCGCGGAAAACAGTTGCACGGTGAAGGGGAAGCCTTCGCCGTCTTCATCGACATAGCTGTCGAGCTTGGCCTTGGCCTGGCGCAGCACGTTGATGGATTCGTTGCGGTTGAGCTTGTCAGCCTTGGTCAGGATGCAGTGGATCGGCTTGCCGGTCGGGGCGAACCATTCGATCATCTGCTGGTCCAGGTCGGTAAATGGGCGGCGCGCATCCATCATCAGCACCAGGGCGGCCAACTGATCGCGGCGCTGCACGTAATCGCCCAGCAGGCGCTGCCAGTGGTTCTTGGCGTCTCCCGATACTTCCGCATAGCCGTAACCCGGCAAGTCGGCGATCAGGCATTGCAGTTCGTCCATGTTGATCGGGTCGTGGCGGTGCATCGCGACGTGCGCGCCACCGATCGAGAAGAAGTTGATGTGCTGGGTGCGGCCAGGGGTCTTGGAGGCGAAAGCCAGCCCTTTCTGGTTGCACAGGATATTGATCGCGGTCGATTTGCCAGCATTGGAACGGCCCGCAAAGGCGATCTCTGGCACCGTCGTGCGCGGCAGGTCGCGCAGATGGTTAACGGTAGTGAAAAAACGGGCTTGCCAGAGTTTGGACATGGGGAAAGCAACAAAAAGAGGGCAAAAATGCAGGAAAGCTATTGTACAATAAGGGGTTACGAATTGTTGCCATGCTATATTGCCCAATTCTTATACTACTCATTATTTACTTCTGTCCCAAGGTGTCTGAATGAATCGTGCGTTTTCGCCATTTGTAAAATCCTTGTTCGTCGCAATGCTGGCAGTTTCCGGCGTGGCCTCCGCTAATGAAGCGCATGCCCCGGCAGCAGCCAAGGTTGATCCAGCCAAAGGCGCGACGCTGTACGCTGAAGGTGACAACGCACGCGGCATTCCAGCCTGCGTATCCTGCCACGGCGCCAAGGGTGCCTCGACCATCACCATCAATCCTAAGCTGGGCGGCCAGGGCGAAGCCTACGTTTACAAGCAACTGGTGGCCTTCAGCGGCGATGCCCGTCCAGGCACCGTGATGACTGCCTTTGCCAAGGCGCTGACCGAAGAAGAGAAGAAAAACGTCGCTGCCTACCTGGCCACCGAGCCAAGCAAGGCCGGCGCTGCCAAGAACAAGGATACCGTCGAACTGGGCAAGAAGATCTACCGCGGCGGCATCGCTGAAAACCGCGTGCCAGCCTGTGCATCGTGCCACGGCCCAGCCGGCGGCGGCATGCCAGCCATGTACCCACGCGTCGGCGGCCAGCACCAGGACTACACCGCCGCCACCCTGAAAGCCTTCAAGGCCGGCACCCGCAAGTCCAGCCCTGAAATGCAGACCATCGCTTACCGCATGTCCGACAAGGAAATCGAAGCGGTTGCCGACTACATGGCCGGCTTGAAGTAATTGCAATGCGCCGCCCGATGCAGGGCGGTTCTGGACATGAAAAAAGGGCGGCCGCGCAAGCAGGCTGCCCTTTTTTTGTTATTCTCCTGACTTTTCCCTGAGCTGCAATGAGCGACACCCCAAGTACCTCCGGAATCCAGCTTCGCAACCGGCGCGGCCCACTGGCCGAGACGGTCGAACTGCTGTCCTCGATGCGGTTTGCGATCGCGCTGTTCGTGGTGATCATCTTCGCGGCGATTATCGGCACCATCGTGCAGCAAAGCCAGCCGATGCCGAACTACATCAACCAGTTTGGCCCGTTCTGGTTCGAAGTGTTCAACAAGCTGGGGCTGTACGCGATTTACTCGTCGTGGTGGTTCGTCTCCATGTGCGGCTTGCTGGTGGTGTCGACCACGCTGTGCATCGTGCACAATACGCCGAAGATGCTGAAGGATATGCGCAGCTGGCGCGAGAAAGTGCGCGAAGCTTCGCTCAACAATTTCCACCACAAGACCCATTGGCAATCGCCGCTGTCGCGCGAGCAGCTTGCAGGCCAGACTGCCCAGCGCCTGGGCCATGCAGGCTACGGCACCAAAATCATTGAGAAAGACGGCGCCATCCTGGTCTCGGCCAAGCGCGGCGCCGGCAACAAGTTCGGCTATATCTTCGCCCACAGCGCGATCGTCGTCATCCTGGTCGGCGGCATGCTCGACTCCGACCTGCCGATCCGCTTCCAGCAGTGGGTGCTGGGCAAGACCGCCTTCGGCGGCACCGGCCTGATCGCCGACATCCCGGCCCAGCATCGCCTTGGCGTGCACAACCCAACCTACCGCGGCAATATCGCGCTGCCGGAAGGCACGGCCGGCAATACGGCCATCCTGGCGCGCCCGGATGGCGTGCTGATCCAGGAACTGCCGTTCACCATCCAGCTCAAGAAATTCGATATCGACTTCTACAGCACCGGCATGCCGAAGCTGTTTGCCAGCCACGTCACCGTGCGCTCCAACGACAGCGGCAAAACCGTCGATGCCGTGGTCGAGGTCAACAAGCCGCTGATCTTCGAAGGCGTGGCGATCTACCAGTCGTCGTTCGAAGACGGCGGCAGCAAGCTGAAGCTGCTCGGCCACCCGATGAAGGGCACCGCTACCACCACCTTCGGCCTGGACGGCGAAGTCAACGGCACTACCAAGCTGAACGATGAATACACCGTGGAGTGGAGCGATTTCCGCCCCTTCAACGTCGAAAACATCAGCGGCCAGGATGCACGCGCCGTGACCAAGGGCGAGAGCCTGAATGAATCCTTCTCGCGCAGCCTGGACAAGCAATTGGGCTCGGCCGCCAAGACCGCCCACAACAAGGACCTGAAGAACGTCGGCCCGTCGGTGCAGTACAAGCTGCGCGACAAGACCGGCCAGGCGCGCGAATACCAGAACTACATGCAGCCGGTGACCATCGAAGGCGATACCGTGTTCCTGGCCGGCGTGCGCGCCAACCCGTCTGACCCGTTCAGCTACCTGCGCATTCCTGCCGACGACGAGCACAGCGTACGCGAGTGGATGCGCCTGCGCGCCGCCCTGCAAAATCCGGAAATGCGTCGGAAGGCAGCGGAACGCACGGTGGAACTTGCGTTGTCGAATTCAAAGATTGATGCGGAACTGCGCCCGCAACTAAAACTGCTGGCACAGAAGGCCATCGATCTTTTTGCAGGCCAGGACCAGAATTTGGGAAGTGGGTTCTGGGCGATTGGTCGCTACATCGAAAAAACGGCGCCTCAAGCTGAGCAGACCAAAATCGCGGAATTCATGCTGAAGTTCCTGAATAGTTCGCTGTGGGAGTTGTGGCAACAGACGCGCGAACAAAATGGCCAAACGCCTGCGCCGAGCGATGAAGCTCATGGCCGTTTCCTGCAACTGGCCGCCAACGCCCTGTCGGACAGCTTCTTCTACGGCGCGCCAGTCTATCTGCAGCTCGATGAGTTCACGCAAATCAAAGCATCGGTATTCCAGGTGACGCGCTCCCCGGGCAAGACTATCGTGTACATTGGCTGCCTGCTGCTGGTGCTGGGCGTATTCGCCATGTTCTACATCCGTGAGCGCCGCGTCTGGGTGTGGATCAAGGACGGCGAAGATGGTGCGGAGGCCCTGATGGCCATGAGCACCCAGCGCAAGACGCTGGACTTCGAGCAGGAATTTAAGGAACTCAAGGAAAAACTGCCGCAATCGGCGTAAGCTGTTGCCAGGTTTTTGGAGAATTGCAAATGGAAGCAACACAAACTTATACTCAGCAGCCAGGCTATTTCAAGCGCCTGAACGCGTTCGACTGGCTGTTTGCCGTGGTGCTGTGCGCGGGGGCGCTGTACGCCTTCAACCGCTTCGGCGCCTACATGGATATTTACGAAAAGGCTATCCTGCTGGCGTCGGCGCCGGTGTTTGCCGCGCTGGGCTGGTACTGGAAGCCGCTGCGCTGGCTGATGCCGCTGTCGTTTGCACTGGCGCTGTGGGCGGTCAGCCTGTATGGCGGTGACCTGGCGGCAGCGGACAAGCGCTTCTTCCTCAAGTACATGCTGTCGAGCCAGTCCGCCATTCTGTGGATGAGCACCATGTTCGTCCTGTCGACCCTGTTCTACTGGGGCGGCCTGGTGGCCCGATCGGATTTCGGCGGCGCGATCGGCTCCCGCCTGTGCTGGGCCGGCATCGTTCTGGGCGTGACCGGCATGCTGGTGCGCTGGTACGAGTCCTACCTGATCGGCACCGACGTCGGCCACATCCCGATCTCGAACCTATATGAAGTGTTCATCCTGTTCTCGCTGATTACCGCGATGTTCTACCTGTACTACGAAGAACACTACAAGACCCGCGCCCTGGGTCCTTTCGTGCTGCTGGTGATTTCGGCTGCTGTCGGTTTCCTGCTGTGGTACACCGTGGCGCGCGGCGCTTCGGAAATCCAGCCGCTGGTGCCGGCGCTGCAAAGCTGGTGGATGAAGATTCACGTGCCTGCCAACTTCATCGGCTACGGCACCTTTGCCTTGGCAGCCATGGTCGCTTCGGCCTACCTGCTGAAGTCGCACGGCATGCTGGAAGACCGCCTGCCATCGCTGGAAGTGCTGGACGACGTGATGTACAAGGCCATCTCGATCGGCTTTGCCTTCTTCACCATTGCCACCATCCTCGGCGCCCTATGGGCGGCGGAAGCGTGGGGCGGCTACTGGTCCTGGGACCCGAAGGAAACCTGGGCCCTGATCGTCTGGCTGAACTACGCAGCCTGGCTGCACATGCGCCTGATGTCGGGCCTGCGCGGCCGCCCGGCGGCATGGTGGGCCCTGGTCGGCCTGCTGGTCACCACCTTCGCCTTCCTGGGCGTGAACATGTTCCTCTCCGGCCTGCATTCCTACGGCAAGCTTTAATATCGGCTTCAGCAAACTGGTGTAAGGTTTAGCTATTACCTTGCACCAGTTGGAGCCGACCATGTTGATTCTCCCTTCCGAAATCACGCCACGCGAAGTCTTCGAGTCGCGCCGCAAATTCATCAAGCTGGCCGCTGCCGGCGCCATCCTCGGCCCGGAACTGGTGCAGGCTGCCAATCTCCCGTCCAAGCTGAATCCTGCTTATGCCGTGATGGAAAAGCAGACCTCGCGCAAGGACGCCACCAGCTACAACAATTTCTACGAATTCGGCACCGACAAGTCCGACCCGGCCGAGAACGCGCACACGCTGCGCACCCGTCCCTGGACGGTGCAGATCGAAGGCGAAGTCAAAAAGCCGATGACGCTCGACATCGACAGCCTGCTCAAGCTGGCGCCGCTGGAAGAGCGCATCTACCGCCTGCGCTGCGTCGAAGGCTGGTCGATGGTGATCCCGTGGATCGGCTATTCCTTCTCCGAATTGATCAAGAAGGTCGAGCCGACCGGCAACGCCAAGTTCGTCGAATTCATCACCCTGGCCGATCACCAGCAAATGCCGGGCGTGCGCAGCCGCGTGCTGGACTGGCCATATGTGGAAGGCCTGCGCATTGACGAAGCGAACCATCCGCTGGCGCTGCTCACGGTGGGTATGTACGGTGACGTCCTGCCGAACCAGAACGGCGCGCCGGTGCGCATGGTGGTGCCATGGAAGTACGGCTTCAAATCGGCCAAGTCGATCGTCAAGATCCGCTTCGTGCGCGACATGCCGCGCACTTCATGGAACAAGTCCGCACCCAATGAATATGGCTTCTACTCCAATGTGAACCCGGAAGTCGACCACCCACGCTGGTCACAGGCATCCGAGCGCCGCATCGGTGAAGACGGCTTCTTCACCAAAAAGCGCAAGACGCTGATGTTCAACGGCTACCCGGAAGTGGCGTCCCTGTACACCGGCATGGATTTGAAGAAGTTCTACTGATGGCCTTTACTCCCACACCGCGCCAGCTAACGGCAATCAAGAGCAGCGCCTTTGTGCTGGCGCTGGTGCCGTTCTTCGCTTTGATCTACCTGGTGGCCACCGACCAACTGGTCGAACCGCTGCAATACATCACGCGCAATACCGGTTCGTGGACCCTGTACTTCCTGTGCATCACGCTGGCCGTCACGCCGCTGCGCCGCTTGTCGGGCTGGAACTGGCTGCTCAAGCTGCGTCGCATGATGGGGCTGTATGCCTTCTTCTACGCGCTGCTGCACTTCACCACCTTCCTGTGGTTCGATCACTTCTTCGATGTGCAGGAAATGTTGAAGGATGTCGCCAAGCGGCCCTTCATCACAGTCGGTTTCACCGCCTTCGTGCTGCTGGTGCCGCTGGCCGTAACAAGCACCAATGGCATGGTGCGCCGCCTGGGCGGCAAGCGTTGGCAGATGCTGCACAAGCTGGTGTACGTGATCGCGCCGCTCGGCATCCTGCATTTCTGGTGGATGCGGGCTGGTAAGCATGACTTCAACAAGCCGATCCTGTTCGGACTGATCGTGCTGGCGCTGCTCGGCATTCGGGTCTGGTGGGCGCGCGCCAAGGCTGCCACCACTTCAGCCACCGTCGCCCCGCGCCGCTGAGGCTTGTGTTGGGGCGGCGAAGCCGCCGCCCCGGCGGGATTACTTGATCACCGATTCCAGCGCGAACAGGTCGGCCGGGTTTTCGCGCTGGCGCACGACGTGGACCTTGTCGCCGTCGACGATCAGCTCCACGGCGCGGCCGCGGGTGTTGTAGTTGGAGGCCATGGTCATGCCGTAGGCGCCGGCAGTCTTCATCACCAGCAGGTCGCCGGCATCGACGTTCAGCTCGCGGTCGCGGGCCAGCCAGTCGCCCGATTCGCAGATCGGGCCGACCACGTCGAACATGGCGGCAGCGGCGCCGTTGCGCACCACTGGCTGCATGTCCATCCAGGCCTGGTACATCGCCGGGCGTGCCATATCGTTCATGGCCGCGTCGACGATGCAGAAGTTCTTTTCTTCGCCGTGCTTGATGAATTCCACGCGGGTCAGCAGCACGCCGGCATTGCCGACGATGGAGCGGCCCGGCTCGAAGATCACCTTGATCGGTGCGCCGCCATGCTTTTCGGCGCGCCACGCGTCGATGCGCTTGAACAGGCGAGCCAGGTAGTCGCCGACGGGCACCGGTGCGCCGTCGCCGTAGTCGATGCCAAGGCCGCCGCCGATGTCCAGGTGGTGCAGGTGGATGCCTTCCGCGCCCAGCGCGTCGATCAGTTCAATGAGCTTGTCCAGCGCTTCCAGCAGCGGCGCGTCGTCCAGCAATTGCGAGCCGATATGACAGTCAATGCCGGATACGTCCAGGTGCGGCAGCTTGGCGGCGGTACGGTAGGTTTCCAGCGCGTCGTCGAAGGCCACGCCGAACTTGTTGGCCTTCAGGCCGGTGGCGATGTAGGGGTGGGTCTTGGCGTCCACGTTCGGGTTCACGCGCAGCGAGATGCGCGCTTTCTTGCCCATGCTGCCTGCCACTTCGTTCAGGCGGTGCAGTTCCGGGATCGATTCGACGTTGAAGCACAGGATGTCGTGTTCGAGCGCCAGGCGCATTTCTTCCACGCTCTTGCCGACGCCGGAGAAGATCACTTTCTTCGGGTCGCCGCCGGCGGCGATCACGCGCAGCAGTTCGCCGCCCGACACGATGTCGAAACCTGCGCCGCGGCGGGCCAGCAGGTCGAGGATGGCCAGGTTGGAGTTCGCCTTCATCGCATAGCACACCAGCGCATCGCGGCCGGCGCAGGCATTGGCGTAGGAGTCGAAGTTTTCGGTCAGCTGGGACTTGGAGTAGACGTAGGCCGGGGTGCCGTAGTTTTCCGCGATGGCGTCGAGCGCAACGCCTTCGGCGTGCAGCACGCCGTTCTGGTATTCGAAGTGGGACATAGGATTACTGTTGGGATGCTGGTGGTGTGGTCGGAACCGGAGCCGCCGGTGGCGCCACGCCCGGTTTCGCCTCGGTGGCGGGCTTGGCGGGTCGCTTAGGCATGTAGAGGGGGCCGGTTTGGCCGCATCCGGCCAGCAGGGCTGCCATTGTAAGGACAGCAAGTGCGATTGGGGACTTCACGATTAAAATAGGGGCTTGATAGGAATCTTGGAGTGTAGCATGACCGAATCGGAATTTTTGGACCTGGCCGAAGCGACCCTGGATGCGATCGAGGCTTCCCTGGACCGCCTTTGCGAGCAGGATATGGTGGATGTGGAGTGCAGCCGCAGCGGGAATGTGCTGGAGATCGAGTTCGTCGGGAACGGATCGAAGGTGATCATTAACTCGCAGGCGCCGATGCAGGAGCTGTGGGTGGCGGCGAGGTCGGGCGGCTTCCACTATCGCCAGGTGGAGGGCAAGTGGGTGGATACGCGCCGCGGAACGGAGTTGTATGCGGCGCTGTCGGAGATTGTGACGGAGCAGGGCGGGGCGCCGGTGGTGGTGGCGCCCTGAAACCGGTAAACCGGTGCCTGACCCGCTGGGTCAGGCACCAGGCCTGCGGCAGCCGCGTATTGGTGTCTGACCCAGCGGGTCAGACACTGCACTGCCGGTTTTAGAACAGCTCGTTCTTGACAGCGTCCTTCTGTTTCTCCTCCGCTGGCGTGCCGCGCGTCGCGCCTTCCAGGCTGTCGATGCCCACGCCCGGCGGATTCTCCGCGTAGTAGTACTCGCCATCCTGGGCAATGATGCCCTGCGGAATTGGGCGTTCCTCAATCGGAATATTCTTCAGCGCCTTGCCCATGTAGCTGATCCAGATCGGCAGGGCCAGGCCGCCGCCGGTTTCCTTGTTGCCCAGGTTCTTCGGCTGGTCAAAGCCGATCCATGCGATGCCCACCAGCTTGGCCTGGTAGCCGGCAAACCAGGCATCGATCGAATCGTTGGTGGTGCCGGTCTTGCCCGCGATGTCCGGGCGCTTCAGCGACAGGGCGCGGGTGGCGGTGCCGAAACGCACCACGTCCTTCATCATCGAATCCATCAGGAAGGCATTGCGTTCGTCAATCACGCGGTTCTTTTCGTCACCCGCCTTGTCCGGGTTGGCCTGCGACAGCACCTTGCCGTTGGAGTCGGTGACCTTGGCGATCAGGTAAGGCGAGATCTTGTAGCCGCCGTTGGCAAACACCGCGTAGGCGCCAGCCATCTGCATCGGCGTCACGCCGCCGGCGCCCAGGGCCAGCGTCAGGTAAGGCGGGTTGCGCTCAGGGTCGAAACCGAAGCGGGTGGTGTATTCCTGGCCGTACTTGGCGCCGATGCGGTGCAGGATGCGGATCGAGATCATGTTCTTCGACTTGGTCAGGCCGCGCCGCATGGTCATCGGGCCTTCGTATTTGCCGTCGTAGTTCTTCGGCTCCCAGGCCTGGCCGCCGGTCTGGCCGGCGTCGAAGGAGATCGGCGCATCGTTGATCATGGTGGCCGGCGACAGGCCGCGCTCCAGCGAGGCTGAATAGATGAAAGGCTTGAACGAGGAACCGGGCTGGCGCCAGGCCTGGGTCACGTGGTTGAACTTGTTGCGGTTGTAGTCGAAGCCGCCCACCATGGCCTTGATCGCGCCGTCTTCGGTGCTGGCCGATACAAAGGCGGATTCCACTTCAGGCATCTGGGTGATCTGCCAGTCCTTGTCGTCCTGCATGACGCGGATCACGGCGCCGCGGCGGATGCGCTTGTTCGGCGGGTTCTTGTCCGAAAGCCAGCTCTTGCCCATGGCCAGGCCATTGCCCTTGATGGTGATTTCCTCGCCGGAAGCGGTGACAGCCACCACCTTGTCGGCGGCCGCGCTCAGCACCATGGCCGCCACGATATTGTCGCTGTCGGGATGCTCGGCCAGTTCGGTCTCCACGATCTCGTCGGCTTCCGATTTATTGGCCGGCAGGTCGACGTAGGATTCCGGGCCGCGGTAGGCATGGCGCTTCTCGTATTCCATCACGCCGCTGCGCAGCGCCAGGTAGGCGGCGTCCTGGTCGGCCTTGGTAATCGTGGTGAAGACGTTCAGGCCGCGCGTGTAAGTCTCTTCCTTGAACTGTTCATACACCAGCTGGCGCGCCATTTCCGCAACATATTCGGCATGAACACCAAATGCGCTGCTGTCTGTTTTCACTTTTAGCTGCTCATTCTTCGCCGTCTCATACTGTGCGGGCGTAATATAGCCAAGCTGGGCCATGCGTTGCAGGATGTACTGCTGGCGCACCTTGGCGCGCTTCGGGTTGACCACCGGGTTGTAGGCCGAAGGCGCCTTGGGCAGGCCGGCCAGCATGGCGGCTTCGGCCACGCTAATGTCTTTCAGGTTCTTGCCGAAATAGATTTGGGCGGCCGATGCAAAGCCGTAGGCCCGCTGCCCCAGGTAGATCTGGTTCATATAAACCTCCAGGATCTGGTCCTTGGTCAGGTTCTGCTCGATCTTCCAGGCCAGCAGCGCTTCATAGGCCTTGCGCTTGAAGGTCTGCTCGCTAGAGAGGAAGAAGTTGCGCGCTACCTGCTGCGTGATGGTGGATGCCCCCTGGCGGGCGCCGCCGGTTGCGTTGTGGACCGCGGCGCGCAGGATGCCCCAGTAGTCGACGCCGCCGTGTTCATAGAAGTTGCTGTCTTCGATCGCCAGCACCGCCTTCTTCATGACATCGGGGATGTCCTTGATATGCACCAGGTTGCGGCGCTCCTCGCCGAACTCGCCGATCAGCACATTGTCGGCCGAGTAAATACGCAGCGGCATTTTCGGCCGGTAGTCGGTAATGGTATCGAGCGACGGCAGGTTGGGGTAGGCCAGGGCCAGGCCGAACACCACCAGCAGCACGCCGGCCAGGATCAGGCCCAGCAAAGAAATCAGGGCCATCAGCAGAAAACCCTTCGGCGATTTTTTTGCCGTGGTCTCGTGGTTGTTTGCAGTCATACGCAGCTTCAGTGAGTTTTATGCAAGGCATTATAAATGAGGGCCTCGCGGCCTGAGCGCACGTGATATCCGGAAATATTGACTGTGAGCAACAAAGCAACTTAGTTTATTGATATGCCATTAATTGCAACATTAGGTGTGGCAAATCCCTCACAAAACATTAATGGTGCACTGGAGAAATACCTTTACATGGCGCTGACAATGTTGCTAGCATCTAATGTACTGTCTCATGTTTGCGGTCTAAACACGGGTTTTTAAACGAATTTGGATATGTAAATGTCTATGGAGTTGTCAGGAGTGCATCCATGTCATTGGACCTGAAAGCCCTGTTTGGCGGAGCCCAGGCGCCGCTGGTTGGCTTAGATATCAGCACCTCGAGTGTGCGTTTGGTGGAATTGTCCGATGCGGGCAAGGACGGCATGCGCCTTGAGCGGTGCGCCTCGGAGCCACTGCCGCGCGGCGCGGTCGCCGACGGCAATATTGAAAATATGGAGCAAGTGGTCGAGGCGGTGCGCCGCCTGGTCAAGAAAAGCGGCACGCGCGCCAAGCATGTCGCGCTGGGCATGCCGCCTGCTTCCGTGATTACCAAGAAAATCGTGCTGCCCGCCGGTATGTCGGAACAGCAGCTCGAGCTGCAGGTCGAATCCGAAGCTGCCCAGTACATCCCGTTTGCACTCGACGAGGTGAGCCTGGACTTCGACGTGATCGGGCCGGTTGCCAATTCGACGGAAGACATCGAGGTCATGCTGGCCGCAGCACGCCGTGAAAAGGTCGTTGACCGCGTGGCGATTGCTGAAGAAGCCGGCATGAAGGCTTCGGTGGTCGATGTCGAATCGTACGCAGCGCGTGCGGCGCTGGACCACGTTACTTCCCAGCTGCCGAATGCCGGTGCTGGCCAGGTGATCGCGTTGTTCCAGATCGGCGCGGTGTCGACCCAGATTTCGGTCATGCTCGACGGCGCCACGATTTATGAGCGCGAGCAGCCGTTCGGCGGCAACTCGCTGACCCAGGATATCGTGCGCTCCTACGGCCTGGCATTCGAAGAAGCCGAGGCCCGCAAGAAGGCCGGCGACTTGCCGGAGAACTACCAGACCGACGTGCTGGTTCCCTGGCTGGAAGGCGCCGCACTGGAAGTGACGCGCGCGATCCAGTTCTTCTTCACCTCGACGCCATTTACCAAGATCGACCAGATTTTCCTGGCGGGCGGTTGCGCCGTGTTGCCGGGCTTGCTGGACATGATTGCCAGCCGCACCCGCATTTCCAGTGCCGTCATTTCGCCGTTCAAAGGCATGCAGCTGGCATCCGGCGTGCGTGAGCAGGCGCTGCGCAGCGATGCGCCGGCATACCTGGTGGCCTGCGGCCTAGCCATGCGGAGGTTCGGCTGATGATACGCATTAACCTTCTCCCGCACCGGGAGGAAAAACGCGCGCTGCGCAAGAAAGCCTTCTACGCCCTGCTGGGTCTCGGATTCGGCCTGGGCGCCACCGTCGTTGCCATGGTGGGCGGCTACAACGCACGCGCCATTTCGATCCAGGGGCTGCGCAACGAGGAGCTGAAAGGCGCCATCGTCGAGCTCGACAAGAAGATTGTCGAAATCAAGTCGCTGCGCGAAGAAATCAATGCGCTGAAAGCGCGCCAGCAGGCAGTCGAGGACTTGCAGGCTGACCGCAACCAGCCGGTCTACCTGATGGACGAACTGGTCAAGCAGACCCCGCCTGGCGTGTTCCTGAAGACAGTCAAGCAGGAAGGGCAGAAAGTCACCTTGTCCGGCAGTGCCCAGTCGCAGGAACGCGTCTCCGAGCTGCTGCGCAACCTGTCCGGCAATTCGCCGTGGCTGGAACGTCCCGACCTGGTGGAAGTCAAGGCCGGCACGATCGGCGGCAAGGACAAGGGCGGCGGCCGTGCCATCGTCGAATTCCAGCTCTCCGTCATGATCAAGCGTCCGCGCGACAAGGACGAAAACCCGGACGGCAAGCCGGGCGCCAAGCCTGGCGCCAAGCCGAATGCCGCAGTCAAGTCCTGAGAACATAACTATGGCAACCGATTTGAAACAATTAGATGAGGTGCTCAAGTCCCAGTTCAGGAACCTGAGCGGGGTGCACCCGGGCCTGTGGCCGATCCTGCCGCGCGTACTGCTGGCGGTAGGCGTGGCGGCGCTGGCGGTGGCCGCCGGCTATTTCCTCTACTGGCAATCGCAGTATGAGGAACTGGACGCCGGCGCCCAGCAAGAGCTAAAACTGCGCGAAGAGTTCACGACGAAGGTTACCCAGGCGGTTAACCTGGAAGAACTCAAGCGCCAGAAAGAACAGGTCGATAAGTACGTGGTGCAGATGGAGAAGCAACTGCCAGGCAAGGCCGAAATGGCGGCGCTGTTGTCGGACATTAACAACGCCGGCACCGGCCGCGGCCTGACGTTCGAGTTGTTCAAGCCGAACCGTGTCGACGTCAAGGAGTACTACGCCGAGCAGCCGATCGAACTGCGCGTCAATGGCAGCTATCACGACCTGGGCGCCTTTGCCGGCGACCTGGCGGGCATGGCGCGTATTGTCACCTTGAACAACCTCTCGCTGGATACCAAGCCCAAGGAAGGCAGGGAGCTGCCGGCCGGCGTGCTGCAACTGAACGCTATCGCAAAAACCTTCCGTTACCTGGACCCGGAAGAAGTGGCTGAGCAGCGCAAGGCAGCCAACGACAAGAAGAAGGGAGCTAAGCAGAAATGAAGAAGTTTGCCCCCCTCCTCGCCTGTGCGCTGCTGCTGACGGCCTGCGGTGAAAGCGACGTCCAGCAGGTACGTAGCTGGATGAAGGAAACCGAGAGCCAGACCAAGCCGACCGTCAAGCCGCTGCCAGAGCCAAAAACCTTCGTGCCGTTTGCCTACGTGGCCGGCGACGTGCTCGATCCGTTCAACGCCAGCAAGCTGCTGACTGAACTGGCCAAGAGCCGGCCGGGCGGTGCGCAGGCGCCGGACCAGAACAGGCGCAAGGAATTCCTCGAGAGCTTCCCGCTGGATGCCATGAAGATGGTTGGCACCATGGAAAAGAACAATGTGGTGAATGGCTTGGTGCAGATTGACCGCACCGTCTACCAGGTCAAGAAGGGACAGTACGTGGGACAGAATTATGGGTTGATCACCGCGGTCACGGATGACGCGATCACGGTGCGTGAAATTGTTCAGGATGCGGCCGGCGACTGGGTCGAGCGCATGTCGAAGCTGGAACTGCAGGAAAGTAAGGAGAGCTCCAAATGATCGCCATCAGAACCCTGAAGCGCTTGTGCCGCCAGGCTAGCGTTGTGCTGGCACTGGCCGGCAGCGCAGCCGTTGCGCAGGCCCAGCAAGGCAACGCGATCGAATCGATCACGGCCAACCAGCAAGGCAGCAATGTGATCGTGAAGATCGCGATGAAGGAAACGCCGCAAAAGCTGCCGATCGGCTTTGCCATCACCAACCCGGCCCGTATCGCGCTTGATTTCGGCCAGACCGTCAATGCCACCGGCAAGACCAGTCAGGACCTGAATATGGGCGACCTGGCCAGCGTCAACGTGGTGCAAGCCGGCGACCGTTCGCGCCTGGTGTTCAACCTGAAGCGCACGCTGAACTACGCCACCGCGCTGGACGGCAAGAACGTGATCATGACCATCGACGCTTCGGGCGGCGTGGCGCAGGCGGTGGACGGCCGCGGCCTGCCGGTCGCAGCTGCCAAGCCGGCGGCGCCGGCGCCTGTCGGCAAGCAAGCGCTGCGCGATATCGACTTCCGCCGCGGTAACAATGGCGAAGGCCGCGTCGTGATCGACCTGCCGAACAACCAGGTTGCCGTCGACGTGCGCCAGACCCCGAACGGTGTCGTGGTGGACTTCCTCAAGACCACCGTGCCGGAAACCCTGCGCCGCCGCCTGGACGTGACCGACTTCGGCACGCCCGTCAACCGCATCACCACCGTTCCGCAAGGCGACAACGTGCGCATGACGGTGGAAGCGCATGGCCTGTGGGAGCAGAGCGTGTACCAGAGCGACACCCAGCTCGTGGTCGACGTCAAGCCGATCAAGGAAGACCCGAACAAGCTGGTGCAGGGCAGCCAGGGCTACCGCGGTGAAAAACTGTCGTTCAACTTCCAGAACGTGGAAGTGCGCGCAGCGCTGCAGGCGATCGCCGATATCTCGGGCCTGAACATCATCACCAGCGACAGCGTGCAGGGCAACCTGACCCTGCGCCTGAAGGAAGTGCCGTGGGACCAGGCGCTGGACGTCGTGCTGCAGGCCAAGGGCCTGGACATGCGCAAGAACGGCAATGTGCTGTGGATCGCGCCGAAAGAAGAATTGCTGACCAAGGAAAAGCTGGAACTGGAACAGAAGGCCCAGATCGCTGACCTGGAGCCGCTCAAGTCGGAGATCTTCCAGCTCAACTATCAAAAAGCCGAAGCGTTCAAGACCGTGTTTGGCATCGAAGGCGGCGGCGACGCCAAGAACCGCATCCTGTCCAAGCGCGGCAGCGCGATCATCGAATCGCGTACCAACCAGCTGTTTGTGACCGACATCGCGGCCAAGCTCGATGAAGTGCGCAAGCTGATCCAGAAGACCGACATCGCGACCAAGCAAGTGCTGATCGAAGCACGTATCGTGGAAGCGTCCGATACCTTTACCCGCAACCTGGGCGCCAAGCTGGGCTTTGCCGACATGCGCGCCATCCGCGGCGGCGATGCCGGCTGGAGTGTCGGCAACGGCAACAACCGCGTTGGCCTGACCGGCAACATGACCGGTATCGGCCAGCAGACGGGCATCGTGAAAGTGGACGATGGCCAGGGTTCCTATAACAACACCCAGTTCATCAACCTGCCGGCGGCATCGATCAACGGCGCCCAGGCCGGCAGCCTGGCAGTCAGCCTGTTCAACGCGGCAGCCAATCGCTTCCTGAACCTGGAACTGTCGGCCCTGGAAGCGGACGGCGCCGGCAAGATCATCTCGAGCCCACGCGTGGTGACCGCCGACAAGGCGCCTGCCGTGATCGAGCAGGGCGTGGAACTGCCATACCAGGTGGCGACTTCTTCCGGCGCGACCTCGATCGTGTTCCGCAAGGCCAACCTGAAACTGGACGTGATCCCGCAGATCACGCCGGACGGCAATGTGGTGCTGGAAGTTGATGTCAACAAGGACTCCGTGGGCCAGGAAACCCGTGCCGGTTTCGCGATCGACACCAAGCACGTCAAGACCCAGGTGATGGTGGAAAACGGCGGCACCGTGGTGCTGGGCGGTATCTACCAGCAGACCGAACGTAACGTCACGGCCAAGGTGCCGGTGCTGGGCGATGTGCCGATCCTGGGCAACCTGTTCAAAACGAATTCGCGTACCAATGACAAGACTGAACTGCTGGTCTTCATTACGCCAAAGATCGTTACCGACCGCCTCTCCGCGCGTTGAGACGAATATAGTGTCATCAGATTAAAGGAAAGAACATGGCAAACGTAGTATTCCGAAAACTGTCCGGTTTGGTAGGCGCGCTGGCTTGCGCCGGCCTGCTGGCGGCGTGCGGCGGCGGCGGCGGCAACCCTGGCGCCAGCGTCACCAACCCCGATCCGCTGACTCCGAAGGCGGCCAATGTCGTGGTGATCCCCAGCTCCTATACCATTGCCGCATCCGGTACCGAGGAAGTGACGATCACCGCCATTGTCAAGGATAGCGGCAACCAGGCCGTGCCTAACGCCACCGTCCTGTTCAGTACCAGTGCCGGCACCATCAGCAACAACGGTGGGACCACGAACAGCAATGGCGAGGTCAGCGAGAAATTGAGTGTAAAAGGCGTCAACCAGCCAGCGGGCCTGGAAATCAAGATTTCCGCGGGCGTCAAGGGCGTCGACAGCGTGACTTCCAACACCATCATCATCAAGACGGTGTAAGCGGGACCGGTGCAGCGCCTGCCCGCGCAGGCTGCTGCCGCGCAATTTGCGCTATCATGCGTGAATGCAAAATGTTTACTTAGTTGGATTGATGGGGGCGGGCAAGACGACGATTGGTCGCCAGCTCGCCCGCAAGCTGGGCTTGCGGTTTGTCGATTCCGATCATGAAATCGAAAGCCGCACCGGCGCCTCGATTCCCTGGATTTTCGAGATCGAAGGCGAACCGGCCTTTCGCCGGCGCGAAGCGGAGGTGATCCGCGAGCTGACCGGCCAGCAGGGCATCGTGCTGGCCACCGGCGGCGGCGCCATCCTCAATGAAGCCAGCCGCGCCCTGCTGCAGGAACGCGGCACCGTCATCTACCTGCGGGCGTCGATCAACTCGATCCTGGCGCGCACCGCGCACGACAAGAACCGGCCCTTGCTGCAGACGGCCGATCCCCGCAAGAAACTCGAAGAACTGCTGGCGCAGCGCGAGCCGCTGTATATGGACATGGCCGACCTGGTCATCGACACCGGCCGCCCCAACGTACAATCGATGGTGCAGAACATCATCAACCAGCTCGACGCGCTGGCCTGCCAGGCCGCGCCCAACTGCGTGACCAAAGCCCAACCCGCCATGAACGAACAAACCAATATCCTGCTCAACGTCGACCTGGCCGAGCGCAGCTACCCGATCGCCATCGGCCCCGCACTGCTGGACGATGCCAGCCTGCTGGCCAGATACGTGGGCGGCAAGAAGGTCGCCATCGTTTCCAACGACACCGTTGCGCCGCTGTACCTGGAGCGCGTGCGCGCCCCGCTGGCCGCTGCCGGCAAGGAAGTGATCGAAGTGGTGCTGCCCGACGGCGAAGAACACAAGCACTGGGAATCGCTGATGAAGGTGTTCGATGCGCTGCTGGCCAACAAGGCCGACCGCAAGACCACCCTGGTGGCCCTGGGCGGCGGCGTGATCGGCGACATGACCGGCTATGCGGCTGCGTCGTATATGCGCGGGGTGGATTTCGTGCAGGTGCCGACCACCTTGCTGTCGCAGGTCGATTCTTCAGTGGGCGGCAAGACCGGCATCAACCATCCGCTGGGCAAGAACATGATCGGCGCCTTCTACCAGCCGAAGGCGGTCATTGCCGACACCACCACGCTGGAAACGCTGCCGGTGCGCGAGCTGTCGGCCGGCCTGGCGGAAGTGATCAAGTACGGCTGCATCATCGACGTGCCGTTTTTCGAATGGATCGAGGCGAACATGGGCCTGCTGATGGCGCGCGACAAGTGCGCCCTGGCGTATGCCATCGCCCGTTCCTGCGAAATCAAGGCCGACGTGGTGCGCCAGGATGAGCGCGAAGGCGGCCTGCGCGCCATCCTGAATTTCGGCCACACCTTCGGGCACGCCATCGAGGCCGGCATGGGCTACGGCGCCTGGCTGCACGGCGAGGCGGTCGGCTGCGGCATGGTGATGGCAGCCGACCTGTCGCAGCGCCTGGGCTTCATCGACAGCGCCACGGTGGAACGCATCCGCGACCTGGTCGCGGCAGCCGGCCTGCCGATCGCGGCCCCTGACCTGGGCACCGAACGCTGGCTGGAACTGATGGAGGTGGACAAGAAGAACGAGGGCGGGGCAATCAAGTTCATCCTGCTCGACCCGCTGGGCAAGGCCCGCATCACGACGGCGCCGCAAGACCTGCTGCTGCAAACCTTGGCTGCCTGCACGGAATAATATGGAAGAAACGCTCGCCCCCTACGCAGCACATTCTGACAAGGGGCGCGGCCGCCGCTTCCCCGAAACGCCGCACGCCTCGCGCTCGCAATTCCAGCGCGACCGCGACCGCATCATCCATTCGACCGCCTTCCGCCGGCTCGAATACAAGACCCAGGTCTTCCTCAACCACGAAGGAGACCTGTTCCGCACCCGCCTGACGCATAGCCTGGAAGTGGCCCAGATCGGACGCTCGCTGGCGCGCAACCTGCGCCTGAACGAAGACCTGGTGGAAGCCATCGCGCTGGCGCACGACCTTGGCCACACCCCGTTCGGCCATGTGGGGCAGGATGTGCTGCACGAATGCATGAAGGAGCACGGCGGCTTCGAGCACAATCTGCAAAGCCTGCGCGTGGTGGATCTGCTGGAAGAGCAGTATGGCGCCTTCGACGGCCTGAACCTGATGTTCGAGACGCGCGAAGGCATCCTGAAGCACTGTTCCGTCAACAACGCGCGCCTGCTGGGCGACGTGGCGCAGCGCTTCCTCGACAAGACCCAGCCTTCGCTGGAAGCGCAACTGACCAACTTGGCCGACGAGATCGCCTACAACAGCCATGATATCGACGATGGCTTGCGCTCCGGCCTGATCTCCATTGCGCAACTGGAGGAAGTGGATTTCTTCGGCCGCCTGTGGCGCGAAGTGCAGGCGGCCCATCCCGGCCTGGCCGGCCGCCGCGCAATCTACGAAACCCTGCGCCGCCTGATCACTGCGCTGGCCGATGACCTGATCGCCACTTCGCAAGAGCGCATCGCCGCCCACGGCCCACAAAGCATGGACGACGTGCGCGCCGCGCCGCCGCTGATCCGCTTCTCCGACCAGATGCGCAAGGACGCTACGGAGCTGAAGCGCTTCCTGCACGAGAACCTGTACCGCCATTACAAGGTGAACCGCATGCGCCTGAAGGCCAGCCGCATGGTACGCGAGCTGTACGAAGCGTTCACCGCCGACCCGTCGCTGCTGCCGCCCGATTACCGCACCGGGCGTGGGGACGCGAGCGGCCAGGCGCGCCGCGTTGCCGACTACATTGCCGGCATGACCGACCGCTATGCCATCGCCGAACACCGCCGCATTTACTCGCTGGAAAACCTCTAGTCTTGCATCGGCGCTTGCAGCAGGTTAATCTTCTGGCAATTCCAACTTGCCAGAAGTATCATGACCGACACTACCGCGATCGCAGGCGCCAGCCCGCAACTCAGCAAACACCGCATTGAGGCCCTGGTCGACGGTATTTTCGCCGTCGCCATGACGCTGCTTGTCATCGAATTGAAACTGCCCGAGCATGTGCAGGCCACCAGCAGCGCCGAATTGCTGCATGTGCTGGGCGAACTGGCGCCAACCTTCTTTTCCTGGCTGGTCAGCTTCCTGGTGCTGGCGATCTTCTGGGTCGGCAACCACCGCCTGTACAGCTACGTGCGCCACGTCGACGGCCCTTTGCTGTGCTACACCATCCTGATGCTGGCCGGGGCCAGCCTGCTGCCGTTCGCGTCCGCCGTGAATGGCCGCTTCCTGTCGCAGCTCGCGCAGTCGGTGTATGCGGTGGTGATGACCCTGATGGCGATCGGCTCCCTGCTGGTGGCCACGCGCATCTATCGCCATCCGGAACTGTGCTCGCATCCGATGGATAAGGCGACCTATGCTGGCGTCTGCATCCGCCAGGGGACGTTGGTGGTGATTGCCGCGCTGACGGTCGTCCTGGCCGGCGTGCTGCCAGGCGCCGCCAACTTTGCCTTCCTGCTGCTGGTCCTCGGCCGTCCATTGAGCAAGCTCCTGACGCGCCGCCTGCGCTAAGCCTGGGCTTGCTTGAAGTCCTCCCTAGCCGGGCGCAAAATAGTCCCATGGCGTTCGGTCAGGAGGACCTATGGTTGACGAACAAGAAGAAGTTTCCTTAGCAAACGAGCGCCGCCATGCCGCAATTGAGCGCGATGTTGCGATCATCAAGTCCAATTACGCAAAGAAGGAAGACATTTCTAGACTTGAAACCCAGATGGCGCGCATGGAAACACGCTTGGTCAAATGGGTGATTGGCGCGATGGCCGCGAGCATCGTCAGCGTCATCGGAACTGCTTTGAACCTTGCGAAACTCTTTATCTCCTGAACGCGATCAGAACATGCGCGCCTGGGCGCGTTCGCCGAGCAGGTCGAGCAGGAGTTTCTTGATCGGGGCGGGCAGGGCAGCGTCGGGAATGGCGGCAGCATCGAGCCACACGTAGCGGCCTTCGCCGGCCAATGCGGCGCGGCTGGCAAGCGTCACCAGCAATGGATGGATGTGCAGCTTGTAGTGCGTGAAGACGTGTACTACCGGCAACAGGCGCTCCAGCGACTCCATCGGACCGAAGGGATGCACGGCTGCTGCCACGGCGCCATCGTCAGGCGTATCGGCTTCGGCGAGGTGGCCCGCCAGTTCGGGCAGCGACAGCAGGCCGCCCCAGATGCCGCTTGCGGGGCGCTGTTCCAGCAGCACCTGGCCGCGATCGACGACCAGCAGCATGTGCGCCGACTTTTCCGGCGTGGCCTTCTTGGGCTTGCGCACCGGCAGTTCGGCGGTGCGGCCGGTGGCGAAAGCCACGCAGCGCGGCTGCATCGGGCAGCGTTCGCAGGATGGGCTGCTGCGTGTGCATAGCGTTGCCCCCATGTCCATCAAGCCTTGCGTGTAAGCTTCGATGCCCTCGGCCGGCGCCAGCGCTTCAGCGCGGGCCCACATCGCTTCTTCGGTCTTGCGTTCGCCGGGATAGGTATCGATGCCGAACACGCGCGCGAACACGCGCTTCACATTGCCATCCATGATGGCGGCGCGGCGGCCGGCGGAAAATGCCGCGATCGCGGCTGCGGTGGAGCGCCCGATACCTGGCAGCTCGGCCAGCAAAGCCGGATCGGAAGGGAATACGCCGCCATATTCCGCCACCACGCGCTGCGCGCATTTGTGCAGGTTGCGGGCGCGGGTGTAGTAGCCCAGGCCGGCCCACTGCGCCATCACATCTTCAACGGGAGCGGCGGCCAGCGAAGCGAGGGTCGGGAAGCGCTCCAGGAAGCGCGCGTAATAACCCAGCACCGCCGACACCTGCGTCTGCTGCAGCATGATTTCGGACAGCCACACCAGGTAGGCGTCGCGGGTGTTCTGCCACGGCAGGTCGTGGCGTCCATATTCCTTTTGCCACGCAACCAGCGTGGCGGAAAAGCTCGGGTCTTCGTACTGCAATTACGCCGCTGCCTCCAGCACGACATGCTCGGCCGAGATGGCGTCGCTGATGGCGGCAGCCAGCGCGGCCAGCTTGGCCTTCTGCGCCTCCAGTTCGGCCTGGGTGGCTTCGAAGGCCTCGATCTTCTGCTCCAGCGTATCGGTCGCGTCGTGGATGCGGGCGATCGATTGCTGGCGGTGCTTCAGCTGTTCCTTGTGCTGGCGGATCTGCGCTTCCAGCGGCGCCATGATCACCTTCAGCCAGGCATCGGTATCGGCATTGGCGGCCTTGAAGCAGCGCTTGACGGCCGAGGCCACGGAATCGAAGAAGCGCTCCATCAGCACCACGCGCGAGGTGGTCAGCATGACTGCCGTGCCGAACTGCTTTTCGTAGATGCCGTACGCTTCGTTGATTTCGTCGCGATACTTGGCCAGCGAGAAGGACATCGGCATCGGCAGCGTCAGGCCGTGCTCCGCCGAGAACTTCTTGTACATGGTTTCCATCATGCTGCGGATTTCTTCGATCTTGCGCTCCGACTCATCCAGGTTGGCGTGGATGCTGTCGAAGTACACCTTGATCGCATCGCGCAGGCCGGTGGTGAAGCGGCTGTTCTGCATTTCCGAGCGCGCCTTGACCAGGTTGTCGCGCAGGATGCCCATGCCCAGGCTGGAATACAGCTCGGTGGACAGGCGGGTGAACACCGCGCGCGTGGCTTGCAGCTTGAACAGGCTTTCGTCGAACTCCTTCTTTTCCGCCTCGACGCGGCGCGCCATGTGGGCGATCACCGACTGGTTCTTGCCGCGCAGGCCCTTCAGCTCCAGCAGTTGCTCGACGATGCCGCGCGTCTTGGCCGACAGCGCCGCGTACTGGGCGCCGCTCAGCGCCGCCAGGTCATCGCCCAGGCGGCGGCGGATGATGTCCTTGCGGGCCGGGATCAGCTCGTTGAACAGCGCGCTTTCCAGCTGCTTCATGCGGCTCTTGTGCACCAGCTCATGGTCGCCGGTGATCTTGCCCAGCAGCGCCTTCTGCGCCGAAACGGGGAACACCTGCCGTGTGTCGAGGCCCAGCATGTGGGCGGCGTGTTCGCGCTGGCGTGCGATGGCCGCTTCGATTTCTTCTTCGGTGCGCAGCGGATCCCACATGGAATCGATCTTGTTCAGCACCACCATGCGGCCGGCGCCGTTACCGATGTGGGTGCGCCACACTTCGATGTCGCTCTTGGTGACGCCGGTATCGGCAGCCAGGATGAACAGCACCGCGTGGGCATGCGGGATCATGTTCAGCGTCAGTTCCGGTTCGGTACCGATCGCGTTCAGGCCCGGCGTATCGAGGATCACCAGGCCCTGCTTCAGCAGCGGGTGCGGGAAGTTGATGATGGCGTGGCGCCACTGCGAAATTTCGACCAGGCCGTTGTTGTCCAGCGTGGCGCCCATGTCGGGGTCGTTCTCGTCGTACAGGCCGTAGCGCTTGGCTTCTTCCACCGGCACATGGCGAGTCAGGCTGACTTGCTTGAACACTTCCTGCATATGTTCCGGCGAATCGAGCTGCAGCGGCAGCACGGTCCAGGCATGCGGATCGTCGCGGTAATCGCTGGTCGACAGGTTCTCGGCGCGCGTTTCGATCGGCAGCAGGCGGATGCAGGCCGGATAGGCGGCGTCATACATCAGCTCGGTAGGGCACATGGTGGTGCGGCCGGCTGCCGATGGCAGGATGCGCTGGCCGAAGTCGGCAAAGAAGATCGAATTGATCAGTTCGGATTTACCGCGCGAAAATTCTGCGACGAAAGCCACCGACAGCTTGTCGTCGGCCAGCTTGGACAGTGTGAGCGCCAGGCGCTGTTCGGTCGCGGCGTCGGCCAGGTCGGCCTGCACGACCCAGTCACGGTAGTTTGCGACGGCGCCAATGACGCCCTGGCGCCATTGGCTGTATTGTTCGAGGTCCCTTACCATTCTGCTCTCGTTATTTCTGGCAATTTACACAATAAAAAGTAGATCGTTGGCCCTGCTTGATCTGGCGCACAGGCGCGCCGCATAAGCGGCAGGGCACACCAGCACGATCATAGACGAAATATGTCTGTTGGAAATACCCTGATTGCCCATTTACACCGATAAAGTCGCGTAAAGTGCTGCCTCCTTGCACAATTGCCTCGGCCAGCACGTCGCGGATGGCCTGGGCCAGGCGGTCGTAGCGCGCCGCGCTGATGCGGTTGGCGGCGGTTTTCGGGTTGATCCCGGCGCGGAACAGGCTTTCAGAGCAGTAGATATTGCCCACGCCGACCACGATATCGCCGGCCATCAGCACTTGCTTGATGGCTGCGCTGCGGCTGCGGGTCTGCTCGAACAGCAGCTTGCCGGTGAATTCGGGGCCGAGCGGTTCGACGCCCAGGCCGCGCAGCAGCAAATGTTCTTCCAGTTCGCCTTCTTCTGCCGCATGCCACAGCACGGCGCCAAAGCGGCGCGGGTCGGTCAGCCGCAGCACATGCTTGCCATCCGCGCCTTCCACCATCATGTCGAAATGATCATGCTTTTCCGGTGGAATGCCGGTTGGCAGCACGCGCAGGTGGCCGCTCATGCCAAGGTGGATGATCAGCGTGCCATGCTCGAATTGCAGCAGCAGGTACTTGCCGCGGCGGCCGGTCGACACGATGCGGCGGCCTGCCAGCAGCGCCGGCAAGTCGTCCGGGAACGGCCAGCGCAAGCCGTCGCGGCGCAGCTCGACATCGCGCACGATACGGCCTTCGATATGGGGTGCGACGCCGCGCCGGGTGACTTCTACTTCTGGTAATTCAGGCATGAGGGTGGTTTCTTGCAGGTTGGCGTAGAATCAAGTCTTGAGCCCGATTTGCAGGATCTTCCTTTGAAAAACGCATTCGCCATTGTAACCCTGTCGGCCCTCGTGTCCGCCTGCGCAGTCGTGCCGCCGGAACGGGCTGCGCCAGAACCTGCAACGCCCACCGTCACGCCGCCGGCAGCGGCCGCCGAGGCCATTGCCAAGGCTGCTGCGCCCGACGAAAAACTGCCCAATGTCGAACTGACCAGCGACTTGTTCTACAAGCTGACCAAGGCCGAACTCGATTTCAAGCGCGGCCAGTGGCAAAGCGCTTACGTGACGATGATGGTGCTGGCGCAGCAGACGCGCGACCCGCGCCTGGCGCGCCGGGCGTCGGAAATGGCGCTGTCGGCCAAGCAGGGCAACGAAGCCCTGGCGGCGATCCGCCTGTGGCGCGAACTGGCGCCTGAATCCGACGAGGCGGCCCAGTACTTCCTCGGGTTTGCCGTCCTCGGCGATGATTTGAGCGAAGCGGAAAGCCTGTTCGCGCAGCGCCTGAAGGCCGCGCCGCCGACGGGCCGTCCGTTGCTGATGTTCCAGATGCAGCAATTCCTGCTGCGCGCGAAGGACAAGGCTGCCGCCTTCGGGCTGATGGAGCGCGTCCTGCAGCCCTACCTGAATACGCAGGAAGCCCACCTGGTGCTGGCGCAAGGCGCCAATGCCGCCAGCGATGCCGAGCGTGCCCGTGCCGAAGCGAAGAAAGCAGTGGAGATCAAGCCCGATTCCGAACTGGCGACGCTGACCATGGCGCAAATGCTGGGCGAGCTGGATGGCGCGCAAAAGCTGTTTGCCGACTTCCTGCAGAAATATCCGGCCGCGCGCGAAGTGCGCTCGGCCTACGCCCGCCTGCTGGTGGAGCAAAAGCAGTACGACCAGGCGCGCGAACAATTCCTGCTGCTGCTGAAAGAGCAGCCGGACAATCCAGGCACCCTGTACGCGCTCGGCATCATGGCGCTGCAGGGCCAGGACAGCAAGGCCGCGGAGGGCTATTTCAAGCGTTATGTGGAAGTGCTGGAAGCGCAGCCCGATCCTGAGCGCGACCCGAACAAGGCGCTGATGCTGCTGGCCCAGATCGCCGAAGAAAAAGGCGACCTCGATGGCGCATTGGCCTGGCTGGACAAGATCGACGGCGACGATGCCCGCACCACCCTGGCGGCCCGCCTGAAGCGCGCCCACATCACGGCACGCAAGGGCGATGTCGACGGCGCACGCGCCCAGTTGAAGGACATCACGCCGGCCGACCAGGCCGAGCAGGTGCAGATCCTGCAGACCGAAGGGCAACTGCTGCGCGACTCCGGGCGCGCGGCAGAAGCGTTCAAGACGCTGCAAGATGGCGTGCTGCGCTTCCCGAACAGCCCTGACCTGATGTACGACTACGCGCTGGCAGCGGAAAAGCTGGGCAAGGTCGAAGCGATGGAAACGGCGCTGCGCAAGGTGATTGAATCGGTGCCCGACAACCATCACGCCTACAATGCGCTGGGCTATTCCCTCGCCGACCGCAATGTGCGCCTGGATGAAGCCTATGAGCTGATCGACAAGGCGCTGAAGATGGCGCCGGGCGACCCTTACATCATGGACAGCATGGGCTGGGTCTTGTTCCGCATGGGCAAACTGAAAGAAGCCGAGCAATCGCTGCGCCAGGCTTATGCGCTGCGCAGCGACGCCGAAATCGCCGTGCACCTGGGCGAAGTGCTGTGGAAGCAGGGCGACAAGGCTGGCGCCACCAGGCTGTGGCGCGAAGCCCGCGACAAGGATCCGAAAAACGACGCGCTGCGCAGCACGCTGGCGCGCCTCAACGCAGGAATTTAATGAGCTTCAAGACATTTGCCGCCATCGCCGGCGCGGCCGCCATCCTGTGCGGCTGCGCCACCGCGCCTTCCGTGCCGCCCTCCAGCGCCTTCGTGGCGCCTTATGCCGACAGCATGGCCTTGTCGGGACGCCTGAACGTGCGCTACCTGAAGGACGACAAGCAGGAATCGACCACGGTCAATTTCGACTGGAAGCAGGATGCGCAGAACACCGACGTCGCCTTGTTCAATCCTTTCGGCAGCAAGGTTGCCACGATCAGTGTGACGCCGCAGGGGGCCACGCTGAACCAGGGCGGCAACAAGCCGCCGCTGACGGCGCCCAGCGTCGACGCTTTGAGCGCCCGTGCGCTGGGTTGGGCGTTGCCGGTGGCCGGGCTGCGCGGCTGGCTGCAAGGCCATGCCACCGCTGCCGATGGCAAGCCGTGGTCGGCAAGCCCTGCCAATAATCAAGTGACCACGCGCGAAGGCTGGCGCCTGCAATACAGCGAATGGCAGCCCGGCAGTACGCCGCCGCGCCCGAAACTGATCGATGCCGAACATCCGGGCGGGGGCGACGTGCAGCAAATGGCCTTGCGCATCGTGATCGCTGAGTGAAAATGAAAAGCCTGTTGAACTGTCCGGCCCCGGCCAAGCTGAACCTGTTCCTGCATGTGAATGGCCGCCGTGCCGACGGCTACCATTTGCTGCAATCGGTGTTCCAGATCATCGACCGCAGCGATACCCTGCATTTCTCGCTGCGCGAAGACGGCGAACTGCACCGCACGAACGATATCCCCGGCGTTCCCGCCGAGCAGGACCTGGTAATCCGCGCCGCCCGCATCCTGCAGGCGGAAGTGTTGCGCCGCACGGGCGCTTTGCCGCCCGGCGCGAATATCACCATCGACAAGATCCTGCCCATGGGCGGCGGCCTGGGCGGCGGTTCCTCCGATGCGGCCACCACCTTCATGGCGCTGAACAAGCTATGGGGCGCGGGACTCACGCGCGAGGAATTGATGGCGCTGGCCTTGCCCCTGGGCGCCGACGTGCCGTTCTTTATCTTTGGCCAGACCGGCTTTGCCGAAGGCGTCGGGGAGCAACTGCAGGCGGTCGATGCGCCCGACTGTTGGTATGTTGTCATCGAGCCCGGCGTGGCTTGCCCGACAGCGCAAATTTTTACCTCCGAGCATTTGACAAGGGATACTCCGCCCGTTAAGATGTCGGACTTTTCCAGCTACCACGCAAATCGACAAGATCTGCGGCAGTTTGGGAAGAACGATTTGCAACAAGTGGCGTGCCGCTTATTCCCGCAAGTAGCAGAAGCGGTAGAATGGCTGGGCGCTTACGGTGACGCCAGGATGACTGGCTCCGGAGCTTGTGTGTTCGTCGCAGTCCAACGCGAAGAACAGGCCGATGCGGTGCTTGCGAAAGTGCCTGCCGCCTGGACTGGCTGGAAGGCGAGGGCGCTGAAACGGCATCCGATCATCGCAAAGTTGTGAAGCGTAAAAAGATTTGGTTTTTCGTGAAATAGGCTATATAATGTCGGCCTACTGACGAAAGACAGTCAGTTAAGAGTAGGGGAATCGCCAAGCTGGTTAAGGCACCGGATTTTGATTCCGGCATACCAAGGTTCGAATCCTTGTTCCCCTGCCACCGTTTTCCCTGGGTCTGTCGAGGCAGCAGTCTCCAGCCAGGGTTAAGACAAAAGCTCCTGTGTCGCAGGAGTGCCTCAAGAATTCAACACTACCTCTCGGGACTCCCAATGGCTTACGAAAACCTGATGGTTTTTACCGGCAACGCTAATCCAGCCTTAGCAGAAGGGGTCGCAAAAAATCTCGGCATCCCACTCGGCAAAGCAGTCGTTTCGAAGTTCTCGGACGGCGAAGTCATGGTCGAAATCAACGAAAACGTCCGCGGTAAAGACGTGTTCGTGCTGCAATCGACCTGTGCACCGACCAACGACAACCTGATGGAACTGATCCTGATGGTCGATGCCCTGAAACGTGCGTCCGCTGGCCGTATCACTGCTGCAATTCCTTACTTTGGCTATGCCCGCCAGGATCGCCGTCCGCGTTCCGCCCGTGTGGCCATTTCGGCAAAAGTAGTTGCCAATATGCTGGAAGAAGCCGGCGTCGAGCGCGTCCTGATCATGGACCTGCACGCAGACCAGATCCAGGGCTTCTTCGATATCCCGGTTGACAATATTTACGCTTCGCCAATCCTGCTGGGCGACCTGCAGAAGAAGGCCGAGCAAGACCTGCTGGTGGTGTCGCCTGACGTCGGCGGCGTGGTGCGTGCCCGTGCACTGGCCAAACGCCTCGGTTGCGACCTGGCCATCATCGACAAGCGCCGTCCAAAGGCCAACGTGTCCGAAGTGATGAACATCATCGGCGACGTGGAAGGCCGTAACTGCGTGATCATGGACGACATGGTCGATACCGCAGGTACCCTGGTCAAGGCTGCCGAAGTGCTGAAAGAGCGCGGCGCCAAGAAAGTAACCGCTTACTGCACGCACCCGGTGCTGTCCGGTCCGGCAATCGAACGCATTTCCGGCTCTTCGCTGGACGAGCTGGTGGTGACCGACACCATCCCGCTGTCCGAGGCGGCCAAGGCTTGCGGCAAGATCCGCCAACTGACCTGCGCACCGCTGCTGGCTGAGACCTTCAAGCGCATCATCAAGGGCGACTCGGTGATCTCCCTGTTCGTCGACTAAAGTTTTTCCGGCCGTGGCGCAAGCCGCGGCCGATTTCTTGAAGTGCCCTGGTCGCGGGGCACTTCGTTTATCGACAAGGCGCGAGCCTTGTTTTATTTTTTGGAGTATTCCATGAAAGTTGTAGCATTCAAACGTGATCTGCAAGGTACGGGTGCGAGCCGCCGCCTGCGTAATTCCGGCCAGACCCCTGGCATCATCTACGGTGGCACCGAAGCCCCTGTGACCATCGCCCTGGACCACAACGCACTGTTCCACGCGCTGAAAAAAGAAGCTTTCCACTCGTCCATCCTGGACATGGAAATCGACGGCGCCGTACAGAAAGTGCTGCTGCGTGACTTCCAGATGCACGCGTTCAAGCAACTGGTCCTGCACGCTGACTTCCAGCGCGTTGACGCCAACAAGCCACTGCACGTGAAAGTTGCCCTGCACTTCGAAAACGCTGACGTGTCCCCAGCTGTGAAACTGCACGCTGCGACCATCAGCCACGTGGCCAACGAGATCGAAATCTCCTGCCTGCCAGCTGACCTGCCAGAGTTCCTGACTGTTGACCTGTCCAAGATGGACGTCGGCCAGTCGATCCACGCTTCCGAACTGAAGCTGCCAAAAGGCGTGACCATCGTGACCCACGGTTCCGATGCCACCATCGCTACCGCATCCGTGCCAGCCGGCGCTGTTGCTGCTGAAGCCGCTGCTGCCAAAGAGTAATCCTCTTTTGCCGCAATAAAAAATGGGGAGGTACCCTTTAAAGGGGTACGTCCCCTTTTTTATTAAAGGGGTACGTCCCCTTTTTTTATTGCTTACGCGCCTGGCCGTGGCTGGGGCGCCGCGGGCGGGACCACGATGGCATCGTTCAGGCGCATGAACTTGAAGCCGGCCAGGCCGTTGTTGGCGCGTGCCTGGGTGCGGGCAATAAAGGCCTCGAACGGCTCTTCGCGCACTTCCGGCGCCGACGAATGCAGGAAGCGGCGCCCACCCTGCGCATCAAGCACCACCAGGCCGACATGGGTCACCATGTACTGGCCCTTGCGCACCGACACCACTTCCACCATATCGCCCTCGTCCAGCGTGCCGAATTCCTGCCGCGCGCGCTCCACCGGCAGGTAGTTTTCGAGCGTGTCCTGCAGCGGGATATCGCGCTGCACATGGTGCTGGGTCTTGAGGAATTGCGCACGGTCGACGCGCATCGCGTAGCTGGCGCCGCTGCTGGCATCGGACAGCAGCCAGCGGTTATTGATGTTCCAGTCCACTTCCATGTAATGGTTGCGGCTGGCCACGCCGATCACGCCATCCTTGTAGCGGATGCGCTGCAGTGTCCAGAAAAACTCCTCCCACGAGGCGCTGAGCGCCATGGCATAGGTATGCTCGGCGAACACCAGGCAGTCGCTGGCGGACAGGCTGTACATCGGCAGCGTGTCGTGCAGCTCATAGGGGAATTCACCCAGCAAGTTCAGCTTGTATGGCTGGCCGATATTGCGGCGGCCGATGGCGGCAATGCGTTTCCGCAAGTCCGGTTCGGCCTGTCGCACCTCGGTGATGAACGTGCCCGCTTCCTGCGGCGTCATCTGGTAAATCTGTTTCGGTTCCGCCGCCGCGGTGAGCGCGGCGGCGAGCATGGCACTGGCAAGTAAGGGCATGTTCAGGCTGGGTTGGTTTTCGATGGCCAGGTGAAGTAGGACTTGGCGATATGGCCCCACGGCACGGCAATAATGGCCAGCAGTACGCCGAGGAAAGCATAGGTCGTGCTTTCCGCCGGCGAGCCGGCCAGTTCGCCGCGCGACCAGAGCGGGTAGGCGACGATCGCCAGCCACATCACCTTGTAGAGGATCTCGAGCAGGATGATCGGCAGCATCTTCACTGGCCGCAGCAAGCCAAGGCCGGCCAGCGTGGCGAATGCTGTCCATACCGTCCAGGCGACCGCTTTGTCTGGCTCCCACTGGCCCTGGTGGGTCAGGATTTCCGTCCAGGTGGTCTGGCCCAGCATGAAGAACATCAGCGCGTAAAGCAGGCGCAGCAAGTAGATGTTGATGCGCATGACGCCTTCATGCCGCGCATCGCGCTGCCACAGGCGGGCCAGCATCAGCCCACCTCTTTCAGCATGGTTTCGACTTCGGCCAGGCGGCCGTTCATATTGGCCAGCGTGGCTTGCATGGCGGCCAGTGCGGCGGCGTTTTCGGCCTGGGCGGCGGCCGCTTTCGCGGCCAGTGCGTGGTAAGCCTCGGCGCTGGCGGCTTCGGCGCGCGCCTTGTGCGCGGCAGACCAGTACTTCATGCCAAAGACAATCAGTACAGTTGCCAACGGCAGGCCCAGGGTCAGCAGGTAAATATGTTCGGACATACGGTCATTCCCCTTCCAGGTTGAGATGTTTGGCGGCTTCTGCGATCGCAGCGGGATCGAGCGTCAGGCAGAAATCCGCCACTTCGAAGTAGTTCAGCGCCTTGCCGTCGCTGGAGAGCTCGTGCTTGCTGGTGACAAGGCCAGCCGCCTCCAGCTTGGCAAGGTGCAGGTGCAGCAGCGGGCGGCTGATGCCCACGTCGCGGGCCAGTTGGCTGACGTAGTTGCGGCCGTCCGTTTTCAATGCGGCGATAATGCGCAAGCGGTGCGGATTGGCAAGCGCTTCCAGCACTGGCAATAGCTTTTGCATTCCACTCACTTCAACAGCAGGCGGCAGTTCGCGCTGACCGATTCCGTCGCCATTGCCCCTTTTTCGCCACGCGCGGCTTGCATGCATTGGGCGAAGGCTTCCTCTTTGGTTCTGGGACGCTCGCATTGTTCGGCCAGCAGGGTGTTCTGGGCGATCAGCATCCTGTTTTGTTCAAGCAGCTGGTCGATCCGCTCCTTGTCCGTCATTGGAGCTTCTGCGGCCAAAGCTGGTGCGGCCAGGACTGCGGCAAACATCAGGGTAGTCAGGTATTTCATGGCACGTCCTTTCTGTTTTAAATTGAAGACACGTGTAATAAATATCTTACAGGTGGAATCTGTTGTCAAGTGTTCTATGCTGAAATGACTTTTCACCATGGGAGGACGATCCGATGAAAGCGCAACTTGCAGGGGTGATGGTGCTGGCGGCCGTATGTGCAGCGCCGGCGTTTGCGGCCGATGCGAAGGCGGATGGAGCGGCAATCAAGGCGGTCGACCAGGCCTGGCTGAAAGCCTTCACCGCCGCCGATGGCGATGGACTGGCCAGGCTGTACGACGAAAACGCGGTACTGATGCCGCCTGGGGCGCCGGCAGTCGCCGGCCGTGCTGCCATCCGTGAGTTTTTGCTGAAGGAAGCGCAGGGTGCCGGCAAGTCCGGCATGGTGTTCAGCTTTGGCGAGAAATCGGATAGCGGCGCAAGCGGCAACCTGGGCTGGTCGTCCGGCACCTATATGGTGAAAGACAAGGACGGCAAGGTGGTCGAGACCGGCAAGTACCTGTCGGTGGACAAGAAGGTCAATGGCAAATGGATGTATTGGCGCGATACCTGGAACGCTGACAGCGCACCGCCGAAATAGTTCCGCCCATACGTGTGCGCCAGCTCAAGGCCCATTGCGCGAGAATGGAAAACAATGGTGGCTTGCCGACAGCGGGAGGCCGCCATGGAACAGCTGCCCCCGGATGACCGGATTGCCGCACAGGAGAAAGCCTTGGATGCCGTCAATTGCGAACTGGCCTTGCTGCGACAGCACATGGATGCGCGGTTCGCCTGCATGCAGGCCTCTACCGATGCGCAGTTCGCCAGCATGCGCCAGTACATTGATGATGGCTTTGTGAAGCTCCGTCTCGAAATGCAGCTTTACACACGAGACGAGTTAGCCAAAGCTGTGGCGCCGTTGCAGGCGCAGATCGATGCCTTGCGCGACGACATAGACCGTATCAGCCGCTGGGGATTCGGCATGATGGCCATGATACTCCTAGGCGAACTTGCCTTGCTCGCGCGCGGGCTGCTCGGTTGAGGGCAAGGGTATAATCTGCGGTTTTGCACTCGCAACCGCAAGACCATGCCCATCCGCCTGATCGTTGGCCTCGGCAATCCCGGCGCCGAATACGAACAAACCCGCCACAACGCCGGCTTCTGGCTGGTGGATAATCTCGCCAATTCCCTGCCTAACGCGCGCCTGCAGCGCGAGTCTGGCTTTAACGCCATGGTGGCCAAGACCATCATCGGCGGCAACCAGCTCTGGCTGCTGGAGCCGCAAACTTACATGAACCGTTCCGGCCAGTCGGTGGGCGCCATCGCGCGCTTCTACAAGATCCAGCCGGACGAAGTGCTGGTAGTGCACGATGAACTGGATTTGCCGCCTGGCGCCGCCAAGCTGAAGAAGGGCGGTTCATCGGGCGGCCACAATGGCCTGAAGGACATCACTTCGGCGCTGGGCACCCAGGATTACTGGCGCCTGCGCATCGGCATCGGCCACCCGCGCACCCTGAACCTGAACCAGCCGGTGGCCGATTTCGTGCTGCACCGCCCGCGCCGCGAAGAGCAATTGCTGATCGAAGAAGCGATCGAGAAAGCCTTGCGCATCATCCCCACCGCCGTCGCCGGCGACTTCACCAAGGCGACGATGGAGCTGCACACCAACTAAGTGCTGCTGCCCGCCTGCCGCAGCAGGCGCCACACCATTCCCGCCACGATCGCCACGCCCAGCACCAGCACGCCCCACAGGATCATGAGCCGGTTCTGGGCTGCGCTGTTGTCGGCGCTGGCCTGCCTGGCTGCGCTGGCCAGTGCTTCAAGCTGTTCTTGCGCCGGGCCTGCGCCAGCGCGATCCAGCGTGCGCAATTCGGCCTGGGTGAAGCCGGGCGCCACCTCGTTGATGTCGCGCGCCGCCAGTGCGGCCTTGTCGCGTCCGACAGCCAGTTTGTAAGGCGGCGTGCCGCCGGCAACGAACACCAGGGTGGCCGGCACCCAGCTGATGCGCAGCGCGGGCTTGACCGGCGGCGGCTGGTCGAAGCGCAGCACCCAGCTTTCGCCAATCCAGGACGGGACTGTGATGTCATCGGACAGGCGCGATTTGCCATCCTTTTCCAGGCGGTAGAACGTCGTGCGCACGGCAGGCTCGAAGCGGACCTGGCCGGTACGGTGCACTTCCACGTAGTTGCCCAGCATCGCGGGCAGGACCATATTGCCGCTATCGACCTGGAGCCCGACGCGCCGCGCCGTGACGCCGATCGGCTTTCTGTATTGCAGGTCGCGCGGGTCGCGGCCAGGCTGCGGTTGCAGGACCAGGGATTCGATTGGCGCGGCCATCGGCCCCTGCACCGGCGATTGGGCACTGATGCTGGCGAAGGGCAGCGGTTCGCCGCTGCGCCAGCTCAGGCGCGCATAGCGCATCGGCCGGGCCGGGAATTCCAGCTTGTCGTTGGCCAGGGTTTCAGCGCTGGCATTGGCGAGCCAGCTCAGTTCCGCCACGCCGATGGCATCCCAGTGTTTCAGGTCGTCGCTGGCTTCCAGCCATACCTGGCCGGTGTAGGTATTGCGGCCGGGCGGTAGCGTGAAATGCAGGCCATCGACCGTTGGCGGCTCTTTCATGCCTTCCTGCCGCAGGTCGAGCACCAGTCCGGCCAGGCGTTCCTGCGCGCGGCCGGCGGGCGCAGTGCCCTGCTGCGCAGGCAGGCGCACCGAGAGCACACGGCCATCGGTTGCGGTGCTGACTTCCAGTCCCGCCAACGGTGCGTCGGCGCGTTCGGACATCAGCGGGAAGATGCGTACCGGCAGGGCGCGATGCGTGGTACTGGGTGCCGCATCGGGCTCGCGCAGTGCGAATGGCTGTGGCGTGCCATGCGCGTCGAACACCCGCAAGTCGTTGAGCGATGCCGAGCGCGCGTTCAGGTAGACGTCGCGCGGCAACTGCAACTGGACCACGCTCGGCTTGCCGTTGACCGATAGCGGAATCAGGTGGGTGTAATCCTGCGGCAAATCGCTTACCGCAGTGCTTGCGACAGCAGCCGCCAACAACAATCCGTTCATGCAGCTTCCTTTTCAGTTTCACCGCCGCGTGCGGACGGGTAGGGGGCGAGGTATCCGATGCCGACCATCAGCGCGCCAACGCCGAGGAAGGATACGATGCGCTCCACGCCGCCGACATTGGACAGGTCGACCAGGAACAGCTTGGCCACCACAACGCCGAGCAGTACCGCGCCGGCAATCCACAGCTTGCGCTCCTGCTTGCGCGTCGCGAAGCGCATCAGCAGCAGCGCGGTGACGCTCCACACCAGCGACAGCATGGCCTGCACGAACTGCGATGCAAACAGGTCGTCGAAGCGGTACGGCACGCCGACGTAATGCGAGACGGTGCGCAGCAGCGCCAGGTTGAACCAGGCATACGCCACCAGTGCGGAAGCGGCCAGCAACTGCGGGCGGTGCGCTTCGAGCTTGTCCTGCAGCAGGCGGTAGCCAGCCACCGACAACAGCAATGCGAAGATGCTGGTCAGGTCAAGCGGGTTCGCCAGCGGGACGTAGGGCAGCGGCGCCATGGCGCCGTCTTGCGTCAGGTTCCAGACCGCCACCAGCAGCAGCGACCAGGCGCAGCCCAGTGGCAGCAGCATGCTACGGTACCAGGCCGCCACGGGCTTGACCGGCCAGCCGTCGGCGCGCACGCGGCGCATGAACCATGCAAGGCCGCCCATCATCAGCCAGGCCGGCAGGAAGTTGGCCCAGGCTGGATCGGCGCCGCTGCCTTCCAGGCCGCGCGAGATCCAGTAAGCGCCGACTGGCCAGATCATCAGCCATGGACCTGCGCTGCGCAGCGTGTGCAGGATCACCAGCGGCGCCTGGCCCAGCGCGGCATCACGCATCAACCATTCGGAAAGCAGCCACAATGCTGCATAGGCGAACCACACTTCGCCGGCGGGCACCGTGATGCTGCTGTACAGTGCGCCAAGCATGCCGACGGTGGTAATGCCGAACAGCAGCCATGCCGGCAGTACCGCCGCACGCAAGGCAGGCCAGGACAGGCGTTGCGCCAGCTTGACGAACAACGGCGTCGTTGCGACGACCATCAGGTTGTAGGCGCTAGCGCGTAATGGGCTGTGCGGTTCAAAGGTGCCGGTGGTGGCAATTTCGTAATGGGCCAGCAGCCAGTTGGCAACGGTCGGTACGATCACCAGGAGCCACCACAAGCCGGAATACGCCAGCACTGCGTTCGACCAGGCAGGCGGATATTGCGGGCCGTGGCGCTTCAGTGTCCAGGCGCTGAACACGGCGCCCGCCAGCAGCATCGCGCTGCCGAGGAAAGGCGTGGCAAACAGGTCCGGCGAGACCGGCGCGACGTGCCAGTTCAGGGCCAGCAGGAAGACCAGCACCAGGCCAGCCAGCAGTTGTGCGGCCATGGCCAGTCCGCGCGCCATCGGCCAGGCCAGGCGGCGCCCGATCAGGGCCATCACGACTGCGGCGCCGAGGGCGCTGGCAACCAGCAGGTTCGCTTGCAGCTTGCCGCTGGTGCGCAGAATGACTTCGGTCCAGGCGCCGCCGACCAGCCAGAAGGCGGAACCGGCGAGGAACAGCGCGCCCAGCAGTTGCAGGCCGCCCAGCCCCTCGTCGCCGGAATGGCTGCGGAAGCGCATCGCCATGATGCAGGCGCTGATCGCCAGCAGCAGGAAGCCCAGCCACAGGTTGGAGTGCATTGCGGCCTCCGGGTCGAGGCCGGACACCGAGCCGATGAAGCTGACCCACGCGCCCAGTTGCACCAGCAGGCCGAAGCCCCAGGCCAGCGGCTGGCGCTGGCGCAAGCCGATCCAGACGATGCCGGCGCCTTCCAGAGCCCAGGCAGCGGAAGTCCAGCGGCCATCAAGCGCCATCGGAATGGCCAGCGTGCCGAACACCACGGCCAGCGCGGTGAAGGCATCCACCAGCAAGCCGTAGGTGGCGCGGCGGCGCGCCAGCACAGCGTAGAACAGGCCGAGCGCCAGGGCGGAATACGCCATGCCGAATTCGAAGCCCTTCACCAGGCCGAATTGCAGGCTGGCGGCCAGCATCGGCGTGCCGAAGACCAGCGTGCCGTCGACATAGCTTTTCAGCTTGGGCGCTTCGAGATGGGCGTAAGCGACGGCGATGCCGACGTAGTACAGGAAGAACAGCGCGAGGAAACCTTGCACCGACCAGTAGAACTGCGGTTCATAGCGCAGCACGCCCCAGGCTGTGCCGATGGCGAAGGTGAACGCAAAGCCAAGCAGGTTCAGCGCGCGCCAGGAACGCTTGAGGGCGATGGCCAGGATGCCGGCATTCAGCAAGGCGTAGTAGCTGAACAGGGCGACATGGCTGCCCTGGCCGGTGGAGGCCAGGATCGGTGCCGCGAAGCCGCCGGTAATGCCGAAGATGGCCAGCCATTGGGCATTCTGCAGCACGGCCAGCAGGCAAGTGCCAAGCGTCAGCAGGAACAGCATCGCAAACGCCATGCCGCCGGGGATCAGGTGGTAGATGCGGAAGGCGCCGAACACCACCAGCATCAGCACCGCCATGCAGGTGCCCTGCAGCGGCAGGCTGACGCCCTGGTTGCTGTTGCGGATGCGCCAGGCCCAGGCCAGCGCAGCCAGGTCGACGAGCACGATGCCGGCCAGGCGCAATTCAATCGGCACCGTGATGCGGGCGGCGGCATATTTCAGCAGGAAGCTGACACCGATGAAGAGGATGAGGAGGCCGATCTTTGCCACCAGGTTGCCTTCGAACAGCCAGTTGCGGGCGGCGGTGAACCAGGCCGGCGGTTCCCTTGGCGGCAAGCTTGGCCGTGCAGCGGAGCGGGCGGGCGTGCCGTTTTCCTGGGCGGATTCCCTGGCGGCGGCCCAGGCCTGGTCGGCCGCGTCGGCGGTCCTGGCCGGCGTGACCGGTTCGGCTGGCGCAGCAGCGACAGTGTCTGCGACAGGAGCTTCGGGAGTAGTGGCCGGGGCCGGTTCTGGCGCCGCTTCAGGCGCCGGCGGCGGACGTACTGTGGCGCGTGCTACCAGCGGTTCGCGCTCGGCTGGCCTGGACGGCGGCGCGGAAGGGGCCGCGGTGGCTGGCGTTTCCGGTGCGCCGGCAGCGGGTTGGGCTGCGGGGCCGTGCCTGAAACTGGCGAGCGTGATCTCCAATGCTGCCAGGTCGCGCTGCAACTGGAGGGTGTGCTCGCGTGCCTGGCGGGCGTCGCGGCGGGCCAGCCAGGCCCAGCGCCCCACAGCCGCCAGCACGATAAACCAAAGCAAATCCATGACTGCTCCCTATATTGTTCTCTTGGCATTATTTTCCATTGGTAACAATATTACAAGCATAGGCAATACCTGTATCGCCGTTTGCCCGCAGGCGTATCAGGATTTGATCCCCATCAAACCTCCGCTTCCGGCACCAGCATAAGCAAATCGGTCACGCCCACGTCGACGCCGGCCTGGGACAGCAAGGTCGTGGCCTGGCCGCGATGGTGGGTTTGGTGGTTGAAGAAATGCAGCAACAGCAGCCGCAGTTGCCGGTTATTGGCCTCGCCATTCATGCGGCGGTAGCTGATGACGGCGTCCAGGTCGGCATCGGCCAGGCCGGCTGTCCAGTCCAGGATCAGGCGGTCGAGCCAGATACGGCGCTCACGTAGCGCCGGCAGCGCATCGAACAAGAGCTGGTCCAGCGCGGCCGGCGCCGGCAGGGCCGCCACTGGCGCCAGCGCAGCGGCAAAGCGTGGATGCGTGCCGATGCGCTTCAGCCAGATCGTGTCCGCCACGGCGATATGGTTAAGGGTCGCCAGCAGGGAGCCAAAGAACGCGCCGCGATCGGCCGCCAGCTGCTCCGCCGGCAAGGCGGCTGCCGCCTCATACAGCTTGTTGTTCATCCACTCGTTGTAGCGGGCCAGCAGGGTGATATGGGCGGTTCCTGACATGATCTGGGGTACAATCTCGGTCTATTTGCGGAAAATTCCGTAGCAGAACAATATCATTTAAAGGTTTTCCATGAGTCTCAAATGCGGCATCGTCGGCCTGCCTAACGTCGGCAAGTCCACCCTTTTCAATGCACTGACCAAGGCCGGCATCGCGGCCGAGAACTACCCGTTCTGCACCATCGAACCAAACGTCGGCGTGGTGGAAGTGCCTGATCCGCGCCTGAAGCAGCTGGCTGAAATCGTCAAGCCGGAACGCATCCTGCCTGCCATCGTGGAATTCGTCGACATCGCCGGCCTGGTGGCTGGCGCGTCCAAGGGCGAAGGCTTGGGCAACCAGTTCCTGTCCCACATCCGCGAAACCGACGCTATCGTCAACGTGGTGCGCTGCTTCGAAGACGACAACGTGGTGCACGTGGCCGGCCGCGTATCGCCGCTGGACGACATCGAAGTAATCCAGACCGAGCTGGCGCTGGCCGACCTGTCGACCGTTGAAAAGACCATCGCCCGCGAGCAGAAGAAAGCCCGCTCCGGCGACAAGGATTCCGCCAAGCTGGTAGCCCTGCTGGAAACCCTGGTGCCGCACCTGAACGAAGCCAAGCCAGTGCGCGCCATGGGCCTGGGCGCCGAAGACATGGCCCTGATCAAGCCGCTGTGCCTGATCACCGCCAAGCCAGCCATGTACGTGGCTAACGTGTCCGACAGCGGCTTCACCAACAACCCGCTGCTGGACCAGCTGACCAAGTATGCCGAAGCGCAGAACGCGCCGATCGTGGCGATCTGCGCCGCCATTGAAGCGGAAATCGCCGAACTGGACGACGCCGACAAGGAAGCCTTCCTGGCCGACATGGGCATGGCCGAACCTGGCCTGGACCGCCTGATCCGCGCCGGCTTCAAGCTGCTCGGCCTGCAAACCTACTTCACCGCCGGCGTGAAGGAAGTGCGCGCGTGGACCATCCACGTGGGCGACACCGCGCCGCAAGCAGCAGGCGTGATCCACACCGACTTCGAGCGCGGCTTCATCCGCGCCCAGACCATCGCTTTCGACGACTACATTGCGTACAAGGGCGAAACCGGCGCCAAGGAAGCGGGCAAGATGCGCGCTGAAGGCAAGGAATACGTGGTCAAGGATGGCGACGTGCTGAACTTCCTGTTCAACGTCTAAGCGAAACGTCGAATTTCGGCGGATTTTGCCGGACAAGGTAATGCCCCGTTTAGCCTTGTGCTTACGGGGCTTTTTTGTTTCTTTTTGATCCGCACTGATCCGTTGCCAGTCGGGTATAAACCGGGTACGGAGCCGAGGCTTGGTATGAGAAACCAGGTATGACTCGGGCCCAGGATACAAGATCATGCTGACCGACACCAAATGCCGCACCGCTAAGCCCAAGGAAGCCTTACAAGCTGTCAGATGGTAAGGGCCTCAATCTGGAAGTCAAACCGAACAGAGTGAAGGCCTGGCGTTACCGCTTTGAGATGCGCGTGGGCGACGTCGCCAAGGAAAGCGTCTTTGCAATCGGTGACTACACCACTGCACCAAGCGGTGAAATACCGGACGAGGCGCAAGCAAGAAGGGAGGGGCGGCGTGCAGTCGGCCCAGCCAGTTTGCCCGACACTGGGTAACCACGTCCGGTGGTGAGACTCTCAATAAATCAGAATACTCACTTTTCCCAACAACCTACGCGTGTAATGTCCACGTGCGCAATTGCCGTTTCGACCTTCTTACCTCCCCGGCCACCCAAGTGACTGTAGCCATTCCCGTCCGTCGGCTTGATCGAATGCGCCGAAGTAGGTACCAATGGTCTTGCCTTCATACCGTGAGAGCCTTTTTATATGCCACAGTTTAGCGGCCATGATGTTTGTGAGGTTCACCATGTTGCTGATCCACTCAGGAAGGGTCTTGAGCGGGGTCCCTGATATATTGAGGTGTCTCAGCTTATCGAGTTGTCCTAGCTCTTCTGGCAACTCGTCCACCAAAGTTGCGGCAATCGACAGCGTCTCCAGTTCGCATAGTTTCCCAATGCCTTGAGGTAGGGTATGGATCCTGTTGAAGGAGACGTTTAGTGATCGTAAGGCCTTCATTTCAGGAATCCAACTCGGAAGCACAGTAAGGCCACACCTAATGACCGATAGTTCTTCGAGGTGAATCAGGTCGCCTAAATGTTTGGGCAGAGTCTCCAGGGGAGTCCAATCGAGTACCAGGCTTTCGAGCTTGGTTAGATGGCCGAAGCAATCTGGCATGTCGATTAGACATCGATCACTTATTGTAAGGTGCCGGAGGCCCGTCAAACCTTTAACTGTGGCGGGTAGCGCTTTCAAGCCATTATGTTTAAAGACTAACTTTTCGAGATTTCGTAACTGCCCTATCGACTCAGGCAAGCGCTCCAGATTAGTGCGTACCAAATGCAACTGCCTGAGGTTTGTAAGTTCACCTAAGGACGAGGGAAGTTCGTCGAGCTTGACCCCTTCCAGTTTTAACGAAATCAATGACGTTAGGGCACCCACCTCGGCGGGCAAGACACAATGCTCCTCATCAGAGGGGAATTTGTCGCGCCATTGCAATTCCTCAAGATTCTTGAGTAGAAGAAGCTCGGGCGGCAGCGTCTTGCCTTTGTAGACATCGATTTTGCGAAGGCTTTGGAGGCGTGACAGGTAGGGAGGGGGATTCTCACCGTTGAGTCGCAGGACATCTAGTGCAAGTATAGTATCCGTAGTCACCGGGAAGTCGTGATAGTCATTCTCTTCAGCCCAGCGCACCAGGCTTTCGCACCATTCGCTCATCCGATCCGAACGCTCACCTCGGACATAAATATTTGCTCCTTCGCCGGACTTCCTATCTTCCTCGAATCCGGCGTACTCTCCATTCGTCCCCCACCTGATCTTGCCTTCCCTGTACTTAACTTCTCCAACGCTGTCAGTAGTAAAGTTCCAGGTCATGCCATCATCGTGGCAACCTTTCCTAATAGCGGTCGAACACGCATAAGCACCGGTCAGCTTGGCAATTACCGAAGGCTTCACGTAGGCACCGCATTCATTCTTTGCGACTCCGCGTAAGGTTTTTAGATCGCTTACTGTAGGCGTGCGCCAATCGCTGTGGCCTTCGACATGCATGCCCTTTATTTGGCTGAAATCGTGCGGGAGGCGAGCGGTATCGAAAATCCATTCCAATCCTGTTTCTTCATCCGTCCAAACAGAGTCACAACTGCGTTGTGTCCTAAGCAGTGTACGCTGGCGTTCGTCCAGTTGCGTATCGTCCGATATCCATTGAAAACCATCGCCTCCAGGAGAACGAGACACCAAACCTGCTTTCATTTCGTTTAGAAACGCGAGGGCGGCTGGAAAGTCATTAAAACGGGCTGTATCCATGTCAATCAATTTTCGAGACTGCATTTTTATGTATGCGCGTAGTGCTAACCTATTTTAGCGCTTCCTTTTCCATCCGCTCGACTGCCAATTCTTTGCGCAACCTAGCCACCTCGGTTTCCAGCTTCGACACGCTGCGGCTTCCTGGAGCTGGGTGCGCGACACTCAACTGCGAAATATATGAACTCGGTGCCACACGAAGAATTCTCGCTGCTCAGGAGTTGGTTCCCTCCAGAGTTTTTTCTCCACTGATAGCCCAAGAGCGGAAATGTCAGCAGGCTGCAATTGATTTGAAAACATGGCTCGCCCTTCGTCATCGAACGTAAGGTACCCTGCGTCGAACAAGGCGTCGACATGAGGTGCCAGTAAGAGGCAATTGGCTAAATCGAAACGCTCCGTTGGTGAGGCGTCGGCCCAGGCCTTGATATGCGAGCAGCGTAACAACCGCCGTACAGCTAACCCTGTCAATTCGCAGCGACCACCCCGCTCACGCAACAAGAGCCTACGCAGCATTGCTTGGCCTCGACGTTGATTGGATAGTCGTTCAACCACCGTATTCTCTGGTAGCGAAGTGACCGCTTGTTCAAAGGCATTGGGAGGTTGAGTCAAAAGCCGCTGCAGACGGACTCGCTCGAAGAACTCCAGGGCTTGCGCTTCGTCGATAAAGCCAAGAGTAGGCCAGTTTCCAATTGGATAAGGGAATGGGCTATGCCTCTTGCCTCGTCGACCACTAGCCCCAATTTCCTGCTCGACTTGCTGAGCAAATTTTTCTCCTGATGTGCTGCCCAATGCCTGGCTTGGCGAAACCGCTAATTCAAGGTAATGATTTTTCTTTAGGCGCTCGTAATACAAAGTACACAAGTGGGCGCCTTCCGAATTGACGATTGTCCAGCCGTGCTTGATTCTCCCCTGGTTAGGCTCAACGCGCTGGCCGTTAAACGCATCTTCAAGCGCCAGCAAAACAGAATGAAATTGTTGGTCCACATTTTCGCCCAGCGCCATTTTGCTCTCCCTTGTATGCAACATTAACCGGAAAAGTCTCATACTTCGTCAACCAAGCCCACCCGGTCTTGCCCGGAAAAGTCTCATATTTGGTGCGATACCCCAACTTTCATAGTCCACCTGCGCAGCCGGCCCCCCGCCGTAGACATGGCCCAAGAAACTGACGCCGGAAAAGTCTCAAAGCTTCCGCAACGCCATCTATACAGCACCGGAAAAATCTCATAGTTGGCACAGCCGCATGTTGCCTTCATCCACCGAGAAAGTCTCATTGTTGATATCCGCATCAACTTCCAGACACCACCGAAAAAAGTCTCATAGGTTCGACCTTCACTCCGCAGGTACACTGAGAGCAACCTGCAAATGGCTTCGCGCCAGAAGCTGACTCATCAACATCCAATCATGAACGACTCTGCGTCGCAAGCAGCTGTATATTGCGACCAATCCGCCAATACCGAGAACTGTTGCCGCATTGACACAGCATTGATACTGACCCGAGTACAATATACTTTCTAGCAAATCTTACGTACAACGAGAAGCCACGATGACACTAAAGAGTTTGAAATATTATGAGTTCAAAGGAGAAGCCAAGTACTGGGAGCTTGCGAACTGCGACTTCACTGGCTTCACTCTCATGGTCGGTAAGAATGCAACTGGCAAGTCTCGGACGATAAATCTGATTAATGGGCTGTTTAATTTGCTCAGTGGAAAGAACCCGAGTATTCACGATAGCGGTACGTATGATGCTGAAATCCAATTAAATGAGGTGCTTTACCGCTGGCAGTCGGAAGTACATGGTGGCTCAGTCATCTATGAAAAACTCTATATCGATGGCGATTTAAAGTTATCCCGAGATGAAACCGGGAATGGGAAAATTTACTACCAAGCCGAAGGTAAGGAGATGGCTTTTCAGCAAGAAGCCAAAACCTTTTCCATTCAGCAGCGACGCGACAAACTCCAACACCCGTACGTTGTGGCATTAGCAGAATGGGCGGCGGGAGCCCGGCTAGTTCGATTTAACAGCTCTTTCTCCAACAATGAGTTCGTCGAAATGGCGCTAGTTTCGCAACTCGCTGAATCCGAACAGGTAGTGCCAGTATCAGGATTCGTGAATGAATATGCTCGCGGCTACACAAAATTTGGGGATGAGTTTGACAAGGCCATCCTTCGTGACATGGAGCTGCTAGGTTACCATCTCAGTGACGTAGGCGCAGGCGATGCGCGCAGCTTAGCGGCTGGAATTCACTCGCCTAGCGCTATCGCGTCCATGTTTGTTGAAGAGCGTGACCTTCCGGGCCTGAAGATCACTCAGGAGCGTATTTCGCAGGGGATGTATCGAGCGTTAGGGCTTGTTACAGCCATCAACATAGCCAAATTCTCAGGAACAGAAACTGTTCTCTTGATCGACGACATTGGTGAGGGCCTGGACTACGAACGCTCATCTGCGTTGATTTCATTGTTATATCAATCTACGGTTAACAGTAATATCCAAGCAATCTGTACCACCAATGACCGCTTTATCATGAACAGTGTGCCGCTTTCTTGCTGGAACGTTTTGCAGAGAAAAGCGTCTATTGTCAATTCGTATACCGAGCGAAACTCAGAGAAGCTATTTACGGACTTTAAATACATTGGGTTGAGCAACTTCGATTTCTTCACCTCATTTCCAAACCAATCTTGAAAAAAATTGCCATATTTGTTGAAGGTGTCACCGAACGCGAATTGGTGATTGAGATTCTCAATAAAATACTTCAAGGTAGAAATTTACACATCCAGCTCGCTGAACAGTTCGCCAATAAAATTGTATTGACTGGAACAGGCCCAGGCGGTAACGAAGAAGTATTCGTCCTTCTTGTTAATTGCTGTGGCGATGAACAAGTTAAAACTCAAATTCGCGACAATTTCACCTCCCTTGTCAACGCGGGATACACTGAGATTTTGGGTCTGCGTGACGTTTTCCCTAATACCGCCGCTGAGCTGCAAAAAGTCTCAGAAGCGCTGGCTTTGGGCCTACCAGTAGCCCCATTTTCGCCAAGCCTTCATCTTGCTGTGATGGAGGTTGAATCCTGGTTCCTTGACGAGGTCGCGCATTTCGAGCGAATTCATATGGACCTAACTGAGGATAAATTGGTTGCACACGGGTATGACTTGCGTACGAATATGGGCGAGACGTGGCCGAACCCAGCTTTAACTTTGCATCAGATTTATGCAATCGCTGGGCGCGCATACCTTAAGCAAGGTCAAAAGACATTGCGACGAATCCGACGTACGTTACGAGCTTTGGATATGGACCGATTGCGGAACAGCGCCGCTGCACGTAACGTATCACTGAAAAATTTCTTATCGTCACTAGAAGCTGCAGTGGCGCATCCCGGATAGCTTTCCAGTCTGGCGAAGTATGGGTAATTCGCCACAGCACGGGAGCATCAGAAATTCAGTGTCACGAAACGGCGGTCACGGTAACGAGGTCAATGGGGATAATTAGCGCATCACGTCTATTCGTAAGGTGATTATGGTACTCGAAGAATCGAAACTTGGATCGCTGGATGACATCTGGCAACGTGACCATCTGGACCGTCGCGTGGAAGTTGCCTACTTATCTAAGTATTTGGCTAATCGCTATCAGGCGAAACCTAAGGAGCGCGGCTTTGTCCTGGCGGTCAATGCAGACTGGGGAGTGGGTAAAACCTTTATGGTGCGCAATTGGTGCAAGCAGGCCGAATTTGAACAGCATCCAGCGGTGTGTTTTGATGCCTGGTCTAACGACTTCAGCAAAGACCCATTGATCGGCTTCATCGCGGAACTGGATGCCGCCTTAAAACAGCACTTCGCCAGCGTTCCCGCTGCACAGGAAATGCGCCGGGAGCTACTGGCATCGGTCAAGCAAGTACTGCTGCCAGGCGCCAAAGTGCTTGGGGCCGCGATGAGCAAAAAGTTACTTGGGCTTAGCATGGAGCAGGTTTCCGAGTACTTGACCTCGGTTGGCGATGACGCTGACAACGAGCCCGTCGTCAACAAAGAAGACTTGGTGGCAGTGGGCAAGGACCTGAGCAAAGCCATGGAAGATGCCCTTAAAGCCCACCAGTCAACTGCTAAGGCAATCCAGACCTTCAAAGACAAGTTCGCGTTATTGATCGAGGCGCTACGAACGCAAGCGAATATCCAACTGCCGGTCTATGTATTTGTGGATGAACTAGATCGCTGCCGTCCGGATTATGCTATCGCACTGCTTGAAGGCATCAAACACCTATTTGGAGTTCCCGGCCTCTACTTCGTCATCGCCACCAACATCGAGCAGCTGGCACATTCCATTAAGGCCGTCTATGGCGAAAGTTTCGATGCAGTTCGCTACCTCAAGCGATTCTTCGACCTAGAGTTTTCTCTGCCTAAGCCCGATACGACGAAATTCGCCAGTGAATTGCTGTCAAGAATCGCGTCTCCCGTGCCCGATGACCACATCTGGGGGTTTAACTTGACTGCCCTTCAGTTGCCATCTGAGGCATGGCTGCCATACACCTTCGTGCGCTATGCGCGTGCATTCCGCCTGGAATTACGCGACATGGAACAGGCCTCGCACATGCTAGAAGCCTGTTTCCTGACACTCAAGCGTCCGCAGATTCATATGCACTTCCTCATCTTTTTAGTCATGCTGTATCAACGCGACACGGCGCTGTATGACGAGCTAAGACGGTCGAAGCACCTGACACCAGGCGTGCTAAATGCCATCGATGGCAATGCCGATCTAAAGTTCGCAATTCCGCTCAATCAAGGTTCAGGGGCGCAACAGGTCATTGCGTACATTTCAATTAGCGACATCATCGAACCCTATATGAAGGCGCTTCGGGGTGATACGCTTCAACCCCATCCAAGCCAAGCGGAACTGTTCCCGTTCAAAATGGCGCCGATGATCAATCAGGCACAGGGGGAAGATGCATTGCGCACCTATCTAGAAATAGTGCCACGGGCCGGGTGCTTTGCATGATTCTCCAGCAGGCGGGCAGGCCTTACGTCGCCCTTTCCATCACAGTTCCAGCTTTTTTTGTGAAATTAAAACCGGGTATGAAACCGGGTATGAAATGAGCCTGAATTTTCCGGTGCGGCCTATCTACATGGGTGGCACGGTTTAATTTCGGTTTAACGTCTAAAATCCCTAACTCCGGTCAAGTCGCGCTCTGCGCGGCTTTTTTATTGGTTTTCTTGCCGCCACAGGAAAGCGAAAAGTTGAGTGGGGCGCTATTTTGACTTCGCCTCATGTGCGGCGATGGCCTTTGTGAAGCTGTCCATCAGCGGGTTGGGCACGGCCAGCGACAGCTGGTAATGCTCGATCTTAAAGCCCTTGCCTGTGTTGACCAGCACCCCGCTGGCCTGGCAAGTCCCCATCTGCGTGTTGAGTTGTTCATCGAACCACACGTATTTCTTGTCCGGCGAGAAGTAGACATTGCGCTTTTGCGCGGTGAAGCTCCACGCCTTCTTGCGGTCCCAGAAGCGCTTGGCCCAGGCCTTGAATTCCTTGTAGCTCCACACCTCGCTCTTGTCGGTGCCGATGAAGACGGCGTCCGGCGTGAACTTGTCCCAGTAGTCGGGGCGGGTGTTGGCAGCATCGTCGTGCCAGCTGTCGACGAAGGCGTTGACCTGCTGGCGGAAATCGGTGTCCGGGTCGGCCGCCAGGGCGCTGTGCATCATGAGGACGGTGGCGGCGGCGATCAGCAAGCGTTTCATTCGGTTGTCTCCCGGGTCAATGTTGGCGAAATAGTATAATCGTTGGATTGTGCACAGCATCCAGTAAAGAAAATGGCCTCACCCAACGAAAACGCCAGCATGGCACTGTTCTGCGACTTCGAAAACGTCGCACTGGGCGTCCGCGACGCCAACTATGAGAAATTCGACATCAAGCCGGTGCTGGAACGCCTGCTGCTGAAGGGCAGCATCGTGGTCAAGAAGGCCTATTGCGACTGGGACCGCTACAAGGGCTTCAAAGCCCCAATGCACGAGGCGAACTTCGAACTGATCGAAATCCCGCACGTGCGCCTGTCCGGCAAGAATTCCGCCGACATCCGCATGGTGGTCGATGCACTGGACCTGTGCTACACCAAGTCCCACGTCAACACCTTCGTCATCATTTCGGGCGACTCCGATTTCTCGCCGCTGGTGTCCAAGCTGCGCGAAAACGCCAAGCGCGTGATCGGCGTGGGCGTGAAGGATTCCACCTCCGACCTGCTGGTGGCCAACTGCGACGAATTCATTTTCTACGACGACCTGGTGCGCGAATCGCGCCGCCAGCGCCAGGCTACGCGCAATGACCGCGAGCAGCAGCCCAAGCGTTCGCCGGAAGAAGAGAAGCGCCGCCGCGAAGAGATGGACAAGCGCCGCAACCAGTGCGTGGAAATCGCCTACACCACGTTCGACGCGCTGGCTGCCGAACGCGGAGAGGGCAAGATCTGGGCTTCCGTGCTGAAGGAAGCGATCAAGCGCCGCAAGCCGGACTTCAGCGAGTCGTATTACGGTTTCCGTACCTTCGGCAACCTGCTGGAAGAAATGAAGGCGCGCGGCCTGCTGGAATTCGGCCGCGACGAAAAGTCGGGCGCGTATGTGTACCGCAGCAGCCAGCCGGTTGTGCTGCCTGCAGTGGAAGCATCGGCCGAGCAGGAAGCGTTTGTCGCGGCCGATGCCGCAGCCGAGGCGCAGGAGGGCGCGGAGGAAGCTGCCGCCGCCCCTGGCGAGGCAGGCGAAGCGCGGCGTGAGCGCGAAGGCCGCGATGGCCGCCGCAATCGCGGCAGCCGTGGCGGCCGTGGCCGCCGTGGCGAGGGCGATGCCGCAATGTCGCCTGCCGCGGCAGTCGAAGTGCCGGCCGATGCCGAGGTGGCTGCTGTGGCAGCAGTGGAAGAAGTCGCGCCAGTGGTGGCGGCGGCCGCCGAAGCCCAGGCCGACATGCCTGCCGAAACTGCCGCTGCAGTGCCAGCCAAGCGTACCCGCGCCGCTGCCAAAAAGCCGGCAGCGAAAAAGGCCGGCTCGCGCGGCAGCAAAGTAGCGCAGGCGGCAGCCGATGCCGCGGAAGCGGTGCAGCAGGCGGAAGCAGTGCTGGCGACAGCTGCTGCCGATGCCGTGGTGGCCGAGGCCGCGGCGCTGGAATCGCAGCCGGAAGAAGCTGCAGCGCAAGGCAAGCCTGCGGCGCCGAAGCGTGCCAAGAAGCCGGGCACGCACAAGCCGTCCGCGCGCAGCAAGCTGCCGAAGAAGCCGAAAGCAGAAGCCTGATAAGCCTGATTCGCCGCGCGCCGCGCGGCGAAGTTTTTTCTGCCATACTCACGGGCACTATGCCCTTCATCTCCGAACTTACCCTTTATCCGATCAAGTCCTGCGCAGGGCTGTCGCTGAAGCAGGCGACCCTGACCCGCGCCGGTTTGATGACCGAGCAAATCTACGACCGCGAGTGGATGCTGGTCGACGCCAGCGGGGTGGCGCTGACCCAGCGCGATCACCCGCGCATGGCGCTGATCGTGCCGCGCCTGAAGTCGGAAACCATGGAGCTGCGCGCCCCAGGCATGCTGCAGCTGGAAATTCCCCTCGGCCTGCCCGATCCGGACACCGCGCCGACGCTGCAGGTGCAGGTCTGGGAAGACACCGTGCTGGCTTACGACTGCGATGAGACCACCGCCACCTGGTTCAGCAAATTCCTCGGCGTCGAATGCCGACTGGCGCGCTTCCACGCCAACGCCAAGCGCCTGACCAGCGGCAAGTGGACCAATGGCGAGCAGCATCCGACGCTGTTTTCGGATGGCTACCCGATCCTGGTCGTCGGCACCGGCTCGCTGCAGGACCTCAACGAGAAGTTGCAAAAGCAGGGCCGCCAGCCCTTGCCGATGAACCGCTTCCGTCCCAACCTGGTGGTGGGCGACCTGGAGGCCTTCGAGGAGGACTACACCGAGCAATTCCGCATCGGCGACGCCGTCCTGAAGCCGGTCAAGCCCTGCGCGCGCTGCCCGATGCCTTCGGTCGACCAGTCGACCGGCGAATTCGGCCCCGATCCGCTGGACATCCTGCAAAGCTACCGCGCCAAGGAAGAAGTCGACGGCGGCATCTGTTTCGGCATGAATGCAATCGTAGCAACAGGCGATGGCATAAAATTATCGGTTGGCGACCCAATCGAGGTTACACTGTCATTTTAGTAGTGAATATCGGCAGGGCGATGGAGATCACGCAGAAAACCACGGGCAAGCCGCCCACGCAGGCGGAACTGGCAGCTGAAAACCAGTCGCTGCGCGCCCGCCTTGCCTACCTGATCGAGCAGGCCGAACGCAATCACTCGATCATGACGCGCCACCAGGCGTTCGACCTGGAGATCGTGGGCGCGGCCAGCTTCCCCGAGCTGATTGGCACCATTTTCCGCACGCTGCCGGTGATTTCCGACCTGGATGCGGTGACCCTGGCGCTGGTCGACGTGGATGACGACATCCGCACCGTGATGGAGAAGCTGGGCGTCGATTTTTCAGATTTCCCTGACCTGGTGTTCGTGCCCGACACGGAAAGCCTGGCTTTCGACCTCGAGCCGGGCCAGGCGCCCAAGCCATACCTTGGCATGTTCGACGCGCACAGGCATGGCAGCCAGTTCCCGCAGACGGGCGTGCGCCTGCAAAGCGTGGGCGTGGTGCCGCTGCTGCGCAACAAGCGCCTGATTGGCTCGCTGAACCTGGGCAGCGCCGACCCGACGCGCTTCTCGCCCAGCCTGGGCACCGATTTCGTCGAGCACATGGCGTCCATCATCGCCATCTGCCTGGAGAACGTGATCTCCAACGAGATGCTCAAGTACATGGGCCTGACCGATGCGCTGACCGGGGTGTTCAACCGCCGCTACGTGGATCGCCGCCTGTTAGAGGAAATTGCGCGGGCGCGCCGGCAATCGTATCCGGTGTCGTTCATGTACATCGACATCGACCATTTCAAGCGGGTCAACGACACCGTCGGCCACGGCGGCGGCGATGAAGTGCTGCGCGAAGTGGCCAATCGCATCAAGGCGGAGCTGCGCCTGTCGGATGCGCTGGCGCGATTTGGCGGCGAGGAATTCGTGGTGCTGCTGATCGATGCGGACCTGGAAAGCGCAACCTATGTGGGCGAGCGTATCCGCGCCGGTATCGCGGCCAGCATGATCGAGTTGTCGCACGGCGTGAAGGTGTCGATCACGGCCTCGGTGGGCGTGTCCAGCCTGGCGCAGGTGCCCGGCGATGTGTCGCCGGAAGAGCAGGCGACGCAACTGATCGAACAGGCCGACGAAGCCCTGTACCAGGCCAAGGAAGGCGGCCGCAACCGGGTGATCCGCTACGCTGCCTGAAACCCGGTAACCCGGTGTCGGACCCCCAGGGTGCGACAACCACCCAGCGAACGCCCCCACCCCACTTTAATTACCAACGGGGAAAAAAAATCCAA
>CBHREK010000016.1:0-296138 GCA_966077345.1 uncultured Duganella sp.
CAATTCGAGCAGGTCTGGGTGGTAAAGCGTTCGTCCACTTCCACGTACCGCGCGCCATGCCTCATGGCCTTGTACGCCAGCATCTTGCGGAAGGACGACCAGCCTGCATCAAGCACGGACTTCGCCAGGCTGGTTTGGGCGAGTCCGCTAGCATTGACATTGCCAACAGCGATATGGTCGAAGGCGCGAGCAAGCTCCACCGACCTGTTATGCAAGAATTCCAGACGGCGCCGCGCCGTGCGCGCCTGGATGGCTTTGACGCGGCGCCGCTTGTGGGCTCGCTGCGCTACTGCCAGCGCCGCTTCGGCCTCACGATAAAAGCCCGGCGCCGGAATCTTTTCTCCCTCGGACGGTGTAGCGAGATCCTTCAAGCCAAGATCGATACCGACACCGCGGTCAAGCGCTCGGACAGGCGGCTCGGCAACCTCGATCACAATATTGAGGAACCAGTTACCGCGACTATCTTGCGCAAAGCAACTGCCGTCCTTGATCTTTCCTTCAGGAAGCGGACGCGAGTAAAACACGCGAAACGTATTACCTGCAAAGCGAAACGCGTTGCCTTCCCGATGCAAGTCGCGTCCTTTGAGCGGGACCCAGCCCAAGGACTTTCGGCCGCGGTAGCGCAAATACGGCCGGCGGTGTTGGGCACGCGATTTGGCAAATTGCTCGCATACGGCATTGATCACACCAGAGTGCAGCTCCAATTCTTTGCTGCTGCCGGTAGTCAGCTTGTTCAAGTCAAAGCCGGTCAGCCAAGGACGCTCAAACCGCAAGGCATCCTTCTGCCGGTCATTGCAGTAGTTCCAGACGAAATTCACCTTACGAGCTTGCTGATCAAGCAGCCCGTTTTTCGATTTCACACGGAAGCGGTAGACGAGAATCATACTGTAATTTTATACAGTATTCCATTAATCTCAAGGAGAATGGCCGCTTTGCGGACGCCTCCTTTCACTCCCCGCCCTGAAGGACGGGGTTTCTCGGAGGAAATCTGATGAAACAAACTCGCCGTGATTTCATCACACAGACCGCCGCCATGACGGCGGCCGCCACCGCCGGCATCCAGCTGCCTGCTGCCGCCTCCAACGTCGTCACCGACGCCGCCAAGACCCAGCTCAAATGGAGCAAGGCCCCCTGCCGCTTCTGCGGCGTGGGCTGCGGCGTCAACGTCGGCGTCAAGGACGGGCGCGTGGTAGCGACGCATGGCGACATCAATGCCGAAGTCAATCGAGGCGTCAACTGCGTCAAGGGCTACTTCCTGTCGAAGATCATGTACGGCGCCGACCGCCTGACCCAGCCCCTGATGCGCATGAAGAACGGCAAGTACGCCAAGGATGGCGAGTTCCAGCCGGTATCGTGGAATGCCGCCTTCGATGAAATGGCAAAACAGTTCAAGAAAGTGCTGAACGAGAAAGGCCCGACCGCCGTCGGCATGTTCGGTTCCGGCCAATGGACCATCTGGGAAGGCTACGCGGCCTCCAAGCTGATGAAGGCCGGCTTCCGCACTAACAACCTCGACCCGAACGCACGCCACTGCATGGCGTCCGCCGTTGCAGGCTTCATGCGCACTTTCGGCATGGACGAGCCGATGGGCTGCTACGACGACATCGAAGCCGCCGACGCCTTCGTGCTGTGGGGCTCCAACATGGCGGAAATGCATCCCATCCTGTGGACCCGCATTACCGACCGCCGCCTGTCGAACCCGCACGTGAAAGTCGCCGTGCTGTCGACCTACGAGCATCGCAGCTTCGAGCTGGCCGACCAGCCTATTGTCTTCACGCCGCAAACCGACCTGGCGATCCTGAACTACATCGCCAACTACATCATCAAGAATAACCGCGTGAACAAGGACTTCGTCAACAAGCACACGCGCTTCGTGATGGGCAACAAGGATATCGGCTACGGCCTGCGCCCGGACAACCCGCTGCAAAAAGCCGCCACCAACGCCGGCGATGTCGGCGGCGGCAAGCCAAGCACGTTCGAGGAATATGCAAAGTTCGTCAGCGCCTATGACGTGGAATCCGTATCGAAGCTGAGCGGCGTGCCGCGCGAGCGCCTGGAACGCCTCGCGGAACTGTATGCCGATCCAAAGACCAAGGTGACCTCCTTCTTCACCATGGGATTCAACCAGCATACGCGCGGCACCTGGTGCAGCAACCTGCTGTACAACATCCACCTGCTGACGGGGAAAATCTCCTCACCTGGCAACAGCCCGTTCTCGCTGACCGGCCAGCCGTCGGCCTGCGGCACGGCGCGCGAAGTCGGCACCTTTTCGCACCGCCTGCCGGCCGACATGCTGGTGGCCAATCCCAAGCACCGCGAGATCGCCGAGAAAATCTGGAAGCTGCCGCCGGGGACCATCCCCGACAAGCCTGGTTTCCACGCGGTCCTGCAAAGCCGCATGCTCAAGGACGGCAAGCTGAATGCCTACTGGGTCATGTGCAACAACAACATGCAGGCCGGCCCGAACATCATGGGCGAAATCCTGCCCGGCTGGCGCAATCCGGACGCCTTTGTCGTCGTATCCGATCCATACCCGACCGCCAGCACCACCGCGGCCGACGTAATCCTGCCGACCGCCATGTGGGTGGAGAAGGAAGGCGCTTACGGCAACGCGGAACGCCGTACCCAGTTCTGGCACCAGCTTGTCAGTGCGCCAGGCGACGCACGCTCCGACCTGTGGCAGCTGATGGAATTCTCCAAGCGCTTCAAGATGGAAGAAGTCTGGCCGGCGCCGCTGCTGGCCGCCATGCCGGCCTACAAGGGCAAGACCCTGTTCGACGTCCTGTACCGCAACGGCCAGGTCGACAAATATCCGGCCTCGCAAATTGAAGCCGGCTACCAGAACGACGAGGCCAAGGCCTTTGGCTTCTATCCGCAGAAAGGCCTGTTCGAGGAATATGCGAGCTTTGGCCGCGGCCACGGGCACGACCTGGCGCCGTTCGACATGTATCACGAAGCCCGCGGACTGCGTTGGCCTGTGGTCGACGGCAAGGAAACCCGCTGGCGCTACCGCGAAGGCCTGGACCCTTACGTCAAGAAAGGCGAAGACGTTCGCTTCTATGGCCACCCGGACGGCAAGGCTGTGATCTTTGCGCTGCCTTACGAAAAACCGGCCGAATCGCCGGACAAGGAATACCCGTTCTGGCTGTCCACCGGACGCATGCTGGAGCATTGGCACACCGGCACCATGACGCGCCGCGTGCCGGAGCTGTACCGCGCCGTGCCGAATGCTGTCTGCTTCATGCATCCCGAAGACGCCAAGGCCCTCGGTGCACGGCGCGGCGACCTGATCGAGGTCAAGTCACGGCGCGGCATGATCCAGACTCGAGTCGAGACGCGCGGCCGTAACCGGCCGCCGCGCGGACTGGTATTCATTCCGTTCTTCGACGCCAGCCAGCTTGTGAACAAGGTGACGCTGGACGCTACCTGCCCAATCTCTTTGCAGACTGACTACAAGAAGTGCGCAGTCAGCATCCGCAAGGTTTAGGAGCCATGGCCATGAAAAAATTTGCATTCCTTCTCGCTCTTCTTCTGCCGCTGTCCGTCCTGGCCCAGGTGCCGGCCCCGCGCGCCCTCGACAATATGCGCGGCCCGACGCCGCTGGCCGAGACCACCAAGCCGGCGCCGATGGTCAACCCCGACAACAGCGATATCCGGCGCGTGCGCAATTACTCCATGCAGCCGCCGGTCATTCCGCACAAGATCGAGGGCTACCAGACCGACAAGAGCGCCAACCGCTGCATGATGTGCCACGCGCGCACCCGCACCCAGGAAAGCCAGGCGCCGATGATCAGCGTGACGCACTTCCAGAACCGCGACGGCAACTTCCTCGCCGAGCTGTCGCCGCGACGCTACTTCTGCCTGCAATGCCACGTGCCGCAAGCGAACCTTGAGCCGCTGGTGCCCAACCAGTTCAAGGATGTCGACACGATGCTGAACCCGTCCGCGCCGGCAGCACCGGCCAAGCATAAATAGAGGGTAACGCCATGTTCAGGCTGATTAATAACTACTGGAACGTCCTGCGCCGCCCAAGCATGCACCTTAGCCTGGGCTTCCTGGTGATCGGTTCCTTTGTGGCAGGCGTGGTGTTCTGGGGCGGCTTCAACACCGCCATGGAAGCCACCAATACCGAGAAGTTCTGCACCGGCTGCCACGAGATGCGCGACAACGTCTATCCGGAGCTGCAGCGCACCATTCACTTCGCCAACCGCACCGGCGTACGCGCCAAGTGCTCCGATTGCCACGTGCCGCACGAGTGGACCAGCAAGATCGCCCGCAAGATGCAGGCATCCAAAGAGGTATGGGGCAAGGTGTTCGGCACCATCGACACCCGCGAGAAGTTCGAGGCGCACCGGCTGCAGCTGGCGGGCAATGAGTGGCGGCGCATGAAGGCCAACAACTCGCTAGAATGCCGCAACTGCCACCAGTTCGATTCGATGGACTTCACCCGCCAGAGCAAGCGCGCTGTGGATGCCCACTCGACCCAGTTGGCCAGCGGCGAGAAGACCTGCATCGACTGCCACAAGGGCATCGCGCACACCCTGCCGGATATGTCAGGCGTCAAATAGCTTGCGGTAGGCCGACGGCGAGCTTTGGAAGGCAGCGCGGAAGTGCTGCCTTAACGATAGCGCGCTGCCAAAACCGGCCGCTTGTGCCACCGCTTCAATCGAAGCGTCGCTGGTTTCCAGCATGCGCTGGGCGTGGGCCAGGCGCTGGTTCAGCAGCCATTGCTTGAACGAAGTGCCGGTGGCCTGGCGGAAGTGGCGCGTGAAATTGCGGCGGCTCATGGCCGCCCGTTCCGCCAGCGTATCCAGGCTGTGTTCTTCGGCCAGGCGATGCTGCACCCAGTCCAGCACCTGCGCCAGGCGGCTGTCGCTGGCGGTAACCGGCAGCGGGCGGTTGATGAACTGCGCCTGCCCTCCTTCGCGGTGCGGCGCCACCAGCAGCCGGCGCGCCACCATGTTCGCGTAGTCGGCGCCCTGCAGCTTGCGCAGCAGGTAGAGCGAGCAATCCAGGCTGGCCGCCGCGCCGGCCGACGTCAGCACGTCACCCTCGTCCACATATAACACTTCTTCATCGACCTTCACCAGCGGGCAGCGTTCCGCCAACTGGCCGGCAAAGGCCCAGTGCGTGGTGACGGTGCGGCCATCAAGCAGGCCCGCTTCCGCCACTGGAAAGGCGCCAAGGCACAAGCCGACGATGGTTGAACCGCGCGCGTGGGCCTTCTTCAGCGCCTGCAATAGCGCTGGCGGCGAGGGCCGGCAGTCGTCGTGCCAGGTCGGCATGATGACGATATCCGCTTTGTCCAGGGCGCGCAGGCTCTTGCTGGTCGAGATGTCAAAGCCAGCGGTGGTGCGCATCGGCCCCTTTTCTGCTGCGCATACCGTCACCTCGTACAAATGCTCGGCATGCGGGCCGCCGAATACCAGGCAAGGGACGGACAGGTGGAACGGGGTGATGCCGTCGAAGGCAATAATGGCCACTTTTTTACGCATGGCCCGATTATATCGCATGTTGTCTCTTGGGCCACTATCGTGAATCCGGTGCGGACCGCACAATGGCTCCCATCAACAACCCAAACGGAGGAAATACCATGCCACGCCGCGCCCTGATCGTGATCGACGTACAAAACGAATACTTCACCGGCAAGCTGCCGATCGAATACCCGCCGGTCGAGCAATCGCTGCCGAATATTGTCCAGGCCATGAAGGTGGCGCGCGAAAGCGGCGTGCCTGTAGTGGTGGTGCAGCACGACACGCCAGCCGGCGCACCGGTGTTTGCCGTCGGCTCCGACGGCTGGCAACTGCATCCGGACGTCGCAGCGCTGGGCGCCGATTATGTCGTCAATAAAAAGCTGGCCAGCAGCTTCACCGGCACCGGCCTCGCGCAATGGCTGGCCGATAACAAGATCGACACCCTGGCGATTGCCGGCTACATGACCCACAACTGCAATGCCTCGACCATCATCGAGGCTGCGCATATGGGGCTGGCCGTGGAATACCTGTCCGATGCCACCGGTTCGCTGCCGTACGAGAACGCAGCCGGCCGAGCCACGGCGGAAGAGATCCATCGCATATTCAGCGTCGTATTCCATTCCAACTTCGCCGCCGTGACGACCACGCGCGATTGGGCCGACGCCGTCAGCGCCAACCGCGCGCTGTCGAAGGACAATATCTACTTGTCCAACTCGCGCGCCCGCGAAAGCTTGGGCCGCGCTTCGTCGGTCTGACGCTTGCCGGCAGGACCGGTGGCCGACTCCTGCGAGCCGGCATGCTGGTCCTGCTGCAGGCTGCCGCCGCCGGTGCTTCCCGCATTGGCGGTGCCGCTGCGCTGGCGCATCCGCTCCGCCGACTGGCGCGCCGCCCAGCCGGTCTGCTGGCTGGCCACGCCGCCCCGCTCGCCTACCCCGTCCGTATCCCGCTGCAGCGTTTCGCCGCGCTGCTCGTTGCCGGGTTCGACCCCAGGCGCACGCGCCTTCAGGCTGTCGGGCGCGATCGGGTTCATTTTCTCCTCACTTGTGCTCATCGTTCTCTCCTTCGAACGTATCATGGGCACATGGTGCGCCGCTGCCCGCACCGCAACTATCGGCGCGGAGCAAGCAGTTTTGTAGGACAAGGCCTAGGAACTTTTTTCACAGACTTCTGTCAAATCTCAATACCGGTCCAACCGGCAGACCGCAAAGTCGAGATTATTCATTGCGGAGGCGCCCATGGACTAAGACGAACGAATTGCCAAGGTCGAGGCACTTGTGGATACTATCAAAAAGGACATAGACCGGCTCTACGACGCGGTCGAACGCTTGAGGCAGCATACCGACAACGGCCTCGCCGAACTGCGGGCCAGCCTTGACGCACAGCGCAAGGAAGCCAGCGCCAACATGCGCTGGATGGTCGGGCTAACCCTGGTCAATACTTCAATGATCCTGGGACTGTCCGGCAGGATCTTCGGCCTGTATTGACCTGGTTCGCCTACTCAATATACGGTTCAGCGCTCGTCAGTTTGCCAACCAGGAAGGCATCCGCGACCGCCTGTAGCGGAGTGAAGTCGACGTCGGAACTCTTGCTGGCTACCAGGCGCCGGAAATGCTCGTACATCGAAGGGTATTCGCGCTCCGGCTCGTCCAGCACTACCTTGCCGTTCACTTCCATGATGCGGCCGCCCAAATGCAGGGCCATGGTATCGCCAGCCGCCGACTCCACAAAGATGCTCCAGGTCTGCTGGCCCGTCTGCAGGAAATCGAACTCCGCATCGATCGGAACGCCGCGTTCACTCGCCATCTCCAACTCAGCCTGGATCGGCGCGCTGCAATTCGACGGCACGTGCAGGACTGCCTTGCGCACCAGCGCATAGCCCCCCAACAGGTGCGTCAGGATCGACAAGGCGTTAATGCCGGGATCGAACACGCCCATGCCGCCTGCCTCGAAGATCCATTTCTGGCCCGGGTGCCATTGCCGCACGTTTTCCTTCCAGCGGATCTGGATGGACTTGATGGGCCGCGCCAGCATCCAGTTGCGGGCACTTTCCACGCCGGGTGCGAAGCGCGAATGCCAGCCTGCCAGCGCCGTCACGCCATGCTGCGCCGCCATGGCGGCAATGGACGCGGCCTCGCCCAGCGTTGCCGCTGGCGGCTTTTCCAGGAATACGTGCTTGCCGGCCGCAATCGCCTCGCAGGCGAGCTTGTGCCGCACCTGGGGCGGGGTGCATATCGCCACCGCTTCGATTTCAGGATGGGCGGCCAGCATGCTGCCCATGTCAGGGTAACGCAGCACGCCTTCCGGCGCACTGGCCGGTGAGCAGCCAGCCACCAGTTCGAGGCCCTTGTTGCCGCGAATCGCGGGGATATGCTGGTCGACTGCAATCTTGCCCAAGCCAACGAGACCAATTTTCAATGCCATATTCAAACTCCGTTCAGCGGCCAATTTCTACACGATACACCGGCGTGACCTTGACGCCGCGCAGTTCCGCTACCTGCGCCTGCCCGTTGAACGCAGGACGGTGTTCTTTCGGCAGGTAGATCGGTGCGTCGGCGCGCAACGGCAGTACCGTCAGCGTCAGCGCAGCACGTTCGCGCGCCGGCAGGTTGCTCAAGCCGAACTGCCAAAGCTGGCCGTTGTAATACCAATCGTCCACCATGCGCGTGCCGTCGAACAGCCGGGCCACGTCGCCGACAAAATCAATTTCCAGCAAGGCGCCCTCGACTCCTTTCGGACGGGTCGTACCCAGCGATAGTTCCCATGCTGCGGAATTGCCAAAGACTTCCGCATCGGGCTGGATTGCCGCCTTGGCGTTGCCGCCAATTTTAATCGGAGGGACTGGCTGTGCGGCGCGCAACTTGCGCGCGGTGACAGCCAGATCCTGGCTTGGCAGCGTTGCCTCGACAACCTGAAACAGGCCATCCTTGCCGCTCGCCTGCAGCGCCGTGCTGCCTTTCAGCGGCAGCGGCAGGGCCGGGAATACTGCCGCGCGGAAGGCTGGCTTGCCCGGGGAGCGCAACACCAGCCGTCCGTTGGCAAAGTGCACCTGGCTGTCGCTGACGACCAGGCGGCGTTCGCCCTGCAACTGGCCGACTGCCATCTGGCGCGCCTGCTGCTGCGACAGGACCAGCACCGTCACCGGGCGCTTGCCGGCGCAGTCCAGCGTCAGCGCAGCATCGAGGCCGGGCTGGATGCCTTGCACCAGCACGCTGCCGCCTGCATTGGCTGCCTTGCCCTGCGTCTTGAGGCAGGCGCCGGCCGCCGCGTCCAGCGCGAATTCAGGCGCAATGCCGTCCTGCGCCGCGAACACGTACACGCTGCCCGCCTTGCCGCGCTCCAGCCGGGCTACCGGCTGCACTGTGGCGTATTGCAGGCGGTAGCCGTCCATATCGAAATTGATCGGCAAGAAGAAGTAGCTGCCGGCCGCGATATCGACCGGCTGGCGTGGCAGCGTGACTGCCTGCCCGTCCAGCTTCACCTCGAACTGCACCTGCTTCTGCGCCGGCAGCGCATATTGCCGCACATGGCCGTTATAGAACAGGAAGGCCTGTTCGCCCTTGCTGCGCACCGACCAGCGCGGCACCGACAAGTCGGCCGGGTCGGCCGGCACAAGCGACGGCTTATGCACCGTCATCGGCGCCAGGCGCGCGCCGAAGTCGTTCATGAAGTAGTGGAACGGGCGCAGGTAAGCCAGCACGTCGCGCTGCTGGCCGTCAGGGCCCAGCGGCGCATTGAAATCGTAGTTGATGGCAGGCGTGTCGTTGTAGCCGCCGGTGCGCGTGCTCTCTTCCATGGTGGTCATGCCGACCGGATTACGGCCGCCATGGAACATGTAATAGCCCATCAGGTTGACGCCGGAGCCCAGCTGCACCGGCAGGGTCGACGCGATATCGTCCGGCGATACCAGCGTGCGGCGGCGGTACATGGCCGGCAGCCCGGCGCCGTACTCCGCGCCCAGGAATGGCGTGCGGTCCATGTCGGTTTCCGCCGTGCCTTGCTGGGTGGCGCGGGTTTGCGCGCCGAGGTCCCCGCTGACGCGCGTGTCGAAACGGAAGGCGTAGGTTTCCTTCGGCGGCAGCTCGGTCTTGCTGGTGGCCCACGGTTCGTCCTGGTAGCCGCCGAACACCGGCACCACTTCGCCGGACGGATACAAGGTCTGGTCCCAGCCGGTCACCGTGTAGAAAGGCACGTCGATGCCGGCCTTCACGGCCATGCCTTTCAGCGTGGCGATGTGCTGGGTGCCGCGGCCCGGGCCTGCCAGGTTGTATTCATTCTCGATCTGGGCGCCGATCACGGGGCCGCCCTGCTTCCACAGCAAGCCATCGACCTGTTTCGCGATCTCGCGGTAGAAGCGGTCCACGTATTTCAGGTATTGCGGATCGTCCTGGCGGGTCGGCATGGAATCCACCACCCAGTCGGGAATGCCGCCGTAACGCACTTCCGCGTGCGACCAGGGGCCAACGCGGATCCACACCTCCAGCCCGGCCTTGTTGGCCAGCTGGATGAAGCGCCGCAGGTCGCGGTTGCCGCTCCAGGTGAACTTTCCTTCCTTTTCCTCGTGGTGGTTCCAGATGATGTAGCTGGCCACCACGTTGATGCCGGCCGACTTCATCTTGGACAGCTCGGACTCCCAGCTATCCGCCGGGCTGCGCGAGTAGTGGAACTCACCCATCACCGGCAGCCAGGGCTGGCCGTCGCGCATCAGGTAGCGGCTGTTGATGCCAAGGACATGGTCGCCGGGAGCGACGGCCGTGCCCATCTTGATATGGCCGGACAAAGGCGCCGGTGCGGGGGTGCTGGCATCGACTGCCAGCACTTGAGGGCCCTGCGCGGCCTGGGCAGCGTGAACCAACGCCATCGCGGCCAGGCAAAGTGTGTTACGGATCATCGGCATGCCTCAATCAGAACTTATAGCTCAGGCCCAGGTTGTAGCGGCGGCCATATTCCATCACGTTCTGCATGTATGGATTGTTGGACTGGGTCTCCACCACTTTCTGGTTGGTGATGTTGTCCAGGCCCAGGCGCAGCTGCAACTGCGGGGTCAGCCACTTCGAGAAGTTGGCGGAGACGTAGGTCTCGGCTGGATTCTCGATCATGTAGCCGGCGGTCCAGCGCGGCATGCGCACGAAGGCGCTGTGGTAGTTGGCCGATACGCGCGCCTCGTAGCCCGCCTTCTCGTACCACAGGGTCAGGCCGCCATTGCGCTTCATCAGGCCCACCATCGGATAGTTGTTGGTGTATTCCTTGATGTCGCTGTCGTTGTACGAGAAGTTCGCAGCAACGCCCAGGCCGTCGAACGGAGCAGGCAAGCCGGTAAAGGCATGCTGCGCCACCAGCTCCAGTCCTCGCACGTTGCCGCCTTCGCCGTTCACGGAACGGGTCAGGGTCGCAGCGCGGCCGTTGACGGTGGTGTGGTCGGTGGTGATGCCGATGTAGTCCGACACCTTCTTGTAGAACACGCCGGCCGACACCAGCGACCCTTTGTCGAAGTAGTACTGCCACGACAGGTCGACCTGGTTGGACATCATTGGCAGCAGCCCAGGATTGCCCGCGCTGCCGGTGATCGGCTGCTGCGAACCCGGATTGGTGTCGATTGCCAGCTGGCGCGAGGCGCGCATTTCATCCATCGGGGCACGCGACATGGCGCGTGCCACGCTGAAGCGGATCTGCTGCTTCTGCGCCTGGTCCAGGTTGAAGATCAGGTTCATGCTGGGCAGCACGCGGGTGTACGAGGCCCCGCCTTCAGCCGGGGTCGGCGCAGCGCCGTTGATCGACTCCATGCCGGTACCGGTCTGCTTGGTGTGTACCACGCGCACGCCGGCATTGCCGCGGAATGTTTTGCCGAACAATTCGCCTTCAAGGTCGGCCTGGGCGTAGACGCTGCTGTTCTTTTCCTTGACCTTCCAGCCGGCCAGCAGGTCGTTCGCGGTCGGGATGCGGCCATCCGGGCTGAAGGCATCTGCCCCCCACAGGCTGGTGGCGGAGCCCATGAAGTCTTTCAGCACGATGAATGGCGCGAAGCCGGAAACATTGACCGTTTCGTAGGCCGATGCCGGAATGGCGCTGTTCGAAGCCAGGTTCCAGGTGGTCTGGTGGTATTTCTTCTCGCGGTCGGCGAATCGTGCACCGAACTTGATGCGGCTCACCATGCCCGCATCCAGCGGACGCCATGCGCTCAGTTGCGCGGAATTCAGGCGGTCGTCGACGTGGCCGTCGGTGTCCACGTACAGGGTCGGGTTGCCGAAGGCGGCCGGGTTGCCCGAATCGTGGCTGAAGCTGAAGTCCTGGGTTTCGTCGCCGGTGAAGGACCACTTGATGGTGCCGTTGTTCAGGGCGAACTGGCGTACGTCGCGCCAGGCGCTGTCGCGGCCGGCCGAGGAAGTGGCGATGTCGGCATCCACTTTCCAGTCGCCGACATTGAACTTGCCGTTCAGGCCCGCGGCCAGGTTGTCCATATCCTGCGTCCACAGCGTGCTGTTGGTGGTCAGGCCCACGTTGTTGACGGTGGCCCCGACAACGTAGCCGTTGCGGATGTCGAGGTTCGAGTAGTTGGCGCTCTGCCAGCCATCCCAGTTGCCAAGGTCGCCGGTCCAGTGCGACATGGCCGGTTCGCGGATCTTGTTCTTGGCGTAATAGACGTCGGCGGTGATCATCGCATCCGGGCTGGCCTTCCACTCCACCTTGCCCAGCACGCTGCCACGCTCATTGGTGCCGCGCTTGAGTTCAGTCTCGAAACCCCATGGCGTCTTGTCTACCTTGCCGTCGCCGTTGATGTCTGCGGAATGGTCTTCGTTGAAGCCCCAGTGGTTCTTGCGCTTCTCCACCGAAGGCTGCTTCTGATAGCTGAAGGCCAGCGCCACGCCAACGTTCTTGTCCGCGTACTGGTCGATGAAGATGCCGCCCAGGCGCGGGCGAACCGATTTGGTGTCGAGGTCGCGGGCTTCCGAGTAGTACAGCGCGTCGGCCTTCAGCGAAGCCTGGCGGCCGCCGTATTTGAGCGGCGACACAGTCTGCAGGTCGATGCTGGAGGCGACGCCGCCTTCCACCAGGTCCGCATTCTGGGTCTTGTAGACGATCGCGCCGGACAGCGATTCGGACGGGAACTGCTCGAAGCGCACCGCGCGGTTCGGCTCGGACGAAGCCAGTTCGCGGCCGTTCAGGGTAGCGCCGATGAAGCGCTCGCCCATGCCCCGCGCCACGATCTGGCTGGCGTTGCCGCGATCCAGGCCTGCGGCCAGGCCAGGCAGGCGGGCCAGCGACTCGGCGATGGTGGTGTCAGGTAGCTTGCCGATGTCTTCGGAAGCGACGACTTCCACCATGCTGTTGGAGTTTTCCTTGACGCTCAGCGCGCTGCGCACCGAGGCGCGGATACCGGAAACGGTGACCTTCTGGATCGACGGTTCTTCTGCCTGCTGCGCGAAGGCGGCAGGAATGGCAGGGATCAGGAACAGCGACTTCACCAGCAGGCTGATTTTCTTTTGCTTCATGATGCTTTTGTTTTCTCCGTAGTTTTTTTGTGATTTGTTGTATTACCAGAGCGCCCCGTAGATCACGGCCAGCAGCACGCACACCACGGCCGAACCGATGGCAAAGCCACGGTCTACACGGAACAACTGGCGGTCGACCACCATGGCTTTGGCTTCGCCATCACGCCTTCCCATAAGGCTGATCAGCACCATGCCGGCCACCACTGCCCAGAACACCAGGAACATGCGGTCGATGAACGGGATTTCGAAGACGCCGCTGCCGTTGTCGGCGGCGAAGCCGATCGGCGCTAGGAAGGACAGGTCCATCATCGTTGGCAGGAACTTGAGGATGATGGAGAACACCAGCCCGCCCACGGTGGCGAACATGGCGGCTGCGTTGGTCGCTTTCTTCCAGAAGAAACCAAGCAGGAACATGGCCAGGATGCCCGGCGAGACGAAGCCGGTGTATTCCTGGATGTACTGGAATCCGCCTTTCTTGTCGATGCCCAGCATTGGTGCGATCAGCACCGCAATTGCCATCGACGCCACCACGGTAAGGCGGCCGACCCACACCATGCGTTCTTCGCTTGCTGCGGGTACAAATTTCTTACGATAGATATCCAGTGTGAAAATGGTGGCGATGCTGTTTGCCTTGCCGGCCAGCGAGGCCACCACAGCGGCGGTCAGGGCGGCGAACGCCACGCCGCGCAAGCCGTCCGGCAGCAATGCCAGCAGCGTCGGATAGGCGCGATCCGGATTCAGATCGCCGCCCTGGCGCAGGGCGCCGCCAAGCGCGCCCGCCTGGTCCAGCGCAAAGGCCGCGATACCGGGCAACACCACGATCACAGGCATCAGCAATTTCAGGAAGGCCGCAAACAGCAGGCCTTTGCGTGCGGTCGGCAGGTCGGCGCCCAGCGCGCGCTGCGTAATGTACTGGTTGCAGCCCCAGTAATTCAGGTTGGCGATCCAGATGCCGCCCAGCAGGATGCTCAGGCCCGGCAAATCCATATAGCTTGGATGGTCGCGCGTCAGCACCATGTCGAAGTGGCCGCGGGCACGCGAGAACAATTCGGCCGTGCCGTGCAGCGCGCCTTTGCCGCCGCCCAGGCCGGCCACCAGGTCCAGCGCGATCCAGGTCGTCACCAGGCCGCCGATCACCAGGCACACCACCTGGATCACGTCGGTGTAGCCGATCACCTTCATGCCGCCCAGCGTGATGACCGTCGCAAACACGGCCAGGAACAGCATGCAGGCGCCCACGCTCAGGCCGGAGATGCTGCTGATGGCGATGGCGCCGAGGTAGAGGATGGAGGTCAGGTTGACCACGATGTACAGGCCAAGCCAGAACAGCGCCATGGTCGTCGCCACGCCCTTGCCATAACGCTGTTCGAGGAACTGCGGCATGGTGTAGATGTGGTTTTTCAGATACACCGGCATGAAGAACACGGCCACGATGACCAGCGTTGCCGCCGCCATCAGCTCATACACCGCAATCGCCATGCCGATCTTGAAGCCAGACCCGCTCATGCCGATGAACTGTTCGGCGGAGATATTGGAGGCGATCAGCGAGGCGCCGATGGCCCACCAGGTCAGGGAACCTTCGGCCAGGAAGTAATCGCGCGAAGCCGAGCCGGAGCTGCTGTTCTTGCGGCGATAGACCCAGATGCCGTATGCGGCAACGACCGCAAAATAGATCAGGAATACAACCGAATCGAGGGATGTGATTTTCATGGCTAGCGTCTCTGTTTGCAAATGCGTTGACAACATTTGCTTATCATTAAGACGCTTAGCTTAACGAATTGGCTATTCCTTAGTTATGCGGAATACGCATTGAGCTATGACTTTCTGGAATAGCTCGAGAGACCCTGCGCGCCGCCCGGTGCCGCAACAATCAACAGCGTGAGCGATTTCCTGGCCATATAGCGATTCGGGATAGCCGAAGCGACAATTGGCATACAGGAGGCGGAACCGATTCGCTAGCATATGGTACCGCTAACAATCTTGCCAACAAAAGTGGAGACTGAATGAAGATGACAACCCGTCGCGCTCTCGCGGCACTTTGCCTTGCCGCGTGGGCGGGCGCCGCTGCAGCCGCCGCACCGATTCCGGAACTTGTGAAGAAAGATGGCCGCCACGCCTTGATGGTCGATGGTGCACCCTACCTTCTGCTTGGCGTGCAGGCGCACAACTCCAGCAACTATCCCGCGGCACTTAGCCAGGTCTGGGCCGCGGTCAAGGACGTCCACGCCAACACGCTGGAAATCCCGGTCGCATGGGAACAGGTCGAGCCCGAGGAAGGCAAGTTCGATTTCAGCTACGTCGATACTCTGCTGAAGCAAGCGCGCGAGAACAAGGTGCGTGTGGTGCTGCTGTGGTTCGCGACCTGGAAGAACACCAATCCGAACTACGCCCCCGAATGGGTGAAGTTCAACAACCAGCGTTTCCCGCGCATGGTCGGCAAGGACGGCAAATCCATCTATTGCATGTCGCCCTTTGGGGAGGAAACACTGAAAGCCGACAAGAAGGCTTTCACCGCCCTGATGAAGCACCTGAAAGCCGTCGACGAGGAACAGCGCACCGTGATCATGGTGCAGGTCCAGAATGAAGTCGGCACCATCGGCGCGGTACGCGACTTCGGCGCCAAAGCCGAAGCAGCCTTCCACCAGGCAGTGCCGCCTGCGGTGCTGGCCCATAAGAAGTCGCCGGTGCCTGGTGCAGCCAGCGGCACCTGGGCCGAGGTCTACGGCCCCTATGCCGAGGAATACTTCCATGCATGGGCCATCGCCAGCTATATCGAGGAAGTCGCGAAGGCCGGCCGCGCCGTCTACAACCTGCCGATGTACGTCAACAGCGCACTGCGCGACCCGCTCGCGCTGATGGCGCCATGGCAGAACAATTTCATCTCGGGCGGTCCAGCGTTCGACGTGATCGACATCTACAAGGCTGCGGCGCCGCATATCGATCTCGCCGCGCCGGATATCTACATGTCGGAATCGAACAAGTTCAGCGCCAACCTCGAACTTTTCCAGCGCCCCGACAATGCCCTGCTGGTACCGGAAATGGGCAATGCAAAACCCTTTGCGCGCTATGTCTACCAGGTGCTTGGCCGCGGCGCGCTGGGCATCGCGCCGTTTGGCGTCGACTACTTCGACTACACCAATTTCCCGCTTGGATCGAAGGACACCGACAAGTCGATGGCCGAACCTTTCGGCAAGGTCTATGCGGCATTCCGGCCAATGGAGCGCCAATGGGCGAAATGGGCATTTGAGGGCCGTACCTACGGCATTGCCGAAGGCGACGACCGCAAGTCCCAGACCGTGAATATGAAGAACTGGAAGGCCACGGTATCGTTCCGCGAATGGCAACTCGGCGACCGCTCGTGGAAGCCGGACATGAAGGATTATCCCGCCGGTACCGAAACGCCGAGCGGCGGCGTCTCCATCGCCCAGATCGGCGACAACGAATTCATCATCGTCGGCCAGCACGCGCGCGTTAAGATCGAAGGCACCGGCAGCAACGAAGGCAAACCGTCGCTGTGGGCCCGAGTCGAGGAAGGACGGTTCGATGCCAACGGCAAATGGATCATGGAGCGCAACTGGAACGGCGACCAGACCGACTATGGCTTGAACCTGACCGACCGCGTCACAATCCTTAAGGCCAGGCTGGGCACCTATTGACTATTGGGTCTCGAAGAACCGGGCGTGCTCCGGCATTGCGCCGACGGCGCGCCCGATGGTTTCCCGCACTCTGGCAAAGTGTTCCTCCAGCCGCGTCAGGTCCATCAGGTCGATCAGCGGATCGATCTTTTTGGGCACGACGCCAAGTCCCATCAGGATGGAAACGTGCGATGGCACCGAGAATCCCTCCGGGTCAAATATGACGATGCGGCCCGTCTCGCGGAACAGCTCGATCTGGTGCTGCAGCGTATCGGGGATCGGCATGCCGGCACAATAACGCCAGAATTCGGAGTCGTTGCGGTCCGTGACCTTGTAATGCAGGATGATGAAGTCGCGCACGAACTCGTAGCGCTGCGACACCAGCCGGTTGAACTCATTGGCCAGCGCCGGGCTGAAATCGCGGTCGGGGAAATACTGCAGCAGCCAGCCGACCGAATTTTCGATGATATTGATGCTGGTCGATTCAAGCGGTTCAAGGAAACCGCTCGACAAACCGATCGCCACGCAATTCTTGATCCATGATTTGCGGCGGCGACCGGTGGTAAAGCGAAGCTGGCGCGGCGTATCCAGCGCGCGGCCGTCCAGCCCTTCCAGCAGCACCCGGCCGGCTTCGTCGTCGCTGGTGAAGCCGCTGCAGTACACATGGCCGTTGCCGGTACGGTGCTGAAGCGGAATGCGCCAGGTCCAGCCGGCGCTGCGCGCAGTCGACAAGGTGTAAGGCACCAGCGGCTCGACCCTCTCGCACGGCACGGCTTGCGCGCTGTTACACGGCAGCATGGCGCTCCAGTCGTCGTAACCGGCCTTGTAGACGCCTTCGATCAGCAGGCCGCGAAAGCCCGAGCAGTCGATGAACAAGTCGCCTTCCACCCGCTGCCCGTCCTTCAGCTTCACCGCCGTGATGAAACCTGATTCGGGATGCTGCTCCACCTCCGTGACCATGCCTTCGACGCGCTGCACGCCGCGCTGCATCGCGTAGTCGCGCAGGTAGGCCGCATACAGGCCGGCGTCGAAATGGAAAGCGTACGAGAAGGCATTGGTGACTGCAGGCTGGTCGCCGTATGGCAGCATGAATCGGTTGCTGCGCGCCATGGCAGTCGACGTTGACCACTCCTCGTAGGAAGGCATGTCCTTGTTTTCACGCGCCAGCCGCAGCCAGTATTGCACCGGCGAGCGATTTTCGATTGCCGGGCCGAAGTCGCCGAATCCGTGGAAGAAGCGGTTGCCGACATGGCCCCAGTCCTTGAACTCGATGCCAAGCTTGAAAGTGGCCTGGGTCTTCCTGACGAAATCTGCATTGTCCAGGCCGAGCGCCTGGTTGAAGTAGCGGATAGTCGGCAGCGTCGCTTCACCGACGCCGACCGTGCCGATCTCCGGCGACTCCACCAGCACGATCTCGCACGCCTTGCCCAGCTTGAGCGCCAGCGGGGCGGCCGTCATCCAGCCGGCGGTACCGCCGCCGACGATGACAATCTTGCGGATAGCATTATTGGACATAGGTTCCCATCCGGATCTTCATGACGGTCGGGCTGGCCGTCAAATTGATGCCCCAGTCGGTCTGGTCGCCGTTCCAGTTGCGCTCCATGACCCACTTTCCGTCAGCGTCGAAGTGACCTTCTTCCACCCGTGCGTACATCGATGGCTGACCCGCGTTGTGCTCGAAGTTGAGACGGATGTTCTGGCCGATCACGACAAACTCATTGTCGCCCACCTGGGCCAACGCAGCGCCGCCATTGGGCGATTCGGTGCCGGGCGGCAGGTCGTCCTTGTTCGCGTTGCCGAACTGCCATTCGCGGAACTTCGCTGTGATCTTCCAGGCGCCGGCCACGATCGATTGCGGTTTGCGGTCGTCTCCTTCCGCGATGCCGAAAGTGCGTCCATCGAGCGACCATTGCGCCCAATGTTGTGCGATGGGGCGGAAAGCGGCATAGATCTTGCCGAACGGTTCCGCCATCACCTTGTCTTTCAACTTCGATCCCAGCGGATAATTGCTGTAGTCCGCATAGTCGACGCCAAACGGCGCTACACCAATCGCGCCCCGTCCCAGGATCTGGTACACATAGCGCGCATAGCCCGCCGCATTACCCATCTCCGGCACGAACAGCGCATTGTCCGGACGTTGGAAACGTTCCAGTGTGGCGCCTACTTTGTCCGACTCCGGTGAATAGATGTCCGGTGCCGCGATGTCGATATGCGGGGCGGCAGCCTTGTAGATATCGATCACATCATAAGTCGGGCCGCCGCTGGCGAAGTTGGCCTTCCATGGCGCCATTGGCTCCAGAGGATCGCGCAGCGCGTTGTTGACGAACATCGGCAGGTCATATACGGCACGCCCTGCCCTCGCGATCGTTTCGATATAGCTGGCCACGGCGTAGGCGTGGAAGTATTCGTCGGCATAGGGGCCGTAGACCTCAGTCCAGGTGCCGCTGGCCGCACCAGGTACCGGAGCCTTCTTGCGCGCCAACACGGCAGCCGGCACCGCCTGGCGGAAGGCCGCCTCGGCTTTCGGACCGAAATCGCGCACGGTACCATAGGTGCCCACCTCGTTCTCAACCTGCACCATGATTACCGTGCGCTGCGCGGAGTCGATCTTTTGCAGGTGCGCCATCAAGGCGGTAAACGCCCTGGTGTCTGCTTTCAGAGTCTGTTCGCCGAACGGCGACAGGCAATAAATGCCCTTGCCATCCTTGCCGACCATGCGCGGGAAGCGCTGGTTATCGAACTTCACCCATTCCGGCGTATATTGCGGTCCGGTGTTTTTCCAGGTGCCGAACCACAGCAGCACCAGGCGCACCTTGTTCTGCCGCGCCTGCGCCACCAGGGTGTCGACGAAGCTGAAATCGAACTTGCCCTCGACCGGTTCCAGCTGTTCCCAGGCAACCGGGATTTCCAACGTATTGGCGTTGGCGTCCTTCACCGCGGCCCAGACCTGGCCAAGGGCCGCAGGATAGTTGCTGGAGTTGTGCGCCTGCACGCCCAGTACGGTGAACGGCTTGCCGTCAACCAGCAGCGCGTGGCGGCTGTCCTTGTGCAGCATCTGCGGAATCGGCGCCGGACCGGCAATAGCGTGTGCCGCCAACAGGGCCGACAAGCAAAACGCCGCCAGGTGGCGGCTTGGGGGATTCTTCATGCGGTTGTCCATGAGGTGAAAATGGCAGCACGCCACACAGGCGCGCTGCCGGTACTTCTTAGAACGAGTAGCGCGCCTGCAGCGTGTAGCGGCGGCCGGTGTAGAACGCGGAGCGATCCATCAGGCCGATGCCTTGCTGCATATACTGCTTGTACAGCGAGTTGTTCAGGTTTTGCGCCTCGAAGGCGAAGCTCAGATTCTCCGTCACTTTATAGTGCAGGCCCATGTCGAGCTGGCCGTATGCGCCACCCCAGGTCGGCAAGGCAAAGTTCACCGAGTAAGCCTGGCCGAAATTCGGGCTGTCCGGATTGCGGTCGATACCGGAGCCGTCGGCCGTACCGTAGGCGTTGGCCGCCTGCAGGTACTTGCCGCGCCAGGTGTAAGCCAGGCGCGCCGACAGCGGGCCGTGGTCGTACAACAAGGCCAGGTTGTAAGCGTTCTTCGACATGCCTACCATCGGCAGGCCGCCCAGTACGTGGCCATCCGTGTCGCAACCGGCCAGGTCGCGCGCCAGGTTGGCGTCCAGCGTGTCTTTCGGCGTACACCAGGTGCTGGTCACCGGATGACCCAGTTTCATGACGCTGTCGATGTACGTGTAGTTGCCCGAGATACCGAAGCCGGACAGCAGGCCAGGCAGCTTGTCGAAGTACTGCTGGTAGCCGATCTCCACGCCACGTGCACGTCCCGACGCGTCATTGACCTGCGAACGGATCAGGAAGTCGTGCGGCTGGCCGGCGGTATCGGTCAGCGTATAGGTCGAAGTGCGTCCGATAATTACGTCTTTCAGCTTCTTGTTGAAGAGCGCCACCGTGAGCGAACTGCTCTTGCCGAAGTAGTACTCGCCGGTCAGGTCGAAGTTGTTCGCGCGCACCGGGCGCAGGTTCGGATTGCCGCGCGCATCGCCCTTATAGCTGATCGAATCGAGCACCGCCTGGTTGGTCACCGGGTCCTGGTGCGTTTTCACGTCCTGGCTCAGGGTGGTGTAGGCCTGCATCTGGTAGAAGTCAGGACGCGTGATCCCTTTCGAGAAGGCGGCGCGGAACTGCAGCTCGTTGCTTGGTTTCAGGCGCAGGTTCAGGCTTGGCAGGACGTTGGTGTAGCTGTTGTTGAACGTTTGCTTGTCGGCCTGCGCCGGAATGATCGGCACGCCCGGCATCGGATTGGTTGGCGGGGTAAACAGCGTGTAGCCGTCGGCCGACATATCGGTGCGCACCACGCGCACGCCGACGTTGCCGTCTACCGGGTACGGCAGCCAGCTGTCCGAGCCGAAGCGCAGCTGGCCGTAGGCCGACTTGGTGCGTTCGCGCTGTACGTTCAGGCCTTTGTCGTCACCGAACTTGGCAGGCGTCCAGTGCTGCGAACAAGGGGAGGATTTGCAGACCATGTCGGTGTAGCTATGCAGCTTGGCAAAGCCGCCTGGCGGCGAACCGAGGGACCAGGACAAGTCGGGCGCCACGAATTGCGGTGGCGTCGGCATTTTTCCGCCAAAAAAGTTACCGAAGGAGACCGGCGTGGTGCCGCCAGCGAAACGCGGGTCGCTCAGATAGGCCAGCTGGCTCAGTGGCTGCCACGAATCGCCAACTGCCCACGGCTGCGTGATCTGTGCCCATTCGGAATCGTGCGTCGAACGGGTTTCCGCCTCGCGGTCGGTGAAGCGTACGCCGAAACGCAGGTCCTGCAGCACCGGGCTGTCGAAGATGAACTTGGCGTCCAGGCGGCCCGCGGTCTGGGTCGCCTCGGCCTGGTCGCGGTGCTCCTGGGCGAAGCCCCAGTAGTAATTGGCCGGATTTGCAAGGTGGGCACGGTCTGCGGCGTCGAAGCCGAACTGCGGCGGAGAGCTGCGCAGGTCCAGCGTTTCCTTCGGCATGTAGCCGCCCAGGCCAACGGTGTTGTCGAAGCCGTCAGTCTTTGCCTTGATGTGCTGCAGGTCGGTCTTGAACACCCAGCGGTCGCTGGCGCGCCAGGTCAGGTTCCACGCCACGTCGCGGGTATCGGCTGCGCGGCCGACTGCACGGGTGTTGGTGCCGAAACCTACGCCAGGTTCGGTCGGTGCGCGCAAGGTGCCAGTCAAGAGCGCGCCGCGATCGTCGAAGGTCGCGCCAGGATCGAGCACGATGGTGGCCGGGTTGGCAGTCTGGAACAGCGATGCTTCCGTGGATTCCAGCTCGTACTTCGAGCGGAAATACGTCAGGGAGGAAGACAGCGTGTCTTTCTTCCACTGCAGGGCGCCATACAAGCCCTCGCGGTCGCGGTCGAAATTGCCGCGGTTCCAGGAACCGCCGCTCGGAATCCAACGCAGCGCGCCGCTGTTGTCGCCCGAAACCGCATCGGTACGGGGGATGAATGGCGAGACGGACATGCCGTCGCTGCGGGTCTTGATCTGCGAACGGGCCACGTCGATCAGCGCGCCGAACTGGCCGAAGCTGGTATCCCAGCGGTTCGACACCATGCCGGAGTACGATGGCGCGGTCTCGCCGCGCAGTTTCGAACGGGAGGCTTCCGCCGAAACGGCGCCCTTGAATCCCTTGAAGTCGAAAGGCATGGCGGTACGCAGGTTGACCAGGCCGCCGACGGCGCCCTCGATCTGCTCCGCGGAAGGGCTCTTGTACACGTCCACGCCTGCCATCAGTTCCGGTGGCACGTCTTCGAAGCTCAGCGAACGGCCGCCGTTGGCGGAGAAGGAGTCGCGGCCATTCAGTTCGGAACGCACATAGCTCATGCCGCGAATCGACACGCCGGTACCTTCGGCGGCGAAGCGCATAATACCGTCGCCTACGCCCTGCTGCGGGTCCTGACGGTTCATGGTTCGGTCGATGGTGACGCCCGGCATGCGCTGCAGCACTTCAGTCACCGACTTGTCCGGCAGCTTGCCCATGTCGTCGGCGACGATCGAGTCGACAATTTCTTCCGCATCCTGCTTGCGCTTCTGTGCCGATTCCAGCGCGGCGCGCTGGCCGACCACGACCACGGTGTTGGAGTTGTCCTTGTTTTCCGTTGCGGTCTGCGCGAAGGCGCCGCCGGCTGCCAGCAAGGCGATTTGTGCCGCCCCCACGGCGATCGCTGTCTTCTTCAAGTGTTTCACTCTGAATCCTCTCGTTCTAACTTATAGGTGTGATGACGGCTTGCTCAATTGCGCGGGCACGCGGCCGGGTTGGTGCGTGGACTGCGCGTCGATGTGGTAAGCCGGACAGGATGCGCCCGGCGCCCGCGCTGCGCCTCAATTGGCGCTTGCGATTTCGCCGCTGTGCGCGGCAAGAATTTGGAACTTCATGGAATGTCTCCGTCTATTTTTTCTAATCGTCGGTGCGATGAAACCATTCTGCCTACAGGCCTATGCAGCGGCAATTGCGAAAATCACCAATACAACAAACGAAAAACCGGAACAGTTTCTCGTTCAGGTAATTTTCAGCGCATTGGCGTAGCTCAACGCAGGCTGACCGGCCGGCATCGTCACCTGCAAACCTTCCGCAGTCTGGCGGAAGGCAAGCGGGCGTCCGCTGCTCACCAACTCGACGCGCGCGATGCGTTTAGTGAGGTGTGGCGTGGCGCTGCGCAAAGATTTGATGGTCACTTTTCCGTCCTGCGGCCAGCCCATGACAAAGGCGTACACCGCATCGCCCTTGGCCGTAAAGCGGATATCGGCGGCGGAAAACGGTTTGCCTTTGCCTTCGTTGAAGCCCGCGCCCGACATCGGCGCAGCCGCTTCTTCCATCACGGGGCCCTCGCCGAATACGGCCCAGGGACGCGTTTCGTAAATGGCTTCGCCGTTCTTCGCCATCCAGCGCCCTAATTCCTCGACGATGGCGCGTTCCTGGCTATCGATGGTGCCGTCGCCACGCACCGGCACGCTGAGCAGCAGGTTGCCGTTCTTGCTGACCACATCGATCAGCGTATGCAGCACCGTCTTTGCACTCTTGTAGGCACGGTTATCGTAAACGCGGCGATCGTAATGCCAGCTGCCGATGCAGGTACAGGTCTGCCACGGTAATTCCTCGATGCGGTTACTTTGTCCGCGTTCGATATCCCACACCATGCTGCGGCGCTGCTGTTCGTTGAGGATTTTGCCGTTGACTACCGCTTCCAGCTTTCCTTTGGTGGCGATGCTGCGGTTGTACATATGGGCAGCCAGGCGCAGGCCGATATCGCTGACAGGCCATAGCGGCAGCACCGTATCGTCGTAGTAGACCATGTCCGGGTCATAGGAATCGATCAGGTCGCGCGTGCGGTTGAAGAGCTTTTCGCCATATGCCTTGTCGGGGATCGCGGCGCCGCCGCCCCAGTGCCATTGGGCGTCCCACACGCCGCCTTCACCGCCAGTCTTGCTGAGCGGATGGCGCTGCGCATACAGGCCCTGCGGATCAAGTCCTTCCCACCATTTGCCCACGCCGTCCAGGCGCGTCAGGTTGCCGTCGAACTTCTGCGCCGGCTCAAACCAGGTCCAGGCATGGGCCGCGTGCACGCTGACGCCAAAACGCAGCCCGTTTTCACGCGCAGCCTTGCTCCAGCCGGCGATCAGGTCTTTCTGCGGACCGATCCGGGTAGAGTTCCATTCCGGCTGGTAGCGGCTGCTGTACAGGTCGAAGTTATCGTGATGGTTGGCCAGCGCCACGAAATACTTGGCGCCGGCCTTCTTGTACAAAGCCACCAGTTCATCCGGATTCCATTTGTCAGCTTTCCATTGATTGATGATGTCCTTGAAGCCGACCTGCGCGGGGTCGCCGTAAGCCTGCAGGTGGTGCTTATAGACGTCGGTATCATCCTGGTACATCAGGCGGCCGTACCAGTCGCCGAATTCGGGCTGGCATTGCGGGCCCCAGTGCGCCCAGATGCCGAATTTGGCGTTGCGGAACCAGTCCGGAACCTGGTATTTGTCGAGCGAATCCCATTCCGGCTTGAACGGGCCAGAGGCGATCGGCAGGCTGGCGTTTGGCGCCATGGCGTCAGCCGCGGCGCCGGCAGTTCCCGACAGCGCGACTGCGGGCACGGCTGCGCCCAGGTGTTTCAGCAGGTCTCGGCGTTTCATCAATATTCCTATCTACGGTTTGTCTTCAGCGTGCCAGCACGCTGCTCAGGTATTCTTCGTGGCTTGGCATGGCCGCCACGGCGGCAGCAATGCTGTCGCGCCGCAACCGCAAGGCGCGCAAGGCATCTTCTTGCGGCATGTCGCGCAGTGAAGGATCGGCACGCCCCGGCCAATGCCCCATGCCGGCATGCACAGCGAGCCAGCTGGTGGCGTCGAAGCCTTCCTCATCGTATTGGTGCAGCACGCCGGCCTGGCGCCAGGCGTGGATTTTGAAGGCGAGCGTTTCGGGCAGTTCCATGTTGGCCATGTCGCGCCACAACTGGCTGTCGCGGCGCGCAGTCAGGCAGTAGTGCAGGATGATGAAATCGCGCACCCGTTCGAACTGGCGCACCATGCCGGAGTTGTAGGCAGCAACCGACGCTTCCGTTGGACGCACGCCTTTCAGCAACACTTCGATCAGGCGACCGAGGCCGCTCTGCACCAGGAAAATACTGGTCGATTCCAGCGGTTCGAGGAAACCGGAGGAGAGGCCCAGCGCCACCACGTTGTGCGCCCAGAAACGCGCGCGATGGCCAGTGCTAAAGCGCAGCAGGCGCGGTTCGGCGACCGGCACGCCATCGAGCTGGCGCAGCAACTGCTCGCAGGCGCGTCCTTCATCGATATAGCGGCTGGAAAAAACGTGGCCGTGGCCCGTGCGGTTGCTGAGCGGGATGCGCCACGCCCAACCGGCTTCCAGCGCTGTGGCGCGTGTGTAAGGCATCAACGCTGTACCACTGCGCTCGCACGGGCAGGCCCAGGCGCGATCCACCGGCAGCCAGTGGCTGAAGTCGACAAAGGGTTCTTCCAGCGTGCGGCCAAGCAGCAGCGAGGCAAAGCCGGAGCAGTCGATGAACAGGTCGCCCTCGATTACGCGGCCATCGGCCAGCTTGAGCTGCTCCACGCCGCCGTCGGCACGTCGCGCGACATGCACGATGCGCCCTTCGGTGCGGCGCACGCCGCGTTGCAACGCAAGCTTTCGCAGGAAAGCGGCGTACAACACTGCGTCGAAATGGTAGGCGTAGTTGAACTGGCGTTCCTGCTCCGACGCGCTGCCCTGGAACCGTCCTTCGCGGGCCATGACGCTGGGCAGGCATTGCTCGCCCAGCGCGCCAAGGGTCTCATCGCCAACGCGGCGATATTGGCCCCACAGCGCTTGCGGACCGCTCAGCCCTCCGATATCACCGAAAGTGTGGAAATACTGTTCGCCGTGCGCACGCCAGTCGCGGAACTCGATGCCAAGCTTGAAGGTGCCGTTGGTGGCGCGCAGGAACTCCGCTTCTTCGATGCCGAGAATGCGATGCAAGGCCCGGATCGAGGGGAACGTCGCTTCGCCGACGCCGACGATACCGATTTCCTCCGATTCGACCAGTTCCACGCTGCAGCCAGGGAGCGCTGTCGCCAGCGCCGTTGCGGCCATCCAGCCGGCCGAACCTCCGCCGACGACCACGATGCGTTTGTATACCGTTACCATTTACTTCGTCTCCGTTATGTTCTGGATTCTGCAAGTGGCCATGGCTGCACGCAATTGTGAAAAATACCAAGGCGTTCAATGAAATCTTGCAGGGTGATTGAAGTACGCGGCCGCAGCATGGAGAATGCGCTGCTATGAACCCGATCCAGGCATGCTTATGCATCGCGCTGCTGGCGCCAGTGGCCGCCAGCGCCCAGGCGCGACTTTCGATTCCGCTCGATGGCGAGTGGCTTTTTCACAAGGTTGGCGACCATGGTTGGCAAACGGTCAACGTGCCCCACAGCTTCGGCGGATATCGTGGGCCGGCCTGGTATCGCCGCACGCTGCACCTGTCGCATGCACGCGACAAAGAACGTCACTACCTCGAGTTCGATGGCGCCCTGCTGGTCACTGAAGCGTGGGTCAACGGCCGGCATGCCGGACGCCACGCCGGCGGATTTGCGCGTTTTCGTTTTGACATCACCGAACTGCTGCAGGAAGGCGGCAACGAGATTGCGGTTCGTGTCGACAATGCGCCGGATAGCAGCATCGCGCCACTGGCAGGCGATTACACGATGTACGGTGGCCTTTACCGGAAAGTGCGGCTGGTCTCGACCAGCAAGGTCCATTTCGACATGCTCGATTACGGCGGGCCAGGTGTGTATTTCAAGGCGTCCGAGGTGTCGCAGCAGCGCGCCGCGCTGTCGTGGACCGCGCGCGCCCGCAACGACAGCAGCCGCGCTGTGCATGCCGTCGTCACAACCCGCCTGCGCGATGCAAGCCACCAGCTAGTCGCTTCAGCGCGCCAACCGGTCCTGCTTCCGGCGCACAGCACGGTGCAGGTCGCACTGCAGGCCACCCTGCCCTCGCCCCGCCTGTGGCAAGGCGTGCGCGATCCGTATCTTTACACCAGCGAGGCCGAGCTGGCCGCGGCGGGAAGCGCTAACGGCGCGCGCGACCGGATTTCATTCCAGGCCGGCATCCGCGACATCCGGCTCGATCCGCAACGCGGCCTTATGCTGAACGGCGCCAACTACCGCGTGCATGGCGTCAACGTGCACCAGACGTCCCTGCCCGGCAAAGGCATTGCCGCCACCGACTCCGACATCGATGCCGACTATCGCATCCTGTCCGACCTGGGCGTGACGGGCCTGCGCTACGCCCATTACCAGCACCCCCAGCGCGCTTACGACCATGCCGACCGCGCCGGATGGCTGGTCTGGACCGAATTGCCGCTTACGGCAGCAGTCAACGGCTCCAGGGAATTCCTGGCCAGCAGCGAGCAGCAACTGCGCGAACTGGTGCGGCAGAATAGCAATCACCCGTCGGTCATGGTGTGGGGGCTGGGCAATGAGATCTACCAGTCCAACGCGGACAGTGCACGCGTACTGTCTTCACTGCAGCGCCTGGCCCATGAGGAAGATGCAAGCCGGCCAACCGCCTACGCCAACTGCTGTGGGCCGATCGACGGCCCGCAAGCCTCGCATACCGACGCCGTGGGCTCGAACGTTTATTTCGGCTGGTACGATGGAGAGTTCCCGGACCTCGGCCCTTTCCTCGATGCGAACCATGCCAAGCGCCCGGGCACGCCACTGTCGGTCAGCGAATACGGCGCCGGCGCCAGCGCATTGCAACAGGAGGATCCGCCGCAGCGGCCGAAGCCGGGCGGGCGCTGGCATCCGGAACAGTACCAGGCGCTGTATCACGAAGCAGCCTGGCGCCAGCTGGAAACTCGCCCGTGGCTATGGGCGAACTTCATCTGGGCCGGTTTCGACTTTCCCTCGGCAGGCCGCGACGAAGGCGATACGCCGGGCTTCAACGACAAGGGGCTGGTCAGCTTCGATCGCAGCGTGAAGAAGGATGCGTATTTCTGGTACCAGGCCAACTGGAGCAGCGTACCGATGATACACATCACTTCGCGGCGCCACACGCAACGCCAGCAGGCCAGCGTTGAAGTGAAGGTGTACAGCAACCAGGACACGGCCAGCCTGCGCGTCAACGGCGTCGATCTCGGCACGCGGCCCGTGACTGGCCGCATTGCGACCTGGCAGTTGCAACTGGCCGAAGGCGCCAATCGCATTGAGGTCGCTGCCGGCAACGCCACTGACAGCGTCGAATGGCACTACCGGCCAGGCTCGGCGCCTTCCCAGCGCAGGGACACAACCTTATAGCCGTTGTCGCGGATTGCCTTGAGCAAGGCCGGCAACGCGTCGGCCGTGGCTCCGTTCGCATCGTGCATCAGGATCATGCCGCCCCCTGCCTGCTTCAGTCGATCGACAAGACGTCCCACCAGCGTTTCGACGCGCATATCATTGGGTGCCCAGTCGTCAATGCCCAGGTCGACCGAGGCCACCGTGACCTGGCGCTCCTTCAGTGCCGCCAGCACAGGGGCCGTCTCTTCCAGGAACGGAAAGCGGTAAGCCGCCGGTGCTCGGCCGAACACGCCGGCAAAAGCCTGCATCCCTTTCTCCAGATCCGCCAGCTGTTCGGATGCAGGCATCGACTTCAGTGATGGGTGAGCGAAGCTGTGCAGCGCTACGGTATGGCCAGCGCGCTCGACGCGCACACCCAACTCAGGATTCCTTGCAAGATTTGCGCCGGTCATGAAGAAAGTCGCTTGCGTACAGTGCGCCGCAAGCGTTTGCAACACCCGGTCGATTGTTTCAGGCACCGGCCCATCGTCGAAGGTCAGGACCACTTCGCCCTTCTGCAAAGGAAGCGCTGCGTATTGCGCCGCCCCATACCGCGCATATTCGCGCTTCAGCGTCAGGACACGCGTGGTGCCAAGGGCATCCGGGGCACAGGTGGCCGCCGCCGCGCAAGACGGCACGCCCACGGCAAGCGCCAGTGCGGCCAATCCGGCAAGCCGTTTAAAAACCGGCGACTTCATCGGGCGCTCACGCGCAGCAGTGCCGAGCCATGCGGAGCCAGTGCCTGGCGAATACTCCCCCGCACCTGACCGAGATCGGCCCGCCGCCACAGGTCGCGCACCGGAACGTTCCGGCCACCCAGGTTAAGGCGTGACAGGTCGAAATCAATCTGCGCCGGCGCATCTTCCGTATTGAACATGGCCAGATAGTAAGCGCTTTCGGAACCATTCGGGCGGGCAGTCCAGATGCGCGTGCCGGCTTCGGATCGATGCGGCCGGTTGCCGTGGCTCTTCTGGTTCACGGCCAGCACTTCCGGATTGGTCAGCAAGGCCAGGGTCGGCGCATCCAGGTGCCGCAGGTCGCCCCCCATGATCAGCGGAGAGCGCGCGATGCTCCATAAGGTCATCAGCGTCTGCTGCTCGTCCGGCGTGAACTTCGTATCGCGCGAGTTCATCGCAAGCCGGCCAAGAGGCAGCATGTCCGCATCGGGCCAGGAGTTTTCCGCCATGACCGGGTTCCAGTTCTCGAGGCGCTGGAACTGCTCCTTCAACAGCTTCCATTCGTCCCAGAAGTCGTCCGAAATGCGCCACATCTGCGCGTAATGCGGCACGTGGGCATCCCAGCGCAGGTCCATTTCACCCGGCGACAAGCTTAGCGTGATGGCGCGCCCGGAGGCCTGGATGGCTTTGTGCGCGGCTTCGACTTCGGGCCAGTTGCGTTCATAAGGCCGCGACATGTCGTCCATCTTGACGAAGTCGACGCCCCACGACGCATACAGCTTGAAGATCGAGTCATAGTATTCCTGTGCGCCGGGCTTGCTCATGTCGATGCCGTACATGTCGCCGTTCCACTCGCATATGGCCTTGGTGTCGGCGATGTCCTGCGCATGCCAGCGGGTCCCGAGGATCGGCGTGTTCCTACGCACTGCCTGGCGGGGGATGCCGCGCATGACGTGGATGCCGAACTTCAGGCCCATGCGGTGCATCTGGTCAGCCAGCGCCTTGAATCCCCTGCCCTGCGCCGCCGACGGGAAGCGGTTGGGCGCCGGCAGCAGACGTCCGTATTCGTCCATCGTCAGTTCGGCATCCTTGCGGTATTCATAGCTGTTGGCATTCGGCTCATACCACTGGATATCGACAGTAAAGGTGTCGTAGCCCGAAGGCAGCAGCTTCTCCACCATGATGCGGGCATTTTCCAGTGCCTGGGCCTCGGTAATGGTGGTGGCAAAGGAGTTCCAGCTGTTCCAGCCCATCGGCGGCGTTGGCGCCAGCGCTTTCCTGCGCGCGGCGCCTGGAACCGCGGCGAACGTGGTGGCGGGAAGGGTTGCGGCTGCAGCAGCGGCCACGGACGTAGCAAACAGTTTGCGGCGGGATTGGTCAATCATGGCTTATCGGCTCCAGCGTCACCAGCACAACGTCATTGCTGCGCATCGGTACCTTGAAATTAAAGTCGCCTGACTTGCCAACCGTGACCACGCGGTCCGTTTCGGGCGAGTCCTTGGTCTGGGCATTCAGCTGCTCGAGCTGCGCCGGCGTCAGCTTGTCGGGCGCACCCATTTCCAGATAGGCCGTGTAGGCATCGTTGGCCTTGAAGCCGGTGCGGCGTACCTGCAGGCGGTATTTGCCCGCCTTCGCATTGCGGAACTCCACCTCGGCCGGCTGCGATGGCGTTGCCGGCTGCACGCGGCTGTAGAAGGAACGGTTGCTCAGCTCCTGCTTCGGCTGCTGGAAGTCCCACACCACGGCACGCATCGCCTTGCCGTCGGTAGCCGCCATCACCTGGCCATCCTTGACCGGAATCTCTTTGCCGCTCAAGGCGTGCAGGTACTTGTAGGAGAAATACGGCGCCTTGCGAATGCCTTGGGGGTTCATCAGGCCAAAGCCGCCTTCGAACGGCTTGTTCTGCGGTCCTGGTTCCTCGAACAGGTCGGTGTAAGTCCAGTAGCTCATGCCCTGCACCAGCCCTTTGGTGCCCTTCAATTTGCTCAGGATGTAGGCGGCACCGATATAGGAGTCATGCACCTTGTCGCGCGGGTTGTAGCTGGTGCTCCACTCGGTGAAGTACAGCGGCAGCTGAGGATATTTCGACCCGGCGATCTGCCCGCGCACCCGGCGTACGTCACCGATGATGGCGTCGGGAGACGGCGACAGCTTGGTGTCCTCGACGCCCTTTTCGTCCAGGAAGCCGCTATCCACGCCATAGGTGTGGGTGGTCACGAAATCGACTGCCGCGCCGCTCTTTGAAACATGGTCGAGGAACTCGGGCACCCAGGCCGCACCTGCGGTGGAAGGACCGCCCACGCGCAGGGCCGGATCGATCGCCTTGATCGTCTTCGCGGTAACGTCGTACAGCTCGAAGTAGGCCTTCTGGTCGGCGCGCTCCCAGAATCCGTCGAGGTTCGGCTCATTCCACACCTCGAAGAACCAGCTGCGTACTTCCGCTTCGCCATAGCGCTGCTGGCAGTGCTTGATGAAAGCCGTCACCAGGTCGCGCCAGCCGTTCAGCTCGGGATGCGAGGTATTGCCCTCCCAGTAGAAAATCTTCGCATTCGACGTGGCCAGCGCCTTGGGCGTGAAGCCCAGTTCAACGAAAGGCTTGATCTTGCGCGCCAACAGGTCGTCATACAGCTTGTCGATTCCGGTCCAGTCGTAGACCAGCTTCCCGTTTTCCTTTTTCACGGTCTGCAGCACGTCATGGAAGATGGCGTGGAAGCGGAGATAGCGGAAGCCCGTTTCGTCCACCACCATCTTCAGCTGCGCCATGCTGTCGTCGCGCCGCAAGGTGCCGGGATAGTCGGAACCGACCGACAGGTCGAAGAAGCGGTCGAGCGGCTGCTCGGCTTTGGCCGCATCCAGCACCACCTTGCGTGGCGCCGCAATGGCAGCTGTAGTGAAAAAACAGGCCGCGCCAAGCGCCGCGAGGCCGATACGATGCAGGTGAATCATCTTTCCAGGCTCCTCATTTCAACTGATGGACCGGGCGATGCTAGCACTGCAAAATCATCGCGGGAACTGCTGGCACGCCTCTTGCGGTAAATCATTCAGCGGGTCGGTGATTTTCATAATTGCAGCGCTTCGGGCAGTCTGCAAAGATGGCCTGGTTTATCAAAATGAAGGATGAAAAACCATGCGATCCTGGATCCTGGCCATGCTCTTCCTGGCCGCAAACAGCGCGCTTGCGCAAACCAGCGTGATTCCCGTCTGGCCCGAGGGCGTGCCGAACGCCCGTGCGCACGCAGGCCCGGAACGGGTCGACGGTGAACGTATCAGCAACGTCAGCGAGCCGACGCTGGCAGTCTACCCGGCCGCCCTCGACCGCCAATCCGGCACCGCCGTCATCATTTGCCCCGGCGGCGGCTACCAGTTCCTGTCCAATACGCGCGAGGGGCAGCAATATGCCCAGTGGCTGTCCGGCCTTGGCATCACCGCTTTCGTGCTGAAGTACCGCCTCGCGGACTATGGTCACCCCGCGCCCTTGCAGGACGTGCTGCGCGCGATCCGCCTGGTGCGTTCCCAGGCGGCGAAATACGGCATCGCGCCGGACCGCATCGGCGTAATGGGCAGCTCGGCCGGCGGCCACCTCGCCGCCAGCGCTTCCACCCTGTTCAACCACCCTGCCGGCCGTGCCGGCGGCGAACTCGATGCCGTCAGCGCGCGCCCGGACTTTGCCATCCTGATGTACCCGGTGATCACTATGGAAGCGCCGGCTGTCCACGCCGGTTCGCGCGATGCACTGCTTGGCGCCAAGCCATCCTCAGCCATGGTCCAGCTCATGTCGGTGGAAAAACAGGTCAGCGCCGCGACCCCGCCCACCCTGCTGATTCACTCGCAGGATGACGGATTGGTCCCGGCCGACAACAGCATCCTGTATTTCCAGGCCCTGACGCGGGCCAAGGTGCCGGCCGAAATGTTCATCTTCGAGCACGGCGGCCACGGCATGGCCATGCGCACCGGGAATGGGACTGCCACCAACTGGACGCGCCGCGCCGAAGAATGGCTGCGCGACCGCAAACTGATTCCATAACATCGACAACACAGGAGCATCAATGAACGTGCAATACAAGCGCCGGATCATGGCGGCCGCGGTTTCCGCCGCCGCACTTGGCGCCGCCAGCGTGGCCTCCGGCGCGCCGATCACCACCCTCGACCGCAACGGCGCCTGGGTCTCGGTCGAAGCCTACGGGCCGAACGTCGTCCACATCACGATCGCCGCCGACAAGGCCGAAGCGCTGAAAGGTCCGGGTTTCGGCATCCTGCCCAAAAATGCGGACAATTCCGCCTTCCGCCATACCAGCGGCAAGGACGGCGACACCTTCGCCTCCGCGGCGCTGAACCTGCGCGTCGCCCCGGCGCCGCAGCCGCGGGTCCCGTCCCAGTCGGAAAAATACTTTGCCCCGCAACTGGCGCCGGTCGCGCTGCAGGTCAGGAACGCCAAGGGCGACCTGGTGCTCGACATGACCGGCTGGGAGCTGTCGCCGCAGACCGTCAACACCGAAAAAACCTACCAGGCCGGCGCCAGCTTCAGCGTCCAGGCCGACGAGCATTACTACGGCATGGGCCAGAACCAGGAATCGACCGGCCCGCTCGACCTGCGCGGCCGCGTGCTGGACTGCAAGCACTGGTATGACGCCCCGGCCGGCGAAACCGTGTGCGTGCCGTTCATGGTCTCGTCCAAGGGCTATGGCATTGTCTGGGACAACCCGTCGGCCACCCGTTTTGTCGCTGGCGTCAACGGCCGCACGTCCTTCCAGTCCAATGTCGGGGAGCGCGTCAGCTTCTTCGTCATCACCGGCAACACGCCTGAGGAAATCTATTCCGGCTACGCCCGCGTTACCGGCAAGACCCCGATCCCGCCCAAGGCCGCTTTCGGCCTGATCCAGTCCAAGGCCCGCTACGACAGCCAGCAGGAAGTACTGCGCGTGGCGAATACCTACCGCCAGAAGAAGTACCCGCTCGACATCATGGTGGTCGACTGGTTCTACTGGACCCGCATGGGCCAGCTCGACATCGACCCGGCGCAGTACCCGGCACCCGCAGCGATGAACAAGGAACTGCACGACCTTGGCATGCAGTCCATCGTGTCGGTGTGGCCACGCTTCGAAACCTCCGGCCGCTACTTCAACGAACTCGATACGAAAGGCTACTTCCTGAAGGACAAGGACGGCAAGACCGTCGACGGCCTGCCGTTCCGCTCCGACCGCACCGGCGCCCTGATCGACGCCACCAACCCGGCCGCGCGCCAGTGGTTCTGGGAGCGCGTGCGTGACAACATCCTGTCGCAAGGTTTCGACTATCCATGGCTGGACGAGACGGAACCGGACCTGGTCCCGGATGGATTCTTCTACTCGATCGGCAGCGGCGACCGTTATCGCAACCTGTTCCCGCTGCTGCACGTGGAAGGCGTACAGCAAGGCATGCGCGCCTGGAAGCCGAACAAGCGCGCCCTGATCCTGTCGCGCGCCGCCTACCTCGGCTCACAGCGCACCGGCGCCCTGTTCTGGTCCTCCGACATCCATCCTTCGTGGGAAGCGTTGGCGCGCCAGGTGCCGACTGGCCTGAACATGACCGCCTCCGGCATCGCCTACTGGGGCAACGATATCGGCGGCTGGCAATGGCTGCCGCAGTCGACCAAGGCCACCAGGGCGCCGCTGGTCGATCCGCGCGGCGCCGAAGCAACCATCGGCCAGAACCATGACTATCCGGAATTGCTCACGCGCTGGTTCCAGTACGGCACCTTCCTGCCGACGCTGCGCCTGCACGGCGACCGCAAGCACGCGGAAATCTGGGAGTTCGGCCAGCAGGCGGAAACCATCATGGCGCGCTATGACCGCCTGCGCTACCAGTTGATCCCCTACATCTACAGCCAGGCCAAGGCAACCTGGGACAACGGCGCGCCATTCATGCGCCCCTTGTGGATGGACTTCCCGAACGATCCGAAAGTGGCCGACATCGGCACTCAGTACATGTTCGGTCCCGCCTTCCTGGTCGCCCCGGTGACCGAGCAGGGGCAGACAGAGAAGGACGTCTACCTGCCGGCAGGCTGCGACTGGTACAACTTCTGGACCAACGAGAAGCTGGCAGGTGGGCGCTGGGTGCGCGTCGCCGCGCCGATCGACCAGATCCCCGTCTTCGTGCGCGCCGGTTCCATCGTGCCGCTGGGCGCCGACATCCAGTCCACCGCCAGCAAGCAGGCGATCGCCGAAATCCGCGTCTATCCCGGCAAGGACGGAGAGTTCGCGCTGTATGACGACGATGGCGTCTCCTACGACTACGAAAAAGGCAAGGGCACGCTGGCGAAACTGGCATGGAATGACGCGGCCGGCCGCCTGGCCGTGAACGGCGACAGCGAGCTGTTACGCAAGGCGCCGGGCATCACCAAAGTGGTGGGCAAATGAGCCGGGACCCGGCACCGACGGACCCGGCTCGCCGCCGCAGCCTCCTCAAGCTGGCCCTGGCCGGCGCCGGTGCGGCTGCGGCGCCATTGGCCCCGGCGGCTGCCGCGTCCGCAGCGGCGCCATGCACCCCGCCCGGCGCCGCCCTGCAGCCGGCCTACGGCATCGAAGGCCAGCGCAAGGCGGACCTGGGCAACGGGATGTTCGTGAACCCGATCGTGCCGGGCGACCATCCCGACCCTACCATCCTGAAGGACGGCGACGATTACTACATGACGTTTTCGTCCTTCTACTCCTACCCCGGCGCCGTCATCTGGCATTCGCGCGACCTGGTCAACTGGTCGCCCATCTGCGCCGCGCTGCACAAACCGCTTGGCTCGGTGTGGGCGATGGACCTGGCCAAGCACGGCGGCCGCTACTTCCTGTACATCCCGGCCGGCGACTCGATTTACGTGGTCCATGCAGACAATATCCGCGGTCCCTGGAGCGAGCCGGTAGACCTCAAGCTGCAAGGCTGCATCGATCCCGGGCACGCCGTGGGCGAAGACGGCAAGCGCTACCTGTTCTTCAACGGCGTGCGGCGCATTGCGCTGGCGGATGACGGCCTGTCGACCGTCGGCCCGCTGGAGCATGTCTATCATCCCTGGCGCTACCCGGAAGACTGGGTGGTGGAAATGTTCGCCCCAGAAGGCCCCAAGCTGTTCCGGCGCGGCGAATGGTTCTACCTGGTGGCCGCCGTCGGCGGCACCTCCGGCCCGCCGACCAGCCACATGGTCACCGTGGCGCGCTCGCGCTCCATCCATGGCCCCTGGCAGGACTGCCCCGCCAACCCCATCGTCCGCACCCGCAGCGCAGACGAACCCTGGTGGTCGCGCGGCCACGCCAGCATTGTCGAAGGACCCGGCGGCGACTGGTGGATGATCTACCACGCCTACGAAAACGGCTTCCGCACGCTGGGCCGCCAAACCATCCTCGAACCGATCGAATGGAGTGGCGACGGCTGGTTCCGCGCACGCGGCGGCACCCTGGACAAGCCCCTGCGCAAACCAAAGGGCGGTCGCGCCTCGCCGGCCGGCCAGGCGCTGTCCGACGACTTTTCCAGCAACAGGTTCGGCATCCAGTGGAGCTTCTTCGCGCCCGGACCCGACGAAATGCGGCGCGCCAGCTATGACGGCAAGGGCCTGCTCATCCAGGCCAAGGGCAGCTCGCCGGCCGATTGCTCCCCCCTCACCTGCATCGTCGGCGACCGCGATTACGAAGTGTCGGCGGTGCTCGATATTGCGGAAGGCGCGCAAGGCGGACTGCTGCTGTATTACAGCCAGCGCGGCTACTGCGGGATCGGCTTCAGCCCCACGCAGATGTTCACCTACCACTGCAGCGAAGAACAAAGCTGGATGCGCGAAAAGGTGGCCGCCCGGACCATCCATATCCGGCTGGCGAACCGCGCCAACATCGTCACCTTCCACTACTCCAGCGACGGCGTGGCGTGGACCAGGCATCCATGGCAAATGGAAGTGTCGGGCTTCCACCACAATGTGTTCGGCGGCTTCATGAGCCTCAAGGTCGGCATTTACAGTGCCGGCTCCGGTGAAGTCAGGGCGCGGCAGTTCACCTACCGCGGCCTGAAGCCCGCCTAGGCCTGCAGCGTGAGCCGGTAGACGGTGGTCTGCCGGTACACCTGCCCCGGCGACACGATGACGTGCGGCCAGGCCGCGCTGGCCAGCTCGGGACGCGCCTGCGCCTCGACGCTGAAGCCGCCCTGGTGGCCGGCGCGAAACTGCACGGCGGCCTCGGTGGTCTGGACCTGCAGGCAGCGCCCCGACCCCGGATCGACGATGCGGGCCACGGTGCGCAGCGGCCCCTGGCCGCCGGCAAAGTGGCTGCGCACGAACAGGCTGTGATTGAAACCGCCCCTGCCGCAGATCTGGCTGTCCGGCCAGCGCAGGCGCGCGCCGATCGGCGCCGGCTGGCGGAAGTCGAACGCCGTCCCGGCTACGGCCGCCACGCCGGAGGGCATGCCGTCCGCATCCACCTCGACGTAGTAGTCGGCGTCGATCTGCACCATATGGTCGCCCACATCGGCGATGCCTCCGTTCAGGTTGAAGGCGGGACAAGCACCCAGTTCGAGCGTCGTGGGCGCCATGGCCACCACTTCATGTTCCACGCTCAAGCAGCCGTCGTCGTCCAGCCGATACTTCGCCAACTGGGCCACCGCGCCCCCGGCCCCGGTGCGCAACAGCGTCACCCCGCCGTCGGCGTGGCGTCCTTGCCACAGCACCGGATTGGCGGCGCCCTTGGGCGCCAGCAGGACATCGGCCATGCGGCCGTAGCGGTCGGGCGCCCGCCAGGACCACAAGGCGGCATCGCGTTCGGTAATCGTCGCCACCATGTCGCTGGCGTTCCTGAGTGTAAACAAGCGGTATTCGTCCGCTTCGGGCGCGGTGCCTGAAAAACGTTTGGTCATCATTAAAAGATCGGGCTTCCTGTGCACACCATTGGCACCATGCCATTCTGCAATCCGGCGCATGGCGATTCAATTACTAAAATCACCAAGCCATCGAACGATTCTGGCCAAGAGCGCAGCAAAGGGGTTTCCGGCGCCCGGGAATCGGCAATAATGCCTGCGCAGCCTCCTTGGGACGGGCCAGATCCGCCGTCCTATGTCAAATTTGATATAGCTGCACGCAAAAGTGTTATTGGAAATGGAAAGGCCCCTTCGCCTACGATCTTCCGATACCGATTCGAAAAACAGGCCCGGTGCGCCGCCCACGCGCGCCAGGCCAGAGACAACCCACTTTGTGAGCACCGCATGAGTACCTTTTCAACCGTAGACTTGTTCGTCTTCCTGATTTACTTCATTGCCGTTGCCGGCTACGGCATCTGGATCTACCGCCGCAAGCAAAGCAGTTCCGGCCAGGCTTCGCATGACTACTTCCTGGCTGAAGGCTCGCTGACCTGGTGGGCCATCGGCGCTTCGCTGATTGCTTCCAACATCTCGGCCGAGCAGTTCATCGGCATGAGCGGCTCCGGCTACAAGATCGGCATGGCCATCGCGGTCTACGAGTTGATGGCAGCCGCCACGCTGGTCATCGTGGCCGTGTTCTTCATGCCGGTGTACCTGAAAAACCGCATCTACACCATGCCGCAGTTCCTCGAACAGCGTTACGGCAAAGCGGTGGCAACCACCATGGCCCTGTTCTGGCTTGGCCTGTACGTGGTGGTCAACCTGACCTCCATCCTCTACCTGGGCGCACTGGCGATCTCCAGCCTGTCCGGCATCGCCCTGCTGCCCTGCATGCTGTTCCTGGCCATCTTCGCAGCCGTCATCACCCTGGGCGGCATGAAGGTGATCGGCTACACCGACGTGGTGCAGGTGGCCTGCCTGGTGGTGGGCGGCCTGGTGACGACCTGGCTGGCACTGGACCTGGTGGCCGGCCTGGCGGGCAAGAAAGGCGCGATCGACGGCCTGTCCGAACTGTTCGGCGTGGCGCGCGGCCACTTCGACATGGTGCTGAAGCGTGAAGATCCGAACTACATGGACCTGCCGGGCCTGTCGGTCCTGCTGGGCGGCATGTGGATCGTCAACCTGAACTACTGGGGCTGCAACCAGTACATCACCCAGCGTGCCCTGGGCGCCGACCTGCCGACCGCCCGCAAAGGCCTGCTGTTCGCTGCCTTCCTCAAGCTGCTGATGCCGGTGATCGTGGTTCTGCCAGGTATTGCGGCCTACGCGCTGGACAAGTCCGGCGCCCTGGGCGACGCGATGCGCCAGGGCGGCGAACTGAATCCGGACCGCGCCTACCCTGTGCTGCTTAACCTGCTGCCGTCCGGCCTGAAAGGCGTGGCGTTTGCCGCACTGACCGCCGCTGTCGTGGCGTCCCTGGCCGGCAAGGCAAACAGCATTGCCACCATCTTCACCCTGGACATCTACAACAAGACCTTCAACAAGCAGGCCACCGAACAGCGCATGGTATGGATCGGCCGCGTCAGCGTGGTGGTGTCCATGGCCCTGGCCGTGCTGATCGCACCGCTGCTGGGCATCGACAAGAAAGGCGGCTTCCAGTACATCCAGGAATACACCGGTTTCGTCTCGCCTGGCATCCTGGCCATGTTCCTGATGGGCTTCTTCTGGAAGAAGACCACCTCCGGCGCCGCGATGTTTGCCACTGTGGGCGGCCTGGTGGGCTCGATCATCCTCAAGTTCCTGCCGGGGATGATGGACCTGTCCTTCCTGGTGCCGATCGGCTTCGCCAAGGTGACCGAAGCCGGTGTGGCTGAAATCCCATTCCTGGACCGCATGTTCATCGTGTTCTGGTTCGTGGTCGCGGGCATGGTCCTGATCAGCAAACTGGCCGAAGCTAAGCGCGACGGCACGATTGCCAAGCACCTGCACGTCGACACCTCCATGTTCCGCGTCGACGGCGCCTTTACCCTCGGTTCCGCAGTGATCGCCGTAGCGCTGGCAGCGATTTACGGTTCGCTCTGGTAAGCAGCGGCGCCCCAAACCTGATGCCGTTCAGTTCGCGCTGAACGGCATTTTTCTTTGGTGTAAGGCCTCCGTAAGTTTCATCCCGACAATAAAGACAGAGACATGCTGGCTGCAAGCCGGCCATAACCACAACCAATAGCGCGGCATCGCCATGACGAGACCCCTCCAATTTCAACGCATCGGCAAGGCCGCCTCGGCCGCCGTGGCTGGTGTTGCCGCCGCCATGGCCTGCTACTGGGCTACCGGCTCCGGCATTGCGCCCCTTCCCCTGGCTTGCCTGGCGGCGCTGGGCAGTGCCGGCGCCAGCCTGCTGCTGTTGCGCAGCGGCGGTACGCAACAGAACGTATTGGCGGAAAAGGTTGCCGACGAAATCGACACCATCATGATTGGTGCGGCCGAGACCTCCTACTTCGTCGATTCGATCAGGAAGCGGATTTCTGGAGACGTCGAGTCGACCAACCAGATCGCCGTCCGTTCCGCGTCCAGCGCCAGCGAAATGGAGGAAATCGCTGCCAACGCAGAACGTGCGTCCGAAGTCGCCACCATGGTGCGGCGCGAGAGCGTGACCGGGCGCGGCGCGGTGGACCAGGGCCTGCAGCAGATCAGCGATGCGCGCGGCAACGCGCAAGCAGCCTCGCAACTGATGGACGCCTTGCAGGAAAAGTCGCGCAGCATCCACGGCATCACGGCAGTGATTACCGAAATTGCGACGCGTACCAACCTGCTGGCCCTCAACGCGGCAATCGAGGCGGCGCGCGCCGGCGAACATGGGCGAGGCTTCGCAGTCGTGGCCGGTGAGGTGCGCCAGTTGGCCCAGCGCACGGCCGAAGCGACCGCCGACATTGGGCACAAGGTAACCGCCATCCTGGCGGAAGCGGAGCGCGCCTCGTCCGGCATGGCCTCGCTCACCGGCAAGGTCGCGCAGGCGGCGGTGGAAGTGGAACGCGTGCACGCCAGCTTCAGCACCATCGAACGCTGCGCCGCAGAGTCGCACGGCGAGATCCACAAGATCGACCTCGCCTCGCGCGAACATGCCGCGTCAACCCGCCACATTGCCGAAGCGATTGGCCAGATCCGCGATGGCATGCTTGGCATGCAGGCCGAGTTGCCGCGCGCCGCCAGCTCCGCACAGGCGCTGGCCGAACGCGCCGAATCGCTGTTCGAAGCCACCACGGAAAGCAACGCCGCCACGCAGCATGATGCGATCCGCACCGTCGCACAGCAGGCTGCCAGCGATGTCGGCAAGCTGTTCGAGAAGGCCATTGCCAGCGGCGAGATCAGCGAAGCAGCGCTGTTCGACCGGCGCTACGTTCCGATCCCGGACACTGATCCGCCCAAGCACCGCAGCGCTTTCGACAAGTTTACCGACCGCGCACTGCCCGCCTTGCAGGAAGCAGTGCTGGCGGCCATGCCGCAGTTGGCCTTTGCCGGCGCAGTCGACAACAACGGCTACTTCCCGACCCATAACAAGAAGTTTTCGCAGCCTTTGACCGGCGACTACGCCACCGACCTGGTCAACAACCGCACCAAGCGCATCTTCAACGACCGCACCGGTTCGCGCTGCGGGTCCAATACCAAGCCTTACCTGCTGCAGACGTACAAGCGCGATACCGGCGAAGTGATGCACGATTTGTCCGCCCCAATCTACGTCAACGGCAGGCACTGGGGCGGATTCCGCATCGGCTACCGTTCGGCGTCCGGTCACTAAGGTCTGCCCCGCAGGGCCAGGCTCCCTGATGAGAGCTAGTTGGTGTACAACACGCCGCGGCCGTTGCCGGCGACGTAGACGCGTCCGTACGTGTTCCAGTCGCCCGCCATGTGGAAGATGCCGCCATACTGATGCGCGTCATCATTGAAACGCGACCAATTGGCGCCGGCGTCGTCCGAACGGTACACGCCCCACACCCCATTGATCACGCCCACCACATAGACCGCGGCCGAATACGGCGCACCGGGAGCCGCCTTGCCCAGGGTTACTACGGTCGCGCCCTGCACGTCGGGCCACTGGTTGCTGCCCCAGATCGAGGCGAAAGCGGTCAGCCTGGTCCAGCTGGCGCCCGCATCGACCGAGTGGTAGACGGTATTGCCGTCAGCCAGCCAGATATCGCCTTCCGCGTTCGGGTTCACCGCCATCGAAGTGTTGTTAAACGACGTCAGCATTGGACTGGCCGCCTTGAACGCGAGGCGTTCGGTGAACGTTTTGCCGCCATCGCTCGAATACCAGAAGTGCGCCGTATCCGACCACTGGTTCCACCAGGCGCCGCCAGAATCGTAGGCATAGACCTTGTTCGGATTCTTGCGGTCAGCCTTCAGCAGGTAGCTGCGCGGCACGCCGACTGCGGGTTTCGCCGGCAGGTTGGTGGCGGTCCAGCTAGCGCCATTATTGGTGGTGTAGGACGGCACCGCATCATTGGGCGCCCAGACCACATTGTTGCGCGTGGTGACGGCAAGGTTGGCCGAACTGTCGGTACCGCTTGTCGCGCCGGCAGGCAAGGTCGCGAACTTCGCCCAGGTATTGCCGCCGTCCCCGGACCAGTGTCCAACGCCGACGTGACCATTGGCGTTATCGACACCGGTAGCCGCGATGTATTGCGGGTCGGACCACGCCATGTCGGCTGAATTGCCGTTGCTCCACCAGTTCATGGGCCCCTTGGTCGGGCGCTTCGTGAGGTCGGTATTGACCCAGGTGCCGATGTCGCCCGCGCTGTTGATGAACTTGTAGGACGCGCCGGCCGGCGGCGTGGCCAGGGCCAGGGTCGCGGTTTCCTCCAGGTTGTTGTCCTTGGCGCTCCAGCTTGGCGTTGCCGAGGAAGCGTTGGTGGTTTCCCAGATGCCGCCGCCGTGCACGTGCATGACGTGGTCGCGGTTGGCAGGGTCGATCACGGTGGTGTCGTTCCAGCCTGAGTAGCCGTTGCCCGTGGAGCCCAGATGCGGCATGTTCGCCTCGATTTCGCGCCAGGTGCTACCGCCGTTGTCGGACAGCTGGGTGACCTGGCCGGGATTGTCGCCCCAGGTACCGGTCACGCCCAGCGCGATGCGGGCATTCGAGCCCGTGCCATGGACCGAGATGCCGCTATAGCCGCCTGTGGTACTGCTGCCAAGCAGGGTCCAGTTCTCGTTGAAGACGACCCCGCCAAACTTGTAAAGGTAGCCTGGCCCGCCGGGGCCTTCGCCGGCGTTCTTGTTGAACACCATGTAGTAGTTGCCGTCGGCGGCGCGTACCACGTGCGGAATGTGGTAGCCGGCCACCGCAGCCGGAACCGGGACCGGGGTCCACGAAAAGCCGCCGTTGACGGACTTGTACAGGACCGAAGTCAGGCCCGCCGCGTTGGCATAGTCCGGGGCGATAGCTGCATACATGATCCAGGTCGTTTCGCCGCCGCCCACTTTCGAGTTGTCGAACATGAGGTGCTCGACGCCGATCGGCGGGTTGCTGCCGCTGATCGTGGTGGACGACAACCCCGTGACCTGGGCCCATGTCTGGCCCGCGTCCCTGCTCTGCCACAAGCCGGCAGTGCGCGTGCCGTAGAACAGGATCGACGGATTGGTGGGATCCACTTTCAGGCGTTCACCCATGGCACGGCCGGTATCGTTGCCTCCCACCATGAACGGCAGGCTGACCCAGGTCCAGCTATTGCCTCGGTCACTGGAAATGTACAGGCGGCCATTGGCGCCCTGCCTTGTGGTATCGCCGGTGGCAATGTAGATGCGCTGGTCGTTGCTCGGGTCGAGGGCCAGGCTCTCGACGCAATGGAAGCGGCTGTCGCCGCCGCCGAATCCGATACCGTCGGTCAGCGGAATCCAGCTGGAATCAGCTGCGTTCCAGCGATAGACGCCGCCGACGTCGGTGCGCGCGTACAGCAGGCTGGCGTTGACCGGATGGTAGACCAGGCCGGTGACGTAACCGCCGCCGGCCCACTTGACGCTGGTCCAGCTGGCGGCAGCCAGGCTGGCTCCCTGGACCTGGCTGGTGGCCGCCGTGCTGACCGCCGGGGGCGCGCTTTCCGGACTGCCGCCGCAGCCCGCCAGCAGCGTCGCCAACAGGGCCGGCAGCGCCAACCCGGCGTAATACCTCTTGCAATGCACTTTCATTGTCTGCTCCTCCATGAATTGGATTTGTGGTTGAATGTGGCCGATATCGCGGCCAACCCAGACTACTGAGAGCAGTTTTTTTCGAATAGAAGTTTCGGCTCGAGCGCTAGTGTTCTGCTGAAAATTGAAGAAGTCGGCGTGCCAGTGTTAATCCTTCAGTTACTGTAGAGCAGGCCACGCCCGGTGCCGCTGACGTAGATCCGGCCATAGATGTTCTGGTCGGCTGCCATCACGCCGATGCCGCCGAACTGGTGCGCGTCATCGTTAAAGCGTTTCCAGCTGGCGCCGCCGTCGTCGGAGCGGAACACGCCCCACACGCCGTCGACCACGCCCACCACGTAGACCGCCGCCGAGTATTTGGCGCCGCTCGCCGCTTTGCCCAGCGCGACCAGGGTGGCGCCCTGGGTGCCCGCTCCCGGTGCGAACGTATTCAGTCTGGTCCAGGTGGCGCCTGAATCCAGCGAGTGGTACACGGCACTGCCGTCCGCCAGCCAGATGTCACCCTCGGCGTTGGGATTAACGGCCATCGAGGTCGCCCACCAGGCGTTCGGGCCAAGCTTGGCATCCACCGAGCCCTGGCTCAGCGTGAAGCTGCGGCCGCCATCGGTCGAGACGTAGACCTTTCCCGCCGTGCCCCAGGTCGCACCGCCCGAGTCGTAGGCATAGACCTTGTTCGGGTTCTTGCGGTCCGCCGCCAGGCGGTAGCCGCGGTTCCAGCCTGGCGCCACATTGGGCAGCGGCGGCAGGTTGGTCGCAGTCCAGCTTGCACCGTTGTCCGTGGTGTAGGACGGCACCGAATTGGCTGGCGAGACGACCGCCTTGTTGCGCGCGGTGACCGCGATGCTTGCTTCGCTGCTGGTGTTCTGGGCGGCGCCAGCGGGCAGGCTGGCAAACCTGGCCCAGGTCTTGCCGCCATCGCCGGACCAGAAGCCGGCAGCCGTGCCGCTCGAATTGACTACGCCGATGCCGGCGATGTACAGCGGATCGGACCACGCCATGTCGGCTGCGTTGCCATTGCTCCAGCCAAGGCCGGAATTGAGCGTCGGCGTGGCGGCAAGGTCCGTATCGATCCAGGTGCCGACGTCGCCGGCGCTGTTGATAAAGATGTACGGCGCTCCGGCCGGCGGCGTCGCGATCGACAGCGTGGCCGTCTCCTCGATGCCGGCAATGACGCCTTTCCAGGCCGGCGTTGCGGAGGACGCGTTCCGGGTTTCGACAATGCCGCCGCCGTGCACGTGCAGGATGCGGTCGCGGTTGGATGGATCGATCTCGACATCGTCGACCCAGCCCGAAGCCACCTCGCCCGGCATGGTCGCTTCGATTTCGCGCCAGGTCTTGCCGCCGTCGTCCGACAACTGGACGATCTGCTGCCCGTTCCAGTTGCCCCAGGAGTTGGTGACGCCCAGCGCAATGCGGGTGGTCGCGCCGCTGCCCTGCACGGAGACGCCGCCCAGGCCGAAGTTGGTGCCGTTTTGCGGATCGACGCTCTTGAGCAGGGTCCAGTTGGACCCGTCGAATTTGTAAAGTCGTCCAGGACCGCCGGCGCCAGGCCCGGCATCCTTGGTGAACACCACGTAGAACATGCCGTCCTCCGCGCGCACCATGTGCGGGATGTGGTAGCCGGCTACAGGCGTTGCAACCGGCGTCCATGTGGCGCCGCCATTGGTCGATTTATACATGCTTGAACCGAGGCCCGCCACGCTGGCGTAGTCTGGGGCAATGGCGGCATAGATAGTCTGGGTGGCGCTGCCGGTGCCCTTGGTCCCGGTGTCGTACACCACCAGCTCCACGCCCATCCCGCCGCCTGCGGCACTGATCTGGTCCGCTGTCATCTTGATGGAGGACAGAGACGTCACCTGCGCCCAGGTCTTGCCGGAATCCACGCTCGTCCACAGGCCGGCCGTGCGCGAGCCGAAGAACAGCGTGGACGGCTTGTTGGGGTCGACCATCAGGCGCTCGCCCATGGCCCGGCCAGGGTTGTTGCCGCCCAGCGGGAACGGCAGGTCGACGTGGGTCCAGGTGTTGCCCCGGTCGCTGGAGAGGTACAGGCGGCCATTGCCCTCAAACGTGTACATGCCGGTGGCCATGTAGACCAGCTGGTCGTTGTTCGGATCGAGGGCAATGCTTTCGATGCCATGGAAGCGGCTCTCGGTCGCGCCAAAACCCAGGCCGTCGGTGATCGCAGTCCAGGACGATGTGGCCTGGTCCCAGCGATAGGCGCCGCCAATGTCTGTCCTGGCGTACAGGAGGTTGGCGGCAGTGGGGTGGAACACCAGGCCGGTGACGTAGCCGCCGCCGCCGAACTTGACGCTCGACCAGGTGACCGGTCCGGGAGCCGGCGTGCCGGGCTGGGTCACTGGCGGTGTCACCGGAGGCTGCGGCGCGGGCGCCGTGGTTTGCGGCGCGGGCGCGGGCGCCGTTCCCGAAGTGCCGCCGCCTCCGCAAGCGGCCAGCAGGCTTGCGGCAATTGCAGTCAGTGCAAAGAGATTCTTTTGTTTCATAGCCATCTCAAAAAGTGCGGTTCCTGAAAAAAGGGCCCGAAGGCCCTTGGTTTACTCCGACTCGACCGCGAGCGCCCTGTCGCGGTAAGCCCTCGGCGTGCAGCCAAGTTCGCGCTTGAACACCAGGTGCATGTACTGGGTCGACGTGAAGCCGCACTCCAGCGCCACGTCGGCAATACTGCGTTCGCCGCATTCCAGCCCGGCCTTGGCGGCGTTGAGCTTGAACTGCAGGATCACGTCATGCACGCTGCAGCCCAACTCCTGCCGGAAATAAGCCTCGAGTGACGAGCGCGATACGCCGACATACTCGGCCACCTGGTGCGTCTTGATGCCCTGGCAGGCATATTGGCGGATGAAGTGCCGCGCCCGAGCCACGTGCGGGTGCCGCACCGCCTGGTGCTGGCTCGAGGCGAATACATTGATCCCGGCAGGCGGCATCAGGATGCGGGTATTCGACAGGCGCACGCCGTGCAGCATCTGGTCCAGCAAGTGGGCTGCCGTGCGGCCCATCTCCTGCGCGCCCTGGATCACGGAGCTGAGCGGAATGCGGGTCAGCATGCGCACCAGCGGGTCGTTGTCGATGCCGATGATCGCCACCTGCTCCGGCACCGCAATGCCGGCGATGATGCAGGCCTGCAGCAGCTGGCGTGCGCGGGCATCGGTCACCGCAATGACGCCGACCGGCTTGGGCAAGCTGCGCAGCCAGGCGATCTGCCCTTCCACCGACTCGTCCCAGGCCAAAGCGCTGGTCTCGCAGCCGCGGAAAATTTCCGCCTCCATATTGTCCGCTTCCATCAGGCTGCGGAATGCGATCTCGCGCTCCTGTGCCCAGCGGTTTTCCATGGCCTTGGGCAGGCTGAACAAGGCGAAACGGTGCAGGCCGACGTCGATCAGGTGGTCGCGCGCCAGCTTGATCAGCTTGAAATTATCTGTCGCCACGTAAGGCACGCCGCGCGGGTACTCCGCCTCGTCGGCGTAAGAGCCGCCGACCGCCACCACCGGCACGTTGCAGCGCGACAGCGCCGCCGCCACCGCCGGATCGTCGAAGTCGGCAATAATGCCGTCGCCCTGCCAATTCTCAATGCCGGCCAGGCGCAGGCGAAAATCCTCTTCCAGGAATAAATCCCAGGCAGCCCGTGTGCTGCCAAGATAAGCGGCGACCCCGGAAATAACCTCGCGGTCGAAACTCTTATTAGCGTTGAATAACAGGGCAATACGGTGTGCTTTCGAAGTATTCATAAAGCGGCTCACCAGGCAGTATTCGAATTGCCGGCCGGCGTTTCGAAATCAAACCGGATTGCGCGCGCCTGCAGCATTGCACTGCCGGCAATAATGCCGAACATGGTTTTCATCATTTTGTCTCCGTCTTGCCGGGGTGGCGCCTTGCGCCCCCTGGTCTGGGTCACTTCAAAATTTGACGCTGCACGGTGGCTAGCGGAAGCTAAGCTACCATGACCACTAGGATAGGGAGAGCGCGCTACGGCACGGTAGCGCGCACAGGAAAATTTCTAGCAAAATGCAAAAATTGCGATTAGTTCTGCTGGGAGTGCAAGAGGATCAACTGGCTTCCGCACCGGAAGTCTCGGCCGGGACCGGCTCGGCGGGGGAGTCCTGCTGGGTCGCGAGGGAGCGGAAGGATTTCGGCGTGCAGCCATATTCTTCCTTGAACAGCTTATTAAAATAAGAAACGTTTGAATATCCCACCGAATAGGCGATTTCGGCAATGGCGGCGCCGCTTTTTTCTGCCAATAACCTTGCCGCTTCCGTCAGGCGCAGTTTATTCAGGTAACTCGTAAATGTCATGCCGAGCTCTGTTTTTAAAACTTCGTTGACCTTGTTACGATTGGTCCCGGTGGCCGAAACTACCGACTCCAGGTCAATTTCCGTATCGGTGTAATTGGTGGCGATATAACGCAGCACCGTTGCCTTTTCCTTATCCTTATACGGCTCCAGGGTTAATTGGCGATAAGCGACCAGGGGCAGGTCTTTTTTCATCCTTGAATTCAGGCTGGCAGTCAGCGCGCGCGCGTGGGCGCGGAAAAAGACCCAGGCAAATGCCACCCAGCTCGCCAGCAGGAGCAGTACCAAGGCCGCGATGTACCGGTAGTCGCGGCCATTGAGCATCAGTTCGCTGACCTCCAGGTAGGAGTCGACATTCATTGGGCTTTGGCTGCTGGACCCGAAGACGAACTTCGAAACCTTGCTCAAGTCGTAACCCTGGTGCGACAGGTCCAGCTTGACCTGGTAGAACCACCAATCGGGGATCGCCAGCCTGGTCAGGTCCAGCGAGACCGGGACGCCGCGTTCATTGCACGAAAAATATGTGACGGGAGAACGGTAAGTCAGGTATTCGCCAACCTTGGAAATCTTGGGATCGAAGGTGGAAATGCCGAACACCATGGAATTCGCCGGCTTGCACTTGGCGAGGAAGGTGACGTCGGAATACTTGGACCAGTCCACCAGGGCCGGCCGGCCTTTGGCATCGTGCATCGCCAGGCCGGCGGAAGCGAAGGGGTATTTGCCGACCTCTGTCAACCTGAAGTCAACGCGCAATTGCTCGCGCTGGCGGTCGGGAATGCGAACGGTCGACGTGCCGCCTATCTCCACATCCGAATTCGTTATGTAGTGCCAGCCCGCACCGGGCCTGGACGTCGCCACCAGTGGGACGGACAGGTAGCTCTTGTAGATCATGAAAAAGGCCAGCAATGCGTCCGCAATTACCAGGCCGATCAGCGCTAAAAGCGCTTTCTTGAAAAACTGTTGCATTGTTTTCGGGTGGGTTGAACTGTCTCTCTGCAACACCTCTTGCCGGGCTTGCTCGTTGCATCATAACAGTTCAACCAGTGAAAGGGGGCACGTTCGCCCCCCCTTCCCTTAGCGAGCCTGGCGCAGTGGCTTACCGTTCACATCGTAAGCGGCGGCCTCCAGGTGCACGACCGTGCTGAGCGCCGTGCTGCCGGCCGCCCCGGCTGCATCGGCAGCAAGGATGATCCTGTAGTCACCCTTGGCGACCTTCCAGGTTTTGCTGGCCGAGTCGTACATGGCCAGCAGCCTCGGATCGACCGCGACCGAAGCCCTGGCCTCGGCGCCCGGCTGCAGGTCGACCTTCTGGAAGCCGGCCAGGCGCTTTGGCGCCTCCCACTTCGCCTTCAGCGGTGCGACGTAAACCTGGGCCACCTCCTTGCCGGCGCGCTTGCCGGTGTTCTTCACGGTGAACGAGGCCTGCAGCACCCCACCCTTCACGCTGGCGGACAGCCCCGCGAAACCGAACTCGGTGTACGACAGGCCGTGGCCGAACGGAAACAGCGGCTTCAGGCCTTTCTGGTCGAACCATTTGTAGCCCACCGCCGCGCCTTCGCCGTAGTGAACCTCGAAACGCTTGTTCTCCACTTCCGGATAGCCATCCAGAGCAGGGCGCGGCAACTGCGCCTCCGACGTCGGGAAGGTGGCCGGCAGGTGGCCGGACGGATTGACCTCGCCAAACAGCACGCTGGCAATCGCCTCGCCGCCGCTGGTACCCGGATACCAGGCTTCGAGTACCGCCGGCACTTTCGGCAGCCATGGCATGGTCACCGGGCCGCCCGTTTCCAGCACGACGACGGTTTTCGGGTTGGCCGCAGCCACCGCCGCGATCAATTCGTCTTGTTTATTCGGCAGCGACAAGTTCGGCACGTCGAAGGCTTCGCCGGTCCACTGGGTCGCGAACAGGAGCACCACATCGCTTTCCTGCGCCAGCTTGGCCGCTGCCGCCTTGTCTGCGCCATCGGCGAAAGACACGGTCGCCGACGGCAAGCGCTTCTGGATCGCTTTCAGCGGCGAGGACGGGTAGACCATCACCGGGCCTGGCCAGGTCTTCGGTTCCATGCCCGGCACCGCGTTGCCGCCGGCCGGATATACCAGCGAAGAACCGCCGCCGGCCAGCACGCCCTTGTCGGCATAACCGCCGATCACGGCCACGCGCTTGACCGACTTATCCAGCGGCAGCACGGCGCCGCTGTTCTTCAGCAGCACCATGCCTTCCTGCGCATCCTTGAGCGACACCGCGGCATGGGCGTTGAAGTCGATCTTGTCCGGTTCAGCCTTCACCGGATGGTCTACCACCCCGTGTTCGAACATGGCGTGCAGCACGCGGCGCGCCATGTCGTCCAGGCGGGATTGCGGCACCCAGCCGTTCATCACGGCTTCTTTCAGCGGCGGGCCGAAATAATCGGCCAGGTCGAACGGCATGCCGGATTGCTGGTCCAGGCCCGCATTGGCAGCCGGGATCGTGCTGTGGGTCGCGCCCCAGTCCGACATCACCCAGCCCTTGAAGCCCCAGTCCTTCTTCAGCACTTCGGTCAGCAGGTAATTGCTTTCGCAGGCGTACACGCCGTTGACGCGGTTATAGGAGCACATGACGGCGCCGGGATTGCCCTCTTCCTTGGCGATCTGCAGGGCCAGCAGGTCCGACATGCGGGCCGACTGGTCGTCGATATTCACGTTCAGGGTGGTGCGGCCGGTTTCCTGGTCGTTCAGCGCAAAGTGCTTCAGGGTCGATACCACGCGTTGCGACTGGATGCCCTTGATCTGGGCGCCCACCATCTTGCCCGCCAGGAGCGGATCTTCGCCGCCGTATTCGAAATTGCGGCCATTGCGCGGATCGCGCATCAGGTTCACGCCGCCGGCCAGCAGCACGTTAAAGCCGTAGCCGCGCGCTTCCGCCCCGATCATGGCGCCGCCGGCGTAAGCGGTCTGCAGGTCCCAGGTAGCGGCAGTATTCAGGCCCGACGGCAGTGCAGTACCCGGACGCGCGTTCGGACCGGCCTGGCTCGCGACGCCGATGCCGGCGTCGGTCTCCCACAGGTTCGGGATGCCCAGGCGCGCTACGCCATGCACAAAGCCGGCCGATTGCACGTGCGATTCCTCGGGACGCTTGTACTTCTTGTGCTCCAGGTCAGCGCCCATGTAGCCGAACACCAGCTTCAGCTTCTCATCCAGGGTCATTTCCTTCACAGCCAGGCTGGCGCGTTCTGCTGCGCCCAGCTGCGTGTTCATCCACGGTTTGCCATCAGGCGCGGCCAGCGCAGTCCCGCAGCACATTGCCACTGCGGCGGACAGGAGACTGATCGTTTTCTTCAATTTCATCGCTTCCTCGAAAAAAGGGGCGGCTTTGGCCGCCCCGAAAACTACCGGAAAAGGTAGAGGAGACTACAGGTTACAACATCGGCAGATCGCCCGCCTGGCATCGGCCAGCCGGCGATTTCATTTTGCTGCGTTCACAATCGTGCTGATCACATCAGGGAAGGCTTGCGCACCGGTGCTGCGGTTGAACAGCCCCATTTGATGGTTGTCGGTATAGCCGTTATCCCAGTACATCGGCACAATGCCGCGCGTGAAGGCAGCACGGGTAATATACTGGTCCCACATCTTGCGGTAGGTGCCGGCCGGATCGTATTCGGTGCGCAGGATGGCGGCATACTCGCCCATCAGCACCGGCACGCCTTTGTCGATGAAGCCGGTCTTCATCTTCTGTAACTGGCCATCGGTGTAGGACTCGTTGGCCCAGCCCGACGGATTGGCGGCTTGGCCCCATTTCCACGAGGAGCTGTTGGCGTCCAGCGTGAAGTCGTACGGATCGTAGTAATGGATCTCCATCATCATGCGGTTCGCCGTCCAGTCGCTCGGCATGGTGGCATTGCAGCTGATGGCGTTATTGATGTTGGTGTTGAATGCCTGAACCACCAGGTGGCGGCTGCTGTTATTGCCGCCGGTAGCGCGCACTGCCGAAATGAAGGCCTGGTTGAAGCCTTTCTGCACGTCGCAGTACTCGGTGGTCGGAGGGTTGTAGTTGCCGTCGACCATAACCTCATTGGTGCCGGCGAACAGCAGGGTGTCGTCGTGGTTCTTGAAGTTGTTGGCGATCTGGGTCCAGAACTTGGTCAGGCGGGCGTTCGCCACTCCTTGCTGGGCATAGGTTGGCTGCATCCAGCCGCCGTCCCAGTGGATATTGATCATCGTCACCAGGCCGGCATTGTGGGCATAGTTGACCACTTCGGTCACGCGCTCCATCCATTGCGGGCTGATATTGTCATTCGCATCGGCATACTGCTTCCAGGAGACGGGAATGCGCACGCTCTTGAAGCCGGCCGCCTTGATGCCGTTGAACAGGGCCTGGCTGGCCTTCGGGTTGCCCCAAGCCGTTTCGTTGAAGTTGGTGCTGCCCCAGACGTAGGAGCCGGTCGCCTCCAGCGTGTTGCCCAGGTTCCAGCCCGGCGCCATCTGCCCCGACATCTGCATGCTGGTCATGTTGCGCATGACGCCAACGCGCACCGCATGCGCCGTACCCGAGTTGAAACTGCCGCTGCCTGCACTGAACTTGACCCAGTACCAATATACGGTGCCCGGGCTTGCGCTGCTGTCGGTATAGCTGGTTGCGCTCTTGCCCAGCACCGCCAGCCGGCTGCGTCCATTTGGATCGCTGTCCGTGTCGCGATACACCTGCAGGCCGCTGACGCTGCCGCTGACGGTCCAGTTCAAACGCACGTCGCTGCCGGTGCCGCTCGCACTCAGGCAAACGGTGGCTCCGCCGCCGCTGCCGCAATTCTGCGCCTGCGCAAACGGCGCTACGCAAAAGGCCAACGGCAGGATGGCCCTGATCAACACTGGTTTCATTGTTCTGCCTTTCTCTGAAGGTGCCCGCACGGCGTCTCCTCCGTGGGTGGGCGGTTGGGGGTGTCGGCGTCCGGCTTTGTTATAGAACGCATTGTGGAAGGAGCCCCCCTGCGCCGCAATTGCAAAAACCGCCAACGCGGAATATGAAATTGCGCAGACTCCATGCAAGCCATTGCCCGTACGCCCCGTCGCTATGCACAATGGTCATTCTGTCTGAAGACGAAGGAGCGTCCGATGTTGAAATACACCCTGCTCCCGGCCGTGCTGGCCTGGGCATTCTCCGGCGCCGCCGGGGCAGCCGACCAGGCAAACGGCCCTGTCGTTCCGCCATTCCAGACCATCCTGTACGGCACTGCCTACTACCACGAGTACATGCCCTACGAACGCCTGGAAAAGGACGTGCAGATGATGAAGGCCGCGGGCTTCAACGTGGTGCGCCTTGGCGAATCGACCTGGAGCCTGTGGGAGCCGGAAGATGGCCACTTTGAATACGCATGGATGGATCGCGTGGTCGACGCCATGGGCAAAGCCGGCATCAAGGTCATCATGGGTACGCCGACTTACTCGATTCCAGCCTGGATGGCCAGGCAGAATCCCGAAATCCTGGCCCGCAAGTTCAACGGCGTACAGAATATGTACGGCATGCGCCAGAACATGAACACCGACTCAGCGGCCTACCGCTTCTACGCGGAACGGCTGATCCACAAGATCGTCAGCCGCTACAAGGACAATCCGAACGTGATCGGTTGGCAAGTCGACAACGAGACCGGCAGCTACGGTGCGGCCAACGACGATGTCTTCGTGCGCTTCCAGCACCACCTTGAAAAGAAGTTCGGCACGCCGGAGAACCTGAGCAAGGCCTGGTTCCTGAACTACTGGGGCCAGGACCTGCATTCCTGGGTCGACCTGCCGCGCCCCGACGGCGCCCAGAGCACAGGCTACAAGCTGGAGTGGTCGCGCTGGGGCCAGATGCGCGTGACCGATTTCCTGCACCGGCAGGCCAGGCTCGTGCGCGAGCACGCCTCGCCGCGCCAGTTCGTAACCCACGACTTTGCCGGCTCGATGCACGCCGACGTCAACGAGGAGGCGGTGTCGGCAGCCCTCGACATGCCGGCCGTTAACATCTATCACTGGGGCCAGCGCGAGTATTACAACGGCGCCGACCAGACCTTGCAGGCCGACTTCACCCGTTCGCTCAAGCGCAACAACTTCCTGGTGACGGAAACCAATGCCCAGTCCACGGACTGGAGCTCTTCGTTCCAGTATCCGCCGTACGACGGCCAATTCCGCCAGGACGTCTATACCCACCTCTCCAACGGCTCGAACATGGTCGAATACTGGCACTGGTCCTCGATCCACGCCAACCAGGAGACCTATTGGAAAGGCGTGCTGTCGCACGACCTGGAACCGAACCGCGCCTATGCCGAAATGAGCCACACTGGCCGCGAGCTGCAGAAGATCGGCCCGCGCCTGGTGAACCTGAAGCTGAAGAACGACGTCGCCATCCTGTGGAGCCGCGACTCGCTGAATGCGCTGAACGACATGCCGTTTGCCAAGGAATCGCAGTGGGGTGGAGGCGGCGCCAAGGCCGATTACGGCACCCTGGTGCGCCAGATGCACCGTGCGCTGTACGATCTGAACGTCGGCGCCGACTTTGTCTTCCCTGAAGTTCAGGACTTCTCGCAATACAAGCTGTTGATCGTCCCGGCCCTGTACGTGGCCGACGATGCACTGCTGAAGCGCATTTCGGAATACATCCGCAAAGGCGGCCATGTGGTGATGACATTCAAGAGCGGTTTTACCAACGAGAATACGACGGTGCGCTGGACCATGGCGCCCGGACCGCTGCGCGAAGCGCTGGGATTCCACTACCAGGAATTTTCCAATCTCGCGCAGCCGCTGACGCTGAAAGACGATCCATACCAGGCCGGCGGCGACAACAAGGTGCAGTACTGGGCCGAGTTCCTGCAGCTCGACACGGCCAAGGCGCTGGCTTACTACGACCATCACTTCTTCGGCCGCTGGCCTGCTATCACACAGAACCAGTATGGCGCCGGCAAGGTGACTTATGAAGGCACCTTCCTGTCCGACAGGCTGCAGAAGGCAGTGCTGAACGCGGCCGTGCAGGATGCCGGCCTGGCCGGCCCCGACCAGCAGTTGCCGCCGCAGGTGCATACCCGCAAGGGAATCAACGATTTCGGCCGCAACGTGCGCTACTTCTTCAACTATTCCGGTGCACAGGTCGCCTTCAAGTACTCGTACAAGCCTGGCGCCGATTTGCTGACGTCGCGCCAGGTGAAGGCGGACGAGACGCTGTATCTCGGACCGTGGGACTTGGCGATCGTGGAGGAAGCGCGCTGACTTAGCGTGCCGTGACGGGCGGCTTGGCGGTCGACAGGCGCGCAATCTCGGCCAGGAGCGCCGCCCCGTCCCCGTACAGCGCAGCGCCGTTGACGATGTATTCGCCCTCCCCGCTTTGCAGCAGCAATACCGGCACGCCGTTCACCCTTGCTCGGTGCATCAAGTCTTGCGTAGCGCCAATGCGCAAGGCTGTTTGCCGCGCCAGGCCGGTGTCGTGCCCAAGCCGTTCGGCAAATTCGACGGCGTCCAGCCCAGCGACCAGGAGAGAGCATTCCCCGGCCACAACCGCCGCATTCGACGTATCAAGGCCGTCGACGTAGCGGGCCGACTGCAAACGGCGCAGCACTCGCGGCTCAAGGCGCGGATCAAGCGCCCGGATCGCGGTCAAGGCGCGGTTCATCACTCCTGAATCGAAGCGCATGCCCGGGCTTTGCAGGATATTGCGCTGGTAGGCGGCGCTGAACGGCTGGCCGGTCATGGCCTCGATACGCTGGTCGTTGATCCAGGCATGGTGTGCCCATGCTGGCGACATGACGCGTGCGCCCGCATCCGAGAACAGGCCGCTGGGCATCAGCTCCAGCGCGTCCGGATACTTTTCGGACAGTGTTTGCAACGCAGGCGCGCTGGCATAGCACCATCCGCACAGCGGATCAAATACGTATTTCAACCTTGCGGATTGCATCTCGGAGCTTCCTTAAACATGGAACACCGATTCTATTGGCGCAAAGCCGCTGGATATACGGGCTTTCGGTACACAGTCTGTTGCACGGGGCGGGCGAATGGCTCGCCTGCGAATGCTAGCGGAAAAGCAGTTTGGAGAAGTGATAAAGGTTTTCGGCCCAGCTTTCCCGCACGTGCGCAAACTCGTCTACATGCCAGACATGCTTGACGCCATGCCGCTGAAGATAACGATGAACGCCTTGCGAGACCCCGATCAAGCCATCCTTCTTGCCGCAGGAAAGATACAGCAGTTGCAGGCGACGCGCCGCAGCCGCGGGATCCGGCAGCAATTCAGCGCCCGCCCGCGTGTTCGGAGCCGAGGAAAAGCCGCCCACCCAGGCGAAAGTTTCGAGGTGGGCCAGGCCAAAGTTCAGGGCCTGCCCGCCGCCCATCGACAACCCGGCAATTGCCCGCTTGCCGCGTTCCGCCAGGGTCGGATAGGTCTTGTCGATGGCCGGAACCAGCGATTCCAGTAAATCGCGCTCGAACTGCGCGAAACCTGCGATGTGCTCCGGCGTAAAGGTCTTCTCCGCCGGCGGCACGCTGTCGTCGGCCAGCGCGCGGCCATTCGGCATGACGACGATCATCGGCACCACGGCCCCATCGGCCAGCAGGTTGTCGAGAACAGTATTGGCCCGCACGTACCAGCGCCATTCGTCCTGGTTGCCGCCGATTCCATGCAGCAGGTAGAGCACAGGGTAGCGCAGGTTTTCCGAATAGCCGGGCGGCAGGTAGACGCGTGCCTTGCGGCGCTTGCCGGTGACTGCCGACGCATAGCTGAATTCCATCACGTTGCCGCGCTCACTACCTGGCCGCTCGCTATCGAAGCCGGCCGGCGGGGCTGGAATGGCCGCGATATCGTCGAGCGCCAGCTCAATGGGCGGCCTCGCCGCTCCGGGGCCTTCCGGATTGCCCGAGACTTGTGCCGCATGCGGCTCGCGCACAATGGCCACGCCCGCCAGGGCACCAGCAGACACCGCCAGGAAGCTGCGGCGTTTCACGGAGTCACCGCCCGCCCCAGCAGGCGCTCGATATCGGGCCGCATCGCGTCGGCGAGGATGCCGTAACCCTTTTCGGAGAAATGCAGCAGGTCCGGCTGCAAATCCCGCGACAGCGTTCCGTCCGCCCCCATGAAGCGCGCTCCGTAATCGTGGAAGAAGATCGCTTTGCCGTCTCCCAGTGTCCTGATTTTCTGGTTGAGCGCCAGGATGCGCCGGCGTTGTTCAGAATCCGGCGCGCCCTCCGGCAGCACGGCATTGAGCAGGATGCGCGCTGTGGGGTACTGCGTGCGCAGTTTCGCCACCACGGCCTGGATGCCGCCAAAAACATCCTCGGCGCCCTCGTTGCAGAGATTGATGTTGTTTACGCCGATCATCAACACCACCAGTCTGGGTTTGATCCCCGCGATGGCGGGTTCCTGCAGGCGCCACAGCACATTGCCGGTATGGTCGCCGCCGATGCCGAAATTGGCCGCTTTCATGGCGCCGAAATTACGTTCCCACAGCGGCTTGGGCCACATTTCCGTCAATGAATCGCCAAGGAACATCACGTCGATATCGCCTTTTGCCGCGCGCAGCACCTGCTCGGCGTGCATCTGTCGCCAGCGCTCAATCGACATCCATGGGTATTCGACCGCTCGCGGCGCCGCCGTGGTGGCGCATGCGGCCGCAAAGGCGGCTGGCGAAGCGCTGGCGCACAGCACTAGCGCACCGGCGAAGCATGCCATCGTCTTGATTCTCTTCACGTGCTTACTCCGTTAGCAGTTTTTGCAGGATCGGTTCCATGCTGCGCGCCCATATTTCGTACCCCTTCTCCTGTGGGTGCAACAGGTCCGGCATCACATCGCGCGCCAGCGTTCCGTCTGCGTTCAGGAACGCTGCATTGAGATTGGCAAAGAACACCCGGCGGCCGTCCGCAAGACCGGCGATGCGTGCATTCACCTCTTCATTCAGGCGGCGCAGGAATGCTGCCGGCTGTTCTTCGCGCGGGAAAATCGCTACCAGCAGTACCTTCGACTCCGGCAAACGCTTGCGCAAATCATCGATGATGGCCTTGACGCCGGCCGCAGTCGCCTCGGGATCGTCATGACGGTCGCCTGCGTTGTTGGTGCCAATCATCAGCACCGCCACCTTCGGCGCCAGGCCATCGACCTCGCCATGCTGCAACCGCCACAGCACATTTTCCGTGTGGTCGCCGCCGAAGCCGAGGGCTACCGCGTCGTATCGGGCATAGTAGCGCTGCCACACCGCCCGGCCCGACTTTTCCCAGCCCTCGGTAATTGAGTCGCCAATAAAGACCACTTTCGGGTCCTTGCCGGCAGCTTTCAGCTTGCGGTTCTCCTCCAGTTTCAGCTGGTGGCGCGGCAGCCAGGCAGGCAAGGCCCAGGCATGGGACAGCGGCTCCGGCGTCACTGCCTGCGTCCGGTAATCGGGACAGGCCGCATTCGCCTTGCCGCCCTTGACGAATTTGACGTTGGCCAACGCCACCTCGCCACTGCCGTTCGCCTCCAGGGCAAACGGACCTGGCACCTTGCTGAAGTCGTCGTGGTCCCGCGCAAAACAGGACAGCGGAAAGGACAGATGCTGCCAACCCTTGCCCTGCATGCCGCGGCCTGCCAAGACGAAGGGCAGCTTGCGGTAGCACTCCTCCCCGCAGCGCATGATGAAATAGATGCCGCCTTTGTCCAGTTCCAGCACGTTGAGGTCGAATTCCACTGTGCCGCCTGCAGCGTAGGGCCGCAAATCCAAAGGCGAGGCGCCATCGAAGCGCAGGCTGGCAAACCAGGCGTCCTTCCATTGCAAGGCAAGTGCCTGCGGCACGCCTGCCACGACGCCTGCACGCGCGCCAACGTAGCCCGTGGGGACCTGCGAATTTGCCGGCTTCGGAATCGTGACGGCGTCACCCTGCAGTACCTGCTCGGGCCCTTCGAACCCGGCGACAGTGACGTGCCAGGAGGGCAAGGTTCTGGCGCCATGGAGGACTAGTTCGCCTTCAGCGGCGAGCACCGTACCGGATGCAGCTGCTGCCATGGCGGCAGCTGCGAAAAGGAGCATGGGTGTCTTCATTGCCCGATTTTGCGACCACAGGGAGCGCCAGGCAATTACGAAATCTGCCAAAAAGAGTAACTAAATTCTGCAGTCTCCTGCCAGTTTTTGCGTTCGCAGCATTGAGAAATTTCGCAATTGCGGCTTTGGGGCAGCTTTCGCAGAATGAAGCTTCAACACCAACCAATCAAAGGAGCGAATCATGGAAAATCAGCGCCGCTGGGCCATCGGGCTCGCAGTGCTTGCCGCCGTTTTGATGCCATTGGGCGCCCTGGCGCAGGCGGCGTCGCCATTCGCGGTCTATGACAACGAACTGAAGCCGGGCTGGCAAAACTGGAGCTGGGCCAAGGTGGAAACTCCCCCTACAGCAGGCGAAGTCAAGCCGCTGAAAGTGCAAGGCGACGCCTGGTCCGCGCTGTCCCTGCACCACGATGCTTTTTCCACCGGCCCGTACACCAAATTGAGCTTCTACATCAACGGGGGCGCGGAAGCTGGGCAACGCCTGGCGGTCAAGGCGATGGCGGATGGCAAGGCGCTCGATAGCAGCTATGTCATCGAGCCCAAGGTCAAAACCTGGACCATCGTCGAGGTGCCATTGTCCGAGCTGTCGGCGGCGAACCGCAGCATCGACGGCATGATGCTGCAGGCAATTGATGGCGCGCCGTATAAACCCTACTACATCACCAGGATCCAGTTCGAATAGGCCGGCGTCAGGTGTCAGGCCCCGTCTCCAGCCTGATGACGGTATCGACCGCATCGCGATCTGCCTCGGCCAGCGCGATGGAGATGCCCTGGCTGGACTGGGTAAAGCGGACCGGCGCCCCCGCCAATGTGCTTGCCCTGATGATTTTCGCCGGCAGCGGCGGCAGCAGCAACTCATTGGCTGGCCAGGACAGCACATGTACGTAGACATTCCTGCCACGCGTAGTCGCACCGTACACGCCGTCAACCGGCTGGAAAGGGCCCGGCCGGGTGTTGTAAATTGCTTCGCCATTGACGCGCATCCAGCCACCAACGGCCTGCAGCGTTCGAACTTGCGATTCCGGAATCCTGCCGTCGGCATCGGGACCGATGTTCACCAGGGCGTTGCCGTTGCGGACCACGGCGTCGACCAGCAGGCGTACCACCTTGCCCGGCTCCATGGCTGGCCCGTCCACGTACCCCCATGCGGGCCCAATCGAGAATGCTTTTTCCCAGGGCTTTTTCCGTATCGGTCCGGTCACCGGCTGGTCGCCTTCCTCGGTGTCGAAATCCCCCTGCCAACCGGAGCGCGGATTGATCACCACCTTGGGCTGCAATTTCCTGACTTCCCTGTTCAGGATCTCCGGCCGCCAGAACCATGCGGCGTCGGCATCCGACCCGCGATGCGCCAGCCAGCCGCCGTCATACCAAAGCACATCGATCTTGCCGTAGTTGGACATCAGCTCCCGGACCTGCCCATATCCCTGTTTCTTCATCAGGTCCGCGTTTTCCGGCATGCCCTTTGGGTCGAAGTAGCCCGGAAAACGCCAGTCCATGGGCGAATAGTAAATCCCGACCCGCATGCCCTGCTGCCGCGCCGCTGCAACGTAATCCGCGACAAAGTCCTTGTGGGCCGCAGAATGGACCGAGTCAAACTGCCTGTAACTGGCTGGGCTGTCGAACATGGCGAAACCATCGTGGTGCCGGGCCGTCATCACCATGTACTGCGCGCCCGCCCCTTTTGCCAGTCTCGCCCAGCTATCCGCATCAAAATGCCTGGGCTGGAACTGCCCCGCCAGTTTGGCGTATTCCTGCGGATCGACCTTTTCATTATGCATCTGCCATTCCCCTTTGGCCGGGATGGCGTAGAGACCCCAATGAATGAAAATGCCCATTTTTGCGTCGCGCCACCAGGCCATATCCCCGTCGGACAAACGCAGTTCCGGCGCCAGGCTTCCAGGATCGGATTTCGCTTTCAGCGCCGAACGCTGTTCGTCCGTGACTTCGGCCGAAGCCAGGGCCAGACAGGGCAGCAAGCATGCAGCCGCCAGCAGGATTTTTTTCATGGTTCCCTTTCAGTAAGCGCAGAACTGCATTTCACGCGAGGATATCGGCACCGATGTCGCGCACCGACCTCACGCCGGTGAGAACCATGCAGGTCCGGATGTCTTTTTCAAGGATCGCAAGCAGGTTGCGTACGCCGGCTGCACCGTGTGTCGCCAGCGCATACACAAAGGCGCGGCCGATCAGGACACCGTCCGCGCCCAGGGCCAGCAGGCGCACCACGTCAAGGCCGGTGCGCACCCCGGAATCGGCGAAGATGGTCAGGTCCCCTTTGACAGCATCGGCGATGGCTGGCAACGCACGAGCAGTTGACAAGGCGCCATCGAGCTGGCGTCCGCCATGGTTCGAGACGACGATGCCGTCGGCGCCGAAGGATTTGGCGTCGCGGGCATCCTGCGCGTCGAGGATGCCTTTGATGACCATCGGCCCCTGCCACTCGTCGCGAATCCATTGCAGGTCGTTCCAGTCGATGCCCGGGTCGAAGTTCGCAGCCAGCCACCCCAGGTAATCGGCAAGGCCGGTTGGATTGCCGCGGTAGGCCGAGATATTGCCCAGGTCATGCGGCTTGCCAAGCAGCCCAACGTCCAGCGCCCAGCGCGGATGCAGCATGGCCTGCAGCACGCGGCGCAGCGGCCCGTGGCGTCCGCTCATGCCCGAATGGGCATCGCGGTAGCGTGCGCCGGGCACCGGCATGTCTACCGTGAACACCAGGGTCTTGATGCCCAGGTCACGCGCCCGCTGCAGGTAGTCGCGCATGAAACCGCGGTCTTTCAGCACGTACAGCTGGCACCACAGCGGCCGGGAAGACTGCTCCGCCACTTCCCTCAAGGGACAGACCGAAACGGTGGACTGGATAAACGGAATATTGCGCTCTGCCGCCACCCGGGCCGCCTGCACCTCGCCGCGGCGCGCATACATGCCGGTGAGGCCGACCGGCGCCAGCGCCAGCGGCAAGTCCTGCCTGACGCCGAACCACTCTGTCGAAAGGTCCAGGTCCTCCGAACCTTTCAGCACGCGCTGCCGCAGGTTGACCTGCTGAAGGTCGCCGACATTCGCCCGCAGCGTCGTCTCGGTGCCGGCGCCGCCGTCAAGGTAATGGAACAGGAACGGCGGCAGCTTGCGGCGCGCCGCTTCCCGGTAATCGGTGGCGGAAGAAATGATCATCACTTCTTTCCGGACAGTTTTCCGACCGCTTCGTTATACCGCGCCTCGGTCTCGGCCAGGATGGCCCTGGACTGCAGCAACTGCGTTTGCAGGCGAGCCCGATCGAGCTCGCGCAGCATGCCGGATAATTCAGCCGCCTCCTGCGGCAGCCACATCAGATCCCCTGCCTTGTCCCCACTCGCATGACTGCACACACGGCCATTGAAGACCGCGCCTTCCGAGAACTTCTGGTCCTGGTAGAAGCAATATGACTGTTTATCGGCAGAGGCAACCAGCTTGCCCGCCTTTTCTGCCGCCTGGACATTGCCGGCCAGCGCGCCGACACTGGCTGCCAATACGATCACCGTAGCGCGAATTTTCATCAAGAGTCCTTTAGAAGCCGCGCCGGCCCACGACAGCGCGGCGATCAGCGCAGAAAGTATAACGCGAGAGGTCATGCCGGCGTGCCTCTGCCTTCAAGGCAGGCGTTCCAGGACCGCGACTGCGCCGCCGACCGACGCCAACCGCAACGACAGCACGTCGCGTGCAGTCACCGCGCGCTCAATGCGATGCACTGTGTTCGGCGTATCGCCGTCTTCCCATACGGTGACGCGGTAGCGCCCTGCAGGCAGGAAGCCGAGCGCCACGCGCTCGACCCGCTCGCCCTCCTCCGCGCTCATCGCCCCGAGGTACCAGTTGTCGCCTTTGCGCCGGGCCAGCACAATGTCCTGGCCCGGTGTGCCGGACAGGAAGCGCGTGTCGTCCCAGGCAGTCGGCACGCGCTGCACGAAATCGAAGCCGCCGGCGTTCTGGTAGGCGCCGGGATCGTCGGACACCATCTGCAGCGGGCTGTCGTACACCACGTACATGGCGAGAGCCTGGCCGCGTGTGGTTTGCGTCTGAGGGTTCACTTCGCGCACGGCAAAGCTGGCAGGCGAGCCGTTGCGGAAGCCGCCGGGCGTGTAATCCATCGGCCCGGCCAGCATGCGAGTATAGGGCAGCATCAGGTTATGGCGCGGCGTAATGGACTTGTCCATCTTGTTCCACTCGGCTCCGCGCACGCCTTCCTGGGTAATGAAGTTCGGGTAGCTGCGCTGCAGCCCGGCCGGGACATAGGCGCCGTGCAGGTCCAGCAGGAGCTTGCGCCTGGCCGTCGCCTCCGCGATGCGGTAGTAGAAGGCTACAATGTCCTGGTCGTCGCGGTTCACGAAGTCAATCTTGACGCCTTTGATCCCCCAGCGGGCGTAGGTATCCAGCACTTCGTCCATGCGCGGTGCCACGTGCTCCCAATGCGCCCACAGTATCAATCCCACGCCTTTGGCCGCTGCATAGCGCACCAGTTCCGGCATATCGATGCCGTCGGCAGCACGGGTGATATCGGTGCCGGGCAGCGCAATCCAGCAATCAGGACCGGTGCCCCAGGCCCAGCCGGCGTCGATCAGGTAATAAGGCAAGCCGGCGGCCGCAGCAAAATCGATGAAGCGCTTGTAGCTCGCCATGTCGGGCTTCATACCGGCCAATGGGCCCGAGTACCAGTCCCAGGCCGCCTTACCCGGCTTGACCCAGCTGAAGTCTCCCACCGGTGCTGGATTCAGGTTGCCTATCAGGTGTGAGCCGATCAAGTCACCGACGCGGTCTCCCATCATCACGACGCGCCAGGCAGTAGTCAGTCCCGCCGGCGAGATGACGGCCGGCGCGCTGCGCTCCGGCGGCGCCGACAGCCGCAGCCTCAGTGCACCGCCCTCCCGGCTTAGCGAAGCGCCGGTGTAGCCGGCCAGGTTGGATTGTGTGATGGCGTAAGCGGTCCGACCGGACGGCGCTGTGCACACCACGGGCACGTCATACGCCTGCCCGGCACGCAGTTGCGACACCTTCATGCGTTCGAACGTTGCTTCGTGCGCCCGGTCCGCCACTGTCACCAGGCATTCGGGGTCTCCCGCCGGAACGAAGGCCGTCTTTTCCCCGCGCAGCCGCACCGCTTCAGTGCCGTCGATTCGGTAACGGAAAGCCACACCGTCGTTATAAGCCCGCAGCTCGATCGACAAGCGGCGCCCCGCAGCCCCCCGCTCGCGGAACACCAGCGTCGCGCCGCGATAACGGTCCGCCGCTTGCGCCGCCTTGGTTGCGATCAGCGGAATGACCCGGTCGACCTTGACGTTCTTCCGCTTCTCCAGCACCAGCTCGCCCAGCTCCGGGCCGCCATCGAACTCGAGACCCAGCGGCGACGCCGCAATGACGGACTGTCCGCCGCGTGAAATGCTGAAGCGGCTGGCGTCCTGCTCGATCCGGATCGCAATGCGCCCGTCCGGCGACGAGACAACGGCCGGTGCAGCCACGGCACGGGCCAGCGGCACGAATGCGGACGCGATCAGCGCAACAGGCAAAGGTGTTCTTTTCATGGTGGTCGGGGAATTGGCCAGTGATACGCTCGATTGTGCTAGCGCTGGCCCCCATCAAACAATTACGAAATTCACCGGGCCGGCCAACGATATTTCTGGCCAGGTGCCCGCCGCACCCAGCGTTGACAGCAACGCCTTACGCGAATGATAATGAGAAACATTCTCACCTAAGCCAGCCACCTGCCAGCCCTTGGTCATCGCAAGTCGTCAAGGAGCTTTCAGTGCAGTCGTACCAGCCATTCCCGTTCAAATACCATCCGCTGGCCGCCGCCATCCTGCTTGGCCTGGCCGCGCAGGCGCAAGCCCAGGACCAGCAGGTTCCTGCCATTGAAACCGTCGTCATCCAGGCGTCCCGCTCGAACGTCGCCGCGGACAAGGCGCCGCAAACCGTGGTCGTCATTACCCGCAAGGAGATTGAACGGCAGTTGGCCATCTCGGGCAATTCGTCCGACGTATTGAGCAGCATCCTGCCCTCGTACACGCCCAGCCGCGGCAAGATGAACGGCTCCGGCGAAACGCTGCGCGGCCGCACGCCGCTGATCCTGGTGGACGGCGTGCCGCAATCGAACCCGGTGCGTCCGACCGGCCGCGAAGCCCACACCATCGACTACTCCATGGTGGAGCGCATCGAAATCGTACAAGGCCCGAACGCCATCAACGGACTCGGGGCAACCGGCGGCACCATCAACATCATCACGCGCCGCCCGGAAAAAGGAACGATGAACCAGCATGTCGACGTACAGGTCACCGCGCCGACCACGCATGTCGAAAGCGACACCCTGAACTACAAGACCAGCTACCGCATCGACGGCCGCCTGGACAAGCTGGACTACCTGTTCGCGGTTTCCTATGAAGACCAGGGCCTGTACCTGGACGGCAAAGGCCGCAGCGTCGGCGTCGATGTCACCCAGGGCGACTTGATGGACGCGCGCAGCTACGACGTGCTGGCCAAGATCGGCTACCGTCCGGACGACCAGCAAAAGCTGCAGTTCTCCATCAACCGCTACCGCATCAAGTCAAAGGCCAGCTACCTCGGCGTGGCAGGCGACCGCACGCGCGGCATTCCTTCCACTTCGGTGGAAGGCACGCCGCCCGGCGTTCCGGCCTGGAACGACGTGTGGACCAGCAGCGCCAGCTACAACCATGACGACCTGGCCGGCATGGAATTGTCCGCAATGATCTTCAACCAGGAATTCGTGGGCTTGTTCGGCGCCGACAAGTCGGCCACCTTCCAGGACGTGAAGATCGCGCCTGCCGGCACCCTGTACGACCAGTCACGCGCAGTCGCCTCCAAGTTCGGCAGCAAAGTCGGCTTGACCAAGGCCGGCATGCTGGATGGCCGCCTGAAACTGACCGCCGGCTTCGACACACTGTCCGACAAAGGCAAACAGGATATGTACCTGACCGGGCGCACCTTCGTGCCGGAATCGAAATACACCAACCTTTCGCTGTTCTTCCAGGGTGAATACAAGGTATTCGACACCCTGACCCTGCACGCCGGCGTTCGCCGCGAAAACGCCGACCTGAAAGTGGACAGCTACCGCACCCTGGCCGCATATAAGAATACCCTGGTCGAAGGCGGAAAAATCAAGTTCAATGAAACGCTGGCTAATGCCGGCCTGGTGCTCACGCCAGTCAAGGACGTCACCGTGTACGCCAGCTATTCCGAAGGCTTCGGCCTGCCGGACATTGGCCGCACGCTGCGTTCCATCAATACGCCAGGACAGAAGATCAGCAATATGCGCAACCTGGAGCCGATCCTGACCGAGGGCATCGAGCTTGGCACCCGCGTCCGCAAGGGTGACTGGGACCTGGACGCCGCGTACTACCGCTCCGACTCCGATTTCGGTGCGCGCGTGATCTCGGTCAATGGCGTGTTCAACATGGCGCGCGAAAAGACCCGCCTGGAAGGCTATGACGCCAGCGCTTCCTACCGTTTCAGCAAGGCGCATCGCGCCAGCGTCGCCTACGCCTACACCAAGGGCCGCTACGACAGCAACAGCGACGGCAGCCTGGATGCGAAGCTGGACGGGCTGAACGTGGCCCCCAACCGCCTGATCGCAAGCTGGAGCGCCAACTGGAGCGAGAAGCTGTCGTCCTATATCCAGGTGCAGCATGCCTTCAACCAGAGCTTCGACGATCCGGCCAAAGAGTTCAGCGGCTACACGCTGAGCGACGCCTCGCTCAGCTACAAGCTGGCCAAAGGCACGCTGCGCGTCGGCATTGCGAACCTGTTCGACAAGGACTACATCACGTACTACTCGCAAAGCGCCCTGGTGGAACCGGCCCGCTACTTCGCCGGCCGTGGACGCAGCGTAACGCTAGGCTACTCGCTGGGCTTCTAGGCGCAGGCGCCTTCATAAGCGATCGTTCGCGGCGCGCGAGTTCCCATATCAGGGAACGCCTCGCAATGAACGTAGTCGGCGTCTTTGAACTCAATGGCGGTCTTGCACTGCGTTTCCTTCACCGCAGGCAGCGAAAGCTTGCCTGCGCGCTGGACTTTTCCGTCCGGCTCGACCCAATACCGCGTACGGTCATACTCGAACAGCAACTGATTATCGCGCACAGCGACCGGCCTGGCGTCGACCGGAATCGGCCAGCGCCGGATCGCCTTTCCGGAGGCATCCATTTCAACGGCCTTTTCGGATGTGAGCCGTCCCTTGCCGAACGGTGGAAGCTTGTCCACCTTCACGATCGCAATCACACCGCAGGGATGGTCTTCGACGGACTGGTAGCCCGCGACTCGCGAGACATCGCCTTCGAACCAGAACGGTAAAGGCTCCGCTGCGAGCGCGGGGACTGAGGCTGCCATCAAGGCAAGGAACAAGTAACGCATCTAAACTCCGGAAACTGAAAGTCGCCGGATATTAGCATATCAATAACGCCTACCTTGCTTCGATTGAAGTCTTCTGGCTTGCCCAGTATCCGTAATCGACGTGGATGTTCTCCATCAGTTCAAACAGGCTGGTTGCCTGGTTGGTCAACAGCAGCGTCCATTGCGAAAAGAAGTTGCCCTGCTTTTCCACCATCTTGGACATGGTGTTGGCATGGCGGATCAAGGCATAGTCTTCGGCCAGGATGGCGCAGCCTTGGCGCCAGTCCAGGTTCTGCTGGTGCAGGCGCTGCATGACGGCCGCCTGCAGCTGCAGCCATTCGCTCCAGACTTGCGGGTCACCGAAGCGGCTCGCCAGCCCCGCCGACAATACGCTGTTGTGCAGCATGCGTGATGCCTGCCGCTGCGCCAGCGTGCCGGCCTTCATTGAGACAGCCAGCGGCGCAATGGCCCGGGCGTCGCGCAAGGCCGGAACGCCTGGCTTATCGATCGAGTTCAGTCCGACGGAAACGGGAAGTTTGCTCATATCGTCCTCCAGGGTCGCTCAGGCGCAAAGACGGTCGAGCATGGCGTGGATCGCCTTGATCTGCACCGCTTCGCGCGAATAGTAGTCGGGAGCTTGCGGATTAGCGCTGGTATAACCCCACCAGTCCCAGCAGCCATCCGGGTTCTGCACGGCGTCATTGTCCGTACCCTCGGCCTGTGGATACAGCACGATGATGTCGTTGCTCTCCGCGATGTGGTTGTAGCCGGTGGTGGTGAAATAGCGGTTGCCGTAAGGCGGCTGGTTGGCGATATCGGCGCGGCCGTTGACGTAATCGGTGTAGTTGTAGCCCTGCTTGCAGCCATGCAGCGCGATGTGCACGCGCGGCTCTTTCACCTTCCCTGCCGCGACGTTGGACGGGATGTAGATATAGCCGAACTGGCTCATGCTCGCCCGGTCAGTCGCGTCGGCAAAGAATTCGGTCTGGTCGAAGCGCAGCAATTGGCCGGAAAGGCTTTCCGCCGCGGGCTGCAGGTCGCTGTAGATATGGCGCAGGATGTCATGCGATTGCATGAAGCCACCATTGTTGATGTAAGGCGGCTGGTTGGTGGACAGGCCCGAATCCTCGGGATTGTCGGTGATGATGCTGTGCCCTGCGGGCACATTGTCGACGTAACGGATATTTGCCGGCTTCACGCCCAGCAGCTCATAGAACTTGCGGGTCCGCGCCACCACGTCCGAATCGACCACGTCGTCCGCGCTGCCGGTGAAGATGTAGAGGCGATCGTCGGCAAGATTGGTCACCGCATCGATCATCCCGGCCTTTGCCGTCTGCCGGGCCATGTCCGCCAGCTTTTGCGCATCCGGCGACACCTGCGGGATCAGTGGATTCATGCAGATGTACAGCGAGTTCTCAATGCAAGCATCTTCGGCAGTCATCATGTCGTCCGGCCGGAACACCTCCGCGCACCGGAACGGCCCGCCTGCAATGATGCCCGCGCCAGCGAAGCTTGACGAATGGGCCAGGTGAAGCTGTACCGTCATGAATGCCCCCGACGATAAGCCGGAGATCGAGTTGTTTCGCCTGGATGCCTTGTAAGAACCGAGTTGGACGACTTTGCTGCTGGAGCTTGCGATCATGCTGTGCCTCCCAATCAAAGTGAACGCCACGGCGGCGTCAGGCGACTATATCGTCACAAAGATCGTCTGCAATTGAGTTCGCGCAAACCCTTCCAGCTTAGCCATGGAAGGGCCTGCAAAGTGCGCGCTTTGTCACGAATGGACTATCGGCGCACATGATTTTTTTTCACGCGGAAGGCTTGCGGTATCCCGATTCCATCCACGCCGTCGCGCTTGCGACGCTCAGCTTGAAATTCGGCGCTACCCTCACCTGTGCCTGTTCCTCGCCGAATGGATCGAAGGCGGTCAGGGTTGCGAAGGGATCGTCTTCATCCGGAGTGATGTCGAGGTTGACGGTGATGTAGGCGGCGCCCTCGGTGTGGACGCGCACGCTGCGGTGCAGTTGGGCGTGCAGTTGCTGCTCGTGGCGACGGATCACTTCATTGGCGGTCTTCACCAGGGTGTTGAAGGCATTCACATCCAGCGGCTTCGGGTTCTTCTTGTCGCGGCCCATGGTCCAGGGACCGACCAGCGCCGGTTCCGCCTCGCCATCCTTGATCATTGCCACCGCCCAGCCATCGTCATCTTCATTTTTGATGACGCGCGCAGTCCAGCCGTTGTCCTGCCAGACGCGGTCTTCCTGCACCAGCACTTCCTCTTCCATCAATTCATCGATCATCGCGGCTCCAGTGTTAGCTTGCTGAAAATACTGTGATTATATACAGTTATTTATTTCCGGCAAGTAGCGCAACGATCAGTACCGCCCAGCGGCGAGGTCGGCCATGTACTGGTCGTATTTGCCGCTTTCCTTCAGTTTGCGCAGCCCACGGTTGAAGCGCTCGATGTAGCGAACATTTTCGGCATCTGCACGCCGCATGATCAGCCGATATTCAGTGGTGTTGTAGCGCCCTGGCGCTACAGTGATGCCGGCAGCTTCTTCCGGCTTGAACCTGGTGCGCAGGATATAGCGGCCTGCATCCAAGCTGGCAGGGACAACGTCCACGCGCCCGGCCACCAGCTTGCGCAAGTTGAGCTCCTCGTTGGGCGCGCGGTCCATGTGGACGCCGGGAACCGCCTCGAAACGGTACTCGTAGCCGGCCACGCCACCCACACGCAGGCCCGCCAGGTCGGCATCCTTGGTCCAGGTGAAGTTGTAGCCCTTACGGAGGAAGAACACGGATTGGGCCTCCAGCACGGTGTCGCTGGACAGGAATTCCCGTGCACGCTCGGTCGTCAACGGTCCTACGCTCCAGACTACCGAGCCGTTGACCAGCCCACGCTGCGCTTCAGCATAAGCGCGCGGCCAGGGGCGGAACACATATTTGACGGTAATGCCTTCCAGCGCGAAGGCTTCCGACACGATGCGCGACACGGCGCCGTAATGCGGCAAAGTCTCGGACAGGTAAGGCAACCACTCGCCGTTACTGAGCGTAATCGTCTCCGCCCGCGCCCACGGTACGGCGAGTAAGCAAACCAGGAGTGACTTCCAATGCATCACTCCAGCATAGCGCAGAATCCTCAGTCTTTGCCGAGCGACCACTGCCCTGCACCGCCAAGCGCGGTTGCAGTCACGACGAGCAAAAGGAACAGCGCATGCAGGTTGCCCAGGACGGGCGCACCGTGAATCCAGCCAAGCACGATTGGCAAGCCCACCACCAGGGTCAGGACCGCACTTGCGTAAGGCATCAGCAGGCCGATCATGATCAGTGCGCCGCACAGCATCTCGGTCAGGTGCAAGGCCCAATAGCCAGCACCGTTAAGGGTGGATGGGAAGCCGGAATGCCGGAGGGCCTGGAAGCCCATGAGGATGGCCATGCCGCCAATGGCGAGGCGGAGGAAGAAGCGGGATGCATCGAGACGGGTTTTGGAAACTGCCATTTAAAATCTCACGAATGTTTGAAAAGGAACGCTGTGCCGCGCGATTTTCGCACCCGGCAAGCGCCCCATCAAGGGCCTATTTCTTCGGGTTGATGATTTGTTTCAGCAGCACGAACACTTCGTGGCGAATCGCCTGCTCGTTCTCCTTGAATTCGCGGTCGGCCTTGATGTAGGCAGGCTTCTTCATCGCGGCCTGTTCGGCGGGCGTTGCCTTGGGGACGGCTGGGTAAAGCTGGGCGCCGCTGTTGTAGATGCTGTCCAGCGACTTCTTGCCGTAGCTGGACTCGTAAAAGCGCGTCATCTCGGTCACCGTCTCCGGGCTAAGGAGGCGGGCCACCGGCGTTGCCAGTCCAGCGTAGATGGTTTCCGCCGGCGTTGCCATCACTTTGTCCATCACCCGGTTGCGCTCGGCCTCCGATGCGTAGCGGCTCATGCCTGCGGTCATGCGCATCATTTTCTCGGCTTGCATCGCCGCCAGGAGGTCGTGCGTGGCCTTGACCTGCTTGGCATCCGGGTTCGGGTTGGCCGCCTGGGCGCTCACAGCAAGCGAGGCGGCAAGCAAAATTGCGGAGATCAACTTCATATCGATTCCTTTTGTTGAGTACGAAAACAAAAAGCCCCGAGTTTCCTCGGGGCTTTTCGCTTGAATCTGGCGGAGGCGGTAGGAGTCGAACATGATCGATAACCGACTGATTTCATTGGAGCTTGGCCAATCACTATCCGCGCATGAGCTCCGAAAAAGGCCCCGAAAATTCGAAGCTGGGCCACAGCTTATTTTCCGCAAAGAGGCCGATTTAATTGATCCATCGGCGGCGTTGGGAGCCAAGCGTGCCTACCTTGCGACGCACTTCCTGGCGATATCCACGTTGCGTTGGGCCTTCTCCGAGTCTTTGGCAGCCTTCTCAATTGTCTCGCGAACAATTTTTGAGTATTCCCGCAGATTTCCTTGGCTGATCGGCTCCATCGTGACGGTCCCCAGTGTGAGTCTCGTCACCGACTTCTTATCTTTGACGTCAGCTGCCATAACTTGCCCTCCGTTCAACATAATGTAAGTTGGCAATCCAGTCAAAATGCATGCAAATTGGTGGTCATTCTTGTATATGCCTTCGACGTGGACGACAATTTGAGGCTACCGGTACCCAGCCGGGGATCATTGCGATTGAAGACCCAGGCGGTTGATTTGTCAAAGATCGTCCACGCAGGAGAAGTATCCCATAGGCTCGCCGAGGCATCAAGAACCGCGCGGACCGCCACCTCGCCGCACGCCCATTCGTTACGGCTTGAATACTCGACGATCCAGACGAACTGTGCCATTGGGAGACTCATGATGACCTCAACAAGATCCTCATCGAACTCTTTGATGTGGTCCCGCAAATATTTCTTGAGGGAGGCCGATGTTGTAACAAAGTAACGAATCACTAGATCTCCCGGCCTAGGGAACGAAAAAACGATCGGATTGGCCGCTAGGCGTTCAGCAAAGTCCTGCACCGAACTCGCAGGCAAAAAGATCTTGTCGGGAAGCGGCACCACAACCGCGTTGATGTCGTCCGTGCTGTAATTGACTTGTCCGAGTAAAACCCCCTTTCCAACCTCAATGTACGGAAGATGATTATCGTCGACAGCCAGGAATGCCTCCAGGTGATCCCACGCAAAAGCGCTCCCCGCCCCACTTTGCGGCGCACTGCCCAGCCGCTGCCCCATCAACGCTATGGCGTGTGTTTGCGAATCCATGTGCGCATAGACTGGGAATCCAGACTCAATGTAGGCGTGCAGTTGCCGGAAGAATGGCTCGGTCTCGTCGGGTTCTTGAACATCGCGGGCAATCGTCAGTGGAAACGTGCCGCCGTTCCGGAACACTAGTTCGGCTTCCGCCAGACTCAATCCATTTGACGGGTACAGGCCGCCGGGATCGTGGCTATGCGCCATGCGCGTGACGTCGTGCGTTAGGAACTCGGCGTACTTGCGGTAGCGGTTGCTGTTATGGCGCAGGATGGACCAGCAAGCGGTGTGCGCGCACACGGAGATGTCGGAGTGCTGATTCATCCAGGGAAAGCCTTCGATCGTCAGCTTGTAGCCCAAAAGGTGCACAACAAAACTGGAGTTCACCATCTGGCCGCGCGTGTTCATCGTCGCAGCCGGACGCAAGACCGTCCGCCCAATCGTCGAAGCGTACAAGCGTATGGGGCGCAGCACCATATACCCCAGATAAGCCGCCTGGACGTCCTGAGCGCTCAGGCGGAACCCCTTTGCGGCGTTGAGATAACCGGGGTCGGCGGAAAAGAAGTGCAGCCTCAGGCACTCGCGCTCATAGCGTGCCCCCTGCTTCGAATAGAAGTGGTAATAGGTACTACGGTAGTCCTTGTCAATATAGTCCCCTTCGACCAGAATTCCTTTGACAACACCCGTCATCCGATTCATCAAATCAGAAATCAGATAATCCGGATTGAACTGCTCCGGCAGATCCCCCAACTGTTCAAAGTCCCCCGGCCGGACTATGTCGTACCATGCGTGCATGTCCTTCTCCTCTAATGCTTAAACCCACACTGCGATGGGCAGGTATTTGTCGGCGCGCGGCTTGCCGAGCTTGGGATTCTGAAGCCCCTTGTTTTGACTGGTGACGGCGGGAAGAACCTTGTTGTGCGCCTGCACCATGGAAAGCGGCCGATACTTCCCCTCAGCGAGGCCAACGGCATGCCAATTGCGTAACACTTCCAGCAGCTCATAGGTATAAACGCCGCCCCGCTCAAACTTGTCGTCATACGAACATTCGCCCGGTGCGCATGCGTGCGCCGTGAGGACCATTTCCGAACACGCGCCCACCGCCAGATCGAACGCCTTGCGGGACAATCCTGGATTCGGAAATTTCGGCTTATCCGCCGCAACGGCGACTTGCTCCAATCCAAGCCGAGGCTCAGTCTCAACCGGCTCGCGGCAGCAATCCAAGAGGATTGTTTGCCGCTTGGCGATTTCGAGAAGAGCTGAACTGAAAAATTCGCTCCGATTGATTTGCAACAGCGTATCGTTTTTGCACTCGGACAGCGCCCCGTGGCCGGAGAAGGTGACAAAAGCATAGTCAACTTGGTCCCGGAATTGATCCAGGAGCGCTTGCAGCTCGGCGCGCGCCGGCGCCCAGACCAGGTGAATCTCGCTCTCTCGCCAGAGGCCGCCCACCGGCGATTTCAGGTACCGCATCCAACCGTGGACATCCGGCTCAACACCTTTGAGAAACCGCTCGTCGCCGACTTCTCCGGGGTAACCAATAAGCAGTGCAACTCTTTTCATGAATCCAGTCAATCACGCCAACGAATGTGGCAACCAGGCAATGATATGCCCCGACCAAATTTCGATCCGCACGATTTTCACGACAACTGTCGACTGAAAAAGTACACAATCATCGCGAGGCATTGCATAGGGACAACAACTATAATGAACTTTTGCCATACCCAATGCCAATGTGCGATTCCTCTACGCCGCAGCCCAAACCGAAGGTTGATATCTACAGAAAGTGGGCGCATCACAAAATTGGGACCCGTATCCGCATCAGCGAGAAGTTCATTGTCCACATCGATACCGACGGCAAGCTGGACTGGGAAATCGACGACGACGACGTTGAACAGACGCCTGCCGAAAAGCAAGCGCTTCGCGACGCTTATAGCGAAATTGTTGTCTGCGAATCCGTCGCACTGACCGGCTATTCGGCGGAGCACCAACGCCAGTTCCTCACCATCCTCGGCGAAGCGTACGTCCATTGGATAGAAGGCGATCCAGCCACAGTGAAGAAGTTAGTGAAAGAGGCGCGCAAGTACATTCGTGAACGCAGCGAGGAAACATCGCGCCGCTGGTACCTCACCGCAAGCATGGACAGTGCCGGCTACTTTCTCTTCGCGGGTATCGTCGCTTGGCTCACCAAGGACGTTGTGATAGGCCACGTCGGACAAAAGGTTTTTTATGTAGGCCTGGCGGCTTGCAGCGGCGCCGTGGGCGCCCTTTTCTCTGTCATTGTGCGTAGCGGCAAAATCAAATTCAAGGCCAGCGCGGGCTGGAATCTCCACGTGCTGGAGGCGTCCTCGCGCATCACCGCCGGCGCGATTTCAGGAGTGATCGCCTACCTGGCGCTCACGAGCGACCTGCTCCTTGGCACCTTGCTCAATAACCCGCACCGCATGGAACTGGCGCTCCTGGCGTCTCTCGCGGCCGGCGCCGGCGAACGGCTCGCGACTTCCATCATTTCGAGGTTTGAAGAAGGCGCCCAGGAGACGAAGCAGGACCAGCGGACCGCAAACGAGGAAGCGGATCCAGCCTAGCCTAGACAGCGCTACACAGCCATGCGGGGCATGGACATGCACGCGCTACTTGCGCATTGGCTCGTCGGCAACGCAACGGGCAAAGCAACTGTCCCAGCTAAACGTCTCGATGCGCCTGCGCGCCGCATTCAACGACGAGGTGCAGGTGTCTTTGCATGCCTAACGCCACCAGGCTCGCATCTCAATGGCAGCTTGCGCCCGCGCGGCCTCATCCTTCTCAACCGAGCTTATGCCGCGCCCCACCTTGAAAGAGGTCCGGTAAAACACCGTGTTACCGCCATATTTTGACTTCGTCGCCAACGGACCTTCCAAATGCGCGCCGCCGTTGCCGATGACCGGCAAAGTCTTCGCTGGCTGCAATTGGGCAAGCGGCGTCGTGACCTCCAACGTATACACACCAGCATTTAGCCCAGCCCCGATTGAGAGAGTGGTCGGGCACGAAATTGGTCGTGTTGAACCGAGGCTTTATCTTGCGACTCGTAGCGGCTTTGCTTACTCTGGAGCTTGACCAGCAGCTCAATGCCGTCTGGCAGATTGGTCTCCCCGATGAGGACGGGTTTATCGGCACCGTCCGACAGGGCCGATAGCTTCACAGTCAAGGCCCATGCCTTGAGTTGCCACCCGATCCTTCAACACAGGCGACACCGTGGGTGGCGTTCGCGCACCTTCAGACACGCTTGTCCGCGACCAGGCGATGGTAGTGGCGACCGAGGGTCGTCAGCTCGCACGGCTTCGATTCCATCGCCGCATTCCACATATGTTTCACCTCGACCGGGACGACCAAGCCATTACGGTTGTATTTCTGCAGGACTGCAAACTTCTCAGTGTGCGCAGCTATCGGCTCCGGCATCCCCTTGTCGCGCCCCTTGATCTCCGGTTCGTAGGTGGGGTCGAGTTGGAACTTGGAGTCAGCCCGGCCGAACAATTGGGTAATCATGCGCAGATCGCCTTCCGAAATCTTAGGCGGCATCTGGCGCATGGAGAAGAAGGACTTCACGTTCGTCTTGAAAACCGGCCGGTGGTCCAGCTTACCGAGGCTCTGGTCGATGTGCGCGTACACCGCGCCAGGAGTGATCCGACCAAGCAAATCCGCCGCGCCTCCACTTAACGCATCAACAAAAAGCTCGGTGAATACACCACTTCCATTGACCTCGGTCGCGTATTGAGTTGCCGTACATGCCGTCAGTATCGTCGTGCCTTCACTAATCTGCGAAACATTCGGCTTCCCGGCGTTCGCACCGGCGGCGCCGGCATAGCAGCTGTCCAGCACAATGATCTTGTTGCGCGCCTTGCAGTGTTCCGCAAAGGTCAGCACCTCGCTTAGCGCAAGGCCGTGATTGGAGACCCCGGAATCACTCGCATATAGAAAACCGCCTGTGGCATCAATATGCCCGTGCCCGGCAAAATAGAACAGCACCGCCTCGCCGTCGAACTGGAACAACTTCTCGACCTGTCCGCGCAGTTCCATCATCGTGATGGCACTTTCCTTGTGCCTCGCCAGCATCGGCGTGCACTCGAAGTTCCTGCGGGGAGGATAGCCATCGTATTCCAGCACTCGATCCACACTCAGGGCGTCATTGACACAGCCAAATAGTGTGTCCATTGTTTCGTAATAGTCAATACCGACTATCAAGGCGCAGCGATCCGTCATTTCGTTCCTTAACCAATCTGACGTTTAAGGTTGTCCCAGGTCCACGCATGGAGGGTGTCAAAAAAAATCCAGGCCCCCTGCGGTAGCACGCACTTCTTGTCTTTGTACCCGGCCAAGAAGAAGTACGGGATGCCGCATTCCTTCACAATTTCGAGTTCGGCGGCGACGCCGGTTGCCTTATCGGTCTTGGTCCCGCACAGGAAAATCACCTTGTCGATATTGTCCATGCGACGACGCACTTTCTCCTTCCAGTCGCCGGTCAAATGCTCCTTGATGGACGCGTCCTTGAAGTCAAATGGGCTATCCGGAAGTTTCGCCTGGCCCGCCAAGAGGATTTTGATTTCGCTGTCGTTGTCGTAGTCGAAGCTGATGAACACACGTTTTTTTGCCATGTTGATCCTTTCTGATTTCAAAGTATTTAACGGCCCAGATCTCGGCGCAGGTCGCGGTAGAAATCGCTGGCTGTTTTACGGGCGGACGCATTGAGGGTTTTGAAGTTTTCCGCCGAATAGCTTCGTTTCAAGATCGCAGTGCGCGCGCCGGGCCCAAGCTGCGTCACGCGGTTGGCATATTTATCGAGTTCGGCATTGCTCGTGAGGTAGGGCCACTTCTGCAAGAACTCGGGCAGCAATGTCACGCCATCTGCGAACGTCGCTAACGGAAAGCCCTTCTCCGTCGCAATGCCGATCTCCCATGGCACCCACTGCGACGAGGCGGTGTTGCGCGAAACCACCGCCAGCAAGCTGTCGCACGTTTCCATTTGCTGCAGCACGTGTTCGGCAAGTTCAGGGCCTTCAAAACGGCCAATCAAGGGATCGATCACATCCAAATACGAGTCGATGCTGTGAAACATGTGAAGGCGGCTGGCGATCTCCCTGGCCTTATCCGCGTCCTCCTTTTTATGGGAAATAAATACTTTCATACAATGTCTTCAATAAAGTTGCGGGTTTGCAAATTCTATCAACTTGCAAGCAAGAACATTTGCGCGAATTTTCACGCAGCTGTTGTATTACTTTGTTATCACTTCCCTCCCTATAATCGCCGTCAAATCGATTGGAGGATAATAATGATCGCCATAACCGCAAACCACGCATTTCGAAAATATGCATCCCCCATCATTACTGAAATTTCGCATATTCAACGCTCAACAATATCGCGACTAATCGGCGACAACGCCTCGGGCCTGAGCCAGGAAACTCACCCTGACGCACTCTCAAGAATTTCAAGTCAAACGGTCGGGGAATATTTAAGTGAAGCGAATCGCCGGCAAATCGAGCGATTCAGCGCCAGTGACGGCGTGCCGTACTTACTGCTTAAGAAGCTCATCGACATCGACCACCTGCCCTTAACCCCGAGCGACGACGCCAGCCCCGACGAGGCGGGTTGGCGAAAACAAGCTGCGACCATGCTGGGCTATCTGCGTTTGTGTGGAGTTCAGGCCGCCTCCTTCCAAGACGAAATGGGTGGACGGCTCTTCCACATGGTCATGCCAGCAAAGAACAGCTCGAAAAGCCTGTCGCGTTCCACGAAAGCTTTAAACTTTCATACGGAGGTCGTAAACGGCTATTTTGAAGAAGAAAATCCATGCCGGGGCGCTCCCATCGCACCTAATGTTTTTTCCTTAGCCTGCCTGAGAAATCCAGATAAAGTAAGGACAACAATCCTTCCCTTATCAGAAATTATTAATGAATTGAGCGGAAAAACAATTCTTCAATTAATGAAACCAGAATATTGTGCCCGCAGCCAATCGTCCTTTGACCGCGATATTGAAATAAAGAACGTCCAGGTACTTGTACCTTTATATAACGGCCATTTAGGCATTCGATATAGCTATTCCAAACTTGCGGGAATGACGGACGGCGGCAAACGCGCGCTCGCCGAACTGCGCGAAATCATCAACATGTTCGACGAATCGTATTCTGTCGTGCTGGAGCCAGGGGATGTACTTGTGCTGAACAACCGCCTCTGCCTCCACGGGCGTGGCGAAGTAGGCAGCACCAGTAATTTCGACGGCCTTGACCGTTGGCTTCTTCGCCTATATGGCTATTCGGACAGCACATTCGCCCTCACCCAGCTTCGACCGGGAAGCTCGCACGTCATGCAGGTGAAAAGTACGTTCGACGCCGTGCAGCACTTGAGCCCAATCATCAATTGAACCTTTAGATATGTCCATGCACTCCCTAATGGTCGCAACCCGACCGGCAATCACAGCAACCAACTTGTCGTACTGGCAGGCCAAGTTTGAATCGCACGTGAACACGCAAATAATGGATGACGCGGCCCACGACATCTCGCACCTTCGCCGGGTGGCACGTACTGCAATCTCGCTGGCAGGTCGTGAAGGCGCCAACACGTTGGTCGTGCTGGCCGCCGCGTATTTTCACGACTGCGTCAATGTCCCCAAGAACCACCCGGATCGCGCCAACGCATCGTCGCTTTCGGCCGAACGTGCGATCGAAATATTGCGGAGCGAATTTCCCGATTTTCCCGCCAGCGAGTATGAGGCAATCGCCCATGCCATCGAGGCGCATAGTTTCAGCGCAGGGATCGCGCCTCGCACCATCGAAGCGAAGGTGGTACAGGATGCGGATCGGCTGGAGGCCTTGGGCGCAATTGGAATCGCGAGGGTGTTTTATATTGCCGGGAAATTGGGGCAAAGCCTGTTTGACGAGGACGACCCCATCGCTACGGCGCGGCCACTGGACGACAACCGGTTCGCAGTGGACCACTTCAGGGTGAAGCTTCTCGAATTGCACAAGACTATGCAAACCGGTGCCGGACGCGCGCTGGCGCGCGAGAACTCACATTACATGGCGCAGTTCCTGGGAAAGTTGGCCGCCGAGATCTCCGGGGATCCCTCCGGCACAAGCAAACAACCAATCGACCTCTTTACGCAAGGGCTTCAATAATGAACCGATTCATCGACTGCATTTTCAAAGCAAAGCACGACGAACATGAGATCGCGACGCTGATTCACGATATTGAGCGCGCCTCCCGGCTGTCGGGGGATTGCGACTTGGTGGCCGACTACGAAAAGGAACTCGCCGCCTACTTCGGCGTCGACTGCGCCATTGCTGTCTCCTCCGGAACCGCCGCACTGCATGCCGCGCTGGTCGAAGCGATTGGGCCCGGCGATGAGGTGATGCTGCCCGTGATTGGTGTTCCAATGACTGCGGCCGCCATTCTGCAGGCGGGCGGCGTGCCAGTCTTCTACGACTGCCAGCCCAACAGCTTTGTGCCCGACATTGTCTCCCTGGAGAAATTCGCAAGCGCCCGCACCCGGGTCATCATCACAGTGCCCATGTGGGGCTATCCTGGCATCAGCGAAGAAGCCATGTTCTTCGCCAGGGCGCGCGGCATTGTTGTCATCGAAGATACCGCCCAAGCTTTGGGCTCAAGACAAGGTGGTCGCTTTGAAGGCACGATCGGGGATATCGGTTGCTTCAGCACGCACGAGTTCAAGCTTATGAGCACGGGTGAAGGCGGCTTTGTTCTGACCAATGACCGTCGGTTGGGTGCCCGAATTCGCGAGTTCACCCGCATCGGCTTTTCACTGGAAGCCATGGGCTTTGGCCAGCGTCCCGGCTTGAATTACAAGCTACCCGCACTACAAGCATCAATGGGGCGCAGCCAGTTGGCGTCGTTAGACGCGCGGATGGCGCGCCGTCGGGAGAAGACTGAATTCTGGCGCATCGCCTTGGGTGTCGGTTCCGAGCGCTCGAGTTTCCAGGATTTCGGTTCCGACCAATTTACGCATAATGGCTATTCCTATGGCGTTAAGTTGGCAAACCCCACGCCAGGCTTGGCACGCGACGTGTCCAGAAAGCTCTTCGAGCTGGGAGTGAACACCGACATTCACCGTTACAAGCAGAGCTACCTGGTCAATTTTCCCATGCTGAAGGGTCACTACGCCGACGGTCGCTACCAGGGTAACTGCCGCCTGGACTTTCCGAACGCCACGGATATCATCGACTCACTGCTCGTCCTGCCGCTGCACGATCAGATCTCCGCCGAAGACATTCTCATTGCGTCCAAGCGCCTCCGGAGCATTGTATGACGCCGTTGACCGGCATGACTGGTGCGATCGTTGCGAATCTCTTGTGGGGGCTCTCGCCACTGTATTACAAGCAGTTGAACGGCATCAGTCCCCTAGTTCTCTTATGCGCCCAAGTCGTTTTAACATTCGTGGTGCTTTATGCGCTGCAAGGATTCAAGCTCACGGATGCTGGAAGCGGCGCCATCCTCAAAGCAGCGCCAACCGCCCTGCTGATCGGCTTAAACTGGGCGGCATACGTGGGCGCCGTGATGAACGGCCAGGCGCTGCAAGCCAGCTATGCCTACTTCATCGCGCCAATCTTGACGGTCTTCCTAGGCTCGCTCGCCTTTCAGGAACCAATGCCGCGGCGGCAGTGGCTTGGCGTGGCGGTGACCATCGCGGCCGTAACATTGGATGTGGTGCTGTCAGGTGAGATACCCTATTTGGGCATCCTGATCGCGATACCGTTCGCCGTTTATGTCGTACTGCACAAGAGGATCGGATCGCAAAACCCCATCAGCTCGCTGATGAAGGAAACCTTCATTTTGGCGCCATTTGCGCTGATTGGTTTGTGGGCCTTCGGTCCCGAATTCCCAACGGCGGCAAGCGATAGCAGGTCGCTTCAATTTCTGGCCTTGATCGGGTTCGTCAACGCCCTGCCCTTGCTACTCTTTATCAGGTCGGCCCCCGCACTCTCAGCACACCATCTCGGGACCAGTCAATTTGTCGCCCCCATCACCAGCGCGGCGCTCAGTTGTGCCGCATTCGGCGTTCAACTGGGTCCAGCCAAAATCTTGGTGCTCGCACTACTGACCGCCGGCATGGCTTGTGCGGTCTTGCCAGTGCGGGCGCCAGCTAACGGCCCGGGATTCTGATGTCGACGGCCAACGCGCGCGGCAAGTCTTGCGTCAGGACGTCGATCAGCATCCTCAAACTCTTAGGCATCGCCTTCTTCGTGACAAACACGATCTGCAGAGGGATCTTATACGTCCAGTCCTCCAGCACCGGGACCAGCTTTCCTTGGTTTAGTTGATCTGCGCAGCTAATGTCCAGCGCACTGGAGATGCCACGACCGCTCTCCGCAAACGACACCAGGAGGCGTTCGCTGTCAACGGTCGTAAACTTACCAATCGGGAACGGCTGCTTTTCTTTGGTTTTCGGGTTGAGGAAGATCCATTTATCACCAGTTAAGCAGTGGCGATAATTGAAGACGGGATGCTGTTCAAGTTCGGCCGGGTGCTGAGGCTTTCCTTTTCGTGCAAAGTAATCAGGACTGCCCAGAATGTAGGTGCCAAACTGGTGAATCTCCTTCGCATAATACGAGCTGTCTTGTAATGGTCCAACATGCAGCGCCACGTCGATGTGGCGTTCGACCAGGTCGCCAACGCGGTCATCGCTCGTGATGTCGTAGCTGACCTGCGGATGGGATTCCATGAACCGCGTCAAGATGTCGTGCACGCCAGCGACGTCAAGTAAAACCCCGGGAATTTGGATGGAAATTTTTCCTTTTGGTTCACTCGACTCGCTACGCAGTTCCGCGTACGCGTCTTCGAACTCTTGGTGCATGCGTTGCGCACAGAGATAGAGCTTCTTGCCCTGTTCCGTCAGGCTGAAACTACGCGTCGTGCGGTGGAAAAGGCGCACAGAGAACGTCTTTTCAAGATGAACGACCGCATGCGTAATCATGCTTCGAGAGAGTCCCAGTTGCTTGGCCGCAGAGCTGAAGCTCGCTTGCTTCGCAACATGGTAGAAGATGAACATCCTGCCGAAGTCTTTCTTATAGTTCTTGGGCACGTCCACTCCGGGTAAGGCATTTGAAGTCGCCTGGTGGCTATTCGTTCTTATTATTGTCACAATTATAACGCCAGTGTTGAAAAAGCATGATTGGTACTGCTCAGTATAGCGGCTCTGCGCTGGGTGACTAGCGGTCATGTTGTTTTCGAAACCCCGTATTCAACTGTAGCAACTGGCACCGGCGCGTGACATGGCGCAGTTCAACGTTTAGTTTGGCGCCCACATGGCCTCGTCGGGATTGCTATGTGATCCTAGCTCAAGCCACGTTGCGAATTCGCAAAAGTTGAACGCAAAAGCACGTGAAATAGGCGTAAGCTATTTTCGTTTGCAATCAATCCCTTAGAACGAGAAAAGGTCGCCCATCCCAAAATTGAACATCTGTTGCGCCACTTTCGATCCAACTGAAATGATTGGATGCCGCCAGAAATCATCTTTAATGCAACTCATGGACAACGCCGGCACGGCGGGTTGCCATGTCTTCCGAAACTGTTCAACCGTGCGCGGCGGCGCCTTCGGCAACGCCGCATGACATTCTTCACCAAGCATTATTTTGAAGCTTCGAACCAACGCGAAGACGGCGTCCTTTCGTCCAAATAAGACCAACGGAGGAGAAATGAAGATCACTTTGCCCAATCAACTCGTGACGGTGTCGAACCCCGTCACCCTGGAGTTAGGTGACACCGGTACCGCGCACGTGCGCGCGGCGCTCCTGATCGACAACAACGTGGCCATCGAAATCAATGAACCGAAGAGCGGTAGCACAACGCGCAATATCGGCAACCTGCCGCAGGGGACGTACGACGCTGCACTAGTCGTCAGCGCCACAAACGTCGGCCTAGGGCCGAAATACGACACCACGCTGAAAGTTGGCGGCAAGGTCGTGGCGAGCGCCAAGGGAGCGCTCACAGCGTTCACGGAAAGTGACTTCATCAACTTCACCATCAAAGTGTAAGGAGCTGCCGTGAAGAAAACACTCTCTATGATCGGCCTCCTCGCCGCACTCCCGCTTCCCGCCGCCGCACTCGCCCAAGAGGCAGCTGGACTACCAGCCCCACAGAAGACGGATCCATCGTTTTCAGACTTTCTAATCGATAAGAATGCCGGGCAGATCTCTGCCGCAACGTTGGTCGGTGTCGCAAACAGCGCCATTACCAATGTGCAGTCCGCGCAAGACATCGTCGTCGCGTTCAAACCAAGCGACGGAAAGTCCAAGTCCGGCTTTGGGCTTTCGATCACTCCCGCCAAGACCGATTTTTCACCAATTAGCTTGGCCTTGTATACCAACGGAAATGTCGCGGAGCGCTTTTTAGGCTCCACGACCTTGAGCTACGCGACAAAAGACGTTGAATTGGCCGGTATAACAGCCACCAAGCGCGCGGTCGCACTGGATGCCAGTGTAGTCCTCGATCGGAACCAGGATCCCATTATCGTGAGCGAAAACGCCGTCGCGGGCTGCGCCGAGGCGGAAGCAACCTGGATACAGATGTTAAAGGCAGCCAAACCAGAAAAGCGTGCTGAGTTTGAGAAATTGGCGGAGCTGCGCTCCTCGCAGCTAAAGTCTTGCATCGACAAAGAGAAGAAAACCATCCCTTGGAATGCCAGCCGCATCTCGGTCGCAATTGGTGCCGGCCGTGTCAGCGGTGACGGCCTTTCCACCCTCGGCATGGGCAATTCAATCACCATCAACGCGCTCTTTCCCCTGGGGCCCAAAGGGGCCATTCAGCCGATGTACCGCCACACCTGGCACGAATTGGACTTGAAGACGATCGCCACAACGCGGCAAACATCGCGCACGAATCTCGCCGCGGCCAGGGTCACTTTCGGCCTTCAAGAAGACAATCGCCTGCAGATCTTGGCGGAAGTGAGCAATCTAAAAAAAGTAAATCTGGCGCAGGAAGAAGGGCTTTTCAAGAATGCGATCGGAATTGACTACGGGATCGCAAAAGGAACTTGGATTCAGCTTCGGTACGGGACCAGCAGAAGCGCAGACGGCATGTCTTTTCAAAAGAAGGGTCTTTTCGCTTTGAACTTTAGCCCGACTTGCGCACTGTCGGACAAGTGCGGAAAGTAAGCCCAATGGAGGTAGTCCGGCTCAGTGCTCGGGGACGACCTCCAGTACGACCGAAGGAGCGGCCATGAGCGGAAATGTAAGCGTCAAGACAGCCTTGCAATTACCTACAATCTCTCTTGTTGAATCGACTATGGTTTCCTAGACACGTCCAAGCCGTTCAAAATACCTCTTTGATCAGCTTGGATTTCATGGACACTTTGCGGCCGAGAATTTGGTCGGCTAACGGCCTTTTCCCAACCCTTCAGCGAACTCTCTCCGAGCGAAGTCTTTTGGAGTTTGGTCCTCGAGAGTCATGTGAGGCCGGATCTCATTGTAGTCCACGCGCCAGGTCCCTACGACCGCTTGAACCTCGGCCAGGGAACTGAACCAATGGACGTTAAGGCATTCGTCGCGCAGCGATCCATTGAACGTCTCGATGAAGCAGTTATCGGTTGGCTTGCCTGGCCGGCTAAAGTCGATCTTGGTCTGGTGGTGATAGGCCCAGAGATCGAGCATTTGGCCCGAGAATTCACTGCCATTATCGACAAACAGATATTTCGGCGCCGGTCGTTGGCCGATTATCCGGTTCAATGCCGCCACTACGTCTTCGCCCCGTAGGTGATGGCCAGCCGCAATGGCGAGAGCTTCCCGGCTGAAGATATCGATGATCATCAGCAGCCGTACCTTGGTACCGTCGGCTAATTGATCGACAACGAAATCCATGCTCCACGCATCGTTTTCCTGATGGGGCTGCATGCGCCCTTGGCGGGTGACGGCATTCTTGCACCGCTTCTTGCGCCAAGCCTGCAGCTGAAACTGTTTCAAGCAATACCAATGGTAGGTCTGGTTGACGCCCAACCGAAAGCCTTCGCGTTTAAGCAGCACGTGCAAGCGCCGATAGCCCCAGCGCACACGCACCTGCGCCAACTCGCGCAGCCGCTGTCGCAAGGCCAGTTTTGGATCTTTCTTCGACGTCAGGTACTGTGTACTGCGTACCTGCTTGATCAGAAGGCATGCCCGCGCAAGGTTCAGCCCGTAGTGCTCGATGATGTACTCGACCACTTCCCGTTTTAGCGCAGGCCGCCCCACTTTTTTGAAGCAACATCCTGCAAAATCGCCTTGTCCAGACTCAGCTCAGCCACCAGCTTCTTCAGGCGCGCATTCTCGTCCTGCAGGACTTTCAATTCGCGGACACCCTCCGATTGCAAACCCGCATATTGCTTCTTCCACCGATAGAAGGCCTGTTCAGAAATGCCGAGCTGCCGGACGATATCGCCGACCGGCATCCCTAGGTCAGCTTGCTTCAGAACGGCTACAATCTGTGCCGCAGGAAAATGTTTTCGCTTCATGGTCATCCTCCATCTGCTAAGGGATTATTGACCAAAAAACTTGCGCTCAAAAGCGTCTAATTTTTCCCAGAGCAGATCAAGCCGACCAAATTCTCGGCCGCAAAGTGTCCATGAAATCCAAGCGGATCACAACCGGCTTTATTCCAACAAACGGGAAGATGTCCTTCTCCAAGCGATGGAGGATGTTGGCGGCCGTATGGGGCTGCCAATGCTTTAGCGTTATTCGGTGCCACTCCGCGCAACAAGTTCGAAAGTATTGGCCGCCGCAACACGCTCGGAGGCCGCTCGTTCATCCCTGGCTTGAACAGGATCGATCCCTGCCGCAAGCTGTTTGCGCGCTTCATCGCGCAGTGCACGCGCGTCGATCGGAGTCACTGATGGGTAGACGCCCAGGTGAAGCTTATTTTCCTTGCCATTGGGTCGGCAATACTTCAAACGCCAGAGCTTTCCGCCGGTGGGCGTGACTTCCAGGAATAGGCCGCCGCTGTCGCTGAGCTTGTGTATGCAGCAATACGGCTTTTCGCGTTGCGAATCTGAGGATCTGTCAGCGGGACAACACGCTTTGGCGTTTTTGGGGCTTCTAACAATTGCTGTCGAGGCAGAAGCCCCGAAAAAGGCCCCGAAAATCGCTGGATCTCGGTGGACGTTGCTGGACAATATAAGACAAAAAAACCGCTGCTCCTCTCGGAATCAGCGGTTTCTTTGACATTCTTGGAACTACCAAGAAATAAATCTGGCGGAGGCGGTGGGATTCGAACCCACGATACAGGTTTTGCCCGTATGCTTCCTTAGCAGGGAAGTGCCTTCGGCCACTCGGCCACGCCTCCTCGTTGAACTGTTACTGCGTCAACGCGACCGCAATATTAAAGACCGATACCGCTTTGGTCAAGGATAATACGGAAGTTTTTTTGGAAATATTTATTCTTTTTCCAGTTCAAATGCCTTGTGCAGGGCGCGCACCGCCAGCTCCATGTACTTCTCGTCGATCAGGACGGAAATCTTGATCTCGGAGGTGGAGATCATCATGATGTTGATGCCCTCTTCCGCCAGGGTCTTGAACATCTGGGAAGCCACGCCAACGTGCGAACGCATGCCCACGCCGACCACGGAGATCTTGGACACTTTGGCGTCGCCCACCAGGGTGTGGTGGCCGATTTCGCCCTTTTCGTTGTGCAGCACATCCATCGCCTTCTGGTAGTCGTTGCGCGACACGGTGAAGGTGAAGTCGGTCTTGCCGTCCACTGCCTGGTTCTGGATGATCATGTCGACTTCGACATTGGCTTCGGCCACCGGGCCCAGGATGTGGTAAGCGATGCCTGGACGGTCTGGCACGCCCAGCACGGTGATTTTGGCTTCGTCGCGGTTGAAGGCGATGCCGGAGATGACTGCTTGTTCCATGTTTTGGTCTTCCTCAAACGAAATCAGGGTGCCCGAGTTGGCTTCTTCTGCCAGATCCATCAGCGGATCGGTCAGCGAGGACAGCACGCGGGTCGGTACGCGGTAGTTGCCGGCGAATTCCACCGAGCGGGTTTGCAGGACTTTGGAACCCAGCGAAGCCAGTTCCAGCATCTCTTCAAACGTGATCGCTTTCAGGCGGCGCGCTTCGGACACCACGCGCGGGTCGGTGGTGTAGACGCCGTCGACGTCGGTGTAGATCAGGCATTCGTCAGCCTTCAGCGCGGCGGCAATCGCCACGGCCGAGGTATCGGAACCGCCGCGGCCCAGGGTGGCGATGTTGTCGTTCTCGTCCACGCCCTGGAAGCCGGTAATGATCACAATGCGGCCCTTGTCCAGGTCTTCGCGCACGCGGCCGTCTTCGATCGACTGGATGCGGGCTTTGGTGAAGGCGGAGTCGGTTTTAATCGCTACTTGCCAGCCGGTATAGGAAATGGCGTCCTTGCCGATCGCTTGCAGCGCCATCGACAGCAGGCCCACGGACACTTGCTCGCCAGTGGAGGCAATCATGTCCAATTCACGTGGGTCAGGCGGGTTCTGGATTTCCTTGGCCAGGGCAATCAGGCGGTTGGTTTCGCCGGACATTGCCGACGGAACGACTACCACCTGGTGTCCCGCATCGTGCCATTTGGCGACGCGACGCGCGACGTTCTTGATGCGTTCCGTCGAGCCCATCGACGTGCCGCCGTACTTGTGAACGATTAAAGCCATGCTGATTTTCCGCATTGATGTGATAAAGGGAGCCCTTTACTCTACATGCTGCGTTGCAAAATCTCAAGTCAAAAAGCTCATACACTCATACCTATTTGGCATAAGTTCATATGTCTAGACAGGTGTCGGCAAAAATTATTTGGTTTCCCAGCGAAACACCAAACGATGCTCTGTACTGGAGCTCAGTTTGCGGCAATCCATGCCGATACCGGCGGCATACAGGATATCGCCGGGGATCGATACCATCGGCAGGCGCTCGCGCTCCCAGGCCGGGATGCCAAGGGTCTGGTAGTGCTGCTTGAGCGTGCGCGTGGGGCGGTTGCGGGCGGGCTTGAGCTTTTCGCCACCTTTGCGCAGCTCGATCGTCAGCATTTGCTGGCGCAACCAATCGGGGTCGAGCCCGACTGGCGCCAGTTCGATATGCAGCGTACCGCCGAATTCAGGGAAATCGATGCTGCCCTCCCCGTTCCAGCGGAAGCTCTCCCTTTGTTCGGCGTCGGCCTCTGCGCGGCGCGGCACGAGGTAGAGACGGTCGCGGTGGCGGCGCACTTCGCAGTCGGGATGGGTGACCTTGAGGTTGGCGTCATCGCGCGCGGTCAGGGCCTGTTCCTGCATTTCGGCCAGCCAGCTGGCTGATGGCAGGCGGATGCCGCGCTCGGCGAACCAGTGGCGCAGCAGGTTGGAGGTGCGGTCAGCGCTGAGCGTACGAACCTTTACCATATCCAGGCTGTCTTCGCCGGCCAGGCAGATGCGCAGGTCGTCGGCCGCTTGTTCGGTCAGCAGGCGCTGAGCGGATTGGGCGTGGCGCGCGCTGCGGGCGAAACGCTCCTGGTAGCCGGGGAAGGCTTCGGTCAGGCGCGGCATGACTTCGTGGCGCAAGGCGTTGCGGGCGTAGCGGGTGTCGGCGTTGGATTCGTCTTCGATGTGGGCGATGGCGTTTTCGCGCACGTATTCCTCGAGATCAGCACGGCTGGCTTGCAGCAGCGGGCGGGCCAGCAGCACGTCGGGGGTGCCGAGCAGCGTTGGGGCGCGGTTGAAGGCGTCCATGCCGGACATGCCGGCCGGGCCGGCGCCGCGCAGCAGCTGCAGCAGGATGGTTTCGGCCTGGTCGTCCAGGTGGTGGGCGGTCAGGAGCAGGTGCACGCCGTGCTCCATGCAGAGTGCGCCGAGGGCTGCGTAGCGTGCTTTGCGGGCTGAGGCTTCGCTGCGGTCGTCGAGGGTGACGCGGCGGCTGGCGAACGTGATGCCGAGGCGCTCGCATTCGGTGCGGGCGTGGGCCTCCCAGGCGTCGGCATTGGGGCTCAGGCCGTGGTGGATATGGAAGGCGTACAGTTTGCGGCTGCTCGCTGCCGCCAGGTGCAGCAAGGCGCTGCTGTCCAGGCCTCCGCTGTAGGCGATGGCGATCGGGCCTTGCGGGAGTTCGGCGAGGGATTGCTGGAGGATTTGTTGGGCGCGCATACAAAAACCGGTAAACCAGGGTCTGACCCAAGGGTCAGACCCGATACGCGACGGCTGCGGAGGCGGGTCTGACCCTCGGGTCAGACCCAGATTTACCGGTTTTACTCGGAAGCAGTGGTCTCTTTGAACTTGCCGTAGCTCATCAGCTTTTCGTGACGGGCAGCCAGCAAGTCCTTGGTCTTCACACCCTGGAACTGACGCAGCGAATCCGCCAGCGCGCGTTTCAGCATCTTGGCCATTTCCTTAGGATCGCGATGTGCGCCACCCAGCGGCTCGTTGATGATCTTGTCGACCAGGCCAATCGCCTTCAGGCGGTGCGCGGTCAGGCCCAGCGCTTCGGCCGCATCGGATGCGCGCTCGGAAGTCTTCCACAGGATCGAAGCGCAACCCTCAGGCGAAATCACCGAATAGGTAGCGTACTGCAGCATCAGCACGGAGTCGCCAACCGCAATCGCCAGCGCGCCGCCGGAGCCGCCTTCGCCGATGATGGTCGCGATCAGCGGCACTTTCAGTTCCGCCATCACGTACAGGTTGTGGCCGATGGCTTCCGACTGGCCGCGCTCTTCCGCGTCAATGCCAGGGAATGCACCAGGGGTGTCAACAAAGGTGAAGATAGGCAGGTTGAACTTCTCGGCCAGCTTCATCAGGCGCATGGCCTTGCGGTAGCCTTCCGGCTTCGGCATGCCGAAGTTGCGCATGGCGCGTTCTTTGGTGTCGCGGCCCTTCTGGTGGCCGATCACCATGCATGGCTGGCCGTTGAAACGGGCAAAGCCGCCCACGATGGACTGGTCGTCCGCATAGGTGCGGTCGCCGTGCAGTTCGTGGAAGTCGGTGAAGATTTCGTTCACGTAGTCCATGGTGTATGGACGTTGTGGGTGGCGGGCGATCTGGGAAACTTGCCAAGGCGTCAGCTTGGCGTAAATGTCTTTGGTCAGTTGCTGGCTCTTCTTGGCCAGGCGGTCGATCTCCTCCGAAATATCGACAGCCGAGTCGTCTTGTACGAATCGCAGCTCTTCGATCTTGGAATCCAGTTCCGCAATCGGTTGCTCAAAGTTGAGGAAAGTCGTTTTAATCATTGTACCTCCGAGTGTTTTTTTGCTTCTCCGACAACACTGCTTTTGGCGGTTGCCGGTGAGAATTTGCGCTATTTTACCGGAACCGGATCAAGGCTACGCCATAAATACCACGTCGCGACCGTCCGGAAGGGTTCCCAGTTGGCCGAAACCTCGCGCGCATCGCTGCGCGACACGGGCTCCCCGGAAAAATAATTCTGGCTGATTCCACTAATCAGCCGGCTGTCGTCGAGCGGCAGCACGTTGGGTCGGAGCAGATTAAATATCAAAAACATCTCTGCTGTCCAGCGCGTAATGCCGCGAATTTGAACCAGTTCAGCGATAACTGCTTCGTCATCCATCTGGGCCCATTGTGCGGCATGGACCTTCTTGTTCTTGAAATGGTCGGCCAGGTCCAGGATGTATTCGGCCTTGCGCTTTGAAAGGCCGCAGCTAGCCAAAACAGCGGCGCCGGCCTTTTGCACGGCTGCCGGGGTGAATTTGGGACAGGTCTCCAGCAGCTTGGCCCAGGCTGCATTGGCGACCTGGGTCGTGACCTGCTGGTTGACGATGGCGCGCGCCAAGGTGATAAACGGGTCGTCATGGCCGACCAGGTGCAAGTCACCGAACTGGGGGATCAGGCGGTTCATGATGCGGTCGCGCTTCATGAGCTCTGCCTTGGCTTCCTCCCAATACGGCGGCACCGGGGCCTGATCCCCGTTTTCCCTGGATAGAACCATTACGCGCGGCGCCAGTTCGTGGTGCCGTCAGGCTTGTCTTCGAGGACGATGCCGGCTGCCAGCAGGTCGGCACGCACCTTGTCGGCGGTGGCGAAGTCACGCGACTTCTTGGCGGCGGCACGGGTGGCGATGGCAGCCTCGATGGATGCTTCGTCCATGCCCTCGCCTTCCGCGCCTTTCGGGGCGGCCTTGCGGTATTCCTCAGGGCTGCGCTCCAGCAGGCCCAGGACAGCGGCCAGGCCTTTGAGCTGGCGCACGGCTACGGGCGACTTCGTCTTGTTCACTTCCGACGCCAGGTCGAACAGCACGGACACCGCGATCGGGGTGTTGAAATCGTCGTCCATCGCTTCGGCGAAGCGCTTGGCGTTGTCTTCGTTCCAGTCCAGCGGCTGGCCGTCGCCTTCCACGCCGTCCAGCGCGGTGTACAGGCGGGTCAGCGCGCCGCGCGCGTCTTCCAGGTGCACGTCCGAGTAGTTCAGCGGGCTGCGGTAGTGGGCGCGCAGAATGAAGAAGCGCACCACTTCAGCGTCGAACTGCTTCAGCACTTCGCGGATGGTGAAGAAGTTGCCCAGCGATTTGGACATCTTTTCGCCGTCTACGCGCACAAAGCCGTTGTGGACCCAGTAGTTGGCCAGCGTCTTGCCGGAAGCGCCTTCCGATTGCGCAATCTCGTTCTCGTGATGCGGGAACTGCAGGTCAGCACCGCCGCCGTGGATGTCGAAGGTCTCGCCCAGCAGGGAGCACGACATGGCCGAGCACTCGATGTGCCAGCCCGGACGGCCCTTGCCCCACTTGGAATCCCACTTCACCTCTTCCGGTTCGGATTCCTTGGCAGCCTTCCACAGCACGAAGTCCAGCGGATCGCGCTTGCCGGTATTCACGTCCACCCGCTCGCCGGCGCGCAGGTCGTCCAGCGACTTGCCCGACAGCTTGCCGTAGCCTACGAACTGGCGCACCGCATAGTTAACGTCGCCGTCGGCGGCCTTGTAGGCCAGGTCTTTGGCTTCCAGCTTCTCGATAATGCCCAGCATCTGCGGCACGTATTCGGTCGCTTTCGGCACGTCGGTCGGATTCAGGATGCCCAAGGCTTCGCAGTCTTCATCCATGTATTTGATGAAGCGGCCGGTCAACTGGCCGATCGTTTCATTGTTCTCGACCGCACGCTTGATGATCTTGTCATCGATGTCCGTGATATTGCGCGCATAGCGCACGTCGTAGCCCGATGCCTTCAGCCAGCGGTAGATGACGTCAAACGCCATCAGCATGCGGCCGTGGCCCACGTGGCAGTAGTCGTATACGGTCATGCCACAGACATACATCCGGACCTTGCCCGCTTCAATGGGATTGAACGACTGCTTTTCGCGTGCCAGCGTGTTGAAAATCTTTAAATTGCTCATCGGACTAGAAGTAAACGGGTCACTGGTGCGAAACGCCTGGGGCGTCGCACCGGTGCTCGGTGTGTACCAGGGGGATGTTTGGTCCCTTTGTTATAGTTCTACTTTGTTAGAATGGAACGTCTGGCGAAGTATAGCACTGAAAAATTCGCGCACGCGAGTCGCAATTCTTATAAAGGAAACAAGAATGCAGAAGAAATGGATTGCCCTGCTGGCCGGCCTGCTGATTGGCAGCGCCGCGGCAGCTGCCGACAACCCTCAAGTATCGATCAAGACCAACCTCGGTGAAATCATCGTGGAACTGGATCAGGAAAAAGCCCCGATTACGACCGCCAACTTCCTCGCCTACGTCAAGAGCGGCTTCTATAAAGACACCATTTTCCACCGCGTGATCAATGGCTTCATGGTGCAAGGCGGCGGCTATACGGTCGACCTCAAAACCAAGCAACCGCTGCGCCCGGACATCAAGAGCGAAGAAAAGAACGGCCTGTCCAACCTGGCCTATACCATCTCGATGGCACGCCACGACTCGCCGAATTCCGCCAATTCGCAATGGTTCATCAACGTGGTGGACAACATTGGCCTCGACTATCCGAATATGCAAGGCCACGGCTATGCCGTCTTCGGTAAGGTCATCCAGGGCAAGGAGACTGTCGACAAGATCAAGGTGCTGCTGGTAGATGACAAGCCGGGCTTCCAGAACATCCCCGTAAAACCGGTGATAATCAAGTCGGCCACGGTGCTCAAGAACCGCATCGTGCCGCCTGCACCACCGGCTCCTCCGCCGCCAGTTGCCGAACCCGCACCAGCCCAAGAACCTGCCCCGGTACAGGAGCCCACTCCTGTTCCGCAGCAGGAGCCTGTAAAATAACGCTTTTTCAGTAACACAAAAGGACAACAAGATGACCACCATCACCATCACCACCAACAAAGGCACCATCGTTGCCGAGCTGGACGCAGAGAAGGCACCGAAGACCGTTGAGAACTTCCTGCACTACGTGAACGCTGGCCACTACAACAACACCATCTTCCACCGCGTGATCGATGGCTTCATGATCCAGGGCGGCGGTTTCGAGCCAGGCATGAAGCAGAAGCCAGCCGAGCAGACCGTGGAAAACGAAGCCAAGAACGGCCTGAAAAACGAGCCATACACCTTGGCCATGGCACGTACCTCCGCACCGCACTCCGCGTCCGCCCAGTTTTTCATCAACGTGAAGAACAACTCCTTCCTGGACTACCCAGGCCAGGACGGCTGGGGCTACGCCGTATTCGGCAAAGTCACTCAGGGCACCGAAGTGGTTGACGCGATCAAGGGCGTGAAGACCACCCGTTCCGGCATGTTCTCCGACGTGCCAGCGGAAGATATCATCATCGAAAAAGTCGAAGCGGCTTAATTTGATTCTCTTCGTATCAGACCTGCATTTGCAGCCGGCGCGGCCGGTGCTGACGGAAGCGTTCCTGCGCTTCCTCGACGAACATGCGCTGGGTGCAAAGCAGCTCTACCTGCTGGGCGATATATTTGAATATTGGGCAGGCGATGACGACCTGCCGGATCCCTTCCACCAGCAGATCGTGTCCGCCCTGCGCCGCGTAAGCGACGCGGGCGTGCAGCTATTCTGGATCGCGGGCAACCGCGATTTCCTCGTCGGCGAGTCCTTCGCCACCGCAGCGGGCCTGACCCTGCTGCCTGAGACCTGGGTCATCGACGCTTACGGCCAGCGCATCGTGCTGGTACACGGCGACGCCCAGTGCACGCAAGACGTGAAATACATGGCCTTCCGCGCGCAGGTGCGCCAGCCCGCATGGCAGCAGCAATTCCTGACCATGCCTTTGGCGCAGCGCAAGCAGATCATTGCCGGCCTGCGCGAGCAGAGCAAGGCAGGCCACGCCGAGAAGTCCTACGAAATCATGGATGTGACCCCGGAAGCGATTGCCGATGTATTCGCGCAAACCGGCACCAGCATCATGATCCACGGCCACACCCACCGTCCCGCCCTGCACGAAGTCGCCGGCACCCGCCGCTACGTGCTGCCCGATTGGGAACCCGAATCCACGCCCCCGCGCGGCGGATGGATTAGCATCGCCGAGAATGGCACCATCACCCGCCACTCTCTAAAAGGCGCCGCAATCTAAAATCGGCACCACATTCAATAAAGTCGGCACCACTCATTTGGACAGCTACTGGCATCGGATCAGGCACCAGCCAATCAACTCGATTCATCAGAGTCAAAATATCCATCGGCAACACAAGCAAGCCAAAAGCACTGGGACTATTTACCAAAATAGGAAGTAATTTCGGCAGTTCGCTTATTCACGCGAACATATAGTTCGGTTCCAGGTCTTGGCATCTGTGCGCTGTCTTCCAGTACAAAGGCCCACTCTTGTTCATCCCCCTTGAGCTGACGAACAGATATCATTGCCTCATTCGCTTTAGTCTGCTTCTTGAATTCTTGAATTGCAATCTTTTCTGCCGTCTTCTGGCTTACTTTGATGTGTTTCTCATTATTATTATCGTTCAATTTTTCCGCAAATGCCGAAGAACATATAATGATCAAAAAGATCCAAAAGAATATCGATTTCGCCCGCATCCTTGCCCCAACAATTACCAACCATCATCAGAAAGTCTGTAGTTTTTCCAACTACTATATGTTGAACAGTAGTTCATTTCATTATTATCATTCCGCCGCCTATCTTCTTGTTACATTTTTTCACACATGCTTGCTCAGCAGCGTTAGCCCCACACTCAGAATCTCGCCGAAAATCTTATACTTATCGCCGTTGACCGCTCCCCCATGCGCAGATAGCCTGCCGGTTGCCCAACACAAGAATCCTTGCCGTACCGCTTAACCCAATCTTTAATATGAGAGCGCTCATGAACTTCGATAGACCCTCGAATTGGACCAGCGATTCGGTCCAGGTCTGCCATTTGGACAAAATGGTTTCAATAGACCACTCTGGCATCAGATCATAACGCCAAACAAAGGCGAATTCTGACACGAAATTACTAATGAGGCCTGTCACTTTCGCCAGTGTAAAACGTCATTCAGGGCGAAAGACTATAAATCGTTTCATCAATGATAAAGGCAGCGATATCACCCTGAACCTCGTACGTAGTTAAATCGGGTCTAGCTATCAAAAGTTCACCACCATCGAAAGAGATCCAGAGTTCGCACCCCCATGAATTTCCATCTTTATGATGGATCGGCCAATTAGAAAATTTAACGACCAATTCATTGAAATCGCAGGTTTCCGAATCTAGCAAATCTTGATCCCCATCATAAAACTTCCACCGGCAATACAACAGCCGGAAATATGCACTTTCTCCGGCCAAATTGCAAAGTTCAATCTTTACAAAGCTTCCAAAATAGTTTATTACCCCGACAACCTCCCCCACCATGCGGCCCCTAACAGGATTCGGAATTGCTTCCTTACTCATAACGAGGCGCTCACCCATAAGTAAGTCGCCATATGTCCCGTCGCGGAAGCAATGCGGACTCCTCCAGGGCACTGAAACGGCCGCTGGCGAAAACAAATCGCTGAAGTCGACATCAATTCGCCGGAACCATCAAAGCCACCGATGAGCAGCACAGTGCGGTCTAGCAGCAGTGTCGCCGAATCCCCTGTCTGACCAGTGAAAAGATGATCACGGCAAAAGCTGTGACTGACGCGTGCGGGGCCATTTAGGGTTAACACCATTTCATCAATTAATTCATATGCATCAACAACATCTATCAGGCACCCTCGGGATCGTCATCATCAACGTATTGGACGGTAACCGACTTTCCCGAAGCAAACTTATCAAGATCGCTTTTGCATTTCAGTTCAAAATATGAATGACTCAACTCGGTACCGGAAGTTGGTCGATCTTCGTTTAAACTGAGTGGTGACGGGTTGTAGACGCTTCGAATTTTGCGAATTCCGATAAATTTGAATCTAGCCGAGCGATCTTTAAATGTCACCCCTTGATTGGCTAGCGCCTCCTCTCGGCCAAGCGCCTCCGCGTTTGCAAAAGCGAGTGTACGGTTTTCGGCTTCGATTAGATAGAAGTTCTCGAACACAGGATATTCATCCTGCTCAATACCTTCAACCTCAACCGCCAATATGACGCTCGCCACGTACCATACCATTTTATTAAAACTCCCCCATCGGTCGAATTTATAAGCTGATGCTATAGAACCGGCGCCAGATCTATTGTTATAGCTCAGTCGAAATCATGCTCGACTCCCGCCTGGCCAGTTGTTTGCTCATCACTTTTATCTTTTAACAAATAGCGTGAAGTTATGAGCAAAAACCCAAAACCGACATTTCCTGCTGCTGCCCAAATTTTCAAGCCTGGTTCGACCGAACTCAATCCAAGATTGAACAAATCGACCAAAATAACTGGCGCCCCGGCTGATTCATCGTTAATGAATACGACGCGATTCCCGTGGATGAACCTTTTCTGAGAAGCGGGGAACGCTCCATTTTATTCTTTTTGCTGGCGTAACTCATTACCCCAGTTTCGAACTTCTCGAAGAACCCAGTGATTGGGGAGCTCTCCAAGCCCAAGCGTCGCAACAATCACCATCAAAAACAACCCAGGCGGTCCTATCACCAAGCTAAGCAGAACGTTCTTTAGGCCCGCCCTTTGAACAAGCAAGCTTATCAGCAGTCCAATTGAGATTATTGGGCAAACAAGGAATGAAAAAAATGGAGCTCCCAGATAAAGTACGTCGGCATAGATGAAAAGCAGCACCAGCATGCCTGTTAAAGCAAACCTGACCACCGCCCTGCGTTCAATTCCACTTTGCCTGGTCTCGATGCTCATATTTCGCTCATCCTTGAGAAAGCGCGGCCAATAACGAATCTCCTCTGTTGGCTCGTCAGGAAAAGCGAACTAAACAACTTCTTGTGCTTAACTCCCGTAGCCTCAAAGTAGATTTGAGAAAAGTAGGATTCGGCACCGTCTCCACCACTCAATGTCAGAACATATCCTTTTCCTTCACTACGAAGTGTGGCATCACGTATGTTGGTCAAATCGAGGTAGACCGAGCGCGGGACAAACAGTGCTTCATCATTGACCAAGATTTCCAGCCTTTCCAAGCTGCCAGACTCGTCTTTGACTTGATTCGGATGAAGAACCACCTTGGCTCGTGCATGCTGCCCAGCCACTGAAACGGTTCGGATTGGTCGAATACCGTCGGGCGGAGCAAGTTTGGCAAAATGCAAGGGCTCATAACGGTTTTTCACACGAACGATCTTGTAAATGCCGCTGGGAGTAGATGCTTCATCGCAGCAGTCTTTGAATTCGATCTTTAGCTGGAGCATTCCCCAATCCTCCCGCTTCAGCCAGGACTGATACTGCTTCGCCGACACGTCCTCGCTTGGCGGCCCTAACTTCTCGACAATCTGCTGGTGGTTCAGGTTGTACAAGTCCGCATTCCACTCAGTCGGCCACTCCTTTTCACGAGATTGAGCGACGAGGTATGGATACTCATACACAGCTCCCGCAACCAACAGTGCCGCGATGAGCGAAAAGACAATAGCCACCCAGGTCTTCATTCAGTCTTTTCCATCGGAAGTTGATCAGCGCCTTTGGGCAGCTTTCTCGGCCACGCAGCCAGATCACGAACCAAATCGTAGATAAGCAAGACGCCAAGGCCGCCGAGGAAACAACCGTACAGAATCTTGCCGGCGGCGTCCCCAAATAAGGGAACGATCGGATCCGCCCAACAGCGTCTGCGACATAAGCTCTCTAACGGTGTAGACGCCACCATAACGGCGATTCCCGACAGCACCAAGATCAGGCCGCTCGCTGCAATCCAGAGCCGAAACAGAATTTGAAGAAGTTTCACTTACCGTGCGCATCTCGACGCTGACGTTTGCACGCCAACACTTCGAAAATCGTCTTGCAACTCGCGGCAAATATGAAGCTCCAGCACGTGACCGCGATCACCGCGCCAATCTGGACGCTGGATTTGAACAGGAATGCCCAACTAAACAATAAGTACGCCGCCGTGAAAGAGCTCAGCAAATAGACTGGAGCTTGTACCCGGTCTTTCAGTCGCAGGCCGGCCGCAGGGAGAAAGAACACGATAAACAGCGCGGTCAAAGTGCCTACGCTCTTGAGCGGATCGACGTTGAGGTCTCGCAAGGCGTCCTGCGCCATCTCGTAGCCATACAAGTAAGTGTCGGCTCCCACAACCCGTCCTTCCGGATCAGCCTTGGAGGCGCAACGTGAAAGGGGAAGGACAAAGCAGGCCATCAGCAAAATCGCCGCTACGCGCTTGACCAGCGTAAGCATCTTCTTCTTATCCATTTCTATCCCTGATTTCATTGCAGAGATGTTAGCACCACGCGCTTCATTATTGCTCAGATTCAATAGATTAATTTGCAATGCGTGACGTGCCAATCGCTTGGCATAATTGTGACGTTTGTCACATACTGTCGCACACCGTCACAAACTAAGTTAGACCATGTCGATCCCATCTACCCCTGAACTCTGCGTACTCAAGGCCCTCTGGCGCCAGGCACCTTTGAGTGCCCGCGAAATCCATGAGGCGGTGGAGGAAGAACTTGCCTGGTCTTTCTCGTCGACGCGAAAGACCGTGGAACGCATGATGGAGAAGCAGATGGTGGCTCAGCACGTCCGCCACGGCGTGCAGGTGTACGAGGCCTTGCTCGACAAAGTCGAAACGCTGGCCGCCTACGCCCACGACTTCGGCACGCGCATCATGGAACTGGACACACCACTTCCAGTGAATATGTTCGCCGGCAGTAAACTGGTCGATGCCAGCGAGCTGGCGCAGCTTGAACAAATGCTGTCCGATTGGCCCGATGAGGACGACGCAAAGTGAACGACTTCGACTTATTGTTGATGCGCTTCCTGCTGGCGAGCCTTGGCTGCTTCGCGGCCGGCTTCAGCGTGTGGGCTTTGAGCGCATTGCTCCGGCGCTTCCTGCCTGCGCTGGCCGCACAGCGGTCTTTGTGGCTGCTTGGCCAGTTGACCGTACTGGCGACCTTCGTATTGCTGTTGCTGCCGCATAGCGAGCGTGTCCGCCTTATCCCACCGCTTGAAGCAGCTACCGAAACAGTCACGCAGTACATCGCGCCGCCTAAGACGCCGGCACTCCCCACCACTACGGAAGAACAGGCGCTGGCGGCGAACAATACAGCAGGTGCAAGAGTGTGGCTGCTGCATGGCGCGCAATTGTGGCTGTGCGCTTACATGGCAGGCCTGGCATGGTCCATCGCCAGCTTGTGGCGCGCGCAGCGCATGCTTGACCGGCTGGCGCAAAGCGGCGCGGTCGGTGACGTTACCAACAGCGCTCGAGCGGCCGTCATCGAGGTCGATGCGCCGATTTCGCCGATGCTGCTTGGCCTGTTCCGCCCTCGCCTGCTACTGCCACGCCATTTGGACGGTTTCGACAAGCTGCAACGCGAGATGATCGTCGAACATGAGATGACGCATTTGCGTCGCCACGACCTGCAGTGGATGGCGGCGGGGATGCTGTTGCAAACGCTGTTGTGGTTCAATCCTTTCATGCGCCTGCTGCGCGCCAACCTGACCTGGGCGCAGGAGCTGGGCTGCGACCGCGATGTACTGCGCGGCCGTCCGGCATCGCAACGCAAAGCCTATGCTGCGGCGCTGGTGGCGCAACTGAAGCTGCAGCACCTTGCGCCGCAAGGGGCGCTGTCTTTCGGCAGCATTGATGCCAACACGCTGACGGAGCGCGTTACACTGATCCGCACGCCTGCCAATGCGCGGCGCGCCATGTGGGCGCGTGCCGCGACAGTCGCCGCGCTGGCTGCCATCGCCGGCGGGAATTTCGCTTTGCAACCTGCCTTGGCCTGGAGCGTTTCGCCGTCCGCGCAGTCGGTGGCGGCGCTGGAGTGCACCACTTTTGTCGACGCCACCACCGGCAAGCCTTTGCTGCGCGAAGGTGACTGCACGGCGCGCATCACGCCGGTTTCTACCTTCAATATCGCGGTCAGCCTGATGGGCTACGACAGTGGATTCCTGAAGGACCAGCATGCGCCGCTGCTGCCTTATCGCGAAAGCTACAACGCCTGGAACAAGGAATGGCACCGCGATATGGATCCGAGCCAGTGGATCAGCTATTCCGCCGTCTGGTACGCCCAGCAAGTCACGCAACACATTGGCCGCGAGCGGTTCGAGCGCTATGTGCAAGGCTTCGGTTACGGCAATCGCGATACAGGCGGCGACAACGGCAAAGACAACGGCCTTACCTGGTCGTGGGTCGGCTCCTCCATGCAGGTTTCTCCCGACGAGCAGACAGCATTCCTGCGCAAGCTGGTGCGGAAGGAACTCCCCGTTTCGCAGTACGCGCACGAGCAGACTGCGCACCTGCTGAAAGTGAAAGACCTGCCAAACGGCTGGCAAGTCTTCGGCAAGACCGGTACCGGCGCCCCCATCGGGCCGGATGGCAAGGACGATTACTCCCGTTCCTACGGCTGGTTCGTAGGCTGGGCGACCAACGGCCAGCGCACCATCGTGTTCGCCCGCCTGGCCCAGGATGAAGTCTTGACTGAAGGTGCGGCAGGACCGCGCACCAAGGAAGCCTTCCTGCGCGAGCTCCCGGCGCAACTCGCCAAACTCTAACCAAGGACAAAAATGAAACGCAAAATCTTCGCCCTGCTTGCAGGGCTGGGCCTCCCTTTGCTCGCGTTTTCTGCAGAACACTGCCTGGCGATGGCCGATGCGGCCACCGGCAAGTGGCTGGTGCACGAGGGCGTGTGCGACAAGCGCCTGCCGCCGATGTCCACCTTCAAGCTGCCCATCGCGCTGATGGGTTATGACTCGGGCGTGCTGCGGGACGAGCATTCGCCCGTTCTCCCCTTCAAGCAAGGCTACGTGGACTGGCGCCCCGTATGGCGGCAAGCGCACGATCCCAGCTCGTGGATGAAGGAATCCGTGGTCTGGTACTCCCAGCAGCTTACACTGCAACTGGGCGAAGAGCGCTTTGCCAGCTACGTCAAGCAATTTGGCTATGGCAATGCAGATGTCAGCGGCGATCCAGGCAAGAACAATGGATTGTCCGAATCCTGGCTAGGCTCTTCGTTGCGCATCTCGCCGGACGAACAAATCGGCTTCCTGCGCCGCGTGCTGAATCGTGAACTCGGCGTCAAGCCGCATGCCTATGCCATGTCCGCCGAGCTGGTGCGGCGCCCCGAACCTGTCTGGGGCTGGCAGGTCTTCGGCAAGACCGGCAGCGGCAAAAACGTTGGCTGGTACGTCGGCTGGCTGGAACGGGATGGCAAGCGCATCGTCTTCGTCCAGGCAGGCGGCGCCAGCGGCTTGGAGATTCGCGATAGCTTTTTGGCACGTTTGCCGCAACTCCTCCAGTAGCCGTTGTGCCGGGCCTTCTTCTCGCTTGACCTAGATCAAAAAAAACTAACTTGCATTGAGAATACGCAGATCTTTCCAAATTTTTGACCTGCGTCAATTCAATAACATGCATGTAAAACATAAGATTTAGCTGTCAAACGGCACAATCCCGTGCCGGACAAACCTGTGAGAAGAAAATGAAACCGACCCTGATGTCCAAAGCCATCGCTGCACTGGTGATCGGCGCCGCAACCCTGGCGCCAGCTTATGCACAACATGGCCAGCACGGCGGCAGCACAGCCGTCCAGTATCGTCCTGACGTGACCTTTACCCTGCACACCGATATCGCAGACGGTAAGCTGGTCTTCATCAGCGACGCCGGCGAATCCAAGGGCAAGGCTAATCCTACCTTGCGCGTGCCGGAAGGTGCTGTGGTGCAGATCAACCTGGTCAACGGCGACGGCGCAACCCACGACATTTCGGTGCCTGACTTCAAAGTCAAATCGAACCAGCTGAAAGACAAAGGCGCATCGACCGCCATCGTCTTCAAGGCTGACAAGAAAGGCGAATTCACCTACATCTGCTCCCTGCCAGGCCACGTGGCGGCAGGCATGATCGGCAAGATTATCGTCGGCGAAGGCGAACTCAAAGCCGCGCCAAAAGGCGTCGACATCTCCCGCAATCCAACCGAGGTCGGCACGCCAGTCGGCAAGCGCGGCCCGCAAACCGTCAACGTGAAGCTGGACACCACTGAAGTCCTCGGCCAGCTGATGGACGGCACCACCTACAAATACTGGACCTTCAACAGCAAGGTTCCAGGCCCGTTCATCCGCGTCCGTGTGGGCGATACCGTGAACGTGGACATGTCCAACGCCAAGGACAGCCACATGATCCACTCGGTTGACTTCCACGCCGTGACCGGTCCAGGCGGCGGTGCGGCAGTGACCCAGGCGGCTCCGGGCAGCACCAAGAGCTTCACCTTCAAGGCCATCAACCCAGGCCTGTACGTGTACCACTGCGCGACCCCGATGGTGGCTCAGCACATCTCCAACGGCATGTACGGCATGATCCTGGTCGAACCTGAAGGCGGCCTGCCGAAAGTCGACCGCGAGTTCTACGTGATGCAGGGCGAGCTGTACACCGCGCAAAAGCATGGCACTCCGGGCGAAGCCGAGTTCTCGCTGGACAAACTGCTGGCCGAACAGCCTGAACACCTGATGTTCAACGGTACCCATGACGCGCTCACCAAGACCCACCGCATGGAAGCCAAGGTTGGCGAGACTGTCCGTATCTTCTTCGGTGTCGGCGGCCCTAACGCAACCTCCAGCTTCCACGTGATCGGCGAAGTGTTCGACCGCGTCTACAACCTGGGCGACCTGACCTCGCCACCGCTGCAGAATGTGCAGACCACCACCGTGGCTCCAGGCGGCGCAACGATGGTCGAGTTCAAGACCGAAGTGCCAGGACGTTTCATCCTGGTCGACCACGCACTGTCGCGGATGGAGAAAGGCCTGGTCGGCTTCCTCTACGTGACCGGCAAGGAGAATCCGGAAATCTTCCGGACCACCAGCAAGCCTGACGGTGATTCGGGCCACTGATCCACAGGATTAACACCGACATTACCTTAACCAGGACAGGACCCGCCCAGCGGGTCCTTTTGCCATTTCAGGAGAACCAAATGCCAAGCCCCAAAATCGACCCCCGCGAGTTCCTCAAGCGACTGCCTCTCTTTGCAGACCTGTCGCCGGAGGAGCTGACGCTGGTGGCTGCCGGCACTACCGAACACCATATTCCGCGCGGCAGCGCCGTCTTCCAGCGCGGCGATCCATGCGTCGGCTTCCACATGGTCATCTTCGGCCAGGTGAAACTCAGCTTCCTTTCCGCCCAGGGCAACGAGAAGATCGTCGAGATCATCGGTCCGGGCCATAGCTTCGGCGAAGCGCTGATGTTCATGGAAAAGCCCTACATCGTCACCGCCCACGCAGTCAGCGACTGCATGCTGCTGCACATTTCCAAGCACACCGTGTTCGCTGAACTGGCGCGCAACCCACAGTTCGCGCGCCGCATGCTGGCCGGCATGAGCCGCCGCCTGCATGGCCTGATTTCAGACGTGGAAGCCTATTCGCTGCGCTCCGGCAGCCAGCGGATCATTGGCTATCTGTTGAAGGATGACGATGCGACGGATGGTTCGGAAATCACGCTGGCCGTCAGCAAGAAGCTGCTGGCCTCGCGCCTGAACCTGACCCCGGAATACTTCTCGCGTGTGCTGCACGAGCTGGCCGACCAGGGCATGATTGCCGTGAACGGCCGCCAGATCAAGATTCTTGATTCTGCTCGTTTGCGAGCTTACGAAGGCTGATCGCAGCCAGCGCCAGGTCGAAACCCAGGCGCATGCAGGAAACTGCCAGTACCGCACCTGCCAGCTGGGCAAGCCAGCCGGGTGCGAGGGCAGCGGCAAGCAGCAGCACCACGCTGGCGGCGTGCCAGGCGAATTGCACGCGCGGTTCGCTGTCAGGCATCAACTGGCGCACGCCAGGCACGTCGCAGCCGGCGTGCTGCCCGTGGTACCACAACAGGAACGGCACGATTTTGTACAGCATGCCGTTCACTGCCGACATGGCGAACCCGCCGATAAACAGCACGCCCAGCACCACCGCCTTTTCAAAGCCGCCCGGCGCCAGGAATACCGCCACGCTGGCCAGCAGGGAACCGAGCGACAGCCACCAGTACCAGGTAGAGACATCCGCCGCGCGCTTGCGGCGCAACAGCAGCACCAGGGTGTAAGCGGCGAACACCGCCAGGCAAATGCTGACCAGCCCAGCCCCCAGCCACTGCCACTGATAGCCAAGCAGGTAGCCCACGGTCCACAAGGCCAGGCCGCCCAGGCAAAGCGGCGGCAATACGAAGGCCAGCTGGCGCGGGAATAGCTGGGTGGACTGGAACATCGGCACCACCTGGAACACGACCGAAACGACCAGCACACCGACCCAGCCCACCAGGGCCCAGGCAGCGTGCACATTGGTCCATTCCATTACACGCAGGCGCACGGCGCCGACCAGGAAAGCCGCCAGCGCCACGCCGATGGTCACGGCGCAGGCCAGTGCCACCACGGCTTGGCGCATGCCTGCCACGACCGGCAGCGCGTTCGGCGCGGAACGCTGCGACAGCGCCCGCGCCAGCACGGCCACAAGAAGAATGAAAGCGCCGGCCAGCAGGATGCCGGCTGCGCGCAGGCACCACGGCAGCCCATGCAGGAAGCCGCCCGCCAGCAGCAGCGCGCCGCCGGCCAGGGCGGCCCAGATCACGGGGCCAAGCCGGCGCGCCCAATGCAGCTCGACGCCGGCAACCACCGGCACCATCTGCAGCAGCGAGCCGGCCATGGCCATGCCAAGGAAACCGAGCGTCAGCAAATGGGTCACGGCCAGCGTGGCCGGCGCCCAGCGTGTGCTCATTGCGTCGGCGCCCTGCCACACCAGCAGCAGGCCGGCCAAGGCGCCGAACCATGGCGCCGCCAGCAGGAATCGCAGCGGCAGCGCCAGCCCGGGCGTATGCTCGAAAGCCAGCTTGCGTTGCATCAGTCGTTCTGGGAAATCAGGATTTCGTAGATATAGTCTTCGCGCATCGAGGTGCGGTAGCGGTAGCCGTTTTTCTGGAGGATGCGATAAAGGGGGACCGGCTCGCGGTCGATGACCATGCGGATATGCTGGCCGGGTTGCAGCAGGTCGAGCGCTTCCAGTACACGCTCCATCGGTTCAGGCGGCACCATGCCGCACAGCTCCAGCAAAATTTCAGGCGCACTCATGATGGTTCCTTCAGATAAGGTCCGCCAGGGTCTGGCGGTCGAGATGACCGAGGTAAGCCTCGGTCGCCCTGTGCAATACTTCCTGCAGGCGGCAGGCGCCGGCCAACTGGCAGGTATTGCGCGTGGCATTGAAACATTCAACGATCGTAAAGTCGGCTTCGGCCAGGCGCACCACGGCGCCCACCGAAATCGAAGCCGGCGGCTGCGCCAGGCGCAGGCCGCCGGCCCGTCCGCGCCAGGTGGCCACCAGCCCGGCCTGGCCGAGCCGGTGAGCCACCTTGCGCAGGTGATGTTCGGAGATGCCGTGTGCTTTGGCGATCTCCTGCACGGTCACCAACCTGCCCTGCTGCCGGCCCAGGTACATCAGCAGGCGCAGGGCGTAGTCGGTGTGGCCCGTGAGGCGCATTTGCTTAGTTCTCCAGCGCCACGCCTTCTGCCACGGTCTCTTCCTTTTTCGCCTTGCCGATCAGGCGCAGGGCGAACAAGGCGAGGAACAGGCAGCCAATCGCGAACACGATATCGCCTGGAACGCGCAGCCAGACTGCGGTTTCCATGAAGGTCGAGTGCACCACTTCCGGCGAACGGGCAAACCACATACCCTTGGTGATCGCAGCCGCGGCTTGGTAGATACCGGCAGGGACCAGCGAGATGAACACCATCATGGCCAGGCCGATGTTCAGGCACCAGAACATGGACGCCAGCAGCTTGTCCGACCATGCGAAGCGGTCAACCAGGCCACGCAGGCAGAACAGCATCAGGCCGATACCCAGCATGCCGTACACGCCAAACAGCGCAGCATGGCCGTGGGCGGCGGTCATGTTCAAGCCTTGCATGTAGTACAGCGCGATCGGGGTGTTGATCGAGAAGCCCAGCAGGCCTGCGCCCACGGTATTCCAGAAGCCCACTGCGATGAAGCACAGGATGGCCCACTTGTAAGCGCCGATCCATGGAGCGGCTTTGGAGCGTTTGTAGTTGCGGTAGGCTTCCATGCCGATCAGCGACAGCGGAACCACTTCCAGGGCCGAGAACATGGCGCCGATAGCGATCACCGAAGTCGGGGTGCCGGTGAAGTACAGGTGGTGCAAGGTACCCAGGATGCCGCCGAACAGGAACACGATGGTTTCCAGGATGATGGCGCTATTGGCCGAAGCAGCGCGGATCAGGCCCAGGCGGGTGAACAGCAGCGCGATAACAGCGGTTGCGAATACTTCGAAGAAGCCTTCCACCCACAGGTGGACCAGCCACCAGCGCCAGTACTCGATCATCGAGTAGTGGGTGCCCTTGCCCCAGGTCAGGGACGTAGCGTAGAAACCGCCGATGCACAGCGCAGCCAGGAACACCATGGCGATGATGCCGCGGCTTTCCGATGGTTTCTTCAGTGCCGGCCACAGGCCGCGACCGAGCAGGAAGGCCCAGAACAGCAGGCCGACGAACAGCAGGATCTGCCACACACGGCCCATCGAGGTGAACTCGAGGCCCTGGTTACCCAGCCAGAACGAGAAGTCGACGCCCTTGTGCTGCAGGGTGCCCAGCCAGCCGGTGGCGGTCGAACCAACCACGATGAACAGCAGCGCGTAGAACAGCACGTCGGTACCCAGCTTCTGGAACTTCGGCTCGACGCCAGAGATCGCAGGAGCGATATACAGGCCGGTAGCCAGCCAGGCGGTTGCGATCCACAGCACGGCGAACTGGGTGTGGATGGTGCGGCTGACCGTGAACGGCAGCACGTTAGCCAGCGGGATGCCGAAGAAGCTCGAGCCTTCCACCGCAAAGTGCGCGGTGATCACGCCCATGCCGACTTGTGCCAGGATCAGGCCGATCACGACCAGGAAGTACTTCTTGGTGGCCTTCATCGAAGGCGTGGCTTTCAGCGAGAACAGCGGATCGTTCTTCGGTGGCACAGGATCGTCTTCTTCCTTGTGCATGCCGTGGTAGAACAGCATGCCGGCGATGGCGCCGATCATCAGGATGACCGAAGCGATCGACCAGATGCCGGCGCCGGCGGTCGGGGTGTTGTCGATCAGCGGTTCATGCGGCCAGTTGCTGGTGTAGCTCAGGCCAGTTTCGCCTGGACGGTCAGCAGCGGCAGCCCACGAAGACCAGAAGAAGAAGCCGGTCAGCGCAGTGCGGTCGGTCGCTTCCGGCAGAGAGTTCGGCGCCATGGCGTACTGTTCGCGCAGCTTGTCGTACTGCTCGGCGTTGCCGAACAGGCCAGCGTAGTGGTTTGCCACGGTGCGCACTGCTTCGGCGCGGATGGCCGACAACTTCACTTCATTGGTGTCGGCGTTGTAGGTGTTGGTACGCAGTTCGGACTTCACCAAGGCGTCAACGTGGGCTTTGGCGCCGGCTTCGAGCTGGGCGTAGTCCTTGTTGAAGTTCTTGCGGGCGAACAGGTCTTGCAGTGCGACTGCTTCGCGATGCAGCCAGTCGGCCGACCAGTCAGGCGCCAGGTAGGAGCCGTGGCCCCAAACGGTACCCAGCTGCTGGCCGCCGGCCGACAGCCAGGCGCTCTGGCCGTATTTGACCTGGTCAGGCGTGTACAGCACCGCGCCGGTGTCGTCGACGACTTGCGCTATTGGAGGCGCTTTCAGGTAAATTTCGCGGCCCACCCAGCCCAGTACCGTAAACGATAGCAGGCAGATAATGGCGAGCCACGTCCATAACTTCTTAGTGGCGTGCATGATAGCTCCTTTTGTGGTGTTTCAAATGTATGTTTTTAGCCAGAATACAGCCGCCACTCGGGCAGCTCACATGATCCAGGTCAAGTCTTGGTCAATGGCCGCCGCAACCGCCGCAGCAGGTGTGGCTACGCTGTTGCGGCGCCACAGGTGGGTAACCATGTTCTTCCAGCAGCTTGCCCATCTGGTGGATGCTGGTCAGGGAGTCGTCGAAGGCGACTTCAACGTGGGCAGCGCCGGCTGGAGCGTGTACGCCGCGGATGCCTGGGACGGTGCGCAGCAGGTCAAGCACGCGGGTGACGTTGGCGGCGTCCAGGGCGGAAGCAAGTTGGAAAGAATGATGCATTTGTAAGTCCTCCTCGGGGTTAGTGTGGGAGGAAGTTTATGGAGTGGCGGCGGGGATGTCCTTGACGCACCTTAAGCAAAAACCGGTAAATCGGTGTCTGACCCGCAGGGTCAGACACCCAACGGTCTCACGGCTGGGGGCCTACACCACCAGCCGCGGCGCAGACAGTGTCTGACCCTGCGGGTCAGACGCTGGTTTACCGGTTTTCAGCCACACCCACCCATATAGTGGCACTCAACGCACCGCGTACACCCATCCACCTTATGCAAGGCCCGCGCCCCGCACTCCGGGCACTTGCCCGCCGATTTCGTCGGCGCGGCCCCCGCCGCCGTCATCGCTTCGGGCGCCACATGCCCCGTCGACGCGCACTGCGCCGCCAACTGCGGCACCGGCACCTGGTTTCCATAAGCATCCAGGAACCCGCGCCGTATCAAAATCCGCTGCAAGGTAAAGGCAATCGCCGCCACCTCCGAATCGTGATAAACCGGAACCTGCACCCCATCCTCCCGCGTCAGCAGCCCGCAGCGCACCGGCCCCTTCTCCCAGGCCACCTCACGCATATCCGCCAGCGCCTTGGCAATCGAACTACCAGCCCGCGCCGCCATCGACAGCAAGCGCATCGACGAAGTAATCCACTGCTGCCCATCGCTACGCTGGTTAGCCGGCATGAAGAACTCAAACGGCCGCTCAATCCGTACCGGCGCGCCCTCCAGCGTCCCATCCACGGTGATGAAGCTCACGGTCAGGTAAGCCGACTTCTTACCCTCCTGCGTCCAGTATTCGACTTTGGACGTCACCGACTCCAGTTCGCCCAGCGGACGCCCATCAAACCGCTTGCGCAGCGGATCATCGTCACGCGGCACCGGCGCTGCCGCCGCCGAAGCGGCCGCCGGGTCCGGCGCCACGCTCAGCACGCTGCCGGTCACCGTATTCGGCCGGAACGTCGCCAACCCCTTCAGCCCCGCCACCCACGCCTCGGTGTACAGTTCCTTGAAATCCTCATACGGATAATCTTCCGGCACATTCACCGTCTTCGAAATCGCCGTATCAACAAAAGGCTGCACTGCCTCCATCATGCTCACGTGGTCCAGCGCCGCCATATCCAGCGCCGTGACAAACTGCGGCGGCAACTGCCCCATGTCAAAGCCCATATGGCGATACAGGCGCCACGCATGATCTGCGACTTCATAAGAACGCGACGACCCATCCGGCATGCGCTTGCGGCGCTGGTAGACCCAGGAGAACGCCGGCTCGATGCCATTGGAGGCATTGTCCGCAAAGGCCAATGTGATGGTGCCGGTCGGGGCAATCGACAGCAGGTGCGAATTGCGGATGCCATGCTTGGCTATCGCCTCGCGCAAGGCGTTCGGCAAACGGCGCACGAAAGCGCCTTCCAGGTATTTCTCCTTGTCGAAGAACGGGAACGCGCCCTTCTCCTGCGCCAACGCCACCGACGCCGTGTAGGCTGCATCGCGCAAGGCCTCCGCAATGCTGGCCGCCATCGCACGGCCGCCGACCGAGTCATAGCGCATGCCCAGCATCACCAGCGCACTGCCAAGGCCAAGGAAGCCCAGGCCGATGCGGCGCTTGGCCGCGCCCTCGTCCGCCTGCTGCGGCAACGGCCACTGGGTCGCATCGAGCGCCAGGTCCAGCATGCGCACCGCGATGCCGGCCACCTGCCGCATCGCCTCATAGTTGAAGCTTGCGCGATCGGTGAACGGATTCTGCACAAAGCAGGTCAGGTTCAGCGAACCCAGGTCGCAGCAGCCATAGCCAGGCAGCGGCTGCTCGCCGCAGGGATTGGTGGCGCGCAGGGTCTCGCAGTAATACAGGTTGTTCTCGGCGTTGATACGGTCCACGAACAGCACGCCCGGTTCCGCATGGTCATAGGTGGAAGTCATCACCTTGTCCCACAGCTGGCGCGCAGGGACGCGGCGATAGACCCACAGCCCGTCCTCGCGCTGGCTGGCGCCCGCAGCCAGGTCCTCATCGCCTGGTTCCACCTTGTGCACCAGTTCGAACTCGGAATCCGAAGCCAGCGCCCGCATAAAAGCATCCGTCACGCCGATCGACAGGTTGAAATTGCGGAAACCGCCATCGTCCTTGGCGGCGATGAAACGCTCAATATCAGGATGGTCAATGCGCAGCACGCCCATTTGCGCGCCGCGTCGCGCGCCAGCCGATTCAACGGTCTTGCAGGAAGCGTCGAACACTTCCATGTACGACACCGGCCCCGAAGCACGCGACTGCGTGCCCTTCACCTTCGCCCCAGCCGGCCGGATAGCGCTGAAATCGTAGCCCACGCCGCCACCGCGGCGCATGGTCTCTGCAGCCTCCGCCACGGCCGTGTAAATACCAGGCAGGCCATCATCTTCCCCGGTCACCGAATCGCCCACCGGCTGCACGAAGCAGTTCATCAGGGTAGCCTTCAGGCCAAGGCCAACGGCGGAATTGATACGTCCGGCAGGCACAAAGCCGTTCTCCTGCGCCCACAGGAATTTTTCTTCAAGGTCTTCGCGCAGTTCCGGCGCCTCCAGCGCAGCCAGTGCGCGCGCTACGCGGCGGCGGACGTCGATGATGTCCTGCTCATCCCCCTTCGCGTATTTTTCGCGCAGCACGTCCAGCGAGATTTCCTGGGGCGGCATGGGGTTGCCGAACATTTTTTCGTTTGCATTCATGGATAGTCCTGCTCAGGTTAAAACTGAGGCTGACTATCCCTGAATGCGGGGGCAAAATCCTTGATTCAGGATAAGTTTGGCGGCCAGATTTCCTCTTCCGACCAGCCCAGCTCCCGGAAATCCTGCGCCCGCAGCGGCGCCTCCCCTGCTGCAAAGAATTCATCCAGTTGCGGCGGAGCGACGGGCGTGGACGACAGCATGGCATGCACCTGGCCGCGATGATGGATCTGGTGCCCGAAGATGTGTGCCAGCAAGCGCTGGCGGGTGTCACGCTGGAACTCGTCCCCACGGTCGATGGTCACGACACGTCCCAGGTCCTCATCGCGCAAAGACCTGCAATACGCGATCAGCCGGCGGTCGGAAGCACGCTGCGCCTCCCACAGCGCCGCGCAAGTCTCAAATGGCTCCTCCACGGCAAAGAACGCGCTGCGGTAATCGGGATGCGGCGGCGCCCCGCGCATCTCCCGCTCCAGCGCATCAATATAAAACCAGTCCACAGTCAGGATATGGTTCAGCGTAGCCTTAATCGAAGGGAAAAACCCCGTCCGCCGCGCCACAAAGTCCTCCTGCGACAACTGGGCACAAGCCCGCAGCAGACGATGGTTAGCCCAGCCGTTGTTATACGCTTCCGTCAAAAAATGCCGCGACAGGCGGTTACGGTCCAGCCCGTGTCCCACCATGGGGTCAGGCCCCAAGGGTGACACGGCCTCAGCCGCAGCCCACGCGGCGATCGACGCGCGGTAGCCTCGGGGCAGCCGTTCTGGTAGCGCGTCGGCAGCGAACAAGTCGACCTCCTTGTGCTCATGGCTCAGCACAGGCACGAAGCCGCCTTCCAGCTTGCAGGCGTAGGTGACAATAAATACCTTCTTGCCGGGAACAACTTCGAACAGGTAGCTATCAAGCAGCGCTCCCACGTTTACGCGCACGCCGAGTTCCTCTTCAATTTCGCGCGCCAGGCAGACAGCCGGCGTTTCACCATCCTCGATGCGACCGCCAGGCAATTCCCATTCCTCGCGCTCGTTCTTCAAAAGCACGACCCTGCCGTCGGGAGCACTGAACACGCCCTTTACTGAAACTGGAAAACTCATTGGATATGCAGATAGGTGATGCCTGGAGCATCTTCAAGAATTGACCGCACCGCCGAATACAGCCCGGCCACCGCCGTCGCGCGTGAATCGTGGCCGGCGAGCCGCTCCATCAGGCCACAATCGGCGAAGACATAGGTTTGCCAGCCTTCTTCTGAATTGGTACAAGCCACGTATAGCTCGCAATCCTGGGCCTCCACTGGCACGCACCAGGCGAAGTCTTCGGGGATGACTTCGCCCAGCGCGCGATAGCCATGCGTCGGCAATTCATTGGCCATCCACTCCGCCAGGCGCAAGCCATAAATGCCGGGGTTGGTCAACTTGTCCTCATCCGCCACGATTTCGAAGCGGGACGACTGGAACATCAGGACCGGGCTATGCATTCTGATGCTCCTTTCATTCTTCAGCTACGCGGCACTTGCGCGAACGCGGCATTCAGCCGCCGCACCATGGCGTCGTTCATCGACGCCGTATGCCGGTTCCAGCGATCCATCGTGTGCTGCAGCTCGCTCTGCAGCCGCTGCGCCAATTGATACTCGCGCGCACCCGCAGCCCAGATCGCAAACTCTGCACGGGCATCAAAACTGCCGAAGCGATTAACTGTATTTTCGAACTCCGCACGCGCTTCGTCATTGCGGCCGGCAGCCGCAAACGCCTTCGCCAGCAGCAGGCTGCATTGCTCGGCGCGGTAATTCGCATCCTTGCTGCGAATGAATTGCAGATGCTCGATCGTCTTGGCATGCGCGCCGATCGCCAGGCTGGCCCTTGCTGCGCCAAGGCGGATTTCCAGGTCCGAGCCAAAAGCGCCCTGCAGGCAAGCTTCATAAGTAGTTGCAGCTTCCGCCGCTTCACCCGCTTCCAGCAGGGCCGAAGCCAGGCGCATCTGGTTTTGCGCGGTCGGCGTGAAGTTGAAAGCGTCGCGCGCTTCGCGCAGCTCACGGCCAGGATCGAGCATGCGGCCGGCAGCGGCAACGGCCTTGCGCGCACCGACTTCCAGGCGCGAGCTCGGCAGGTACACGGCGAAGAAGTACACCACGCTGCCCAGCAGCGGGAAAGAGAACAGGATCAGCAGCCAATAAAGCTCCCGCCCGCGGCGCACCGCGTGCACGGCAAAAAAGATGGCAACCAGAATGTGCAGACCCAGACCGATAAACGGCATTTCTCTTTCTCCTAATAGTTGAAGTTTCGATTATAGACGACCGTCGCGCAAGGGTTCCAGGTGAATGCTGAGGCCGCTCGCCGAGGTCCGGATAGCTGTCGGAACAAACTGCACGCCGGCATAGCGCAGCTCATCAGGACGCCAGGTATAGATCGGCGTGTCACGCGCCAGGTTATCCGCCAGCAGCCTTGCAGCACCAGCAACCTGGCGCTGCGTGCGCTCATCCAGCCCATCCAGCGTAAAGTCTTCCACTCGCGCATCAGCCAGCATCACCGCATTGCGGGACGGGTCGATACTCAGGCGCCCCGACAGCGACAGGCTACCTGTAAATTGCTGCCGCATCAGCGGCGACGAAACCGAAAGCAAGGCGCCAAGGGCAATGCGGTCGTTCGGCAGCGTGGAAAGGCGTGGCTGTTCAAGGCGCAGTTCAAACACGGCCAGCGCGCGATGCTCGAGCGGGAAGCGCTGGTCGATATTGCGCTGCAGCCGCGCCAGCGGGACTTCGTAATCGCGCGGCCCGGCAAAGCTTGCGCAGCCGGATAGCAGCACGGCAGCACCGCCGCCTGCGGCGAGCAGCGCGGCGCCAATCACGCGTGTAGCCAGGCGTCTGTGTGGGGTCATTTGTGGCTCCTGTGTCATAGTCGCAGCCATGATAGCGGGGATCGCCTATGCAACCTGTAACCATTGGTATCGCTGGATGGGCTTTGCCGCGCGCAGACGCCGAGCTCTTTCCGCCAGCCAGCTTTGGCAGCAATCTAGCGCGCTATGCAGCGGTGTTTGACGCGGTCGAGATCAATTCGTCTTTCTATCGCCCGCACCGGCCGGAGACCTACGAGCGCTGGGCGGATAGCGTTCCTGCCGGCTTTCGCTTTGCCGTCAAGCTGCCGCGCTCAGTCACACATGAAAAGCGCCTGCAGGATGTGGAAGCCGAACTGGATCGCTTTGCGGCGGAAGCAGGCGCGCTCGGTGAAAAGCTGGGCTGGATTCTCGTTCAGACGCCGCCCAGCCTGCGCTTCGATCCAGCAGCGGTGGCAGCCCTCTTCGCAGGACTCGCCGAACGCTTTGGCGCCGGGCGCCCAGCCGGCGGGCCGCGCCACGGGGCTGAATCCGGCGCGCGTTCGCGTGGGCAAGTATTTGTGGCCTGCGAAGCCCGCCACGGCTCATGGTTTGGCAACGAGGCCACCGCGCTGCTGCGCGAAATGGAGGTGATCCGGGTGATAGCCGACCCGCCGGCTGGCGAACCCGGACCATTCATCGCGACCGCTGGCCAGGCGGCCTACGTGCGCCTGCACGGCAGCCCGCTGATCTATCGCTCAATTTACGAATCGGAACGACTGGCGCAGGTCGCGGCGTGGCTGCGCAAGCAGCACGGCGAGGCGCTGGTCATTTTCGACAACACAATGTCCGGCACCCAGGTCCGGCAAGCCGCGCAACTGCGCCAGATGCTTACTTCTTCTTCATCGGATCGTCATCCGGGTTCACATACGTGATATCGAACGGCCCCTCGCCGTGAATCTGCACGATGGTTTCGCCCTTCATGATCGCGTAGTGGTTGGTCTTGGCCGGAATCGCCACAAAGTCCCCCGCATGATGGGCCTTGGCCGCCTTCTCATCCAGCTTGTCGCCCATGCCCAGCATCAGCGTGCCCTTGATCACGGTGACGTTCTCCATCATCGAATGCATATGCGGCGGTACTTTGTAGCCGCCCTGGGCATGCAGGCGCATGACAAAAGGCCCCGCCTTGCCGGGATCTCCCTGCAGCACAGCCGCTTTGGCGCCTTTCGGCAAGGTGGGCGGGCCATCGCCCCATTTCATCTCGTCGCCGAGATGCATTGCGGAAACAGGAATCAGGCACCCAAAAGCAGCAGCGGCAAAGACAGCAGCCAGGGCGCGAGGCGTAATTCTGGACATGGCAATCTCCTTTTGAACGGGTACTCCAGGTTTGATCATAGTCCGCATTTGCAAAAAAACCACTCGTGGCGCACAGATTCAGTGTTATAGTTCACTACAACACCAGTTCATTAAATCACCAACACTGGAGGAAACGATGTATGTGGAATGAAAACCGCCCGATCTACCTGCAGTTGAAGGAGCGGGTCGTCGGCATGATGCTGGATGGCTTGCTCAAGCCCGGCGATGCCCTGCCCTCGGTGCGCCAGGTCGCGGCCGATTACCAATTGAACCCGATTACCGTCTCCCGCGCCTATCAGGAGCTGGTCGACGAAACCTTGGTGGAAAAAAGAAGGGGATTAGGAATGTACGTAACCGAAGGCGCTGTTGATAAACTGCTGTCCACTGAACGCGACCGTTTTATCCGCGAAGAATGGCCCGCAATGGTTGAGCGCATCCGCCGTCTGGGCCTGGACATTGAACAACTGCTGCGCGCCACGAATGTGCCGCCACAAGGAGCCCCGGCATGACAGCGATCATCACCGCTAAAAACCTGAGCAAGCGTTACGGCACCACCAAGGCGCTGGATGACGCCAGCTTCCAGATCAACGCCGGCCGCATCGTCGGCCTGATCGGCCCCAACGGTTCCGGCAAGACCACCACCCTGAAAGCCATCCTTGGCCTGTCCCGCTTCGAGGGCGAGCTGAATGTACTGGGCCTGGACCCGCGCCAGCAGCGCGATGAACTGATGAAGGACGTCTGCTTCATCGCCGATGTCGCCATCCTGCCGCGCTGGCTGAAGGTGAAGGATGCCATCAGCTTCTGCGAAGGCATCCACCCGCGCTTCAACCGCGAACGCGCCGAGAAGTACATCGCCAACACCAAGCTGTCGCCGGACATGAAGGTCAAGGCCATGTCCAAAGGCATGATCGTGCAACTGCACCTGGCGCTGGTCATGGCAATCGACGCCAAGCTGCTGGTACTGGACGAGCCAACCCTGGGCCTGGACATCCTGTACCGCAAGCAGTTCTACCACCAGCTGCTGGAAGACTACTTCGACGAGAACAAGACGATCCTGATCACCACGCACCAGATCGAAGAAGTCGAAAACATCCTGACCGACCTGATGTTCATCCGCGACGGCAAGATCACCCTCGCCGCCTCGATGGACGAAATCGGCGACCGCTACACCGAAGTAATGGTGCAGCCAGAATACATGACCGCCGCCAGCGCCCTGCAGCCGCTGCACCAGCGCACGGTATTCGGCAAGGCAGTAATGCTGTTCGACGGCGTCTCGCGCAAGCAGCTGGAAACGTTTGGCGAAACCCGTACCCCTAGCGTGGCCGACCTGTTTGTCGCCAGCATGCAAGGAGAATATCAATGAATACGATGAAATGGCTGATGCAGCGCGAGTACTGGGAGAACAAGGGCATGCTGTTCTGGGCTCCTGCCGTTATCGCCGGCCTGATGGTGGCCTTCACCGCCGTAATGCTCATCATCGGCAACAACATGGAAATGCATTTCAACGGCGATAGCCTGACGCGCTTCCATGAAATGACCACCGTGCAGCGGCACGAACTGGCCAGTGCGGTCGGTGCGGCATTCCCGATGATGGCCACGCCGCTGTATATCCTGATGGGCTTCGTGATCTTCTTCTACTGCCTGGGCGCCCTGTATGACGACCGCCGCGACCGCAGCATCCTGTTCTGGAAATCGCTGCCGGTGTCGGACGTCACAACCGTGCTGTCCAAGGTCGCGGTAGCAACCGTGGCTGCACCACTGATCGTAGCGGCCATCGGCTTCGTGGCATCGCTCGCCATCATGCTGATGACGGCCCTCGCGATCAGCTTCCACGGCGTGAACGTGTTCGGCGACCTGCTCTCTTCCACCAACCTGTGGCTCTCGCCGTTCCGCATGCTGTCGCTGCTCCCGGTCTACTTGCTGTGGGCGCTGCCGACTGTGGGCTGGCTGCTGATGGTGTCAAGCTGGGCGCGCAGCAAAGTATTCCTGTGGGCAGTCGGCACACCGCTGATGACCGGCGCGCTGCTGGCATGGGCCAACTACGCCTTCAAGCTGGGCATCAACATGGAATGGTTCTTCTCGCAGGTGGTGCTGCGCCTGCTGGGCAGCGTGCTGCCTGGCGCCTGGTTCATGTTCGACAAGTCGGCGCGTGAAGCGATGGAGCACGCTCCTGGCATGGAGAACGACCCGACCGGCCAGATTGCCGGCTTCTTCAACCAGGCATACAGCTCGCTTGCCAGCCCTGTCCTGTGGATTGGCGTTGCGGCCGGCGTTGCAATGATCGCCGCCGCGATCTGGATGCGCCGTTGGCGCGAAGAGAACTGACCAAATTGGCCAGGCTGTAGCTCGCCGCATGATGTGGCGAGCTACGCGCTGTAACGGCCCCTGGGGCGAAGCCCGACAATCTGGTTAGCTGTAGCCGAACACAAGGCGTACCCCACCATGCAGATCTGCGCGGCGCCGAACTTCGTCAGTGAAAGCACTGAACTCTGGAAGGCCCCCTTGATCTGCACGCCTTCAGGGACGAACAAAGTCTTATGCGGCGGAGCTGGATCTGCCACGCAGGTCTACGCCCATGTTCTTACTCCGCCAGATCTGGCGACGAAGGCTGATTTGCGTTACGGCTCATGCGGCTGCGGCCAGGCGAATCGCACCCGTTCCAGATCAGTTGCGCTTTGCTGGACGTCCTGGAGCAGTTGAAGCCCCCTGCACTTTCAACGATTTGATTGTTCGGGCCATGCTCGATTTCGGATTTCTCCGGTGCCGGAGACTGCTGCGCCTTGCTGATACTGAAATTGAAGAGGGCTATCCCTTGCGCCGTCGCATCAGACTGGGGCGATCGGTTCGCACGCATGGCTTCGATCGCAGGTCTGGAAGGAAAGGCCCAGGCGGCTTGCCTGCGCCGTAGATGTGCTCGAAAGTACGCCCAGCAAAGAGACAATCAAAAAGCGGGCACGTAAGCTCCTCATGGGCACTACTCCTGTTTGTTTTGAATCATATTATCTTAATCATATATCGCATGCGATTAAATTATAACAGGTTTTAGCCTGAAAAAAGTGGGCGGCCGGCCACACTGGCACGACCGCCCCTGTTCAGGCCACCCTACCGGCACTCAAGCTGGCAGCGCGTTCTTCTCCTCAGGAGCAGCGTCGGACACCGTCGCTTCCGTGGTCAGCAGCAGCCCGGCGATGGAGGCAGCGTTCTGCAGTGCGGTGCGGGTCACCTTGGTCGGGTCGATCACGCCGTTCTCCACCATGTCGACATACTCGCCGGTGGCGGCGTTATAACCGAAGTTGCCCTTGCCCTCGGCAACCTTGGCCACTACCACCGAAGGCTCTTCACCGGCATTGGAGACGATGACACGCAGAGGCGCCTCGAGTGCGCGCAGCACGATCTGCACACCAGCATGCTGGTCGGCGTTCGCGCCTTTCAGTTGGGTGATGGCGCTACGTGCGCGCAGCAGGGCCACGCCGCCGCCCGGCACAATGCCTTCCTCGACGGCAGCACGGGTCGCGTGCAGCGCATCGTCCACCCGGTCGCGCTTCTCCTTCATTTCCACTTCGGTGGCCGCGCCGACCTTGATGACGGCCACGCCGCCCGCCAGCTTGGCTACGCGTTCCTGCAGCTTTTCCTTGTCGTAGTCGCTGGTAGCCTGCTCGATCTGCGCGCGGATCGTGGCCACGCGATCGTCGATGCGGCGTTGCTCGCCGGCGCCGTCGATGATCGTGGTGGCTTCCTTCTGCACTTCGATGCGTTTGGCGCTGCCCAGGTGCTCCAGGGTAGCCTTTTCCAGCGTGTGGCCAGTTTCTTCGGAGATGACGGTGGCGCCGGTCAGCACGGCGATATCTTCCAGCATGGCCTTGCGGCGGTCGCCAAAGCCGGGCGCCTTCACTGCAGCCACTTTCAGGATGCCGCGCACCGAGTTCACCACCAGCGTCGCCAGCGCCTCGCCTTCCACATCTTCCGCCACGATGAACAATGGCTTGCCAGCCTTGGCCGACTGCTCCAGCACCGGCAGCAGTTCGCGGATATTGCTGATCTTCTTGTCGTACAGCAGCACCAGCGGATCATCCAGGCGCGCCAGCTGCTTGTCCGGATCGTTGATGAAATAGGGACTCAGGTAGCCGCGGTCGAACTGCATGCCTTCCACTACATCCAGCTCGTTCTCCAGCGACTTGCCATCTTCGACGGTAATCACGCCTTCCTTGCCCACCTTTTCCATGGCCTGGGCGATGATGTCGCCGATGGCGCTGTCGGAGTTGGCCGAGATGGAGCCCACTTGCGCGATCTCCTTGCTGGTGGCGATGGGGCGCGAGATGGCCTTCAGTTCCGTGATGGCTGCTGCCACGGCCTGGTCGATGCCGCGCTTCAGGTCCATCGGGTTCATGCCGGCGGCCACGTACTTCATGCCTTCCTGGACGATGGCCTGGGCCAGCACGGTGGCCGTAGTGGTGCCGTCGCCGGCCACGTCGGCGGTCTTCGAGGCCACCTGCTTGACCACTTGCGCGCCCATGTTTTCCAGGCGGTCCTTCAGTTCGATTTCCTTGGCAACTGAAACGCCATCCTTGGTGATGGTCGGCGCGCCAAAGCTGCGGTCAATCACCACATTGCGGCCCTTCGGGCCCAGTGTCACCTTCACGGCGTTGGCCAGCACATTCACGCCCTTGACGATGCGAACGCGTGCATCTTCGTTGAACTGTACGTCTTTAGCAGTCATGATTTTTATCTCCCTAATACGTTCCGGAATCAGGCGGCTTTGGCGTTGGCGGCAGCGTGCTCGATCACGCCAAGGATGTCTTCCTCACGCATGACCAGCAGTTCTTCGCCATCAAGCTTCACGGTCTGCCCGGCGTATTTGCCGAACAGGACGTCGTCGCCGACCTTCACTGCCAGCGGGCGCACACTGCCATCAGGCAGGGCACGGCCGTGACCTACCGCCAGCACTTCGCCCTGTTCGGGCTTCTCGGTGGCGGAATCAGGAATCACGATGCCGGACGCGGTTTGGCGTTGTTTTTCAATTCGCTTAACAATAACCCGGTCATAGAGGGGACGAATTTTCATCTCTTATCTCCAAATGGTGTCAGATCATTTAACAAGTGAATCGGTCCAGACAAAGCTAGAGCCAGACTTCAGCGTCGTCGAAAATATGTTTTCGCTTTTTCATTTTCAAGAGAGGCGACGCAGGCCAATGTGTAACAAAATGTTTCAAGGCAGGAGCAGGCGGTCGTGGCGGCCCAACTGGTACACCACGCGCTTGTCTGTGCTGGCTGGCAGGGGCCGTACCGGACAGTCCGACGGGCGCCCGCCGTCGGACGCCAGGCTGTCGTCGGCGGGGCCAACGCCCTCCCACAAGCCGCCTTTGATGGGCTGGAATAGCCATTGCTGGTAGCCCTTTCGTGCGGCCAGGTCCATCTGCGCCAGGCGCGCTTCCTGGTCGCCGCCTATCACTGGCTCATCCGGATAGCCCGCAGCGTTGTCGCCGAAAGCCAGGCGGCAGGCGAAGGCCTCGCTGGATGGCGCCCCCGCCGTATTGCAGGCGCGCTGCTGCAAGCGCTCCAACTGCCAGGCGCCGAGCCGCCAGGCCGCATCCAGCAAGGCTTCCTCAGCCGCCGCACTGCTGGCCCAGGGACCATCAAACTGCAGGGCAGAACTGGACACCGCACGTGCCGGCAGGGTCACTCCTTCCAGTTGCAACGGCGTGGCGCGCCGGAATCCATGCCAGTGGAGAAACAGCAGCAGAGGTGTCTCGGGCCAGTTGGCGCGTGTGGCGCTGACGGCAAACAGCGGCAAACCCATGGCGGAGATCTGCGCCGACAAAGCATCGAAAATATGCATGGCAAAGTCCTCCGACACCTGTCAGTGAACGCAAGACCGCCCTGCTGCCGCTTCAGGGCCGACGCCCACGGGGGACCTGGTCTCTAGCAGTTCCTGGCAATGACCCAGGTGGCGCTGTGCCTGGGCAAGTGCTTTCGCGTAACTTCGCAATTGGCCCAGCGACGGCAAACTGTCGCTGCCCTTCAGCGCACGGGCACCGGTGGCGGCGATCTCCGCCATTATCCGGCTGGCCTTGTCATGGGCGGCGCGTAACTCCGCCAGGTTTTCCAATAACGCCTCTTTATGTTCCATAGTCGCTCCTTAAGAACACATAACAGGGCAAATTATTTCTGGTTCGACGCCAGGAATTTCAAGAGGCTTCCCGCGGAAACATTTACTTACCGGCGAAACACTTTTGCTGTCACCGCGTTCTCCCCCTGAGCCGTTTTGAAGGCAAGCGCCAACAATGGCGAGTTCAGGAGAAAAGAAAATGGAAACCAGCCGTCGCACCAAAGTTCACCCAATGATCGTCGTCGCAGCCGCTTCAGTAGCGCTTGTGAGCCTGGTTGGAGCCGCATCCATCGCAGGCCTCCTGCCGAACTCCCAGGCGACTACGATACCCGGGAACGCACCTGCCCCGGTCGCTGCAGTGTCGGCCCCTGCGAAGGAAATTGCGCCAGAGCCTGCACCGGAACCGCGCCGGGTGGAGGAACACAAGGCTCCGACGCATCGGGCTTATGTGCCGGCTTCGCGCGTCACGCCGGAAGTAGCGCAAGCCCCTGTGGCGGCACCAGCTCCTGCGCCTAGCCAGGCGCCTGCACCAACACCGGCGCCTGCCCCGCAGAATAGCGCGCTTGGCATCGGTATCGGTGCTGTCGTGGGTGGCTTGATCGGCAACCAGGTAGGCGGCGGCAACGGCCGCAAGCTGGCCACCATCGCCGGTGCTATCGGCGGCGGCTACGTTGGCAACGAGATTGCCAAGCGCAACCAGCAGCAGCAACCACAACCGCAACAGTGATTGGCCAGGTCGGTTCCGCGCCGGTCAGAAGTGGTATTCGGCGCGGACCATCGGGGTCTGCGCCAGGCTGCCCGGCACGCTGGATGGATTGCCGAACTTGTTGCGCCAGTACTGGTACTCAAAACCGGCCTTCAACTTGCCAGGTTTCAGTCCCGCCGCAGCACTGAAGTCATACATCACCTGCATGTCGATATTGGTCTCCGGCGAGGTGGGCCCGCCGAACTCATTGCGGCCCTTCTCGCCGATGTAGTTCATATACCCTTCGAACGACCAGCCGCTGCCCAGCGGGATCCCCCAGGCCGCGTTCAGCATGGCGTGCGTGTCGTAGTGATAGCGCTTGGAGACGCCGATCGGCTCATTGCTCTCCCATAGCGCCAGCAGGCTGATATTCAGGAAGCCAGGCACGTCCACCATCAGGGTCGGCCCGGCCACCAGCATTTGCTTGCGCGAGGCGTAGCCCTTGTCGTTCTTGTGGTTCCAGTCGAAGCCCAGCGTGAAGCCCAGGCCGCGCATGCCGGCGCCCTTGAACTCCTTTCCGGACAGCTTGCCGATATCCAGCGTGTGGCGGTACAGCAGGTAGGTTTCCGTTGCGCTGTCGTCCTTGCTGTCGGACTTCAGGATGTCCAGGTTCATGTAATTGCTGCCGTACTGGTAGCCGCTGGCGTGGGTCAGGTTGATGATGTTCTTGCGGATGTCCTGCGGGTTGTACGGCTCGGCGAACCTGGTGCCGAAGCGGTAGCCGATGGCGTTGTCCATCCAGTCCAGCGCCAGGGCCGGCTGGGCGGCACCAAGGGCAAGGGAGACAACGGCGGCGGTGCGCGCCAGCGGTGCGAATCGGGTCATGCATCCTCCTGTTAGCGTAATTTCGGGGTGGCGTCGAGCTTGAACAACCCTACCACTTCTTCCAATCGTGCGGCCTGTTCGCTGAGCGATTGCGCGGCGGCGGCGGCTTGTTCCACCAGCGCGGCGTTTTGCTGGGTGGTGTTGTCCATTTGCGTTACGGCCTGATTGACCTGGTCGATGCCCAGGCTCTGCTCCTGGCTTGCGCCGGCGATCTCCTGCATCAGGCCCGCCACGTTCTGCACGGACTTGACGATGTCCTGCATCGCGGCGCCGGCCGAATCGGCCAGCTTGCCGCCATCGGCCACCTGCTGCACGGATTCGGTGATCAGCTCCTTGATCTCTTTGGCGGCAGCCGCACTGCGCTGGGCCAGGTTGCGCACCTCGCTGGCGACGACGGCGAAGCCGCGTCCCTGCTCGCCGGCGCGCGCCGCTTCCACGGCAGCATTGAGCGCCAGGATATTGGTCTGGAACGCGATGCCGTCGATCACGCCGATGATGTCGGAAATTTTATTCGAACTGGCGGTAATCGACGCCATCTTCTCGACCACCTGGCCCACCACGTCGCCGCCACGCCTGGCCGATTCTGCTGTGCCGGCCACCAGCTTGTTGGCCTGCTCCGCGTTGGCGGTATTGTTATGCACGGTCGACGTCAGTTCTTCCATCGCTGCCGCGGTTTCTTCCAGGTTCGAGGCCTGCGCTTCGGTGCGGGCCGACAGATCCATATTGCCGCTGGCGATATCGCCCGTCGCGGCGCCAATGGCGCGGCTGCTGTCGCGCACGCGTAGGATGGTGGCGTTGAGCGATTCGACAAATTTGTTGAAGGCTGCAGCCAGCGCCCCCAGTTCGTCCTCCGATTGAACCGGCATGCGGCGGGTCAGGTCGCCGCCGCCGCTGGCGATGTCTTCCAGCAGTTCGGCCGCTCTCGCTACCGGCGATGCGATGGCGCGGGCAATAGCAAAGATCGCCAGCATGCCGATGCCGCCGCCGATCACGGCCGCGATCAGGGATGTCATAGCGGCGCCGCGCGCGATGCCTGCCAATACTTCGGCTTCCGGCACTTGCGCGACCAGGTAGGCGTTCAGTTCGGGGATGAAGGAGGACGCCACCAGGGTTTCGCCTTCTGCGCCTTTGAAGCTGTCGGCCACGAAGGCTTCGCCGCCCATCAGGCGTTTCGCCAGGGCAGGCGTCATGCCTTGCATATCGGCCAGCTGGTGTTTGCCGTCGACCATTTTCGGATCGCGGTGGATCAGCACCGTGCCATTGGCACGCACCAGGAAGACGTAACCCGATTGGCCCAGCTTGTAGTTGCGCACCGCTTCCGCCAGCGCATTGACGGACAAGCCAAGACCAGCGACCGCCTGCTTGCCGCCCGGCGTTTGCGAGCGGGTGTTGATGAACAACATATAAGTATCGGCGCTGACATCCTTGTCGATGTCGAGCTGGTAAGCCGCGCTGCCGGACAGGAAGCCGTAGAACCACTGGTCGCTGGCGGCCTTTTCATTCAGCGTTCGGTCATAGCCCTTGTCGGTAAAGTATTTGCCGGTGGCGCGCGATACCCAGAATACGGTAGCGGCGTTATTGGTGGACTTGAGTTTCTTGGCCTCGGCGCTCCACGCAGCGACACCCTCCTCCGGCACGCCGGCATCTTCCCAGGCATGCAGGAAGGTGTTGTTGGCAAGTGTTTGCGAAACGGCCAACGGCGTGGCGATCTGCCGCAGCACGTCATTGCGAATGGCCGAGACCTGGGCCGGAAGCTCCTGCCGCAGCACGCGCTCGCGCGCAGCCTGGCTGGTCTTCATGATGCTGAGGGTGGAGGAAATGATGATGAACAGCAGAAGGGTCAAGCCCATGCTGAGAAGAAGCTTGTGCCGGATGGACAAGCGGTGCAGCAATTCCATTCGATCTCCCGGGTATTGATATTGTGCGTCCAGCATATCAACGCCCGGGAGCCGCCACAATCAATCCAAACGAATATGGCGGATTCTCACAACAGCTACTGCTACTCGATTACAGCCCTCAATTCGGCAACTTGCGCGGCCAGCGATGCCACTTCTTCACGCAGCGAGGCCACTTCCTGCTCCAGCTGCGCCACGCGGTCGGCACGGCTGCCACCGCCCTCGCCCGCCGTACTTGCACTGCCGCCGTAGGCTACGGCCGTGGCCTCGCGCGCCAGCGCTTCTTCGCCGCCAAGCAACTGGCCGTAGCGCGGTTCGCGCGAGCCTGGCGCCAGCGGCAGCTTCTGCACCAGCGGCGGATACTTATCAATCAGGAATTGCAGGCCGGTTTCAACATCGGCAACCGACTTGAATTCGTGCAGGCGGCCGGTGCGGGTGCGGATTTCGCCTGCCGTTTGCGGGCCGCGCAGCATCAGGATGGTCAGGATTGCCAGCTTGTCCTGCTCCAGCGTCCACTTCATGCGCATGCGGTGTTCATACTTGACCACCCGCGCGCCGGACTGGCTGACGGTGCCCACCAGCTTGCGCTCGGCCAGGCGGGCCAGCACGTCGGCCACGGTTTCTTCGCTCAACTGCATCACCGGCTCGCGGCTGGAGAGCTGGTTGCAGCCGTTGGTCAGCGCGTTCAGCGACAGCGGATAGTTATCCGGCGTCAGGCCTTCTTTTTCGGACAGTACCGCGAGTACGCGGATTTCAAACGGGTCCAGAATGTCGTCCATGGTTTTTCCTTATTCGACCAGTTTGTTGAGTTCTGCCTGATCGAGCTTGTCGCAGGCTTTGATGTCCGGACAGGATAAGCCCGCTGCCTTCATGGCTGCCGACAGGCGCTCGATCTGTTCTTCCTGCGCCACCGCGTGGGTGATCAGGCTATGCAAGGCCTTCGACAGCGGGTCGTCACCGTTGGCGGTCACGCCATATGCGGAGAAGAAGCGCGAGGATGGCGACGGTGCGTGTTCTTTCTGTACCAAGTGGGCCGGGTTGCCGACGGCTGTGGCGCCGGCAGGTACGGGCTTCAGCACTACGGCGTTGGAGCCGACCTTGGCGTATTCGCCGACCGTGAAGCCGCCCAGCACTTTGGCGCCGGCGCCAATGATGACGCCGCGCTCCAGCGTGGGGTGGCGCTTGGCGCCGGCGTGCAACGAGGTGCCGCCGAGCGTGACGCCCTGGTAGATGGTGCAGTCGTCGCCGACTTCCGCGGTTTCGCCGATCACGACGCCGAAGCCGTGGTCGATGAAGACGCGGCGGCCGATGGTGGCGCCGGGGTGGATTTCGATGCCGGTGATGATGCGCGCCAGGTAGGAGATGAAGCGGCCCAGCCATTTCAGGCCGTGGGTCCAGCACCAGTGTGCCCAGCGGTGCATGACGATCGCTTGCAGGCCGGGGTAACAGGTCAGCACCTCCCAGCCATTGCGAGCTGCGGGGTCGCGCTCGATGATGCTGCGGATATCGTCACGGAGGTGGTCAAACATGGTGGTGCTTTGGGATGCTGTTGTTCAGGCAAATATCATAGCGCATATGCCTGTGGTTTGCTGGCCGCAAAACCGGTACCCCAGTGTCCGACCCGCAGGGTCAGACACTGATACGCGGCCGCCGCAGGCCAAGGTGCCTGACCCTGCGGGTCAGGCACCGGTTTACCGGTTTTAGGCTTCGCGCGCGATACGCTGGCGGCGCGCTTCGTACAGGCAGACGCCGGACGCGACCGAAACGTTCAGCGACTCAACCGAGCCGAACATCGGAATCGACACCAGCACATCGCAGGTCTCGCGCGTCAGGCGGCGCATGCCCTCGCCTTCCGAACCCATTACGATCGCGGTCGGGCCGCTGTAATCGCCTTCATACAAAGTCTTGTCGCCGTCATCGGAGGTACCGATCAGCCAGATATCGCGTTCCTTCAGCTCGCGCAGGGTACGCGCCAGGTTGGTCACGGTAATGAACGGCACCGATTCCGCCGCGCCAGAAGCCACCTTGGCCGCAGTCGCGTTCAGGCCCACCGAGCGATCCTTCGGTGCGATCACCGCATGCGCGCCAGCGCCATCGGCCACACGCAGGCAGGCGCCCAGGTTGTGCGGATCGGTGATGCCGTCCAGGACCAGCAACAGCGGCGGCCCTTCCACCGCATCCAACAATTCGTCCAGGTTGCGCGCCAGCGCCAGCTGCGATGCAAACGCGATCACGCCCTGGTGGCGGCGGGTGCCGACGATCTTGTCGAGGCGTTCGGATTCCACCGGCATCACGCGCACGCCTGCCGCTTTCGCGTGGGCGATCAGGTCTTTCATGCGGCGGTCGTCGCGGGCCTGGTCGAAGAAGATCTCTTCAACGCTGGAAGCTTCGTGGCGCAGGCGCGAGGTAACGGCGTGGAAGCCGAAAATCATTTTATTCTTGGACATCGTAGTTCTCAAAATAAGTCCGGCGCCGAAGCGCCGGACGGGTGCTTATCGTTTTTTCTTAGGCTTCGCAGCCTTGGTCACGCGCTTGGCGGTGGTTTTCGGCTTGGCTTTGGCCTTCGGCTTGGCCGTTTTGCGCGCAGCGGGAGCCGGCGGGGCATAAGCAGAAGATGCTGCACCGCGCTTGGCCGGCGCACGGCCTGGAGCGCGGGTTGGCGCCTCGTCGCGCGCCGAGATCGACGGCGCGCTGCGGGCTGCCTTGCGCTTGCGCGCTACCGCTGGGTTCTCGTCTTCATCATCGAAGCTGTCGAAATCGCCGAGCGAGCCAACCAGGCCGCCGCCTTTGCGGGAGGCCTTCTTGCCTTGCGGCGGCAGGGTCGAAATTTCGCTATCGGCCAGGCGCAGGTCGATCTTGCGCGACTCCAGGTCAACGCGCACCACTTGCACGTTCACACGGCCGGTCAGCTGGTAACGCTTGCCGGTACGCTCGCCGCGCAGTTCGTGGCGGGCATCGTCGTATTCGAAGAAGTCCGCGCCAAGGTCAGTGATATGCACCAGGCCTTCAACGAACAACTGGTCCAGCTGCACGAAGATGCCGAAGTTGGTCACGCCGGTGATGATGCCGCTGAACTCTTCGCCCAGCTTGTCCTGCATGAAGTAGCACTTCAGCCATGCTTCGACGTCGCGCGAAGCCTCGTCGGCGCGGCGCTCGTTAGCCGAGCAGTGCACGCCCAGCGCATCCCAGATGGTCTGGTCGCCCTTGGATTTCGGCTCCTTGCCTTCCTGCTTGTCTTTCAGTGCCTGGCGGCGCTGTGCGTTCGAAATCGTGGTGTTCAGCACCGACTTGTCGGCAAGCTTCGGTTCGTACTTCTTGCCCGCCAAAATCGCCTTGATGGCGCGGTGGGTCAGCAAGTCCGGATAACGGCGGATCGGACTGGTGAAGTGGGCGTAGGCCTCGTACGCCAGGCCGAAGTGGCCGATATTGTCAGGGCTGTACACCGCCTGCTGCATGGAGCGCAGCAGCATGGTTTGTAGCAGCTGCGCGTCCGGGCGTTCCTTGATCTTCTTCATCAAGTCGGCGTAATCGCGGGCCACCGGCGTATCGCCGCCGCCCAGCGACAGGCCAAGCTGTTTGAGGAAGTCGCGAACCTGGGTCAGCTTTTCCTTGGTCGGCCCGGCATGGATACGGTAGGTGCCCGGATGCTTGTGGCGCAGCAGCAAGTCCGCCGCGCACACGTTCGCCGCCAGCATGCACTCTTCGATCAGTTTGTGCGCATCGTTGCGGGTGCGCGGGATGATCTTTTCGATCTTGCCGGCCGGGTTGCAGACGATGTAGGTCTCGGTGGTTTCGAAATCGATCGCACCGCGTTCCTGGCGCGACTTCTGCAGCGCATGGTAGACGTCGTACAGGTTCTGCAGGTGCGGCACGATTTCCGCGCGGCGCGCTGCTTCCGGCCCCTTGGTGTTGCCGAGGATGGCCGCCACTTCGGTATAGGTCAGGCGCGCAGCCGAGTGGATCACGGCTGGATAGAACTGGTAGGCCTTGAGTTCGCCCTGCGCGGTGATCACGGCATCGCACACCAGGGTCAGGCGGTCGACGCGCGGATTCAGCGAGCACAGGCCATTGGACAGCTTCTCCGGCAGCATCGGGATCACGCGGCGCGGGAAATAAACCGAGGTCGAACGCTCGATGGCATCGCCATCCAGGCCGTCGTTCGGCTTCACGTAGTGCGACACGTCGGCAATCGCCACGATCAGGCGGAAGGCCTTGCTGCGGCCTACTTTCACCGGTTCGCAATACACGGCATCGTCAAAGTCGCGCGCATCTTCGCCGTCGATGGTCACCAGCGGTACATCGCGCAGGTCGACGCGCTCGCCCCAATCGGCTTCGTGCACCACGTCCGGCAGCTTGGAAGCCTGCTTCAATGCGGCATCCGAGAAGATATGCGGCACCCCGAACTTGCGCACGGCGATTTCAATTTCCATGCCCGGGTCGTCCATATCGCCCAGTACTTCAACAATCTTGCCCGATGGCTGCTTGAAGCGGCCCGGCTGCTCGGTCAGCTCCACGCTGACGATCTGGCCCGACTTGGCTTTGCCGACGGCGCCCTGCACCAGGATATCCTGGCTGATGCGCTTGTCTTCCGGCGCCACGACCCACACGCCGTTTTCTTTCAGCAGGCGGCCGATGATATGGGTAGTGCCGCGCTGGACCACTTCAACAATGGTGCCTTCCGGGCGGCCACGGCGGTCATAGCCGATGATGCGGCCCAGTACCTTGTCGCCGTGCAGCACCTTCTGCATCTCGCGCTCGGCCAGGAACAGGTCTTCGCCCGGTTCGTCAGGAATCAGGAAGCCGTAGCCGTCGCGGTGGCTGGACACGCGCCCGGCAATGAACTCGGAATGGTCCGCCAGCACATAGAAGCCACTGGTATCGGAACGGATCTGGCCGTCGCGCTCCATCGCATTCAAGCGGCGCGTCAGGACGGCTTGGGAATCGGCTTTGACTTTGAGCGACAGCGCCAACGTGCGCAGGTCGAGCGGCGCTTTGGCGCTGCGGAAGATGCCGAGAATCTCTTCGCGGCTAGGAATGGTATGAGTGGAGTTCAAAAGTTCTTCAGTAATCTTATTATTGGTTGTTAGTGTAACAGGAAGGGCCGTGCACAAAAATCTTTCGCAGGCCCTTTGACATCGGCAGAGTTTCCTCTATAATTCTGGCTCTCGCAGCGATGCGGGAATGGCGAGTTGATGTGCAGCGTGGAATGAAAGTTCATCTGGCGCAAAACTCACCAAAGCAGTATGATAGCAGATGTTGTTGCTAATGCCCACGTGGCGGAATTGGTAGACGCGCATGGTTCAGGTCCATGTGCCGCGAGGTGTGGGGGTTCGAGTCCCTCCGTGGGCACCAAAAATTCCGCAGAGAAGCCGCTGATTTCAGCGGCTTTTTTGTTTTCAACTGTCGGATTCATTGACGCCCCAGCCTCCCCGGCTGTCGCGCGCCACGCAGAAGCGGCGGCGCGCATACTTCTTGCGGCACCCTCCCTACCCACCAATCTGTAGGAGACCGCCATGAAGACCTTGCTCGCCGGCTTTTTGCTGGCTGCCAGTACCGCCTCTGCAGCGCCTGTTTTCAATTTCAACTACGTCGCCGGCACCTCGCTCCAGGCGCAGCAAGGCTTCCAGGCCGCAGCCGCGCGCTGGTCAAGTTTGCTGAACGATAATGTGACGATAAATTTGACGGTCGGCTTCAACTCCCTTGGCGGCGGAATTCTTGGGCAGGCAGCCTCGGCGGAAGACTTCCATACCTATGCCTCAGTCCGCAATGCACTGGCGGCCGACGCCACTTCGGCCGCCGACGCGACCGCAGTAGCCCACCTGCCTGGCGGCTCAACCTTCGGCATGCTGATCAACCGCACCGCCAACAACCCCAACGGGGCCGGCAGCGCCCTGCCCTATGTCGACAATGATGGCGACGCCAACAACCAGATCCTCTCCATCACGAATGCCGAAGCAAAAGCCATCGGCCTGGCCGTTACACCGCAAACCCTGTCGGGCTGCATCGGCAATTGCGACGGCTTCATCCAGTTCAACAGCGATTTCAATTTCGACTTCAATCCGAACAACGGCACCGATGCCAACGCTTTCGACTTTATCGGCGTGGCAGCGCACGAGATCGGCCACGTGCTGGGCTTTATCAGCGGCGTCGACATCCTGGACGGCAACTCCCCGCCCTACAACGGCCCGTTCAACGACAACCTGTTCACCTATGTTTCCGCGCTCGACCTGTTCCGCTACTCCACCATGAGCGCAGCGCATGGCGTGATCGACTGGACCGCAGACAACCGGGCAAAATATTTTTCGCTCGACGGCACCACGGTTGGACCGGAATTTTCCACCGGCGAGAACTTTGGCGACGGCCGCCAGGCCAGCCACTGGAAGGACAACCTGTTCATCGGACTGATGGACCCGACTGCCGGCATGGGCGAGACCCTGCAGATTACCGGTAACGACATTACAGCGATGGACGCCATCGGCTGGAACGTGGCAGCCATTCCCGAGCCGTCGGGCTGGGCCATGCTGGCCGCTGGCCTGCTGCTGATCACGGTACGCCAGCGTGGCCGTTCCAACAAGCTTTCATAAATGTCTTGACGCCTGGGCATCGGGCCATTACTATGCGTGCCTCGTTGCAGAACAACGCGACAATGCCCACGTGGCGGAATTGGTAGACGCGCATGGTTCAGGTCCATGTGCCGCGAGGTGTGGGGGTTCGAGTCCCTCCGTGGGCACCAAAAATTCCGCAAGAAAGCCGCTGAAAAGCGGCTTTTTTGTTTTCCGCCAAGTTCGGGGTCAGGTCTGTCATTTGGACTCAGCAACCAAGCATTTGATCTTCATCAAATCATATCTGCGAATTTCTGCAGTCGAATAATCTGCGCCGCAAATATTTGCAGCATGACTTTTCCGCCCCGCCTCTTGAGAAATGTCAAAGGTGCGCGGCAGCTGTCCAAATGACAGACCTGACCCCGAATTGGAAAAAGTTGCACGAAATTATTAATTAACACTTGACCGATTCGGTCTCGACCATTAATATGCGTGCCTCTGTTGCACACAACACCGCAACAGAGAGTTGAAGAAGTTAGCGCCCACGTGGCGGAATTGGTAGACGCGCATGGTTCAGGTCCATGTGCCGCGAGGTGTGGGGGTTCGAGTCCCTCCGTGGGCACCAAGAATTCCGCAGAAAAGCTCCCTTCGGGGAGCTTTTTTCATTTACGCGCCCAGCGCCGCTTCCACCGCCTGCGACAGGCTGCGCGTTGGACGTCCGATCAGCGTCTCCAGCGCTTTCCCATCATCGAACAAGCCGCCGCGTGCGGAGCCAGCATCCGAATCGGCCAGCAGTTCAGGCCATGGCGCGGGCACGCCGACGCCAGCCAGCACGCCAGCAAACTCCGCCGGCGGCACATCGCGGTACACGGCGGCCTTTCCTGATTGGCGCGCTGCCTCGGCGGCCAGTTCCGCCAGGGTGAACGATGTGCTGCCAGCCAGTTCATAGACTTGCTGCGGAGCTTCCGTGGTCAGCACGGCCACCGCGGCAGCCGCATAGTCCGCACGCGCGGCTGCCGAAACGCGCCCCGCGCCTGCGCTGCCCACCATTTCGCCCCACTGTACGGCACCCTGGATGCGGCTATCGAAATTCTCGAAATACCAGCCATTGCGCAGGAAGGCATAGGCCAGGCCGCTGTCGCGAATGGCTGCTTCGGTGGCGACGTGCTCGTCGGCCAAGCGCAGCGGCGAGCTGTCGGCGTGCAAAATGCTGGTGTAGGCCAGCAGCTTCACGCCGGCACGTTTTGCCGCATCGACCACCGCAAGATGCTGGGCCGTGCGCTTGCCAACCTGGTTGGCCGAGACCAGCAGCACGCGGTCGGCGCCGGCCAGTGCCGCATCCAGGCTGGCCGCGTCTTCATAATCGGCATGGCGCACCTGCACGCCACGCGCCGCCAGGTGCGCCACCTTGGCCGGATCACGCACGGCCGCCACGATTTGTGCTGCCGGCACCTTGTCCAGCAAGCCTTCCACCACCAATTGACCCAAAGCGCCCGAAGCGCCAGTTACCACGATCATGTTTTTCTCCTTGGTTGAAAACAGTGCAGGGCTATAATAGGATCAACACTAACTTTTCGTAAGTACGTACTTTTTTGTAAGTATGGAAAAAACTTCAAAATCATTGCGGGCCTCCCTATCCCGCCGCTCGGCAAGGCCGGGCAATGTGCTGGCGGCGGAATGTCCGTCGCGGACGGTATTGAGCCACGTCACCAGCCGCTGGGGCGTCCTGGTGCTGGTGGTGCTCCTCGGCGGCATGCACCGCTTCAGCCAGTTGCGCAAGGAAGTGGGCGGCGTCAGCGAGAAAATGCTGGCGCAGACCCTGGTGGCGCTGGAGAGCGACGGCTTCGTGCTGCGCACCGCCCTGCCCGTGATCCCGCCGCATGTCGAATACAGCCTGACGCCGCTGGGCCGCGAGGTCGCCGAGCGGCTGGAAGTCCTGGTTGACTGGATCGAGGACAACCTGCCGCGCATCCTGGTTCCACAGGTCGAAGCCGAGGCCGAGGCCAGCTTGTAATACACTGGCAGCGTGGAACCGAACAACACCATCCTCGTTGCTACCGGCGCCAGTCTCGATGTGGCGGCGCTGGAGCTGGCGCTCGCCCGGCACGACTACCGCGTCGAATCGGTCACCAGCGGCCAACACGCGCTGGAGGTGGCCTGCGCTGGCGGCGTGGCACTGGTACTGCTGGATACCGCGCTGGCCGGCGGCGCCGCACTGGAATTGACTGGCCAACTGACCCAGGCCGACGCCAACCGCCGCATTCCGGTGCTGCTCATGTCGCACCGCCCGTCCAACGACGAAAAGGAACGCGCCGCCCGCGCCGGCGCCGATGGCTATTTCACCCTGCCCCTGGCCACCACCAGCGTCGTGGACCATGTGCTGTTCGCGCTGCAGGGCCAGCGCATCGGCGGCTTCGACCTCGAGGTGAACTACCACATGATGGCAGCCGCCTCGCCCGACGCCGTGGTGCTGATCGACATGGACAGCGGCCGTCCGGTCGACCTGAACCACCGCGCTGAACAACTGCTGGGGCGCAGCGCGCTGGAGTTGCTGACCGCCCCGTTCTCGGCCTTTTGCGATCCACTGGAGATGAACGCGATGATGCAAAGCGTGCTGGCCGGCGAGCTGCGCGTGCATCGCATCAGTTTCCGCCACAGCAGCGGGCGCATGGTCGAATGCAATGCCCGCGGCGTGCGGATCGCCAAGCCCGGCCGGCGCCTGTTCCATATGCGCCTGGTCGACGTCACAGGCACCCAGCGTGCGGACGACCTGCGCGTCGGCCAGGAGCGCCTGCTGGAAATGATGGCGCGCGGCGTGCCGCTGGAAGACACACTGCACAAGCTGGTGCAACTGGTGGAATCGCAATCGCCGGGCGTGCTGTGCTCCGTCATGCTGCTCGACGAAGACGGCGTGCATATGCGCTGCGCCTGCTGCCCCAGCCTGCCCGCTTCCTACGCGGCCCTGCTCGAGGGGATGGCGATCGGCCCCGGCGTGGGCTCCTGCGGCACTGCCATGCACCGCCGCGAAGCCGTGGTGGTATCGGACATCGAACACGACCCGCTATGGGCGCCCTACCTCGACCTGATCCGCGACTACGGCCTGCGCGCCTGCTGGTCCATGCCAATAATGCAGGACGAGAACACGGTACTCGGGTCCTTTGCCATGTACTACCGCACCGTGCGCCATCCGGATACCGAAGAACAGCGCCTGATCGGCGTGGCCAGCCACCTGGCGAGCATCGCCATCGAGCGCGCCCGGCGCGAGGCCGAACTGGCGCGCCACCGCAGCCACCTGGAAGAACTGGTCGAAGCCCGCACCGCCGAACTGACGCGCGCCAAGCAGCATGCGGAGCTGACCAGTGAAGAACTGCAAGCGGCACTGGAGAACCTCAGCATGACGCAGGACGAACTGGTGCGGCGCGACAAACTGGCCGCCCTCGGTTCGCTGGTGGCCGGCGTGGCGCACGAACTGAATACGCCGATCGGCAACAGCCTGATTACCGCCTCCACCCTGGCCGACCATACGGCGGCCCTGAGCAGCCAGGTCGATTCCGGCATCCGCCGCTCGGAACTGGATGCCTACCTGGAGCGAGCGCGCGAAGCGGGCGATATCATCCAGCGCAACCTGCAGCGCGCCGCCAGACTGGTCGGCAGCTTCAAGCAGATCGCCGTCGACACCAACGACACCCAGCGCCGCCACTTCTTCCTCGACCAGCTGTTGCAGGACATGCTGGCGCCCCTTTGGGCCACCCTGCCGCAACCGCGACCCAACCTGGTGCTGGACGTGGTGCCCGGCCTGCAGCTGGACAGCTATCCGATTCCGCTTAGCCAGGCCGTGGGACACCTGGTCGACAACTGCATCACCCATGCTTTTTCCGCGCCAGGGGAAGGCGAGCCGACGGTTACCATCACCGCCAGTGCCGAGGGCTGCGACGTGCTGCTGTCGGTGGCCGACAACGGCGCCGGCATCCCGGCGGACCACATGCACCGCGTGTTCGATCCTTTCTATACCACCCGGCTTGGTTCCGGCCAGTCGGGCCTGGGCCTGTACATCACCCACAATATCGTGACCGGCGTGCTGGCGGGTCATATTGACGTGGCCAGCACGCCCGGCCACGGCAGCACCTTTACCATGCGCCTGCCGGCCACCGCCCCGCTATGAAACGACTGATCGCCATCCTGCTATTGGCCGCCACCGCGGCCGGCAGCGCCACCGCCCGCCCGGCCTGGTGGTACTTGTACCAGAGCCGCATCGACGGCCAGCGCGCCTGCTCGCAAACCCCGCTCGGCAAGGGCTGGGTGCAAATGGCCGGCCCGTTTAAAGATGCCCATTGCGAAAACTTGGTGCGTAATAAATAATGAAGCCAAAGCAAGAAGCAACGCCATCCCACCTCGACAAGGAGACCGTATGTTTCAGAATCCCGAGCAATTTGCCAACGCGACCAAGACGCTGTTTGAGTTCCAGCTGGAGACCTTCAACACCCTGACCAACCGCGCCATGCAAGGGGTGGAGCAAGCAGTGGCCCTGAACATCGCTACGGCCAAAAAGGCGCTCGACGACCAGATCGAGGCTGGCCGCAAGGTCAATGCTTCCGCCACGCCGCAGGAAGCCATGGACGTGATCAACGCCCGCCTGCAGCCCGGCATGGCCGCCACCAACGCCTACAACCAGCAACTGGGCGCCCTGCTGAGCGAAATGTCGAACGACTTCCACAAGGCTGCCGACGCCCACCTGGCCGAAGCCAAATCCAACCTGAGCGCCCTGATTTATGACGTGACCAAGAACGTGCGTCCCGGCTCGGACAACGCAGTGGAGATTGTCAAAAACGCCATTGAAAACGCCTTCAAAGGCTATGAACAGGTGACGCAGGCCACCCGTGACGCCGTCACCGCCTTCGAGCAGCAGGTCGAGAAAGCCAACGCGGCCAGCAAGAAGGGCTGACAATACAGGCTGCGGCGCGTTATACTGTATATAAATACAGTTTTCGCGCCGCTTCGCCTGCATGAACCAAGTCCTTGAAAATCCGTTTTATTACCTGGAGAACTTCCACCAGGTCCTGCATTGGATTGGCGAACGCTATAGCGACCTGCTGACGGAGGAGGAAGCCAGGTTCCTCGCCAGCTTCCCCGCCCTGCCCCAGCCATCCCGCGCCCTGTTTGTGCGCATGGTGATGCGCAAGGGAGAGCTGTTCCGCGCCTCCAAGTTGAGCTACCCCGAGATCGGCTGCACCATCGCCGCCGCCGGCCCGCTGGTCGAGCAAGGCTGGGTGGTGCAAGACCCCGAGCTGACGCTGGACGAGCTGTTCGAGCTTCTCCAAAAGCCCGAAATCACCCGTGTGTTTGCCCTGAGCGGCGCTGAACGCAGCGCGCGCAAGGCCGACCAGCTGGAGGCCCTGCGCGAACGTCACGAAGGCAGCCACCGCTTCACGTCGTGGTATGCCGATGCCGGCGACCAGGTCTACCACATCCTCTCCAAGCCCCTGTGCGACCGCCTGCGCCTGATCTTCTTCGGTAACTTCCACCAGGACTGGTCGGAATTCGTGCTGTCCAACCTGGGCATCTACCGCTACGAAAAAGTCGAGTTTTCGCCGGCCGCTCGCGGCTTCCGCTCGCGCCGCGACATCGACGATTACCTGGCGCTGCACGCCTGCCGCGAACGATTCGCAGGCGGCGAAGACCCGCTGCACCTGGCACGAGAACTGCCAGCCCTGGGCGACGACAACGAATGGCTGCACAGCCGCCGCCAGAAAATGCTGTTCCAGTTCGGCCAGCAGCTTGAGAAGCTGGGCAACTGGGCCGGCGCCTTCGAACTGTACGAGCAATGCGCCTACCCCGGCGCCCGCGCCCGCGCCATCCGCGTGCTGGAAAAAGACGAGCGGATCGGCCTAGCCTACGAATGGCTGCAACGCGCGCAGGCCGCGCCAGAGAGCGAAGCCGAACGCCAGCAGTTGCTGCGCATGGCGCCGCGCCTGCGCCGCAAGCTTGGCCACATGCGCGAGTCCGCCCATAAGCCAACGCCGGTCGAACGCATCGACCTGGTGCTTCCGATGCCGACCGAGGAGTGGTGGGTGGAAGGCGTAGTGCGCGACCATCTGTGGCAGGAGGAGGCGCCCTGCTTCTACGTGGAGAACGCGCTGGCCAATTCTTTGTTTGGCCTGCTGTGCTGGGACGCGGTGTTTGCTGCCATTCCCGGCGCCTTCTTCCATCCCTTCCACCACGGCCCGGCGGATTTGCACAGCGCCGACTTCCAGCGCCGCCGCGCCGTCCTGTTCGAAGCCTGCTTCGCGCGGCTCCAAGACGGCAGCTACCGCGACGCCATCCGCGCCAACTTCGCCGCCAAGTCCGGCCTGCAGTCGCCCTTCGTCTACTGGGACGCAATCGATGAAGAACTGCTCGGTCTCGCGCTGGACTGCATCCCGGCTGCCCATCTGAAGCTGTGGTTCGAGCGCATCCTGCTCGACATCAAGGCCAACCGCAGCGGCTTCCCGGACCTGATCCGCTTCTGGCCCGCAGAACAGCGCTACCAGATGGTCGAAGTCAAAGGCCCGGGCGACCGCCTGCAGGACAACCAGCTGCGCTGGATCGACTATTGCGCCGAGCATGGCATGCCGGTGTCCGTGTGTTACCTGGCGTGGCAGGAATGAGCTACACGATTGCCGTCCGCGCCCTGTGCGAGTTCACCGCCAAGCAAGGCGACCTGGACCTGCGCTTCACGCCCACGCCCACCGCGCAGGAAGGCATTGAAGGCCACGCCGTCGTCACCAGCCGCCGTGGCGAAGAATATGAGCGCGAGGTCAGCCTGTCCGGCGATTTCGGCCCGCTGCATGTGCGCGGACGCGCCGACGGCTACGACCCGCGCCAGAACCAGCTCGAAGAAATCAAGACCTACCGCGGCGACCTGTCGCGCCAGCCCGCCAACCACCGGATCCTGCACTGGGCCCAGCTCAAGGTCTACGGCCATTTGCTGTGCACCGCACGCAAACTGACTGCCCTGCGCCTGGCCCTGGTCTACTTCGACATCGGCACGCAAAAGGAAACGGTTTTCACCGAGGAAGCCGATGCCGCTTCCCTGCGCGTTTTCTTCGAAGAGCAATGCGGCCGCTTCGTGGCCTGGGCCGAGCAGGAACTGGCGCACCGCACCGCGCGCGACGAGCAACTGCGCGCCTTGCGCTTCCCGCATGCCGACTTCCGCCCCGGCCAGCGCCAGCTTGCGGAAGCCATGTACAAGGCCAGCGCGCGCGGCTGCTCGCTGCTGGCGCAGGCGCCGACCGGGATCGGGAAGAGCATCGGCAGCATCTTCCCGATGCTGAAAGCCAGCGCCGAACATGGCCTGGACAAAGTATTCTTCCTCGCCGCGAAAACCAGCGGCCGCAGCATGGCACTCGGCGCGGTCGAGACCATCAAGCGCAGCGCGCCTTTGCTGCCGCTGCGCGCGCTGGAGCTGGCGGCCAAGACCACCGCCTGCGAGAACCCCGACAAAGCCTGCCACGGCGAATCCTGCCCGCTGGCGCAAGGCTTCTACGACCGCCTGCCGGCCGCACGCGCTGCCGCCTTGCAGCAGCCCATGCTGGACCGCGCCTCGGTGCGCGAAGTCGCGCTGGCGCACCAGGTCTGCCCCTACTACCTGCAATCGGAACTGGTGCGCTGGGCCGACGTGGTGGTGGGCGACTACAACTACTACTTCGACATCAGCGCCATGCTGTACAGCCTGACGCAGATGTACGGCTGGAAGGTCGGCGTGCTGGCCGACGAAGCACATAATATGGTCTCGCGGGCCCGCAAGATGTATTCCGCCGAAATGGACCACGTGCGCCTGCGCGTGCTGCGCAAGACTGCGCCGGAAGCGCTGCGCAAACCGCTCGACCGCGTACACCGCCAATGGAGTGCGCTGGAGAAGGCGCAGGAAGCGGAATACGCCAGCCACGCCGAACTGCCCGAAAAGTTCATGGGCGCGCTGCAAACAGCCTGTACCGAGATCGGCGACTACATGGCCGAACATCCCGCATGGTTCGATGCCGACGTACTGGATTTCTATTTCAATGCCCTGCTGTTCGGACGCCTGGCGGAAAGCTTCGGCGAGCACTCGCTGTTCGACATCGAGAAATCGGACGGTGGCCGTGGCGCCGCCGCAGGCCGCATGAACTCGGTGCTTTGCATCCGCAACATCCTGCCGGCGCCCTTTCTCAAGCAGCGCTTTGAAGCCGCACATGCGGTGGCCCTTTTCTCCGCTACGCTCAGCCCCTGGAACTACTACGCCGACACGCTTGGCATGCCGCCCGAAACGGCATGGGTCGATGTTGCCTCGCCTTTCGACGCGCAGCAGCTCCAGGTGCACATCGCTAGCCACATCTCCACCCGCTACCAGCACCGCGACCGCTCGCTGGCGCCCATCGCCGCGCTGATGGGCGAGCAGTATCAACGCCAGCCCGGCAACTACCTTGCCTTCTTCAGCAGCTTCGATTACATGGAAAAGGTGGCCGATTTGTTCGCCGCGCGCCATCCGGACGTGCCGCTCTGGCGCCAGGAGCGCCGCATGGATGAAAGCGCGCGCGACGCTTTCCTCGCACGCTTCCGTGCCGGCGGCGAAGGTATTGGGTTTGCAGTACTGGGAGGATCTTTTGGCGAAGGCATCGACCTGCCGGGAGACCGCCTGATCGGCGCCTTCATCGCCACGCTAGGCCTGCCGCAGATTAACCCGGTGAACGAGCAAATCAAGGCCCGCATGGAAGCGGCCTTCGGCGCAGGCTACGACTACACCTACCTCTACCCCGGCCTGCAGAAAGTCGTGCAAGCCGCCGGCCGCGTGATCCGCACCACCAGCGACCGCGGCACCGTCCACCTGATCGACGACCGCTTTGGCCGCCCGGAAGTCCAGGCCCTGCTGCCCGCCTGGTGGCAAGTCGGCGCCAGGGAAGCCGGCTAGTCCGCCTTTCGCCACAGCCGGTTCAATTGGATTGCTCCCGGATGAATATCGAGACTTCAGCGAGTGCGCTGGCCGGATCCGCACAGCAAAGCGTGGTTTTCCTTGCGCTGGCGGACGATAGCCTGGCGCTCCTCTTCACTGACTGCGACCGATCCACTTGCGCCGCCAAAGGCCAGCCTGGGAACCTTCTCGGAAAATTCAATCTGCTGCGCATCGCGCTTGCAGACTTCATCATCGGTCATCGGATTATTGTTGCGGTGCTGGCTGGGGTTGTATGGCGTTTTCCCGGCTTTGCGCGCCGCAGTGTCGGCCGCTTCCTGATTCGCAACCTCGCGCTGCATGCGTCGTTCGCGAGAATCGAGCTCGCGTTGCTGCCAATTGTCGACAGGCGCGGCAGCCGGCTTCGCAGCTGCGCGCTGCACCGCAATTTCCTTGGCCTTGACGCCATCCTGCGGGCGGTCCGAGTAATGAACCTTGCCGTCTGCATCGGTCCATTTAAAGAGCTGGGCATGCGCCGGAATGGCGGCCAAGGTGAAGATCAGTGGCAAGATAATTTTCATAGTAGGAAGTATATGAAAAACCGGTCCGACCGTGTCTCACACATTGTCACTCGGCCGCAGCATCCCTCCCATTCCTAATTGGGCGACGGGCAATCGCCCACCCGGCAAAACATCTCCATCGCGACGAAAAAGCCTGTAACCAACAGGCTGCCCACTGTGTCCAAGGCGAGGATCGATAAAGCCAACTTGCCAGGCAAATGGGAAAAGCCGTAATTTAATGCTGAAGCCTTTGAATTGACTGAAGTCGACATGATCAGCGAGTTCACTCCGGAAACAACATGAACTCCACGACCAGCACAACAAGTCTATCAATGCCATCCCCCCCCAGTAAACCGGATAGCCGCCATCGCCAAACCCCGAATCCGAAATCACAGCGTCGTTTGCGCGCGCCAGGCTTAGCATCGAATAGCGCTGCTGCGTATTCTCAGCATATGCTTCGAAAGCCCTCTCCTTATCGCGCGCCTTCACCGCCAGGACTGCGTCCAGGTCCATAATGGCCACGTTCCCGGCATCTACGCCGACAACGTATTGGGGAGAGTCATAGCAATTGTGATCGGCAGGAAGCCAGCGTTTTACGGCTTCGCTGGAAAAACGCACGCGAAGCGCAGCAACGCGGCCAAATGCCTTTGAGACTTCCGCCGGGTACTGCCCGGGCGGCACCGGCTGCCCCAACACACCCAGAACATCGGCGCCATAGCCCAGATCGCCAACAACAAGCCGGCCGGACGAGACGTTCAGTTTCCCGACTGCCTGCACCTCGATGACACTCTTTTCGTCATCCAGCCGGACCGGGCGCCCAGGCACAAACAGGTCATCGCCACCAACTCCCGCATCATCATCCGGCAACTCGCGTAGCGGAATAAGGGCTGGATCGCTGAAGCGAGGCCGCACGCGGTCAGTCACCAGCGACTCCCCTGCCGTGCAAAGGTAGCTCCTGATTCGGGCAATGCGCCAGTCATTACCTGCCCGCCACAACTCGTACTCGTAATAATGCGGAAGCACGTCCTTGTCACATGTTTCGACAAAAACCTTCTCCTGATCGTGCCTGACGCTGACGATTTCCTCCTGGCCTGGAATGTGCGGACACGGGTCGCACATAACGCCGGCCAGCTCCATGCAACCCCGATTGATTGCATGTTCTGCGTCGAGCTCAGTGATGAGCTCATTCCAGCGGTAAAAGCAATCGTTAATCTTCTTTGGATCGGCGTCCGCAGCCAGTTGCTGGTGCGCCCGCAGGTATCCGGCGATGAACAACTGAACGCGTTCAGCTGGCTCTATCCCTGCTTCCACCGTTTTTTTTCGATTGGTCAGCGACCATTTTTTGCTTCGCAGGTAGAGAAATAGTGATTTCATCTGTTATCTCCTATGGACATTGCCGCGATAAAAACGGCGAACATACCTGGCAGTGCGCTCAAATTATTGCTTTGAACGCAGGTCGAGATAGCTGCCCTTTCGTGGTTCGACAGGGATGCCGTCTTTGAGGATTTCAAACTTCTTGCGGCTCGAAACGACGACTGAAAATTGCTCCGGCAGTGCCAGGAAATCCATGATGTCGGGCCGCCGGAGCATGGCTTCGTAGACGCTCATAGGCTCCAGGTCTCCCTTCGATTGACTCTTGTCTTCCAGATCGGTCAGGACCCAGCCGGTGATACCGTCTTGTTTCTTTGCCCGAATCATAAGGATCGCAGGTGCCTGCAAGGCCCCGCGAGTCAACATGAGGGGATGATGAAATGGCGCGAAACGAATTGCGTTCGTAGCGCCCAGGCTATCGACGGCATAGCGCTGCCTCCGTACGATCTTGAGCGTCCTGGCAACGCTTGGCACGAACTTGAACGGCATGGATTTCATGTCGGGCTCCAGGATGCGAAGCTTTCCGTCCTCTGCAGCTTCAAGCTTCAAGGGCACCGGCCCGACAAGCAGTGTTTCGCCGGCCTTGAACTTCTCGCCTGCAGCGACCATCTCTTCCAAGGTCGTACGGAACCACTGCGCGTCCTGTTCACTTAGTGGTCCATCATCGATGGAGAAGACAAACTCGGGCTGTCCGTATTTTGTGCACTGAGTTGTCGAATATTCCTGCGCTGCGGCAGCGTTTCCGATGAAAGTGGCGATGAGAAGCAGGCCAATAAGGTTTTTAAGCATAGGATTTCAGAAGTTCGGGCTCGCGCACGAATAAAGGTCAAGGTTGTTCGCAATAACCTCATTAACCGTGTCCGCAACCAGTTTCTCGACAAGCGCCCTGGCGGCTGGGGAATCAGGATCAGCCTCGCAGTCCCGGCCTCGCTCGAACGCCCAAGCCACGAGCGCTTCGTTACAGTAGACATACGAACGATATTGTCCCGTTGCGGCTACGCGACAAACATGGACGGTGAACGACTGGCCGCAGGCCGTATGCGTGGTTTGACTAAGATGGCTAAAGGTCTGGCCAGGCTCCTGCTCTTCGATCATCTCCGCCACACCTTTAGGCAGCGCCGCCTTGCGTGCAGGTGCTTTGGCGCGTCCCATCCAACATCCAACAAAGAACGCGGGCACATACGGGAAGGCACTGAACGCCATTAATTCGAAGTAGCCGTCGAGACCGGGACTACCGCCAATCACGTTGGCTGCAGCAGGCAACAAGAGGATCGGCAAAAGAAAGGCGGTAAGCGGACGACCTTTTGCCATTCCCATTGAACCGGAAACGACGCCTGCAAACCCACCAACGCAAAGAATGGCAATCCCCAGCATTACCAGTTCATCAGCCCCCGATCCGGGGACGGTTGTTGCGAATGCGGGCTGCCACAGCAAAACCAGGGCAGCTACACCAAGGCCATATAGGCGGGACTTCACATCAGGCTCCTTACAAGACCCGGCATATTAGCCTGCGGGAAGCAAATAGATTCTCACCAAAGCTAACAATTTGGCTCCGGTGACTGACGGTACTTCCGATACGACGTTCCCCTTATTGCTAAAGGCTGCACACCGTTGAGTTACAGCTGGACCGTATCATCAAGTCTTATGCTAAATTGCGCCAAAGCATAGCAAAACGATAACCAGCATGACTTGCCTCAATGCCGTCTTTCCAGAGGTTCTGCTCGGCACTGCACAAACCAACCGCCAAGACGGCAGCCTACGCTACTTCAACGGCTACGTATTCGAATTCAGTTCGTCAAAATAAAATCATGATTGAGATTTTGAAGTCCACTGAACTCATAGCTCTTATGAATGAATTGAAGGGCAATTTCAACACAAACAAATTAGACGTTGCACTTCTAAACTCATATTACTCTACAATTGAAAAGATTGAAGAGTGGAAATCTTCTACTGGTCCGATTTTTGATCAGCCCCCTACTCCGCTGAGTTAGCGGGATTTACCCCAGGCAAGATCGTAAAAAAGCGGTTCTCCAACCCGTTTGAGGCAAGGCTCAAGGGAACGTATAGTTCGGGATTCATTAACGGTGCGCATGTGGCCACAATTTCCCCTTCGAAGCCAATTAAAATACCGCTAATGGGTACATTCTTCACGGCTAACGGAACGTCAATAGACGGGATAAGTATTCAATATCCGAACAATGATTCCTACAAATCCAACAAGCCTCCAAGGCTTATCGGGATGAGGAGGATTTTCAATTTTCAAGACCGTATTAGAGCTTGCATTATTGTTGGAGAAAGAGATACTTATTCGATAGATTTGTTTCACCTTAACGAAGACCGCTCTGTTGATTCAGTTTCAATGGTAAGCGCGCCTTACGATTTTCAGTCGAACTGCAAATTTAACTACGATAACGATGGAGAATTGATATCTATTACTTCCAACGGAATCGTTTGGGAAAAACAGGGCTGATCTTCACGTGATAAAATTCCAGAGTACCAATCAGCCAAACGATTTAACCAAAGCAGAGAGCTCAGGGATTGGCTGGACCGAGCTTTCTGCAGGTGCAAAACCGCTGCTAGCATTTTTAGAAAGTGACTCACTTTACCGAGGAAAGTATTCAGGCACCACAGACGGCCGGCTCATCGTCACTGATCCATGTATTGCTATAGAGTACGCCATTGATGACTCGGGAGATAAATTCGATGACTGGGAGTCGCTAACAGACTCGTCTGAAATTTTCCCAGAGCACTTTGATTGGAAAAGTTGGATTACCCACAATCTAAACAAAAATAATTATTTCAACCTATCGAAGAAGAATTTCAACGGCGCAGATGTAAAGTTGACAGATGCTGGAGTGTGCCTGATTAATGAATTGATGCAAGGGACATCAAGATTTTACTAAACTGTTATGCAAACGACTTTTTCCCAGAAATCTGGTCAGAGATATTGGAAGTTTATCTAAACAATGGTTTTCCCTGCGGTTGGAATGGCAGGTACCCATCAGGTGATTTGGTGGTATTTTCAAATAATTGAAGCATGACCTATTTCCGCCTTGGATCTCCCTTTGTCGCGTAACGGCGAGGAACGTTCTTTATGATTCCAAAGACAGTAAAAGACTATTTGGCAAAAGATAGAGGTGATGTCCTGAGGCAGAACAAGCAAGGAGCACTTCGTACGCTCAGCCAGTTGGGCGTCGACCCAAATTCCGAATTCGGAGAATTTTATTTGGAATATCAAGGTGCATTCATCAGTTCCCGTCCTACTGCCGAGTTGTTGGACATAGACGACACCGCAATTCCCGCAATCCCCGATCAAACCGACTATTCGCGGGATCGATATCATCTGCCGGAAAAGTTCTTAGCGCTGACGTCGGACGAGAGTGAAGGGATGTATTTATACAACAAGGATGACCAAGCGGTGTATGACTTCAATCTAAAAGAGTACGAGATTTTTATGAATGGAGAAATTCCCGCACGATGGGAAACATTTAATAGCTTCCTCTCGTGGTATTTTGAAAATGCAAGCCGCACAGTTGCTGAGTAAGAGGAAGAAATGGAAGACTCTCGGAATCGCAAGAATAAGCATACTGAAAATCAAAGAAATCTCGTCGAGAATTGAAGATGCCCTCGAACCCCGTATTGGAGGACCAGCATTAATCGGAGGAATTGCACGTTGGCAAGCAAATGAGAAAGGCAACCCGTTAGTTCTGATTGCATCAATACCAAACAGCTTTATCTCGAATGCCACAGGGCTTCGACTTGCATCGAACCTCTATACCTCAGTTTTTTCTTCTTACTCTGAGACCGATTATTTTCTTGATGAAATCACGTACCACGGCATTCAAGAGGAACTCGAATGCTTGCGACGCGGCGGCACTAAGGTAATCCAGCATCCGCCAGGTGCAAGCATAGCTCAATCCCTTAGTATTCCGCCCCATCGGCTCGAGTTGGGCGAACTTTGCTCTGAAGAGAAAGACTGCGGGTCGCGAATCGGCGCTCTCCCATGTCTACTTCAAAATGAAATCTTAGACCTTCGGCAGATGTCCTTTGCCCTTCAACTAAAGAGTGCTGACTTTCCGTCGAGATTCAAAGACATATTCGGACTTCTTGATGCCTTAGGCTATCTATATTTACAGGAGAAATACGACTCCGTTGATCACGGCCTTTTTTTCGTCCAAGCGACTTAGATAGCCTGTCCCTGCGAATTGAGATGAAATTTAGGCCAAGCCTTTGATATCGTCAATGAAACTACAGTCTATGGATATTGATTCCGCGATAAAGAAAATCAGAACCCAGATCAAGTATGGTCGTGTGGTTGATGCGGAGCGCTCGCTACATGCGCTGCTTGATCCAAATCAAGGGACCGCGCAGGAGGTTCTACTGCTGGCGATTCTCGCACTTGAATTGTGTTATCACACGGGCTCATATGCGAAAGCAATTCCGCTGCTCGAACGTCTTCTGCAACTCGACATTCCAAATGAGCTCAGGAATCGGGCTCTAGGAACCTTATATGTCTGCAAGAGAAAAGTAAGCATCGTGGCAGTTGACGCATGTATTGACAATCTCGAGCTTGACGCCTTCATGAACCTGATTCGTAAGGGCCATATCTTTGACTTTGGAGCTCATCCTAACAGCTTACGCAATAGCATATTTACTAATGACATCGAACAAGCACAATGGCTGGCCTGGCACCAAGGAATTGAAGCACGATTTAAATCATGGAATGGATTGAGGGCTCAAGCATCACGCCAGCTGTATTCGCACTGCCGGGAAAAAGGGATAGAGACAAAGTCCTTTGATAAATCAATTGCAGCCGAAATAGTTGAAGTCTGCGAGCAAAAGATGACTGGCGAAATGATGCATTTCTTTGACGAAGTCTATGGCGACCTGATACAAATCGCAAAGGCTAAACTTGTAGGTTTCGAATCAGACTTGTACAAAAAAATGTGGAGAGCCTACAAAAAAGGTACCTTCCCTTGCGGCTGGAAAGGCGAGTTTCCGGATGGAAAACTGTGCATCTTCGTTCCAGTTCCAGCCATCAAAGCGCGATCATCATGACCATTTCTTCCGACTTAAATGAATAGAAATTGGAGCGAAGTCCGATTCGCCGCAGGCCAACTGCTCGACTTCTTAAGCCGCACTACTTTCTTTGACCGGCCTTATGGCGGAGACGCAAGAACACATCGAGTAATTTTTGACATCTCGGAAGCCGTCGAACGCTCCACAGACGACTCCGGCGAACGATTCCAAGACTGGCAGGAGTTGCTGGAATCCGTCACGCCGGCTTGGCCGGACATGCCTCGCGAAAGTGAAAGAAAAATCATCGAAATTCTCGACCAGATGACAAGCAAGCTTTACGCCAGCGCACTCGTCGATACGTTGATCAACAATATGCAGGGTGATATTGCACGGTTACTCCATTGCCATGCGTACGGCGAAATGCACGAATTATGGAAAGCAGTGGAACAGGTCTATCTTGACGGTGGAATGCCTTGTGGTTGGGAGGGCTGCTATCCTGAAGGACGAATGATCGTCTTCTCAGTGTAACTGTGCCTGACATGTACACTGGTCAAGCTCCTGCAGCCAGTACATGTTTTAATCAGCAGAACACGATCGCTGCACCAGACTCTATTGACGCCTCGGCTGCTCTGATAAGGCGAATGCATGCGAAGGACTCTTTGCCATACTGTTTCCATCGGGGGCCATCTGACTCGGGCGATTCCCCCGCTTCCCATACCTCGTCGCTCTCATGGTCCAGGTCCAGCGGCAGTTCCAGCCAAGCGGCGAGGCGTTTGCATTCGGATAAAAGACGGACTGAGGACCCGATGATTCCACCTCCGACGCCCAATTCCTCACGCGGATAGATGACGTCTTCGAAGTCCTGCGGGACGTAGAATCCTTCCGAATCGCTGTGCATGACAAGGTGCTCAAAGCCTGGAGCGAGATAGTCATAATATTCCTCCAGTACCGGGTCACCCGCCGGATTGTCGCCACCTGGCCCCGGAACTTTTTTATCGAGACCAATATAGGCAGCCAGCCGCCTCAGGTAATGCAGCCCGGAGTAACCCCACATCTGGCAAGAAAATATGCCATCGTCCTCAGGCGAATGCGGCTCCTTATGTGCAGGCAGACCCGCTTCCACGAGTGCTTGTGACAACGATGCATACATTTCCGGCTCTTCAAAGCCGCCAACTTGAATACTGAGTCCCACAAAACCTCCCATCCAGAGCTACAGCCCCTTTACCTTCTGGTAACCGCTACGGCTCACCGGAATCTTGCGGCCGTCTTTGAGCACGGCGCAGTGGCTATCCTTGGTAGCCTGCTCGATGCGCTCGATGCGTTCCACGTTGACGATCCAGGATCGATGCAAGCGCACGAAACGGGTCTGGTCAAGCTGCTCCTCCAGTTCCGACAAGCGCTGGTTCTTCAGGTATGGCTTACCCTCGGCCAGGATCTCGACGTAGTCGTCCTGCGCTTCGATGGTGTCGATGCGCTCAGCGGCAATCACGTGCACGCGAGAACCGTCACGAATCAGCACACGTTCCAGCGGACCGTTGCGGGTCGCCGCCTCGGCCGCCATCTGCGTCACCGGTGGACGCTCGCTACCGAGGCGAGTGCGCACATGCGCCACGGCCTGGTCCAGCCTTTCCTGCGGATAGGGCTTGAGCAGGTAATCGATCGCATGAACCTCAAACGCCTTCAGCGCGTACTGGTCATAGGCCGTGGCGAATACATAGTGCGGTTTGCTGCCCGCCAGTTCCACCACTTCAAAGCCATCGAGCTTTGGCATCTGGATGTCGAGGAACACGACATCCGGCTCCAGTTCGGCAATTGCCTTCACGGCTTCGAAGCCGTTGCCGCATTCGGCGACCACTTCCACGTCGGCGTGTGCCCGCAGGTATTCCCGCATGACGCCGCGGGCCAATTCTTCATCATCGACAATGATGACGCGCATGGTTCAGGACTCCTTCGTCTCGGCGGGCAGCGTCAGGGCTACCCGGTATGTATTGTTTTCGTGCGTGCAGTGCACGCTGGCCTGGTGGCCATAGGCCGCCGCCAGACGCTCCCGCACGTTGACCAGGCCAATGCCGTTGCCCTTGCGGGGCGGTGTGTCCGGGTCAGTGTCGTTTACCACTTCAACCTTCAGCAGCGAGCCTTCGCGGCGGGCGTCGATGCGTACCGTGCCCCCTTCCGGCATGCCGCCGATGCCGTGCTTGACGGCGTTTTCCACCAGCGGCTGCAGGATCATCGGCGGCAGCAGGCATGGCAGCGCTGCTTCGCCTACTTCCTGCTCCACCCCAAGCCTTGCGCCGAAGCGTACTTTTTCGATTGCCAGGAAGTGGCCGATCAGGCGCACCTCCTCTTCCAGCGTGATCTTGCCCTGCGCTTCAATGCCCAGGCTCTGGCGGAAGAAGTCCGACAGGCGCTGCGTCATGTCGCGGGCCCGCTTGGCGTCAATCGAGGTCAACGCGCTGATCGAGTTCAGGCTGTTGAACAGGAAGTGCGGGTCGATCTGGGTGCGCAGCATGCGCAGTTCGGCGTCGCGCGCCAGCAGCTTGGATTCCAGTTCGCGCTGCTCTGCCTGGCGGGCCCGGACAAATTCTCCGACCAGGTAATTCAACGTCGCCAGCAGCCCATACATCAGGATCCCGAGCGAGAACAGCAAGGCCGTCAACTGGGGGCGGATCGCAATGCCCTCGGCGCCGAACGATTCAGCACCGATATTCCAGAGCCGCATCAGGAACACCCACAGGAAGCCGGCACATACAGCGGCAGTCAGCATCGACACCAGGATCACCGCCGGGCTGCGCTCCCGCAGTGGGTTGGCCTTGCACATATAGTAGGCCGAGAAACCGGCACCGACGGAGAACAGCAAAGTCACCGGCACGGCAATGAGCATGGCGCGCAGCAGGGGTTCGTCGCTGAGGGTGGAAATCGCGCCCCCCAGTCCAAGCCCCAGCAGCAGCCATACCGTCAGGTACAGCAGCACGCCGCCACGGCTGGTCAACACGCGCTGCATCAGTTACGGATTTCCACGCCGCCCATGATGGCGGTACCGCGAATCACCAGGCGCTTGCTGTTGTCCTTTGGCTCCATGGTCTTTTCATCGAAGCCGCCCAGGACTGGCGTGCCTTCCAGTTCCACCGTCCAGTCGGTCGGCACCTTGATCGAGATGCCGCCCATCAGCGCAAACACGTTCACGACAGCGGTGCCGTTCAGCGAGGCAGTGCGCATGTCCAGGTCGATGCCGCCCATGATGCTGCTCAAATCGCCGCCACGGAAGTCCTGGGTCGTGACCTTGCGCTGCACGCCGCCGAGGATGGCTGTCAGGTCGAGCACACGCTCCCCAGTTTCGCCCTCGTCCACCCCGAAGATGGAAGCGTCCTGGGCATAGCCGCTGGCTTCTTCGCCAGTGGCCGACGATTGCTTGCTGCGCTTGCTGGCACGGAACACCATCATCAAGCCCAGGCCAATAATCCCGATCGGGAAGATGACTTTCCAGCTGATGTAGATCAGGCCCAGGCCTTTCAGCAGCGACAGGGCGCCAAAGCCGATCATGAAAATGCCTGCTACTGCTGCCCCACTGCCGCGCCGCGGCGCGTTTGCCAGGGTCGAGGCGCCAACGACCATCAGGATGAAGGGCCAGAAGTGCACCCGCATGTCCAGGTCGATCCAGCCCAGGTTATCGATCAGGAACAGGAAGCCGGCCAGGATGACGCCGGCGCCGATCAGCATCTGGGATGCGGTATTACGTTCGCGATGGCTGCGGTTGCGGTTACGCATTATTGGTTCTCCTCTTTATTGGCGCTGTATTTAATCACAACTGGCTGCACCAGCAGGCAAATGCCGGCGATGATGACCAGGATGGGCCAGCTATTGTGGAAAGTCAGGCCCCAGATATGTTCGAACGACATGTAGAACCAGCCGGCGAAAGCGATATGGCACAGGCCATCCACTACATGCTTCGGCGTGGTCGGTGGAATCAGTTTGACGGCGCCGAAGGCCATTGCCAGGAAAGGCCAGTAGCGCCACAGTTGGCCAACTGGCGGAATCTCGATATCGGTCAGGAACAGCACGCCGACGGCGATCACGATCAGGCCCCAGAGCAGTTGGCTGCGTGATTCCATTTGTTTGCTCATTTTTTGCTCCCCGTTGATTGGATGGATGAACGATACCGGGGTGCAGCAGGCCGCGAAATGGCTTTTCGGTGAATGGCGGCGGCGGCTCGGTGAATGGCGAAGATTTCAGCGAACGGCGAAAAAAAACCCGCCAGGCGGCGGGTCAGTGTGTAGTACGGGGGTCTAGCGCCCGGTTTCCATCTTCGGCTCGAACAACATCAAACCCCAACCCAGCTGACGGCGAATCTCCTCTGGCGATGGAGGTGGTTTGACTGCCTGAGAACGACGTTCGAGGTACTCCCTTACCACGTACTTGGATGGATGGTTGGTCTGGGTCATGATAGGCCTCCGTATTCTGTTTTTGGGCCGGGTGCCTCGCTGCGGCAGAAGCCGGCCAGGGTGTCTGGTAGATGAGCGCTGGGCGCTTCGATCACGCTTCCATCTTATTTCCCGGCCCCGTTGCACACGGTGCGTTTGCTCACAATTCCCCCGTCAGTTCGGCTCTTGTTCCTGTCGGAATTGGCCTACGAAATGTGGCTTTCAAGCCTTACAGGCTCGAGCACGCAAAAATTTTTCCCTTGACGTTTTCCAGCGCTTTTCCCGTGCCCCGCGAGTGCGGTCGAGCTTTGTGCGCTTGAAAACATACACACTTCATTAATGAACTAATGACCGAAGGGGGTGGGCTATATTGATCGTCGTTGGCAAGCAGGAAAGGTTATGTTTTCAGCAGGCCACTGACGATATAACCAGGCAATCTCTTGCGCGCTGACACCGCTTCACCTTCACAACAACACTATCTCAAGGGGTATTAACATGAAGAAAGCGTTTCTTAGCAAGGTAGCCGGTACATTGATGCTATCCGCCGGGCTGTTCGCCAGCTCCGGCGCCATGGCACAAACCACCCTGACCTTTGATGCTGCAGGCAATGCCATCTTTGGCGCCCTGCACGCAACGGCAGGGGACTATATCGACACTTATCTGTTCTCGGTGGACCAGAACGCCAGCTATGCCAGCGGTTCGGTCGTCGTGGGCAAGACCTGGATCGATGGTTCCCGCCTGGCGAACTATGGCATCACTGGCATTGAGTTCTTCAAAGTCGAAGCCGACAGCAGCCAGACTGCACTTGCCACTACTTTCGACACTTCTTCCGGCATCGAATTCTTCCCGATCGATGCCCTGATGTCGGGTAACTATGGCTTTACGGTCACTGGCAGCACAGCCATTGCTGGCATGGGCGGTTCCTATGCCGGTAGCCTGAACCTGGCGGCTCCGATTCCGGAACCAGCTACCTATGCGATGCTGCTGGTAGGCGTTGGCCTGCTGGGCCTGGCTTCCCGTCGCAAGTCCAACGACAAGCTGGGCTAAGCCGCAACCACTCCCCCCGTGGAAACCCGCTGCGGCGGGTTTTTCTTTATTTCTTCTTGCCCGCCTCCGGCACGGGCTTCGAATCGGCGACGCCAACTTCCTTGGTGGCTGCCACCTGGGCAACGTACGGCCCCGGATCGGCGCACGCCGGCAGCGCGGCCGATGGCTTGCCGCCGCTTCCCTTCGTCTTGAAATAATGGGCTGCGACGCGATCTTGCGCCAGGCATAGCTTGTAGGCGGCAACCTTGTCGGTCCAGGCTTGCTTGTCCTTGGTTGCGGCGGCGGCGGCTTTCTGCTCTTCGGTGGGCGCTGGCAGCTTGGCTTGCACTGTGCAGGATACGGCCAGCAGTACCAGGGCGAAAATGGGCTTGTTCATGGCATGCTCCTCAGACTGTCTTGGGCGCGGGTGGCGGCACCGTCTCGCCGTCGTGCTCCGGGGCACGCACGCGCGGCACTTTGCCATCCACCACTTCCTGGTACCAGATATCGTGGTGCTCGCGCGCCCAGGCGTCGTCCACATAACCTTCACGCATGGCTTTGTAGGCGCCCTCCATGCCAATGGTGCCGAGGTAGATGTGGCCCAGCGCGAAGGCCATCATCAGCACCGTGGCCGTAATGTGCAGCAGGTTCGCTCCCTGCATCATGAAGCGGGTGTATTCGAGGTTGGGGACCAGCTTGTCGAGCACAAAGCCGGAACCGCTGGCAACCAGGCCGAGCAAGGTGACGCCGCCCCAGAACCAGAGCTTTTCGCCGGCATTGAAGCGGCCGGCAGGAGCATGCCTTCCTCCAAACATGCCGCCCAGCCGGGCCAGCCATTTGATGTCGGCGGCGATCGGGAAGTTGTCTTTCACGAACAGTAAGAAGGTGACGATGATCGAGACCGTGAACAAGGGGCCGACAAAGTTGTGGATGGTTTTCAGGGCGTAGGTCAGGTAGCCGAACAGGGCGTGGCCGATGATGGGCATCAGCACGAATTTGCCGAACATCATGCACAGGCCGGAAACAGCGAGCAGCACAAAGGTAATGGCCGTCGTCCAGTGCACGAAGCGCTCCGTTGGCGTGAAGCGCTGGATCTTGCGGCCGGTTGGCGGCGAATGCACCTTGATCTGGCCTTTGCCGAAGTACATCACGGCGATGACGGCTAGTACGCCCAGGATCAGCCAACCACCTATGCTCATCATCGGGCCGTTACGGAAGCGGCGCCAGGCTTCACCTGCAGTCACCGCTACAGGCTGGCCGGGAAGCTGGGCTTTCGGCTGGATCAGGACACCGGATTCAGGGTAAGGCAGGCTGCTGTAATGTGCCTCTCCCGCCACCACCTTGCGCCAGACGGGCGCATTATTGCCGGGCTGGTCGCGCGTGCGTTCGGCTTGGTTCTGCTTGAGGATATCGACCGATTCGACGCGCGGAGCCTCAGTCGTGGCCGCAGGCGACGCCGGGGCAGCCTGCTGCCTCGGTGCGGGAGCGTCCGCCGCAAGTGACGTACCGGCTGCGAGTGCCACGGCCAGCATTGCCAACCATCGTTTCATGGCGAACCTCCCTAACGGTTGGTCTTCACGTACTCATTCTGCAGCTGCCCGCGCTCGCGCACCTGCTTGTCCCAGGAAGCCTTGTCGCCTGGCGTCCAGCCCTTGGCCACCTGCGCCGTGCGGGCTCCCTTGTATCCTGGCTCGTCGCCGCGATTCACCGCACTGCCCTGCTTCGACTGCGAAACTTCGCCGCAGCCGGCCAGCGCCAGCAGCACTATCAGATAGAGCTTCATGACTTTGCCTCCGGTTTGCCGTAAGCCGTGCCCCAGCCCCAGACTTCGCTGCCCTTGCCGCGCGTGACGACGCGGGTGCGGAAGATATCCGCCACCACGTCGCCATCGCCGCCCAGCAGCGCCTTGGTCGAACACATTTCGGCGCAAGCCGGCAGCTTGCCCTCGGCCAGCCGGTTGCGGCCATATTTCTCGAACTCTTCCTGCGAGCCGTTTTCTTCCGGGCCGCCCGCGCAGAAGGTGCACTTGTCCATCTTGCCGCGCAGGCCAAAGGTTCCGTTGGACGGGAACTGCGGCGCGCCGAACGGGCAAGCGTAGGAACAGTATCCACAGCCGATGCAGGCATCCTTGTTATGCAGGACCACGCCCTCTTCGGTGCGGTAGAAGCAGTCGACCGGGCACACCGCCATGCAAGGCGCATCCGAGCAATGCATGCACGCCACCGAAACCGACTTTTCCTGCCCGATGATGCCATCGTTGATGGTCACCACCCGGCGCCGGTTCACGCCCCAAGGCACTTCGTGTTCGTTCTTGCACGCCGTCGCACAGGCGTTGCACTCGATGCAGCGCTCCGTGTCGCAAATGAATTTCATCCGTGCCATGGCAATCTCCTCAGCCCGCGAAGCGTTCGATATTACAGATGGTGGTCTTGGTCTCCTGCATCATGGTGACCGAGTCATAGCCGTAAGTCGTGGCCGTGTTGACCGCCTCGCCGCGCACAATCGGCGCCGCGCCTTCCGGGTAGTATTCCAGCATGTCCTTGCCCTGCCACCAGCCCGAGAAGTGGAAGGGAATGAAGGCCGTGTCCACGCCCACGCGCTGCGTTACCAGCGCCCGCACCTTGATGCGCGCCCCGGTCGGCGTCGATACGATCACGTAGTCGCCGTTGCGGATGCCGCGGTCGGACGCTGCCTTCGGATTGATCTCGACGAAGTTCTCCTGCTGCAGCTCCGCCAGCCATGGATTGGAACGCGTCTCTTCGCCACCGCCTTCATATTCCACCAGGCGCCCGGAAGTCAGGATGATCGGGAATTTCTGCGCCAGGCCATCGTTGATTGCTTTCTGCTGCACGGTCTTGTACAGGGTCGGCATGCGCCAGAAGGCTTTCTTGTCGTCGTGGGTCGGATACTTGGCCACGAGGTCGGGTCGCGTGCCGAACAGCGGCTCGCGGTGCAGCGGCACCGGATCGGGGAAGTTCCACACTACCGCGCGCGCCTTGGCGTTGCCGAAGGGGTGCACGCCATGCACCTTCAGGCACACGCGCTGAATGCCGCCGGACAGGTCGGTCTTCCAGTTCTTGCCTTCCGCCGCCAGTTTTTCAGCGTCAGTCAATTCATCCCACCAGCCCAGCTTTTTCATCAGGACGTGGTCGAATTCCGGATAGCCCGTCGTAATATCAGCCCCCTTGGAGAAGGAGCCATCTTCCGCCAGCAGGTTCACGCCATCGCGCTCCACGCCGAAGTTGGCGCGGAAATTGCCGCCGCCATCCATCACATGCTGGGTGTTGTCGTACAGGTTGGCCGAGCCGGGGTGCTTGAGCTCAGGCGTGCCGTAACAAGGCCACGGCAGGCCGAAATAATCGCCGGTCAGGTCGTAGCCCGTTTCGGCATCCTTGCCGCCTTTGCAGCGCAAGGTTTTCACGTCGAACATGTGCATATTGCGCATGTGCGCCTTGAGGCGCTCCGGCGACTGGCCGGTATAGCCGATGGTCCAGCTGCCGCGGTTGATCTCGCGCAGCATCGATTCCGGCTCCGGCTCCATCATATTGCCCTTGCCCGGCACCAGTTTCAGTTTTGCCACCAGCTGTTTGCCAAAGCCCAGCTTTTCCGCCAGCTGGTACATGATCATGTGGTCCGTGCGCGATTCGAACAGCGGTTCGATTACCTTTTCGCGCCATTGCACCGAACGGTTGGAGGCAGTCACCGAACCGGAAGTTTCGAACTGCGTCGCAGCCGGCAGCAGGTAGACGGCGCGGTTCGGGTAAACTTCCTGTCCCTCCACCTTCATCGCGGCCATGGCGGCCGTAGCGGAGGGATACGGATCGATCACGACCAGCATTTCCAGCTTGTCCATCGCCTTCTTCATTTCCAGGCCCCGCGTTTGCGAGTTCGGTGCATGGCCCCAGAAGAAGACCGCCTTGACGTTGCTGTCCTGGTCGATCAGCTCATTTTTCTCCAGCACCGCATCGACCCAGCGCGACACGGTAGTGCCGGATTTTTCCATCATGGCCTGCGAGGCAAACTGGCTCTTTACCCACTCGTAATCGACGCCCCACACCGCGCACCAGTGCTTCCATGCGCCGGTCGCCAGGCCGTAGTAAGCCGGCAGCGAATCGGGATTCGGGCCGACGTCGGTCGCGCCCTGCACATTGTCGTGGCCACGGAAGATATTGGTGCCGCCGCCGCTCTTGCCGACATTCCCAAGCGCGAGCTGCAGGATGCAGGAAGCGCGCACGATCGCGTTGCCGATCGAATGCTGCGTCTGGCCCATGCACCACACTACGGTGGACGGACGGTTCTTCGCCATCGTCTCTGCTGCCTGCAGCACCTGGGCTTCCGGCACGCCGCAAGCTTCTTCCACCTTGTCCGGCGTCCACTTGGCGACTTCCTCGCGCACTTTGTCCATGCCATAGACGCGGGCGGCAATGTATTCCTTGTCTTCCCAGCCGTTCTTGAAGATATGCCACAGCATCCCGTACAGGAAAGGAATATCCGAGCCGGAGCGAATGCGGATGTACTGGTCCGACTTGGCCGCCGTGCGCGTGTAGCGCGGATCGACGACGATCATCTTGCAGCCGTTCTCCTTCGAATGCAGCATGTGCAGCATGGAGACCGGGTGCGCTTCCGCGGCATTGGAGCCGATATACATGGCCGCCTTGGCGTTCTGCATATCGTTGTAGCTGTTAGTCATGGCGCCGTAGCCCCAGGTGTTCGCCACGCCGGCCACCGTCGTGGAGTGGCAGATGCGCGCCTGGTGGTCGCAGTTATTGGTGCCGAAGAAGGACACGAACTTGCGCAGAAGCTGCGACTGCTCGTTATTGTGTTTCGACGAGCCGACAAAAAACACTGAATCCGGGCCATCTTTCTTTTTCAGGTCCAGCATCTTTGCCGAGATTTCCTGCAAGGCCTGGTCCCAGCTGATGCGCTGGTATTTTCCGTTCACCAGCTTCATGGGATATTTCAGGCGGTACTCGCCATGCCCGTGCTCACGCAGCGCCGCGCCCTTCGCACAGTGAGCGCCAAGGTTGATCGGCGAATCGAACACCGGCTCCTGCCGGATCCATATGCCGTTCTCCACCACTGCATCAACTGCGCAGCCCACCGAACAGTGGCTGCAGACCGTGCGCCGCACGACCTGCTTGCTACCGCTATCAGCGGCAGCGGGATCTTTTGCCTGCGCCTTGCGCATCAGCGAAAGCTGCGAGGCCGCCAGCCCGACGCCGACTCCGATGCCGGAGCGTTTCAGGAATGCGCGCCGGTCCATCGTCGGCAACGCCCTCGCCAGGCTGCCTTCAAGACTCGAAGCAAAACGTCCAGGCGCACGAGGTCCGGCTGGCCCTTTACGTGTAAGGAGCATCATCTTGCCCTCCACTCAGATCTTGGTGGTGCGGTAGTACTTCTGGATATGTTCTGTGAGGCGGTAACCGGTGCCAGGAGGTGGCTCCGGTTCGGCGGGCGGCGCCGCGTCGGGCGGATTGCTGGCCATCTTGGCCGCGATGCCGGCAGCGGCCAAGGCCCCGATGCCGGTGAAAAAAGACCTTCTTCCGGAGTTGGATTGCGTTGACATCATGGTCTCCCATAACCAACATCAGTTAGTCTTTTAACACTAGCACAAATATTTTAACAATGCATCAATAGCTAAGCCATATCGAACGCCTGGGTTTCCACTTCGACGAAGCTGCGGGCCAGGCCAGCAACTGCACGATAGTAAGTTGCCCCGGGATGCGCATCGATAGCATCAAAAAGCTGGTTCGCCCATGACTGGATATGGGCGGCAAAAAATTCCTTCTGTGTTGCAATGCTGCCATGCAGCAGACGCATCGCGTCGCACAGTGCCGCGAAATGGTCTTCGCTTTCTGACAGGTGTTCGGAACGTTCCAGCCCTAGCCGGGCAAGGTCATCACGCAATGCGGCCAGCGGCTTTTCCATCAGGAAGCCGGACAGGTAATAAGAGCCGTACAACATGACCTCCGGCTTGCCGACGCCGACGAACAGCGCTTCATATTCTTCGCGCGCGCGCTCGGCATCGGTCTTGCTGCTGGCCGATTGCAGGCCGCGCCACGCATCGGCCAGCACGCCGTCGCCTTCAATGGCAGCGCCTTCAATCAAGTCCAGCACAGCTTGCGAAGGCGGGCCGTAGAACAGCATGGACAGCACACCGTACAGTTCGGAACGCGCATATTCTTCGTCTTCGGTCATTGGCGTTTTACCTCAAAGATAGAGACTTCTTTGTCGGGCTGCATCATGTCGATAACGCGGCAGTCGGGGCACATGCGCAGGCGGTCGATGTTGCCGGAGAAGGCTCCGTGGCCGGCGAGTTTACTGACCATATTTTCCACCATTTGCAGGGTACCGAATGGTTTCTGACACTTGATGCAGTGATACGGTTGGGCTTCATTGATGACGCGGGCTTGCCTGGCGCTTGCGCCCAGCGCGAGGCGCGGTTGCAGGCTTAATGCCTGTTCGGGACAAGTGTGCACGCACAGGCCGCACTGCACGCAGTTCGATTCGGTGAATCGCAGTTGCGGCGATGACGGGTTGTCGGATAGCGCGGACTCGGGACAGGCGCCAACGCAGGCCATGCAAAGCGTGCATTTGTCCGTGTCGATCCCAATCGCCCCGAACGGTGCGCCTTGTGGGAGTGCTATGTGGTCTTGCGGTGTCGGTGCGTGCCTGGCAAGGTGGGTGATCGCGAAGTCGAGCGTTTCGCGCTTCGCGGCAGCGACGTGGAAGCTCGCTGCCGGCAGGATCGCCGTGCCGGCGGCGCCACCTGCGGCGGCCGTGGCGACGAAGCGTTGCAGTTCGCGATCGAGTTCCGCCGCGTCGCGCACACGCAGCAAGTGGAGCTTGATGCCGCTATAGCCCAGGCCATCGATGATCGCCTGGGCAAACGTCATTTGCTCTGCCAGCGCATCCAGGTATTGCGGCGCTTCGCAGCCGGTGGCCAGCACTGCCACGTCAACCGCGCCATACGCGACCGCGGCAAGCCATAAGTCCAGCCCCACCGACGCCACATGATGAACAGCCAGCGGCAGCACGCGTGCCGGCACGCCCCGCGCCGCGCCCGCAGCCGCAAGCTGTCCGAGCTCGCGCACCAGCGCACTGCCCTCCTCGTCGCTATGCAGCAGCAGCGCAGGCCGCGCCCCGCCGGCGCGGGCATAGGCCGCCAGCATGGTCCGAAGCCGTTCGCCGAAATCGGAAGCACGCGGCCATGCATAGGTCAACGCACCGGAAGGACACACCGTAGTGCAAGCCCCACATCCAGCGCATAGCTGCGGCGATACCTTGATGTGGTCGCCCGCGCTGGAAATCGCCTCCGCTGAACAGATGTCGATGCAGGCGTTGCAGCCAGGCTGCTTGCTGCGGCTATGTGCGCAGATACTCTCCTTGTATTGGAAAAAGCGCGGTTTGCTGAAGGTGCCGACCAACTCCAGCATCTGCATTGCCGCCAGGGCAGCCGCAGCCTCGTCGGCACCGGGCGCGAAATAGCCCTGCGGCAGCTGGTGCATGCGCAGCAGCGGCGTATCGCTCAAATCGAACACCAGGTCAAACTCGCCCCCACGATCCTTGTCGGCGCGGTCGAAATCGATGGCGGCAACCGCGCCGCACGCTGCGACACAATCGCGATGCGAACGGCAGGCGTCCAGGTCAATCTGGTATGCCAGGCTGATGGCGCCTTCCGGGCATGCTTTGACGCAGGCATTGCAGCGCGTGCACAGTTCGATGTCGATCGGATTCGACTGCTGCCAGCTGACCTTGAAGGCGCCAAGCCAGCCTTGCACGCGAGGCGCGCTGCCGCTGAAGGTCGGCCAGGAGTGTCCCGCGATCGCCGCATCGCTGCCATCTGTGAGCAGGACGCTCACCTGAAGCTGGCGTTCCAGCTTGCGCGCCCATGGCAGCACGCGGCGCGCCGGCCCAAGCAGCAGGACGCGGCCTTCGGACTGGTATTCGACTTCCGGCACCGGTTCAGGATCCGGCAGGCGGGCTGCCGCCAGCAGGGCCGCCACCTTGGGCGTCGTGTGGCGCGCCTCGTCGCTCCAGCCGCTGGTCTCGCGGATGTTCACGAATCGCAGCGGCGCCACGCTGGACTTCATTTCCGCCAGCTCGCGGAACAGCGGCTCCTCCTGCGTGCAGCCGATGACGATACGTTCGGAGCCGTCCAGCGTTTGCAGGTAATCGTTGACTTCGCGGCGGCAAAGCTGGCTGGCCACCGTTAGTGCCCCTTCGCCGAGGGCACTTCCGATGGCAGCGCCGTCCAATGGCATGGTGTTGTTGCAGTTACAGATCCTCGTCTTTTGGCTCATCGTCTTCTTCCGCCGCGAATTCGCGCGCAATCAGGTCCTTGGCGTGGTTGAGGGCTGCCACCATCAATGGCGTCAGTGGTTCGAACTTGTTGTAGTCGTCAACGTAGGTATCCAGGCCGTCCATCACGTTGAAGCGAGGATCGGCGAACAGCTTTTTCAGCGCGGCGCGGCGCACCGTTTCGTCAACGCCGCGTGCGATAAAGGGGGTAAAGTCGGATTCCGGTGTCAGGCCTTCGACCTGCTCGAGCGTTGGAGCGGGCGCCGCTTCGGCGGGCGCCTCGGCAGGCACGTCCCCGGGGATTGGCGCAACGGCGTCGGCTTCGCGCACCGATTGCTCCCGGAGGGTTTCGGTCTTGACGCGCGACCAGCGAGCGAAAAAGGTTTCAGCGGCCACGGCGTCCCTCCCCCTCCTCGCGCGCCATTTGCTGGACGGCGGCGCCGCCTTCGAACGAAGGTCGGCGGCGCTTGCCTTTCGGCTCCGGACGGTAATACTCCGTCACGAAGGCGCCAAGCCGTTCCACCATCGACGGCGGCAAAGGCAGCGTATCGACCTGCTCGCCCCCATCCATCAGCCGCGCAGCTTCGTTATACGACAAGGTCACGGACTGCGGTACAGCGAGCTCGCCCTCGAGCCGCCACATGATGAACCAGCACGGCGAGCCCGAGTCCAGGTTAAGGAAGTAGCCTTCCGCCTCGTCGGAATACAGGCGCATCGACATGCCCGGATAAAGCCAAAGCGTCTCGGAAGGATCGTCCCGCAGGCAGCGTGCCGCGCTACCGGGCAAAGGAGACAACACCACCTCGGCCGGCAGCCACTGGAATGGCTGCCAAGTGCTCTTCAATGGTTTGCGCTGCATGACAACGGCGAGACTCAGTTCGTCTGTTTCCACTGGCATTGTCCTTGCTAGTAAGTACAGCCATACTGCACCAAATCGAGTAACATGCGCAACATTCTTAAAACTAAGTACAGGAGAACTTATGCAACGTAACACAGCCAAGAACTTCATTTTCGCCCTGTTTGCATTCTTGCTTGCATTCAGTGTTCACGCGGAGAAGCTTCCAAACGTCACTATCCTTGCCACGGGCGGCACCATTGCCGGCTCGGGCGCCACTTCCACCACCACCGTCGGCTACACGGCCGCGACTGTTGGCGTCCAACAATTGATAAACGCGGTGCCGGAACTGTCCAAGATTGCAAACGTCACCGGCGAGCAAGTGTTCCAGATTGCTTCCGAAAGCATGACCAACGAGCACTGGCTGACGCTGGGCAAACGCGTCAACGTCCTGCTGGCTCAGCCAAACGTCGACGGCATCGTAATCACCCACGGCACCGATACGATGGAAGAGACTGCCTACTTCCTGAACCTGGTGGTCAAGTCGCGCAAGCCGGTCGTACTGGTTGGCGCCATGCGCCCGGGCACTGCGCTGTCGGCCGACGGCCCGATCAACCTGTACAACGCTGTACTGATTGCCGGCAGCCATGATGCGATTGGCAAAGGCGTGATGGTGGCCCTGGGCGACCAGATCCACGGTGCGCGCGAAGTTACCAAGACCAATACCTCGACCCCGGATTCGTTCAAGACTCCCGAACTGGGCATGCTCGGTTATGTGCAGGGCCCTAAAGCCTTCTTCTATCGCACTTCGACCCGCAAGAATACTGCCGACACCGAATTCGATATTTCGAACCTGAGCGTGCTGCCGCAAGTCGATATCGTCTACGGCTATGCCAACATGAATGCGGTTGCGCTGAATGCCTTTATCGCCGCAGGCGCCAAAGGCATTATCCACGCGGGCGTTGGCGATGGCAGCCTGGCTGCCAAAGTAAAACCTGAACTGATCGCCGCACGCAAGAACGGCACGGTTATCGTTCGCGCCAGCCGCGTTGGCAACGGCATCCTGGCCCGCAATGGCGAAGCAAATGACGACGAACTGGACTTCGTGGTCGCCGATACCCTGAGCCCGCAAAAAGCCCGCATCCTGCTGATGCTGGGCATGACCAAAACCAGCAATACCAAAGAACTGCAGCGCATGTTCTACACGTATTAATCGCAAGCCCCGCAACGCGCCAGCTCCTGGCGCGTTCGCACCAATTTCGAGTCTAGCGATCCAGCGCCCGCCCTGCTGCGGCAAGCACCTGCTCCGTGAGCATCTCAAGCTTGGGCGACTGGATGCGCCACGAATGCCAATACAGGTGAATATCGAGGTATTTGCCCGGTACTAAATCCACCAGTTCTCCCGATTCAAGCAAGGATTTATATTGCTGGCGCGGCAGCATGCCATATCCCATTCCCAGCCGGATTGATTCGACAAACGGGTCGCTGGAAGGGACGTAATGCACCGGATAAGCACCCAATGGCAGGCCCAATTCACGCTCGATAAAAATTGCCTGCAGCGTGTCTTTACGGTCGAAAAACATGACCGGCGCTTTGCGTGCCGCTTCACGGGTAAATCCATCTGGAAACCAGCGCTTGATGAAGTCCGGCTGCGCCAATAATCGATAACGCATGAAACCCAGATGCTGCGAGCGGCAACCACGCATAGGTTCCGGCTCGCTGGAAACGCCCGCCAGCACCAATCCCTTTTCGAAAAGCGAATAAGTATGGTCCTGGTCGTCCAGGATTATCTCCAGCAGGATATTTTCGTCGTTCAGGAAGTTACTCAACTCCGGCAAAAACCAGGTGCCGAGCGTGTCGTTATTCACCGCCACCGGAATGCGTGGCGGCAGTGCTTCATCGGCCTTCAACTCTGCCAGGAACTCCTGCTCCATCAGGCGGCTGCGGCGCAGGTATTGCACCAGGCGCTGCCCGGCGCTGGTCAACCGGATCGGCCGGCTGCGGATCAGCAGCGGCGCACCCACCGCCGACTCCAGCCCGCTCACCCGCTGCGATACCGCGGAAGGCGTCAGGTGCAGCGCCTGCGCCGCCTGTTCGAAACTGCCGGAATCGATCACCGCCAGCAAGGCTTCACCCTGTCGCGCGTCTGGAATCATTGCCGCCCCTTATTTAGCAAAATTAATTAATACTGAAATATCTTAATTCAGCTTCATTTACAAGGCCAGCGGCGGCAGAATCTCGACTCCACAACAGGAGGAAAGAATGCAGAGTTATGTGAACGGTTTAGGCCTGGGCGCGAGCCTGATCATGGCCATCGGCGCCCAGAACGCGCATGTACTGCGGATGGGTATCAAGCGCCAGCATGTAGCGTTGACGGTAGCGGCCTGCATCGTGATTGACATCGTGCTGATCGGACTCGGCGTTGCAGGCGCCGGCGCAATGATCCAGTCTTCCCCGCTGTTGCTGGCGGCTGCCCGCTGGGGTGGCGCCGCCTTCCTGCTCTGGTACGGGCTGCGCAGCTGGCGCTCCATGCTGACGCCGAAGTCGCTCGCCATCGATGCCGCGGCCCCGGCGCCGGACGCGCGCCAGGCATTGGCCAGCGTGGTCGCCCTGTCGCTATTGAACCCGCATGTCTATCTCGACACTGTAGTGCTGCTCGGTTCGGTGGGCGGCAGTTACCCGGACGGCCAGCGCATGGGCTTCTCGGCCGGCGCCATGACCGCCTCCCTGCTCTGGTTCACCGCGCTTGGCTTCGGCGCCACCAGGCTGGCCGGCGTATTTGGCCGTCCCCTGGCCTGGAAATGTATTGAAGGCCTGACCGGCGCCGTCATGCTGAGCTTGGCCGCAGGGCTCGTGATCGGTTGATGAGATGCAAGCCCTGTTGGTTTTAGGCGACTGCGGTAAAAATGCGCGCGGTTTGCCTTTAAGATCGTCGCATGCCCATTCTCTATGCCGGAACGATCTTCCTCAGCGCCTTCCTGCTGTTCCAGGTGCAGCCCATCATCGGCAAAATCGTGCTGCCCTGGTTCGGCGGTTCCGCGGCGGCATGGACGGTATGCATGCTGTTCTTCCAGCTCACTCTGCTGCTGGGCTACCTGTATTCGCACCTGTCCAGCCGCTACCTGGCGCCGCGCAGGCAAGCCTGGCTGCATGCCGGCCTGCTGCTGGCGGCGGCGCTCACCTTGCCCATCATCCCCGACGATGGCTGGAAGCCGTCTCCCGGTGACGATCCGGCATTGCTGTTGCTGGGCCTGCTTGCTGCGACCATCGGACTGCCCTACTTCCTGCTTTCGACGACCGGACCGCTGGTCCAACACTGGTTCGCGCAGGAACGGCCCGGGAGCGTGCCTTACCGCCTCTTTGCGCTATCCAACTTCGCCTCCCTGCTCGGCTTGTTGAGCTATCCCTTGCTGTTCGAGCCGCAGTTCACCCTGAAGCAAATGTCCAACTTCTGGTCGGCCGGATTTGCGCTGTTTGCAGTGTTTTGCGGTGCACTGGCGATGAACGCACGAGGCCGCAGCAACGCACCTCGCGAGCCGGCCGCAGCCGGCAAGCCGGCATGGCGCGACACCCTGCTCTGGTGCGCACTGGCAGCGGTACCGACCGTGGTCCTGATGTCCGCCACCAGCCATCTCACCGCAAATATTGCGCCGGTCCCGCTGCTTTGGGTGCTGCCACTGGCGATTTACCTGCTGACCTACATCCTCTGCTTCGAGAGTACGCGCTGGTACCGCCGCAGGTTGTTCCTGCCCGCTATGGCCATCCTGACGCCAGTCCTGGTCGCCTGCAGCACCTATCCCAGCCTGATGCCGTCCGGGATAGCCTGGCCCACGCTCCTGTTCTGCGCCGCGATCTTCGTCTACTGCATGTCCTGCCATGGCGAGTTGGCGCGCCTGAAGCCACCGCCAGCGCAGCTGACGGCCTACTTCCTGATGATCGCGCTGGGGGGCGCAATCGGCGGTATCTTCACCGGCCTGGTGGCGCCGCGCATCTTTAACGACGATTACGAACTGACCTTGTCCTGCATTGCCGCGGTGTGCATCGTCGGAGCCGCCTGCCTGCATCGCCACGCCGGGCATGCACCACCTGTCCGGGCTGTCAAGGCGACCGTCCTTTTCACGACGCTGCTCGGCGTGATGTGGGCAGCAAACGCAATCTCGCCCTCCACACCCACCATCAAGGCCCGCAATTTCTACGGAACCGTGAAGGTTAAGGACAGCGGCAGCGGCGAGTCGCGTACCCGCCAGCTGACGCATGGTGTCATCATCCACGGCCGGCAATTCCTCAACCCGTCGCGGCAGCATTGGCCCACTACGTATTTCGGCAGCGCCGGCGGCGCGGGCATCGCCATCGCGGCAGGACGAAACGACGGGCCGCAGCGCGTCGGCATTATCGGTCTTGGAATCGGCACCATGGCGGCTTACTGCCGGCGCGGCGACGTGTACCGCTTCTACGAAATCAATCCGCTGGTCGAGCAATTCGCTCGCCAACACTTCACCTACCTGCGCGATTGTCCCGCGCGCAAGGAGATTGCAATCGGCGATGCCCGCCTGGTGATGGAGGCGGAACCCTCGCAGCAATTCGACGTGCTGGCGGTGGACGCGTTCTCCGGCGACGCCGTTCCCGTGCACCTGCTGACGCAGGAAGCTTTCGCCATCTACTTCCGTGAGCTGAAGCCGAATGGCGTGCTGGCTGTCCACGTATCCAACCGCTATCTCGACCTCGTCCCCGTCGTCAAGAAGGCCGCCGATACGTTCAAGCGTGTAGCGTACCTGTCCGCCAGCGGTTCTGACGAAGCGCGCGGCCTCAAAGCTTCAACCTGGGTCCTGGTTGGCCAGCGCGAGCAATTATCGCGCTTTGCCAGCCTGCGCGAATTGCCGCCTGCACCCGATGTCCGCGCCTGGACGGATGACTACAGCAGCCTTCTTGGAATCATGAAATAATCGTCAGGCAAACACTACCGAAAGGAACTGAAGATGGACGCAGTGAAGATCGATATCGGCCTGTCCGACGACAGCCGCGCACGCATTGCCGATGGCTTGTCCCGCCTGCTGGCCGACAGCTACTCGCTTTACCTGATGACCCACAACTTCCACTGGAACGTGAAGGGTCCCATGTTCAATTCCCTGCACCAGATGTTCATGACGCAGTACACCGAGCAGTGGAACGCGCTGGACATGATCGCAGAGCGTATCCGCGCACTGGGCTACCCGGCACCGGGCACCTATGCCGAATTCGGCAAACTAAGCACCGTCAAGGAAGTAGCCGGCGTGCCGAAGGCCATGGACATGGTGCGCCACCTGGTCACGGCCCAGGAAGCCACCGCTCGCACCGCACGCTCCCTGCTGCCGGTAGTCGATGAAGCCAACGACCAGCCAACCGCCGACCTGCTGACCCAGCGCCTGGACGTGCATGAAAAGACTGCGTGGATGCTGCGCAGCCTGCTGGAAGAATAAGCCTCAGGCCATCCTGTCCGAAGTAATGATGTGCTCACCCGGTTGCGGGTACATGGCCGCGTCGAACATGGCGCGAGCAATGTGCCCGGCCGGATTGATGCGCCAGGCACGCGGCAGCACCGGTCCAAGCGCAGTCAGGATCGGAACAAAGATCTTTTCGCCGAGGCGGAACTCATCCCGCGCGCCGCCGATCAAGCCAGGCCGCGCAATCACCAGCGTTTCAAAACCGAGCGAGCGCAGGCCGTGTTCCACTTCGCCCTTCACCCGGTTATAGAAGATGCCCGAGCCAGGATCGGCGCCCATCGCTGAATTCAGCACAAACGTTGTCGACCCATGCTGGCGCGCCAGCCGCGCCACCGCCATCGGGTAGCTGTAGTCCACCTGGAGGAAAGCTTCCTGCGAGCCGGCAGCCTTGATCGTCGTTCCCAGGGTGCAGATCACGGCATCGGCCTGCCACCACGGCTCCTGCGACGGCAAACGTTCGAAGTCCACGATCGGCGCGACCAGTTTGGCGTGCGGCTCCAGCCTGCGGCGCGTAGGTGCGACAACTTGCGCTACCTCCGGCGAGGCCAGCGCCAGCTTCAATACTTCACGGCCAACCAGGCCGGTTGATCCAACCAGCAGTAATTTCATTGCGTGTTAGCACCGTATTTTTTGGCATATTCTGCCGCGAGCCTTTTCGCTTGTTTTAGCTGTTCAGCTGTAAGAATTGCCAAAAGTTGATCGCGATTCTTTATTGACTGAGGGCTTCCAGCATTAGCAGGCATGTCGATCCAGGCGTAAGCCTGCACATAATCAAGAGGAACGCCGTGGCCTTGTGCGAAGAGCAAACCGTACTCGTTCTGAGCAGAGAGCGAGCCTGCCTCAGCTGCCCGCTTATACCAATATGCCGCCTTGCCTGTGTCCTGTGGACACCAACTCCCTTACGATATGCCTGCGCAAGATTGAATTGCGACTGTGTATCACCTGCTTCCGCTGCTTTTCTCCCGTATTCGATAGCCTTGTTCATGTCTTTGGGGACACCATCGCCAAGCGAGTACATGAGCGCAAGATTGGCTAAAGACGGCAAATAGCCAGAATTAGCGGCATCAGTAAACAACTCCGCGGCCTTTTTCAAATCCTTGCCGACACCGTGGCCTTGGTAGTAGAGGCTTGCGAGCATATGCTTCCCCGCTGGATCGCCCTTCTTCGCAGCAAGCTCAAATTCTTTGCGCGCAAAGGCATAGTTACCATTGTTGTACGCACGAATGCCATCATCAATTGCCGCATTGGAAGCTGTCGTCATCAAGAGTCCAATAGCTGCTACAAGTCTACGAAACATTCGGATAGCGCCTTAATTTTTAGTTCGCAAATTAGCAATATAGCATGCCGAATTTGGATTCCGAATGGCAGGATTTAGTCTGCGTTCCTGATCGCATTGGCCCGACGGCGCAGCTCGCGCTCAGTGGCAAATGGTCTGTCCTCTTCCAGGCACGGTTCGCCCTTGAGCTCCTCCCGGAACGTCCAATGCAGGTGGCTTGCACGCACCACCAGCCCGCGCAGGCGCTTGACCTCCCACAGCACCGCCAGCATGTCCTCGTTCTGGTTTCGAAGCCAGATTTCGCGTAGTTGTGCGGCTGTCAGCGGCTTTCGTGTAGCTGTATGCATGCACAGTAGTTTAGCAAGCTCAATCGAGTTAGCATAGCCCCCATGTGTACCAATTACCGCCCCACCTCGCGCGACCTGCTGCAGGAAATGATGGACATCGACCTGTCCAATCTCGCTGGCATGGAATGGCCGGACGAGACCTGGAAGGACTACGACGCCCCCATTATCCGTCTTGGCCTCGACGGCCAGCCGGAATGCGTTGTGGCCTCTTTCGGCTTCGTCCCGCGCCGCCATGCCCCGGCCGCGATGCCCTCGCTGACCACGATGAATGCCCGCAGCGAAACTGTCGGCCAACTGCGCTCCTACAGCAAATACTGGCGCTCGAGCCAGCTTTGCCTGGTTCCGATGACGGGATTCTATGAGCCCAATTATGAGTCCGGCAAAGCCGTGCGCTGGCAGATCAGCATGGCAGACAAGCGTCCCTTCGCCGTAGCCGGCATTTGGCGCAGCTGGGAAGAAGGCGATGGCAGCATCAGCCACTCGTTTACCCAACTGACCATCAACGCCGACGAACATCCTTTGCTGAAGCGCTTCCACAAGCCGGACGACGAAAAGCGCACCCTGGTCGTGGTGCCGCCGGAGGCGTACCGCGACTGGCTGTCCTGCCGCGATCCTGAGTTTGCCCGCGCCTTCCTCAATCCCTATCCGCACGAACTGATGCAGGCTTGGGAAGACCCGCGCCCACCAGTTAAAAAGAAACCGGCATTAGAAAAACAACAATCTTTGTTGGATTTTTAATGTCGAAAAACTTTACACTCGGCATCCGTTTCAAATGCCGGATTCCTGCTCATTCTTTATAAATCAACGATTTATTAATGCATGGCCCAAAACTTGCTTATAATTATTATTAATTTCCATTAGCAAATTTTAGATGCCAATCATGAAACTAAAAACACTTGCCGTGGCGGCGATTTTGGCAGCACCCGCATTCGCTAACGCTGCACCATTCACTCTTTTCGCTGGCAACAACATCAACCTGGAGCAAGGCACCAAGGTGACTGGCGATGTGGGGGCCAAAGGCAACGTGACCGCAAAATACGGCTCCCAGGTTACCGGCAATGTTGCTGCCGGCTGGAACGTCACCCTTGAGCAGAACTCGCAAATCAGGGGCAATGCCACTGCCGGCAATAAGGTGGAAGTGAAATACCAGGCCAATGTCAGCGGCAATGTCGCCGGCAAGACAAATTCGCCATCGCTGAACACTTTGCCACCTGCCACCGATTTCAAAACGGGCGGCAAAGCATTCGGCCTCAAATCCGGCAAAACCGGGGAATTGGCGGGCGGGCAATACGGCAAAGTCAACCTTGAGTACGATTCCACTTTGAAGCTCAGCGCTGGCACGTATTACTTCGACTCGCTGACCGTCGGTGCCGAGAGCTCGTTTATCTTCGACCTGTCCGGCGGCGCGATCAACCTGTTCATCAAAGACAATGTGAACATCGGATCGAATTTTGATTTCGAGATGCTGAACGGCACCGCCAATGACATTTATACCGAAACCAAGGGCAACTGGACGCAAGGCGCCTGGGGCGAATGGTTCGGGACCCTGTTTGCGTCGGGAGCCAACAGCAATATGCACTTCAACCAGGATTCCAAACTGGGCGGCACTTTCATCGCGCGCAAGAATATCCAGCTGGACCTTGGCAGCACCGTGGTTGCAATGCCAGAGGAAACCGGGAAAGTTCCGGTTCCCGGCTCGCTGCCGTTGCTGGCGATTGGCTTGATGTCGCTGGCGATCTTCCGCCGCCGCAAGGCAGGCTAAGGCAAAGCACGCACGGACGAACTACTCGGAAAGCCCAAGCTGGCGCAGGCGTTCGGCTGCCTGCACCCGGCTGTTCACACCCAATTTCACGTAGATTTTTTTCACGTGCGAATTCAGTGTGTTCAGGGAGATGAACAGGCTCTCGGCGATTTCATGGTTCGTCGCCCCTCGCGCAATATGACTGACGACGAGCTTCTCCTTTTTGCTGAACAATTGCGGCAGGCGCTCGAAAGCCTGCGTCGAGTCCTGGTTGCCGTCTGCCCCCATATGACCGAGCAAGGTATGGACATAGGATTTGTAGTCGGCACCGCGCGCCAGCTTTTTCAGCATTCCGGACAATGCGTCGCCTTCATTGATGAATACACGCAGCAGGTGCGTGTTTTCGGCCAGGCTGACACCCTGTTGTAACGCCGTCATCGCGTCGTCGCTGCGACCATCCTTTTGCAGGCAGATCGCCTTGAGCACCAGGATCTCGGTCATCACCGCCAGGCGCGTGCCTTGCAGGGCTGGATACCACAAGCGCTCCAGCAGCTCGAGCGCCTGGCTGCACCGTTCGGTGAGGATAAAAAAGCGCGCCAGCACGAGGTATTCCGCCTCGCGTCCGGGCGCCAGCGCTCCCTCGAGCGGCAAGCGGGCGGCCTCGCTCCAGAGCTGGACCGCATCCATCTGGCCGAGGCTCAGCCAATAGCCCGCAATCACGGCCGACAGCGGCGCGACCTCCACTACCAGGCGGCCGGCGTAGCGCAGCAACAGGACCTCGAACTGGGGATCGCAAGCCTCCGTGGCGACACCCAGTTCCTTGCGGGTCTTCGCCAGCAGCACGCGTCCCCAGGCATTCACGTATTGCATCCCGGCCGCAGTCATCTCGACACCGCGCGCCAGATGCTGTTCCGCCAGGACGAGCTCGTTCATTTCGTAGGCCACCTCGCCCAGGCCGATATGCAGCATGCCGCACGCCGGCAGGTCCTGCCAGCCGCACACCAGCAAGGCCTGGAGGGTCTTGTCGTAGATTTGCTTCGCGGCCAACGGGCGGCCTCTCAGCAAATGGCTGCGCGCCAGCGCAACGGCGGCGGTGATCGGCACCTGGACGTTGTTGGTCGCTTCCCGGACCAGGACATTGTTCTCCAATAGCCGTTGCGCCTCCTCCAGGCGGCCGCTGACAAAGTAGAATACCCCCCGCGCCACGGCTGCCGCGCGATACAAGGTCCGGGCCGGTGCGAGCGATGCCTGCGCTTCGTCCAGATGGGCAAGGCCCTCCTCGATATTGCTCTCGTACGCCGACTGGCAGCCCCGCAACAGCGCAAGCTGGCCCAGCATCGCACGCTCCCTGCCGTCGAAAGGCGCGTCGTTCAAACCGGCGAGGCACTTCTCCACGAGGCAAAGATGGCGTTCCAGCTCGGCCATATCATCCCGGTACAGATAGCCCCAGGAACAGACCATCGACAGCAAGGGGCGCTGCGCCAGCACGGTCTCCGGCAGTTGCTTCGACCAGGCCAGCGCACTACTCATCCGGCCATGGGAAAAGAGTTCGCTGTGGTGCTTCTCCATCAAGTCGGCAGCCCATTCGTGGTCGCGCGCGGCCAGCGCATGGTGGACGGCTTCCGTGATGAGTCCGTTTTCGCTGAACCATTTGCTGGCGCGCTGGTGCAGCAGCCCGACTGAGTCAGGCGCAGCAGCGCGCAAGCGACTTTGCAGCAAGGCGCCAAACAGATGGTGGTACCTGTACCAGAGGCGTTGCTCATCGAGCCCGAAGATGAACATATTGGCCCGCTCTACCTCGCTGATCAGGGCACGGCTATCGTCGCGCCCGGTCACCGCATCGCACAGCGCCGCATTGAAGCGTTCCAGCACGGAGGTTTGCATCAGGAAATTCTGGATGTCATCGGCGTGGCCCCGCAACACTTCGTCCAGCAGGAAATCCGTGACGTGCCGGTTGTCGCCCTCGAAGTTCCGGACAAAACCAGCCTTATCGGGATGATGGCTCAGGGATACCGCAGCCAGCTGCAGGCCGACGATCCAGCCTTCAGTGCGCTCGGCCAGCGTGCTGACCTGCTCATGCGGTAATGAAAGCTGCATGACTTCGTTGCAGAACGCTTCCGCTTCCTCCAGGCTGAAGCGCAAGTCTTCGCCGCGATACTCCACAATTTGGCCCTGGCCGCGCAGCCGCGCCAGCGAGAATGGCAGCTCGTTGCGGCTCGCGAAAATCAGCTGCAATCGCTCCGGTTGATGCTCGACCAGGAAGGCAATGGCTTCTTGGACCGCCGGCTCGGTCACCAAATGCAAGTCATCCAGGATGATGCCCAGCCGTTCCGGCAGCGCGCACAGCTGATTGACCAGCGGCCGCAACAGAGCGCCGATCGGGGGCGGTGGAATCAAGGCGCACATGTCGACCATGACCTTGCCGAACTCGGCATATTGGCCTTGAATCGCGTGAATGAAATGCACCAGGAAACGCAGCGGGTCGTTGTCGCCGGCGTCCAGCGTCAGCCAGGCCACTGGAGTGGTACTGGCGGCGGCCCAACTTGCGGCCAGTGTCGTCTTGCCATATCCGGCCGGCGCGCAGAGCAGCACCATGCGCGGCGCTTGTTCCGGCAACTGCAGGCGCGGCCGCGCCAGCAGCTGCGCCGTTGCGGAAGGGATGACAAACTTGGTCGACAGAATCTGGTCGGCCAACAGGGCCTGGCAGGGGTGGTGGGACAAATCGCTCATCTGATTACTGATCCATTCTAGGCAGCCGGGAAAGCCACGATGGATGTCCCCGCCTGCTCTTGCATTGGAAACAACAATAAATACAGCATATCGAAATCAAACCGGTTTGGAAACCACCTGAAATGGTGAGCGCTTGGTGATTCACAGACTTTACCGGGGAGCCCACCGCGCGACCGCGCAGCGACGGCTGACCAGAATACCGGAAAGCGTTAAGGGAGGTTGTCCCGATACAATTTATTGCAATTGACTAGGCAGGAGTCGGGTCCGGATGGAACCGATGCCGCTGTGCCGGTGACGGACAAGGTCACCGGCAACAGGGTCAGGGAAGCGATGGCGGGCGGCGTCAGATCACCCGTGTGCCTTGAAGCCCTCAGGCAAGATCAGGATTTCCCCAGCGTTGAGGATGTTTGGATTCCGGCCATGTCCGCTGTCCGTGGCGCTAGCCTCCAAGCGTTCGTTCAGCCAGGGATTCAGGTCATAGATCTTGGCAACAACGCCTGGATCGTTGCCCGCGACATCCCAGACATTGTCATCGGGTTTGACGGTATACACATTCTGGGTCGGTACCGTCGGCGCGGCCGGCAAATCCGGTGGCACGGTCGACGGCGGCGGCGCCTGCGGCGGCAGCGGCAGGTCGCGCGCTGCCAGCCAGTTCTTCCATCCGGCGGCACTGCTGATATGGATCGTCGTAGTGTGCGGACCCGCCAGCGAATAGAAGGTCAGCTTGCGTTCCTCCGGGAAGTAGGACGTGATGTTGCCATTCTGATCCAGGCGCCAGTCGAGTTTGCCCTTTTCGTGGAACATGCCGGTCGCCGAATCTTCATAGCGGTTTTTCTCGGCATTGAAACGGATCGTCGGATGCTTGGACAGGTCCACATCGGCCGGCTCGGGCGGCAGGGCCAGGTAGCTATCATAGAACGGATTGGCATCGGACACATTGCCCTTGCCGTCAAGATGATCGGTGAGCGATTCGGTGGCCTCCAGCATCTTGCCCAGCACCTTGGTGTCGGTCTTGTTGATGTAGTCGATGAACTTTTCCGGGTCGCCGCCGGTGGTTGCGTAGGCTTTCAGGAAGCCGTCGACCTTGGCGTCGCTGCTCCACCAATCGTGCTCCGCCATCACGTCGGCATGCGCCTTGTCGAGGCCGACGCCTTCCATGAAGGTCCGATCGTAGTTCTGGAAGTTCTGTATGTTCTTGTTGTGGTCCCAGGCCCAATTGGCGACCGTCGTGCCCAGGTAGGCGATGTTGACAACCCAGCCGATCGGGTTACTGCCGAATACGGCGAAACGCCCCACAGTTTTCGTGGCGCCCTCTTTGACGATGTTTCTGAACAGCAGGCCCCTGACCGACGGGCTGAGCGTCTCTGCCCACTTCGCCGCATTGCCCTTTGATCCGGTGCCGAACAGATGCTCGAACACATCCAGCATTTTGCTCGTGCCAAGGAACTTCCTGGTCGCACTTGCTTCGCCGAGCGCAGTTCGGGCGGCGGCACCGTCGACTCCCGATTCGCCGAGCGCATACTTGCCTGCCAGCCGCGTATTGAAGCTGAACTCATGCGGTTTCAATTCGGCGACCTTCTTTCCTTCCGACGCAGCGAAGGCAAACCGTTCGATCTTCCAGCGGGTTTCGGCGGCAGCCTTGAGCGCCGGATCGGCCATGACCTTGGCGCCGAGGGAACGCAAGGTCATCTCGCGCACCTGCAGGCGCAGCAGCATGGCGTCGCTGGCGAGATTGACGGATTGCGTGCCCAGCTTAAACTGTTGCGTATCGGTGGCCGCCGTGCCATCCGGGTTCTTGAAGGGCAGTGTTCCGTTGAGATTCATGAATACGCCGCTGCCATCCCATGCCGTGGCTATCGTCATCAGGCCAACCAGTTGCTTGACCAGCGGCTGTGTCGCCTCGGTCGCGAGCCGTGTCCAGCGGTCGCGCACCGAGCCTTCCTTGACATAAAGACCCCAGCTGCTCTCGCCGGATTCGGCGGCATCGAAGAATTTCGTCCCGAAATTCTTGATTTTGGTGTCGAGCTTATCGCCACCTTTCCCCAGCAGGCCGTCGCCAAGCGAATGCGGCTGGATGCGCGCCGCGCCCATGCCGGCCTGCATCAGGTGGAAACCGGCGAAACCGCCCACCAGGCCGAGCAACAAGGCTTTGCGCAAGGGCCCGCCGACGTCGCCGACCTGCACGTTGTCGAAGAGATACCCGGTCAAGGCAGCCTGGAAGGCGCCGCCGACACCCCAGATCACCGTGCCGCCAAAGTAAGGCAGGTGGGCCGCGCGCGAGGCGTTGATCGCGGCGCCTGGCAAATTCACGCCGCCGTTCACCTTGCCGATGACATAAGTCTCGGCCAGGAATTCCGCCAGGTCGCCGGTCAGCTGCGCGCCAATACCGAATTTCTGCGCCTCGCCGCCGCCGTTTTTCCGATCGTCCGAGAGCATCTTGCGGGCAATCTGGGTACTCGCGCGCATCGAAGCGCTATCGCTCAGCAGGATGGTCGAGGTCACCTTCTCATCGGCCATCAGGGACTTGCGAGTGCCATCGGCCTTCTTGTAGCCGTCCATCCCGCCCAGGTCCTTGCTGTAGAAATCAACGGCCTCGCTGGTGCGCAGCAGCCTGTATCCCATATCGTCGATGTCCTTGCGGCCGTCGATGATGTCTTTTTTGAGTCCCGGGAATTTTTCAATCATCGCCCGTTGACCCTTGACGAAATCGTCCTCCGTCAGAAGTTGCGAGTATTTGCCCTGGACCAGCAAGGGCGCCATGCCTTTGGTCGCCTTGTCGAGCATGCCCTCGTTGTTTTTCTTCAAGCCGTTAAGGCCGTCATTGATCGCGCGCAGCGTCGCATCGCGCCACACCCCCTGCTGCTTTTCAAAGCGGCCCGCATCGTGGAACTTCCCGGCCGCGCCCATATCAACTTCATCCATTTTCAGGGTCGATACCTGGCGCACGGTTTCCAGGGCAAGTGTCGCGTGGCCGTCGGCCACCGCATCCTTGAAGCCCAGCTGGGTAATATCCGACGCGGGTTTGGTGGCGATGAGGTGCGCGATGCCCTCCACCGCAGCCTTGATTTCAGGGTTGCTGTATTCTTTCTTCTCCCAGTCGCCGCCGGCAGCTGCGACGTCCACCGCCGCCGACAGCGCCTTGGCCACTTTGATACCCGACCCGATATCTGTGATGGTCCGCTGGCCGTCCTTGCCCTTTGCCTGCCGGGTAGCGATATCGTCGACGATCTTTTCCAGCGTCGGTTTCGACTGGTTGATGATCCTGGCGGCGATCTCGGGCGATACAGCCGAATGTTTGGACGGGTCGGTCACGTCGCGCAAGGCCTCGGCGCCCGCCACGGTGCCCTTCTGGGCATACGCATCTTCAACCGCTTTGACACCGTCCCTGACGTAGTTGTCGATGATTTTTTGCACACCGGGGTCGGCCATCACCAGCCCCTTGATCGTCGGGTCCACGCCTTTCGGCAGGGCCTTGCCCAGCAAATCGACTTGCGCCTCGTTGCCCAGCACGGCACTGTCTTCCACCCGTTGCAGGATTGTGGCCGCCCCGATCACAGTCTTGAACTCGGGATCATTGGCGTAGCGTCCGTTCATCTGCGTCGCCGCGTAGGCCAGCGGGTCCAGTTCCCGGATCTTGACGCCGGCAGGCAAGTCCGCATAAGTCGCGCTCAATTCCTTGCGGGTCGCCGCCAGCAGTTCTTTCTGCTTGGCGGCATAGTCTTCGCGCGCGCTGATGATCTGCGCGCTCGTGACTGACTTGTCGCCCCCCTGCTGCTGTGCGGTCAGGTCATCGAGCCTGGTGCCGGCCTGGTTGACTTCATTGAGCTTGGTATTGGTGGCACGTTCGGTCGGGGTTTCTGTCAGGACGGTGTCCAGGCCTTTGTTGACCGCCGCCTGGGTGGCCGGGTCGTCGCGGTAGCGGTTGGCGATATCGTGCGCTGCGTTCTGCACCGCCTCCTTGTTGTTCGGGTCGCCCTGGTAGGTCAGGCGCAATTCGGCGGCGATCGCCTGTTCGGCCTTGGCCTGGTCGCCGTTGGCGACGGTGCGCCGGGCCACGTATATTTCCCAGTCCGCCTGGTTGTCTTCCGGCGCCATGTCGCCGAAATCGGCTTGCAGCTTGTCCGCCGCCTGCTTGGTCTCTTTCGCGGTGGCGACCGTTTTATCGGTGTACTCCTCGGCGGCTTTGACGGCCGGCGCCGGCACCTTGACGAAATCGATCTGCGGCTTGGTCACCAGCATCGGCGATGCCCGCGGCCCCTTGGTCACGTAGTCGGCATTGACTACGTTGGGCGTCGCGGGCGGCGGCGGGTCCACGTGCTTGGGCGGCGGCGGGTCAAGGTCCAGCAACTGTACTGCGCGGTGGATGATGCCACCGAAGTCGATCCCTAACATATTGTTCTCCTTTGTTGGTTGGCTACCGTTCATGCGATGCAGGTCCGTTCCTAGATCTCCACTGAACTGACCGGCACTACCCTTACCGTTTGCCTGAGTTCCTGGTACGACACCACGGCGAGATCGGCCAGCTCCACCTCGGTCAACTTCCTGAGATAGGGCCTGATCTCAAGCGAAGTCAGCAGAACTGCTGTTTTCTCCACATGGGTTTCCACCGCCTGCTTGATATTGGCAACCAATTGGTTGCCGATTTCCGGATCAAGCATCAGCACCGAGCCCGCCGAGGTTTGGCGCAGGGCTTGACGCAACTGCTCTTCCACGCGGGGATGCAGCACGATCGCCGGCAGCGAACCGTCCTCCAGCGCGAAGCGGTGCGAAATGTAGTGCGTCAGCGCGATCCGCACGTATTCGGTCAGCAGGACCGTGTCCTTCTCCCGCGGCGCCCATTCAATCAGGGCCTGCGCGATCACGCGTAGATTGCGGATGGGAATTTCATCGCGCACCAGGCGCTTGAGCACTTCCGCCAGGCGCGGCAAGGGCACATTGCGCTGCAGTTCCTTGTCCAGGTCGGGATACTGTTCGCCCAGGCGTTTCAGCAGGTACTGGGTTTCCTGGATGCCGATGAATTCGCCGGCATGGCGGCGCATCACGCCCAGCAGGCTGCGGGCCAGGATTTGCTCATTTTCCAGATACTTCAGGTTTGCTGCATCCAGCGCGTCGATCTCCTCCACCGGGACCCACAGCGCGGTGTGTCCGAGGACCAGCGTGCCGCCCTCCCTGTAGGGGATACGCGCCAGGTCCAGCATTTGCCGGGACGCCAGTGCCAGCACCTCGTGCTCCGCCAACTGCCCGGCCAGCACGGGAATTTCATCCACATAGATCCGGTATTCGCCCTCCGCGAGGCGCGCATTCTCGCGCATGACGAGGCCTGGAAACGGGATGCCCAGTTCGACACTGAAGTAGCGCCGCACCTCGGCCAGTTCGGTCTCGAAATGCACCGGTGACAGGACGCTGCCAACGCCGGGGAAAGCCTGCACCACCAGCGGAATCGTCAAGCTATGCTCCTCGGCGTCGAGCAGCGTGCGGGTCACGTCATGGCCTTCCTTCTGCATCGACGGGACCGGCGTCTGTGCCGCGTTGGCATAGCGCCGCCGCGCCGGCACCAGGAAAAAACCAAGCGAGGCAACCGCAATGCCGAGCAGGATGAACTGGAACTTGGGAAAACCCGGTACCAAAGTCAGCAGGAAAACCATCGCGCCGCCCACCAGCAGGGCCTTGGGTTGCCTGCTGATCTGCGCAGCGATTTCGCTGCCGAGGTTCGGACTGCCGACCCGGCCCGGATCGGAAACGCGGGTGATGACGATACCGGCCGCGATCGACACAAACAGGGACGGTATCTGCGACACGAGAGCATCGCCGACGGTCAGCACCGCGTAGGTCTGCAGCGCCGTGCCGGCATCCATGCCTTTGCGGAAGACGCCGATCGCCAGCCCGGCCAGGATGTTGACCGCCGCGATGATCAGGCCCGCGATCGCATCGCCCTTGACGAACTTCATCCCGCCATCCATCGCCCCATACAACTGGCTTTCGCTCTCCAGCTTGGCGCGGCGCTGGCGCGCCTCGTCCTTGTCGATGATGCCGGCCCGCAGGTCGGCATCGATACTCATCTGCTTGCCCGGCATCGCATCCAGGCTGAAACGAGCTGCCACTTCGGCCACCCGCTCGGACCCCTTGGCCACCACGATGAACTGGACGATTGCCACGATCAGGAACACCACCGCGCCGACGATCACGTCGCCGCCCACCACCATCTGGCCAAAAGTGGCGATGATCTCGCCCGCATTCGCGTTCAGCAGGATCTGCCGCGTCGACGCGATGTTGAGCGCCAGCCGGAACAAGGTGGTAAACAGCAGCAGCGATGGAAATGTCGAGAGACCGAGCGGCGAGGAAATATACAGCGCGACCATGAGCAGCACGACGGAGATCGTCAGGTTGAGCGCGATAAGGCTGTCGAGAATGAAGGGCGGCAGCGGCAAGACCATCAACATGATGACGGCCACCACCAGCGCCACCAGCAGCAGATCCGCATGGCGCGCAAGCACAGACCACGATCCGGGGGCTCTCAATCCATGCATGGGGTTATTTTTCACTCTGATCCCTCGCCAAGTCGTCCATGAAAATCCCGTACCCAACGCAGCACCTCGGCAACGGGCTCCAGAAATTCGTCCGGTATATAAGCGTTCAACTGCACCGCCTCATTCAGGCCGCGCGCCAGCTTGACGTTGCGCATGATGGGGATGCCCTCTTCCTGCGCGATGTCGCGGATCGCCTGCGCAATATGGCCCTCTCCTTTTGCGACCACCAGCGGCAGGTCGGTCACGCCGGCTTCGTAGTACAGCGCAACGGCGATATGGGTCGGATTGACGACGACCACATTCGCCTTGCGCACGTTCTCCAGCATGTTCCCCATGCCCACTTCCTGGTGCAGCCGCCGGCGCATGCCGCGCATTTCCGGACTGCCCTCCATTTCCCGCGATTCGCGCCGCACCTCATCCTTCGTCATTTTGTGGCGCTTCAGGTAGTCAATGCGCTGGAACCAGGTATCGAACACGCTCATGGCAACGAACGCCACCGTGACCATCCAGGCCATCTGGCCGATAATCTTGCCGGCCAGCGGCAGCAGGCCGCCAACCGGGAGCCACTGCGCGCGCACCAGCGCAGGCAGGGTTGCGCGCGCCACCCACCACAGCACGGCGGCCAGCGCGATCGAGATGACGATCAGCTTGACCAGCTCGACCAGGTTGCGCAGTGAAAACAGGCGCTTGATTCCCTCGATCGGATTGAGCCGCGACAGGCGTGGCATCACAGGATCCAGAGAAAACACGGCGCCGACCTGGATCGACCCCAGCAGCGCCGCAGGCGCGGCCATCAGCAGCACGACGGCGCCGCAGATCCAGGCCGCTTCCGTCAGCAGGTCGCGGGTCCATGCCAGCAGCACCGCCGGATCGTCCAGGGTTCTGAAGCTGGCGCCGGCTGTGCGCGTGAGCATGGCGCCCAGCCGCTCGACCAGGCTCATGCCGCCAAGCGTGAACAGGACCAGGGCCAGCACGATCGCGGCCGTCGCGGCCACGTCCTTGCTGTGCCAGACATCGCCCTTCTTTCTCGCGTCGCGCAGCTTCTTGCTGGTCGGCTGCTCGGTTTTGCTTTGGCTGGACGATTCGCTACTCATGCCAGACCCCGCGCAGCGCGTTCAGCATGCCGGGAAAATCGGCAATGGGCAGGGCGCGCAAGCTCTCCGACATGCCGGCCCCATACAGCAACATCAGCAGTGACAGGATCAGCGCCTTCAGCGGCATCGCCAGGAAAAAGGCGTTCAGCTGCGGCGCAAAGCGCGACAACAGTCCCAGTCCGATCTCCAGCATCAGCATCAACAGCAGGAACGGCGCAGCAACCTTCAGCGCCAGGCTCAGCATCTCGCCCAGCGCGCGCAGCCCGACCTCCACCAGGCTCGCGTTGCCCATCGACAGCGCCATGCTCGGGATCGGCCACACCTGGTAGCTCTCGTACAGCGTGCCGATCATCGACAGCAGGCCGCCGGTCACGAGGAACAGCATGGTGAACATCTGCATCATCAGGCCGCCGACCATCGAATCATCCTGTCCCGTGGTCGGGTCGACCACGGTCGCCATGCTCATGCCGGCCTGGAATTCAATGATCGTGCCGGCGGTGTACAGGGCCCAGAATCCTATGCCCGATAGAAAACCCAGCACCAGCCCGATGCCCGCCTCCTTCAGGAGTACGAACACAATCTGGGGAGTGGAAATCGACAGCATGGCCGGATCATGCAATGCGGCCGGCAGCATCAGGCTGCTCAAGGCCACGGCCAGCGCCATGCGCACCATGACGGGTACGGTCTGTCCCATGAAGATGGGCCAGACTGAAAATGCCACCAGCATGCGCGTTATCAGCAGGCTGGTCACGATCAGGATGGCTTCTCCCTGGTGCATCGTGGCGTCCATCGCTAGCGCACTCCCGCAATGGCGCCAAACATCTGGTCGCCAAACATGTACAGCTCGCTGCCCAGCCACGATGAAGTCAGGGCGATCGTGACAATGATCGCGATCAGCTTGACGCCGAACGATATCGTCTGGTCTTGCACCTGGGTGACCGCCTGCAGGAACCCCAGCGCCAGGCCGGTAATGCTGGCCACCACAATCACCGGCAGCGACAGCAGCAGGATCAGGAGCAGCGCCTGGTTGACATAGGTGATGAGGACGGAAAATTCCATGGCGCCGGCCTATTGATAAGTAAGGATCAAGCCGTGCACCAGCTTCGACCAGCCGTCCAGCACGACGAACAGCAGCAGCTTGAGCGGCACCGAAACCACCGTGGGCGAGAACATCATCATCCCCATCGAGACCAGTATGTTGGCCACCACCAGGTCGATGATGACGAAGGCAAGATAAATCAGGAATCCGATCTTGAACGCGGCCGTCAGCTCGGTCACCGTGAAGGCCGGCACCAGCACCAGCAAGTCATCGCCCGTGAGCGCCTCGGCCCGCTCCAAAGGCCATATCTTGCCCGCCGAGCGAACAAAAAATTCGCGCTCGCGCGGATTGGTGTGCTTCGACAGGAACGCCCGCAGCGGTTCGCGCGCCAGGCCCAGGATATCGAAGAAACTGCCCGCGTTCATCTGCTGGCCCGGCTTCACCTGCGCCTGCACGGTGTCGCTGATCTTGCTGGTGACCGGCGCCATGATGTAGAGCGACAGGATGATCGCCAGCCCGTTCAGGACAAGGTTGGGCGGCACCTGCTGCAAGCCCAGCGCATTTCTCACCAAGCTGGTCACCACCACGATCTTGGAATAGGACGTCACCATCACGGCAAGGAAGGGCGCCAGCCCCAGCAAGCCCAGCGTGGTGATGACGATGATCGGATCCGGCATTCCCTGTGGTAGCACGTTTCCCCCTGCAACAGCTAAGCGGATTGTTCGTTGCCGCTGCCGGCAACGCGCACGATGCGCACGCCCAGCTTGCGGCCGATGGTGATCAGCTTGCCTTCGGCGATTACCGAGCCGAACACGCTCAGCGTCACCGTCGCCAGGCTGGCATCCTGCTCCAGCTCGAATGTCTGGTCGGCGTGCAGGCGTTCGATCTCCGCCAGCGGCAATACCATCTGGCCCATTTCAAACACCACCGGGACTTCGATATCGGTATGATCCTTGTGCATGGTGCTTTGCTCTCCTCGGTTGACTACCAGGCCTTGCTCGGGCGCCAGGATTCCGGAATATGGCGCCTGCAGCGCCACGGTGCGGTGCTTGATGTGGGCCGACCAGGCACGCAGGCTACTGTTGCCGGGAATGAAGACTAGCGTCACGCCATGACGCGAGACCGCCCCGCCTTCATCGATCAACACCACGTCGCCGACGCCCAGGCCGCGCACCGTGGACATGGCCAGCGCGGTGCGTCCCACGCGCAGCCGGACCGCGACCGGCAAGTCGTCCCTGGCCAAGCTCGGCACCGGGGCGCCTTGCGGCATGGCCTGATGCAGCCATTCCAGCGTCTGCAGCGCACTGGCCGCCAGCGCCCCGCGCGATTGCGTACCGTCTTCGCGGGTCGCGACAAAGCCGATCGCGCAGGGCCAGGCCTCGCTGTCCGGCATCGACCAATGCACCGCGCGGATGTCCGCGTCATGCATGAAGGCCGGCGGCAGCGCCGCGAAGAAGTCGGCGGCAACCCGTTCAATGACCAGATTGCGCATCGGCGCTGGCAGACGGGAAAATGGTTCGCCGACCAGGCGCGGGTCGATACCGGCCAGCCCGTCCAGCTTGAGCAGCACGGCATGGCCCGCCAGCGTGCATTCGACGGCGACAGCAAACAATGAATGCGGCGGCACATAACCCCACTGGATGCGCAGGCGCCGGCCGGCCACAGGCCATTCGGTATGCTGCCGCACGGCGAGCCAAGCATTCATCAGGCGGCTGGCGTCAGGCTCGAGCTGATCGAGTACCAGGCAGGTGGAATCAGGCATCATGCGGTGTCTCCGGCCGTGTCGCTACGCTGGACCAGGTCGAGCCGCACCACCAGGCCCGTCGATTTGTTCAACGCATCCAGCAAGCGCGCGCTGCCGCCGCGCATCTGGCGCAGCATCGCCTCGTCCGCCGCGTGCAGCCGCACGTTGAGGAAGACACCGTCGCGCGACATCTCCACCGATGAGCCGGGCAGTGATGCGCCGAGGTCGACCATGATGTGCCCCGTCCCCGCCCTGGGGCTATCGGCAACGTACAAGTTGGCGCTGAAATGCTGCAGCAGCGCCGCCACTTCATCGTTCTGGGCAACCTCGGCATGAGCCGCAGCGGCCGACGCAACTTCCTGCTGAAGTGCGGCGGGAGCGTGCTGGCCTGGCCGCTGCACGCCGGCCGCCATCAACTCGGCGGGGATCGTGAATGGCAGGGAGTTTTCGCCGCCCTCCCCGCCGGCCACCGCCCGCAGGTGCGCGGGCGCAAGCCGGGAAGCGCCCACCTCCACTTCAATGGCCGGGTCGGACCAGTCCGCGCTGAGCGCATGCGCGAAGGCGTCGCTGGCATGTGCATTCGGCCTGGCCGACGGTGCCAGAGCAGAGTCTGGCGCCCGCTTGTGCATCAGGTCACGAAAGGCTGCGACAACCGCATCGGTCTTGGGCTGGTCTGGCGGTGCGCCGGCTTGCGCAAGCATTGGCAGGTTGCGTTCACCGCCATCGACCCTGGAAAATTCATTCATGCCTTGCCTCCGGCGCGGCCGCCTTCCTGGCCAGGTACCAGCTCGCCGCGACGGCGTCTTCCGACCGCTGCACGTTACGCGCTTCTTGTTCCTGGCGCTGCTTTTGCTTCATCTGGCCGACCACATCCATGATTTGCGTCAGGGCCTCGTACTGCTTCCTGGTCCTGGTTCGGGCCGCATCAACTTCCTGTTGCGCTTCCTGCAAGCATTCAACGATGCTGGCCCGCTCTTCTTCCAGATCGTTCTCGAGCGCGGCGATTTTCAGGTGCCGATCGGCATAGTCCTTGCCTCGCTGCAGCGCCCCGCCCTGCTGTATCCACGCCTGCCACTGCTGGTCCCAGGCAGCCCTCTGGGCGGCCAGGGCTTGCAGCGCTGCCTCCACGCGTTCGACCTCCTGCCGGATACGGTTGCGCACCGTCGCCCTGCATGCGAGTTCGGCGTGCGCGCTCTGGAGTTGCGCATCTCGTACCTCGACCAGTTTTTCGTGCTGTTCCATGGTTTCCATGTCCCCTAGCTCGCCGCTATATTGCGCATGGCCGCCAGTGTTTCCCGCAGGCCGGACGATTCTCCCGGCGCCTGCCGAAGCAGCGCCGAACACGCTTCACGGGTACGAATTGCCCGATCCGCGACGGCATCCGACCCCGCCTCGTACTCGCCGATCTGCAACAACATCTCTATCGACTGGTACTTGGCGCTAAGCTCGCGCAGTGTTCCCGCCAACGCCTGGTGCTCAGCCGATGCCACGATGTTCATCACCCGGCTGCGGCTCTGCGCCGTATCGATCGCCGGATAGTGGTTGACAGCGGCCAGCTTGGCGGACAGGATGATGTGGCCGTCGAGCGTCGACCGCACTTCTTCGCCGATCGGATCACCCGCCTCGTCATCGTCGACCAGTACCGTGTAGAAAGCGGAAATCGCGCCCTTCTCGTTTTGTCCGGCCCGTTCGAACAGCTTTGGCAACACCGTAAACACCGACGGCGGAAAACCGCGCCGTGTTGGCGGCTCGCCAGCCGCCAGGCCAATCTCCCGCAATGCCCGCGCATAGCGCGTGACCGAATCGACCAGCAGCAGTACCGAACGGCCCTGGTCGCGGAAATATTCGGCAATTGCCGTCGCCACGCAGGGCGCCTTGGCCCGCTCTCCGGCAGCCCGGTCCGAGGTCGCCACCACGAAGACGGTGCGGTCGCGGCGGCCGGCCGGCACCGCGGTGCGGAAGAACTCCCCCACTTCGCGCCCGCGCTCGCCCACCAGCGCCACCACGGTGACATCGGCGGCTGCGCCATGCGAGATCATCGACAGCAAGCTGCTCTTGCCAGTGCCGGCAGGCGCAAAGATCCCCATGCGCTGTCCTTCGCCGCAAGTGAGGAATGCATCGATGGCACGCACACCCGTGTGCAGGGCACTCAGGATCGGCTTGCGCCGCAGCGGATCGGGCGCCGGCGCGTACACCGGATATTCCTGCACCGCGTCAATCGGCCCCAGGCCGTCAATCGGCTCGCCGAATCCATCCAGCACCCGGCCCAGCACACCCGGCCCCACCTTCACCCCCTGAGTGCGGCCCAGGTGCACCACCTCGGTCTGGGTCGACAAGCCCGCCAGCTCGCCGAAAGGCATCAGCAGCACCAGGTCCCGGACGATGCCGACTACCTCGGCCTGCATCTGCCACCGCGTACCTGGATTGCGCAGTTCGCAGATATCGCCGATCCGGGCGCTGACCCCGCTGGCCTTGATCAACGTTCCCACCGCCTCCAGCACTCGGCCGCGCGTCTCGATCGCGGAGAAACCACTGAGCGCGTCTGCCAGGGCATCGGAGAGATAGTCCGTATTTACCATGTCGCGGCGCCCCTCATTGACCGTCCGGGCCGGAGCGCCGCTTGCCGACGAATGCCCGGGTCAGGCCCGCGCGTATCGCCGCAATCTGCGTATCGAGGCTGGCGTCAACGATGCCGAATTCGCTCTCCAGCACGCACATGCCCGGCACGCCGGCGGGATCCTGCACCACGTCGATAAATTCAATCTCGGGGAACTCGGCCAGCACGGGCGACAGCAACGCATTGACGGTGTCGAACTGTTGCGACGCCACGATCAGGCGAAACGAATTCTTGCGGCTGGAATTGGCTATCGTGCGGCGAACCAGCTTTTCCATCACGGTGCGGTCGCCAATCTCGTGCAGGATCGCCTGCAACGCGTCCATCACCGTTTTGACCAGCCGCGCCTCCAGGCTGATGAACGACGAATCCATTCTTGCGGCGGCTTCGACCATCGACGCCGCATACTCCGCGCGTCCCTGTTCGATGCCAAGCTCGCGTCCCTGCCGAATCGCGGCCTCGCGTTGCGTTTCCGCCAGCGCCACGATCTCGGCGGCGCGCCGGTTTGCCTCTGCCAGCGTTTCCTGCGCGGTGGCCAACTGTGCGAAATCGTTCGCCTTGATGACTTTTCCATCGGCGCTGGCAAGCTTGCCGCGATCCATCAATATCATCATTGCGCAGTCCCCCCAGGCGTTGCGAACAGCCACGCATGTTCCGGCGCGGCCTTGTTCAAAACGGCCACAAAGAGCGCCGCCAGCCTGGTGCGGTCTTGCTCCTGCAAGGCCGGCCGCTGAAGGCTGCCCCAGTCGCAGGGAAACCTGAGCTGCATGCGAGCCAGCGTTGCCCTTGGCGCATCGCCCAGCAGGGCGCCGGCCAGGCCGACCGCGCGCCGGGTCCAGCCTTCATTGTCCGGAAATGCGGCGCCGTGCGGATGAAAGACGTAGCCGAGTAGCGGGAGCGGCGCAGTCCAGCCCAGCGCAAACCGATGCGCCTCGCGGCCCAGCGTGCGTTCGATCGCCATCATGTCGACGCTGAGCACCGCATGCCTGATCTGGTCCCGCACCAGCAAGCCGGCCATCAGTCTTGCGCAGCGTTCGAGCACCGCGGCATCCAGCAGGGCGATGTTTTTCGTGCGCTCGGCAAAGTCGAAATCGAAATCCTGGTCCAATTGGCATGCCTGCAGCAAGGCCAGCGACAGGCGGCGCATCCAGAACGGCGAATCATCGAGTCCGTCGGCAAGTGGAAGATGCCGGCCCAGGCGGGCGATCCAGCTGGCATGCGCATAAGTCGCGGGAAACAGGTTGAAACGAAGCCGAAGATCGAAAGCGCGGTCCTGCACCAGCGGCTGCCAGGCGCGGCTTGGCGTATCGCCAACGCGGCTATCGGCCGTGGCAGCGTCGGCGACGCCAGGCGGCGCCGCTTCCAGCGCGACGGCGCTCATGCCCGTTCCCTCTGGCGCGCTGGACGTTCCCGTACATCGCTGCGTCCCGCCGCGCCCCGTGCGGCCAACTTTTCCTTGAGCCAGCTGCGCAGATGCACCGCATTCAGCAGGAGTATCAGCAGGATCGCCGCCACGATCCACGGCATGAGCATCATGGCCCAGAGTGTTGCCACGCTGGAGTTGGCGACGATCGCGCCGAAGAACCGTGCGGTCGGCACCTGGTCGGAAGTGGTGCCGGTGGCACGCGCCGGGAACAGGCTGACCGACACCTTGTCCACCGTCAGCCCTTCCACGCTGCGGATCACCAGTTCCTTCACCTCAGGGATCACGGCCTTCATATTGATGTCGGCCCGATATTTCAGGAACACCGAGGCAGAAGACGGTTTGACCGGCGACGCCAGCGGATCGTTGGATGGCAGCACGATGTGCACACGGGCGCTCAGCACGCCGTCGATCTGCGACAGGGTCTTGGCGATCGCCTGTTCAGTCCCATAGGTAAAGCGGATGCGTTCTTCCGCGGGAGACGAAATCAGATTGTTACGCGCGAAGATTTCACCCATGTCCGCGTAATGCTGCGGCGGTTGTCCGTTCGAGTTCAACAGGCTGATGGCCGGCGCCATCTTGGCACTATCGACCCAGATGCTGTAGCCCTTTTCGCCAGCTCGCTTCTCGGCGCTGATGCCGCCTTTCAGCAAGGTCAGCAGAACATCGTTGGCCTGCTGCTCGGAAAGGTTGCTGTACACGGCCTGCTCGCAGCCGGAAAGGAGCAGCATGCCCGCCAGGAGCAGTGCGTAGGCAAGGCGCCGATCAATCCGGGTCGATATATGGTTATTTTCCATGGGCGGTTTCAAGGTCAATTGCGCTGGAACAGGGATTCCGCGCCTTTCTCCGTCATCCCCGCAGCCTTCGACACCACCTCAAAGGCCGCCGACGTCTTGACCATGTCATACTGGAGCTGCAATACGTCCTTCATCGAAAGATCGCCATCTTTCTTCAACAGGTTTTCCATCGACGCTTGCGCGGTGCTCCACATCGACGACATGTTTTCGCTGTGGCTGCGGATCAGCTGCGAAGCGTCCCCCGGTCCGTCCGCCGCCATGCTCGATGGATTCGGATCACCGAGCAATTGCTGAAAGCGGGTGATCGAGGCCTGGTCGGGCACTGGCGCTCCGATGGCGCCGGCCTGCGTCGACGCCTGCAAGGCCTGCAGCGACGAGAGCGAAGTAAAGTCCATGTTTTTCTCCTTGGTCACTAGGGCCGTATGTTGTGATGACGGAAAAATGCCAGGGACCCCGTATCGGTCCTGCGCGCCGAGCCCTCTTCCTTCAGCTTGCGCGCCTGGTCCAGCCAGCATTCGACAATATTCACGGCGCCCGGCTCCTGCCTGCTGGCAAGCACGGCTTCGAACAGTTCCAGTGCGCCATCCTGCCTGGCTTCCACGAGGAATGCGCCAAGCATCGCTTTCACCATTTCACTGGCGGGATAAACCCCGGCGGCATGCTTCAATCCTGTAATCGCGTCCTGCAGGCGTCCGCTCCGCGCATGCACCACCGCCAGGGAGACGGCAGGCGCCGAACTATCGGGTTTTGCCAAAGCCATGCCCAGGAAAATCTGCTCGGCCTTTTCGTGAAATCCATACTCGCTTGCCAGGAACCCGATTTCGGCAATGCGCTGTAGAACACATGGAGAAAAGATATTCAATTTTTCCAAATCAGACATTCCAATCTCCATGTACTCATATCGCATCAGCGCGCCTGCGCTTACGAAATATTGTGAGCAGCGCCTTTGGTGCCTTCCCCGAACGCCTTGATCGTTTCGGAGACTGCACTCTGCGCGGTGCTGGCGACCTGCATCGAGAGCGCGACCTTTTGCATGCCGGTTGCGAATCCGGCTGGATCCTTCTTCGCATCCGGCAGATTCGCCAGGCCGTCGAACGCAGCTTGCAACAGACCGCCTGCACCTGAAATTGCACCATCAAATCCGTTTGACATTTTTATCTCCGTGAAAGTTAAGAAACATCGCATCAGCAGCTTTCCCAGCATCACCCCGCTTCCTGCTACCTCCGCCTCCAGCTGGGCTGAGGCGGTGCAATCCTGCATGGTTCCCGCTTCGCTATCGGGCATTCAAATGCATGCTGTCCCAGATGACCTGCAAGACCTCGCCCGAAACAGCCGCGCTCTCGACCAGAGCCCTGGTTGCCGCATACTCACGTTGCTCAAGGGGGCGCCGCAAACGCTCGGCCCCGTTTGCAGCGGCCTGCTCCATCAGGCGCCGGTATTCGGCGCACACAACACCGCTTTTATCGGCAAGCAGGCGCGTGGCAAACTCGCTCGGTGGCAGCACATCGTCTTGGGGAAGCGTATTCATTGCAGTGCCGCCAGCGGGAAAACGTAGTGCCGGTCCCCTTTTTGAAATTCGACCTGGTCCAATTCGATCTTGACGATCCGGATACCGTTGAACTCATCGCCCTCCGCGAATTTCTCCCCATACGCGCCAATCAGCCATTTGTTCTTCTTCAAAATCAGAATCGATGAAAAGCGTTTCGACACCCGCAGTGGCGTGTTAGTCGGCTTCATCGCCTCCACGGCCTGCGCGGCAGGCGGCGCAGCTTCCTCGGCCACAGGGGTGACCGGGGCAATCGGCTCGCCCTTCTTCACCTGCACGTTCAAGGCCTTCAGGCCCGGCACCTGCTGCGCCAACGATGTCAGTTTGGAGGCAGCCTCGGGGGTATCGACTTCGTTGGCACAGGTGACGACACCGGCGCCGGCATCCCTGGCGAGGCAGCTAACTCCTTCCAGCCGTGCCAGGCGCGCGACCGCAGCCACGATTTCTTCGGTGGCATGGATATCGCTGCGCGCCTGGTATTCGGAATCATGCAGCGACATGGCGAGCAGGTCGCGCTGGTAAATGGTGTTGACGTAGCCCGACACCGTCAGATGGTGATCACTGTCGACTTCCAGCTGCAATTGGCTGCCCACCGGCGCTACCGACTTGAGCCATTGCTGCGCCTCGCGCGTACGGGCCTCCGTCATCTCCGTGCGGTCCGGCGACATCATGGCGTAGGCCAAACTGAGGCTGGCGGCGAATCCGATGACGACCAGGATCGCGCTGCCCAGCAAACGGCTTGGACTGCGCAAGCTGCCACCCGGCGAAAAGCTCGCCAACAGCGAGCCCGCCTTGGCCAGTCCCTGTTCCCAATCTTCATCTGCCGGCCGCACCGCGAACGATGCGTTGCCGATTTCAATCGTCTGGTAATCAAAAATCCTGGCCGTCGCGCCTGGCTCCAACTTGCTGGTGCCGATGCGCACGGACTCGTCCAGCGCGGTGCAGCGCACGATGCGGTCATCGATCGACAGCAGGCAATGCCTTGGAGCTACATTCTCATCAAGCAGGACTGCCGTGCACGATGCGTGCGAACCGATCACGCAAGGCAAACCTGGGTCGAGCGAGAACTCCGCCCCTTCCTGCAAGCCCTGCACTACGCGGACTGTTCTGCTTTTGAGTGTTTCCGCCATGATGTGCGCCACCTATTCGGAATTTGCTGCCAACGCAACGGGGAGCTAAGGGCCAACCGACTGTTCAGATATGTCAATGTTGGCAAGCGTGAAGCGAAATATACCGGGGACGATTGGTGCCGCACATCACCAAAGCATGTGATTCTTTGGTGATTTTCTGGACAACATAATTGATCAAGTTGCCACGAGGTATCGCACCCTCCTACGCAGATGATGCCCTCATCGCAGATGCGGCTGCGGTGCGAACTCGTACCACCGCAGCCAGCGATAGTCTCCGCACTGCGCAAGAATGAGAAGGAAGGTGGGGATGAATCTGGATCAAGCCAGAACAATATCCATGGGAGCGGCCATGAGGTGCAAAAATACCAATCTTGCTGTAGACGCCATTTTAATCATGCGCCGCTCCAGCTACGCGGGCGAACGTGCACGCAATAATATTGGCAATTGGCCTCAACACCAAGTCGCGACCTATCATAAGCCTGGTTCTCGGGCCTTCCACAGGCACGCTGTCGAACGTGTGTGAGCTGGCGCCCACAATATCGTGGTGGGCAATGCTGACGGAGTCGATACCTCGAACCAGGAATTCCTTTTTGAGGAAGGAGCGAATAACGTCACCGTATTCTTAAACACCTGCGTGAGCGCGGGGAGCGGCGGCTGACAAAGAACTGGTTGCGCGTTGAACATGCTGCCGCGCCGCCAGGATGGCGAGCTGCTGTTCTTTGGAGCGAAGCGCATCGTGCTTTGCGTTCAGGCCAATCTTTTCGTCAGCTTTGACACGTGCCGTGGGCGCCAGGAGTGCTTGTAGTCGCCGTAACCAAGCGTAATCCAGCGCAAAATCATGGATTTGAAGTGGAACGTAAGTCGTTGCTTTTATTGACCCGCCCTGCAGGAATCTCAAGCCAAAAACTATTCGGGTTGAGAACCAGTCTCTTCCGCACTTGCATCACCGGCGCCGAGATAGCGACTGCACAGTGCAGTGCTCTTTCCGCTGGCAATCGCTGCAACAATAAGCGGTTTCGCCACCACCCCCATGCGTTTAAGGCTGGCCACCATCGCTCTGCTTGTGTCCATTTCGTTGGCGAGTGGTGAACCACCAAAGGTGACGATGAGACCATCAGTCTTCTGTTGAAGTTCCAGCCGTTTTCCAGAGCAGAGCCAGGAAACCATCATCTCTGCAGCGACCGGACTGGCGCTGCCGCCGGCGATGGTAGCTGCTGCAACCTCAGGCGCGATATGCCACGACTCAACTCCATCGCTTCCGGCACCAAGCCAAACCACTTTCGGGTTCGCCTCATCCTCCGACATCTCCTGCGGAGCGTCATGCAAGTACCGTCGCAATAGTTCTTCAACAAGCGGCGAGGCGTAACGGTGATGTGGATCCAATGGCTGCCGCGCCAACAAGGCTAGCGCAAACAGGCGTGTCTGTTCATCTTCCCCGGTTAGCGCGGGCGTCAATGCGGCTTCAACATCTGCGCCCGCCTGCTTCGCCTGGCCCGTCCAGTCCAGGTTTTCAAGTATCCCATAGAGATAGGTCTGGTTCCTGCCTTCATTGGACAGCGATGTTTTTCTCAGCAAGGGCAGAACGGCCAGGGAGCCGTACTTTCCAATGGCGCGTGCCGCCGCCTTCCTGCGCTGCTCGACCAGTCCAGTATCTTCGTCGTCCTCGGCGTTGTGCAACATCGTATCGGCCATTGCGGCGATAAGCGCATCCAACGCTTCAGGACTTCTCTCCTGGGACAAGGCTGCCATTGCCGCCGGCGATTCCATGCCGTGCCGGCGCGCCAAGCCGCTCAGCAACGCCACGGCCTCTTTGGGCAAAACGACACGCCTTGCAAAAGCCAAGGCGGATTGCTCGCGCACTTTGTCGGAGTCATCGCGCAACAAGTTGACCAGCAGGTCTGTTTGGACCGGGCGCGTGAACGTCAACAGCCCCAGCAAGCGTGCGGCCTCAGACCTAACTTCAGGATCGGCCGCCGACAGGGATTTTGTACTGAGTTCAGTCAGTCGTCCCACCGCCTGCCACGTCAGGTAGGGCGCAAAATCGTTCCAGCCCGGTTCCATCCGTCGCACGACCTGCTCCTGTACGGTCGACAGCAATTTCAAGCTAGCCAAGTGGACGGTCGGATGCGGGTCATTCAGGCCTTGGGCTACAGTCTTCATCAACCAGTCAACTTCGGCACCGTTTCCAAGGCTGATTGCACCGGATTCCATCGCCCTGGACAGAACTTCCAATGGCATTGCGCGCCAGTCATAGAGGATGCTTGTTCCTGGCTCAAGCGTCATGAATTCGGCAACCAGCCCGAGAAGACTGCTCCAGGCTTTGCTGTTCTCTTCCGCGCCGAGATTGCGGTCCTGCGTCCACATCAGGTTGTCGCCGACCGAACTAAACAGGCGGCCGAGAGCAAACCGGAGAGCTTCCTTTTCCTCGGCCGTCCGTAGGCCGTTGTTATTGAGTAGTTGCAAGCCATCGATTGCGTCGGCGATGTGGATGGACTTATCCCAGCGGCGAGTGCCGGCCTGATGCAGTAAGGCTCCAATGCTGCGAATACGCGCTAGCACCACCTGCGCATCATCTTCAGAAACAGGATTGTTGCTCAATTCCGCCAAGGCAAGCTTCCTGCCAACTGCGACTGAGCCGAGGGCATCGGCGGCTCTCAGGCGTACTTGCGGAGACCGGTCCGACAGCATCAGTTTGGCCAGGTCACGAAGCCCTGCGGTTGTACTGCCTTTAGGGAACAGTAGGCCGCCAACGCAATTGGGCTGGTCGGATTCCAGTAATATCCGCCGGATTGCTTTTCCGCGCGACTTCTCGGGCACCGTGCTGAAAGTTGCAATGCTAGGAGATGGATAGCAGGGAATCTCGATCGGTGGCGGCGTCGCCAGCGCTGATGGAACGACAAAACAAAGACCAACGCTCACCAAAGCATGTTTGAAATGCATGTTCATTTTCCTGCCAGCCATTTAATTATTTGGCAAGCATACCTGAATTGCAATTAAGAAACCATGTTGATGATGGCCTGCCCTGCAGGAATCGAACCTGCGACCCTCGGCTTAGAAGGCCGATGCTCTATCCAACTGAGCTAAGGGCAGAGTCGCGGGCGATGCAATAAAAAGCCATGCCGCAAATGAAAAGCGGGTTGTCCGAAGACAACCCGCTCTAGAATTTCCTGGTCGGAGTACAAGGATTCGAACCTTGGACCCCCTGCTCCCAAAGCAGGTGCGCTACCGGGCTGCGCTACACTCCGATGAACGAATAATACCCCGGCGAGGCATCATCCGTCAATGTCGCGACGGCAACTTTATGCCGCCAGCGCCGTTTCAACTTTATCGGCGATGCGGCGTGCCATGCTCTGGGCCTTGTCGGCATCGCGTGCCTCCACCATCACGCGGATCAGCGGTTCGGTACCGGAGGCGCGGATCAGCACGCGGCCAGTGTCGCCCAGCTCGGCTTCCACCTTTTCTTTTTCCGCGACCATGGCAGCGTTCTTCTGCCAATCGAAACCGGCAGGCACGCGTACATTGATCAGGGTTTGCGGGAACAGCGTGACTTCGCCGGCGATCTCAGCCAGTGTCTTGCCGCTGCGCTTGAGCGCGGACAGCACCTGCAGCGCGGAGATGATGCCGTCGCCGGTGCTGTGCTTGTCGAGCGCCAGCAGGTGGCCACTGCCCTCGCCGCCCAGGATCCAGCCCTTTTCCTGCATCACCTCGAGCACGTAACGGTCGCCGACCTTGGCGCGCGCGAAGCCGATGCCCTTCTGTTTCAGCGCGACTTCCACGGCCATATTGGTCATCAGGGTGCCGACGGCGCCAGCCACGCCGCCATTGGCCACGCGGTCCATCACCATCACGTACAGCAGCTCGTCGCCGTTGTACAGGCGGCCGGTGGCGTCGCACATAATCAGGCGGTCTGCATCGCCGTCCAGCGCGATGCCGAGGTCAGCCTTGTGCTCAAGCACGGCTGCGGCCATGGCCTTCGGTGCGGTCGCGCCGACGCCGTCATTGATGTTCAGGCCATCCGGCTTGTTGCCAATGGCAACCACTTCCGCGCCCAGTTCATGGAACACGTGCGGGGCGATATTGTAAGCGGCGCCGTGGGCGCAATCGACCACGACTTTCAGGCCGCGCAGGTCCAGTTCGTACGGGAAGGTGCTCTTGCAAAATTCGATGTAGCGGCCCTGGGCGTCATCCAGGCGGCGGGCACGGCCAAGTTTTTCCGGCGACACGCATTCCATCGGCTGGTCCAGCATCGCTTCGATATCGAGCTCAACCGCGTCAGGCAGCTTGGTGCCCTGGTCGGAGAAGAACTTGATCCCATTATCCTGGAACGGGTTGTGCGAAGCCGAGATCACCACGCCAGCTTGCAGGCGCAGGGCGCGGGTCAGGTAGGCAATGGCCGGGGTCGGCATCGGGCCGGCCAGCTTGACGTCAACGCCGGCGGCGGAGAAGCCGGCTTCCAGCGCTGCTTCCAGCATATAGCCGGAAATACGAGTGTCCTTGCCGATCAGGACGGCCGGACGTGCGGTGCCTGTCGCAGCGGTCTTGGCCAGCACCTTGCCCGCGGCATAGCCGAGACGCATGACGAAGTCAGGGGTGATCGGGGCCTGGCCCACCAGGCCACGTACGCCATCGGTACCGAAATATTTGCGTGCCATATTGTGTTCTCTTCCTTTTCTTAATGCGCCGCCTGCCACACTTTCAGTGCGTCGACGGTCTCTGCTACATCATGCACCCTGACGATCTGGGCACCATTCGCGACTGCTGCCAGCGCGCCGCCGATACTGCCGGCCAGGCGCTGCTCGACTGGCCGGCCAGTAATGGAGCCGATCATCGATTTGCGCGACAGGCCTGCCAGGAGCGGCACGCCCAGCTCGGCAACCATCTGCTTGCCGGCCTTCAGTAGCGCGTAATTATGTTCTACCGTTTTGCCAAAACCAAAGCCTGGGTCGATCCACAGGCGTTCCTTGTCGATCCCTGCCGCCATCAGGACGGCAATACGCTCAGCCAGGAAATCGGTGACTTCGCGCACAACGTCATTGTACTCGGGCTTGGTTTGCATTGTTGCCGGATTGTTAAGCATGTGCATTACGCACAACGCACAATCGCTATCTTTGACGGCCTCGATTGCGCCGGGCGCGCGGAAACCGTTTATATCGTTGATCATGTCGACCCCGGCCAGTACTGCTTCACGCATGACTTCCGGTTTATAGGTATCGACGCTGATCGCCTTGCCGCAATCGCGCAGGGCAAAAATCAGGGGCATGACGCGGCGCAACTCTTCGTCCAGGGTGACGGCCGGGGCGCCGGGGCGGCTGCTTTCGCCGCCGATGTCGATGATGTCGACGCCATCGCGGATCATCTGCTCGGCATGGGTGATCGCATAGTCGAGGCTGGCGAACTGGCCGCCGTCGCTGAAGGAATCAGGCGTGGCGTTGAGGATACCCATCACCAGCGCCCGGCTGGTGGGGAAATTGAATCGGCCAAACTTGTGTTGAGGCATAGTAGCGGAAAAAGGGGACGTAACACATTTAAATGTGTTACGTCCCCTTTTTTAAAGGCAATTAAGCTGGGGCGGTGGCGTTCGGGTTCGGGTTGGAACCTGGGCCGTCGTTGCCTGGCTGCTTGCGAATGGTGGTGCCGGCCTTCGGTGGGCGCGGCTCCTGGCCAGCCATGATGTCGTTCACCTGGTCCGCATCGATGGTTTCCCATTCCAGCAGGGCCTTGGTCATCACTTCGACCTTTTCGCGGTTTTCTTCCAGCAGCTTGCGCGCCAGGGCATATTGCGTGTCGAGGATGGTGCGGATTTCCGCGTCCACCTTCTGCTGGGTCGCTTCCGAGATGGTCTTGTTGGCGCCGCCCAGCCAGCCGTCGTTCTGGCTGTCTTCGTACACCATCACGCCCAGCGCGTCGCTCATGCCGTACTTGGTGACCATGGCGCGGGCCAGCTTGGTGGCGCGGGCGAAGTCGTTGGACGCGCCGGTCGACATCTGGCCGACGAAGATCTCTTCCGCGATACGGCCGCCGAACAGGATGGAAATCTCTTCCAGCATCTTGTCCTTGTAGCCCGAAATATTGTCGTGCTCAGGCAGCTGCCAGGTCAGGCCCAGGGCCCAGCCGCGCGGCATGATGGTCACTTTGTGGACCGGGTCGGCCTTCGGCAGCAGCTTGGCCACCACGGCGTGGCCGGACTCGTGGTAAGCGGTATTGCGGCGCTCTTCTTCGCGGATCACCATGGACTTGCGTTCCGGACCCATGAAGATCTTGTCCTTCGCATCTTCGAAGTCGATCATGTCGACCAGGCGCTTGTTGCGGCGCGCAGCAAACAGGGCAGCTTCGTTGACCAGGTTGGCCAGGTCGGCGCCGGAGAAGCCCGGGGTGCCGCGTGCCAGGATGTCGGCTTTCACGTCGGTGCTGATCGGCACTTTGCGCATGTGGACGTTCAGGATCTGTTCGCGGCCGCGGATATCCGGCAGGCCGACGGAAACCTGGCGGTCGAAACGGCCCGGACGCAGCAGCGCCTTGTCCAGCACGTCGGCACGGTTGGTCGCGGCAATCACGATCACGCCGGACGAGGCTTCAAAGCCGTCCATCTCAACCAGCAGCTGGTTCAGGGTCTGTTCGCGCTCGTCGTTGCCGCCGCCCATGCCGGCCCCGCGATGGCGGCCGACAGCGTCAATCTCGTCGATGAAGATGATGCAAGGCGAATGCTTCTTGGCGTTCTCGAACATGTCGCGCACGCGGGATGCACCCACGCCGACGAACATTTCAACGAAGTCCGAACCGGAAATCGAGAAGAACGGCACCTTGGCTTCGCCTGCAATGGCGCGTGCCAGCAGGGTCTTACCGGTACCTGGAGGACCAACCATCAGCACGCCGCGTGGAATACGGCCGCCCAGTTTCTGGAACTTGGTCGGGTCTTTCAGGAAGTCGACGATCTCGGTCACTTCCTCTTTGGCTTCGTCGCAACCCGCCACGTCGGCGAAGGTCACGGTGTTATTCGTTTCGTCCAGCATGCGCGCCTTCGACTTGCCGAAAGAGAACGCGCCGCCCTTGCCGCCGCCCTGCATCTGGCGCATGAAGAAGATCCACACACCGATCAGCAGCAGCATTGGGAACCAGGACACGAAGACCTGTTGCAGGATGCCAGGCTCTTCAGGTGGCTTCACGTCGAAGCGCACGCCGTTGTCGCGCAGGTCGCCGATCAGGCCGCGATCCAGGAAGGTGGAGGTGGTGCGGACTTTGGAATCGTCAACACGGGTGGCAGTAATGGTCGTCCCTTCAATCAGGACATCTTTCACGCGCTTCGCTTTGACCTCATCCAGCAGATCGGAATAAGCGATAGGCTTTGCGCCGCCGGCGATGCTGTGGCTGTCGAATTGCTTAAACAGCATAAATAACAGCAAGGCTACAACGACCCAGATAGCCGATTTGGAAAACATGTTATTCACGAAAACTCCTTGGATGCGCAAGCGCACCAGTTACCTGTAGCAGAAATTCGATTTTACTCGTTAAACCCGGGCCGTGCTACAAACCGGCCCTATGGTGCACACTCCTGCGCAGGATATGTGGGTTTATCCAGCTAAATCAAGGGCAAAAATGGCATTATTCCACTGGATTTTTGAGTCCGCGGCCCAATAAGAAGATTTCCGACGATTTATCGCGGCTGGCTTTCGGCTTTTTCTGCACCACGGTCTTGAATTCGCGCCGGAATTTCTCGACGATCTGGCTGAAACCCAGGTCCTTGAAACATTTCACCAATAAAGCGCCACCCGGTTTCATATGATGCTGGCTGAAATCGATGGCGATATCGATAAGGTCTTCCATACGGGCAGCATCGGCCACCGCAATACCGGATAAATTGGGCGCCATATCGGATAGCACAAGGTCCGCCTTGCGGCCTTGCAGCACCTCGGCCAGCTGGTCGAGGATCGCCTGTTCGCGGAAGTCGCCCTGGATGAAGTGCATGTCGGCGATCGGCTCCATTGGCAGGATGTCCAGGCCGATCATGGTGCCGTTGATGCCGCCTCCCTCCTTGCCCGCCAGCTTGCGACGGGTGTACTGGCCCCACGAGCCGGGCGTGCAGCCCAGGTCCACGATCACCTGGCCGGGCTTGATCAGCTTGGCATCTTCGTCGATCTCTTTCAGCTTATAGGCTGCCCGGGCACGGTAGCCGTCCTTCTGGGCGGCCTTCACGTACGGATCGTTAATATGGTCGTGCAACCAGTTTTTGTTTATTTTGTTCTTAGCCATTAGCGTAGAATACTGCCTTTAAGAGAACCTATCCAAAAATAACTATGCTGAACCTTACCCCTGCCGAACGCAGTGTCCTGCGCGCCGAAGCCCATGGCCTGAAGCCAATCGTCCTCGTTGGCGAATCCGGCCTGACCCCTTCCGTGATGAAGGAGATCGAGCTGGGCCTGGATTCCCACGGCTTGATCAAGGTGCGCGTTTTCGGCGATGACCGCGAAGCCCGCATCGAAATGTACGAAACCATCTGCGAGAAGACCGGCGCCGCGCCGGTGCAGCACATCGGCAAGCTGCTGGTGCTGTACCGCCCTCGCGTGGAAGCCGAGAAAGCCGCCACCGGCAAGGCCGGCAAAGGCATGCGCATGGTAACGATCGTCAAGCCAAGCGCCTCTGGCACCAAGAAGCCATCCGTGAGCAAGGTCCTGCTGAAGGGGAACGAACGCGTTACCGCCGGCGGCACCATCAAGCGCGTCAAGAAGAAGACCGGCACCAAGAAAACCGTGGGCTAAAAAAGGGGACGTACCCCTTTAATGAAAAAAAGGGGTACGTCCCCTTTTTTTTATGCCTGCCGCCAGAGCAGCCAGCCCGCCAGCAGGCTTTGTACCAGGTAAATGGTGCTCGAAATCCCATGCAGCTTGCCGAAGCTGCCGTCGCCGGAAGCCTTGGCCGCCGCCATCATCGGCTGCAGGCCAAAGTGGGACACCACCGTACACATCACCATCGCGACCACAATCAGCAGTACCGCACGGCGGCGCTTGGGCGTCCAGTCGCGGGTGCCGAAGAACAGCAGCACGCCCATGGCGGCGCCGCAGCCCAGCGACAGCATGGCCTCGGCGTGGAACATCAGGCCGGCAATCGAGCCGGCCAGCACGCGGTCCAGCGATGCGAACAAGGTCGGCGCTACCAGGTAGCCGACCGCCCACAGGCTGCCGGCCCACAGGGCGGCTACCAGCAGGCGTACTTTCGCCAGCAGCATCAGACGTAGCGTACGTCGATGATTTCGTATTCGCGCGGGCCGGACGGGGCTTGCACTTCCACCACGTCGCCGGCGTATTTGCCGATCAGGGCACGGGCGATCGGCGAGGTTACCGATACTTTGCTCATCTTCAGGTCGGCTTCATCCGTGCCGACGATCTGGTAGCTCACCTTCTGGCCCGACTCCAGGTCTTCCAGGTCCACGGTGGAGGCAAAGACCACGCGGCCTTCCGCATCCAGGGTGGATGGGTCAATGATCTGGGCCGAGCTCAGCTTGCCTTCCAGCTCCGCGATACGGCCTTCGACGAAAGCCTGGCGCTCCTTGGCGGCATCGTATTCGGCGTTTTCGGACAGGTCGCCGTGCGAACGCGCTTCGGCGATGGCATCGATGACAATGCGGCGCTCCTTGGTCTTGAGCTGGTGCAGCTCTTCTTTCAGGAGTTCAGCGCCGAATTTGGTGAGTGGAACGGAATTCATATCTGTCTCTTGTTAAATTGCTAAAAAACACAGAGCCCGCGCCATGCTTCAGCGCGGGCTCTGTGGTTATATTGTCAAGCGTACTACTTACTTCGGCTTAGTTTAAAGACTTATGCAGGCCTTGTAAATCGTACACACGCAATTCGTCCAGGTGGCGGATACCGGCCACGGCCGCCTCGGCACCGGCGATCGTGGTATAGGTGGTCACGCGGGCCGCCAGCGACGAGGTACGGATGCTGCGCGAGTCGTGGATCGCGGTACGCTTCTCTTCCACGGTGTTGATCACCAGGACGATTTCGTGGTTCTTGATCATGTCGACCACGTGCGGACGGCCTTCGGACATCTTGTTCACCGGGGTGACAGGAATGCCGGCGGCGGCGATCACGGCAGCGGTGCCCTTGGTGGCGCACAGGGTGAAGCCGGCGTCGACCAGGTCTTTTGCCACTTTCACTGCGCGCGGCTTGTCCGACGCTTTCACCGACAGGAAGACCTTGCCGGACTTCGGCAGCTTGACGCCGGCGCCCAGCTGGGACTTCACGAAGGCTTCCGCGAAGGTGGTGCCTACGCCCATCACTTCGCCGGTCGATTTCATTTCCGGGCCGAGGATGGTGTCCACGCCAGGGAATTTCACGAACGGGAACACGGCTTCCTTGACGCTGAAGTAAGGCGGCACGACTTCCTTGGTGATGCCCTGCTCTGCCAGCTTCTGGCCGACCATGCAGCGTGCGGCGATCTTGGCCAGTTGCAGGCCGGTCGCCTTGGACACGTAAGGAACGGTACGCGAGGCACGCGGGTTCACTTCCAGCACGTAGACGACGTCTTTGCCATCCTGCTTCTGGATCGCGAACTGCACGTTCATCAGGCCGACCACGTTCAGGCCCTTGGCCATCAGGGAAGTCTGGCGCTTCAGTTCATCGATGGTCTCTTGCGACAGCGAGTAAGGCGGCAGCGAGCAGGCGGAGTCGCCCGAGTGCACGCCGGCTTGCTCGATGTGTTCCATCACGCCGCCGATGAAGGTGGTGTCGCCGTCGGAGATGCAGTCCACGTCGCACTCGATGGCGTCGTTCAGGAAGCGGTCCAGCAGCACTGGGGAGTCGTTCGACACCTTCACCGCTTCGCGCATGTAGCGCTCCAGGTCGCGCTGCTCGTGCACGATTTCCATCGCACGGCCGCCCAGCACGTAGGAAGGACGCACCACCAGCGGGTAGCCGATTTCCTGTGCCAGCGCCAGCGCTTCTTCTTCGGTGCGCGCAGTGCGGTTAGGCGGCTGGCGCAGGCCCAGGTCCTGCAGCAGCTTCTGGAAGCGCTCGCGGTCTTCCGCGGCGTCGATCATGTCCGGCGAGGTGCCGATGATCGGCACGCCGTTGGCTTCCAGGTCCAGCGCCAGCTTCAGCGGGGTCTGGCCGCCGTACTGCACGATCACGCCGACTGGTTTTTCCAGGTCGACGATTTCCAGCACGTCTTCCAGGGTCAGCGACTCGAAGTACAGGCGGTCGGAGGTGTCGTAGTCGGTCGACACGGTTTCCGGGTTGCAGTTGACCATGATGGTCTCGTAGCCGTCTTCGCGCATCGCCAGCGCCGCGTGCACGCAGCAGTAGTCGAATTCGATACCCTGGCCGATACGGTTCGGGCCACCGCCCAGCACCATGATCTTCTTCTTGTCGGTCGGGTTGGACTCGCACTCTTCATCGTAGGTCGAGTACATGTAGGCGGTGTCGGTCGAGAACTCGGCGGCGCAGGTGTCGACGCGCTTGTACACCGGACGGATGCCCAGTTCGCGGCGCTTGTTGCGCACGGCGGTGTCGCCGCATTGCAGCAGGTAGCCCAGGCGGCGGTCCGAGAAGCCCTTCTGCTTCAGGCGGTACAGGGTGTTCTTGTCCAGGTTTTCCAGCTTCTGGGTGTCGAGCCACAGTTCCAGGTCGATGATTTCCTTGATCTGCACCAGGAACCACATGTCGATCTTGGTCAGCTGGTACACCTCTTCCAGGGTAAAGCCCTGGGCGAAAGCGTCACCGACGTACCAGATGCGGTCCGGGCCTGGCTCGCCCAGTTCCTCTTCCAGCTTCTCGCGGTCGACGGTTTTCTGGTTCATGCCGTCCACGCCAACTTCCAGGCCGCGCAGGGCTTTCTGGAACGATTCCTGGAAGGTGCGGCCAATCGCCATCACTTCGCCCACCGATTTCATCTGGGTGGTCAGGTGGTGGTCGGCGGTCGGGAATTTCTCGAACGTGAAACGCGGCACCTTGGTCACGACGTAGTCGATCGAAGGCTCGAACGAAGCCGGGGTCGCGCCGCCGGTGATTTCGTTGCGCAGTTCGTCCAGGGTGAAGCCCACGGCCAGTTTCGCTGCAACCTTGGCGATCGGGAAGCCGGTCGCCTTCGATGCCAGTGCCGAGGAACGCGACACGCGCGGGTTCATCTCGATGACGATCATGCGGCCGTCTTTCGGGTTGATCGAGAACTGAACGTTGGAGCCGCCGGTATCCACGCCGATCTCGCGCAGCACTGCCAGCGAGGCATTGCGCATGATCTGGTATTCCTTGTCGGTCAGGGTCTGTGCCGGAGCGACGGTGATCGAGTCGCCGGTGTGCACGCCCATCGGGTCCAGGTTTTCGATCGAGCACACGATGATGCAGTTGTCCGCCTTGTCGCGCACCACTTCCATCTCGTACTCTTTCCAGCCCAACAGCGATTCTTCGATCAGCAGCTCATTGGTCGGCGATGCTTCCAGGCCGCGTTTGCAGATCGCTTCGAATTCTTCTTCGTTGTAAGCGATGCCGCCGCCGGAACCGCCCATGGTGAACGATGGACGGATGATGGTCGGGAAGCCCACTTCCTTCTGCACCGCCCACGATTCTTCCATCGAGTGCGCCACGCCGGAACGTGCCGAACCGAGGCCGATCTTGGTCATCGCTTCCTTGAACTTGGCGCGGTCTTCGGCCTTGTCGATGGCTTCCGGGGTGGCGCCGATCAGTTCGACCTTGTACTTATCCAGCACGCCGTTGCGGTGCAGGTCCAGTGCGCAGTTCAGCGCGGTCTGGCCGCCCATGGTCGGCAGGATCGCGTCAGGACGCTCCTTGTCGATGATGCGCTCCACGACTTGCCAGGTGATCGGCTCGATGTAGGTCACGTCGGCCATTTCCGGGTCGGTCATGATGGTCGCCGGGTTGGAGTTCACCAGGATGACCTTGTAGCCCTCTTCGCGCAGCGCCTTGCAGGCTTGCGCGCCGGAGTAGTCGAATTCGCAGGCCTGGCCGATGATGATCGGGCCGGCGCCAATAATCAGGATGCTTTTAATGTCAGAACGTTTTGGCATTTATTTCTTCTCCGCGGCATTCATCATGTTGATGAAGCGGTCAAACAGGTAGGCGACGTCAGTCGGGCCAGGCGATGCTTCAGGGTGGCCCTGGAAGCAGAATGCCGGCACGTCGGTGCGTGCGAAGCCTTGCAGCGAACCGTCGAACAGCGACACGTGGGTCACGCGGCAGTTGGCCGGCAGCGTGTCCGCATCCACGGCGAAACCGTGGTTCTGCGAGGTGATCATCACCTTCTTGCTGTCCAGGTCCTGCACCGTGTGGTTGGCGCCGTGGTGGCCGAACTTCATTTTCAGGGTCTTGGCGCCGGAAGCCAGTGCCATGATCTGGTGGCCCAGGCAAATGCCGAACACCGGGATCTTCTTCTCCATGAAGACTTTGGTCGCTTCGATCGCGTAGTCGCATGGCTCAGGGTCGCCAGGACCGTTGGACAGGAACACGCCGTCCGGGTTGAGCGACAGCACGTAGGCGGCGGAAGTCTGCGCCGGCACCACGGTCACCTTGCAGCCGCGCGAAGCGAGCATGCGCAGGATGTTGCGCTTGACGCCGAAGTCGTAGGCGACCACGTGGAACTTAGGGTCGGCTACCTTGCCATAGCCTTTGCCCAGTTCCCATTCGGTCTCGGTCCACTCGTACACTTCCGGCACGGTGACGACTTTTGCCAGGTCCATGCCCGCCAGGCCAGGGAAGCTGCGCGCCAGTTCCAGCGCCTGCTGCACGGACGGCTCGTTGCCCTGCACGCCGGTCACGATGGCGCCGGCCTGGGCGCCCTTCTCGCGCAGCACGCGGGTCAGCTTGCGGGTGTCGATACCGGCGATGGCGACGATGTTCTCGGCCTTCAGGTAGTCGGTCAGCGATTGGCTGGAGCGGAAATTCGAGTGGATCAGCGGCAGGTCGCGGATGATCAGGCCTGCGGCGTGGACTTTGGAAGCTTCGACGTCTTCGGTATTGATACCGTAGTTGCCGATATGCGGGTAAGTCAGGGTGACGATCTGGCGGGAATACGAAGGATCGGTCAGGATTTCCTGATAACCCGTCATGGAGGTATTGAAAACGACTTCGCCCGTCGTGTGACCGGCAGCGCCAATGGAAATACCTTTAAAGATTGTTCCGTCGGCTAGTGCCAGGATGGCTGGAACGGCTGGGCCAGAAAAAAATGGCGGCAAGGGCAACTCCTGATTAAGTTACCGTAGCGACGCCACTCAGACAACCCACGGGTGTACGGGCGCAATGCCGGGCTCGCGGGTCAGATGATGATGGATGTGTGAGGTAGGCGCTACGGTCGAATGGTAATTGGCTAAACCTTTGAATTATAACCCAAAGTTCCCTCGTCGGCAAGCCCGCCCTATTCTCGTTTTACCTGCTTCAGCGCTTCGGCGAAGCGCGAAACCAGGCCCGCATGGCGTTTGTTCAGGAACAGGTAGAGCGGCACCTCCTCCAAAGGGGGCAGCAATTGCAGCAAATCCGGGTCGCGCCCCTGCAGCGCCAGCACTTCCTTGTTACTGCGGCCCATGACGGCGATATCGCAGCCGCCGGCTTTCAGCATGCGCAACAGGGAGGCGTCATTGTCCAGCCGCTGCCGCGGCAGCCCGGCGGTGCGCTCCTCGGTAAAGTTATAGCCGCGGCGCATGCATAGCGTATGGCCGCGCAGGGATTTCCAGCCGTTCGACACGTCGATCTTCTTATAGGAATAGGCCGTCGGCGCATAGATATAGACCGGCTCCGGCACTGCCACCAGTTGCGCATAGCCGCTGGCGGCCAGCATGGTGCGGCCGATGGCGCCGTCCAGCTTTCCTTCATTGGCAAGCACCATGCCGCGCTCCGCCGGCAAGGGCCGCATCTGCACCCGCACCCCGGCACGCTTGGCTGCTGCTTCAATGGTTTGCCAGGCCTCGAGATGGGCCGGCGTGTCCGGAATGACGAAAAGCTGCAAGTCCTGGCCTCGCAGCGGCGCCGAAACCAGCGCGCACAGCAAGGTGGCCAGGACTTTCATCGCTACTCACCTTCGCCGAGCAGCTTGTGCATGGTGCCGTCGGCCCGCATCTGCTTCAGGGCGGCGGCCACCTTGGGCACCAGCGCCGCATGGCTCTTGTGCAGGTAGATATAGAGGGGCATGATTTCCATCGGCGGCAGCAGGCGCTGGAGCGGAGGATCCGCCGTCATGGCGGCGCGTGCCAGCGCATTATTGCGCTCCATGACAGCGACGTCGCAGCCGCCGGCCGCCAGCATACGCAACATGGTCGCTTCATCAGCCAGCACCTGGCGCGCCAGGTCCTTGGTGCGCTGCTCGGTCTGGCGCAGGCCGCGGCGAATGCAGACCGTGTGCGAGCGCAGGGACTCCCAGCCGCCCGTTACGTCGAAGCGCCTGTAGGTAAAGGCAGTTGGCGCGTATTGGTAAATCGGCTCAGGTACCTGGACCAGGTTGGGGTAGGTTTTTTCGAGGCCGGAAGAGCGCCCGACGTCGCCGTCGGTCGTGCCTTCATTGGCCAGCACGGCGGAACGTTCGGGCGACACTTCGCGCACCACCGCGTTGATCCCGGCACGCTGGAAAGCGACTTCCGCCGCTTTCCACAGGTCGGCATGGGTGGTGCTGCGCGAGATGACGGTCAGCTGCAGCTCTTCAGCATGCAGCGGCGCCGCCAGGATGATTGAGCAAAACAGCAAGGCAACCGGCAGTCTCATAACTCCCCCTTGCCTGTATTCTAGGAAGTCATTGCCTCAATTGCAAGACTTAAGCCAGTGCAGCAATACCTGCCTTGGCGATTTGTGCATCTTCGCTGGATTTCACGCCCGACACGCCCACCGCGCCGATGGTATGGCCATCGACCACGATATTGACGCCGCCTTCCAGAGGCGCTTCCACCATCGGTACGCCGACGAAGGAAGTACGGCCGCCATTGATCATGTCTTCGTAAATCTTGGTTTCGCGGCGGCCCAGGGCCGACAGGCGCGCTTTGGCAGGAGCGATATGCGACGACAGCGGCGCCGCGCCATCCAGGCGCTGCAGCCACAGCAGGTGGCCGCCGTCGTCGACGATGGCGATGGTGACGGCCCAGTTATTCTTGATGGCTTCCGCTTCGGCGGCAGCGGCGATTTTCTTGATGTCGTCCAGGGACAGCACTGGCTTGGTGATCATTCTCTCGATTCCTGATATTTATGGGGCCGGGGTTTCGCGACGCGCCTTCAGCTTCTGCTTCAGTTGCGGCATGACGGCCAGGGTTGCACGCTCGCCGGCCTGCATGGCGCCGGAGCGGTTGGTGAATTCGGCGGAGCCCATCTTGCCCAGCGGCGGCTGGATCACGATGTCGGCATCGCGCAATTCAAGCTGGTTGATGCGCTGGCCCATGATGGAGAAGGTTTGCATGATGACCTCCAGCGAAGAATTGGTGGCCTGGGCTTCAGCCTGGGTCGAAATATTCACCGCAATGATGAATTCCGCGCCCATTTCGCGCGCGAAGCGCACCGGCACCGGCGCCACCAGGCCGCCGTCGACATAGGTATGCTCGCCGATCTTCACCGGCTGGAACACGCCTGGCACGGCCGAACTGGCGCGCACCGCCATGCCGGTATTCCCGCGCTGGAACAGGATAGGCTGGCCGGTTTTCAGGTCCGACGCCACGGCGCCGAACGGCATCTTCAGTTTTTCGATGGTGCGGTTGCCCACCGCCTTGTTGACGAAGGACTGCAGCGCCTCGCCTTTCAGCACGCCGGAGGACTTGCCGAACAGCGGCAGCGCCCAGTCGGAAATGGCCGATTCGTCGAGGTCGACCGCCATCTTCTGCAGGGCCTTGGCATCGTTGCCGGCCGCGTACAGCGCGCCCACGACGGAGCCGGCGCTGGTGCCGACCACGATATCCGGCACGATGCCCTGCGCTTCCAGGGCCTTGATCACGCCAATGTGGGCGAAACCGCGCGCGGCGCCGCCGCCGAGGGCGAGGCCGATCTTCACCTTGCGCTGCACTGGCGCAACCGGCGGTACCACAGGAGGTTGCACCGGCGGTTCAACGGAGACCAGCGGCACGTCGGTCGATTTGATCGGCGGCGGCAGGTCGGTGGAGACGGTAGTTGGGGAAGTCTGGCACCCGGCCAGCGCTGCGGCGGCCAGGATGGCAAAAGCGAAACGTTTCAAGTGCATGTAGTGGTTAATCTGCTCGTTTTTTTAGGCGAGCAGATTTTACCTAATAAATGGGGTACGTCCCCATTTTTCTTCTTATGCAGCTTGCGCGGGCTCGACGGTCGTGGAAACCAGCGATTTTGGCAGGCTGACCGTGAAGGTGCTGCCCTGCCCTGCCTCGGAGCTGATGTTCAGCTTGCCACTGTGGCGCAGCAGTACGTGCTTGACGATGGCCAGGCCCAAGCCGGTGCCCTGGGTTTCGCGCGAACGGCTCTTGTCGACACGGTAGAAGCGCTCGGTCAGGCGGGAAATATGTTCCGGGTTGATGCCGATGCCGGTGTCCTGCACCTGGAACTGCACGCCGGTTGGCGTGTCTTCCCAGCGCAGCTTGATCGTGCCGCCGGCGGGCGTGTAGCGCACGGCATTCGATGCCAGGTTGCCGAAGGCGCTATGCAGTTCGTCCATATTGCCCATCACGTCGCCGCCGTGCACTTCCAGCGAGATCTCGTGCTTGCCGCCGGAAAGCGCACGCGCTTCGTGCAGCACCTGCTCCAGCAGCGCCGGGATGTTCACATGCTCCGGCCGCATCGGGTGGTCGACCGATTCCAGGCGCGACAAGGTCAGCATGTCTTCGATCAGGTGCTGCATGCGGTGGCTTTGCTCGGTCATCAGCTTGAGGTGGGCGGCGCGGGTTTCCGCGTCCAGCTCCATCGAAGCAGCGATTTCCAGGAAACCGGCAATCACCGTCAGCGGCGTGCGCAGTTCGTGCGAGGCGTTGGCGATGAAGTCGCGGCGCATCATTTCGGCGCGCTGGGTCTCGGTAATGTCGTGCGTGACTAGGATCTGGCGGCGGTTTTCGAACGGGATGATGTGCACCACCAGCTTGCGGCCGCGGAAATTCAGCGTCAGCGGCTGGTCGTAGCGGCCCAGGATCAGGTAGTCCATGAAATCCGGGCTGCGTACCAGGTTGGTCACGCGCATGCCCTTGTCGCGGGCTTGCTGCAGGCCCAGGTGCTCTTCGGCGGCCGGGTTGCACCATTCGAGGAACAGCACGTCGTCCATGATCACCACGCCGTCCGGCAGCAGGTGCATGGCCTGGCGGAAGCGCGCCAGCCATTCGGTCAATTCGGCCTGGTTCTTTTCATCGTCGCGGCGCAGGCGGTACAGGCGGGAAAAGATATTGGTCCACTCGCCCCAGCCGTCCGGCAGGCGGCCCGATTCGGGCTTGTCCAGCCATTCGCTGAGCTGGTAAAGATATTTGAGCTGGATGAAGACCGCGGCGAGCACGCCGGCGAAAGCCGTGACGATGCCGGCCGCCAGGCCGAACCACCACCACATCAGGCCAGCGCCCGCCAGCAGGAAGCCGAGCCGGATGGCGACTGGTACCCAGAACACTACTTTTGGATTCATGGTTTTTCAGTCAGCATATATCCCACGCTGCGCACCGTCTTGATCAGGTGCTCGGCATCTTTCAGCGCCTTGCGCAGGCGCAGCACGTGGACGTCCACCGTGCGCTCTTCGATTACCACATGGTCGCCCCACACCTTGTCCAGCAACTGGCTGCGCGAGAACACGCGCTCGGGGTGGGCCATGAAGAATTTCAGCAGCTTGTACTCTGCGTGGCCAATGTCGATCTTGTTATCGTTCATCGACACCGTGCAGCTTACCGGGTCCAGCACCACCGGACCGGCTTTGAGCTGGGTTTCGGCCAGCTCCGGGCTCTTGCGGCGCAGCAGCGCGCGGGCGCGGGCCAGCAGCTCGCGCGGCGAAAACGGCTTCGTGATGTAGTCGTCGGCGCCGCCGTTCAAGCCGGCCAGCTTGTCCTCTTCCATGCTCTTGGCGGTCAGCATGATCACCGGCACGGCGGCGAAATGGCGGTCGCTGCGGATGCGGGCCAGCAGGCGCAGGCCGCTCTGGTCCGGCAGCATCCAGTCCAGCAACACCAGCTGCGGCGTGCGGGTTTGCATCACTTCCCATGCTTCCTGCGTGGATTGCGCCACCACGCAGTTCCAGCCCGCTTCGCGCAGCGAGAACCTCACCAGCTCAACGATCGCCGGTTCATCTTCAACAATCAGTACAGTCGTTTTGTCGGATGCCATTTATTTGCTTGCTTCTTGGGTCGCTGCGTGGGAATGGCGGATATCCTTGCCTTCCACCACGTAGATCACGTATTCGGCGATATTCTTGGCGTGGTCGCCGATGCGCTCGATGGCCTTGGCCACCCACATCGTGTCCAGCGCTGCCGAGATTGTACGCGGATCTTCCATCATGAAGGTAATCAGGTTGCGCATGATGGAGCGGTATTCATGGTCGATCACCGCGTCCTGTGCGATCAGCTCCAGCGCCTGCTTCTCGTCGCCGCGGGCAAAGGCGTCCAGCGCATCGTGCAGCAGGTCGCTGGTGGCGGTGGCGATGGTGCGCACCATTTCATAGTGGTTCAGGGTCACGGCGCCGCGCCCGTGCAGGGCCTTGGCGATGCGCGCGATCTTGGCAGCTTCGTCGCCGATGCGCTCCAGGTCGGTGATCACCTTCAGGGTGGCCATCACGGTGCGCAGGTCGTTGGCGGTCGGCTGGCGTTTCACGATCAGGTGGCTGCACTGGTCGTCCAGCTGCACTTCCAGCTGGTTGACGTTGGCGTCTTCGGCCACCACGCGCTCGGCGCGGTCCAGGTTGCCGATGCGGAAGCAGGTCATCGCATCCAGGAACATGGTCTCGACCATGCCGCCCATCAGCAGCACTTTGGAGCGGATGCCTTCGAGTTCGGTGTCGTAAGCTTTGGAGGAATGTTCGCCCATCATAATCTCTTCTCTCTCTTCTTCTGGTTAGCCAAAGCGGCCGGTGATGTAGTCCTGGGTCTCTTTGCGCACAGGATTCATGAAAATCTGGTCGGTCTCGCCGAATTCCACCAGTTCGCCCAAGTACATATAGGCGGTGTAGTCGGAGCAGCGCGCCGCCTGCTGCATATTGTGGGTCACGATGGCGATCGTGTAGTCCTCTTTCAGCTCGGAGATCAGTTCTTCGATCTTGGAGGTGGAAATCGGGTCCAGCGCGGAAGTCGGTTCGTCCAGCAGCAGGACGTCAGGCTTCACCGCCACGCCGCGCGCGATGCACAGGCGCTGCTGCTGGCCGCCGGACAGCGACAGGCCGCTCTTGGCCAGCTTGTCCTTCACCTCGCCCCACAGCGCGGCTTTTTTCAGCGCCCATTCGACGCGCTCGTCCATCTCGCCTTTCGACAGGTCTTCATACAGGCGCACGCCGAAGGCGATATTGTCGTAGATCGACATCGGAAACGGGGTCGGCTTCTGGAACACCATGCCCACTTTGGCGCGCAGCATATTCACGTCCAGGCCCGCTTCCAGGATGTTGTGGCCGCGGTAGCGGATGGCGCCTTCGGCGCGCTGGCCCGGATACAGGTCGTACATGCGGTTCAGGGTGCGCAGCAGGGTCGATTTGCCGCAGCCGGACGGGCCGATGAAGGCGGTCACCTTCTTCTCGTGGATGTCCAGGTTGACGTTGTGCAGGCTGCGCGTCTTACCGTAGTAGAAGTTCAGGCCGGAGATTTCGATGATTTTGCTAGCTTGGGTCATGATCTGTACTCGTTATTTTGGTGCTTTTTGCGCAAACACGGTGCGCGACAGGATGTTCAGTGCCAGGACGCTGAAGGTCACGATCAGTGCGCCGCCCCAGGCCAGGTCACGCCAGTTGTCGTATGGGCTCATGGCGAACTGGTAGATCACGACCGGCAGGTTGGCCAGCGGCTGGTTCATGTCGGCGCTGAAGAACTGGTTATTCAGGGCGGTGAACAGCAGCGGTGCGGTCTCGCCGGCCACCCGGGCCACGGCCAGCAGCACGCCGGTCATCACGCCGGCCTTGACGGCGCGCAGGCGCACCATCACCGACACTTTCCAGCGCGGCGCGCCGAGTGCGTAAGCCGCTTCCAGCAGCGAGTTCGGCACCAGCTTCAGCATGTTGTCGGTGGTGCGCACCACCACCGGGATCGCGATCAGCGACAGCGCGATGGAGCCGGCGTAGCCCGAGAAGTGCTGCACGTTCGCCACGTACAGCGCATACACGAACAGGCCGATCACGATCGACGGCGCCGACAGCATGATGTCGGTCACGAAGCGGGTCAGCTGCGCCACCTTGTTTTCCTCGCCGTATTCGGCCAGGTAGATGCCGGCCAGGATGCCGATCGGGGTCGAGACCGCGGTCGACAGCCCCACCATCATCAGCGAGCCGACGATGGCATTGCGCAGGCCGCCGCCATCACTGCCTGGCGCCGGGGTATCGCCGGTGAAGATCAGCACATTCAGGGCGGAGAAGCCGTTGATCAGCAGGGTTGCCAGGATCCACAGCAGTGCAACCAGGCCGACCGACATGGCGCCGACCGACAGTGCCATGCCGACGCGATGGAAGAACAGGCGTTTGCGGTAGACAGGATTCTTGGTCTGGATCATTTGACGCCCTCCTTGCGCGACAGGCCCATCAACATCAGCTTGGCGCCGGACAGGACAATAAAGGTAATAATGAACAGCAGCAGGCCCAGCGCGAACAGCGAGGACACGTGCAGCTTGCTGGACGCTTCGGCGAATTCATTAGCCAGCGTCGAAGCGATCGAGCTGCCCGGCGAGAACAGCGAGGTAGGCAGCTTGGCCGCGTTACCGATCACGAAGGTCACCGCCATGGTTTCGCCCAGGGCGCGGCCCAGGCCCAGCATGACGCCACCGACGACACCGGTCTTGGTGTAAGGCAGCACCACCTTGCGCACTACTTCCCAGCGGGTGCAGCCCAGGCCGTAGGCCGATTCCTTCAGCACGGCAGGCACGATCTCGAACACATCGCGCATCACGGAAGCAATAAACGGGATGATCATTACCGCCAGGATCAGGCCGGCGGTCAGGATGCCGATGCCCATAGTCGGGCCCTTGAACAGCGCGCCGATCCACGGCAAGGCGCCGAGGGTGGACTTCAGCAGCGGCTGCACGTATTCGCTGAACATCGGCGCGAACACGAACAAGCCCCACATGCCGTAAATGATCGATGGCACGCCGGCCAGCAGTTCGATGGCGGTACCCAGCGGGCGGCGCAGCCAGACCGGGCACACCTCGGTCAGGAACAGCGCGATGCCGAAGCTGACCGGGAAGGCGATCAGCAGCGCGATACCGGCACTGGCCAGGGTGCCGACGATGGCAATCGCGGCGCCGAACTGGTCATTGACCGGGTCCCATTCGACGGTAGTGACGAAGGCGGGGCCGAACTCTTTCAGGGCAGGCAAGGCGCCATTGATCAGGGAAATGATAATGCCGACCAGTACAAACAGTACGGTCAGCGCGAATACCATCGTGATCTTGTGGAAGAACCAATCCTGGATGCGCTGCTTGCGCACCACGGACTGCATGGCAGCTACGGAGGCACTCATGGTGGCGGGTTCCGATAACTGGAGGGGAGATGGTGAGGTGATTTCTGCACTCATGATTTATGTTTTGGTTAGCTAACCGGGGAGGCCTGATTTCAAGCCGCCCCGCTTAGCTTCCTCCTTCAAACCCGGTGAATCTGGGTCTGACCCAAGGGTCAGACCCGACCGGCGGCGGCCGCGTTTTAGGGTCCGACCCTTGGGTCGTACCCAGGTTTACCGGGTTTCGGAAGATCAGTTCAGCGGCTTGCCCGAAGCATCCTTCAGGTTAGCTTTCCACGAACCCTGCACCAGCTTCACAACGGTGTCAGGCAGCGGAACGTAGTCCAGTTCAATCGCAGCAGCATCGCCATTCTTGAAAGCCCAGTCGAAGAACTTGATGACTTCCTTGCCCTTGTTCGCGTCAGCCTGCTGCTTGTGCATCAGGATGTACGACACGCCGGTGATTGGCCACGAAGTCTTGCCAGCCTGGTCGGTCAGCACCACGCCGAAGCCTGGGGTCTTGGTCCATTCCGCGTTGGCGGCAGCGGCCTTGAAGTTGTCGTCGTCAGGCTGCAGGAAGTTGCCGTCCTTGTTCTTCAGCTGGGTGTGAGCGATCTTGTTCTTCTTGGCGTAGGCCCATTCCACGTAGCCGATGGCGCCCTTGATACGCTGCACGTTGGCGGCAACACCGTCGTTACCCTTGCCGCCCACGCCGGTTACCCACTTCACAGCGGTGCCGGCACCGATCTTGGTCTTGAACTCCGGGTTCACTTTCGACAGGTAGTCGGTGAACAGGAAGGAGGTGCCGGAGCCGTCAGCGCGGTGCACCACGGTGATTTCAGCGGCTGGCAGCTTCACGCCTGGGTTCAGGGCAGCGATCGCTGCATCGTTCCACTGGGTGATCTTGCCCAGGTAGATGTCGGCAACAACCGGGCCGGTCAGTTTCAGCTGGCCTGGAGCGATGCCATCCAGGTTCACTACGGTTACCACGCCACCCATGATGGCTGGGAACTGCATCAGGCCGTCAGCGTCCAGCTCTTCTGCTTTCAGCGGCATGTCGGAAGCGCCGAAATCGACGGTCTTGGCTTTGATCTGCTTGATACCTGCGCCGGAACCGACGGACTGGTAGTTCAGGCCGTTGCCGGTGGATGCCTTGTAGGCTTCAGCCCACTTGGCGTAGATCGGGTAAGGGAAAGTTGCGCCTGCACCGGTCATGTCCGCTGCGAAAGCGGTCGAGAATGCCATTGCCGCCGAAGCGCCAACAACGAAGGAGGTCAACAACTGTTTCATGCGCATATCAAAGGTCCTTTTCAGGGGTTGGGTTGAATGCTGCGCAGTGTATGACGTCAATATGACAGCTTTATGACACGTCAAAATTAAGTCTAGGACAAGGTCACAAACTTGTCATATTTCTCAAATATACTAATAGTTATGAAAACAGCATTCCTTGATCGGGAGCTGTCACAGCTGGCGTTCAACCGCCGCGTGATGGCCCAGGCAGAAGACGCCACCATCCCAGTGCTCGAACGATTGCGCTACCTGTGCATTGTCAGCAGCAACCTGGATGAGTTCTTTGAAGTAAGGGTGGCCAGCCTGCTGGCTGCCGCCAGCGTCGATGGCGACCTGGGTGACCACCCTGCCCTAGCAGCCACGCTGGAACGGGTCAGCAATGAGTGTCATGAACTGGTCAAGCGCCAGTACGAAATATTTAATACGGCAGTGTTGCCGGAAATGAAAGCCCAGGGCATCCATATCGTGCGCCACAGCCAGCGCAACGAAGCCCAGCGGGCCTGGGTTAAGGACTATTTTGACCGCGAAGTACGTCCCCTGCTGACCCCGATCGGCCTCGATCCGGCCCACCCCTTCCCCCAGGTAGTAAACAAGAGCCTCAATTTCATCGTTGCACTGAGCGGCAAGGACGCGTTCGGGCGCGGCACCGCCATCGCGATTGTGAAAGCTCCGCGCGTGCTGCCACGCGTGATCCGCCTGCCCGACCATCTATCTAAAGAAGGCGGTGTGTCGTTCTGCCTGCTGTCCTCCGTCATCCACGCCCATATCTCCGAAATGTTTGCCGGGCGCGACGTGATGGCCTATTCCCAGTTCCGGGTCACACGCGACTCCGACCTGTGGGTCGATGAAGATGAAGTGAAAAACCTGCGCCAGGCGCTGAAAGGTGAGCTGCAGGGCCGGGCCTACGGCCGTTCGGTGCGGATCGAGGTGGCCAAGAATTGCCCGCCCGAGCTGTCGCAATTCCTGCTCGACCAGTTCAGCCTGGACCAAAGCCGCCTGTATCGCGTCGACGGCCCGGTGAACATGGTGCGCCTGAACGAAATCGTGGAACAGGCACGACGCCCCGAATTGCGCTTTCCGCCCTTCATCGCCGGCGTGCAGGCCAAGACCGTCAACAATGACATCTTCGCCACCATCCGCAAGCACGACATCCTGCTGCACCATCCGTACCAGAGCTTCCAGACCGTGATCGACTTCATCCGCAGCGCGGCGCTCGATCCGGCCGTGGTGGCGATCAAGCAGACCGTCTACCGCACCGGCATGAACTCGGACCTGATGGAAGCCTTGATTGCGGCAGCCCGCAGCGGCAAGGAAGTCACGGTGGTGGTGGAACTGATGGCGCGCTTCGACGAAGAAGCCAATATCAACTGGGCCGACAAGCTGGAACAGGCTGGCGCCCAGGTCGTGTACGGCGTGGTGGGCCTGAAAACCCACGCCAAGATCGCCCTGGTAATACGCCGCGACGAAGGCGGCCTCGGCTACTACGCCCACCTTGGGACCGGCAACTACCACCCAACGACAACCAAGTTCTATACGGACTTCGGCATCCTGACCTGCGAGCCGCAACTGGGCCGCGACGTCAACGAAGTCTTCATGCACCTGACCAGCCTGACCAAGCCGCAGCGCATGAACCATATCTGGCTGGCGCCGTTCTCGCTGCAAGACCAGATCATCAAAGCGATACGAAACGAGGCCAAAATCGCAAAATCCGGGCGTCCCGGCCGGATTATCGCTAAAATCAATGCATTAACCGATGAACCGGTGATCCGGGCGCTGTATGCCGCCTCGAAGGACGGGGTCAAGATCGACCTGATCGTGCGCGGCGCCTGCACCCTGATGCCTGGCGTGCCGGGATTGTCCGAAAATATCCGGGTACGTTCCATCATCGGCCGCTTCCTTGAACATAGCCGCATCTATTACTTCCGCAACGACCTGGCCCACGATGTGATGCTGGCCAGCGCGGACTGGATGAACCGCAACCTGCTGCGCCGCATCGAAGTGGCGTTCCCGGTGCTGGACCGGAGCCTGAAACGGCGCGTGATTGCGGAGGGTTTGACGCCTTACCTGAAGGATAACTCCAACGCGTGGGAGCTGGATTCGCACGGCCAGTATCACCGCCGCAAAGCACGCGGCAAGCAAAAGGCCTTCAGCGCCCAGCAGCACCTGATGGAGTTACTCGGTACGCCGGCCGATGCGCCGGCGGATTGAAGCCTGCTCACGGGAGGAAGCATGGACCTGATCTTGTGGCGCCACGCCGAAGCAGAACCGTCCCAGCCCGGGCTGGAGGACCTGGAACGCACGCTCACGCCCAAAGGGCATAAGCAGGCGCGCCGCATGGGCCAGTGGCTTGATTCCGTGCTGCCGGAGAATTGCCGCATCCTGGTCAGCCCTGCCACCCGCACCGTGCAGACCGTGGCGGGACTGGGACGCAAATACAAGATCCATCCCGACCTGGCGCCCGGCGCCGATGCCAGCGACATCCTGAAAGCGGCCAACTGGCCGTCATCGAAAGAAGCCGTGCTGGTGGTCGGCCACCAGCCTACCTTGGGCCAGGCAGCGGCGCTGTTGATGACGGGCGAGGACAGCGATTGGGAGATGAAAAAAGGCGCCGCCTGGTGGTTTGTGCAGCGTGAAGCGGACGATCCATCGAGCTTCTACCTGAAGGCGGTGATGCAGCCCGACCTCGTGACGAAATAGATCTTTATGCTGGGCTTGTAATTGCTTAAATGGATGCTAGAGTTTAATTGTATCAACTCTAGGGAGCAGCCCCCGGAAACGTCGGCTGGTTTGTTATGTGGGTATTGTTCACCATGGGCATATTCGGCGCCATGATCGCGTTAATCGCGTTCGAAATTGTCGCTGAATATCGCGGCGGACATCATAGGTTGGTCGACCGCTACCACGAGTAGCTTTGCGCTTCTGCAGAAGCGAGGCTCCGCAACAGATCCTTCCGGATTCTGGTGTCGGGGCCTTCAGTCTTTTTGGGGTCAGGCAAACAGGTCGAATAGCGAAGAAGTGCCGCCCTGTTGTTCATCTTGGGTGTAGAGCCGCACCAGCGCCTGGGCTTGAACGGTCAGCATTTGCGCCATCGAAGATTTACGGCTTTGCAGGGTATCCACTTCGCGGTCAGCCTGCGCCAACGCCCGCGACACCACGCTACGTTCGCCACCCAGGCTTTCAAGGCGCGAACCCAGCGCATCGGCAAGCCCCCTGCCCTCATTGGTGAACACCTTGGTCACCGCTTCGGGATTGGCGTTGATCGACGCATTCAAAACTCCACTGTCCAGCTTGAGCCGGCCGTTCGTATCGAACGACAGGCCGGCATTGGCGAGCGCCTCGCCGCTGCCCCCAGCGGTGCGCACCAGCTGGTCCAATTGCGTGCGAACCTGGCTGAGCGCTGGATTGCCGCGCAGCGCGCCTTTGCCCAGGCTATCCAGGCGGTCCTGCAAAGCGTTGAAGCCTTTGACGAAGGCTTCAACATTCTTGGCGATCTGGCTGTTGTCGCGCGCGACGGTGACCGTGGCATCGCCTTCATCAGCCAGGTTGAGCGTAACGCCTTCAATGGCCGATTCCACGCTGTTGTCGGCGCTCTTGATGGTCTTGCCGTCGACCGTCAGGATCGCATCCTGCGCCGCCTGCGTTTGCGATGCCTGGCTGAACAGGTTGCGGATCGTGGTGTCGCCGGCGACCGTGATGTTGAGCTTGTTTGCTTCGCCGCTGGCACTGCGCAGTTGCAGTGCGGTGCCGGTACTGGAGCGCACCAGGCTGGCGTCGAAGCCCGCATCCTTGAGCGCGTCGGCGATGCCTTGCAGGGTGTTGTTGCGGCTATCGATGGTGATGGTCTTGCTGCTGTCGCCAGTGCCGATCCGGATCACGGTCGACGCGCCGGTGCCGAGCCGCGTATCGGCGGTCTGCGCTTCGGGGCTGACCAGGATTTGCTGCTGGGCCAGTTGGCTGACCTTGACTTCATGAGAACCGACCGCTGCCTCGGCATTGGTCGTTACGCCCAGCACGCTGCCGGCCGAACTGCTGCCACGCGTGCTGAGCCCAGTGCCCGCGAGGCTTTCTGCAATATCCTGGAAGACCGAGAGTGCCGACTGCAATTGTCCCAGGCCCGAGAAACGCGCCTGGGTGAGGTTGATGCTGGCATTGAGCTTGGCAGCGGCACTGCGCTGCGGCGCCAATGTCTGCTCCACCCTGGCCAGCACGGCTTCCGATGGCGTGCCAACGACGCTGGCATTACCCAAGCCCAGCGAAGTGCCGTACATTGTGCTTAGCAAGCTGCTCACATAGTCCATACACCAAGTTTAGCGCATGAACTTGGTAATTGCTCCGGCCGCTTCATTGTCGAGTGGCGCAAAGGTGAATCCGATCTTGAACTCATCGCCGCTGAAGATGCAATTGTTGACTTTACCGCGCGTGTTGACGATTTGTGGCTTGCCATCAACAAGCATCTCGAACACGATCTGGCCATTGGCGCCCACCTGCACTTTATGCTCGGAGGTCAGGGAGATGCCTGCCAGCCCGAGGTCGAAGGTGCGCGCAGCCATCGGACCGCCGCCGTCCATCACGATCATTGCCCGCACGCGCAGGATTTTACGGGCGCCTTGCCTTGAATCGACTAACAATTTCTAATCCGGTTTCTGGTTGGAATCGAGTCTGCTATTGTAGCCAATATTTCGTAAAAATCTATATTACTGGAGCTCGCGCAGGCGGTTGAATGCGTCGTCGATACGCTCGACCGCGATGATGGTCATGCCTTCAATCGGCTGCTTGGGCGCATTGGCTTTCGGGATCATGGCGATCGAGAAGCCCAGCTTGGCCGCTTCGCGCAGGCGCTCCTGGCCGCGCGGCGCCGGACGGATCTCACCGGCCAGGCCAACCTCGCCAAAGACCACGAAGCCGTTCGGCAGTGCCTTGTTACGCATCGAGGAGTTAATCGCCATCAGCACCGCCAGGTCGGCTGCCGGTTCGGTGATCTTTACCCCGCCCACGGCGTTGATGAATACGTCCTGGTCGAAGGCCGCAATGCCGGCGTGCCGGTGCAGGACGGCCAGCAGCATGGCCAGGCGGTTCTGCTCCAGGCCAACCGACAGGCGGCGCGCGTTGGGCAGGTGGCTGGTGTCGACCAGGGCCTGCACTTCCACCAGCAGCGGGCGCGTGCCTTCCTGAGTCACCATCACGCAGGAACCGGGCACCTGGTTCTCGTGCGAGGACAGGAACAGCGCCGAGGGGTTCGATACACCCTTCAGGCCCTTCTCGGTCATCGCGAACACGCCCAGTTCATTGACCGCACCAAAGCGGTTCTTGATGGCGCGCACCAGGCGGAAGCTCGAGTGGTTGTCGCCTTCGAAGTACAGCACGCAGTCCACAATGTGTTCCAGCACGCGCGGCCCGGCCAGCGAGCCTTCCTTCGTGACGTGGCCGACCAGGATGATGGTGGTGCCGCTCATCTTGGCCACGCGGGTCAGCTGGGCCGCGCACTCGCGCACCTGGGCCACCGAGCCGGGCGCCGAGGCCAGGGCATCCGAATACAGGGTCTGGATCGAGTCGATCACCGCCACCTGCGGCTTCAGGTCGGCCAACGTGCCGAGGATCTTTTCGAGCTGGATTTCGGCCTGCAGCTTGAGCTCCTTGGCATCGACCGCCAGGCGCTTGGCCCGCAGCGCGATCTGGGCGCCCGATTCCTCGCCGCTGACATACAGCACGCTCTTGACCTTCGACATATTGGCCAGCGCCTGCAGCAGCAGCGTCGATTTGCCGATGCCGGGGTCACCGCCGATCAGCACCACGCCGCCCGCCACCAGGCCGCCGCCCAGCACGCGGTCGAATTCTTCAATGCCGGTGCCGAAGCGCGGCACGTCCAGCGCTTCGATGTCCTGCAGCGACAGCACCGGCGCGGTTTGCGCCAGCGACTGGTGCTGGGCTTGCGAGAAGCGATTGGCGCCCGCGGTTTCGATCACGGTTTCCACCATGGTGTTCCACTGCTGGCAGGACGAGCACTGGCCGGTCCATTTGCTGCTGATGCCGCCGCACTCGCTGCAGGTGTAATTGGTCTTTGCCTTGGCCATCTGCTTACGCCTCGACTACGTGTACACGCGGCGCCAGGGCGCACATCAACTCATAGCCGATGGTGCCGGCCGCCGTTGCCACGTCATCGATCGGCATGCCCTCGCCCCACAGCACGACCTTACTGCCGACGCGGGCGCTCGGCACATTGGTCAGGTCGACTGTCAGCATGTCCATCGACACTCGGCCAACCAGGCGTGTGCGCACGCCATCCACCAGGATCGGCGTATCGACCGGCGCGTGGCGCGGATAGCCGTCCGCATAACCGCAGGCCACCACGCCGATGCGCATGGCCTGCTCGGCCTTGAAGCGGCTGCCGTAGCCTACGTAGTCGCCGGGACCGATTTCCTGCACGCCGATCAATTCGCTGGTCAAGGTCATGGTCGGCTTCAGGCCGAACTCTTCGGCAGTCTTGCCGCCGGGCGTGCCGCCATACAGCATGATGCCGGGGCGAATCCAGTCCGTTGCCAGGCCGGCGCCCAGGTCGGGCATGTGCAGGATGCTGGCCGAATTGCACAAGCTGCGCGGGCCGGGCAGGCCGGCCGTGCCTTCATTGAAGCGGCGCACCTGCTCCGCCAGCGGCATGCACGGGTGGTGCAGTTCGTCGGCGTTGGCAAAGTGGGTCATCAGGGTAATCGTGCCAACGTGCGGGATGGCGCGCAGGCGGGCATGGGCGGCAGCATATTCGCCCGGCTTGAAGCCAAGGCGGTTCATGCCGGTGTTCATCTTCAGGTGCACATTGATTGGACGTGCCAGCGCGGTGCGCTCCAGCATTTCAAGCTGCTCGATGCAGTGAACGGCGCCTTCAATACTATGTTCCGCCATCGACAGCAAGTCTGCGGAGTCGAACCATCCCTCTAAAAGAAGAATCGGCTTGGTCCAGCCCATCCCGCGCAGGCGCACGGCGTTGTCCGGTTCAATCAGCGCCAGGCCGTCTGCGGCGGCAAAACCGCGCATGCCGCGTTCCAGTCCATGCCCGTAAGCGTTGGCTTTGACTACGCCCCAGGCCTTTGCGCCCGGGGCGCAGGCTTTTGCGCGCTCCAGGTTATGTTGCATTGCAGCGAGATGGATGTGCGCGACGATTGGCCTTGGCATGACAAAAAACCGGTGAAGAAGAATGGCGCATTTTACCGTTTGTGCCGTGTATATGCAGGGCGAAATCTTTGGAAACCTTACTTTCCATGGTATAAAGCATCCCGAGATAATTATCGGGCGTCCTGAATGAATCGTGGTTTTTATACCATCATGGCCGCGCAGTTCTTTTCGTCGCTGGCAGACAATGCTCTGCTCATCGTAGCGATCGACCTGCTGGTGTCCATGCAAGCTCCCGCCTGGGTTACACCCTTGCTGAAGCTGACTTTTGTGCTGTTTTACGTGCTGTTGGCAGCATTTGTAGGCGCCTTCGCTGATGCCCTGCCTAAAGGCCGGGTCATGTTCATTTCCAACCTGATCAAGATTTTCGGCTGCGCGCTGATCTTCTATCACGTGCATCCGCTGGCCGCTTATGCGGTGGTGGGCTTCGGCGCGGCGGTCTACTCGCCTGCCAAGTACGGCATCCTGACCGAACTGCTGCCGCCGGAAAAACTGGTAGTGGCCAATGGCTGGATCGAGGGCCTGACCGTCAGCTCCATCATCCTCGGCATCGCCATGGGCGGCGCGCTGATCGGCGGCCCGGTATCCAGGGCACTGTTCAATTTCGATTTCCCGGGCATTGATACCGGCCTTGATACAACCAGCGAAATCGCGCTGGCCGTCGTCGGCGCGACCTACCTGCTGGCGGCCATCTTCAACCTGCGCATTCCTGATACCGGCTATGTCTACGAACACCAGGAGCGCAATCCCCTGCGCCTGATTACCGAGTTCGCCGGCTGCTGCAGCATTCTGTGGCGCGACAAGCTGGGCCAGATTTCACTGGCGGTGACCACGCTGTTCTGGGGCGCCGGCGCGACGCTGCAATTCATCGTGCTGGAATGGGCCAAGCAATCGCTGGGCATGACGCTGGATAAGGCGACCAGCACCATCGCCGTAGTAGCGGTCGGCGTGGCGCTGGGCGCGGGCATGTCGGCACGTTTCATCACGCTGCGCAAGTCGCTGTCGGTCATTCCGCTGGGTGTTGCGATGGGCATTATCGTCATGGGCATGATCTTCGTGCATGACGTGCGCCTGGCCTACCCGCTGCTGCTGATCGTCGGCCTGCTGTCGGGCTTCTTCGTGGTGCCGATGAACGCGCTGCTGCAGCATCGCGGCCACGTTCTGATGAGCGCAGGCCATTCGATCGCGGTGCAGAACTTCAATGAGAACCTGTCGATCCTGACCATGCTGGCGGTGTATTCGCTGATGGTGAAAATCCACATCAGCCTGAATGCGATCATCGTGCTGTTTGGCCTGTTCGTCGCCGGTTCGATGCTGGCCATCATGCGGCTGCATGCGGCCAACCAGCGCAAGCACGATTCGCTCGGCCTGATCGGCGAGCACAAACACTGATCTAGGCGGGCAAAGCCCCGCCACTGCGGCGCGCCTGGGCACGGGCGCGCCAGTCATCCGGCACTACAAAGCCGCGTTCCATCTCTTCCAGCCAGCCGCCCTCTTCGCGCACCGTTGCGACCAGCACCGGGCTTGGGTCGGTAACGAATTTCTCAGCCAGTACATCCAGCAATGCCGCGCGCGTGAGGGGCGCTGGCGTCGGCGCGCTTTCGCTGCGCACGGCCGGCGTGCGCAGGGGCGCCAGCCACTGCAGGCGCGGCATTACAACGAACTGCTCGCCTTGCGCGGCGGCCTGTTCGCTGATGGTCCGCCAATGACCGCGACAGTGGTCGGGCGAGATGCCTTCGATCTGCGGTGCGGCTTCGGTGGCGTGGTAGAACAGCCAGCCCTTGACCAGGGCCTGGGCCTTGGTGACTGGTGCCGGCGCGACCTTTTGAGCAATGGGATGCAGGGACAGCTGCAACTGGGCATTGAAGATCTTGCGCATCTTCAGGCCAAGCGTATCGGCCAGATTGGGGCCGACGAGGCGGTTGTAATTGCCGTGATCCGGGTCGCCGTCGAGCAGGTAAAACTTGGTGGCGAATTCGATGTGGCGCAGGTTTTCGCTGCCCTCCTCGCGCAGGAGGAAGTCGAATTCGCCGATGGTGCCATTCTTGCCGTCGCGGACTTGCAGGCCATGGGCGGCCAGCGCACCTTGCTGGGCGAAGTAGAAGGCCATCAGCTTTTCGGCGTACAGGCCAAGGCGGGAGTAGAAACGGTTACCGAGGGACGCGTCCAGCGGCGACGGATCGGCATCAAGGTCGTCCAGCCAGTTGGCCACGGCCGGCGTGATGGGGCCCAGCGTGGCGATCTTGCCCTGCCAGTGCGGACTGTCCGGATCGAGCAGGTCGGGCGAATCGAGCAGCCACGCCAGCGCGCGAACGTGGGGCCGCGCGAGGTGGCCCCATTTGCGGTGGAATGTCCTAGCGTCGGCCGGCATGGGCGGCTTTGGCAAGGCACAAGTCCTGCCATGCCTTGGCCTTTTCTTCCGGCTTTTTCAGCAGGTCGGCCGGGTGATAGGTGGCCACGACCGGCACACTGCCGTGCAGCATGATGCGGCCGCGCGCAGCGCCGCCCAGCAGGCCTTTGCCGGTCGTATGGCCGAAGGCGACGATGACTTTTGCCTGCGTCAGCTCCAGCTCGCGCTGCAGGTATGGGCGGCAGGCTTGCAGTTCTTCGGCGCCAGGCGCGTTGGGGGCGTGGCACTTCACCAAGCTGGTGAGGTAGGCGCCCTTTTCCGTTGTCTGCCCGACGGCTTTCAGCATATTGTCGAGCAGGTAGCCGGGGTCGCCGGCGAACTGGTAGCCTTCGCTGTCTTCCGCCTGGCCTGGCGCGGTGTCGAGTGCGATCCAGGTCGCCTGTTCGTCGCCACGGCCAGGAATCGCTTGCTGGCGGGTTTCGCAACGGCCGCAGCGGGTGCAGGCGCCGATTGCCGCTTGCAGCGCCGGCCAGTCCATCTGGGCGATTTCTTCGTCAGTCACCTTGCCTGGCTGCGGTGCGCGTGCCGCAGCCGGCGCGGCAGGCTGGTCGTCGTCAAACCAGGTTGGCGGCTCGTCCATCGGGATATCGTCGTAAGCTGGAACGTCGTAGCCCATGGCGGAAGGCGGGGCACTGCCGGACGGCGCCGATGCAGCGCGCGGCTGCATCGGCGGGCGGCTGGCCGGTGCGGGCGCAGCCTGGCCGAATTGCGGCAGACGCGATAGCGGTGCGGCCGGGGCGGAGCGCTGCGGCTGCGCGGCGGAAGGTTCCTCGGGTGCCGCTACTTTCTTGCGCTGCGGCTTGTATTCAGGCGTTGGGGCGTCGTCAAACCAGGACATGTCTTCGCCGGTTGATGCGATGCTTGGCGTGCCGGGTACGCGAGCTGGCGCAGCGGGAGCCGCTGGCGCGCCGGGAGCACCGGGGACGGCTGGCGGTGCCTGGCGCGCTTCTGCGGGCGCTGCCGCTCCTGCGGAAGCTGCCCTCGCTGCCGCTGCCGCTGCCGCAGCCGCTGCCGGCGATGGCGCATTGGCAGGGGCGCGCTGCTGCGCGGAAGGGGCGGCCTGCGCTGCGGCTTGCACAGGCCGCGAATTGTCCGGTGCTTGCGGCGCGAATGCAGGCGAGGGGCTGGTGTCGGCGAATGCATCTGCCGCGCCGCCTTGCGGGCGCCGCATGCCGGCGGCCGGAGCCGGGAACTGGCCGTGCTCCTGCGCGGCGGGCGCAGCCTGCGGAGCGTCGGCAGCGGTCACGGGACCAGTGGCATCGACGGTATCGGCGGCTGCAGGACGATTACGCAGGCGCCACTGCGGCCCTACGCCGATCTCCTCCAGGAATACTGCGGATCGACGGTCACTCATAAGCCATAACGCATCACGATTGCGTCCTCGCGGGTTGAATCTGCAGCAGGATAGTAGCCTTTGCGGCGGCCGATTTCAGCAAAACCGTAGCGCTGGTAGATCTCCAGCGCGCGGACGTTGGAAGGCCGCACTTCCAGCAGGATCGACTCCATGCCGTGACCGCGCGACAAGGCGACGGCCTGGTTCACCAGCAGGCGGCCCACGCCCCTGCCCTGCCAATTGCGCGACACCGCGACGTTCAGCAGGTGCGCCTCGTCGACAATGTCCATCACCAGGAAATACCCCATCAACTGCCGGTCCTGGGCGCGCAGCACCCAGGCGTGATAACCCTGCGACAGTGAATCGGAGAAATTGGCGCGGCTCCACGGATAGGGGTAAACCTCCTGCTCCAGCGCCACCACCTCGTCGAGGTCACTTTCCTGCATCGGCTCGTAAATCAGCCGTGCCAGATCCCATAACTCGTACATCATGCCTGCGACGCCTTCATTTCTTCACGTTCAGCCTTGGTATAGGCGACCTTGTTGCGCAGGTACAGCGGTTGCGCCTGGGCTGCCGGCACGGCGTGCCCGGCAGCGAAAGCAGCGCGCCCCAGTTGTGCAACCTGCACCGCATGCGGCATGACCGCGCCATCTGCGCCGTCGGCAAAGTCCTTGCCGGCAAACGCCTCCGCATAGGCGGCAAAGCCGTTGCCGCATGCGCGGGCCGGGCCGGCCGGAGCGACGCCCGAGGGGGCCGACAAGGCCGGCGGCAGGATAGCGACCGGCTGGCCGCCTTCAACGCGGTACTGCGCCCAATAGACTTCGTTCATGCGCGCGTCGAGCACGGTCAGGACCTGTTCGGAGCCGTGGCGTTCGCGGCAAGCCAACGCCATGGCGTCCAGCGTCACCACCGGCAGCAGCGGCAGGCCGGCGCCAAATCCCAGCCCCTGGGCGATGCCGCAGGCAGTGCGCACGCCGGTAAAGGAACCGGGGCCCGCGCCATAGGCAATGGCGTCGCAATCGCGCAGGACAATGCCCGCCTCGGCGAGCAATTCCTGGATCATGGGCAGCACGGCCTGGGAATGGGTGCGCACGCCGGACGATTCGCGGAAATACACGCGCTCCCCGCGCAGCAAGGCGCAGGAAGCCATTTCAGAGGATGTTTCGATTGCAAGAATGGTAGCCATGGCCGGTATTTTACCCTGTGGGCATGTACAATAGCACCCCATGCACAGCACTACCCTACATGCCGACAACCGTGCCGAAGTAGCCGCCGCACTGGCGCAGGACCACCTGGTCGTGGCCTGCCTGTGCGCAGCCTGGTGCGGTACCTGCGCATCCTATCGCGCGGTATTCGAGGAACTGGCGAGCCGCCACCCGGACAAGTACTTCCTGTGGGTCGATATCGAGGACCACGCCGACCTGGTTGGCGACCTGGATGTCGAAAACTTTCCTACCTTGCTGATCCAGCGCCACGAGCATGTGGCCTTCTTCGGCACCATGCTGCCCGACCCGAACGTGGCGCACCGCCTGATCGAAACCCAGGCCGAACTCTCCGACGAAGAACTGGAACGCCAAGCAGCGTCCACCCCGGAACGCCGCCAATGGCAGCAGGAATGCAACCTGCGCGCGCTGTTAGGCCAAGCGTAAAGGAAGGCTGCGCAGGCGCTGCCCCGTCAGCGCGAACACCGCGTTGGCCACGGCCGGCGCAACAGGCGGCGTGGCCGGCTCGCCCACGCCTTCCGGCGGTTCGCCGCTCAGCACGATCACTGTTTCCACCAGCGGCACCTCGTTCATACGCAGCACCGGATAGTCGGCGAAATTGCTTTGTACGACCTTGCCGTCCTTGATGGTGATCTCGCCCCCCAGCGCCGCCGACAGGCCGTAGACCACGCCCGATTCGACCTGCTGCGCGATAATGTTGGGATTGACGGCGATGCCGCAGTCGATTGCGCATACCACGCGATGCACGCGGATCTGCTTGTCCTGCACCGACACCTCCGCCACTTGCGCGACGATGGCGCCGAACGACTGGTGCAGCGCCACGCCGTGCGCCCGCCCTTCCGGCGCCTTGCCCGCCTTAGCGATGGCGGCGTTCAGCACTGCGAGGTGGCGCGGATGGTTCAGCAGCATGGTGCGGCGGAATTCCACCGGGTCCTTGCCGGCCGCGCTGGCCATTTCATCGACAAAGCTCTCCTTGAAGAAAGCGTTCTGCGAATGGCCCACCGAGCGCCAGTTCCCCAACGGGACAGGGCTGTCCACCACCACGTGGTTGATCTGCTGGTTCGGAATTTCGTACTGCATGTCGTACACGCCTTCGGCGGTCGAGCGATCCGGCCCGGCAGCGGGCATGCGCAGGTTGCGCTGGGTAAACTGGTGCGTCAGCGCGCCGCCAGCCGTCTTGGCTTCCCAGGCGATGATATTGCCGGCCGCGTCCAGGCCGGCCGTCATGCGCGCCACCGCTGCCGGACGATACACGTCGTGCGTGGTATCGTCTTCGCGCGTCCAGATCACCTGCACCGGCAGGCCCTTGGCTTCACGCGCAATGGCGACGGCCTGCGCCACCATGTCCATTTCCAGCCGGCGGCCAAAGCCGCCTCCCAGCAGGTATTCATGCAAAATCACGTTGGCTTCGCTGACGCCGCCCACGCGGGCCGCCGCAGCGCGGGCAAAGGTTGGCGCCTGGGTGCCGACCCACACCGTGACCTTGCCATCCTTGACCTGGGCCGTGCAGTTGATCGGCTCCATGCAGGCATGCGCCAGGTAGGGCACGCGATACACCGACTTGATGGTGCGTAGCGCGCTCGCCGCCTGCGCCATGTCGCCGCGTTCATGGTAATTGTCGCCGTCCTCGGTCTCGAGGGCAGTCGTGAGGGATGCATAAATTGCTTCGCTCGACAGCTTGGCATTGGCGCCATCGTCCCAGCGGATCGGAAGCGCAGCCGAGGCCTGCTTCGCCTGCCAGTAGCTGCTCGCGAGAACGGCAACGCCCGCACCGGCGCCGTAATTTTCTTCAATGGCGTTGGAAAAATCGATCACGGACAGCACGCCCGGCATCTTCACCACTTCGCCCGGCGTCACGCCGGCGACCTTGCCGCCCACCACCGGCGACATGCGCACCGCCGCGTAGACCATGCCTTCCGGGCGCACGTCGATGCCATACATCGCCGTGCCTTCCGACTTGATGCGCGAATCGCGGCGCGGCACGCTGGTGCCGATCAGGCGGAAGCTGTGCGGGTCTTTCAGGGTTACCTTGCCGGGCTGGCCAAGCGCCGCGCGGGCAGCGACTACGCCGTAGCCCACGGATTTCTTGCTGATGTCGTGATACAGGACGCCGTTCTCGGCACGCACTTGCTCCGGCGGCACCTTCCATTGCTGCGCAACTTCGGCAACCAGCATGGCGCGCGCCGTAGCCCCGGCCTCGCGCATCGAGGTCCACGCATCCTTCACGCTGGACGAACCGCCGGTAATCACAATCCCCATTTCGCGCGCCACCTTGCCCAGCATCCAGCTCGCAAACTCGCGCGAGCGGCCGGTATCGTCCGGGTGGAATGGCAACGTCTCGCGCATGACCGCCAGGTTGGCGTAGATCTTGTCGGCCGGCGCCTGGATCAACTTGATCGCATCCAGGCTGACGTCCAGTTCTTCCGCCACCAGCATGGACAAGGCGGTATGCACGCCCTGCCCCATCTCCGCGCGCGGCATGGCCAGCTGCACGCTACCGTCAGGGGCGATGGCGATCCAGCCGTTCAGGGCAACCGCGCCGTTTTCCAGCGGCAGCGGGGCCTGGCCGCGCACGCGCTGGCGCGGCGGCATCACGCCCCAGCCGACGACCATGGCTCCTGCCACGGCTACGCCGCTCAGCAGGAAATGGCGGCGGGAAAATTTCTTCGGTTTGAGCATGGCACCCTCGTTATGGCAGCCAACGCTGCAGCAAGTCCTCCGGCATCACCGGACGGCTGTAATAGAAACCTTGCGCCTGGTTGCAACCGTGGCGCAGCAGGAAGGCCGCTTGCTGTTCCGTCTCCACGCCTTCGGCGATGACGGACAGGTTCATGCTGCGGCCCAACTGGATAATGGCAATGGCGATCGCTTCATCGTTGACGTCGGTCGAGATGTCCTTGATGAAGGAGCGGTCGATCTTGAGCGTCTGCACCGGCATCTGCTTCAAGTAAGCCAGGGACGAATAGCCGGTGCCGAAATCGTCGATCGCCAGCGACACGCCAACCGCGTGCAGGTCGTTGATGAAGCCCAGCGCGTCGCCGGTATTCATGATCACGGATTCGGTCACTTCCAGCTGCAGGCGGTGCGGTTCCAGCCCGGTTTCGCGCAAGATGTCAGCAACCATGGTGACCATGCTGCCGCGCTCGAACTGCTTGGCGGACAGGTTGACCGCCATCTTCGGCACGTGCAAGCCGGCTTCCTGCCAGCGCACCATCTGGCGGCAGGCTTCGACCAGCACCCACTGCCCCAACTGGCTGATGAAGCCCGTATCCTCGGCCAGCGGAATGAAGCGATTCGGCGGCACCAGCCCCAGTTCCGGATGATTCCAGCGCACCAGCGCCTCCACGCCCAGCAGCTTGCCGGTATCGATTTCCACTTGCGGCTGGAAGTTCAGGAACACTTCCTCTTTCTCGATGGCGCGGCGCAGATAGGTTTCCAGGCGCAGGCGCTCGACGCCCTCGCCCGACATGGAAGGCTGGTAGAAGCGATAGCCGTTGCGCCCGCGCGCCTTGGCCTGGTACATGGCCACGTCGGCGTTGCGGATCAGCATATTCAGGTCGCTGGCATCGGTCGGGAAGACCGAAACGCCGATCGAACAGGTCACAAACAGCTCGTGGCCCGCCACAATGAATGGATGCTCGAACATGGTCACCAGCTTTTCGGCCACCTGGCCGGCGCCGTACTGCCCTTCCACGTCTTCAAGCAGCACGATGAATTCGTCGCCGCCCAGGCGCGCCAAGGTGTCGCCTTCGCGCAGTTTTTCCAGCAGCGCATGCGCCACCTGCTTCAGCAGCTCGTCGCCAATGTGGTGCCCCAGCGTGTCGTTGACGTTCTTGAAGCGGTCCAGGTCGATGAACAGCAGTGCCAGCTGCTCGTTGCCGCGGGTGGCGCGCTGGATGGCGTGCTGCAGGCGGTCGTGGAACAGCAAGCGGTTCGGCAGCTGGGTCAGAGCGTCGTGGTGGGCCAGGTGGTCCAGCTTTTCCTGCGACTCCTTGACCAGGGTAATGTCGCTGAATACGCCCACATAGTGGGTCGTCGCACCGCGCGTATCGCGCACGGCGGTCAGTGTCAGCCACTCCAGGAACAATTCGCCGCTCTTGCGCATGCTCCAGATCTCGCCGCGCCAGTAGCCGTGTTCCACCAGTTCCTTCCACAATTCGGCGTGGAAGCCTTCGTCATGGCGACCGGAACGCGTCAAGCCAACGTCGTGGCCCAGCGCTTCTGCCTCCGTATAGCCAGTGATCTGGGTAAAGGCCGGATTGACGGCCACGATGGTGCCCTTATCGTCGATCACCATCACGCCATCTGCAATATGTTCCAGCACAGTGGCCGACAGGCGAAGTTTTTCTTCCGCCTCCTTGCGGGCACTGATATCGGCATAGACCCAGATCGAGCCTTCGTTCGGGCGGTTCTGGTCGATGGCGCAACCGGACACCATGCACCAGAACAGCGAGCCGTCCTGGCGGCGGTAATTGCGTTCTTCGCTGAAGTACTCGCCGTTGCCCAGCGTGGAATACTGGCGCGCGCCGGCCGACTCGAAGTCGAAAGTGGTCGGGAACACAATGGCGGTGGAAGCGCCGATCATCTGGCCCGGCCCATAACCGAACAATTCTTCGCAACGCCTGTTGACAGAAACAATGGTCCGGTGGCGCACGAACATCACGCCGAACATCACGTTATCCAGGATCGCGCTCTGTTCGGCCAGCAGGCCTTCAATGCGCATTTCATTGTGCTTGCGCTGGCTGATGTCGGAGATGATGCCGTCCACCCACGGTGACCCGCCCGCCTCCGCTGCCTGCGGCTGGCCATTCTCGGCCACCCATCGTTCGGTGCCGGTGGAATCCATGATGCGGTACTCGATTTCGTACGGCTTGCCGTCCTGGATCGCCTGCACCACCACGCGGCGCTGGCGTTTGCGGTCTTCCGGGCAGATCAGGTTGGCCCAGGCGTGTGTCGTGCTACGCATGAACTGCGCAGCCGAATAGCCGGATATATCTTCAATGGCATCCGACACGAAATCGATCGGTCCATCGGGCCGGAAGCGGAACACGGCGCCCGGCACCTGGGTGACGATGGTGCGGAAGCGCTCCTCGCGCTGGGCGATATCTTCGAACAGGTGCTTGATCGCCACCCGCATCTGGTCCAACTGGCCGGCCAGGCGGCCCAGCTCATCGCTGCCGCTCAATTCCATGCGGGTTTCGAAATCGCCATGCGACAGGCGGTCGGAGAAGCGCATCAGCTTGCGCAGGGGCTTCAGCAGGCGCTGGTTCAGGAACAGCACGATCAACAGCAGCGACACGGTAAGCTGGGCCGCCAGCACGAAGACATAGGAAAGCTGCTTCTCGCGCAATTCCTGCTGGCTGCGCGCGTCGTCCATCTCGACCATGATCTTGCCGATCTTTTCGCCGCGCACCATGATTTCGCGCTCGGCGCGCACCACGTTGCCGATGGCACGCTTGGGCGCTTCAACATGCATGAACTGGGTGTCGGCCTGGCCGGTCACCTGCACTTGCAGCACGGAGCGATCGCGCATTACGGATTCGACCAGCGAATGGGCCGATTCCGCGTTCATGTTCCACAGGGATTCCTGCATGCCGAGGGCCAGGATGTCAGCGTTGCGCTGCAGCGATTCGTTGAGGGCGGTCTGGGCGGATTTCTGTTCGTGCACCCCGATCAGCAGGTAGGAGCCGATAATGGCTGGAATCACCAGGCCGCCGAATACCACCAGTAACAAGGCGCCATAAATCGACAGCCCATACAGAGCGCTCAGGCGGGACCTTAATTTGTTATAAAAATTCCGAGCCATTCAGCGGGTCTGGTGGAAAAGATTATCCAGCAGCAATTATGCACGTAACTTGCTATCATCGCCACTCTATCTCAGAGGAGTTTCCCTATGTCGTTTTCTATGTATTCCGCTTCGATTCCGGTGTTCCGCCAGATCCTCGGCAGCCTGTTGTCCATTCTCGACAAAACCGAGGCTCATATCGAGGAAAAGAAGATTGATCCGAATGCCCTGCTGCAGTTCCGTTTGTTCCCGGACATGCTGCCGTTTACGCGTCAAATCCAGATTGCTGCCGACTTCGCCAAGGGCGCCGGTGCGCGCCTGGCTGGGGCGGATGTGCCGGCTTACGAAGACACTGAAAAGACCATTGGTGAACTAAAACTGCGCATCCAGCGCACGCTGACTTTCCTGGACTCGCTGCCACGCCAGGCGATTGAGGATTCGGCGCAACGCTCGGTAACTACCGGTAGCGGTGAAAAGGCCAAGCAGTGGGTGGGGCAGGAGTATTTGATGCACTATGCGCTGCCGCATTTCACCTTCCATGCGACGACTGCTTACAACATCCTGCGCCATAATGGGCTGGAGATTGGGAAGAAGGATTTTATTGGGTCGTGGAAGGCTGAGTAAAACCGGCAAATCGGGGTCTGACCCGCAGGGTCAGACCCCGAACTACCGGTTTTCAGGAATTCCGCCGCGGATACCCCTGCGCCAGAATCCGCTCCCAAACTTTTTCCTTTTCCTCCGCGCTCATGGCCACCCAGTGCGCGACTTCGATATAAGTCCGCCCACACCCCCGGCAAATCTCATCAAAGGTAGTCGAGCAAACCGCCACGCAAGGCGTATCCGGCCGCTCAGGCAATTTCTCATCCGCCATCACTTCACCTGCAAGCCCAGCTTGTCCCAGCCCTCGTGGCCGAGTTTTTCCATGGTCTCGATATTCTTCTCAAAAATATCGGCCGCCTCGGGGAAAGCCTCCACCGCCTTGTCGATCGACGCCTCGCGCAGCAGGTGCAAGGTCGGGTAAGGTGAACGGTTGGTATAGTTCGAGATATCGTTCTTGTCGGTATCCGCAAACTGGTACTCAGGGTGGAAACTGGCCACTTGCAGCTCCCCCTCCAGCTTCAGCTCTTCCAGCGCAGCATCCGCCACATCCAGGAATTCGTTGTAATCCTCAAAATCCTGCAGCACCAGCGGATGGATCAGCAGGGTCGTATCGACCACTTCCGGGTCTTCCTCAGCCAGGAATTCCAATTCCTTGATCAGGTCTTCCAGCAATTCCTCAGGCGAGGAAGCCTCCGACACCACATAGCGCACCTGCTTCTTCACGTGCACGGCCTTGGCGAAGGGGCACAGGTTCAGGCCGATGACAGCCTTTTCCAGCCACTGCTCAGTTGCCGCGATAACGGCTTCGTAATCCACTCGGGTGTTGCTCATTTATACATCCAAAAATCGTTATCCAAGACACCAATTATATAGCCTGATCGACATAATTATCCAAGAAAATCAGGCACATAGCGAATTTTTCCTTGACTCGACAGGGTTTCATCCCTACACTCCGCCATTAGATAGTCCGCCCTTTGTTTCCACAAGACAACTGCGAAACGCTATGCAAGAACGAATCAAAAGTGCTGTCCTGATCGCCCTGGCGCTGAGCGCCGCGCTCCCGGCAGCCTCCTCCCTGGCCTCCACCGACACCGCGAAATCCGTGGTGATGCAGGTGCCTGCCGTGGAAGAATACAAGGAAACCGACGTCTGGGGCCGCATCCGCTCCGGCTACGCCATTCCCGACGTGAACAACGAGCTGGTCGCCAAGCATGTGAAGTGGTACGCCGACCGCCAGGATTACCTCGACCGCACCACCGCCCGCGCCTCGCTCTATCTCTACCACGTGGTGGAAGAGCTGGAAAAGCGCAGCATGCCGACCGAACTGGCCCTGCTGCCCTTCATCGAATCCGCATTCAACCCGCAAGCCCTGTCGACCGCCAACGCGGCCGGCCTGTGGCAGTTCGTGCCGGGCACCGGCCGAGATTACGACCTGAAGCAGAACGCTTTCAAGGATGACCGCCGTTCCGTGTTGGCCTCCACCGACGCCGCCCTGAGCTACCTGCAGCGCCTGTACACCATGTTCGGCGACTGGCACCTGGCCCTGGCCGCCTACAACTGGGGCGAAGGCAATGTGCAGAAAGCCGTCCAGCGCAACCGCGCCGCCGGCAAGCCGACCAATTTCGAAAGCCTGGCCGAACTGATGCCGGCCGAGACCCGCAACTACGTGCCGAAGCTGCAGGCGGTGAAGAATATCGTCGCCAACCCGTCGCAATATGCCGTGCACCTGCCGGTGATCGACAACGAGCCGTATTTCACTGCCATCGACAAGACCCGCGATATCGACCTGGCGCTGGCTGCCAAGCTGGCTGAAATCTCGGTCGACGAGTTCAAGGCGCTGAACCCGCAGTTCAAAAAGCCCGTCATTACCGGCAACGAGCAGACCAAGATCCTGCTGCCGACCGAGAATGCCGCCAAGTTCGCTGCCAACCTGGCCTCTTGGACCCACGCCCTGTCGAGCTGGACCACCCACAAGATTTCCAGCGCCCGTGAAAGCATCGCCTCCCTGGCCCGCCGCTTCGGCACCACTCCGGATGCGATCCGCCAGGCCAACAACATCCCGCAGAAATCGGTGCTGAAGGCTGGCTCGACCATCCTGGTGCCGAATATTTCTGCCTCGGCAGCCGGTACGGACATTTCCACCGACGTGATCGAAAACGCCGTGATGGCCGTGGAAAACGAGCGCGCCGGGCCAAAACGCAGCAACTACCGTCAAGCTTCCTCATCTCGCGGCGATTCCAAGCCAGCGGTCAGCATGGTGAAGGCACGCGTCAAGCGTGACGAAGCCGGCAAATCGAAGTCCCGCCGCAGCAATTAACCGTGTTGTCGACACGCTACCCCTTGCCAAACTTGCAGGGGTAGCGTCAGCACGTTTACAATCCCGTTCTTGCGGTATAACCCCATTGGAGTAGATATGGCTTTCTTGCAAGGCAAAAAAATCCTGATTACTGGCGTCCTGTCCAACCGTTCCATCGCTTACGGCATTGCTAAGGCAGCCCACCGCGAAGGCGCCGAACTGGCTTTCACCTACGTTGGCGAGCGCTTCAAAGACCGCATCACTGAATTCGCCGCCGAATTCGGCAGCAACCTGGTCTTCGACTGCGACGTGACCAGTGACGAACAAATCGCCAACCTGTTCACCGACCTGGCCAAGAGCTGGGACAGCCTGGACGGTTTCGTGCACGCCATCGGCTTCGCCCCACGCGAAGCGATCGCCGGCGAATTCCTGGACGGCCTGACCCGCGAAAACTTCCGCGTGGCCCACGACATTTCGGCTTACAGCTTCCCGGCCATGGTGAAAGCCGCCCTGCCGCTGCTGAAGCCAGGTTCCTCCGTGCTAACCCTGTCCTACCTGGGCGCGGTTCGTGCGATCCCTTACTACAACACCATGGGCCTGGCCAAGGCATCGCTGGAAGCTTCCGTGCGCTACCTGGCAGAGAACCTGGGTCAGCACGGCATCCGTTCCAACGGCATTTCCGCCGGCCCGATCAAGACCCTGGCCGCTTCCGGCATCAAGGACTTCGGCAAGCTGCTCGGCTTCGCCGCCGGTCACGCCCCGCTGCGCCGCAATGTGACCATCGAAGAAGTGGGCAACGCCGCTGCGTTCCTGCTGTCGGACCTGTCGTCCGGCATCACCGGCGACATCATGTATGTCGACGGCGGCTTCTCCCACGTGATGGGCCTGAACTCGAGCGATTACGAATAATCGACCGCGCCCCAAAGCAAAAGCCGCCTCCGGGCGGCTTTTCTATTTGCAAATTCGGGGTCCAAATTCGGGGTCAGGTCTGTCATTTGGACATCCAGACCTGTTCTTTGATCTATCTCAATACGTTAAAACGCCTATTTTGCCGTATTGAGATAAATCAAAGGTTGTGCACCCGTGTCCAAATGACAGACCTGACCCCGAATTTAGCTTGCTTGCACAGAATCAATGAATTGACTACAGTGGTCGCCTTGATTTCGCTTTCTAAAGCCAACCGCCACGCATGCCCACCGAGCAATCCGACGACGAATTGATGTTGCGTTACCGCGATGGCGAGCTGTCGGCCTTCCAGGAACTGTATCGCCGCCATAGCCGCGGCTTGTACCGCTTCCTGGCGTGGCGCAGCGGGCGCACCGAATGGGCGGATGAGGTGGCGCAGGAAACCTGGCTGGCAGTGCATCACGCCCGCACGCACTATGCTGCACAAGGCAGCTTTCGCAGCTACCTGTTCCAGATCGGGCGCAATCGCCTGGCCGACTTGCAGCGCCAGCCCGATATCGATGACTGCAGCGAAGTGATCCTGGTCCAGGATTCAGCCGAAGCCACTGCACTGGACCGCCAGCAGAACCAGGCGCTGCATGCCGCTATCCGCCAACTTCCGTCCGAACAGAAGGAGGCACTGGTGCTGCAGCACTTCAGCGGCTTGAGCATCGATGAAATTGCGCTGGTGGTTGCGGCGCCGGCGGAGACGGTAAAGAGCCGCCTGCGCTACGCCATGCGTAAGCTGCGCGAGCAATTCAAGCAGGAGGAGACGGCATGACGCCAGTGGACAAGGACGATTTCGAAGACGCGGACCTGGCGCGCCGCCTGGCCGCCCTGCCGCAGCCGGAGCCATCGGCGGAGCTTGACGCGTCCATCTTCGCGCAAATCGAGAAGGATCTGGCGCCCGGCCCAGCCGCAGCCAACGATCCGGCTGTCGAAGCCCCACGCCCTAAACCAAAACATCGCTACCGCGCACCGCTGGCATTTGCCGCCAGCCTGGCCGGCATCGCGATCCTGTTCCCGGTCTGGCGCAGTTACCAGCAGCAGAACCAGCACCATGAATTGCAGCCGGTGCAAGTGCAAATCGTGCCGGAAGAAACGCCTGCGGCCCTGCCGCCACCGATGATCAGCCAAGACAAAGCCGCTGTTCCCGCGGAAAAAAAGCGCGAATCCGCCATTGTGGCCGCGAAGCCGTCACCGCCTATGCTGGAGATGCCGGTGCCTCAAAACGTGGAGGCGCCGCCGGTTGCCGCAGCTCCTCCGCCTCCGCTGCCGGCACCGGAAATCGATGAACTGGAGCCTGCGCGCGCGTCGGATGCCGAAAGCCCGAAAGACTGGCTACAAACCATCGAGCGCATGCTGGAAGCCGGCGACACTGAAGCCGCCGCCGCGCAATGGAAGCGCTTCCGCAAGGCCCACCCGGACTATCCGGTGTCGGCTAGCCTGGCGAACCGCCTCAAAACGCTCGAATAAAATTACTTCGGCTTCACCTCGAACTCGCCGACCAGGATCGAGCTGCCCTGCTCTTTCAGGCGCAAGGTAACCATCTTGTCGTCTGCCTTCGGCATGCCAAAGCCGGTCGTAAAGTGAAGCTGCAGCGTGGTTGCCCCGGTGACGATCTGCTGCCCGCTGCCGAAGTAATTGACTTCGACGCGATAAATGCCCGGCTTGGCGTTGCGCAGCATGAATTCCTCCGGCCCATAGCCCCCAGTAAAATCGCGCGACATGCGACCGCCCTGGTAAGTAAGCTGGTGACCATAGTAGGCGCGCTCGCCGTCGGGATCGATCACATGCAGGTCCATATCGCTGTTATCCGCGTCCCAGGTCAGCACCACCCGCAAATCAACTGGCAGGTTGCGCAGCAAGCGTGAGTCCATGGCGCGCGTATTGAGCGTGCGGCCGGCTGCCTTCGCGCGCGCCACGATGGAATTCAGCTCGGACAGGGCAATCTGCTCCACATCGGCAAAGCGCCAATCCCATGGCCGCAGCACCACCTGGTACAGTTGTTCGATAGCCGGCTGTTCCTGGCCACTGGCGGCAAGCGCCAGCCCGAGGTCGCGGAACGACTGCGGCTCGTCCTCCGCCATCTCCTGCACTCGCTGCAGCAAGGGGATCGCCAGTCTTGGCGCACCAGCCTCCATCAAGCGGTAAGCCAGCACGCGCAGCACATGGCGGTTCTCAAGCTCCATCTCGGCCAGGTTGGACAGCACGCGCAGCCCCAAATCGCGCTGGCCGCGCTCCAGCATTAATCCAGCGACATCCAGCAGGAAGGCGCTGCTGCCGGCATGCGATGGCCGCTCGTCCAGGTAGATGCGGTACATATCGGCTGCTGCCGCCTTGCGCATGCGTGCCGTGTAAGGCGCATCCGGCTGCCACGCCTTCAAGCGCACACTGGCGCCGCCATTGATGCGCTTGTCGGCGGGGCTATCCAGCTCGTCCACCAGCATCGGAGCGGCCGCAGGAACCGGACGCGCAGCCATCACCGGCGGCGCCGGCGCCGGTTCCGCCGCCAACATCGGCGCCTCGACAATCCGCTGTTCGACGACGACCTCCTTCTTCGGTGCCGGCGGGCGGCTCTTGGGGAAGGGCTTCTCCCACCACGCCACCTTGGCCTGGAACTCCCGCACCACATTATCCAGGTGCTTCACGCGCTGGCTGGCGACCTGCGTGCGGTTCTCCGCCTTCAGCTTTTCGAAGGCAGCACGGTATTTTTCCGGCGGCGTCACGTCATGGCGCACATAGTCCTCCAACTGCTCAAGCACCAGCAAGGACGTCTCGCGCGTCGGCAAGCCAAACTCGAGCCCAATGCGCCGGATCGCAGCGCGGTTGAATTCATAGTTGCCCTCCAATTGTGCAATGCGACGGTTGGCCCACCACCAGGCGGCCAGCGGATGCGGCGTGCTTTTTTCATCGGCCGTATCGAGGGCAATTTCATACCTCCTGCCCTGGTTATCCAGCGTCACAAGCAGCGGTTCGCGACCGAGAACCTTACCTGCGACGCGCAACAGGCCCGCCTGCACCTGGCTTTCATCAACCAGCACATCGCCGGCCTGCATGCCGGTTGCGCCGATTACCCGTACACCATCGGTGAGCAGTTCTTGCGAGGCGTGCTGTGCGTCGACCGGATCGATGGCGATGTGCCGGCCACCATTTGCATTGGCCCATGCCGCCAGGCGCGCTGTGTCGGCGCCTGCGCTGGAGCTCAGGGTGAACAATCGGCGGCCTTTGGCGAGCTGCGGGAACACACCTGTGCCATAGTTTCGCAAACCATCGCTGAACATCAGGTATTCGTCGACGTCGGGCTGCGCTTGCCAATCGGCCAACGCACTGGCGCCATCGTAGACGGTCGACTCGAGTTCCCCAATGAGGATTCCCGACTGCCCTTTCGCCAGCTTGAAAACTTTGACCGGCTCGGCCTTGTCGCGCAGGCGCACCAGGCGCACTTCAACACTGCCTGCAGCTTCGAGATAACTCGCCAGCACGCGCAATTCCGCTCTCATGGCGCGGTGCGCGCCGGAGCTGGAGCTATCCCACAGCACGCCAACCACTTTCGGCAATGCACGCGGCTTGCGTTCGGCCGGCACCGGCACTTCCGCCAGGAAGTACCTCTGGCCATTGAACTCCTCCACATAAGTCTTTGGCTTGTCCTGTGCCGCTGCCACCCGCACCAGGACATCGCCTTTCGCCTTCGCCGCATCGAGCTGCCACCCGCCCTCGGCACGGGCGAAGCGCTCCTGCAGGCCGGTGGCTACCGGCGCATCCTCGCCTCCCATGACGCGCACATCCAGCGCGACCGGAATGCTGAAATGTTTCAATGGCAGCCGATAGCTCCAGTTCTTTTGCTGGCGTACCAGCATGGCCGCATATCTCAGTTCCACCGTTCGCGTGCCGCGACCAGGAATCGGATAGATGCGCAGCTTGAAGTTGTTTCCCTGTGTCTGCTCCAACAAACCAGGGTCGATGCGGCGCCGCTCCTCCGCCTCCAGGATCTGCCGCCCCCGCTCCTTCTCAATCGGCACTGCCTGGCGAAGTTCCCCGCCAACATCCAGCGAAAAGCCCGTCACCTGCTGGCCTTCGCCAAGCGGGAATTGCAGGTCCCCTTCCACCGGGCGCTGGTTCGGGTTGTAAAAGACCACCTTAACCGTCGTTTCCGCCATACCGCCGGAAATGACAGTCTGCACCGCCGCATTTTGCACACGAACCGGCGATTCGCCGCCGCCCGTATTCGACCTGATTAACGGTGGTGTCTGGGCCATGGCCGCGCCGCCAGCCAGCATGCACAACACCAGGATGAGCCTTGCCAACATGATTACTCCCTTCAAAATGAACGCTTCTGAACAGGAATCGGGCTGGCGGAAAAAAAGGGGTTAAACAAACAGAATAATTTGACAACGCAAAAAAGTGAGACTAAAGTGATATCACTTTGATTTAACCCACCTGGATGGATCTTGACGTCCTCCCCGCCCTAAACGACGGGGATTCCTGCTTCCAGCGTCGCACGTCCGCGACGGAGAATGTTTAACGCAGCATTTCGATCACGATCATGCTCTACACCACAGTCGCTGCATTGCCATTCTCTTATTCCAAGGCCTGCGATACCTCTCGGCCGCGAATCGGGCAATGCACCACAATTCGAGCAGGTCTGGGTGGTAAAACTCTCATCAACTTCCACGTACCGCGCGCCATGCTTAACAGCCTTGTACGCCAGCATCGCCCGGAAGGACGACCAGCCTGCATCAAGCAAGGACTTCGCCAGGCTGGTCTGGGCGAGTCCGCTGGCATTGACGTTGCCAACTGCGATATGGTCAAAGGTGCGGGCGATCTCGGCCGACCGTTTGTGAAGGAAATCCAGTCTGCGCCGGGCCGTACGCGCCTGAATAGCCTTCACACGGCGTCGCTTTTGCGCACGCTGCGCCACAGCGAGTGCCGCTTCGGCGGCGCGGTAAAAGCAGGGCGCAGGAATCTTTTCGCCTTCGGACAAAGTGGCCAGATCTTTCAAGCCAAGGTCAATGCCGACACCATGCTCAAGAGGACACACCGGCGGTTCGGCCACCTCGATCACAATATTGAGAAACCAATTGCCCCGGCTGTCTTGCGAGAAGCACGTACCGTCCTTGATCTTCCCTTCCGGCAGCGGGCGCGAGTAAAACACACGAAAGGTATTGCCGGCAAAGCGAAACGCGTTACCTTCCCGATGCAGGTCGCGACCTTTGAACGGTACCCAGCCCAAAGATTTGCGGCCTCGTTAGCGCAGGTAAGGCCTATGGTGCTGCGCTCTGGACTTGGCGAACTGCTCGCATACAGCATTGATGACACCAGAGTGCAACTCCAGTTCCTTGCTGCTGCCTGTCGTCAGTTTGTTCAGATCAAAACCTGTCAGCCATGGACGACCAAAACGCAAGGCATCCTTCTGCCGGTCGTTGCAGTAATTCCAGACGAAGTTCACTTTACGTGCTTGCTGATTAAGCAGCCCGTTCTTCGACTTCACGCGGAAACGGTAGACGATAATCATACTGTAAATTTATACAGTATTTCACTAATTTCAAGGAGCCCGGCCGCGTTGCGGCCGGCTCCTTTCACTCCCCGCCCTGAAGGACGGGGTTTCTGGGAGCAATTCTGATGAACCGAACCGAAAAGCCGTTTTCGTCTTACAGTGGATACCTGGCGTTGACCGTTGTCGTTGTGCTGGCGATATTCGCTTTCCTTTTGCTGCGTGGATTCCAGCCGCTGTTGGCTGCGGCCTGCGTCATCGTGGCGGTCTTCCTCGCGCCGGGGCTGTACATGCTGCAGCCGAACGAAAGCGCCATCCTGACCCTGTTCGGCCAGTACATCGGTACCGACCGCAATGAGGGCCTGCGCTGGGCCTTCCCGCTGTACCGCAAGCAGCGCCTGTCGCTGCGCGCCCGCAACCTCAATGCGCCAACGCTGAAAGTAAACGACAAGCGAGGCAACCCGGTAGAGATTTCAGCCGCCATCGTCTGGCGCGTGCAGGATACTGCCCAGGCCATCTTCGACGTGGATGATTTCGAGCGCTACGTCGCGGTGCAGGCGGAGGCCGCAATCCGCCACCTTGCCTCCCGCTATGCCTACGATGACGGCGAAGATCTCGCCAAGGGCGAAATGACATTGCGTTCGGGCATGGATGAAGTTTCGTTTGCACTGCGCAGTGAGCTGCAGGAACGCTTCAAGGCAGCCGGTGTGGAGACGGTGGACGCCAAGCTGACCCACCTCGCCTACGCTCCTGAAATCGCACAAGTAATGCTGCGACGCCAGCAGGCCGAAGCCATCGTCAGCGCCCGCTCCCGCATCGTGCATGGCGCCGTCAGCATGGTCGAATCCGCCCTGCATGCACTGGCCGAGCGTGAGATCGTTGAGCTGGATTCGGAGCGCAAGGCGGCGATGGTCAGTAACCTGCTGGTGGTACTGTGCTCCGACAAAGAGACCCAGCCTATCGTCAACACGGGCACACTGTATAACTGAGGCAAGATGGCAAGCCCCGGCAAAAAAGCTTTCCCACTGAGGATAGACCCGGCGTTGTGGGACGAACTGCAACGCCTGGCTGCCCAGGACTTGCGCAGCGTGAACGCGGAGATCGAGTTCCTGCTGCGCGAGGCGCTGGCGCGCCGGGGCATCAAGCCAAAAGCGCAGGGCGGATCGACGACCAGTAATGACGAGCAAGCTTCGGCAAAGGGAAATTGATTTTTGGCCTCTAGTTCTTCGCAACGCCCCTTTCCTCGCATAACCTAGTGAAACGACCGCAGTACGTGCACGCCAGCTCGACGAATTGAATCAACCGATTTACCGTTTCGAGCAAGTCCTTTCCTATTACCAAGTTTTCAGCTATGCGAGATTTTGAGTACGCCAAACAGATTGCTCAGTCCGAAATTTCGCTGTCGGAATTGGGGGAGACGGAAGTTGTTATCCTGGACAATTCGACCCAGGAGTTTGATGTTGGCTGGGTCTTCTACTACCAGTCTCAAAAGTTTATCGAAACGAATTCATTCGGGGACTTACTCGTTGGTAATGTTCCAATATTCGTTCCTCGCCTTGATTTGCCGCCAGCATTCATTAGCTATCATCGTCCAATTGAGGAATCAATGACCGCATTCAAGCGATGTGGCGATGCGAATGGCAGGAAGGTACCGGCGGTTTCGATTTCAACGTGGGAGGCCGGAGCTTCGAAGGTTGGGGCAATAAATGCAATCAGGCGCCATTCCACTTTGGGGCTTGCCGATGCTAAGCTTGCTGTCGATAAGTGCCTTAACGGGAGCGAATCGACCGTGGCAACCATAAGCATTGATGATGCTGACGAGCTTGTGCGGAAACTGGCTGAATTCGGCTTTCACGGGTACGGAATGTATCGAGTAAAGACAGATTTTCTAGAATAGCTGGCTTAACATGGAACCTGTTGGACAAGTAGACAGAATGGCCCTTCCACCTGGCTGGACCGATGAGATGAATATTGAGCTTCCTGTCGGCGTAAGCTTGGAGGAAGTAGCGGACGTGATCATCTCGCTGAAGAATCAAAACTCCACCCATGAAATGGTTGAGTCCTGCTTGATCGAAAAATTTGCATTAACTCCGTACGATGCAGCACTCGCAAGGGATCGGGTTTGTGCCGGAATGGTGCGCGCTTCAACTGGGCTCCGCAGCAATTGCCCTGATCGTGTATGGGACGCATTGGCATGGATCGCCTTTCAGCGCACCAGTGCAGACCAAGCCGCTCGTGCAAATGCCTCGATAGCACAACCCGATTTCTCTCGTTACTCTGAACAGCAACTCAGGCAAATATTGACAAGGCTTGATGGAGAACGCTTTCCTGAAAGACTGAAAGAGATAGAGGCGCGCTTACTCGCGTTTGATTCGTCCAAGATAACCGAAACGCAGCCAGAAGTACCTGCTGGTGAACGACAGTTAATTTCGTCCAGCGTCGCGTTATTCGCGAACGCCATTTTTCCGTTTTTTTGGTTTGGTATCTTACTGCTTTTTGCCATTTCCTTCTTAGTCTCGAAAGTACATGGAATTTCGGATTGGTTTTTCTTGTTCGCACTCTTCATCTTTGGAGTGCTGGGTCAGCTTGCGATAAATCGTCTTTCGGAGAAAGTGTATCTGGCAGGTAATACGCTGAGTCTCTTTCGAAGTGGAGAGAAAGAAATTGTGTATTTGAAGGACATCACGAAAGTTGAAGTATCGCCTGGCGAAACCACAACTATCGTGCTTCATTTGGCCAGTCCGACGAAGTTTGGGCAAAGAATCGAATTTGTACCGGCTTTGAAGTTTGCATTCGGACCATTTAAAGAAGTGGCAGTGGTGGACGAACTTAACCTTCGAATTGCGGCAGCAAAGGCACATGTTGCTACAGCTTAACGCATTTGTCTTCGTTTGGCGCAGATCGCGCTCCCTTCTCGGCGGCCACCCTTGCTCTGAGGGCACTCGCGATCGGTGCGTCAACTTCCACCTGTCGTCACTGTGGCATGGCTTGTAATGGGTCGTCCAAGCGAAGCAATATTGCTCTGCCGCAAACCGAATCGAAAGCTACCGCGCAGCCGAGATTCCGTGTATAATTCACCGCTTGTGCGCTGCAACACATATAACGCAGCTGAAAATAACAACACAAATAGCAGCTTCGCGAAACTATCTGCCGCATCCTGAACATTGGATGCCGCCTAAAAAGCCCTCCGCCCTGCGTGTCGTAGTTCAATGACACCGTCCCGGCGCAAAGCTTTTGTGCCGAAATTTCTATACAAATAGAGTCGTTTCGTTCTGGTTTAGCGTAGCTATTTTTTCGCTTTTTACGAAAGATTTACATGACTTTTGAAGCACTTGGCCTCCACACGTCCATCCTCTCCGCACTGACCGAAGCCGGCTACACCGCGCCGACCCCGGTTCAGCAGCAGGCCATCCCTGCGGCGATCGAAGGTAAGGACCTGCTGGTGTCCTCGCAAACCGGCTCCGGCAAGACCGCGGCCTTCATGCTGCCATCGCTGCACCGCCTGGCCAGCGCGCCTTATGCCGGCAATTCCGGCAAGACCGCCGCGCAGGAAGCCCAGTCGGCGCGTGCCCGTGGCGAGCGTCCACGCTTCCGCCCTGCCCAGCCGAAGATGCTGGTGCTGACCCCAACCCGTGAACTGGCCCTGCAGGTCACCACCAACACCACCAAGTACACCTCCCAGCTGCGCCACATCAAGTCGGTCGCGATCCTGGGCGGCATGCCTTATCCGAAGCAGATGCAACTGCTGTCGCGCAATCCGGAAATCCTGGTCGCGACTCCAGGCCGCCTGATCGACCATATGGAGCAAGGCAAGATCGACTTCTCCCAACTCCAGATCCTGGTGCTGGACGAAGCCGACCGCATGCTGGACATGGGCTTTATCGAAGACATCGAGAAGATCGTTGCGGCCACCCCTGATTCGCGCCAGACCATGCTGTTCTCGGCAACCCTGGACGGCGTGGTAGGCAATATGGCCCGCCGCATCACCAAGGATCCGCTGGTCATCCAGATCAACACTGCAACCACCAAGCACGAGAACATCGTGCAGCGCGTGCACTTCGTGGACGACCTGTCGCACAAGAACCGCCTGCTGGACCACCTGCTGCGCGACGAAACCATGGACCAGGCAGTGGTCTTCACCGCCACCAAGCGTGACGCCGACACCATCGCCGACCGCCTGAACATCGCCGGTTTCTCCGCCGCTGCACTGCACGGCGACATGCACCAGGGCGCGCGCAACCGCACGCTGGACGGCCTACGCCGCGGTAACGTGAAGGTGCTGGTGGCGACCGACGTTGCAGCGCGCGGCATCGACGTGCCGAACATTACCCACGTGTTCAACTACGACCTGCCGAAGTTCCCGGAAGACTACGTGCACCGCATCGGCCGTACCGGCCGCGCCGGCCGCAACGGCATCGCCGTATCGCTGGTGAACCATGCTGAAAACATGCTGGTGCGCCGCATCGAGCGCCTGACCCGCCAGCCGATCCCGGTCGAAGTGATCGAAGGCTTCGAGCCTAAGCGTGCAGCGCCTTCGCGCTCCGCATCGCGCCCAGGCTGGAAGCCAGGCGATGGCCGCAACAGCAAGCCAGGCCAGCGTTCCTTCTCCAACCCGCGCTCGGAAGGCGGCCACTATCGCAGCGAAGGCAATCCATTTGCCGGCGAACGCAAGGAAGGCGGCTATCGTAACGAAGGCGGTTTCCGTGAACGCAGCGAAGGCGGCTACCGCAATCGCAACGAAGGCGGCTTCCGCGCTGAAGGCGGTTTCCGCAACGAGCGCCCTGAAGGCGGCTTCCGCAACCGCAATGAAGGCGGCTTCCGCTCCGAGCGTCCTGCCGAGGGTGGTTTCCGCAACCGTGCTGATGGCGGCGGTTTCCGTTCCGAAGGCGGCTTCCGCGCTGAGCGTCCTGCTGAAGGCGGCTTCCGCAAGGAAGGCGGCTTCCGCGAACGCGGCGAGAGCAACTTCCGCAACCGCGACCGCGATGCCGGCGGCTTCAAAGGCCCACGCACCGATGCACCACGTCGTCCTTGGGGCGATCGCTAATCATTAGCATGCAATAAGCAAGGCCGCCCGGGCAACCTGGCGGCCTTTTTCTTTTGTACGTTACCGAACGGATCGGCCTGAAAAACGGCGCGACACTGCGCCCATGAGAACAATCCTGATTGCCCTGTTGTTAGCCAGCACGGGCGCGCATGCGGCCCAGGACTCGCCCTCCCCAACCGTGCGCGCCCAGGTGCTGCTGGACCGGGCCAACTTTTCCGCCGGAGAGATCGACGGCACCGCAGGCGGCAATACCCGGCAAGCTTTGCTTGGCTTCCAGCGTGCCCGCGGCCTGCCGCAAACAGGCAAGGCAGACGATGCCACCCTGGCGGCTCTGGATGATGGCCAGCCGGTCCTGACCACTTATACCGTGACCGATGCCGATGTCGCAGGGCCATTCGAGCCAGTGCCCGAAGAAATGGCCGACAAAGCCAAGCTGCAGGCGCTGAATTATTCCAGCGCAGCCGAGGCTTTGGGAGAACGTTTCCACGCCAGCCCGGCCTTCCTGCGCAAGCTCAATCCCGGCAAGGATATCGAGCAGGCCGGCGCGCAGATCACTGTGCCGAATATCGGCGCTGCGCCCGCCCTGCCAAAAGCGGCCAGCATTGTGGTCGATGGCGGCGACCGCACGCTGTCATTGCTTGATGCGGGCGGCAAGGTTTTTGCGCAGATGCCCGTCACTTCCGGCAGCGAACACGATCCGCTGCCAGTCGGGCACTGGAAGGTTAACGGGGTGGCACGCAATCCGCCCTTCCACTACAACCCGAAATTGTTCTGGGATGCGAAGGCCGGCGACGGCAAGGCTACCATCCCGCCCGGACCGAACAACCCGGTCGGCGTCGTCTGGATCGACCTGTCGAAAGACCATTACGGCATCCACGGCACGCCGGAACCGGGCAAGATCGGCAAGACGCAGTCGCACGGCTGCATCCGGCTGGCCAACTGGGACGCCGCGCGCGTCGCCGATGCTGTGGGACCTGGAACGCCAGTCGTGCTTCAGGAATAAGGAGGCTGCCATGAGACCCGTGGGAACATTCGGCACCTTGATTGCCGGTATAGTCCTTGGCGCAGGCGGCACACTGCTGCTGCTTAGCCGCGTGCCGCTCGATAACCGGGAAACTGCCGCCATTACGATTCCGGGCGACCGGCAGGCGCCTGTTCCGCAAACCGTGCCGGCTGCCCAGCCTGCCATCGAACCTGCGGCGGTGCCTGCACCGGCACTGACGCCGGCCCAGGCCGAGCCCATCGATCCACCGCGCGTTGCCAACGCCTCTGTCCCCGGCAAGGCAGGCGATTCGCTGGCAGGCATGCGCCCCGACACCAGCGGCACCGGCGGCCTGGTGGCCGGCGGCGGCGGGACCGCACTGCTGATTCCTGTCGGCGGCGTGAAGTTCGCGCAGATCCAGGACACCTACAGCCAGCCGCGCGGCTCGGAGCGCATGCATGAAGCGCTCGATATCCTGGCGCCGATCGGTACCCCAGTCTACGCTGTGGCGGACGGCAAGATCGCCAAGCTATTCACCAGCAAGCCGGGCGGCCTGACGATTTACCAGTTCGACCCGAACGAAAAATACTCCTATTACTACGCCCACCTCGACCACTACGCCACCGCGCTGAAGGAAGGACAGCAAGTCAAGCGCGGCGACCTGATTGGCTACGTTGGCGCGACCGGCAACGCCGATCCCGCAGCGCCGCACCTTCATTTCGCCATGTTTGAACTGGGTCCGGAGAAAAACTGGTGGCAGGGCAAGCCGCTCAATCCTTACCCCTTGCTGGGTCACCAGTGACGCACGCGGCCCGTGTCCATGTGCACGAACTGTGAGGTCGGGTAGTAGCCGACGCCACCGCCCTTCAAAGCCAGCGCGGCCTTGTGCAGGCGCTCCAGGTCGCGGCCCGGAATGCGCACGTCGATCGCCTTCCCCTCGATATGCATGCTGTGCTTCGCCACGCCGCCGCTGGCTTCGGCCAGCATCCGGTTGGTCTCGGGCGAGCGGTAGCCGGAAATCACATGGATCACTTCATGATTGCTGAACTGCGCGCTGACGCGGTCCAGCAGCAGGATCAGTTCGGGATCGATGCTTGCGACCTTATCGTTGCGATGGTCGCGCAGCAGGTGGTTGATGTCCTGCAGCGCCTCGGGAATGAACTGCCCTTCGGCCCAGAACATGGTGCGCAAGGTTTCACCGGTATGCGTGTTGTAGAAGCGCAGGCTGCGTTCGTGCGGCGCGGCGATGGCTGCACGCGCCATTGCCGGCAGCGCCAAAGCCGATGCCACCGCGACGGAACTCTTGAGGAATGATCTGCGGTTGTTCATGGCTATAGTCTACCGCTGACACCGATTCGAAGTTTTTTATGGCGCGCAGAAAGAAGTTTCGATATACTTGATTACTCAAGCACTTTTCAATGAATCGTCATGGATAACGCACTCGAATTCTGCCTGCGCCTTGCGCGCGCCCACGCCACCATTATCCGCCGCCTCGACACCGTCCTGGGCGGACACCACGGCCTGAGCTTCAGCGACTTCATGCTGCTGCAAAGCTTGGCCAACGCCCCGGGCGGCCGCCTGCGCCGCGTCGACCTCGCTGACCGCCTGGGACTGACCGCCTCCGGCGTGACCCGCACCCTGCTGCCGCTGGAGAAAACCGGCTGGGTGGCACGCCAGGCCGACGAACGCGATGCGCGCGTCGGTTACGCCGTCATCACGGCAGCCGGCCACGGGCTGCTCGATAACGCGCAGCGCACGGCCAATGAATACGCGACGGACTTGCTGCGGCATTCGAAAGACGAGGAACTGGCGCCGTTGAACGCCGTCCTCGCCAACCTGATCGGCCCCTGAACATGAGACCCACCCTTCAAAACAATGCCAATTTCCGCTGGCTGCTCAGCGGCGGCGTCCTGTCCATGCTGGGCGATCAATTCACCTTGATCGCCCTGCCCTGGCTGGTCTTGAAACTGACCGGCGATCCGCTATCGCTCGGCCTGGTGCTGGCCCTGCTGGGCGCGCCGCGCGCCGTCTTCATCCTGATCGGCGGCGCCGTGGTGGACCGCTATTCGCCCAAGCGTGTGCTCATGCTGACCAAGCACGCCAGTGCCCTGCTGGTGGGCGCCCTGGCGGTGCTCACGCTGACCGGTACGGCCACGCTGCCGATGGTGTATGCGCTATCACTCGGCATCGGCCTGGCGCAAGCATTTGCCTATCCCTCCGGCAGTTCGATCATGCCGCGCGCCATCCCGCCTGAGCTGCTGCAGGCGGCAAACGGCGCCATCATGGGCGTACGCCAGGTCGGCATGCTGGCCGGGCCCCTGCTGGCTGCGCTGCTGCTGGCGATCGGCGATGCCGGCGGCCCGGATGGCGGCATGCGTTCGCTGGGCCTGGCTTTCGCATTCGACAGCCTGAGTTTCGTGGTCTCCGCGTGGACTTTGTCGCGTGTGGTGCCGCTTGGCGGAGCCACGCCGCCGGTGCCGCAGAACGTGCTGCATGCGGTAGGCGAAGGCCTCCTGGCGGTGTGGCGCGATGTGGAAATGCGCACCTGCTTCGCCTACTGGGGCCTGGTGTCCGTGCTGATCGGCGGCACCATGCAGGTGGCCCTGCCCGTGCTGGCGAAGGAGCGCCTGCATGACGGCGCTGCCTTCGGCATGCTGATGGCGGCCCATGGCGCAGGCATGCTGGCCGGCATGGCCTTCTCCAGCATGACCGCGAAATACAACGCCGGCAAGCCCGTGCGCATTGGCTTGCTCGCCTTGTCGGTCGATGCCATGGCGGGCCTGCTGATCATGCCGCTCGGCCTGATCACCGCCGGCTGGCAAGGCGGCTTGCTGCTGCTGTCGCTCGGCGCACTGGTCGGCCTGGTGCAGGTGGCCGTGTTCACCTGGATCCAGAAGCGCGTGCAGCCGCAGATGATGGGACGCGTCATGAGCATCTTCATGTTCATCATGTTCGGCCTGGCGCCGCTGTCGTCGGCCGCAACCGGCTGGATCATGCAAAGCGCGACTTTGCCGCAAATGTTCTTTGGCGGTGGCGTGATCCTGTTGGTTTGCGCTACGCTTGCGTTGCTGTTCACGCCGATGCGCCGCATCGCAACCGCTGCTTAGGATCTCGTTGATGGAAACAAAATGGCTGGAAGACTTTATCTCGCTGGTTGAAACGAATAGTTTCAGCCGCTCCGCACAGCTGCGCCACGTGACGCAGCCTGCGTTCTCGCGGCGCATCCAGTCGCTGGAAAACTGGCTGGGCATGGACCTGATCGACCGCACATCCTACCCGACGCGCGTAACGCCGGCGGGGCTGGTGTTCTACGAGCAGGCACTGGAAATGCTCAGCCAGATCAACGGCGTGCGCGAGCTGTTGCGCGGCAAGCGGGCGGCGACGCAGAACAGCATCGACCTCGCAGTGCCGCACACGCTGTCGCTGACCTTCATCCCGAAATGGATCGCGCAGCTCGAAGAAGAATTCGCGCCGATCAATTCGCGCCTGATGGCCTTGAACGTGCACGATGCGGTGCTGCAGCTGGTGGAAGGCGGCTGCGACCTGCTGCTTTGCTACCACCATCCGCGCCAGCCGGTGCAGCTTGATCCGGGGCGCTACGACATGCTGGTTTTGGGGCGCGAGGCTTTGCGCGCTTATGCGCGCTGCGACAAGGCCAGGCAGCCGGAGTTCGTGCTGCCGGGCCGGAAAACGTCGCCGCTGCCCTTCCTTTCCTACACCACCAATGCTTACCTGGGCCGCATGGTTGACCTGATCATGTCCGATGCCAAGCAGGCTTTGCACCTTGAGACCCACTACGAAACCGATATGGCGGAGGGGTTGAAGATGATGGCGCTGGAGGGGCGCGGGATTGCCTTCCTGCCTGAATCGGCGGTGACGCGCGAGGTGAAGCAGAAGCTGCTGGCGCCGGCCGATGGCGGGCGCGCGGAGTGGGAAATCGAGATGGAAATCCGTTTGTACCGCGAGCGGCCAAGCACGGCGCGGCCTGGAAAGGCTGTGGTGGCGCGGCTTTGGGAACACTTGGCTGAGAAGCAAAAGCCGGCTTCGGCCAAGCGGCGCGTGCCGGCTTCGGATCGCTAAAACCGGTAAAGCAGGGTCAGACCCGCAGGGTCTGACCCTGGCCCTCAGCGGCCGCGTATCAGTGTCTGACCCTGCGGGTCAGACACTGGGGTACCGGTGTGTAGTTTGCCTACCAAGAGATACCAAATAAACAGGTTATGCAAATTTTGCATAACCGGATGCGCACTCGGCATTGGCCTCGGCAATTGCGCAGGAATAAGATTCGCCGCGTTACCGAACAACTGAGCGAGTCACATAATGACCAACCACGCCTTGCCTTCTTACCTCAACTCCGAAGATCTCGGTCCTTGGGGCCAGTACCTGAAACAGATTGATCGCGTCACCCCTCACCTGGGCGGCCTGTCCCGCTGGGTAGAAACCCTGAAGCGCCCTAAGCGCATCCTCGTTGTCGACGTTCCAATCGAACGTGACGACGGCTCGATCGCCCACTACGAAGGCTATCGCGTTCAACACAATATGTCTCGCGGCCCTGGCAAGGGTGGCGTACGCTTCCACCAGGATGTGACCCTGTCGGAAGTGATGGCCCTTTCGGCATGGATGACGGTGAAAAACGCCGCCGTCAACGTGCCATACGGTGGCGCAAAAGGTGGTATCCGTGTCGATCCAAAGACCCTGTCCAAAGGTGAACTGCAGCGCCTGACCCGCCGCTACACCAGCGAGATCAGCCTGATCATCGGCCCGACCAAGGATATCCCTGCGCCGGACGTCAACACCAACGAACAGGTGATGGCATGGATGATGGACTCCTACGCCATGATCGAAGGTAACCTGTCGACCGGCGTTGTCACCGGCAAGCCAATCTCGATGGGTGGCTCGCTGGGCCGTCGTGAAGCAACCGGCCGCGGCGTGTTCGTGACCGGCCGTGAAGCGGCTGCAAAGCGCGGCGTCGCAATCCAGGGCGCACGCATTGCAATCCAGGGCTTCGGCAACGTGGGCGGCATCGCTGCCAACATGTTCGCAGAAGCTGGCTCCAAGATCATCGCTGTGCAGGATCACACCGGCACCGTGGTGAACCAGGGCGGCCTGGACGTGGCGCAGCTGCACAAGCACGTAGCCGAAACCGGCGGCGTGGCTGGCTTCCCAGGTGCAGAAGCAACCCTGGACCGTGACTCCTTCTGGGGCATCGAGTCCGACATCCTGGTTCCGGCAGCGCTGGAACAGCAGATCACCGCAAAGAACGCGGGCCAGATCCGTACCAAGATCATCCTGGAAGGCGCCAACGGCCCAACCACCCCTGAAGCGGACGACATCCTGAACGACAAGGACATCCTGATCGTTCCGGACGTACTGTGTAACGCCGGCGGCGTGACCGTGTCCTACTTCGAATGGGTGCAGGACTTCTCCTCCTTCTTCTGGAGCGAGGAAGAGATCAATGCACGCCTGACCCGCATCATGCAGGACGCGTTCAACTCCGTGTGGGAAGTATCGCAAGAGAAGAAGGTATCGCTGCGCACCGCAACCTTCATCCTGGCCTGCACCCGCGTGCTGGCTGCCCGCGAAGTTCGTGGCCTGTACCCTTAATCAAAAAGCAAGCCGGGCGCCCGCGTAGCGCCCTGCAGCATACGCCCGCACAGGCTACACTGCCTGTAGCGGGCGTTTTTCGCAGAACAAAAGGAGAAGCACAGAATGAGCAGTCTTGAACAAAAGGCACTGGAATACCACAAGGCCGGCACACCTGGCAAAGTGGCCATTGCAGTGACCAAGAGCGTTGCCAGCCAGGACGACCTGGCCCTGGCTTACTCGCCAGGCGTAGCGGCGCCTTGCGTGGAAATCGCACGCGACCCGGCACTGGCCTATGAATACACTGCCAAGGGCAACCTGGTGGCAGTCATCACCAACGGCACTGCGGTGCTGGGCCTGGGCAATATCGGCGCATTGGCCGGCAAGCCGGTCATGGAAGGCAAGTCCATCCTGTTCAAGAAATTCGCAGGCATCGATTCCTTCGACATCGAACTGGACGAAACCGATCCGGACAAGCTGGTCGAGATCATCGCCGCCATGCACCCGACTTTCGGCGGCATCAACCTGGAAGACATCAAGGCGCCAGAGTGCTTCTACATTGAACGCAAGCTGCGTGAGCGCCTCAGCATTCCCGTATTCCACGACGACCAGCACGGCACCGCCATCGTGGTCGGCGCCGGCATGCTGAACGCCGTTGAAATGACCGGCCGCGACATCGCCGACGTGAAAATCGTCTGCTCCGGCGCCGGCGCAGCGGCTATCGCCTGCCTGGAACTGCTGGTGGACATCGGCGCGCGCCGCGAAAACATCTTCGTGTGCGACTCCAAAGGTGTGCTGACCAAGGCCCGCAACCTGACCGGCGAAAAAGCCGACTGGGCGCAGGATACGACCGCCACTACCCTGTCCGACGTGATGGAAGGCGCCGACGTATTCCTCGGCGTATCGGGTCCAGGCGTGCTGTCGCAAGCCGACGTGGTTCGCATGAACCCACAGCCGATCGTGTTCACCCTGGCCAATCCCGAGCCTGAACTGCGCCCTGAACTGGTACGCGAAGTAGCGCCGGACGCGATCATCGCCACCGGCCGCTCCGACTACCCGAACCAGATCAACAACGCGCTGTGCTTCCCGTATCTGTTCCGCGCCGCGCTGGACACCGGCGCTACCACGATCAACCAGGAAATGAAGCGCGCCTGCGTGACCGCCCTGGCGGGCCTGGCGCGCAGCGACGTCCGCTTCGGCAAGGACTACGTGGTCCCGGGCCTGCTGGACGACCGCCTGCTGCCAACCGTCACCCCGAAAATCGCGCAAGCAGCAATGCGCAGCGGCGTAGCGCGTAAAGAGCTGGACATGACCGCCTACTTCGAACGCCTGGAAGCGCTCGGCAAGCAGTTGCTCTAAGCTCTACTTGTGGTGGGCGGCGATCCAGTCGTCCACCACACGCTCCAGCACCGTCATCGGCAAGGCGCCATGGCTCAGGACTTCGTTGTGGAATTCCTTGAGGTCGAACTTGTCGCCCAGCTCGGCGCGCGCTTTCTCGCGCATGCCCAGGATCGACAGCATGCCCACCTTGTAGGCCAGGGCCTGCCCCGGTGAGACGATGTAGCGCTCCACCTCCGCCGTCGCTTCCTGTTCACCCATGCCGGTGTTTTCCATCATGTATTCGATGGCGCTTTCGCGCGACCAGTGCTTGTAATGGATGCCCGTGTCGACCACGAGCCTTGCGGCGCGCATCATGTCGTCACGCAGGCGCCCCAACTGGTCAAGCGGATCGGGCGTCAGGCCCATTTCGGAAGCCAGCCGCTCCGCGTATAAGCCCCAGCCTTCCTGGTATGCAGAAAAACTGATCACACGGCGGAAAAACGGCACACCTTTCATCTCTTGCGCCAGCGATATCTGGAAGTGATGGCCCGGCATGACTTCATGGAATACCGTGCTGCGCATGCCGTACTTCGGCGTGTCTTTCAGTGAACGCATATTCGCGTAAAAAACGCCCGGCCGCGAACCATCGATCGCACCCGGCATGTAATAGGCGGTTGGCGCAGTGGCCGCCGATTCGGCAGGAGCCGGACGCACTTCGATCGCGGCTTTGGGTCGCGTGAGGAAAGCGCTGGCCAGCTTTTCGTCGGCTTCCTTCATGATGGCGCGGTATTCGGCCAGCATTTCCTTGCGTCCCTCCTCGGTGTCGGGGTAGCGGAATTTCGGATCGCGCTGCAGTCGCTGCATCCTCTCGCCGACACTTCCCACTTCCAGCCCGATCTGCCGCAGCAGCCGGTCCATGATGCCGGTCAGGCGGTCGACATCGGCCAGCCCCAGGTCATGCACGCGCTGAGGCGTCAGGTTGGTCGAGGTGTGATAGCGCACGCACCAGGCATAGTATTCGTCGCCGTTGGGCAGCGACCAGGCGCCGTCGTTGGAGTGGACTCGCCCTTGCAATTCGACGAAGTGGCGGATCAATTCCGCATATGCCGGATAGACGCTCTTCTGGATCGCGTCGGCCACGCCTTGCAGCAGTTCGACGCGCGCCTTCTCGTTCATCGCGGACAGCGGAATCGCATCGAGCTTGGCCTTGAAGCCGGTGTACAGCATGTTCTCGCGCGCCGGACGCCCTGCAAAACCATGCATCTGCAGTAGCACTTTCTCGACCAGGAATTGCGGCGGCAGTATGCCGGCAGCTTCCTGCGCGCGCAGGCTTTCGATCAATTGCTCGTACTTGCGCGGGAATTTCTGCAAGCGCGCGATGTAGCTTTCCGCTTCGCTGCGGTTGCTGACGCGATGCACGTCGATCATGAATTCCGGCAGCGCGCTTTGCAGGCCGTGCACCTGGTTGACCGGGAATTCATGAAGCTGGAAGCGCTCGCCTTCCGCCACGGTGCCGAGGTAATAGTGCAGCGTATCGTAGGACAGTTGCGCTTCGCGCCCCAGCTCATTTCGGTCGTAGCGATCCAGCATGGCCAGGTTGTCTTTCATGTCCTGGTAAAACTCATGCCGGCGCTGCGGCGATTCGTCGTCCAGGCGCGAACTGAAGAAATCGAGCCAGCCAGGCAGCACATGCAGCTTCGACATCATCTCCGGGCTTTTCAGCGCAGCCGAAGCGAAGCCGCGCATATAAAACCACTCCAGCTTGAGCGGTTTCGAATACCACGTCTGGGTCAGCAGCACGGCCCCGGCGCACAAGGCAGCCGTCACACCGGTCAATCCCCAGACCGCAATTTTTTTAGCATTGATCTCCATGCGCGGAATATTACAGTATCATGCCCGCTTGGCCAGCCACCAGCTGGCAGATTTGATTACAGACCGGAGATCCCGAATGACCTTACGCCTGCTGGTACTGGGCGCCGCCATCGCAGCGGCAACCAATGCCGTAGCCGCCCCGCGCGGCCTGACCATCGAAGACCTGGCGAGCATGGACCGCGTTGGCAGCCCTGTGCTGTCGCCGGATGCAAGCCGCGTGGTGTACACCGTCCGCGCGACCAATATGGAAAAGAACCGCGGCATCACGCAGCTGTGGATGATCGACCTGAAGGCCGCCAAGCCTGCACCGGTCCAGCTGACCCAGCACGATGCGAGCAGCAGCCAGCCACAATGGTCCCCTTCCGGCGACGCGATCTACTTCGTGAGCGGCCGTTCCGGTTCCGCCCAGGTCTGGCGCCTGCCGATGAACGCCGGCGGCGAAGCCGTGCGCGTCACCGATTACCCGCTGGGCGTGGAGAGCTTCCGCCTGTCGCCGAAAGGCGACCGCCTGGCCATGGCCTTCGAAGTGTTCCGCGAATGCGCCGACCTGGCCTGCACCAAGAAGCGCCTGGATGACAAGTCCAAGAACAAGGCCACCGGCATGCTGTACAACGAAATGTTCGTGCGCCACTGGGATACCTGGGCCGACGGCCGCCGCAACGTGCTGTACTCGGCGCCAATCGACGCTTCCGGCAAGGCCGGCGCACCGGTCAGCCTGAGCGGCTCGCTGGACGGCGACGTGCATTCCAAGCCTTTCGGCGACAACGCCGACTACCAATTCAGCCCGGACGGCCAGAAGGTCGTGTTCTCGGCGCGCGTGGCCGGCAAGGCTGAATCCTGGTCCACCAACTTCGACCTGTACGAAGTCCCTGCCGCCGGCGGCGCCGCCCCGCGCAACCTGACCGCCGAAAACCCGGCATGGGACGCCAAGCCATCCTTCTCCCCGGACGGCAAGACCCTGGCCTACCTGATGATGAAACGCCCAGGCTTTGAGGCCGACCGCTTCCACATGGTGCTGCTGGATGTCGCCACCGGCAAAAAGCGCGTACTGGCACAGGAATGGGACCGTTCCATCGCCGACTACAAATGGCGTCCTGACGGCAAGGCCCTGCTGGCCAATGCCGACGATATCGGCAACCACCGCCTGTTCTCGCTGGACGTCGCCTCCGGCAAAGTCACCGCGCTGACCGGCAAAGGCTACGCCGGCGAGTTCGACGTGCAGAAAGACACCGTGATCTCCGCTGCAGCCTCGCTGGGCGGCGGCGCGCAGCTGGTCAAGCTGAAAACCGAAGGCGCCGAACAGAAAGGCACGCAACTGACCTGGGCCAACGCCGAACGCCTGAAAGACGTGAAGATGGCGGAGTACGAACAGTTCTCCTTCAAAGGCGCGAACGGCGAAACCGTGTACGGCCACGTGATGAAGCCATGGAACTACGAACCGGGCAAGAAATACCCGGTTGCCTTCCTGGTTCACGGCGGCCCGCAGGGCAGCTTCGGCAACAGCTGGAGCTACCGCTGGAATCCGCAGGTATACGCCGGCGCCGGCTACGCCTCGGTGTTCATCGACTTCCACGGTTCGACCGGCTACGGCCAGGGCTTCACCGACTCGATCAGCGGCGACTGGGGCGGCAAGCCGCTGGAAGACCTGCAGAAAGGCCTGGCGGCAGCCGTGGCCAAGTATGACTTCCTGGACGGCCAGAACGCCTGCGCGCTGGGCGCTTCCTATGGCGGCTTCATGATGAACTGGATCGAAGGCAACTGGAGCGACGGCTTCAAGTGCATCGTCAACCACGACGGCGTATTCGACCAGCGCGGCATGGCCTACTCCACCGAAGAACTGTGGTTCACCGAATGGGACAACGGCGGCACCTACTACGCCAACCCGAACGGCTACGAGAAGTTCAACCCGGTGCACCACGTGGCCAAGTGGAAGACCCCGATGCTTGTGGTGCAGGGCGACCTGGACTTCCGCATCCCGACCGCACAGGCACTGGGCACCTTCACCGCGCTGCAGCGCCAGGGCATCGAGTCCAAGCTGCTGGTGTTCCCGGACGAGAACCACTGGGTCCTGAAGCCCGCCAACTCGATCCTGTGGCACCACACCGTGATCGGCTGGCTGGATGACCACCTGAAGAAGTAAATTAAAAGTCGGGGTCCAACAAATAAATGGGGACGTACCCTTTTAAAGGGGTACGTCCCCATTTAATTGCCGGACCCCGCTTTTTTATTCGAACGCGCAGGTGCGGAAGCCGTTGAAGATGTCGTCGCGTTCCGGCAGGTAGAAGTTGCGGAACTTGGCGGAGCCAAGCCGGGATGGCGTGGCGAACGATGCGCCGCGCAGCACCTGGTGGGTGCTGAACCAGGGCGCCGAATATTCGCGGTAGCGGTCCGCCACAAAGCCGGGATACGGTTCGAACGGCGATGCCGTCCATTCCCACAATTGCCCCCAACGGAACGCAGGATGGCCGTGCAAGGCCGCGTACTCCCACTCCATCTCGGTCGGCAGGCGGCGATTGGCCCAGGCGCAATAGGCCTGCGCCTCGTAAAGCGACACGTGCCGCACCGGCTCGTGCGCCGCCAGCGTTGTTAGCCGGCCGAAACGCATGGTACGCCACTGGCCGTTGTCGCGGCGCCAGTAGCGCGGCGCGGAACGCTCTTGCCGCAGCAGCCAGTCGGCGCCGGAATTGCTCCAGAACTCGCGCCGTTCGTAGCCGCCATCCTCAACAAAATCTGCATACTGGGCGTTGGTCACCAGCGTGGCATCCATGCGGAATGGCGCCACGTAGCAGGGATGGGCGAACTTCTCGTTGTCAAAGATGAAGCCGCCCGTGTCGGGCGCACTTCCCAGTTGCAGCGTGCCGCCGGGGAAGGCGATATCGCCGGGAGCGCCGGATGCGCGTTCGTCGTGGGTCAGGTGCGCCGGCGCTTGCAAGCCCAGGGTCTGCAAGGTGTAGAGGAAGGCTTCGCCATGCATGTCTTCGTGGGCCAGCGCCAGCCGGTACGGGTATAGCGCGTCGTCCGTGTTCGGTTCGCGCGACAGCTTGTCCAGGACGCGGTCCAGCACCTCGTGGCAGTAGGTCTTGACGCCGCCGGTGCTGGGCAGGTCCAGGCTCCAGCGGCTGCGGTGCGGCACCATATTGGAATCGAACCAGTCGTCGCCCTTGCGCAGCAAGGACATGTAAAGCGCATCGGCCGGATGGCTGGAAATCGCTTCGCGCAAAACGAACCACTCGGCGAACCAGGCGGTATGGCCCAGCTCCCACAGCGGCGGATTGACGATGCGAATTTGCGGCACGCGCATCGCCGCGTCCATGCCGGCGGCGGCAAAACATTCGAAAAGGCTCAGCGTATAATTGCGCGCAGCCTGCAAGGCATCGGCAAGTTGCTGTGTACGGGCGGTCCGAAACGAGGCGTGGATGGCGTTCATGGGTCGATTGTAGCGATATTTGAGAAAAATACACCAGTGAGCAAGCAGACAATCTGCATCGTCAGCCCGGCGCTGGCACAGGCCAACAACGGCAACTGGCAAACCGCGCGCCGCTGGGCGCAATTCCTGCGCCCGCGCTACCCCACCGACATTGCGTCCGACTGGCCTGCCGAGGCAGCGCCCGACCTGCTCATCGCCCTTCATGCGCGCCGCTCGGCGGCTCCACTGGCGCGCTTTGCCGCCGCCTATCCCGATCGTCCAAGCGTGCTGGTACTGACCGGCACCGACCTGTACCGCGACATCCGCAGCGACGCGGATGCGCAAGCCTCGCTCGAACGCGCTACCGCGCTGGTCCTGCTGCAACCGGCCGGTCTCGCTGAACTTGCGCCGCACTTGCGCGTCAAGACGCATGTGATCTACCAGTCCGCGCCGAGCCTCGCGCCGGCCGCGCGGCCAGCCAGGCCGCAGCACCACGACATCCTGATGGTCGGCCACCTGCGCGAAGAAAAAGACCCGCGCACCTTCATGCTGGCGGCCTCGCACGTGACCACGCGCACTGCCCGCATGATCCATATCGGCGGCGTGCTTGATCCCGCGCTTGGCGAAGCGGCCACCGCAGCCAACGCGGCCTGGCCCGGCCGCTACCAATGGATCGGTCCCCTGCCCCACGCCGACACCCGCCAGCGCCTGAAGCACGCCCACGCCATGGCGATCTGCTCGCGCATGGAAGGCGGCGCCAACGTCATCATCGAAGCGGTGACCAGCGGCGTACCCGTGCTGGCCAGCGATATCAGCGGCAACCGCGGCATGCTGGGCGACGACTACCTCGGCTATTTCCCGCTGGGCGACCCGCATGCGCTGGCGACCCTGGTTGACAAAAGCATCTACGTCCCAGGCTGGTACGCAACGCTGCAGGAGCAATGCGCCCGCCGCGCCAAACTTTTCACGCCCGAAGCCGAGCAGGCAGCCCTGCTCGACTTGGTGGATAATCTGCTCCATACGAACTGAAAGACCTCATCATGAGCACTGAACCAATCAAACTCACCTCGTTCTCCCATGGCGGCGGCTGCGGCTGCAAGATCGCCCCCGGCGTGCTGTCCGAGATCCTGAAAAACACCAACGGCTTCCCGGTACCTAAGGAACTGATGGTCGGCATCGAAACCGCCGACGACGCCGCGGTCTACAAATTGAACGACGAACAGGCCCTGATCGCCACCACCGACTTTTTCATGCCGATCGTTGACGATCCGTTCGACTTTGGCCGCATCGCCGCCACCAACGCCATCTCCGACGTGTACGCGATGGGCGGCACGCCGATCATGGCGCTGGCCCTGGTCGGCATGCCGGTCAACAAACTGCCGATCGACGTGATCGGCAAGATCATCAAAGGCGGCGAGTCGATCTGCAACGAAGCAGGCATTCCGATTGCTGGCGGCCACACCATCGATTCCGTGGAACCGATCTACGGCCTGGTGGTCCTGGGCCTGGTGCACCCGTCCAAGGTGAAGCGCAACGCCGACGCCAGGGCCGGCGACGTGCTGGTGCTCGGCAAGCCGCTGGGCGTGGGCGTGCTGTCGGCCGCGCTGAAAAAAGGCGTGCTGGGCGACGAAGGCTACAAGGCCATGATCGACAACACCACCAAGTTGAACAAGCCAGGCAAAGCCTTGTCCGAACTGGCTGGCGTGCACGCGCTGACCGACGTCACCGGCTTTGGCCTGCTGGGCCACCTGCTGGAACTGGCGCGCGGCGCCAAGCTGACCGCCAAGCTGAATATGTCGCAGATCCCGCTGCTGCCCGGCGTCGAGAAGTTGGCCCATGACGGCTTCTTCACCGGCGCTTCCGGCCGCAACTGGGACGCCTACGGCAAGGATGTGCTGCTGTCGCCGAACATCAGCCAGCCGCAACACACCCTGCTGACCGACCCGCAGACTTCGGGCGGCCTGCTGGTGTCCTGCGATCCGGCGAGCGTCGACGAAGTGCTGGCCCTGTTCCGCAGCCACGGCTTCGAACACGCAGCCGTCATCGGCGAAATGGCAGCCGGCGAACCACGCGTACAAGTCGCTGCCTGAGTACTATCCCTCCCGATGACCCTGCCGGCATGCAGGGTCATTGCCTCCGAAAAGGTTTGACAAATTTATAAGTGACATTTTAGTATTCATTTGCATAAGCAATTATGCAAATCATCTTCGTCACCTGGAGGCAGACAAGTAATGCGTAAATTCTTCCCCTGTGCAGCCCTGGTACTGGGCGCCATCACCTTCGCCAACGCCGGCGCGCAAGAACAGGCACCGGCCGGCGCCGCGGCGGCCATGTCCGCGCCGAAGGCCGCAGCCTTGAGCGCGGCGGACAAAGCTGCAGCAGTCGACCTGCTGGCCCAGCGCCTGCCCGCCAACTACATCTTCGCCGACGCGGGCGCAAAGCTCGCGGCAGCCATCCGTGAGCACCTGGCCAAGGGCGACTACAACAAGGCCGCAACGCGTGCCGAATTCGCCGAACTATTGACCGCCCATATGCGCGCCGTCGTGCCCGACCAGCATTTGAGCGCGCGTTATGTGGAAAGGGGCGCCATGCCTGACATGACACGCGAACAGCGCAAGAAAGGCCCTCCTCCGGAAATGAAGAAGCGCATGGCCGAAATGGGCAAATACTGGAACTTCGCATTTGAAAAGGTGGAGCGGCTGCCTGGCAACGTCATGTATGTGAAGTTCGACGCCTTCCAGCAGGTTGACCTCGTCAAGCCTGCCGCGACTGCGGCAATGAACTTTGCAGCCAACGGCAGCGCCATGATTATCGACCTGCGTGAAAACGGCGGCGGCGACCCCAAAACCGTTGCCTATATCGCGAGCTACCTGCTGGGCGACAAAAAGGTACACCTGTCGGACATGGAGTTCCGCGCCGATAAGGAAACCACGACTTTCTGGAGCAACCCGGCCGTCCCGGGCGCCCACTTCGGGCCTGACAAGCCAGTCTACGTGCTGACCAGCGGCGACACCTTCTCCGCCGCGGAAGACTTCACCTACACCCTGCAGTCGCTCAAGCGCATCACTGTCGTCGGCGAGAAAAGCAAAGGCGGCGCCCATCCGGTCGCACCATTCCGCATCGATCCTTACATGATCGCCATTATCCCGGTCGGCCGCTCGATTAATCCCATCACCAAGGGCAACTGGGAAGGCAGCGGCGTCCAGCCGGACGTCGCCATCGCCGCCGACAAGGCGCTCACCAAAGCCCACGCACTGGCCTTGCAGCAGGTCCTGCTGGAGGCAAAAGATCCTCAAGACCGCCAGCTCCTGGAGAAAAAACTGGGCGAACTTCAGGCAGCGCTGCAATAACCCGTCCTGAAGCAGCAGGCCCGCCAAGGCGGGCTTGCTCCAGATTATTTTCAAAGCTTTAAATTAGGTTGCTATTTGGCAATTCGCGTCCTATGATGAAGTCATCACCCGACCCATCGACGCGATATGCAGCTCAATGAGCACCATGCGGTCCCGATTCGCAAAGGTCCGCCACGGCCACAGGACGCGCTAGCCCCATTCATCGCTTCCGCGAGTTCGTTTGACATGACGAGCGAAGACGACATCGGCGACGCGCTGACCCTTCTGGCCGCAAGCGGCGACGCGATCTCGATGTACGTGCCCGGCAGCCGCGACCCGGTCCTTGGGCGCATCCTGTCGGTCGATCCCCAGTTGCCGCATTTCGTGATGGAGTTGAACCAGGGCGCGGTCCTTCAACCCGGCAAAGTCACTTTTGTAAGCTGGCTGCGCACGGCGAAGCTGCAATTCAAGCTGGCCAGCCAGGAATGGAAGCCGTTGCCCGGCAAGCCTCATCTCATTCCGATGACCTTCCCGGAAACCTGCACGGTCCTGAACCGGCGCGCATCAGAGCGCGTGGAAACGCCGTTGGGGGCGAATTTCATGGCTTCCTTCGAATTGAACGGCCACCACCATGAGCTTCCGATCTACGATTTTTCGCTTGGCGGCATCGGCCTGCGCTGCTCGAAGATCGAAGCGAAGGGTTTGCTCAAGGGACGCAAGATTCCTGAAGTGGTACTGGAGCTGGGGCCGGACATCGAGATCCCCACCGAGCTGGAAGTGCGCTTCACGCGAGGTTTTCGCTCCTTCCTGCTGGGCGAACAGCTTCATATCGGCTGCAAATTCATCAACATGACTCCGGAAGCCACGGCGCAACTCGTCGAGCAATTGCCGCTTATTTCAGGAAGCGGAAAGTAGGCTCGATGTTCTTTGAATGGAGGAAGTTGACGATGTCTTCCAGCGTCGCGTCCTTCAGCAGCAAACCATCCGGCGTGGCGCCGGCCGCGGGCGCCGGCGGGGACGGCTGAAGCGCGGTGCCGACAGGCTGCCGCAGTTGCTCCAGCGCCTGCGCAAACAGGGCTGGGCCGATGCACTCAAGCCCTTCGAGCAAAGCGACCTGCCCTGCTTCCGGCGGCTGCATATCGAGTCCCTCATCGCCCGCGAAGGACGCCCCCATGCCCGGGTGGATAAATGCCGCCCATTTGCCGCTCGCCTGGTCCAGGAATGGCGGCAGCGCGCCTGCCGCGGCTTCGGCCTCGGGACAAAGCAGCGCCGCAAACTCCTGCGCCAGCGCCTCCGTCACCGGTTTTTCCAGCGAGAGCCAGAGCCCGAAAGCGCCGGCCCCGGAAATGCTCACTGCGGGCGCCGGCAGGCCCAGCTCCACCTGCAGTGCATTCGCCACCTGGCACAGGCGTTCCCAATGCCCTGCCTCGCCATCGCCGGGCAGCCGCTTGAACCCCAGGGAAATGCTGCGGGTGCCGCCAGACGGCGGCGCAAGGTACAGTCGACTCAATTCTGCATTCAGCTTTTGCATCGGAATTCCGCAATCAAAACATCAGGGCCGTTATTCTGTCACAGACAGCGGGGCGCTGACCGGAGTCTGGTGCAGGATCACCCGGCTGTAGGTATCCTGCACGCCAGCCCGGTCGCGCAAGGTATCGATCAGGCGCAGCAAGTGGGTCTGGTCCTTGCAGGCCACGCGCAGCAGGCCGTCGTAATTGCCGGTCAACAGCGCCACTTCCAGCACGCCGGGAATCGTCTTCACGATTTCCTCGAACTCGTGGGTATTGGTGCCCGACTTCAGCTTCACGTCGATATAGGCTTGCAGGTGCAGGCCGAGCGCCGCGTGGTCCAGGCGCGCCTCGAACCCAAGGATGGCGCCGTCGGCCACCAGACGCCGCACGCGGTCGGCCACGGTGTTCGCGCTGAGGCTCACGCGCTCGCCTAAATCCTTAAAACTTATCCTCGCATCATCGCGCAAATATCCGATTATTTCTCGATCAATCTTATCCATATCCGATTTATCCTCGCCAAGACCACCATTTTATCAGCAGAAAGCGCGAAAACATCGCGAATTGCTGTTGAGATTTTTTCTTGACAAGGTCAAATCCAGTGCCGTACATTGATCGACATGACCTCGCAATTGCACATTTCCGCACACCTGCCAGGCGCCCTACTACCAGGCGCGCTACTACTGGCACGCGCCTGATTTTCCCCTAGCTGCACCCCACGTCGGCCGCCTTCGCGCCACGTCCCGGTTTCCCAAAATTTGAAAAACACAGGAGTATCACCATGATGTTGAAGAACCCTGCCGCCAAATATCGTCCATACCCAACCGTCGGCTTGACCGACCGCACCTGGCCGAACGCCGTCATCGCCAAGCCGCCAATCTGGATGAGCACGGACCTGCGCGACGGCAACCAGGCGCTGATCGAGCCGATGAGCGTGGAAAAGAAAATCAAGTTCTTCGAGCTGTTGATCAAGGTGGGCCTGAAGGAAATCGAAGTGGGCTTCCCTTCCGCCTCGCAGACCGATTTCGATTTCGTGCGCAAGCTGATCGAAGAAAACCGCATTCCGGACGACGTCACCATCATCGTGCTGACCCAGGCGCGCGAAGAACTGATCCGCCGCACCGTGGAATCCTGCATCGGCGCCAAGCGCGCCATCGTGCACATGTATAACTCCACCGCGCCAGTGTTCCGCAAAGTGGTGTTCGGCGCCAGCCGCGAAGAGATCACCAGGATCGCCACCGACGGCACCAAACTGGTCAAGGAATTGCTTGCCCAGCATCCGGAAACCGACTGGACCTACGAATACACGCCGGAGTCCTTCTCCACCACCGAACTGGATTTCGCCAAGCACATCGTGGACGCGGTCTCCGCCATCTGGCAGCCGACCCCGGACAAGAAGATGATCGTCAACCTGCCGGCCACCGTCGAATGCTCGACCCCGAACGTGTACGCCGACCAGATCGAATGGATGTCGCGCAAGCTGGAGCGCCGCGATTCCATCATCATCTCGGTGCACCCGCATAACGACCGCGGCACCGGCATCGCCGCCGCCGAATTTGCCGTGATGGCCGGCGCCGAGCGCGTGGAAGGCTGCCTGTTCGGCAACGGCGAACGCACCGGCAACGTCGACCTGGTGACGCTGGCCCTGAACCTCTACACCCAAGGCGTGCATCCGGGCCTGGATTTCTCCGACATCGACTCCGTGCGCAAAGTGGTCGAGGAGTGCAACCAGTTGCCGGTGCATCCGCGCCATCCATACGTGGGCGACCTGGTGTTCACCGCTTTCTCCGGTTCGCACCAGGACGCGATCAAGAAAGGCTTCGCCAAGCAGCAGGAAGGCGCGCCGTGGGAAATCCCGTACCTGCCGATCGACCCGCAAGACCTGGGCCGCAGCTACGACGCCGTCATCCGCGTCAACAGCCAGTCCGGCAAGGGCGGCATGGCCTACCTGCTGGAGCAGGATTACGGCCTCGAATTGCCGCGCCGCCTGCAGATTGAGTTCAGCCGCGCAGTGCAGAAAGTAGCCGACCAGACCGGCCTGGAAATCACTTCCGAAGGCATCTACCAGATCTTCGAAAATGAATACCTGACCCAGGCCACGCCCTACGCCTACGTATCGCACAAGATGGTGGAAGACAGCTCCAGCGACGAGCCGGTGCAGATTGATATCGGCCTGCTGCACAACAAGGCTTCGATGTCGCTGCAAGGCGGCGGCAATGGCCCGATCGACGCCTTCGTCGATGCGCTCGGCCTGGACGTCACGCTGATGGACTACCACGAGCACGCCATCGGCCACGGCGCCAACGCCAAGGCAGCCTGCTACGTCGAACTGCGCCTGGACGGCGGCCCTACCCTGTTCGGCGCGGGCATCGACAGCAATATCGTCACCGCCTCCTTCAAGGCCGTGCTGAGCGCCATCAACCGCCAGATTGCACAGAAGGCCGAAGCGTCGGCTAGCATCGCACAAGCCGCAGCCTGAGCGGTTTTTCATTCGGGGACGGCTTGCGCGCCGTCCCTGGATTTGTCTCCTTTCGGCAAGTATTTATACTGGTAAATCGTTTACCTGGCCGCCGGAAGGAGCAGTCATGCGCATTGCCAACCTGAAGATCGGGACCCGCCTGGGCTTGTGTTTCGCGATTGTCTTCGCCTTGATGGCGATGCTGATTGCCGTTGGCAGCCAGCGCCTTTCCAGCATCGGCGAACTGAGTTCCACCATCATCGACAAGGACTGGGTCAAGGCCGATGCGGCGGCAACCGTTACCGCCACCACGCGCGCCAATGCAGCGCTGGTGCTGCAACTGCTGCTGGTCACGGATCCGGCCCAGTCGGCGGATTTGCGCAAGCAGGTCGACAAGAACAAGGCCATCATCACGGACGCCCTGTCCACGCTGGACAAGCTGGTCTACCGCCCCGCCGGACGCGAACTGCTGGCGCAAGTGACCAGCGAGCGCAGCGCCTATGTGCAGTCGTTCAGCGCCGTACTCAAGCTGGTTGAAGAGGGACAGCGCGAACAGGCCACGCAAAAGGCCATGTCGGAAACCATGCCGCGCCTGGCAAAACTTCAGGCCACCGTTGAAAAACTCGCCGACCTGCAGGACGGCATCGTCACAGCCAATGGCGCTGCCATCAAGCAGCACATCAGCTCCGCCCAGATCATGATGGTCGCCCTGGGCCTGGCCGCCCTGGTGCTGGGCGTAGCCTGCGCTTACTGGGTCACGCGCTCGATTACGCGTCCGATCAACTATGCCCTGCAAGTGGCGCGCACTGTCGCTTCCGGCGATCTGACCAGCCATATCACGGCCCATTCGCAAGATGAAGCAGGACAGTTGCTGCATGCCCTGCGCGAGATGAACGATGCGCTGTCGCAGATCGTCGGCCAGGTGCGCAATGGCACGGTCGCCATTGCCTCGGCCTCCGGCCAGATCGCGACCGGCAATATGGACCTGTCGGCGCGCACGGAAAACCAGGCATCGGCACTGGAAGAAACCGCGTCGTCGATGGAAGAACTAACGTCGACCGTCAAAGCCAATGCCGACAACGCGCGCGAAGCGGACAAGCTGGCCAGCTCCGCTTCCTCCATCGCCCAGCGCGGCGGCGAGGTGGTGTCGCAAGTCGTGACGACCATGGGCTCGATCAACGATTCCTCGCGCAAGGTGGTGGACATTATCGCGGTGATTGACGGCATCGCCTTCCAGACCAACATCCTGGCCTTGAACGCGGCGGTCGAAGCCGCGCGCGCCGGCGAGCAAGGCCGCGGCTTTGCGGTGGTGGCCAGCGAAGTGCGCAACCTCGCCGCCCGCTCGGCCAGTGCCGCCAAAGAAATCAAGGAGCTGATTTCCAGTTCGGTGGAGCAGGTCGATGCCGGCGCCAGGCTGGTCGCGCAGGCCGGCGCAACGATGGAAGAAGTAGTGTCGGCCGTACAGCGCGTGACCGGCATCGTGGCCGAAATCTCGCTTGCCACGCGCGAACAAACCGACGGCATCGAGCAGATGAACACGGCCATCATGCAGATGGACCAGACCACGCAGCAGAATGCCGCGCTGGTGGAACAGGCAGCGGCGGCCGCCTCGGCCATGAGCGACCAGGCCAGCGAGCTGGAATCGCTGGTCAGCCAGTTCCGCCTGTCCGGAGAGGCCGTCGCACGCCAGCGCCCGGCCCTGGCGGCGCAGCCGCACAACAGGCAGCGCCTGCCCAGCCCGAGCGATACATAAATCATTTCCGGCCGGAAACGGTCTGATGTATAATCGTGAACTTATAATCTGAGCAACAGGAAAATCACGCAAATAAGGGTCCAGCAGCGACCTGTGATTTCACAAAATGCTGCTCAGGCAAATGCCCGATGTAGCGTGCTTGGCGCTGCGAACAGCCTCGGGTGAGCAATCTGCTTTGCCTCGAAATCAGCCTTAATGCCGACACAGTCCGTGGTTCGAATGCGGTGGTGTCAGCGCGATTATTACGAATGATTTATAAAAATGAAACTGTCACTTAATATCTTTCAAAAAGTCCTGATCACCCTGCTCGTGGTAACCCTCGTGCCGCTGTTCGCCCTCTGGTACCTGGGCAACTCGTCTGCTGAGCAAGAACTGACCGAGAAGATCTCGGAAAACCTGGTTGCCACGACCGACACCGTGGCCACCGGCGTGAACGGCTGGGACGACACCAATATGCGCGCCATGCGCCAGGCGGCCCGCCTGGACGACGTCATTTCGATGAATACCGGGCGCCAGACTCCGGTCCTGATGGCGACCGCGGCTTCCTATGAATGGGTGTACCTGATCCACACCCTGGACACCGCCGGCAAGGACGTGGCGCGCAGCGACGGCAACGCGATGCTCGACTACGGCGACCGCTCCTACTTCAAAGCCATCATGTCCGGCAAGGAAGAAGGCCGCCTGGTGGCGATCGGCAAGACCAGCGGCAAACCATCGCTGAACATCGGCGTGCCGATCCGCAATGAAAACCGCACCATCGTCGGCGTCTTCGCGATGGCGATGGACCTGGGCGTAGTGTCGCGCACCGTGACCGACATCCGCATCGGCGAAACCGGCCACGCCATCCTGCTGGACGGCGACAAGAAAGTCATCGCCCACGGCGATGCGAGCAAGATCAAGTCCGCGCTGCAAGACTTCAGCAAGCACCCTGCCCTGCAAGTGGAAGGCATCACCGACCAGCCAAAAGTCTACATGGACGGCGACGTGAAGATGGTGGGCTTCGTGCGCAACCTGCCGCAAGGCTGGACCGTGCTGGTTGAACAGCGTTACGACGAGGCTTATGCCGCCATGACCAAGATGCGCAGCGAAGCACGCCTGCTGATCATCGTCGTTATCGTGCTGGTTGCCGCCCTGGCGTTCGTGCTGGGCAAACAGCTGACCCGTCCGATCAACCACCTGACCGACATCGCCGAAAAGCTGAGCAAGGGCCAGTTGGACGTGACCATTCCACAGACCAGCCGCGGCGACGAAATCGGCTCGCTGGCGCGTGCAGTGGAACGCCTGGGCGTCAGTATCCAGATGGCGATGGATCGCCTGCGTAAGAAATAATTGGTAAAGGCGAACTGAAATGGCACAGCCAGAGTTCACTCCCTTCGTAGAACTGCTCGACAAGATCGCAGGCTTCTGCGCCCAGGGCGACACCGCGACCATCATGCTGGTCAGCGATGACAACCGCATGGCCCAGATCCACCTCGATAACGGGCGCATCGTGTTCGTCCTGTGCCGTGGCCGCCGCGGCCGCGACGGCCTGGACATCCTGCGCACCATGCAGCGTGCGCGCATGAGCATGGACCGTCCGAGCGTGGGCAATAACGAACCGCTGCCGTGGTCGACCGAAGCCATCCTGGACTACCTGTACGGCAGCATCACCGAACTGCCGGAAGGCAGTTCGCCGGCGTCCACCCTGCTGGCCGGCGTAGCGCGCCGCCCGGCAGCAGCGCCGGAAGCCGCCAGCAAGCCGGCAGCCAAGACGGCCCTGACGGACGCGCAGCGCAGCATTTTCGAAAACACCCTCGCCACCTACATCGGCCCGATGGCCTCGATTGTATGCGGCGACTATTTCGACGAGATCACTGACCTGCGCCTGCTGGCCCTGAAACTGGCCGGTGAAATCCCGAACGCCGACCAGGCCGCCAAGTTCAAGGCAGAGATCAGCCAGGCGCTCGGTATTACCCGCCTGTAAGACGCATCACGCAAAAGTGGCGCACGTTCAGCGAAAGCTGCGTGCGCCATTTTCATTTATCGGGCTAGCCTGATGCCGGTGAATTGCCAGCGGGCGCCGGCGGGGAAGAAGTTGCGGTAGCTGGTGCGGGCGTGGCCTTGCGGAGTCGCCAGGCTGGAGCCACGCAGCACATACTGGTTGACCATGAACTTGCCGTTGTATTCGCCAATGGCGCCTTCGGCCGGACGGAAGCCGGGGTATGGGGCGTAGCTGCTGCTGGTCCACTGCCAGCAGTGGCCGAACATTTGCGCCAACGCGCCTTCGCCTGCGGCATGCTCCCACTCGGCTTCGGTCGGCAAGCGCGCACCGGCCCAATGGGCATAGGCGTCCGCCTCGAACAGGGAAATGTGGGTGACCGGTGCATCCATCTCAAGCGGCTGCTGGCCATGCAAGGTGAAGGCCGTCCACCCTGCCCCCTGCTCTCGTCGCCAGTACAGCGGCGCTTCAATGCCTTGCGCACGAATCCAGTCCCAGCCTTCGGCCAGCCACAGGCCCGGGTCGCGGTAGCCGCCTGCTTCGATGAAGGCAAGGTATTCGGCATTGGTCACCAGTCGCGAAGACAGTTCGAATGGTGCGATGCAGGCCTTGTGGCGCGGCAGCTCATTGTCGAAGCAGAAGCCGTCGCCATCATGGCCAATTTCGTGCACGCCGCCTTCGAAACGCTGCCAGGACTGGGCTGCGGACGCTGGCAGGGCCGGCGCGGCGCCGGGCAGGTAAGCTGGGGCCATCGGGTTTTGCGCCAACAGGTGCTTGACGTCGGTGACGATCAATTCCTGGTGCTGCTGTTCATGCTGCAGGCCAAGCGTCAGCAATGCTGCCAGCCGTGCATCCGTGGCGGCCAGTCGCGTCGCCAGCACGGCGATGCGGGCATCGACATTGGCGCGATAGGCGCGCACTTCCGCCATCGAAGGCCGGGTCAGCAGACCGCGCTGCGGCCTTGGATGCTTGTCGCCGACGCCGTTGTAATAAGAATTGAACAGTACCCGGAACGCCGGATGGAACGGCTGGAAGCCCGGTTCGAAACGTTCGAGGATAAAGGTCTCGAAGAACCACGTGGTATGCGCCAGGTGCCACTTGACCGGGCTGGCGTCAGGCATCGACTGTGCGCCACAATCCTCGTCGGACAGCGGCTCGGCCAACGCCATGGTCGCCGCGCGCACTTGCGCGTAACGCTCGGTCCAGGGGCTGGCGTCACGCATAAGCCGCCGCGGCGTGCATCACTGCGAACCAGTGCGCATCGTCCGTCCAGGTGCCATCGACGCGGAAGCCTGCTTCCCACAGCAAGCTGCGGAAGCCTTCCAGCGTGTACTTGTAGCTGTTCTCGGTATGAATCCGTTCGCCCTGCGCGAAACTGCGCTCGCCGCCGTGCCAATGCACGGTCAACGGGCAGCGTGCTTCCAGGTGCATTTCAATGCGGCTTTCCGCGTCGTTGAAGAAGGCGACATGGCGCCATTGCGCGGGATCGAAGTCGGCCCCGGCCAGGTGATTCAGGTGGCGCAGCAGGTTCAGGTTGAAGGCTGCCGTGACGCCGATGGCGTCATCGTACGCCGCGTCCAGCACCGCAGGGTCCTTGACCAGGTCCACCCCAATCAGCAGCCCGCCATCGGCGCCGACGTTTTCGCGCACCTGGCGCAGGAAGGTCACCGCGTCGTGCGGGGTGAAATTGCCGATCGATGAGCCGGGATAGAAAAACTGGCGCCGCGCTGCCGGCACGGATGGCGGCAACACCAGCGCTTGCGACAGGTCCATCACCAGCGGCGTTATTTCGATTGCAGGGAAGCGCTGGCGCAGTTGCGCGGCAGCCTGCTGCAGGAAGTCGCTGGCGATGTCGACCGGCACGTACTGGCTCGGCTGCAACAAAGGGAACAAGCTGGCGGCCTTGGCACAATTGCCTGCGCCCAAGTCGACCAGGGTCATGCCGGGACCGATGCGGGCCGCCATGTCGGCGCCGTGGCGCGCGAAAATCGCTGCTTCGGTGCGGGTCGGATAGTATTCGGGCAGTTCGCAGATGGCTTCGAACAAGTGCGAGCCAAGGCTGTCGTAGAAGTATTTGGGCGAGGTGGAAGCCTGCGGCGCCAGCAGTCCTGCGCTGATTTCTGCAATGGTCGCAGCATCGCCATGGGCGGTTCTGGGGGACAACACACTGCTCGTTTCCGGTGCGACCACGCGTATCGCAGCCGTGCGTGACAAGGTCATGGCTCAGGCTCCTGGGACATTTTTGCTATCATAGCTGAATATCCAAGACCAGGTACCGGACCCTCACCCGAGGCGTGCGGCTCGTCTTTAACCACAAAAAGGATCATTCATGTCCATCTTCTCCCTCCGCACCATTCAATCGGCCCTGTTTGCAGCCGGTGTGCTCTTCGCCGCTGCCGGCGCCCAAGCCCAGCAAGTCCTGCGCGTTTCCGCCATTCCTGACGAAGCGCCGACCGAGCTGCAGCGCAAATTCAAACCCCTCGGCGAATACCTCGAGAAGAAACTGGCCATGAAAGTGGAGTTCACCCCGGTGACCGACTACGCCGCTTCGGTGGAAGGCCTGGTGAACGGCAAGCTCGACATGGTCTGGTTCGGCGGCTTCACCTTCGTGCAAGCCAACCACATGAGCAAGGGCAAGGTCGTGCCGCTGGTGCAGCGCGTGGAAGATGAGAAGTTCCGCTCCGTCTTCGTCACCACCAACAAATCGATCAACTCGCTGGCCGACCTGAAGGGCAAGACCCTGAGCTTCGGCTCCGAGTCCTCGACTTCCGGCCACCTGATGCCGCGTTCCTTCCTGCTGGCGGCCAAGATCGATCCGGACGCCGACCTGAAACGCATTTCCTTCTCTGGCGCGCATGACGCCACCGTGGCAGCCGTGGCAGGCGGCAAGGTCGATGCCGGCGCGCTGAATATCTCGGTGTGGGAAAAACTGAATGAACAGAAGAAGGTCGATCCTTCCGTGGTGCGCGTGTTCTACACCACCCCGGCCTATTACGACTACAACTGGACCGTCCGTTCCGACATGCCGGAAGCGCTGAAGAAGAAGATCACCGACGCCTTCCTGGCCCTGGACAGCGCCAAGCCTGAAGACAAGGCGATCCTGGACCTGCAGCGCGCGTCGAAGTTCATCCCGACCAAGGCTGCCAACTACACCAATATCGAAGCGGCAGCCAAGAACGCCGGCCTGCTGAAGTAATCAATGTCTTCTGCCTGGTACGAACTGCAAGGCCTTTCGGTCCGCCACATCGGCGGTTCGCGCGGCCTTGCGCTGCAAGACATTTCGCTGAACTTCGAGCCCGGCGAGCAGGTTGCATTGATCGGTCCTTCCGGCGCCGGCAAGACCACCCTGCTCTCCACCCTGGCATGCGCCCACCGCCCCGATAGCGGAGGCTTCAAGGCCTTCGGCACCGATCCCTGGCACCTGACTGACGCCGGGCGGCACGCCATGCGGGCACGCCTGTTCCTGGCGCCGCAAACGCCGCCGCTGCCACCGCGCCAGCGCGTTGTGACGGCGGTACTGGCGGCACGCCTGCCGAAATGGAGCCTGGGCCAGGCGCTGCTCTCGCTGTTCAAACCCGCCGATCCGGAAGCGGCTTACCGCGCCCTGTCCCGCTTCAACCTTGGCGACAAGCTGTATAGCCGCGTGGACCGCCTTTCCGGCGGCGAGCGCCAGCGCTGCGGCCTGGCGCGCCTGCTGCTCTCTTCTGCGCAAGCGCTGCTGGTCGACGAGCCGCTGTCCGCGCTCGACCCGGCACTGTCGCAACTGACCCTGAATACGCTGCAGCAGGAAGCGCGCGAGCGCAACGCGCTGCTGGTGTGCAGCCTGCACCAGGTCGACCTGGCACTGGAGCACTTCCCGCGCATCGTGGCGCTGAAGAACGGCCGCGTGGCCTTCGACCTGCCGCGCGAACAGGTCACCCAAGCGATGATTGATGAACTTTATCTCGGCGAGCTGCCGCCTGCGAACTCGCCCCAGCCGGACGAAATGGCCGCCAAGCTGGCCGTTGGGGCGTGTTTGTAAGCGATGCATAACGTTCCTGCCGTTCCCCTCTCGCCCCACCATCCGGACCCCGCATGGCGCCAGCGCCTGGCGACCATTGCCATCGGCGTGGTGCTGCTTTGGCCCCTGGTGGTGGCGACCGAGTTCTATCCCTGGACGCTGTTCGACCTGCAAAGCCTGACAGCTACCTGGCGCTTCCTGTCCGACTTCCTGAAGCCGGCGCATGATGCCGAGTTCCTGGCCATGGTGGCCCGCGAAGCCTGGAAGACAGTCGCGATCGCCACCTGTGGGCTGACGCTTGCGCTGCTGGGCGCTATTCCGGCGACGCTGATCGTCACCGAGCGCCTGTCGATTTCGCGCCTTGGTACAGGCCGCATTGCCGTCTTCCCGCGCATCGTGCGCCAGGTCGTGCGCTGGCTGCTGGTCCTGCTGCGCAGCGTGCCGGAACTGGTGTGGGCGCTCCTGTTCGTGCGCATCTTCAGCCTGGGGCCGACCGCCGGCGTGCTGGCCATCGCCCTCACCTATGCCGGCATGCTCGGCAAGGTGTATGCGGAAATCCTGGAGTCGACCGACCACCATGCCAGCGAGGTACTGCTGCAGAACGGCAGCGGGCGGCTGGCAGCCTTGCTCTATGGCGCCTTGCCGGAGGCTGCGTCCGAACTGGTGTCCTACACCGTGTATCGCTGGGAGTGCGCGATTCGCGGCTCGGTGATCATGGGCTTCGTCGGCGCTGGCGGACTTGGCCAGCGCATGGATGAATCGACCAAAATGCTGGCCGGCGGCGAAGTGGCCACCATGTTGATGGTGTTCGTGCTGCTGGTTGCCGCTGCAGACCTGGTATCCAAATATCTACGCCGGAGGCTGGGATGAGCCATATGCCTGCACCACCAGCGCGCAACTGGTCCGGCTGGCTGTTTGCCGCCGCCCTTGTGGCGCTGGTCATCGCCAGCTTCGCCACGCTGTCACTGAAACTGGGCGACCTGTTCACCATTGAAGCGATGCACAGCATGGGCGAATTCCTGGCCGGCTTTGCGCCGCCAGAAATGGCCAGCGGCTTCCTGCGCAAAACCGGCATCGCGACCATCGAAACGCTGGCCATGTCGGCGCTTGGCACCCTGCTTGCCGTGGCAGGCGGCCTGCTGCTGGCAATTCCCGCGGCAGGACGTTTCGGCCGCGCACCGCGCGCCGCCGTTCGCGGCATGCTCAATGTGCTGCGCTCCATCCCGGAACTGGTTTGGGCCTCGATCCTGCTGGTGGCTGCCGGCCTGGGGCCGTTTGCCGGCACCATGGCGCTGGCTGCGCACACGGCCGGCGTATTGGGCCGCCTGTTCGCCGACGCGCTGGAGAACGCACCGCCGCTGCCGGAGCAAAGCCTGCGCCTGAATGGGGCCACGCCCATGGCCGCCTTCTTCTACGCCACGCTGCCGCAGACGCTGCCGCAAATGCTGTCGTACACGCTGTACCGGTGGGAAAACAACATCCGCGCCGCAGCCGTGCTGGGCGTGGTCGGCGCCGGCGGCCTGGGCCAGATGCTCAAATACCACCTGTCCCTGTTCCAGATGGAGCGCGCCGCCACGGTCATCCTGGCCATGCTGCTGCTGGTCGCCGTCGTCGATGCCCTGAGTTTCGCGCTGCGCCGTTCCCTGACCCGTTAAGCCATGCTCCAGCTAAGAAACCTCACCAAGAGTTACTCGAACGAACGGCGTGTGCTGGACCGGCTGAGCTGGACCTTCGAACCCGGCGAATTCGTCGCCATCATGGGCGACTCGGGTGTCGGCAAATCCACCTTGCTGAACCTGATTGCCGGCCTGGACCAGCCCGATCCCAGCGACGAACCGGCTATCATCGTTGACGGCACGCCGCTGGCATCGCTCGACGACGACGCTGCCACGCGCCTGCGCCGCGCACGCATGGGCTTCATTTTCCAGGCATTCCATGTGCTGCCCCACCTGACCTTGCAGCAAAACGTGGCCCTGCCATTGCTGTTGAACGGCCTGCCGCAAGGACGCGAGCTTGAGATGCTGGAAGCGGTCGGCCTGGGCGGCCGCGGCCACGATTACCCCCATCAACTTTCCGGCGGTGAAATGCAACGGGTTGCAATAGCCCGTGCACTGGTGCACCGCCCGGCCCTTGTGCTGGCGGACGAACCGACCGGCAACCTCGATCCCGACACTGCAAATTCCATACTACAACTGTTGCACCAGGAACTCAAATCCAGCGGTGCAACGACCATCATGGTGACGCATTCGCCTGCCGCCGCTGCGCGCGCGGACAAGATACTGCGCCTCACTAAAAATGGACTCAAAGTTACAACAGTCGTCAACCCTGCCACGCAATAAAACCCATTATTTTTCTCACAAATTCTTGGCTTTTTTGGTAAGCGGAGTATTATTTAATTAACTTGCTTCGTTATCAATACAACATGCAAGCCTGCTTTTTCTATCCACGTAGTTAACAACGTCAAGGAGGAGCAAAATGAGCGTCAGGCAGAAGAAACTCGAACTAATCGAGGCAATGAACAGGGCGCGTGCGCTGGAGCCATCCAGCTTCGTACCAAATAAACTGCTCGACACGCTAATCGAGAAGATGCACCTGAAGAATGACGCGGAGCTCTGCAGGGTGCTGGAAGTGCAACCACCCATTATTAGCAAGATCCGTCACCGCAAGCTCGCAGTCGGGGCCACCATCCTGCTGCGCATGCATGAGAAATCTGAGCTTTCCATCCGAGAGCTCAAAGAACTATCGAATGCCTCAGTACACTGAGCTCAGTTCCCGCTGAGATTGATGCCAGGCGCCGGCATCGCATTCACCGGCGCCGCTTTGCACTAGCGGTCCAGCCGTTCGCGCAGGCGCTTCAAGGCCGCCCTAAACGTCGCCGGCCTGTTGAAGGCGCGTGCCAGCACCAGCGCTCCCTGTATGCCTCCCACGACTTCTTCCGCCAATGCCGTAGCTTCCTTGCCTTTGTGCCCGGTGCGCACCAGGGCGGCCGCCAGCGCCTCGATCCATTCTTCGAAATAATCGCGCACGGCTTCGGCAAAGCGGTCGCGCTCATTGCCGAGCGCGAACACGCCAACCAGGCACACGCGTTGTCCAGACAGGAAATAGCGCTCCACCTCAGCGAACATGGCGGCGATACCCTGCCCTGCGTCGGCGCTTTCGCGCAGCGGCTCGAAGACGTGCAGGCGGAACCACTGCTCGATTTCCTCCAGCACGGCAGCGGCCATTTCGTCCTTCCCACCGGGGAAGAAGTGATAGATGCTGCCCTTGCCCAGCCTGGTCCCCTCGGTAATGCGGGACAGGCTGGCGCCTTCAAAGCCATAGGTTCGGAACACTTCCGCCACCAGGGGGATGACGTCTTCCCGTTCTGCGACAACGCGTGCCATGTTTACAGCCCTAACTCGGACAGGCCGGGATGGTCGTCAGGCCGCGGCCCGCTGCGGTCCCAGAAGAACTTGCGCTCTTCAGGCTTGATCGGATGTTCGTTGATGCTGGCATGACGGTGGTGCATCAAGCCGTTCTCGTCGAACTCCCAGTTCTCGTTGCCGTAGGCGCGGTACCACTGGCCAGAATCGTCGTGGTATTCGTAGGCGAAGCGCACGCCGATGCGGCTGCCGTCGTGGGCCCACAATTCCTTGATCAGGCGGTAATCGAGTTCGCGCGTCCATTTGCGCTTCAACAGGGCGACAATCTCGGCGCGGCCTTGCGCAAACTCGCCGCGGTTGCGCCACCAGCTGTCTTCCGTGTAAGCGAGGGAGACCTTCTCGGGGTCGCGGGTGTTCCAGCCGTTTTCGGCCAGGCGGACTTTTTCGATGGCGCTTGCGCGGGTGAAGGGTGGTACAGGTGGTCGGATCGACATGATTTTTTCCTTTCAAATGTACCGATCGGATCACAATTTACCGATCGGTACAGAGGAATATAGCACATTTTTTCTGGGATACAATCCGAGCCATGATCATCCGCCAAAGTGAAAACTGGTTTCGCACGCTGCTCACCTGGCACGGATCCGTGCTGCCGTCGATCCTGCCGCAGCTCGCGCTGATGCTGGCAGTAAGCATGGTGGCCCTGCTTGGCACGCGCGTGCCATTGGAGACTGCACCGTTTTCGCTGCTGGGCGTCAGCCTGGCAATCTTCCTGGCCTTCCGCAACAACGCCAGCTACCAGCGTTATCTCGAAGCGCGCCAGCACTGGGGCCATGTCCTGATTTCCGGACGCACGCTGGTGTCGCAGATGTTGGCATACCTGCCGGAGTCCCGCTGCGACCACAAGCTCTGTGCAAGGCGCGTCATCGTTTTCGCGCACTTGCTGCGCCACCAGTTGCGCGGCAGCGATCCGCGTGCCGACGTCGAACGCCTGCTCGGCGCAGACGCGGCAGAAATCTTGATGGGGCATGCCTACCGCCCTGTAGCGTTATTGCACGAACTGCGCTGCGCTCTGGGCGGAGCGGCGGAAGGACAACCGTTGTGGATGCTGGATGCGCAGTTAAATGCACTATCAGATGCGGTAGGCGGCTGCGAGCGTCTTGCCAGCACGCCCATTCCCTACCCTTATGCCGTCCTGCTGCACCGTACCATCTACATCTATTGCTTCCTTCTGCCATTCGGCCTGGTACACGCAATCGGGGCGGCGACGCCGGTGATCGCAGTGTTCGTCGCATACACGCTGTTTGCGCTGGAGGCAATCGCCCAGGAGATCGGCGATCCGTTCGGCGTTGCACCGAACAGCCTGGCCCTGGAGGCCATGTGCCGCACTATCGAACGTTCCGTGTTCGACCTGTGCGGCGAGCCCTTGCCGGCCGAACTCACGGCCGGCAAGGACTACCGGATCAACTGACGCAAGCAGCTTACGCCGCGACGTTGTAGTGGCGGGCATAGCGGCCGTCCAGGTTCGCCAGCGGCATCATCACGAACAGGTCGGCGCTTTCGAAATCAGGATCCCAGGCCGGTGCGCCGCAAATCCAGGCGCCGGAGCGCAGGTAGCCTTTCAGCAGGGCCGGAACCTGGGCCGCGCGCGCCGATTCCACCTTCTCCACCGGGAACGGCAGGTGCGGCGTGACGCGGTATTCCATCGGCGCCATGTGCTTTTCACGCAGCTGCTCGTACACGGCAACCGCATTGTGGCCGCCGTCGGCCAGGCTGATGCTGGCGCAGCCGATCAGGTATTCGCACTGGTGGCGGCGCATGTATTCGGCCAGGCCGGACCACAACAGCATGATCACGCTGCCGCCGCGGTAATCCGGGTGGATGCAGGCGCGGCCCGCTTCCACGATGCGGCTGCGCAGGTGTTTCAGGCGGCCGAGGTCGAACTCGTTTTCGGAGTAATGGCGGCCCAGCTTGCGGGCGCCGGCGGGATTCAGCAGGCGATAGGTACCGACCACTTTCAGGGTGGCGGTGTCGCGCACGATCAGGTGGTCGCAGGCGGCGTCGAACTCGTCGCAATCCAGGCCATCCGGTGTCGCCAGGGCGGTCAGGCCCTGGTTTTCGATGAAGACTTTATAGCGCAGGCGTTGGACTTCGCGCACCTCTTCCGGGGTGGCTGCCATGCTCAATGCCAGTCGCGGGGTGGAAACCCGCTGTTCGGCGGTAGCAATCGTCGTAGTTTGCATGCTTCGTCCTTTCTGTAGTGACGAAGCCAGTTTGCTGTTCTATTGCTGCACGAACATGACAGCCATGTGTCAACAATATGACATCAGGCCTTCTTCGGGCGGCCGGTCTTCAGTTGCGGCAGGGAGGCCAGCACTTGCTTGAGGGTAGCCATATCCAGGCGGCTGATCAGGGCGACGCCAATGCGCAACAATTCGGATTTTTTGACTTCAACGCCGTTTTTCAGGCAGGTCTTCTTGACCTGGCCCAGCACCGCGTATTCGGATTCCGGCATGGTGAAGCTGTCGCGCACCAGTTTTTCCTTGTGCTGCTTGGCTGGCTTCTCAGCCTTCACTGCCTTGGCAGGTTTGGCGGCTGGCGCGGGCGCCGGGGCTGGCTTGGCGGCGGCCCGCTTGACCGCGGGTTTGGCGGCAGCTTTGGCCGGTGCAGGCTTGGCGGCAGCGGCAGTCTTGGCTGCTGCTGGAGCGCGTTTCACCGCTGGCTTCGCAGCTGGCTTGGCGGCAGGCTTGACGGCGGCGGTTTTGGCTGCCGGCTTGGCTGCGGCCTTGGCGGCGGGTACTTTCGCTTTCGTTGCGTTCATGGATACTCCATTATTGAATAATATAAACAGTATATACGATTATTACGCAACAGTACGAACGCTGAAATCCACGCCGATTTCATCCCAGAACTCCTGCTCCTTCTCCATCCAGTAGGACAAGGTCGGGTGGCTGGTCACGCAATCGCGCTTCAATTCCAGGTCGATGCGGTTTTTCATGCGCAGGCGCACGGCGCGGTCGTCGACCTCGATGCGGCAATGCATGAACACGATCGCCAGCCGCAGCGCCACTACCGCCTTGGCGAAATCGCTGTCCGTCAAGTGCTCGCTGACCTTGCGCAGGTTGCCTTTCTGGGCCAGCACCAGGCGCCCCATCAGTTTCTGCTCGCGGGTGGTGAATCCCGGCAGGTCGGCGTTTTCGATCATGTAGGCCGAGTGCTTGTGGTAGCCGGTCTGCGACACCACCAGCCCTACTTCGTGCAGCTGCGCCCCCCAGGACAGGTGGCGCAGCAAGGCATCGCTGGCGGGTTTCATCTGCTGGAACAGGATGGCAGCCGCCTCCGACACGCGCACGCCGCGCTCGGACTCAATATGGAAGCGCGCCAGGAACTCGCCCACCGATTCATCGCGCCGGTCGCGGCGGGTGGAGCGCAGGTAGAGGTCCCACATTACGCCCATGCGCAGGCCGGCATCGATCGGCTCCAGCTTTTCGATGCCCAGTTCCTGCACCACCGCGATCAGGATCGCCAGCCCGCCTATCACGGTGCTGGCGCGGTCCGGCCGCAGCCCCGGCATGTCGATCTTGGACACCTGGCCGAATTCAATGAAACGCTTGCGCACCGCATTCAGTGCCGCCAGGGTAATGCCGTCGCCCAGCTTGTTCTTTTCGATGATCTCGCCGATGGCGCGGATGGTGCCTGAAGAGCCATAAGCCCGCTTCCAGTATTCCGGATGATAAGGCGGCGCCCCATCCTCGAAATGCGAGCGTGCCGACAGCACGGCCGCCTCGAAGGAACGGGCATCGACCCGGCCGCCGACGAAGAAGGACAGGCTTTGCTTGACGCTGCCCACGCTGAACGATTCGACGCGTTCGATATCGAGGCCGCGGCCGAGGATCAGCTCAGTCGAGCCGCCGCCGATATCGACCACCAGCCGGCTCTCGTTCGGCTGCCCCAGCGCATTGGCCACGCCCATGTAAATCAGCCGCCCCTCCTCCTCGCCGGAAATGATCTCGATCGGGTAGCCGATGGCCTGTTCCAGCTGCGGCAGGAAGTCCGCCGCATTGCGCGCCTGGCGCAGGATGGCGGTAGCGACCACGCGCACGCCGTCGAAATCGTAGGCGGCCAGCGCCACGCGGAAGTTCTTCAGGCAGATCAGCGCCCGATGCAGCGCTTCATCGGTGAGGTTGCCGGCGGGGTCCAGCCCGGCGGCAAGGCGGATTGGCTCGCGCATGCTGTTGAGCACGCGGATCTTGCCTCCATCGTGCTGGCCGATGGAGAGTCGAAAACTGTTGGAGCCCAGGTCCACTGCGGCGTACATCGAGGAATCCATTTATATCGTTTATAACGAAAATGGTAGCACAGTACGCCATCAGTGTTACGCTGTCATGACAAAGCCTCCAGGGACTGGGGTTCGGGCGGCTGCGCCACCTGGTTTTCGCCGCGCACTTTCGCCGCCTGCAGGGCTTCGTCGGCGCGCTTGAACAGGCTGACCGTGCTGTCGTCGGCACGGATGGTGGTAACGCCCATGCTGGCGGTCAGCTTGATAATCGCACGCTCGGTCTTTACCGGCATCGCTTCGATGGCGCGGCGGATGCGCTCCGCCACCATCATGGCGTCCTCCTGCCCGGTGCGCGGCAGCTGGATGGCGAATTCGGCGCCGCCCAGGCGCCCCATCAGGTCGGAGTCGCGCAACTGCTTCTTGCAGGTTTCCACCATGGATTTCAGCGCGGCGTCGCCGGCTGCATGGCCGTAACTGTCGTTGACCCGCTTGAACTGGTCCAGTGCCAGGATGATCAGGGCGGTCGGCTGGCCGGGGCGGCGCGCCAGCGCCATCCACGGCGCCAGGGCCTGGTAGAAGCCGCGCCGGTTCGGCACGTCCGTCAGCGCATCGGTGGTTTCCAGGCGCGCCAGGTCCATCTGCAGCTTCTCGCGCGACAGCAGAAGGTAGCCGAAGGCATTCACCAGCATCATCAGGTAGAAGCCGCCAAAGCCGAACAGCTGCAGGGCGTTGGCGCTGACCCAGGACAGTCCATCGGGGAAAACCGCCGTCAGCAGCCCGCGCCCGACGATCACCAGCGTCAGCACGAACATGGCGACCACCAGGTAGCGCCGCAGCATGCTGCCGTGACGCCATGCGCGCGCCAGCGCCAGCACGCCGGCGAGGAAGAAGAAGCCGACAAACAGGGAGCCGAAGGTGAGGCGCACCGCCGGCGACGTATCGAGGATGTGGAAGGCCAGCAGCACGCCGACCGCCAGCGACAGCGCCGGGTAAAGGATGTTGCGCCAGCGCGGGCGGCCAACGCCTTCCCACAGGGCGCCCGCATCGAGTGCGAAACCGGCCAGCAGCACGGCATTGGCCAACGGGCCCGCCAGCAGCTCCGGCACCACGCCGCGGAAATACAACAGGATCCAGCCCACGGCCTGGCACTGCTTCGCAATGGCCCAGGTGGACAGGGTCAGCGACTTCTTGTTCTCGTACTCGAAGAAAAACAGCGCTGCGCACAGGCTAAGGTTGCCCAGCGCAAGGGCGAGAACCAGGGTTTTAATATCCATTGCTTGGCGGGCGGCCCGCGATCAGACTTCGTGTTCGACGTTGGCGCTGCCGTCGCCGATCTTGCTGGCCCAGGCTTTGGAAAAGAATTCTTTTTCGTCTTCGGTCGGCGCGTCGTGCCAGAACACGATCAGCGTGCCTTTGTGGTCATGCAGCTGGCTGACCTTTTCGATGAACTGCTGCTTGCCGGCGTGGTCGGCCAATGCGGCCACGTAACCATACACGCGGGTCAGGCGCTCGATGCGATCCGGCTCGGTAAAACTGTTGGTCGCTGTGATGGTTGGATGGTCTAAGAACATTTATCGTCTCCAAGCTGCCTATGTTGGCAATGTACCTATAAAAGTTGCCGATGTAAACGCGAGCGCCCTATCGCAGTGCTCATCCGGTACACTGAGGTGGAAAACCGGAGCCCGGCAGCTTATCAGATCATCACGGTTCGTAACAAGTTGACAAAATGACTTCCATCCCCGACCACCACCGTCCCCTGGTTCGCCGCCGGCGCGGTCGCCTGTCGCTGGAATTCACGCCCGGCGAAGTACAGAGCCAGATGGATCCGGCCGACCCGGACGCGCTGGTGCTGGCCTACGCACGGGCCATGATGTGCTTTGTCCTGTTCAAACCGAACCCCGAACATATCGTAATGGTGGGCCTGGGCGGCGGCTCCCTGGCCAAATTCTGCTATCGCTACCTGCCCCGCACCCGCATTACCGTGCTCGAACTGCGTGCCGACGTGATCGCCCTGCGCGAACGTTTTGCCATCCCGCCGGACAACGAGCGCTTTCGTGTCATCCAGTGCGACGCCGCCGGTTACATGAAGGACTTGAAAGACAGTGCCGACGTGCTGCTGGTGGACGGCTTCGACGCCAACGGGCTTCCTAACGAGCTGACGACCGACCACTTCTACGCCGACTGCCGGCGCGCCCTGCGGCCGGACGGCGTGCTGGCCGCCAATGTGTTCAGCTACGACCCCAAATACCGCAGCGTGCTGGTGCGCCTGTCGAACGCCTTCCACGACCGCATCTGCCAGTTCACCGGCATCGCCGGCAACAACCACATCCTGTTTGCCATTCGTCCAGGACGCGCGCCCGGTGCGCCCGCCAGTGCCATGCAGCGCCGCGTGGCCGCCTGGGGCAGCCCGACGCCGGGGCTGGGTTTCGGCCTCGCCAATCGACTGTTGGCAATTTACACCGTTGCGCGCCTGCGCAAGGGAGATTTGACAGGAATTTAATGACCCTTGCCCCAAAGCCATGTGAATTGTGACAAACTACATTTTTTAAAGTAAAGGACACCATGGCAGGCCGGCGCAAGAGACTCTCGCACTACGGTGCAGCCGCACTCACGCTGGGCGCAGGCCTGGCGGCCACCGCCATTCTTTTCGTCTCGGTCAGCGCACTGGAATTCAGCAAGATGGAGCTGGGATTCCAGCAGCGCGCCAACGTGCGCGTCACTGCCATCGAACGCGGGCTGGCCGACGCCGAAGAAGTCCTGAACGTGATCAATGAGCTGTTTCGCACGGTGCAACCGGTCAGCCGCGAGCAATTCCACACGTTCTCCGAACCGCTGCTGCGGCGCCATCCTTTCATCCAGGCTTTCAATTACCACCGCGTGCTGACGCAAGCGGAACGCCCCGCATTCGAAGCGTCCATGCAGGCGAGCTTTCCCGGCTTCCAGGTCAGCGAGCTGTCGGCCGACGGCAAAGCCGTGCCGGCGCCGCAGCGGCCGTATTACAACGTCGTTGAATACCTGGAGCCGATGCGCGGCAACGAGCCGGCGCTGGGCCTGAATACCGGCAACAACGTGCAGGTGCGCGGCGCCATCGACCGCATCCTGCACAGCGGCCGGCCCTCTGCCACCGAACAGCTCCAGTTGGCGCAGGACCCGGCCCAGCACAACAGCTTCATCATGATCATGCCGGTGTACCGCCCCGGCATGCCGACCGGCACGCGCGACGAGCGCCATGCCGCCTGGGTGGGCGATACGGCAGCCGTGATCCGCACGCCGCACCTGGTGCACACCATCCTGCAGCAGAACGGCCTGCTGGACGACACCAGCCTTGGCTTGAGCGTGTATGCAGGCGACCCGTCTGAAAACGGCACCCTGGCCTACCGCCGCGGCCCGCTGCCGGCCGACCGCAAAGAACACTGGCTGCATCGCTGGCTGGATTTCGACTACCACAGCAGCGAAATGCGCAGCTTCGACGTGCTGGGCCGGACCTGGCATATCCGCAGCGATGATCTGCCGCGCCCATTCCTGGCCGACCACCTTGGCTCGCTCGGCACCTTGCTGGGCGGCCTGCTGTTCAGCGCCCTGGCGGCGGCCTTCGTGCACACGCTGGTGCAGCGCTCGCGCCGCGTGCAGTTGCTGGTGGACGTCCGCACCGCCGACCTGCAGCGCTCCAACCAGCGCCTGGCGGAAGACGTGGCGGCGCGCAAGCGCACCGAACGCGCGCTGCAGGAATCCGAACACCGCTTCCGCCGCCTGCTTGCGCTATCGTCCGACTGGTACTGGGAACAGGACACGCATTTCCGCTTCACCCATATCACTGGCGGCTTTTTCGAGAAAGGCCATGTAGCGAAGGAAAACTTCCTCGGCCGCACCCGCTGGGAATGCACGCCGGAGCTGTACACCAGCAGCACGGGCCGCGACCATATCAACAAGGTGCAGGCCCGCCTGCCCTTCTCCAATTTCGAATACGCGATCGTCGGCCATGACGGCGTGACGCGCTGGTTCAACACCAGCGGCGAACCGGTATACGACGCGCACGGCGACTTCAAAGGCTACCGCGGCACCGGCAGCGAGATCACCGAGCGCAAGGAAGCGGAACAGCGCATCCACCACATCGCCCACCACGACGTGCTGACCGGGCTGCCCAACCGCGTGCTGCTGCAGGACCGCTTGCAGCAAGCCATCGCCTACGCCAACCGCAGCGGCCTTCCGATGTGGGTGGTGCTGATCGACCTGGACCGCTTCAAGTTCGTCAACGACAGCCTGGGCCACAAGGCCGGCGACCAGCTGCTGCAGACCGTGGCCACGCGCCTGCAATCGAGCGTGCGCGAAAGCGATACCGTGGCGCGCCTGTCGGGCGACGAATTCGTGGCCATCCTGAGCCAGTACCCAGACGAGCAACTGTCGCCCGCCATCATCGAACGCGTGATGAAAGCATTGGCGCAGCCGGTGCTATTGGAAGGCAAGGAGTTCTTCGTCACCTGCTCCATCGGCGTCGCCGTCTACGATGCCGACGGCACGCCGGCGCAGCACCTGATCGAACACGCCGACATCGCCATGTATTCGGCCAAGAAGCTCGGACGCAACACCTTCCAGTTCTACCAGCCGGAAATGAACGACGAAGCCCAGGAGCGCCTGCGCATCGAGAGCGCGCTGCGCAATGCCCTGGAGCGCGACGAATTCGTGCTGCATTACCAGCCGCAGGTGGACCTGGATTCCGGCGCCATCGTCGGCATGGAAGCCCTGCTGCGCTGGCAGCATCCGGAACTGGGCATGGTGCCGCCGGCCCGCTTCATCAGCCTGGCCGAAGAAACCGGCCTGATCGTGCCGATCGGGGCCTGGGTGCTGCGCACCGCCTGCCAGCAGGCGCGCCAACTGCGCGATGCCGGCTTCCAGGACCTGCGCATGGCGGTCAACCTGTCGGCGCGCCAGTTCGCGCAGCCGGAACTGGTCTCGACCATCGCCGCCGTGCTGGAAGAAACCGGCCTGCCGCCGTCCGCGCTGGAACTGGAACTGACCGAAAGCCTTTTCATGCACGACGTGGCGCAAGGCGTGAACCTGCTGCACGAGCTGAAATCACTGGGCGTGGCGCTGTCGATCGACGATTTCGGCACCGGCTATTCCAGCCTGTCCTATCTGCGCAATTTCCCGATCGACGTGCTGAAGATCGACCGTTCCTTCGTCAACGACATCGCCACCGATGCCGACGATGCGGCCATCGTGGTATCGGTGATCGCCCTGGCGCACAACCTTGAGTTGCGCGTGATTGCGGAAGGGGTAGAATCTGAAGAGCAGCTTGAATTCCTGCGCCGCCATGGCTGCGACGAAATCCAGGGTTATTATTTCAGCCGACCTGTCGACGCATCCGGCGTGCGCCAGATGTTGCAGGAAGGCAAGCAACTAAGCAGCGCGGCGCCGCGCCGGCTGCGAGCCTGAGGAGACAAGGAGAGTGGACATGAACAGCGTAGACCTGCACCGGCAGCAAGTGCGCACCGACCACCGGACGCGCGACATCATCAACCAGGCCGTGGCCGCCCTGCCCGAAGTGGGCCTGCGCCGCGCCGCCGAATTCCTGTTCGCGATGGGCGTCCCGCAGCCGATTGCGCTGCGCACGCTGGTCTATCCGGCCCACCGCCGCGCGATCTGAGCCTGGAATCACGCCTGCTTGGCCGCGGCCGCCACTTGCTGGCGCGCGGCCTTGCGCAGCTTCGCCTTTTCCCAGCGCGCGATCTGCTCCGGCGTCTGCGGCACCAGCGGCGGCACGGCCTGCGGCTTGCGGTCCTGGCTCACCGCCACCATGGTGAAATAGCAGCTGTTCGCATGGCGCACCAGGCGCTTCTGGATATCTTCCGCCACCACACGGATGCCCACTTCCATCGAGCTGGTGCCGGTGTAGTTCACCGACGCCAGGAAGGTCACCAGTTCCCCAACGTGGATAGGCTGCAGGAACATCACCTGGTCCACCGACAGGGTCACCACATAGCTGCCCGAATAGCGGCTGGCGCAGGCATAGGCCACGCCGTCCAATAGCTTGAGGATGGCGCCGCCGTGCACATTCCCAGAGAAGTTCGCCATATCGGGCGTCATCAAGACCGTCATCGACAGCTCGTGCGCCGACCAGTGCATCGTATTTTCCATCGCTATTGCCAAGGGTAGTTGTAGATGGCTATATGCTACCCGATGGCGCTGTGGTGCGCTCATCGATATCGATGATGCAGCCGCTCCATTTGCGGATATTGCCCTGGTCATCCAGCAAAGGCGTGGCCAGCAGGCTGCCGCGGCTCCAGCCGCCTGCATCTTCCAGCCGCACTTCGGCATCGCGGCTGCCGCTAGTACGCACGGCCTCACGCCACACGGCCTGGGCGCGGGCGCGGTCGTCGGGATGGATGGCCTCAAGCCAGCCCTCTCCGTCCTTGCCGCTGGCATCCGTCTCCCAGCTCACTTTGGCGATCCCGCGCAGCAGGTCGCGCAGGCGATTTTCACTTGCGCGCAAGGCGGCTTGCAAGCGAGCGCGCTCGAACTCCACGCCGATGCGGGCGACAGCTTCGGAAAACAGGGCAACTTCAGTTGTACTCCACTCGCGCGCGGCAGACTGGCAGGCGAGGAAAAAGCCCAGCCACTGATCGCCCTTGCGGCAGGCCGCCCCCAGCAAGGCGCCTCGCCCGCCGGCCAGCGCGGCCAGTTCGCCGCCGCCGGCATGCGACAGGTCCGCTTCCACCGCTGTTTCACCAGCGCGCCAGCATGCCAGCGCCTGCTGCCCCAGCGCCTCCACCGTTCCCGCGCCATGCAGCGCCGGCACGCCCGCCGCATGGCCCGGCAGCACGGTATAGCGGCCGGACTGGATCCTGGCGAAGGCCAGTTGCGGCACCGCCAGCCGCTCGCCCAGCATGCGGCAGCCGAGTAGCAGCACCTGCATCGGATCCGCCTGCGCGCGCAGGACGTCGCCCAGCTGCAGCAGGAATTCCTGGTCGCCGGCCATGGCGCGCGCCTCGTCCTCGGCAGCGCGGCGGCGGCTGATGTCGAAGAAAGTCATCACCGCGCCGGCAATCACGTCTTCCCCGGTGCGGTAAGGCCGCATCCGCACGATGTAATGGCGGCCATCGGTCGCGGCCACTTCCCGCTCCAGCGGTTGCAGGCTGCCAAAAGTCGCTGCCACGTCCTCCTTGAGCTGGGGGTAATCCAGCCGGTGCGTAATGTCCAGCAGGCTGCGGCCGACGTCGCGCGGGATCAGGTTGAAGATGCCGGCGGCGCGCGGCGTGAAGCGCTTGACCGTCAGGTCGGGGCCGACAAAGACGGTCGCCAGGTCGACCGAGGCGATCAGGTTGGCCAGGTCGTCGTGCGCCCGTCCGCTGTCGTCGAGACGCGCCTTGAGCTCGGCGTTGACGGTTGAAAGTTCCTCGTTATGCGACTGCAGTTCTTCGCAGCCGCTTTCCGCTTGCAAAAGGCGGTCGCGCAACTCGTCCAGCGAAAGATGGTGCGGCTGCGCGGCGCCGGCGCCCGTTGGCACATGGGTGAAGCTGACGCGGTGGTGCAAGGGCGGCATTTGCGCTTCGGCTGCATCGAGCGCCTCGCCGCCCGGTTCCGCCACCGGCTGGCGTCCCTTGATGACACGCGCACGATAGAGCCGATGCGTGCGGTCGAGCTGGGAAAACAGTTCCGGCACGCTCCCTGCCGTCTCCGCATTGCCGAGGAAGAGGACGCCGCCGCGGCCCAGGCTGAAGTGGAAACGCTGCAGTACATGCCGCTGCATTGTACGGTCGAGATAGATCATGAAGTTGCGGCAGCTCACCAGGTCAAGGTCGGAGAACGGCGGGTCGCGCAACAGGTTATGGCTGGCGAACGTGATCAGTTCGCGCAAGGATTGGCGCACGCGGAATTGCTTGCCGGAACGCACAAAATAACGCTCCAGGCTCTCCTGCGGCACTTCGTCCTGGATCGTTGCCGGATACAGGCCGGCACGCGCCACGCCCAGCGCCTGTTCATCGATATCGGAAGCAAAAATATGGATGCGCGGCGGATCGCTCATATTGCGCGCCGTATCCGCCAGCAGCATCGCCAGCGAATAAGCCTCCTGCCCGGTCGAACAGGCGGCGGCCCAGGCCCGGAACTCGCCTTTGGCGCGCGCCTCCAGCATGGCTGGCTGCACTGTCTCGCGCAATTTTTCAAACGCCAGGCGGTCGCGGAAGAATCCGGTCACGCCAATCAGCAGGTCTTTCATCAGCTTGCGCGCCTCGTCGCCGTCATTGGCCATCAGCGTGCGGTAAGCCGCCACATTGTGCACCCCATGTAAGTGGAGGCGGCGCTCCAGGCGGCGCTGGATGGTCGGCCGCTTGTAGTGGCGGAAATCGTGCCCGGTATGTTGATGCACCATTTCCAGCACTTCGTGCAAGGCTTGCGCCTCGGCCTCCGCCTCCGTGCCGTCGCCCACCAGGACGGGGCTGGCAGCGGCATCGCACAGCATCAGCAGGCGCGCCGCTATATCGTTGGCCGGCAGGATGATGTCGGCTTGGCTGGCCTTGATTGCCGCCTGCGGCAAAGTGCCGAATTGCGCGTCTTGCGGCAATTGCACAATGGTGGTGCCGCCCTGCTCGCGCAAGGCCGCCAGGCCACCGCAACCGTCATGCCCCATGCCCGACAGCAGCACGCCCACGGCGCGCTGGCGGTGCGACAAGGCCAGTGAATGGAAAAAATAGTCGATGGCACCCAGCGTGGTATGGCCGGCATTTGCTTCGTCAATGAACAGGTAGCGGTCTTCTACTTTCAGCAGCGTGCCGGGCGCAATCACGTAGATGTGGTTGACCAGCACCTCGGTGGGGTGCTGCGTCACCTGCGACACCGGCATCTTGCTGAAGCGCTGCAAGGCTTCGGCGCACTGGCTGGGGTGGTCCGGCAGCAAATGCATGATGACCACAATGGAGAAACCGGGTTGCGCCGGCAAGCCCGGCAGCATGCGTTCCAGCGCCGCCAGGCCTCCCGCCGACGCACCAATTCCGACTAGCGGAAAAGTGACGCTGGCCATGCCCAACTCAGCCTTCAGGGTGTTCGGCGCATTCATCGGGATCTCGGCTCCTGACCCATTCTAGCCCTTCCTGAAAAATTAGCGTTTCCGCTATGGATCTAGTATTCTTCCGGCAACTTCTTTCATAAAAAGGACACCCCGATGAAGTTGAAACTTCTGGCAGCGGTGCTGGCCTACGCGGCCGCTTCGTACGCCCAGGCCGCATTGACGGCCGACCAGGTCAAGACCTTCACGCTGAACAACGGCATGAAGTTCATCGTGCTGGAAAGTTCAAGCATCCCGAATGCGACCATGTACACCTTCTACAAGGTCGGCTCGCGTAACGAAGCGCCTGGCACCACCGGCCTGTCGCACTTCTTCGAACACATGATGTTCAACGGCTCGAAGCACTACGGCCCGAAAATGTTCGACCGCACCATGGAAGCCAACGGTGGCTCCAACAACGCCTACACCAACAGCGACGTCACGGTGTACCAGGACTGGTTCCCGGCCTCTTCGCTGGAGACCATTTTCAAGCTGGAAGGCGACCGCATTGCCCACCTGTCGATCGATCCGAAGATGGTGGAGAGCGAACGCGGGGTGGTGCTGTCCGAACGCAGCACCGGCCTGGAGAACTCCAATGCCAGGATGCTGCTGCAGGAACTGGATAGCGTCGCCTTCGTGGCCCACCCTTACGCCATCCCGACCATCGGCTGGGAATCGGACATCAAGGCCTGGACCCAGCAAGACCTGCAGAACTACTTCCGCACTTACTACGCACCGAACAACGCGGTGTCGGTGATCGTCGGCGACGTCAAGGTCGACGACGTGAAGAAGCTGGCCATCAAATACATGGGCAGCATCCCGAAACGCGCAGCGCCGCCGGCCGTGCGCACCGTGGAGCCAGAACAGAAAGGCGAACGCCGCCTGTTCGTTGCTAAGCCGTCCGCCACCTCCGCCAACCTGATCGTGGCGTACAAGGTGCCGGAACGCGCCGCCGCCGATACCTATGCGCTGGATGTGCTGCAATCCGTGCTCACCGAAGGCAAGACATCGCGCCTGTACAAGGCCCTGGTGGAAACCCGGCTGGCCACCAGCGTCGGCGCCAACAGCAGCGACGGTTTCGACCCGGGCCTGCTGTACATCATGACCGTAGCCGCCGCCGGCGTGGAACCTGCGAAAATCGAAAAAGCCATGCTGGAAGCGATCGACAAGGTTGTGAAGGAAGGTGTCAGCGAAGAAGAACTGCAGAAGGTGAAGAATTCCCGCCTGCTCGGCATCTACCGCCTGCAGGAAACCATCAACGGCAAAGCGCAATTGCTGGGCAACTATGAAGTCTTCAACGGCGACTACAAGAAAGCCTTCGACGCCCCGGCCGCCTACGAAAAGCTGACCACGGCCGACATCCAGGCCGTCGCCGCCAAGTACCTGAAAAAATCGACGCGCACCATTGGCGTGCTGGCCGCGAAGGAGGACTGATCAATGAAGAAACTGATTTCCGTAGCACTCACCGGCGCAGTCGCAGCCACCGCACAAGCGGCCGAATTCAAGCTGCCCGCCTTTGAAACCGCCAAGCTGCCGAACGGCCTGACTGTATACCTGATGGAGCGTCACGACGTGCCGCTGGTCGCCGTGCGCGCCGTGGTCAAAGCCGGCGCCGTCAACGACGGCAAGCAAGCCGGCCTGGCCAACCTGACCGGCGACGGCGTGCTGCTCGGCTCCGCCAAACATAGCAAGGCCGAAATCGACCAGGCCTTCGACTTCCGCGGCGCCGTGCTGGCCGGTGGCGGCAGCGTCGAGCAATCGACTGTCGCCGCCAACTTCGCCCGCAAGGACACCGACACCCTGCTGCCACTGTTCGCAGAACTGGTCCAGGCACCAAGCTTTGATGCGGCCGAACTCGACAAGCTGCGCGCGCGCAAGGTGGACGGCCTGAAGCAGGCCAAGGAAAGCCCGCGCATGGTGGTCGGCAATTACTACCGCGCCATGATGTTCGGGAATGCGGCCTACGCCAATCCATCGTCGGGCACCGTCAACAGCCTGACAGCGCTCAAGCAGGACGACGTGAAGGCCTTCCACCAGCGCTACTTCCGCCCGGACAACGCGGCGCTGGTGGTGGTCGGCGATTTCGATCCAGCCGACATGCGCAAGAAAGTGGAAGCCCTGTTCGGCCAATGGAAAGCCGAAGGCCCCGCCCCGCAACGCGCCAACTACGGCACGGTGCAAGCGGACAAGGCACGCGTGTGGGTGGTCAACAAATCCGACGCGATCGAAACCACCTTCCTGATCGGCGGCCCCGGCATCGCGCGCAATGACCCCGACTACGTGCCGCTGCAGGTACTGAACACGGTGCTGGGCGGACGCTTCACCTCATGGCTGAACGACGAACTGCGAGTGAACTCCGGCCTGACCTATGGCGCCAATTCGGGCTTCAATACACTGTCGCAAACCGGCACGTTCTCGATCTCCAGCTTCACCGCGCTGCCGAAAACGGAAGCCGCGCTGGACCTGGCGCTGAAGACGTACGACCGCCTGTGGAGCAAAGGCATCGACAAGGCGACGCTGGATTCGGCCAAAGCCTACGTGAAGGGCCAGTTCCCGCCGCGCTACGAAACCAGCGAACAGTTGGCTTCCCTGCTGGGAGACATGTACGCCAACGACGTAGGACGCAGCCAGATCGACAACTTCATGAAAGACGTCGACAGCCTGACGCCGGAGCGCGCCAAGCAACTGGTAGAAAAGCACTTCCCGCGCAAGAACCTGCAGATGGTCCTGGTCGGCAAAGCGTCCGAGATCGGCAAGATCGCCACCAAATACGGCGAAGTCACCAACCTCGAAATCACCGCCGACGGCTTCCAACCATAATAAAAGTCGGGGTCCCCCAAAAAATGGGGAAAAACCATGAATATGTAGGAACCCAGATTTTTCAGCACCCACAGTAAAAAAGAGG
>CBHREK010000017.1:0-54542 GCA_966077345.1 uncultured Duganella sp.
CACCCCGCGTCCGGCGGCCCCCCCCCGGGGGGCCCCCCCCGCCCGGCGCCGGGTGCGGGGCGGGTCTGCCCCTGGGGGGGGACCCTGGTTTACCGGGTTGGGCGGCCGAGTCAATGATGCGCAGCTCGAGCGCCCGCGCCAAAAACGCCTCCGACCGATCAACGCCAACAATATGCCGAGCAGCACCCGCCTGCTTCAGCCCTCGCGCAAACGAGCCGCCGATCAGGCCAACGCCAAAGATGACAACCTTATTAAGCACGGTCCTCCGCCAGCGCCTTGCGCAGCGCAGAAATCAGCACCGCATTCTCTTGCGGCAGGCCGATGGAAATACGCAGCCACTGCGGCAGGCCGTAGTTGCCGACCGGGCGCACGATCACGCCCTGCTTCAGCAGCGCCAGGTTGATGCGCGAACCAGCCGCGTCATCGTTACCTACGCGCACCAGCACGAAGTTGCCGTACGAAGGCACGTACTCCAGCCCCATATCCTTGAACGCCTCCACGAACTGCTCGTAACCCGCAGTATTGTTGGCAGCCGACTTGTCCAGGAATTCCTTGTCGTTCAGCGCCGCAATCGCAGCAGCCTGCGCCAGCGAGTTGACGTTGAACGGCTGGCGGATACGGTTCATCAGGTCAGTCACCTCCGGCTGCGCCAGCGCGAAGCCAACGCGCAGGCCGGCCAGGCCGTAGGCCTTGGAGAAAGTGCGAGACACCAGCAGGTTCGGGTACTTCTTGACCCAGGCAGCCGATTCGTACTGGTCTTCCTTTTTCAGGAATTCGTTGTAAGCCTCGTCCAGCACCACGACAACGTGCGCCGGAACCTTCTGCAGGAAAGCTTCGATCTGGGCGCCGGACACGAAGGTGCCGGTCGGATTGTTCGGGTTGGCGATGAACACCAGCTTGGTGTCCGCCTCGATCGCGGCAGCCATCGCATCCAGGTCGTGGCCATGGTTCTTGGCCGGCACCACGATATGGCGCGCGCCGATGCCCTGGGTCGCCAGTGCGTACACCGCGAACGAGTACTGCGAGTACACCACGGACTGTCCGCGCTCAACGAAAGCGTGTGCGGCAATTTCCAGGATGTCGTTGGAACCGTTGCCCAGGGTGATCCAGTCCATCGGCACGTCATAGCGCTTGGACAGCGCCATCTTCAGGTCGAAAGCGTTGGCATCGGGGTAGCGGCCCAGTTCCGCGGCGGCAGCGGCCATGGCCTTCTGCGCCGACTCCGGCACGCCGAACGGGTTTTCGTTCGATGCCAGTTTGACGATGGATTCTTCTTTCAGGCCAAATTCGCGCGCCACCTCGGAGATAGGCTTGCCTGCCTGGTAAGGAGCGATTGCACGAACGTATTCAGGGCCGTAAGTCTTGGACATGTTTCTAATCTCTTTTAAAGGTCAGGTGAGGCTGGTCGGGTAAGAGCCCAGCACTTTGAAGAAGGCAGCATTGTCCTTGAGTTCGGCCAATGCCTTTGCCACGGACGGGTCTTGTACGTGCCCTTCTACGTCTACATAAAAATAGTATTCCCAGGTGCCGATGCGGGCCGGGCGCGATTCGAAGCGCGTCATCGACACGCCGTGCTTGGCCAGCGGCGCCAGCAGCTGGTACACCGCGCCGGCCTTGTTCGGCACTGCCAGCACCATCGAGGTGTGGTCGCGGCCGGACGGGTTGGTCTGCAGGCTGCCGATCACCACGAAGCGGGTGCGGTTGTGCGGGTCGTCCTGGATGTGGGCATTGACCACGCCCAGGCCGTACTGGCCGCCGGCGTGCTCGCTGGCGATGGCGGCAATGGTCGGGTCGTCGCCCGCCATGCGCGCTGCTTCCGCATTCGAGGCCACGGCGCGGCGTTCGATATGCGGGTAATTCTGGTTCAGCCACACCTGGCACTGGGCCAGGGCCTGCGAATGGGCGCAGATCACCTGCACGCCTTCCATGGTGCCGGTCCTGGTCATCAGGCTGTGGTGGACGGCAATCGCGATCTCGCCCGAGATCAGGCAAGGGGTGGCCAGCATCAGGTCCAGCGTGCGGTTGACCGCGCCTTCGGAGGAGTTCTCGACCGGCACCACGCCGAAATCGGCGGTACCGGCTTCAGTGGCGCGGAACACTTCGTCAATGGAGGCGCAAGGGATGCCATCCACGGCGGTACCGAATTGCGCGTACACCGCCTGCTCGCTGAAGGTGCCGGCCGGGCCGAGGTAGGCCACGGTCACGCGGCGCTCCAGCGCGCGGCATGCCGACATGATTTCGCGGAAGATGGTCTGCACTTCGCGTGCGCCCAGCGGGCCAGGGTTGCGGTCAGCCACACCGCGCAGCACCTGGGCTTCGCGCTCGGGGCGGAACACGGGCGCGTTGGTTTCGGCCTTGACGTGGCCTACTTCCTGCGCGACTTTGGCGCGGTCGTTCAGCAGCGCCAGGATTTGCGCGTCGATCGAATCGATCTTCTCGCGGAGGGGTTTCAGTTTGTCTGTCATTAGTTTGCGTTCACTTTTGTGCTGGCTTGAACCGGTAAACCGGTGCCTGACCCGCAGGGTCAGGCACCTCCGGACTGCGGCGGCCGCGTGCCGGTTTTAACGGCCAGCAAATTCGTTCAAATAATCGACCAGCGCTTGCACGCCTTCGATCGGCATCGCGTTATAGATCGATGCCCGCATACCGCCGACGGACTTGTGGCCCTTCAGCTGCAACAGCCCGCGCGCCTTCGCACCGGCCAGGAATGCTTCATTTTTCGATTCGTCGCGCAGGTAGAACGGGATGTTCATGCGCGAACGGTATTCTTTTGCGACGCGATTCTGGTAGAAGTCGTCGGCGTCGAGCGCCTGGTACAGCAACTCGGCTTTCTCAATATTACGCTTTTCCATGGCGGCCACTCCGCCCTGCTTCTTCAGCCACTGGAACACCAGGCCGGCAATATAGATACCGTAGGTGGGCGGCGTGTTGTACATCGATTCGTTTTCCGCCACGTTCTTGAAGTCGAAGGCGGATGGGCAGAACGGCAGCGCCTTGCCGATCAGGTCATCGCGCACGATGACCACGGTCACGCCGGCCGGGCCGATATTCTTTTGCGCACCGCCGAAGATCACGCCGTACTTGCTCACGTCGACAGGGCGCGACAGGATATGGGACGACATGTCGGCCACGATGTCGGTATTGCCCTGCACGGTCGGCACGAAATTGAACTCAACGCCGTCGATGGTTTCGTTGGTGCAGATGTGCAGGTAGGACGCGCCGGGCGTCAGCTTCCACTCAGCCTGGTCGGGCACGCGATCGAAGCCGGTGGCCTGCGACGAGGCGGCGACGTTGACGCGGGCATAGCGCGCCGCTTCCTTGATCGACTTGCTGGACCAGGAACCGGTCTGGATGAAATCGATCGTGCTGTCGGCGCCGCCGCACAGGTTCATCGGCAACACGGCGTTCTGCGACAGGCCGCCCCCCTGCATGAACAGGATTCTGTAGTTGTCCGGCACGGCCAGCAGATCGCGCAGGTCGCTCTCAGCCGCCTTATAGATCGAAATGAATTCGGGACCGCGGTGGCTCATCTCCATGACGGACATCCCGCTGCCCTGCCAGTCCAGCATTTCAGCGGCCGCCTGTTGCAGCACTTCCTTTGGCAGCACGGCCGGGCCGGCGGAGAAATTGTAGATGTTCGCCACTTCGATACTCCTTACTTACTTCGTTTGTTCGACAATGCGCTTGGCGCGCTCCTGCATGATCTTTTGTGCCGCCTGGGCGCTTTCGCCCATCAGCACCGGCATGACTTCCAGCGACTTCTTGCCGGCCGGGCTGCGGTAGAACGCAGTCAGCGCCTTTACTTCGTCCTGCGTAAAGTGGCGCGCATACAGCGGCACCACCTGGTTGTACAGCTCATCGACCATTTTCGGATCGTTCATGTCTTTTTGCAGGGCGGCGGTGATGACCGGCATGCGCCGCTCCACGTTCGCCATTTCGGCTTTGCGCTGCTCTTCGTTGAGCTTTGGATTGTTGCGCACCATTGTTTCCGCTCGCATGCGCAGGATCTGCGGCAAGGCCTTGGCCAGGGTTTGCAGCGAGGCGGCCATATTGGCCCGTGCACCGGTCGTATCCATCAGCTCGCGGATCGATGCCTCGCTTGCCGGGGCAGCGTGGGCAATTGCGGCGAAGGCGAATGCGGCGGCGGCGAACAATGGTTTCTTCATGGCGCTATCCTTATTTGTCCTGGATCTGTTCCAGTGCTTTCGCAATGCGCGGCTGCGCAACGCGCTGGCCGATGGCCATGGCTTCCGGCATCAGCTGGGGCATGACCTGCAGGGCACTGGCGCCCGCAGGCGTGCGGTAAAAGGCTGCAATCTGCTTCATTTGCTCTACGCTGAAGAAGCGCGAGTACAGCGGAATCATTTCCTTTTCAATGTCGTCGATCAGGCTCGGATCACTGAACACAGTAGACAGCGCCGCCGCCACTTTCGGCATCTCGGCTGCCATCTTTGCCAGCCGCTCCTTGCGCTGCGCTTCGGTCAGCCTGGTATCGGCCTTGATGCCGGCTTCAGCCTCCTGCTGCATCATTGCCGGCAGGGCTTTGCCCATTTGCTCGAATGATTGCTTCATCAAGGTGCGGTAATTCATCGCCTGCAGCAGCTCCTTGATGGCAGCAGCCGTTTCCGGCGACGCCTGGGCAGCGGCCACGGGAGCGGCTGCCTGCCCGGCGGCGGATGCGTTGGCGGCGAAAGCGGCAGCGGCAACCAGGGCTAATACGAATTTCTTCATTGATTATGCGTTTATCGTTTTTCAAGCGTTAAAAAACTAACGGGCCCGGCCTGATCGCTCAGACGGGGCCCGTTGCGGGTCGGCCTTATTCGGCCGCTTCGCCGTTTTCGGCTTCTGCTTCAGGCTCGTCCGCATCTGCCTCGACAATCCGTTGCAGGCCCGAGAGCTTGGTCCCATCCTCCACTGCAATCAGGGTCACGCCCTGGGTGGCACGGCCCATCTCGCGGATCTCCGAGACGCGGGTGCGGATCAGCACACCGCCGGTGGTGATCAGCATGATCTCGTCGGTCTTGGTGACCAGGGTCGCCGCCACCACCTTGCCGTTACGCTCGGAGGTCTGGATCGCGATCATGCCCTTGGTGCCGCGGCCGTGACGGGTGTACTCGGTGATCGGGGTACGCTTGCCGAAGCCGTTCTCGGTTGCAGTCAGCACCGACTGCTCTTCGTTTTCCGCCACCAGCAGAGCGATCACGCTCTGGCCTTCTTCCAGGTTCATGCCGCGCACGCCGCGCGCGGTACGGCCCATCGGACGCACGTCGTTTTCGTCGAAGCGCACCGCCTTGCCGGCGTCGGAGAACAGCATCACGTCGTGCTTGCCGTCGGTCAGCGCAGCGCCGATCAGGAAGTCGCCCTCGTCCAGGTCGACCGCGATGATGCCGGCCTTACGCGGATTGGAGAAGTCCTTCAGCGGGGTCTTCTTCACGGTACCCAGGCTGGTCGACATGAAGACGTAGTGGTCTTCCGGGAAGGTGCGGTTTTCGCCGGACAGCGGCAGCACCACGGTGATCTTCTCGTTGTCCTGCAGCGGGAACATGTTCACGATCGGCTTGCCGCGCGAAGTACGCGAGCCTTGCGGCACTTCCCACACCTTCAGCCAGTACATGCGGCCGCGGTTGGAGAAGCACAGGATGTAATCGTGGGTGTTGGCGATGAACAGCTGGTCGATCCAGTCTTCGTCCTTGGTCGCCGCCGCCTGCTTGCCGCGGCCACCGCGCTTCTGGGCGCGGTATTCGGACAGCGGCTGGGCCTTCATATAGCCCATGTGCGACAGGGTCACCACCATGTCCTGCGGCGTGATCAGGTCTTCGGTCTCGAGATCGGTCGCGTTGTTCTCGATATTCGAGCGGCGCGGATCCTTCTCGCCGAATTCCAGCTTGGAAGCGTTCAGTTCGTCGGTAATGATCGCGGTCACGCGGGACGGCTTGGACAGGATGTCCAGCAAGTCGGCGATCAAGGCCATCACGTCCTTGTACTCGTTGACGATCTTGTCCTGTTCCAGGCCGGTCAGGCGCTGCAGGCGCATCTGCAGGATTTCGCCTGCCTGTTCGTCGGACAGCTTGTACAGGCCATCGGACTGCAGGCCGTAGTGCTTAGGCAGGTGCTCAGGACGGAAGGCTTCGATGCCGCCCTGGCCTTCTTCGCCGGTACGCTTCAGCATTTCGCGCACGATGGAAGAATCCCAGCCGCGCGCCATCAGTTCCTGTTTCGCGATCGGCGGCGTCGGCGCCGCCTTGATGATGGCGATGAAATCGTCGATATTGGCCAGTGCTACCGCCAGGCCTTCCAGCACGTGGCCGCGTTCGCGCGCCTTGCGCAGTTCGAACACGGTACGGCGCGTCACCACTTCGCGGCGGTGCGACAGGAAGGTGGCCAGCAGGTCCTTCAGGTTCATCAGCTTCGGCTGGCCGTCCACCAGGGCGACCATGTTCATGCCGAAGGTGTCCTGCAACTGCGTCTGCTTGTACAGGTTGTTCAGCACCACTTCCGGCACTTCACCGCGTTTCAGCTCGATCACCACGCGCATGCCCGACTTGTCGGACTCGTCGCGGATGTCGGAAATGCCTTCCAGCTTCTTGTCGCGCACGTTCTCGGCGATGCGCTCCAGCAGGGACTTCTTGTTGACCTGGTATGGCAGCTCGTCCACGATGATCGCGGTGCGGCCGCCTTCCTTGCCGTATTCCTCGAAGTGGGTCTTGGCGCGCATCACCACGCGGCCACGGCCGGTGCGGTAGCCATCGCGCACGCCGGACACGCCGTAAATCGTGCCGCCGGTCGGGAAGTCCGGCGCCGGGATGATCTCGATCAGTTCATCGATCGAGCAATCCGGGTTGGACAGCACGTGCAGCGCGCCATTGATCACTTCCGTCAGGTTGTGCGGCGGGATGTTGGTGGCCATACCCACTGCGATACCGGAAGAACCGTTGATCAGCAGGTTAGGAATCTTGGTCGGCAGGACGGTAGGCTCTTTCTCCTTGCCGTCGTAGTTGGGCGCGAAGTCGACGGTTTCCTTGTCGATGTCGGCCAGCAGTTCCTGCGAAATCTTGTCCAGGCGGCACTCGGTATAACGCATCGCCGCGGCGTTGTCGCCGTCGATGGAACCGAAGTTACCCTGGCCGTCGACCAGCATGTAGCGCAGGGAGAAGTCCTGCGCCATACGCACCAGCGTGTCGTAAATCGACGCGTCGCCGTGCGGGTGGTACTTACCCATGACTTCACCCACGACACGGGCGCATTTCACGTAAGGGCGGTTCCACACGTTGTTCAGTTCGTGCATTCCGAACAGGACGCGGCGGTGTACTGGCTTCAGACCGTCACGAGCGTCCGGCAGAGCTCGGCCAACGATCACGCTCATGGCGTAATCGAGGTAGCTCTTGCGCATCTCTTCTTCGAGGGAAATTGGGATTGTTTCTTTTGCGAATTGATCCATTGGCGGGTCGATCTAGTGTCTAGGCGTACAAGCCTGCGATTTTAGCATGGCGTCAAGGCGGCCGGACGAAAGTCATCGGGTTGACACAAATGCACCTTATTATGACCGCTGCGTTGCAACAAAACAACATTTTGGTCAAATGCGCGAAACTGGCCTTTTCCTCCACTTTTGATGCAGTTTTGCGAAATATGGCAAAATGGTCGAGAAACTAATGAAAAAACTAGTTTTGATTAGCTTTACCCCCGATTAAGGAAAAGACCAATATGAAGAAAATCCTCGCCACCGTGTTTGCTGCGTCTTCCGTTCTGGCCGGCCCTGTGCTAGCTCAAGACAAGCCAACCGCTCCTCCGTTCGCACCAGTAACCCAGGACATCAAGGCGGCAACGCCAAAGAGCGCCTATGTGCAAGATGCCCGCGGCGTCATCGCCCGCAACCCGTTTGGCCTGTGCTGGCGCACCGGCTACTGGACCCCGGCTGACGCCGTGCCAGGTTGCGACCTGCCGCTTTGCACCCCACCGGAAGAGCTGAAGGATGGCAAATGCGTGCTGCCACCTCCACCACCAGCCCCAGAGCAGCCACCAGTTGCAGTACCGCCAACCCCAGCCCCGGCTGCGCCAGCCGCAGTGCCGACCGCTGAGAAAGTTTCCTTCGCCGCCGACGCGTTCTTCGACTACGACAAGGCCGTGCTGAAGCCAGAAGCGAAAGAGAAGCTGGACGACCTGGTCAGCAAGCTGAACGGCATCAACCTGGAAGTGATCATCGGCGTCGGCCACACCGACTCCATGGGCACCGACCAGTACAACGACAAGCTGTCGCTGCGCCGTGCCGAAGCCGTGAAAGCATACCTGCTGAGCAAAGGCGTGGAAGCCAACCGCGTGTACACCGAAGGCAAGGGCGAGAAGCAGCCAGTAGCGGACAACAAGACCGCCGAAGGCCGCGCCCAGAACCGCCGCGTGGAAATCGAGGTTGTTGGCACCAAGAAGTAATTCCCGGCGCATCAGCGCTATTGCAGCCCCGCCCTGAGCGGGGCTTTTTTTTGAAAAAGGGGACGTGAAAAAGGGGACGTAACACATTTTTTCGCAAAAAAGGAGTACGTCCCCTTTTTCCGCTGTGCCCCGTTTTAATGCCCCCTCTGCTATGATCCCGCCTATGAACGCCGACCCATTAGAACTGCAAAAATTCAGCGAACTGGCCCATCACTGGTGGGATCCCACGTCCGAATTCAAACCCCTGCACGAAATCAATCCACTGCGCCTGGAATGGATCAACGCCCGCGCCCCGCTGGCCGGGAAGAACGTGATCGATATCGGCTGCGGCGGGGGCATCCTGTCCGAATCCATGGCCCGCAAAGGCGCCAAGGTCACCGGCATCGACCTGTCCGAAAAGGCCCTGAAAGTAGCCGACCTGCACAGCCTGGAATCCGGCGTGCCGGTACGCTACAAGCTGATCGCCGCCGAGGAAATGGCTGCGCAGGAAGCCGGCCAATACGACGTGGTCACCTGCATGGAAATGCTGGAACACGTCCCTGACCCGGGCGCGATCGTGCGCGCAGCGGCCACCCTGGTCAAGCCAGGCGGCCACGTCTTCTTCTCCACGCTGAACCGCAACCCGAAGGCTTACCTGTTCGCGGTAATCGGCGCCGAATACCTGCTGCGCATGCTCCCCAAGGGCACGCATGATTATGAAAAGTTCATCACTCCCGCAGAACTGTCGCAATATGTGCGCACTGCTGGACTGCAAGTAGATGCCTTGAAGGGCATGGGCTACAATCCGCTCACCAAGGTCTACTCCCTGAACAACGACACCAGCGTTAATTACCTGGTGGCTTGCACCCGCCCTGAATAAAGCCAGGCGGCCTGCGCGCCGCCTGCTTCGAAAGCCCTTCCCCATCATGAGCCTGTTCCCAGCCCCGCGCGCCATCCTGTTCGACCTGGATGGCACCCTGGCCGACACCGCGCCCGACCTGGCCGCCGCGATCAACCTGCTGCGCACCGTGCGCGGACTGGAACCAACGCCATATGAGATCCTACGCCCGCAGGCATCGCACGGCGCACGCGGCATGATCGGCGTGTCCTTCGGCCTGAAGCCGCAGGACGAAGGCTTTGAAGAACTGCGCGATGGCTTTTTCACCAATTACGAAGCCGCAATGGCCGTCCACAGCACCCTGTTCGACGGCATCCACGAACTGCTGGCCGGCATTGCCGACGCCGGCCTGCGCTGGGGCATCGTCACCAACAAGCCTGCGCGCTTTACCGACCCGCTGGTGCCGCAAATCGGCCTGGCGCTGGCAAGCTGCGTGATTTCCGGCGATACCACCCCGCACGCCAAGCCCCATCCTGCCCCGCTGCTGGAAGCCGCCGCCCGCCTCGGCCTGGCGCCGGAAGAATGCTGGTACGTCGGCGACGACCTGCGCGATATCCAAGCCGGCCACGCCGCCGGCATGCGCACCGTGGCCTGCCAATGGGGTTATTGCGGAGCAGTCGAGCCGGCCGCCTGGGGCGCCGACCATTTGCTGGCCTCGCCAGCCGACTTGCTCGCCCTGATCCGCGCAACCGTACCATCCCCGACACCGTTGGCAGCGTAGAAACTACGTTATAACTTGCCCAACAGCAATAAGTTTCTATACTATAGTCAGCAACGAATACAGAAAAAGGGCATCGGAGACTTTATGGACGGGGACGACAACATCGAGGCGGCGCTCCCACCACGCAGCAGTGCGCCCCAGGCCTGGGACGCCTCCGTTGCCGAAAGCCGTTTCTACTGGTACGACCTGCTGATCAACGATCCGCTGGTTCCCGACTTCCGCGACCCGATCGGCCGCTACCAGCGCCGCATGCAGTTCGCGCTCGACGCGACCATGGAAAAGCAGCTGCTGTTCTTCGTCATTTCCCGCCCTCGCCTGCGCTTCGACATCAAGAAAGGCACCAGCTGGGGCTTCTTCGGCCTGAAGCTGACCGTGCCGCTGCTGGCCGGCGTCGACAACCGCAAGGAATCGATCACGCTGGAACTGGAAGTGCCGTTCGAAGCCACCTTCAAGAAGCCGATCGTCACCCTGCATGACAAGTACATCACGCTGAACTGGGGCGCGCTGACGGAATGCTATTCCGCGCACGACCTGCTGCAGAAATTCCCGAACGACCTGAAGTACGAAAGCACGGTTGAATACATCGGCATCACGCGCGACCAGCAAGCCCGCCTGGCCAAAGGCCGCTACCCTGCCGTCAACCGCATCATGGAAGAAAACGACGGCACGCTCGACACCTTCCTGCTGATCAAGCGCATGGATGTGAAAGTCGAAACCGCGGTGCAGGATCCTCTGGGCGAAGCCTCCACCCGCTCCCATGTGGAAGTGATGGAAGGCGCCCTGATCCGCTACTTCGAAGGCGAAAAGCCCGCCCACCACGGCACTATCGAAACCAACAACCGCCGCAACCGCGTGGAGCAACTGGTCGAGACTTACCAGCTTGAGAGCCTGACCGTCGACCTCGGCTTCAAGGAAGCCGACAGCTTCCACGACCTCAAATCCGCCATCGTGCCGGTTTCGCGCCGCCACCTGGTCGAATTCACCTTCGCGCCCGGCGGCGAGATCCACCACAAACGCCTGCCCGACGACGCGCGCCCGCTGGTTTCGCTGGAAGAGTAACGCTCGCGAAAAGATTCATGTAAAATAGAGCTTCCTTCTGTGGGGACGACCTGGTTTCGACGTGGGTTGCAAAGCAGAACAGGGCATACCGAGGGCTGGTCACCTCGTAAATACATCCAGAAACAAACTAACTGCAAACGATAACTCGTACGCACTGGCAGCTTAATCGCTGACCTGCCCGACAACACCTCGCCCTTCGGGTGTGGCCGCAAGGCCGTGTTGGGTCATTTAGAAGGGATCGAGCTACGAGGGTTCACTTCGAGTGGCTCTAAATCTAAGGTGAATCGCTTGTCCGGAACGTGCACATCCGTGCCGTACAGGTTAAATTAAATGATAGTGCTAAGTATGTAGAACTGTCTGTAGAGTGCTTGCGGACGCGGGTTCGATTCCCGCCGTCTCCACCACCGAACAAAAAAATTGGGCTCCAAGCGCAAGCTTGGGGCCCTTTTTTATGTTCGTTAGCGCTGAATCGGGGGGATTGAAGCTGATCACGAAAAAAGGCAGGGTGCGAGCCCCTGCCTTCCACTGGCCAAGCAAAAACTGGTCTCTTAACCTAATGTGCGCCTTCAAAGTAGGGCTTAAACGCTTCTTGAATCTCGGGCGACAAGTGATCAAAGTCGATGTGCTGCTTCTTAATTTCAGCACGCAACCGCTGCGCGCCGCCAGTTGCACGTGCCAGGCGAGTTACCAGATCCTGAGCGAGTTGTTGTAGTACTTCCCGGGGAATTTGCTGCGGGTCGCGCACTTCAAAAGTTTCGCGTGCCGGGTCGCCATTACATTCGGTGCCCGAAACTTTATAAACGCCGCCGTTAACGGATTGAAGATATGGACGCTGGTTCGGCTTTGGATGGCGACGCTTCGAATATCCGTTGACGAGGTAATACGTCGCTGAGGAATATTCTGTTACGCCGAAAACCCATTGGCGCGTGGTCCAGGTCTTAGTGTCAGCCATCTGTTCGCACAGCGCGCGTACATCTTCAGGCACCGAATCCAGCTTCATGCCAGCGATAGGGAGCCGCAGGCCTAATACGGGATCTTGCAAGAATTGCGGCGGGCGCTTGCTTTCTTGTGCATCCGCACTGGCGCAAAGCACCGCCAACAAAACGGCTGCGCACCTGCCCTTAATAGCGGTAGACAACATTACTTGGCCTTTCTGCTCGGTATCCGGGACCTGCCCAGTAGTCAGATTGAATGAAGTCGGAAATCCACTTGCTGCCATCGAAACCGGCCACATGTCCATTCGGATTACCTCCGGTATAAGGCTGCATAACCATGACATCCCCCCTCATAAAATGAAAGGTGTCCGGGTTGTCGACTGTAATTTCGTGGAAGCCCAGTTGAAGCAAGACTGGGCCAAAATCTTTTCCCGACGGCGCATATTGCGAAATTTGAGCCCCGCCTGCTTGGAGCGCCAAGCGTACGAACTTGGCGCATTTACCCTGCCCAAATCCCGGCAGCGCGTTCTCCCGCAAATGTTGCGCAAATTGATCCAGATTAAGCGGCATGGTCAGCCTTTAAGCGACTTTATTAGTTGCGAGATCCCAGCCGCCAGACGTATTGCCACCAGTGCCACCGCCAACTTTCTGCTGCGTATATTTCCACTTCACTTTCGAAAATTTCAAATTGACATTCTCTGACAGAATCCTGTCGCTTCCGCCCAAGTGCGGCGTCACCATGCTGATCAGAACGTTTTCGAGTTCGATGTCGAAGTACTTCACACGATCGCCATTGCCGTCGGCGCGGAAGAACTCAAACTTAGCTTTTGGAATGGTCTTTCCCGATGCGCATGTTTGCAAAAGGATTGGCGAAGACAAATCACTCAACTTGGAAAAGGAAATGTCCGACAGTTCGGCGCGTTCGGCGGTATGACCACCGGCAGTCGAGGCGGTAGCGCTTTTTGGCTGGTGCACGCCCCAGTGAATACCACTAACCTCGATCCATTCTTTATGTTTGTCGTCTTGGGATTCGCCTTTGATACCATCAATTTGCAGATATACGTCAATTGCCATATTTCTCTCTTGAATAATAAGCTATTAAATAAGTAGTAACTTGGCAGGCCAAGTTTAAAACTTTTTCACGGAAGTGAAGCGTGGAAAATTAAATATTTCACAACAATATAATTATAGCTATGAAATCTTTTATGTGAGCAATTCTGGCTGTCTATCGTGCGCGGTACCGAGTCAAGCCTTTGAAGCTGGCCGTTACAGCCCGCATGCATCAACTGCGTAAGGACTTAAATTCGTACGCCCTTCCGGTGTCAGGTTTCTAGCGAAGAAGCAGGCATAGGGCCGGTTGGTAGCTTGCTCAACGTAGAGGTATTGCGTCGGCACGTTGTAGGCAATCTCGAACTTCGAAGCTGGCTGGGTTGGAGTGAGCGCTTTGAATGCCAAGTGCAGTTTCAGGCCGAAGTTCGGATGATGGAAGTCGAAGCATCCCTCCGGATAAGCGCAGCTTCCGTTCTGCGCCGGCAGGTGCAAGGGCACGACTGTTTGCAGCGACTGGTCGGTCGGCATGCGCTCGTAGCGCATCGCGATAGGCGGATCGTCGGTAGTGATTTCGTTGATCGCACTACCCGGCTGGCGGAAGTTTGCGTAGAGCTCATCGAATGCCAGCCAACTGTCCGGGTGGATAAAGGTCTCCTTGACCTGGTCTTTCACGTAGCTGGTTTGCGCCTGCACCGCATATACGGCCCTGACACGCGAAGACTTGGTCTGGTATGGGAACGGGCTCTGGTCATCGGCCAGGTTCTTCGACAATGCATTCATCAACCCAAGCGTGCCGCGTGATTGGCCGACGATGAAAATATTCGTGGCATCAATGCCGAGCATGCCGGAGCGGTGCCGCGCCCATTGCACTGCGCGGGCGATGTCCGTGTTGGGTATATCGAGATTGGGCGGCTGACCATACCGTTGGCTCGCCACCGGATGGCGGAATTCGACCGACATGAACGCGAAGCCCAGCGCCAGCGCGGGCGTTACCAGCTTTGGATAAAGATCGCCCTGCTGCGGCAGGTTATCGGTCATGCCGTTCGGATGTGCCCAGATGATCAAGGGCAGCCTCTGCGACGCTGGCAGTGAAGCGGGACGGTAGAAGTCGAAGCGCTGGTCCAGCGTAACGTCGTAAGCGCCGGCTGGCGACTTCTCTTCCCACGCTGTGCCCTCGGCATAGCAGATGTCCCTGGCTACTGTGGCCAGGCTTCCCTGTGTTTGGGTGTAGCTGGAAAGCTCGGCTTCAGTACTGATCTTGCGGCATGGTTCTGCGGCTGCGAAGCCTGCGGAAGCCATCAGCAGCAGGCCGTTGAACATACGCAGGAATGATCGGAAACGTGGCTGGATATCTTGTCGCATTCTTTGCTCCGGTATTGGTGTTTGAATGGTTGACAGCCGCGTTACATTATCATTAAAACAATTCAATGTTCGCATCGGAGGCGAGATGGAGGAGTTTGAGAAGCTGTTTTCTTATGGGACGCTGCAGCAGGAAGGTGTTCAGCTTGCGACGTTTGGGCGCAAGCTTGAAGGCATGGCGGACAAGTTGAACGGGTATAAGCTTGGGCTGCTGGAGATCGATGATCCTGGCGTGGTTGCGACGAGCGGCAAGACGCACCATCCGATTATTTCGCGCAGCCGCAGCGAGATGGATTCAGTCACCGGCTCAGTACTCCTGGTCACGCCTGAGGAACTGCAGCAAGCGGACCAGTATGAAGTTGCCGCGTATCGTCGACATAGCGTCACGCTGGCATCCGGAACTGTTGCGTGGGCTTACGTGGACCCGGGCGACCTGGCTTGAAGCCGTCGCCCATTGAGCAAGCTCAATCGATGCGATTGACTCACGCGTATCCTGCCTGCAGACCAGCGATACCACAATGGGCCGAACGTTCACTCCTAGCATGGGGGTGTATGATTGATCCAGGATTTTGCCTAATGCTATTGCTGGCTGCAATGAATCAACGCGGGCAAGCTTCAGGCTGGCAACCTCGACTGCCGCTCAAGGTCTTCGCAAGCCTCCTGGTCATTGGAGTACTAACTTTAGGCTATTTCGCACAAGAGGGAGCTTAAACATGACCGAGAACGATACTGAAAATCGGCAATACATCCTGATGAAGCTACGTGACCGATTCGCGACGAATCGCTCCAATGTCAGCATTTCGGAGAACGAGGCAAAGCTCCTTGAAGAAGCAATCATTTGCATGGAGGAGAGAGAAGCGAAAACGGTCCACAACGCTCCTTCGCCGCAACGCAAGCCATTCTTTTTGTCGATAGCGACCATACTTACCGCTGCTGGCTCTTTTGGGTTACCTGTCATCGCTTTTTGGCAAACGTCGGCGACACCTGCACTCATTGCAAGCGCCGTAGGCCTGCTAGTCGGCATCGCCGCAGTCAAACTTGATCCCGGCTTGACGTCCCCCCCGCCTTAAAGAACGGGGATTCCTGCTTCCAGCGTCGCACGTCCGCGACGGAGAATGTTTAACGCAGCATTACGATCACGATCATGTGCCACACCGCATTCGCTGCATTCCCATTCCCTTATTCCAAGGCCTGCGATACCTCTCGGCCTCGAATCGGGCAGTGCGCCGCAATTCGAGCAGGTCTGGGTGGTAAAGCGTTCGTCCACTTCCACGTACCGTGCGCCATGCCTCACGGCCTTGTACGCCAGCATCCTGCGGAAAGACGACCAGCCTGCATCAAGCACGGACTTCGCCAGGCTGGTTTGGGCGAGTCCACTGGCATTGACATTGCCAACAGCAATATGGTCGAAGGCGCGGGCAAGCTCCACCGACCTGTTATGCAAGAAGTCCAGCCGGCGCCGCGCCGTGCGTGCCTGAATGGCTCTGATGCGGCGCCGCTTGTGGGCTCGCTGCGCAACTGCCAGCGCCGCTTCAGCCTCACGATAAAAGCCCGGCACCGGAATCTTTTCTCCCTCGGACGGTGTAGCGAGATCCTTCAAGCCAAGATCAATACCGACACCGTGGTCCAGTGGTCGGACCGGCGGCTCAGCTACCTCGATCACAATATTGAGGAACCAATTGCCCCGACTGTCTTGCGCAAAGCAACTGCCGTCCTTGATCTTCCCTTCAGGAAGCGGGCGCGAGTAAAACACGCGGAACGTATTACCTGCAAAGCGAAACGCGTTGCCTTCCCGATGCAAGTCGCGTCCTTTGAACGGAACCCAGCCCAAGGACTTTCGGCCGCGGTAGCGCAAATACGGCCGGCGGTGTTGGGCACGCGATCTGGCGAACTGTTCGCACACAGCATTGATCACACCAGAGTGCAGCTCCAATTCTTTGCTGCTGCCGGTAGTCAGCTTGTTCAAGTCAAAGCCGGACAGCCAAGGGCGCTCAAACCGCAAGGCATCCTTCTGCCGGTCATTGCAGTAGTTCCAGACGAAATTCACCTTACGGGCTTGCTGATCAAGCAGCCCGTTTTTCGATTTCACACGGAAGCGGTAGACAAGAATCATACTGTAATTTTATACAGTATTTCACTAATCTCAAGGAGAACGGCCGCTTTGCGGCCGGGTCCTTTCACTCCCCGCCCTGAAGGACGGGGTTTCTCGGAGCAAGTCTGATGAAAGCAAACACCACACATCCGTGGCGCTATATCGTTGGCGCATGGCTGGCCATCGGCCTGTTCGAGGCGACGCAAGTAGTCGTCTCCATGAAGGCAATGGGCATGCAACACGCGTGGTGGACGCTATTCTTCGTCACCCTTGCCGGCTGGGCCGTTTGGGCAGGCGCCACGCCGTTTGCCCTGTCCCTGCTGCAGCGCTTTCCGCTCCCTGCCCGGAAAGCGACGCCTTGGCTGGTGCACGGTGCGGCATGCATGGCGATCAGCGCGCTATGGGCAATCTGGGCCGCGCTGCTAGAGCACACGACCAATCCCTTCGCTTATCCCCATGCAGACCCCTTCCTGCAATTGTGGAAGTCGAGGCAGGTGAACAACCTGGTCGGCAGCGTCATCCTGTACAGCACAATGGCGGCGTTTGGCCTGGCCCTGGACAGCCATCGCCGCCTGTCGCAGCAGCGGGAATTGCTGGCGCAGGCGCAACTGGCGGCGCTACGGCTGCAGATCGAGCCGCATTTCATTTTCAACGCCCTCAATGCCGTCAGCGGCTTGATCAGGGAGAAACGGGATGAGGAAGCCGTGGCAGCCGTGGCTTCGCTGGGCGACCTGCTGCGGCGCGTGACGGACCGCTCGGAGCGCCAGCACGTGGCACTCGATGAAGAAATGGATTTCCTCCTCAAATACCTGGAGATTCAGCAACTGCGCTTCGCCGAGCGGCTGCGCTGCCACATCGACGTCCCCGCTACCCTGGCGCGCGCCCAGGTGCCGGACTTTATCCTGCAACCGCTGGTGGAAAACGCGATCAAGCACGGCATCGCCAAGCGCGCCAAGGGCGGCGAGCTGCGCATCAGTGCCGCACGCAAAGGCGAACTGCTGACATTCAGCATCTTCAACGAAGGCCCCGCGCTGGCAGCCGGGGCAGACGATGGCGTCGGCCTGGCCAACACGCGCCGGCGCCTGCAGGCGCTGTACGGCGAAGCCCAATCCCTGGAACTGTGCGACGTGCCGCATGGCGTGCTGGCGACCGTCACCCTGCCCTACCTGGAGCATGCATGCTGCGCGCCCTGATCATCGACGACGAACCGCTGGCCCGCAGCAACATCGCGCACCTGCTGGCACGCGATGCGGTGCTGGAGCTGGTCGGCCAGTGCGGTTCGGCGGAAGAAGCGCTCGCTGCGCTGCCTGCCGCGCGCCCGGACCTGGTCTTCCTGGATGTCGAAATGCCCGAATGCGACGGCTTCGAACTGCTGGAACGCCTGGGCGGCGCGCCGCCGTTTGCCATCGTGTTCGTCACCGCCCATCACCAGTTCGCCCTGCGCGCATTCGAAGTCGGCGCGCTCGACTACCTGCTCAAGCCCTTCGACGGCCAGCGTTTCGAACGCGTGCTGGAACGGGTCAAGCAGCGCTTGCGCGTGCCCGGCGAAACCCGGCGCTTCATCATCAGGAACGGCAATGCGCTCGATGTGGTGAAATTTACCGACATCGACTGGGTCGAGGCCAGCGACTACTACACCACCTTGCACGCCGCCGGGCGACACCACATGCTGCGCCGCAGCCTGGCCGACCTGGCTGACGAGCTGGCGCCGCACGGCTTCCAGCGCATCCATCGCTCCGCCATCGTCAACCTCGAACGGGTACGGTCCCTGGAACTGCGCGCAGACGGCGAATACGAAGTCGTGCTGCAAGACTGCCAGCGCTTGCGCCTGAGCCGGCGCTACCGCAAAACAGTTCTGGATCGATTGTCGCCGTCTTAGTTATACTTGCATTTTTTTTAACCATACGAACTATGCAACGATTGATACTGGCCATTGCCGCGCTGGCCCTGAGCGCGTGCGCCACCAAGGACCAAAACCGCATCCAGGAAATCGGCGCCACGCCGCTGCGGGACCTGAACATCGCCAAAGTCGAAATCCCCGAAGTCCTGCGCGAAGCCATGGGCAATCCCTACCTGGCCCCCGCCGACAAGAGCTGCCCGGCCCTGCTGGCGCAGGTCGCTGACCTCGATGAAGAGCTGGGCCCGGACTTCGACATTCCCGAGGAAAAGCAGCACCGGATCGACGTTTCGAAAGAAGCGCTGGGCGATGCGGCGACCGGCGCCCTGGCCCGCACGGTGGAAGGCGCGATCCCCTTCCGCGGCTGGCTGCGCAAGCTGAGCGGCGCCGAACGGCATTCGAAGCAAGCGCAGACAGCCGTCCTGGCCGGCAAGGTGCGCCGCGGCTACCTGCGCGGCATCATGGCGTCGAATTCCTGCCAGAAGGCATAAATGGCATAAATGGCATAAACGCGCTTGCTTTTGCTGCGCCGCATCATGCTAGAATCGTTGCCATCTTAGCCACAGCGGGGGCCAGCAAATGAAACGCGTAATCTTCAACCAGAAGGGCGGCGTCGGTAAATCGACCATTGCGGTCAACCTGGCGGCCATTGCGGCGCATCACGGCAAACGCACGCTCTTGATCGATATCGACCCGCAGTGCAACAGCAGCCGCTATGTGCTCGGGGCGGCGACGGAAGGCCTGGCGCCCACCCTGGGCGCCTACTTCGAGCAAATGCTCAGTTTCAGCATGTTTGCCAAGCCGGCCGGCGAATACGTGCACGCCACGCCGTTCGACAACCTGTCCATCATGCTGGCCCATCCCGAACTGGGCGACCTGCAATCGAAGCTCGAATCGCGACACAAGATCTACAAGCTGCGCGACACGCTGAACGAGCTGGAAAAGGATTACGACGAGATCTACGTCGACACGCCGCCGGCCTACAACTTCTTCACCCAGTCGGCGCTGATTGCGGCCGACAGCTGCCTGATTCCCTTCGACTGCGACGACTTCTCGCGCCAGGCGCTGTACACCCTGGTCAACAACGTGAAAGAGATCAAGGCCGACCATAATCCCAGGCTGCAAATCGAAGGCATCGTAGTCAATCAGTTCCAGCCGCGCGCCCTGCTGCCGCAGCGCATGGTGGACCAGCTCAAGGACGAAGGCTTGCCGGTGTTCGAGAACAAGCTTTCCAGCTCGATCCGCATCCGCGAATCGCATGAACGCAACCTGCCGATGATTCACCTCGATCGCGGCCACAAGCTAAGCCAGGAATTCCTAGCCCTATATGGCGAGCTGCACCCGGCGTAAGCGCAGGATCGTCGCGATGTTCACGCACGCGACGATCACCTCCAGCGCCGTGCCGCCGATGGAGCCGGCAATAATGTTATTGGCGATCCACAGGCAAGTCCCGCACAGCATCACCAGCCGCATCGGGATACCCTGCAACAGGAATAACGCGAGCGTCCCCAGGCAGGAAGCGGTTAATGGCAGCCAGTCGCCTGGCTGCCGCACAAAGGCCAGCCCCAGGCCAACGTTCAGCGCGATCACCAGCGCCACCACCCACAGGGAACGCGTACGCAGCGCCAGCAAGGAGCGCAGCAGGGAAACCGACGTGCTGGCCACCGCCGTTGGATTGCCCAGCAAGGCAAAATGCACGATATAGGCCAGGCACTCGCCCGCCATGAACAGCTTGAAGCGCCGGTCGTCGGACTGCAGGAAGCAGCCCACGCCCAGCACAAATGCCACGTAGCCGACGCACTGCGCCGGCGAAAACCAGTCAATCATCATGGCCGACATAATACGCGAGACTTGATCCAGGTCATGGCCGGGCATCGGGGCAATGGCTACGCTGGCGGATTTTGCCTGCCATGCTGACCGCCCCCGAACTCCTCCTGCCCGCCGGCTCCCTGGCGAAGATGAATGCCGCTTTCGATTACGGCGCCGACGCCGTGTACGCGGGCCAGCCGCGCTACAGCCTGCGCGTGCGGAACAACGACTTCTCCACCCTGCAGGCGCTGCAGGAGGGCATAGACGGCGCCCATGCGCGCGGCAAGCAGTTCTTCGTCGCCAGCAATATCTTCGCCCACAACTCCAAGCTCAAGACCTACCTGCGCGACATGGCGCCGGTGATCGCCATGAAGCCCGATGCGCTGATCATGGCCGACCCGGGCCTGATCATGATGGTGCGCGAAGAGTGGCCGGACATGCCGATCCACCTGTCGGTGCAGGCCAATGCCGTCAACTGGGCCGACGTCAAATTCTGGCAGCGCATGGGACTCACGCGCGTGATCCTGTCGCGCGAACTCTCGCTCGACGAAATCGAAGAAATCCGCCAGCGCTGCCCCGACATGGAACTGGAAGTGTTCGTGCACGGCGCGCTGTGCATGGCCTATTCCGGCCGCTGCCTGCTGTCAGGCTACTTCAACCACCGCGACGCCAACCAGGGCACCTGCACCAATGCCTGCCGCTGGGACTACAAGGTGGGTGAAGGCTGCCAGGATGCGACCGGCGACATCTCCGTGCTGCACCAGCAGCCGCGCCACCCGCTGGCCAACCAGACCTACCTGCTGGAAGAAGCCGGCCGCCCCGGCCAGCTGATGCCGATCTTCGAGGACGAACACGGCACCTACATCATGAACTCGAAAGACCTGCGCGCCGTGGAGCACGTCGAGCGCCTGGTGAAGATCGGCATCACCTCGCTCAAGGTGGAAGGCCGCACCAAGTCGGCCTACTACGCAGCGCGCACGGCGCAGGTGTACCGCCAGGCCATCGACGACGCCGTGGCCGGCCGCCCCTTCGACGAAAGCCTGCTCGGACAGCTGCAGGGCCTGGCCAACCGCGGCTACACGGACGGCTTCTACCAGCGCCACCACACGCAGGAGCACCAGAACTATATGCGCGGCGCATCGGAAACCGATCGCAGCCAGTACGTAGGGGATGTGTTGGGAATCGAAGGCGGCTGGGCGCGCGTCGACGTGAAGAATCATTTCGCGGTGGGCGACCGCATTGAAGTCATGCACCCCGGCGGCAACCGCGATATCACCATCGCCCGCATGCTGGCGGACGACGGCAGCGAGATCACGATCGCACCGGGCAGCGGCCACATCGTGCGCATCCAGCTTGCTGAAGGGCTGGATGGCGCACTGCTGTCGCGCTACCTCTGATTATTTCAGGTTGATGGCCGACAGGTGGCCGACACTGGTCAGGATATACAGCACGCCGTTGCTGGAAATCGCCAGCGAACCGCCACGCGGGTAGGTCCACACCACCTTCTGCGTTGCCAGGTCGATCGCCACAGTCTTGTTCGCGTTACTGACAAAGGCCAGGTTGCTGGTGGCCAGCACGGACTTGAAGTTGCTATCGCCAAGGTTTTCGGAAGTCCATTGCAGCTTGCCGTCGGCCAGTGCCCGCGCTTCCAGCACCGTTCCGTTGGCCGCTGGCGCATAGACCAGGCCATTGCCAATAGCCGGCTGCCCTGTGAAGCTATTGCTTACCGACCATGCGCGCGTACGCAGCGTGGTGTCGAAAGCCATCAGGCGGCCGCCGGTCAGGACGATGGCCAGGTTACCGGACAATGCAGGCGTGCGCCCGCCGTAGCCCGACCAGTCATTTTCCGGATCGGCAATTTCCCAGTTCAGCTGGCCGTCGCCGACCTTCAGTGCGCGCAACTTGCCATCCGCGTAGCCATATGCGTTCGTGCCGTCGACTGCCGGCGTATAACGATCGTATTGCGGCATATTGCCAAACCAGACCTGGCTCTTGGTGAGGGAAGAGAATTTGCTCATGCCGCCGTAATAGCCGTCCACCGTGTACACATCGGCGCCATAAACCGTCGGCGCCTGGTAAGTTGGCCATTGCGAGTTCATTACGGTCTTGGACAACAACTGGCCAGTCTGCTGGTCGAAAATCCAGAAATAAGAGTCGCCGTGACCGGTCGACGTCACGTATACCTGGCCATTGCCGGCAGCCGGAGCATTGACCTGACTGAGCACCCCCAGGTTGGTGCGCCAGGCGACAGTGCCATCCGTTTCGTTGATCGCGAGCAGTTCCGACGCCGTGCTCCAGCCGCTGGAAGCCACCATGAAGACCTTGCCGTTGTCGGTCGCGACACTGCTGAGGTCTTGCTCGTAAGTGCCAATTGCCGGGACACTGAAGCGGCGCGAGAAATTGGCGACGCTGAAGCTAGCGTTGGCATAGCCGGTGTGCGCGGCATTGCCCTGGACGGTCGACCAGGCGCCAAAGCCAGCTACCGGTGCCAGTGTTGTCAGGTTAACCGGATTCTTGACCGAGACTTTCAACGGCAGGATCCATGGCGAACCTGGCACAGGCATGCTGCAGGTGCGCGGCTCGTCGCGGCACAGGCGAACCTGCACATTGCTGCTGTATTCGCCGGTCTGCAAGCTGGCGGAGGTTTTCAGCGTGGCCTTGAACCCGTCCTGGCCATTGATGACGGTGGAAGTGCTCAGGCTGCCCATATCGATGATGCCGACCTGGAAGTTCTGGCCAACCAGGTCGCCTTTGAACTCGCCGCTGAAATTGAGTGTGGTCTGCTCGCCAGGATAAGCAATCGCTTCCAGCGAAGCGGTCGACAGCGCGAGGCGCTTGGCGGCTTCGGATGTGGGCTTCAGTTCAACTTTCAGCGGTACATACCAAGGTGAACCGGGCAATGGCTTGCTGCAGGTGAGCGGCGTGTCTTCGCACAGGCGCACCTCGAGGTTAACCTGCTTGGTACCGGCTGCCAGCTTGGACGAGGTATTCAACTTGGCGGTATACGTCAACTCATTGACTGCCGAAATCTGCACGTCAGTCGTGATCGTGCCCGACACGTCGATGATGGCAATATTGAAGGCCTTGCTGAAAGTGCGGCTGGAAGTTGCGGTAATCGAGAACGGAATCGACTCACCTTCGTAGCCGGACACGGCGACCGGGTTCGGGTTGAAGGTCAGCCAGTTGCCCTCTGGCTTGTTGACCGGCGCGGTCGCGCTGCCGGAGGTGGTGGAGCTTCCGCCTCCGCCTCCGCCGCACGCCGCCAGGAACAATGCCATCGCCAACGGCGCGGCAGCACGAATAATTGGGTGCATAAAAATAAAGGCCTGTTATAAAAGGGCATTATTTTATAGCAAGCAATCTGTCTAAAGTATCACCAACTATTGCGTTGTTACCAAAAAAACACACGTTGATCGGGGGCAAGATACATCTTGTCGCCTTCCTTCACGCCGAACGCTTCATAAAAGCCCGGGTGGTTTTTCAGGCTGCCGTTCACGCGGAACTCGGATGGCGAGTGCGGGTCGGACTTCACCTGCTGGATCAGGAACGCTTCGCGGCCCTTGCCGCGGCGCGCCTGCGCCATGCCCATGAAAATGCGCTGTTCGGCGGTATAGCCATCGATTACCGGGCCAGGCTGGCCTTTCATGTAAATCCTGTAGGCGCGGGTCGCCATGATCAGGCCAGCGTTATCGGCAATGTTCTCGCCCAGGGTCAGTTCACCGTTCACGTTATAGCCCGGCACCGGGCTATAACCGTTGTACTGCGCCACCAGCATCTTGCCGCGTGCCGCGAACTTTTCGCCGTCTTCCCTGGTCCACCAGTTGCGCAAGTTGCCGTCGCCGTCATACTGCGAGCCCTTGTCATCGAAGGCATGGCTGATTTCATGGCCGATGGAGATGCCGACCGCGCCGTAATTGATCGCCGGTTCCGCCTTGGCGTCATACAGCGGATATTGCAGGCGCGCCGCTGGGAACACCACTTCGTTGAGCGATGGGCTGTAATAGGCGTTGACGGTTTGCGGCGTCATGCTCCACGCCGAACGGTCCACCGGCTTGCCCAGTTTTCCGATGCTGAAGCTGTGTGCGAATTCGCGTGAGCGCAGCACATTACCCACCAGGTCGTTGCGCGCCACTTTCAGTTTCGTGTAGTCGCGCCACTTGTCCGGATAGCCAATTTTCACATTGATCTTGGCCAGCTTGGCCTGCGCCTGCAGCTTGGTTTCAGGGCTCATCCACTCCAGCGTGTCGATACCCTCGCGGAAAGCGGCGATGAAGTTCTGCGCCATCTCGGCCACCTGCTGCTTGCGCTCGGCCGGGAAGTATTCCTTCACATACGCCTTGCCGACCATCTCGCCCAGCGCGCGGTTCACTTCCGCAATGGCGCGTTTTTGCAGCGGGCGGTTTTCTTTTGTGCCCGCCAGCACCGCGCCGCGGAAGGCGAAGTTCTCATCGACCAGGGGCTGCGACAGGTAAGGCGCGAAGGAGCTGATCATGTGGAATTCAAAATAAGCCTTCCACACCGGCAGCGGCGTCGCCTCAATCAGCTTGTCCAGCGCCGCCAGGTAGCTGGGCTGGCTGACGACCACGGAATCGATCTTGCCCGCCACGCCTGCGCCTTTCAGGTAAGCATCCCAGTCAAAGCCCGGCATCAGCGCCTTCAGCTCGGCCAGCGAAAGCTTGTTGTAGGTTTTGACCGGGTCGCGGTTTTCCACAGCGGACCAGTGGGCACGGGCGATTTCGGTTTCCAGCGCCACGATCTGCGCTGCTTCCTGTGCCGCCTGCGCGTGGCCGGCCAGCGCCAGCATTTTCTCCACGTGCTGCTGGTACCTGGCGCGGATATCGCTCAGGCGGGCATCCTCGTCCGACAGGAAGTAGTCCCGGTTCGGCAAGCCCAGGCCCGCCTGGCGCAGGCCCACCACGTAGCGCGTCGAATCCTTTGCATCCTGGCGCACGCTCATGTCGAGCGGGCCGCCGGCGTCGATGCGGTTCAGGTGCGCCACCAGCGCGGCGATGCCCTGCTTGCCGGACAAGGCGGCAATGCGCGCCTGCTCCGCCTTGAGCGGCTTCAGCCCCAGCGCATTGCGGCGCGCTTCATCCATGAAGCTCGCGTAGTAGTCGCCGATCTTTTGCGCATCGGAGCCGGCCTTGCGCGCCTTGTCGCGTTCAGCGTTCTCGATGATGGAACGCACCTGCCCTTCCACGTTTTCCTGCGCCACATTGAACGCCCCCCAGCTCGACCGGTCTGCCGGAATCTCGACGCCGCTCAGCCACTTGCCCTGGGAATAACGGAAAAAGTCGTCCTGTGCACGGACCTGCGGGTCGATGCCCCCGGCGTCGATGCCGGAATTCAGTTCCGCCGCCCAGGCGTGCGAACATGCCAGGCCAATAATCAGGCTGCCGAGAATAGTGCGTTTCATGTCATAACTCCGCTCAAAAAATACTTCCGGCAGTATGCCGCAGCCGGCGCTGCGCGTGGCCGCGGCAGCCCGACAAGCAACACTAAGTTACATACCGGGCTGGCAATTGACCTGTAGCGCCGCAAGGCCGATACTTGCCGGGTTTTAGATCCATTCACCCCAACCAGGAGGTAACCAGTGAAACATTCCATGCTGGCCACCGTGCTGCTGGCTGCAGCCGCAGCACAAGCGCAGGACGTGCCGAAGATCGATCCGCAGCGCCTGTCGCAGGACGTTAAAACTTTGGCATCCGACGAGTTCGAAGGCCGCGGCCCGAACACCGCCGGCGAAGTAAAGACCGTCGAATACATCGCAAGGCAATTCGAAGCGGCCGGCCTGAAACCGGGTGGCGACATGGTCAAGGGCAAGCGCAGCTGGTACCAGGAAGTTCCCTTGGGCCGCTTTGAGATCAAGGGCCCGGTGGTGCTGAATGCACACGCCGGCAAGGACAGCATCGCGTTCGCCCAAGGCGAGCAGATGGCAGTGCGCGCTGCGATGAACGGCGCCAAACGCGTCGACTTCGACAAGGCGCCGCTGGTCTTCGTCGGTTACGGCGTGACCGCGCCTGAGCGCAAATGGAGCGACTTCAAGGGCGTGAACCTGAAGGGCAAGCTGGCCGTGGTGCTGATCAACGATCCGGACTTTGAAACCGGCGAAGGCGAATTCGGCGGCAAGGCCATGACCTATTACGGCCGCTGGACTTACAAGTACGAGGAGATGGCGCGCCAAGGCGCCATCGGCACCCTGATCGTGCACGAAACCGCGCCGGCCTCCTACGGCTGGGCGACGGTGAAGAACTCGAACACCAACGTGATGTACGACATCGTGCGCAAGGAACCAGGCAAGTCGCACGCGCCGATGGAGGCTTGGATCCAGCGCGACGTGGCGGCCGACCTGTTCAAGCGCGCCGGCCTTGATTTCGATGCGCTCAAGAAGCAGGCGCAAACGCGAGAATTCAAGCCAGTGGAACTGAAGGGTGTGAGCCTGTCGGCGCACTACGCGGTGGACGCGCAGGTGATCAAGTCGAAGAACGTGATCGCCGTGCGCGAAGGCAGCGCAGCCCCGAACGAAACCGTGATCTACAGCGGCCACTGGGATCACCTCGGCGTTGGCCTGCCTGACGCCAAAGGCGACAAGATCTATAACGGCGCCATCGACAACGGCACCGGCATCGCCGCCCTGCTGGAACTGGGCCGTGCCTATGGCAAGGCTCCGGCGCCCAAGCGCAGCGTGGTGTTCCTGGCAGTGACGGCGGAAGAAAAGGGCTTGCTCGGCTCCGAGTACTACGCAGCCAACCCGGTCTATCCGCTGGCAACCACCGTCGGCATGATCAATATGGATGCACTGAGCCCATACGGCCCGGCGCGCAACTTCACCATTTCCGGCAGCGCCAAGCTGGACCTGCTGGATATGCTGGTCGCCAAATTCAAGGCAATGAACGTCAGCTACACGCCTGACCCGCACACCGAAGCGGGCTACTTCTTCCGCTCCGACCACTTCCCGATGGCCAAGCGCGGCGTGCCAGCGTTCTCGCTCGATTCCGGTGAAGACTGGGAACAAGGCGGCGCGGCTGCAGGCAAAGCGGCGCAGGAGGCCTACACCACCAACAACTACCACCAGCCCTCTGACGAATGGGACTCCAAGTGGCCATTCACCGGCATGGCGCGCGACCTGGGTGTTCTCTACAGCCTGGGGCGCGACCTGGCCGAATCGAAGGATTGGCCGAACTGGTCGAGCGATTCCGAGTTCCGCACGGTTCGCGACCAGAGCGCCGCCAAACGGTCTAAATAAAAATACAAAGCCAGTTCAAGGCCCTCTACGGAGGGCCTTTTCTTTTTCTGCGAGGCGTGCCATGCTGGATTCACAAAAAGGATCGTTTAAAGCTGGAGACAACCATGAACTTCACGCAGTCGATGAGCATTGCCAAGAAACTCGCGGTGCTGAATGCCGGCGCCATCCTCGGCATCATCATCCTTACCGCCATCTTCCTCATTTCAGAACGCACCCTCATTCTTGAGGAAAGAACAAGCAATGTGCGGCAGGCCGTTGAAACGGCATACGGCGTGCTCGACTACTACCAAAAGCAGGAAGCCAGCGGCGCCTTGCCGCGTGCCGAAGCGCAGAAGAAGGCGATGGATGCGATCAAGGTGTTGCGATATGGCAACAACGAATATTTCTGGCTCAACGATATGCAGCCGAAGATGATCATGCATCCGATCAAGCCAGAGCTCGACAACAAGGACCTCAGCTCCAACAAGGACCCGACCGGCAAATTCCTGTTTGTCGAATTCGTCAACATGGTCAAGAAAGCAGGTGCCGGACCGGTCGATTACATGTGGCCAAAGCCGGGCAGCGACAAGCCGGTGCAGAAGGTCTCCTACGTCAAAGGCTTTGAGCCGTGGGGCTGGATCCTCGGCTCCGGCGTGTATGTCGACACGGTCGACGCCACCGTTCGCGGCCGCGCCGTCACCTTCGCCGCGGGTGCGGTCGTGCTGGCTGCCGTGCTGCTTGGCATCGGCGTGTTCATCGCACGTGGCATGCTGCGCCAGCTTGGCGGCGAACCTGATTACGCTTCCTCCATCGCCCGCAGCATCGCCGGCGGCGACCTGACCGTGCCAATCGACGTCAAGCGCGACGACAACAGCAGCATGGTCAATGCGCTGAAAGGCATGCGCGACGACCTGGCGCGCATCGTCAGCTCGGTGCGCACTGCCACCGATACCATCGCCACCGCATCAAGCGAAATCGCAGCTGGCAACAGCGACCTGTCGGCACGCACCGAAAGCCAGGCCAGCTCGCTCGAAGAAACCGCAGCGTCGATGGAAGAACTGACTTCCACCGTGCGCCAGAACGCGGACAATGCGCGCACCGCCAACGAACTGGCGGCCAATGCTTCGGAAGTGGCGCAGAAAGGCGGCGCCGTGGTGTCGCAAGTCGTGGAAACCATGGCGTCCATCGACAGCTCCTCGCGCAAGATCGTCGACATCATCAGCGTGATCGACGGCATTGCGTTCCAGACCAATATCCTGGCGCTGAACGCCGCAGTGGAAGCGGCGCGCGCCGGCGAACAGGGGCGCGGCTTCGCGGTCGTGGCATCCGAGGTGCGTAACCTGGCGCAGCGCAGCGCGGCAGCGGCCAAGGAGATCAAGGACCTGATCGGCGCCTCGGTGGAAACCGTCGGCGTCGGCAACTCGCTGGTGGCGCAGGCCGGCAGCACCATGCAGGAAGTGGTGGAAAGCGTGCATCGCGTGCGCCAGGTCATCAACGAGATCAGCACCGCCAGCAACGAACAAAGCGCCGGCATCGCCCAGGTCAACGAAGCGATTTCGCAAATGGACGCGGTGACGCAGCAGAATGCCGCGCTGGTCGAACAGGCGGCGGCAGCGGCGGCCAGCATGCAGCAGCAATCGGCAGCGCTGCTGCAGGCGGTTGGCGTGTTCCGCGTCGATGCCGAACCCGGCGCCACGCCAGGGCGCCGCACGCCACGCCTGGGCCGCAGCTGATGTCGTGATATGATCCGGCCTGTCGAAAAAGGCAGGACCGGTTCAAGGTAAGCCCGGTCCCTCTCCTCCCCGGAGGGCTCTGCTCCATGCGCGTTACGGCATGAGAACCCACGACGATCCCGGCGCACTTGCGTCCCGGGCTCGTCGGGGCGTGGCCGATCGATCCTCAGGCACTCCCGTTGGGCCCACCAACCATGGAGTTCACATGCAATTGAATCACCTCGACTTGTCCGTGCCCGATGTGGCAGCGGCTTCCGCGTTCCTGACCCGCCATTTCGGCTTCACCCTGCTGCAAAGCAAAGGCAACCAAGGCATGGCCGTACTGGCCGGCGAAGGCGGCGTGATACTCGTGCTTACCCGGCACGAGGAGCCGAGCTACCCCAAAACATTCCACGTCGGCTTCCTGGTCAACGACGCAGGCAAGGTCGCCGCCAAGCATGCGGAACTGGATGCTGCGGGCGTGACCGGCCTGTCGCCGCTGCAGGACATGCGCGGAGCCCAGGGCTTCTACTGCCGCACCGAGTGGGGGATATTGCTGGAAGTAGCACACCGCGCGCCAGTGCGCGTGGCATAGCGCCGGTGTGCCGGCCCCTCGCGGGGCCTTCGTTACTTGACGCGGGTGTAGCTCATCTCCATCCACTTCATGTCCTTGCCGTTCGGGCCTGGGCCCCACATTTCCAGCTTGTGGTTGTCGTTGTCGGTGATGGCCACGTTCATCGTATAGGGGATTTCCTTGCCGCTCATCGGGTCCGACATCATGCCCTTGTACTTGATGGTGTTGCCGTTCATGGTGCCGTGCGCCAGGGTCATGCCCGTACTGCCGGAATCGATCCAGCTGCCGAAGTACTTCTTCGTCACATTGTCATATCCCTGCACGCCCATGCCGTCGAAAGGCTGGCCCATGAACTTGCCCTGGTAATTCTCCTGCAGGTAGCGGTTCCCCATGATCCACTTGCGTTCCGCGGAGCCGTCGCTTTCTTCGGGAGGTTTGGATGGGTCCATCCACATTTTCGACTTGACCGTGAACTTGCCGGCCAATGCCTCGAGCTTCTTGTGCTGCTCGCCGGGCGTGGCGGCCTTGGTCATCGCCTCCATCGCCGCCTTTTCATCAGGCGGTGCGGCGGCCTTCTTCTTTTCCGGCGCAGCGCTGACGGCAGCGCCGGCCAGGGTGAATCCTGCAATAACAACCAGGTACTGCACGACACGACGAAGTTTCATGGCTTCTCCTTATCCAGCAGGGTTGTAGAAAAGCCATTCTCTGCGCCGCCGCGCAGCCCTGTCAACCGCGCCGTAGCGCCGTGCGGACTGGCGTGCTTTACGATGGAGCAAGCGTTGTGTTTAAGCTGCGTAGATGCTCACGGCTTCGACCATGAAAGGAGCGAAGTCGGGGTGGATGTTGTCGAAGTTGGCGCGGAAGCGTGCATCGTCGCGGTACGTGGCAGCGAGGTTCGGCAGGTGTGCACGTTCGGCTGGCCAGAAGTGGCGCATGTGCTGGTGCCAGCGCGCGACCAGGCCTTGCACTGCATCGCTGCCTGCGCCGTGCGGCATGGCGGCTGCCAGCTCGGCGTAAATGGCGTTGCCCTCATCGATCAGGGACTGCTGCTTGTCCTCGCCGTAGCCCTGCCATTGCCGCACCGAACCTTGCACGACGTCCATGCCGTATTTCTGTTCCGCTTCCTGTTGGTGCTTGTCGTGCTTGTCCCGCAAGCCGTCGAAGAGTTGCACTGGTTTCATGCTGTGTTTTCCTTTCAGGTGGAGGATGGTCTTGTCCACCGTGGAAATCAGCCCTTGCAATTCCTGCAGCCGGCTTGCCAGCGCCTGCTTATGGCTCTGCAGCGCCGCCAGCACGTCGAAGCCCGGTTGCGACATGATGTCGCAGATGGCGGCCAGCGGCACGTCCATCTCGCGGTAAATCAGGATCTGCTGCAGCCGCAGCAAGTCCGCTTCGTTATAGTAGCGGTAGCCGTTATCGCCAACGCGCGATGGCTTGAGCAGGCCGATGCTGTCGTAGTAACGCAGCGTGCGGCCGGTAACGCCGGTGATGTCGGAGAGCTGTTTTACGGTGTACATGCAGCCATCCTCAAGGTTGACGCGGCGTCAACGTCAAGCGCTATTTTCATCCCACTTCAAACGTCGTGATGCCGTACTGACGCGCCAGCGGCAGGCCAGGATCTTCGCCGGTGTACATGCGCGCCGTTTCGAAGCAGGCGCGCATGCCGTGCCGCAGGGCCAGCGCCGCTGCGGCAGCATTCGGCTCCGGCACGTCGAGGAACACCGGTTCATCGGCCGGCACCCGGCCACGCACTGCCTGCATCAATTCCTCGGCCACCTCCGGCGACTCGGCGCATAGCGGGCCAATCTTGAATCCAGCGCGGCATGGGCGCAATACCGCATAGCCAAGCAGCGCGCCACCGTTATCGCGCACGCCGAAAGCCACGCTGCCTGCCTGCTGTAGCCAGCAGCGCATGAATTGCTCGCGGTCGTCGGCAAAGAAGGCGCGGTCATATAGCAATACATCGCCCATGTCCTGCGGACCTAGCGGCAGCACGCGGTCGGCAGGAGGGACATCGCTGCCGCGGCCTTCATAACGCACGTTGCGGTGCGCCAGTTTGAACCCGGAACGCGCGTAATTGGCCTGCTGGGCCGGCACGCCATCCAGCCCGACGTTGCGCCCTTCCAGCCGCGCCATGCCGGCGCGCCAGATCGCCATGCCAAGTCCTTTGCCGCGAAACTCGGACCGCACGATGTAGCCGCCGATGAAACCGAAACGTGCGCCGTACCGTACGGCGAAGATGCTGGCCACCGGCTCGCCGTCGAGCGAGCCAAGCAGGAAGCCGTCCGGGTCGACGGCATGGAAACTGGCGGCATCCTGCAGGCCCGGATTCCAGCCTTCCGATGCAGCCCAATCCAGCACCGTTTCCAGCTCGGGCAGGGTCATTGCGCGGATTTCCATGTCAGGCACCCTGCATCGCGTCGTGAGCGGAAAATGCGGCCCGCACTGCATACTCCCAGGCCGCGCCATCCTGTTCGTAAAGGTAGCTGGCCGCCGGCGGCGCTGCCGCGTCCAGCACGGCGCGTCGGCGATACAGGAAGACCGTCGTCCACGCCACGCTGGGCGGCGCGAATTGCTTTACCAGTTCAAAGGCCGGGTGCGGCATAGGGAACGTGACGGTTGTGACCAGGGCGCCCTCCGGCAGCTCCCTGGCCAGCTTGTCGGCCAGCCTGTCCATCATCGGTGCGAAGCAGGTACTGTAGATATAGACCATGCTGGCGTCGGAGACATCGGTGGCGAACATATCCTGGTGCAGCAGGCGCACGCGGGCGGCAACCCGGGCGGCCGCGGCGGGGTCCTCCGCCACGCCGGCCGCCAGCATCTGCGCCAGCCGTACCTGCGCCATGTCGTTGCGGTAGCCAAGCAGCTCGACGCCGGTGCAACGCATGCCGGGCAAGGCCAATGCAGCGCTCAGCACCACCTTGCCAAGGCCGCTGCCAAGATCGATGAAATGGCCATGCAAGGGCAGCCAGGGCGCCACCGCCTCGAAGTAGTTATCGAGTTCCTGCTGCGTGAATTCGCCGTAGATCAGGCGGCCATCGTCGACCAGCCATTGCGCCAGGTCTGCATCGGAAATCTCGGCCAGGCCCTGCGCGGGCGGGCGCTCGGGCAACATGCCATGCTGCTGGATGCCTGCCGGGATGCTGCCGGCAATCAGGCGCCGGTGCGGCTTCAGGCGCGCAATGAAGGTCTCGCGCAGTTCCGGCTGGCGGAACGCCTGGCGCACCGCCAGGCCGATTTCGACATAACGGGCAAGCACCGCATCGTCAATAACGGGTCGTACATGCTGCGCCCCGTTTGTGATTGCCCGCCGCATCGAGAGCATGGTTTTCCCTATCACCGTTTGATTATCCACTTTACAATAAAAAACCGCCCCGAGGGGCGGTTTTCGCGTCGACCGGATAGCGCTTTAGAAGCGGTAGTTCAGCGATGCGGCGTAGGTGCGGCCAAGCTGGCTGAAATGCGAGCCGTCGTAGGTCACCATATCGTAGCGGCCGTTGAAGGTGATCAGGTTGCGCTGGATGGCTTTCAGGTTTGGATCGTTAATGATCGCCTGGCCGTCGGCATTCAGGGCCTTGAACTCCCACTCAGGCGTGGTGTTGAACACGTTGTTGACGTTGAACGACAGGGTCACATTCGGCATCAGGTTGTAGTTGAGGGCGAAGTCGGTGACGTTCTTGGTCTTGAACTTGGTCTCGAGGTTGCTGTCCAGGCCGGCCTGGCGGAAGCGGGTCGGGCCGAACACGGTGTTGTTGAGCGACAGGTTCAGCTTTTTGTAGTCCCAGTCGGCGCCGAGGATGGTCTTGAACTTCGGACGCGAGGTGAACATCAGCGCTTCCTGGGTTGCATCCATCACGGACTGGCCGGCATTCGCCACCAGCGCCGGATTCTTCACTGCCCCATCACGTTCGTTCTTGTGGGTGTAGTTACCGGACAGGTTCAGGGTCAGCTTGCCGTCAGCCAGCGGGATGTTCTTGCGCGACAGGACGTAATCGAGGCCCTCGGTGCGGCTGGTGATGGCATTGATGAAGAAGCTGACCGAGACGATCTTAGCCTTTGCCAGCTCCTGGTCCAGCGGGCTGGCAGCGAAGCAAGTGTTATACGCCGCCAGTTGGGCTGCATACGCCGGATCGGTTGGGTCCACCGTCGGCTGCACGCAGATCGGCTTGATTTCCTTGCCCAGCACGATACGGTCCTTGACCTTGATGTTGTAGTAGTCCAGCGTCATGCTGGTATTTTCATCAGGCTTCAGGCCCAGGCCCAGGGTGATGTTGTCGGACTTCTCCGCCTTCAGCTTCGGCACGCCCAGCGCGGCCGCCTGTGGTGACACGTTGTTGACCAGGCCGGAAACCTGGATGCCGGACCCCGGCACGAAGGAGTACTGCGCCTTTTGCGTGTAGATCTGCGCCAGCGAAGGCGCGCGGAAGCCCTTCGAAGCGGAGGCGCGCAACGTCACCCAGTCATTGGCCTTCCAGCGGGTGGACAGTTTCCACACGAACGCCGAACCAAAGTCGGTGTATTTTTCCCAGCGGCCGGTGCCGTCAACCAGCCATTCCTTGCTGATGTCCCAGGTTGCGCCGCCGTACACGCCGTAGTTGGAGCGCGACGACGGGAAGGAGTTGTCAGGATGGTTGCCGGCGAAGGAGTCCGCGCCTGTGCCCTGCCAGGAGAAGCGGTCGCCTGCGATCACTTCGAACTTCTCATGGCGCAGCTCGGTGCCGGCATAGAAGTTGACGGTATCGGTAAGCTGCCTGGAAATGTCGCCGTTGAAGACATAGTGCTCGAACTTCACGGCGCCGGCATAGAAGCTGGTTGGCGAATGCTCGGTACCGGTGCCGTCCAGGATTGCGTCTTCCATGCTGCGGTTGACGGAATGGTTCACATTGTACTTTTGCTTGTTGCCGCCGTAGGTCAGGCTGAAGTCGGTGGTCCAGCCGGCCAGGTCCATCTTCACGCCGCCGGTGGCGTTATAGTCGTCCAGCGTGCCGTCGAAGGTTGGCTGGTAGCCCTCGTACGTCGTGCCGGCCGGGTGCAGCAGGCCGTAGTCGGTCGGGCGCCAGTACGGGGTGCGGTAGTTGGCGAAGGAGTTGATCTTCTTGTTCACGTACGCCGCGTTGGCGTACACCGCGATGCCCTCGCCCAGGTCGTAGCGGGTATTGAACAAGCCCTTGTAGGCCTTGGTTTTCGGCGAGCCGTTGACGTTGCGTGCGTCAGGGTATTTGGACAGGAAGGCCTGCACGTCCGACAGCGAAGCGCCAAAGTCGCTTGCTTCGCCGGCTGCGCTGACAGCGCCGGAGCGGCTGGCCAGGTTCACGCGCGAGGCATCGATGGTGTAATTGAAGAAGCCGCGGTCGCCGCCCAGTGCGAAGCCCTGGTTCAGGCTCACGCCGCCCATGCCGCCATCGTGTTCGTGGGTGATGCCGGTACGCGCCGTGACGGAGCCGCCTTCGGCATTGTCCTTCAGGATGATGTTGACCACGCCGGCAATCGCATCCGAGCCGTATTGCGCGGAGGCGCCATCGCGCAGCACTTCGATGCGCTTGATCGCATCGGAAGGGATGGCGGAAATATCGGCGCCGGATTCGCCGCGGCCGGGCGAGGTCTGGGTGTAAACCAGCGAGCTCATGTTCTTGCGCTTGCCGTTGATCAGGATCAGCACGCGGCTCGGGCCCATATTACGGATTTCGTAAGGGTCCAGCAGGGAAGTCGCGTCGTTGACCGGGGTCTGTACGGTGTTGAAAGAAGGGACGCGGAACTGCATCGACTTGTCGAGGGTGGTCTGGCCGGTCTTGGTCAGCTCGCGCGAGCTCAGGACGTCAACCGGGACTGGCGTATCCACCATGGTGCGCTGCGAACCGCGGCTACCGGTCGAAACAATGACCACCTTCTGGATCTCGTCGGTGGTGCTGTCGGCAGCCTGCTGCGCCTGGATAGGAGCAGCATCCTGTGCTTGTGCGTGGGCTTGGCCCAGCAGCACGAACGGGCTGGCGGACAACATTAATGCTGCAATCGGAAAATGTTTATTCATGTATTTCTCTCTTCCATACAGATTTTAAAAAAACTAGGGAAGAATTTATATGCAACATTTTCATCCGTCTATTATTTCCAGTTTTTCATGCGCAAATACAACATGTATGGCTCTTTTTATTGAAGTCGTCCGGAACAGAAAAGCGGCGTGATAATCTTTATGCCATGAGCTATAAAAGCCTCTGCGTGTTGCTGGCATTCATGACCGGCACGGCTGCCCATGCCGCGAAAGAGCCGCCGCTGCGCCTGTGCTTTGAAGATGTGGAGCAACGGCCATGGAGCACGCCCGACGGAAAAGGCTTGAATTTCGAATTATTAAAACGGGTTGAAATACTCCTGAATGAACAATTTATTTATTCAGCGAAACCCTGGAAGCGTTGCCTTAGTGAATTAAAACTTGGCCAGGTGGATGCTGTAGTCGGGGCAGCAGATGCAATTGACCGGCGTGCCTGGTCGCGCATTCCCCAATTGCCCGATGGGCGTGAAGATCCGGGCCGCGCATTATTCGAAGATGCAGCCCTGGTTTTCCTGCGCGTGGGCGGCAACGGCGGCTGGGATGGGCACACGCTGGTGGCGCCCGGCAAGGTGGTGGTCGTGCAGACCGGCTACCTGGTGGGGCAGCAATTACGCGAAAAAGGCTATATCCCCCACGACACCGTAAAGTCGGCTGCCGATGCCCTGCGCATGCTGGTCACGGGCAGCTTTGACGTCGCCATCCTGCAAGGGCTGGAAGCAAGCAAACTGGTGCATGAAGATCCGCGCTTCAAGGGCAAGGTCCGGCAGGCCGCGCTGCCTTACTCCGTCGTCAACCTGCACCTGATGGTGGGGCGCGGCATCTACCAGCGCGATCCGCTGCGGGTCGAAGCCATCTGGCAAGCCATCGGCAACGTGCGCCAGTCTCATGACTACCAGCAAGTCGAGCAGGCGGCAGGCATAAAACATTCCCATTAATATTTTCATTAAGGAAATTTTATGGTTAAATAAATGGCATGAATTCCCTCCTCGATGGGCGCCTGTCCCTGACCACTCCCGAAGGCGTGCGTTTGCAGCTGGTTCCTGCCGGTCCGGTGGTGCGTGCCTACGCATGGGCCATCGATGCCATTGCGTGGGGCACGGCATCGAGCGTCCTGATCGGCTTGCTTGGCGTTCTCATCCCTTCCGAAAAAATGTTCAGTGGCGTGGCCGCGGTACTGTACTTCCTCGCCTACTGGTCCTATCCGGTGTTCTGCGAGATTTACGCCGGCGGCCGCACGCTGGGCAAGCGCGCGGTCGGCCTGCAGGTGCTGCGCGCCGACGGACTGCCGGTGCGCTGGCGCGAATCGGTGCTGCGCAACCTGCTGCTGGTGGCCGACTTCCTGCCGCTGTTTTATGCCTCCGGCCTGGTGTCCATGCTGTGCGACCGTCACTTCCGCCGCCTCGGCGATATCGTGGCCGGCACCCAGGTGGTGTACCGCGACAAGCCGCCTAAGCGCGTCGAAGTGCCCAATGCGGCGCCGCTGCCGCTGCCTTTCCCTCTGACGGCGGAACAGCAGCGCGCCCTGGCCGACCTGTTCGCGCGTGAAAACCGGCTGCCGCACGGCCGCATGCTGGAACTGGCCGATATCGCCGCGCCGCTGACCGGCCGCGAAGGCGAGGCTTCGCTGGAACGCTTGCGCGGCATGGCCGCAGGACTGGTCCGATGAAGCAAGCGCAGTTTGAAGCGGCCTATACCCCGCTGTGGAACGAGATCGACACCTTGCTGGGCAAGCGTGCCGAAGGCCGCGAAGCCCTGCCCGAACAATACCGCCGCCTGTGCCAGTGCCTGGCCCTGGCCAGCCAGCGCGGCTACTCGCCACAGCTGGTGACCTACCTGCACGGCCTGGTGGCGCGCTGCCACCACGCCTTGTATGGCGTTGCGGCTGAACGCCCGGCCGTGCTGCTGCAATGGCTGCGCGTCGACTTGCCATGCCGCGTGCGCGCCGAATGGAAGCTGTTGCTGGTGGTGCTGCTGTGCCTTCTGGGTCCGGCCATTGCCATCGGCGTACTGGTGTGGCACGACGCGCACAACGCCTTCATGTTCGCCTCGCCGCAAGAACTGACGCACATGCACCAGATGTATGCCCCGTCCAGCTTCAAGACCGGCCGTGGCGGCAGCGAGGGCGACCTGCAGATGTTCGGCCACTATATCTGGAACAATGTCTCGATCGGCTTCCGCACGTTCGCCAGCGGCATTTTCGGCGGCGTGCCGGCCCTGGTGAGCGTGCTGTTCAACGGCATGAAGATGGGTGTGGTGGCGGCCTGGCTCAGCCTCGATCCGGCCACCCGCAGCAACTTCTGGTCGTTCGTGGTGACGCATTCCAGCTTTGAGCTGGCGGGCCTGGTGCTGTCCGGCCTGGCCGGCCTGCGCCTTGGCCTGGCGCTGGTCAAGCCGGGCCGCCTGAGCCGCCGCCGTGCGCTGCAGGAAGCCAGTGTCCAGATGTACCCGGTAGTGGCGGGCGCCGCCCTGCTCACCGTGCTGGCCGCCTTCTTCGAGGCCTTCTGGTCGGCCAGCGCGTTTGCGCCGGCCGTCAAATACAGCGTCGGCGCCGTGTGCTGGGCCCTGGTATTCCTGTTCTTTGGTTTCGCCGGCCGCGGGAAAGGCGCGCATGCAACTCGATAAGCTGCGCCTGGACTTGCGCCCGCGCAGCAATGCGCAAGGCCTGGACCTTGGTTTCGCCCTGCTGCACGCCGGCGGCGCCGACGTCTGGCGCGCCTGGCTCGCCCTGTGGCTGCCGCTGTCGGCGCTGGCCATCCTGATCGGCTGGCATTGGGAAACAGCGTTTGGCTGGCTGCTGCCCTGGTGGCTGCTGCCCCTGCTGGAACGGGCGCCGCTGCACGTGCTGGCGCGCCAGGTGTTCGGCGAGCAGACCGGCTGGCGCGCTGCCTTGCGCGCCTGGCCGCGCGAACTGGGCGGTGGCTGGATTCGCATGCTGACATGGTGGCGTCCCTTCATGGCCGGGCGCGGCCTGCACCAGCCGGTCTGGGTGCTGGAGCGGGCGCGCGGCAAGACCGCCACGGCGCGCCGCGCCACCATCGCGCGCAATGGCACCGGCGTTGCCGCCTTCCTGTTCGGCGCCAGCTTCTTTGTCCTCGAATTCCTGGTGCTGGCCCTGGGCATCCTGGGCCTGGTGGGACTGTTCATGTCCAGCACATCGCCAAACCCGGCAGCGGTGTTCCGTATCGACGATGCGGCGTTGCGGTCGGCCATCATCAACGCCGCCTGCTGCGCGGCGCTGGCCATTGTCGGCCCGATTTATACGGCCTGCACTTTCACGCTATACCTGAACCGCCGCGCCACGCTGGAGGCATGGGACATCGAAATCGTGCTGCGCCAGCTGCGCCCGCCAGCCCGGCCGGTAGCGGCGCGTCACGTAGCCGCCGTGCTGATGGCGGCACCGCTGCTGGCCATGGCCTTGCTCGGCATGCCGCCGCCGGTGCAAGCCGCGCCGGCCGCCGGCGCGACGGCCGCTGCCCGCGATTGCGAACCGCCGGAAGGGTTCAAGAAGGAGGACAGCGGGCGCGGTCCCGACCAGTCGCCGGAACAAGCCGCCGTGCGCCGCCAGCTCGAACAGGTACTGGCCCACGAAGACTTGCGCGGTTATCGCTGCAGCGAGCAATGGGAATTGCGTGAGCAAGCGGAACAGGAAAAGCCCAAACAAGAGCAGAAAGCCCCGCCGCTGGTGGCGCGCTGGGTGGCGGCCATCCTGGCTGGCCTGTTCAAAGCGGCCCTGATCGGCGGCGCCATCGCCCTGGTGGCGTGGCTGCTGTGGCGCTATGGCGCGCCGCTGCGCTTCAACATGGGCGCGGCCCCCGAGCCCCGCCTGGCAACCGAAATCGGCGGACTCGATATCCGCGAAGAGAGCTTGCCGTCCGACGTGGCCGGCGCCGTACGCGCCCTGTGGCAGCAAGGGCAGCAGCGCGCTGCGCTGGCGCTGCTGTACCGCGCCACGCTGTCGCGCCTGGTCAGCCGCCAGTCGCTCAAGCTGCACCACGGCGCCACGGAAGGCGAATGCCTGGCGCAAGCGCGCAGCGCCAATGCCGCCGGCACCCTTGACGGCAACAGCCTGGCACTGGCCGACCAGGCCACCACGCTATGGCTGAATGCCGCCTACGGCGCGCGCTGGCCCGCCGCGGAAACCGTGGCGGCGCTGTGCACGCGCTGGCAGGCCCACTTCGACCGCGAGGCAGCATGAAGCGCAGCACTTCCATTATCACGGCCATCGCCGTGGTCGCCGCGCTGCTGGCCATCGCCGTTTCCGAACTCTGGCCCATCTACTTCCACAAGGTATGGCGCGGCCAGCCATATGTCTCCGCGGCGCAGGCCAAGAACCCGATGCTGGCCGCCACCCGGCTGCTGGAGGCGCGCGGCCACAAGGTGCGCATCGAGCCCGTGCTCAGCTACCAGTTGCTGAACCAGCTGCCGGACGGCGTGATGATGCTGTCGCGCTATGCGCGCCCGCCGGACGAGCGCCAGGCCAAGCTGCTGCTGGACTGGGTGCGCCGCGGCAACACGCTGATCATGACACCGGACTGGATCGGCGACAGCGACGACGAGGAAGGCAGCCAGGAGAGCGGCGCGGAACAGTTGACCGACCCGCTGGGCAAACACTTTGGCGTGGCAATGTCGGGCCGTACCCGCATGGACGATACCTGCCGCATCGACCCGCTGGAAACTGCGCGCCGCGAAAAGCGCGCCGCCGAGGCGGCGCAAGCCAAAGCGCAGCCGGCCGAGGAGGAGGCGGACGACGAGGACCAGGCAAGCGAGCAAGAACCGGCCGGCCCGGCCCACCTGGTGTGCCTGAACGCGCCCGGCGCCGCCAACACCATCGAGCTGGCCCGCCCATCCGACACCCTGCAGCGCTTCGAAGGCAAGGGCCCGCAACCGCTATGGGGCGACACTTACGAGCTGGCCGTGCTGGTCTACGGCGAAGGCCGCGGCAAGGTCGCCATGGTGGCCGTCGACGCCGGCGACAGCTACTTCGACAACGACGCGCTGCGCCAGTTCGATCACGGCGAGCTGCTGCTGTTGCTGGCCGGGCAGAGCGGCCCCAAGGCGCCGGTCATGCTGGTGCAGCACAACGAGCCGGTCAGCTGGGCCGCCTGGCTGTGGCAGCACGGCCGCCTGGCCGTCCTCGGCCTGGCCGCCCTGCTGCTGTTGTGGACCTGGAGCGCCTCGCGCCGCTTCGGCCCAATGCTGCCGGAAGCGGCCGCCCCGCGCCGCGCGCTGATCGAACATATCGAAGCCAGCGGCCGCTGGCTGTGGCGCTTGCCGCAGGGCCGCGCCTTGCTGCTGGACGCCGTGCGCAAGCGCACGGAAAAACAGCTGCTGCGGCGCCTGCCGGAACTGCACGCCCTGGGTCCCGCCGAACGCGCACGCCGCCTGGCGCGTTTGACCAAGCTGCCGGAAGCGCAGGTCAGCGACGCACTGCTTGGCGCAGCGGCCGGCCGCGCCGCCGATTTCACACGACAAATCTCAATACTCCAACAATTGCGAGCCCATCATGAGCGATAGCATGTCCATCCCCTCCAACAACGCCATTCCGGCCGACCGCCTGGCGCAGGCGATCGACATCGTGCAGCGCGTGCGCGAGGAAATCGGCCGCGCCATCGTCGGCCAGAAAACGGTGGTCGAGCAGGTGCTGGCCTGTTGCCTGGCGGGCGGCCATGTGTTGCTGGAAGGCGTGCCCGGGCTGGGCAAGACCCTGCTGGTCAAGGCGCTGGCCAAGACTTTCGCCGGCGAGTTCTCACGCATCCAGTTCACGCCCGACCTGATGCCGGCCGACGTGATGGGCCACGCCGTGTTCGACCAGCGCCAGCAAACCTTCAGTATCCGCAAAGGCCCGGTGTTCACCCACCTGCTGCTGGCCGACGAAATCAATCGCGCGCCGGCCAAGACCCAGTCCGCCCTGCTGGAAGCCATGCAGGAGCGCCAGGTCACCATCGAAGGCGAAGCGCACACGCTGGAAGCGCCCTTCATGGTGCTGGCCACCCAGAACCCGCTGGAAAGCGAAGGCACCTACCCGCTGCCGGAAGCCCAGCTTGACCGCTTCCTGATCAAGGCGCGCATCGCCTATCCAAGCGAGTCGGAGGAAACAGCGATGCTGCTGGCCGTGACCGAAGGCCGCGTCGGCGACGCGCTGGAAGTGGCGCAGGTGCGCACCCTGATCAAGCCGGAAACCCTGGTCGCGCTGCAGCAGCTTGTGGCCCGCATCCGCGTCGACGAGGCGGTCGCCAACTACGCCGTGCGCATGGCGCGCGCCACGCGCCAGTGGCCCGGCGTGGCAGTCGGCGCGGGCCCGCGCGGCAGCATCGCCCTGATCCGCCTGGCGCGCGCCATGGCCCTGATGGCGGGCCGCGATTACGCCACCCCTGACGATATCAAGCAAGCCAGCCTGCCGGTGCTGCGCCATCGCATTGCCCTGTCGCCGGAAAGCGAACTGGATGGCCTGGGCGCGGACGACGTGCTGGCCGCACTGATCGACTCCGTCGCCGCGCCGCGCAACTGATGAAACCAACCCGCCGCATGTTCCTGGCCCTGCTCGGCCTGACCGCGCTGGGCGTCCCGGCCAGCGCATGGCCGATGCTGCAGGCGCCGTGGCAGGCGCTGGCCGGCACCCTGCTGCTGGCTGCCGGCGCAGATGCCCTGCTGGCGCGGCGCCGCCCTGCCCTGCGCGCGGAACGCAGCATGGCGGGCGTGCTGCCGGTCGGCGCCTGGCACGACGTGCGCCTGACCCTGCACAATGAAGGCAAAGCCGCGCTGCAGCTCGACGTGTTCGACGATTACCCGCCCGCCTGGGAACTGGAAGGCATGCCGCACGCGACCCGCCTGGCTCCCGGCGCGTTTTCCACCATGACTTACCGCGTGCGCCCGCTGGAGCGGGGCGACGGCGACTTCGGCACGCCATGGCTGCGGGTGGCCGGCCCGCTCGGCCTGTGGCAGGCCACGCACCGCATCGGCCCGCAACAGACTGCAAAAGTATTCCCCGACGTGGCGCGCCTGCTGGGCCAGGCCCTGCGCGCCACCGACCGCCAGGCGCCGACCGCCGGTTCGCTGCTCAAGCGCCAGCGCGGCGAAGGCACCGATTTCCGCCAGTTGCGCGAGTACCGCCGCGGCGACAGCCTGCGCTCGATCGACTGGAAGGCCACGGCCCGCCACCGCAAGCCGATCACCCGCGAATACCAGCTCGAACGCGACCAGCAGGTCGTATTCCTGCTCGATACCGGGCGCCGCATGCTGGCGCGCGACGACGACACCAGCCATTTCGACCATGCGCTGTACGCGGTGCTGACGCTGGCCTTCGTGGCCGGCAAGCAGGGCGACGCGGTAGGCTTGATGAGTTTTGGCGTCGACAACCGCTGGCTGGCGCCGGCCAAGGGCCGCATCGGCCTGGACCGCATGCTGGCCGGCGTCTATGACCTGCAGCCGGGCGAAGCCGCGCCCGACTACATGCGCGCCGCCAACGACTTGCTGAACCGCCTGAACCGGCGCGCCTTCGTGGTACTGGTAACCAATGTGCGCGATGAGGACGATGTGGCGTTGCGCCAGGCCGTCGACCTGCTGTCCTCGCGCCACCTGGTGATGTGCGCCAGCTTGCGCGAGCGCGCACTGGACGCCGCCAGCTCGGCACAGGTGCAGGACTTCAACGATGCGCTGCGCCTGGCAGCCAGCGAACATTACCTGCAGCAGCGCCAGGAAGCCATCCGCCGCCTCGGCCTGCGCTCAGGCCACCTGGTCGATGTCGCGCCGGAGCACCTGGCCGGCGCCCTGCTGAACCGCTACCTCGATATCAAAGAAAGCGGAGCGCTGTAAAGCCGGCAACCAGGATGCAGCCCAATGCCGCGCCAAGCTTCACGCCGAAGTCGGCTGGTGCCGGCACTGCGCCGAAACGGTTGGTGTCCGCCGTGCCGGGCGCGACCACCATGTAGATCAGGAAAATAAACTGCAAGATCGGGAACAGCAGCATAAGCGTCCACCAGCCCCCGACATCGAAATCGTGCAGCCGGCGGCGCGTCATCACCGCCAGTACCAGCAACGGAATCATGAAGATCACCGTGCCCATCGTCATGACGCGCGCCTCGCTGGCAAAATAGGACTGCAGCCCGAAAACACCGACCGCGATCCCTGAAAGCAGGCCAAACAGGATGGCCAGCGGAATGCCTGCGAGGCTGTACGCAACAAAACGCACGCGCCCAATGCGCCCGTTCCAGCAAAACAGCCGCGCCTCGTTCGATGGTGCAAACGGCAGTTCCAGCCCTGCCTGGGGCGCGGCGTAAGGGTTTTGCATCGCTTACTGGCTGTTGTCGATCTGCGCGGCTTCGGCCCTGGCTTTGTAGTCGGCATAGCCCGGCATTGTGATGGCAAGCACCATGCCCGCCGCGAACATGATTGGCATGAGCGAGGCCAGGATGATCACGCCGACAGTGTTCGGGCCAGGCGGCGGGCCATAATCGTTGCCCTCGGACTCGCCCGGAGCGAAGATCAGGTACAAGGCGAACAGGAAGCCGACGATGGGCACCAGCGACAGCAGCAGGTACCAGCCCGATTTGCCGAGGTCATTCAAGCGGCGGCGCCCAATGATGACGGCGGCAGCCAGCGTCACAACAGTCAAGGCGAGCAAGCCGAAAATGAACGTGGCGCCGATCGCTTCAATTCCCCGTCCGGCGGCGAGGGCCGACACGCCCATCACAATCGCGAAGATGAAAAATACCGGCGTCAGTATCAAGCTCAGTGCGGCGCTATAGGCAAGGTAGCGCACGCGGCCAATGCGTCCACTGACGGCAAAAAACTTTGGCTCATACGTTTCATTGCTGGCTGGTTCGCGCAGTTCGGCCTGCGGCATCGAATAAGGATTACTCACGGTTGCTCCAGAAGAGGATGTATCGTTATTAAAGTTACCACCGAGAAAATATTACATTATTTTTTTACTAAGATACAAGGCCGATTTCAATACAACACCCGGCTTGCGGCTTGCACGCGCGACTGCGATACTTTCTTCAAAGACTGGACGGTTGCACAAATTCACGAACGCCGCCATGCATCCCTCACTCAAGTGCCAGGGCAAGTTTTCCCTGAACTGGACTTACCTGAATGCCATCGCCTCCGGTGTGTCGGCAATCGACCTCGGCGGACTGGCCCTGCGCAACAAGCATGACGCCCACCAGTTCGTGCGCGAATACGGTTTCGACATCGACAACCCGCATGCGCGCGAAGTGATCGCGCGTGCCCATGGCGAAGCGCTGGACTTTGTCTGCAGCAGCTTCCTGACGCCAGCCCAGGCGGCCCTGATCCCGCTTGAAGTACGCCAGCCGGAAGATCCGCTGGACTTGCTGGTCTACGCCTCGCTGCACGGCAATGAACCGGTGGAACAGCGCCGCATGTGGTCCTGCGCTGTGCTGAAAGTCATGCACGGCATCTTCTACATCGATAACAACCTCAAGCTGCGCTACTTCAACACCATCCGCCAGCAAGTGTTTGCCAGCCTGGATGAAGTGATCCATGAAGAAGACGGCCAGTTCTATTTGAGCGATGGTGAAATTTGCCTGCCCTTGCTGCACTTTGACCGCAAGAACAATAAAAGCCGTGGCAGCATCCTGCTGAAGCTGTTGCAAAAGGCAGCCTACCTGGCGGCGGACATCTTCGACCACCTTGGCGTGCGGCTGATCTTCAATACCCGCTTCGAATGCCTGCTCGCCTTGCGCACGCTGCAGCGGGCCCACCTGATCTCGGTGACCAACGTCGACTCCCAGCGCACCCGCAACACCCTGCTCGACATGGAAGCGGCAAAGGAAATATTCACCCAATACCGCTGCATGCTGGAGGCGGCCGAAGGCTATCCAGCCGACCTGCTGGAAAAGATGGATGCGGAACTGATGGAAATTTCGTCACCCCAGACGCAGGCCGACAACCCGCACAGCGGCGCCGGCTTCAACAGCATCCAGGTCACAGTGCGCAAGATGATTCACCTGCCGCCGGACGACCCGGCAGCCAGCGGCCCCGACTATGACGTCGGCTTCTTCTTCGAGTACGAGATCCAGTTGATGGACAAGGCCAGCCACGGCCGCACGCTGGAAGGTCCAGCCAGCCACGACGCCTACAAGAAGCGCCAGGTCGAAACCGCGCGCCTGCGGGTGCTGGGGCGCGACCTGCTGCGCTATCTCGAAACCCAGCCGGCAGAGCGAGCCGCCTAGTGCGGCCTGACGCCTTCCGGCGTGCCCGTCGATGCCCCCGGCGGCATCACATGTTCGGGTGGCATGCCTTCATGGATCAGGCCACGAATGGCGCTGCGCAGTTCAGGACTATCCGTATGCTTGTGGACCGAGACGGCGTGCTGGACAGCGACTTCCAGCAGCTCGTCTTCATTGTCTGCCGATATCGCGACGCTGCATTGAGCCTCGCTGGGAAATTCGCGGCAGTCGATGTATTTGCGGGTCATGGCGACCTCCCTTCCGAAGAGCTACTTACACTATAGGACGTTTGGCCCGCAATTCCATGCTACATTTGCCTGCCTGTTAACTAAGCACGGAGGTGCAATGCTGGTTCGTTCAATCGCCCTGGCCCTTGCCCTGATCGCAAGCACTGCCCACGCGGCGCCGCTCGATCGCGCGCTCGAACAGAAGATGGAAGCCAACGCCCAGCGCTATGTGATCGCCAGCCAGGCGGTGCTGGTGGCGCGCAACGGCGAAGTGATCTTCCGCAATGTCGCCGGCGCACGGCGCGACGAGCTGTTCCCCGCCTATTCGGTCAGCAAACTGCTGGCCAGCGTGCTGCTGATGCAACTGGTGGAAGCCGGCCAGCTGGACCTGGACAAACCAGCCAGCGCCTATCTGGCAGGCCTGCCGCTGCGCTGGCAACAGATTCCGCTACGCCTCATCCTGAACCATAGCTCGGGACTGCCGGAATATTTCGATCCGGGCATCCTGTCCAGTCCCAGCTTCCCGCCGACACTGCAGGCGGTATTTGCCGCACTGGCCGACAAGCCGCTGTTGTTTGAACCAGGTACCGCTACCCGCTACACGCAGACCAACTTCCTGCTGCTGGAAGCCGTGCTGGAAGCGCACTATGGCAAACCGTACACCCAGCTGGCCAGCGAGCGCATCATCAGCAGGCTGGGATTGAAGAACACGTATCTTGGCCTCGCCAATGCCAGCCGCCGCGGCATGGTGCGCAGCTACGTCGGCAAGAACGGCAAGCTGCAGGCCGATCCGGTAGTCCAATGGCCGGAATATGCCAACGTCCATGCCGAGCTGTTCACCACGGTCGACGACCTTGCAGCCTTCCTCAACGCCGTGGCACGCGGCGAGCTGGTAGGCAAGGAAACGCTGCGCAAGCTGTGGCAGCCGCAGAAGCTGGCCAATGGCCAGGACAGCTGGTTCGCTTCAGGCTGGGAGTACGGCAAGAGCGGCGGCTATGAGTTCGTCGGGCACGATGGCGGCGCCAAGGTGCGCGTGCGCCTGCTGTGGCCGGAACGCGATGGCGGCGACAGCTACACCATCGTCTACCTGACCAACGGCAGCGCGCAGAACGTCTGGTCGCGCACCCTGGTCGAAAGCCTGATGGCGGCAATCGATCCGGCGCGGTTCTCGATGGAAGCAGTTTCCGAGCAGCTGATCGACTACGCCAGCCGGCCCGCAAGCACGCCGGCGCAGTTCCAGGCACTGTTGCAGCAACTGCAAACGCTGGCGCTACGCGACGGCGCGGCGCTGGAGCGGCGCATCAACGAAACCGGATACGCCATGCTCGAAACGCGCGGCAGCAGCGCCGCCATCAAGGTATTCGAATTGAATACGCGCCTGTTCCCGCAGTCGAGCAACGCGCGCGACAGCCTGGCGCAAGCACAGGCGGCAGCGAAGTCGCCTTGAAGGCTGCTGGATGACGCTACCGCCGTGGCTGCTGTTGCTGCTGGCCTTGCCGCTCTTGCAGCTCGGCCGGTGGATGCTGCACCGCGCGCCGGTGCTGGCGCGCTTCAGCATCCCCGTGCCGGTTGTCGGCGGCCTGCTGTTCGCGCTCGCCATCCTGGCGCTGCGCTTGGCCGGCCTTGAGTTCGCGTTTGCCACCAAGGTCGACGCACCATGGTGGACCTGGCTCGTCACCGCCGATTCCGAATGGCTGGCACGGCCGGCCAAAAGCATCAACCTGCCTTTGCTGATCGGTTTCTTCACCTGCGTCGGCCTGGCGGCTCCGCTGCGCTTGCTCGCCACCGGCGGCCGCATGCTGGTGGTTCTGCTGCTCGGGACTACGGTACTGGCTATACTGCAGAACGCGATCGGGGCGACGGTCGCGACGGCGCTGGGCGCACCAGCCCTGCTGGGCGTCATGTGCGGTTCGCTGACGCTGGTCGGCGGCCACGGCACCGCGCTGGGATTTGCGTCGCGCTTCGAACAGGCCGGGATGGCATCGGCAGCAGCCATTGGCGCCTCCGCGGCAACCTTTGGCCTGGTTGCCGGCGCGCTGCTCTCCGGTCCCCTCGGCACATGGCTCTTGCGCCGCCATGGCGCAGGCAACCACGCCGAAGTCGGCACGCCGGCGCCCAGCCCCGGCGGCAAGCCTGTCGTGGCCGACTTCCTGCAAGACGTACGGACGCTTGCAGCCCACGGCCGGGCGGCAGCAGGCCACCTGCTGCTGGTCGCACTCTGCGTCAAGGCCGGCGCCTGGATCAGCTTCGGCCTCGACAAGCTGGACGCGCCCATGCCCGCCTATATGGGCGCGCTCCTGCTTGGCTTCGCCTTGCGCGCCGCCCACGATGCCGCCGGCGCACGCTGGCTGCGCAGCGACGTCATCAACCAGATCGCTGCCGTGCTGCTGCCGCTGTTCCTGGTCGTCACGCTGGCGCCGCTGAACCTGGCTGAGCTGGCTTCTGTCGCCGGCCCCATGATGGCCATCCTCGCCGTCAACACGGCGATGACGCTTGCCTTCGCTGTCTTCGTGATCTATCCCCTGCTGGGGAGCGACAGGGAGGCAGCGCTAGCGACGGCCGGGCTGACTGGCTACGGCGTGGGCTCAACAGCGACAGCTGTCGCGGCAATGGACGCCATAACGCGACAACATGGCGCCGCACCGCGCGCCACGACCATCGTGCCGCCGACCGGAGGCTTCCTGATCGACCTGGCGAATGCCCCCGTGATCGGCGCTTTCCTGCGCTGGATGTGATTCAGTTTTTCTTCTTGGTGGACTTTTTCTCGAGCTCTTTGGACGCTGGTGTGGAGCCGCCCTGCACCCCAAGCGCGCCACCGGTCCCCATGCCGCCGGCCACTTCCTGCGCCTTGTAATTCCGCACAGCCTTGACGAGCTGGTTATACGAATCCATGAAGGAAGCGATCAGGATCTTGCCTTCCGGCGTGTTGGAATAGCCGCCCGCCGCGCCGAAGCCGCCACCGCCAAACAAGGCGCCGCCCACATTGAAGTCATAATTCTTGGCACTGCCTTCCGCCGCAGCCAGCTGGATGCCCGAACGGTTATCCACCATTAGCAAGGTAGTGGAAGCCTCGTTGGCCTTCAGCCCACCAGCAACGACACCAGCCACGCTGCCCAGCAAACCCAGTCCGCCGAGGGCGCCGCCGACACCCTGCGTGCCTTTCTGGCTGAATGTGATGCTCGGGCTCATGGTGTAGTCAGCCGCCACCATCTGGCCCTTGCCGTAATTGCTGCCGGCCCGCATTTCACCCGACGAAGCCAGCGCCCGCTCCTGCATCAGCTTGCCCATCGCGGCGCCGCGCTCCACGACGACAAAGCAGTTCGACTGCTGGATCATCATGCGCAGCACGGGCACGGTCGAGCCGAGCTTGTATTGCGACAGGTGGTGATACCAGGGCGCAGCCGTATCCTCCACCACCCCGAGGGTGCCGAGCGGCTTGTCACATTTTTCCAACTGCTGGTTGGCATTCGACGCGGTGGCGCCGCCAGCGGAACCGGTGGCCATGGTCGGCGCACCGCCCAGCTTGGGATCGGTGCCCGCGCAGGCAGACAGCAACAGCAGCGCCAGGCCGGCAGGGCCTGTTTTGAAGTATTTGTCCATGTTCACTCCCCAGTAGAAACGACCGTTTGATCTCATCGGCGTCCTTTGAGAATAGGCCACATCGACAAAAAATCTATGTATAGTTACTACCGCAAGACCAACTCAACTGTATGAAGGAACCCTCATGAAAAAACTGATCATTGCCGCCCTGGCCCTGTCTTGTTCCGCCGCTTTCGCCGCGGATCCGGCGCCGGCAAAGAACTCCCAGCAATCCAAGATGACGACCTGCAACAAGGAAGCCGAGGGCAAGAAAGGTGACGAGCGCAAGGCATTCATGAAGGAATGCCTGAGTGCGAAACCTGCCGCGCCGGTGACGCAGCAGGACAAGATGAAGACCTGCAATGCAGACGCAGCAGGCAAAAAGGGCGATGAACGCAAGGCATTCATGAAAGAATGCCTGAGCTCGAAGAAAGCAGCCTGATCAGCGCAGGCCGCTGGCGAGGCGCGGCGACGACAGCAAGGTCTTGAACGCTTCCCAGCGCTGCTTGCGGGCGGCCACCGGATCGGTGGCCGTCACGTGTTTTTCCACCCAGGCTTTGACCATGTCCTTGCCCAGGTTGTAGTTGATGACGTAACCGCGATTCGCGTCATAGAATGACAGGCGCTGCGCCGATTTCTCAGGCGGGTACAGCGCCACATTCACCAGCCATTCGATGGTCTGCTCGCGCGTCCACTTCCCTTCCAGGTAAGCCTGTGCCGCGTCGTTGTCCGCATAGCTCAGCTTGCCAAGCAGTTTCATGAGTTGTGCATATTGCGGCGCCAGAGCCGAATCCAGCCCCGCCAACGGATAGAGCACTTTCTGCTCGAAAGCCAGGCGCTCTTCGTCGGTGAACGCCATTTCGATGCCATAGTTCGCGCTGCCCTCGGCAATCAGCGACATCGGCGAATACAGCGGGTACACGCTGAACTCGACCCAGTTGCGCTGCTTCACCAGCGACTGCTCCAGCAAGGCGTTGTAGACGTGGTGGCCCGGATAGCCTTCGTGGCAGCCCAGGTCCACCGCGCGCTCGATATAGATCGGGAACTCGGCATTAATCTGGATCAGGCTGTGCGCATTGCCTTTGTACCAGTTGTAGCCGGACCACGGCTTGTTGGAGACGAACTCCAGCACGAAGCTCTCCTTTTGCGGCAGCGCCATGAAGGCAGCGGTGCGTTCGCGGCAAGCGGCAATGGAAGCATCGAACACCGGCTTGAGCTTGTCCTTCGGGATGGCGAACCGGGCGCGGAAGGCTTTCAGGCGCTCGGGCAGCGGGCCCTCGCCCGGCAGCAGCTTGTCGACCTGCGCCACCAACGCCATGTAGTAGGCGCGGTCATGGTGCGGCGTCACGGCGTCGTACAGCAGCGCGGTCTCTTCGTCGAAACTGAATTTGCGGCCCTCCATCATTTCGACGCGGGCGTGCATGGCCTTGAGCTGCTTGGCCAGGAACTCGATGCGCAGCACTTCATCGGCGTTGCCAGCCTTCTGCTGCGCGATGTCGCGCTGGGCGACAACTACGCCGGCCTTGATCGAAGCCAGGCTCTGTTTGTCCTTTGCTGCCTGCTGCTCGAGTTCCGGCGGGCCGTAGTAGGCATCCACATAGCTGGCATCGTGCTGGCCGATGGCCAGCGCCAGCTTGCGGTAGCGCTCCGCGACGTCCTGCACCGATGCAGCCATGGCGCTGCCTGCCATCAGCATGGCCAATCCTCCCAGTACGATTCTTTTCATTTGTCTCCTCTACGGCGCTTGTCAAAGGCGTAGAGTGTAACTCAGCCCGTGCGCAGCTGGCGGGCCAGGTCGGCCAGGCGATACGGCTTGCCGACGATGGAAAACTCTTCTTCCGACTGCGGGAAACCGGAAGACAGGATGATCTTGATGTGCGGATAGCGCTGGCGCACTTCGCGCGCCAGCTCCAGTCCCGTCATCCCGTTCGGCATCATCACGTCGCTGAACAGCACGTCGACTTCGCTGTCGCGTTGCAATGCGCGCAAGGCAGCTGCCGCATCATTGGCATGCAGGGTGCTGTAGCCCATCGACTGGAACAGTTCGCGCGCCGCTTCCATCACCAGCGGGTCGTCCTCCACGATCAGCACGCGCTCCTCGCGTATGCTGCGCGGCGCCGGCGCCTCCGTCAAAGACTCTTCCAGCGCCGGCAGGAAGAGATTGATGGTAGTCCCCTGGCCTTCTTCCGTATCGATCGTCACCGCCCCGCCGGATTGCACAATGAAGCCATACACCTGGCTCAGGCCAAGACCCGAACCCTTGCCGACTTCCTTCGTCGTGTAGAACGGTTCAAACGCGCGCTGGCGCACTTCTTCGCTCATGCCGGTGCCGGTATCGGCCACGCTCACCCGCACATAGTCGCCGGCCGGCAGCGCGCCTGCCTGGTTGGCCGCAAGCACAACGTTGCGCGTCGCGACTTCGAGCGTGCCGCCGCCAGGCATGGCATCGCGCGCATTCACTACCAGGTTGAGCAGGGCTGCCTCGAAGCGCGCCTCGTCAATCGACGCCTGGCGCAGCTTGGGATCGAGGTCCATTTCAAAGCGCATCAGCGGACCGGCAGCGCGCCGCAGCACGCCCTCGAAGCCGAGCACCAGGCGGTTCAGCTGCTGCACGCTGGGCGCCAGCGGCTGCTGGCGCGCAAAGGCCAGCAGTTGCTGCGTCAGCGCGGCGCCGCGGTCGACGGCGCGCCGCATGCTGTCCAGCACGCGCACCGCCGAGGCTTCCGGCGGCGCCGTGCGCAGGATGTCGATGCCGTTCGAGACCACGGCCAGCAGGTTGTTGAAGTCATGCGCCACGCCGCCGGTCAACTGGCCGATCGATTCCATTTTCTGCGCCTGGAACAAGGCGGCACGCGCCTGCTCCAGCGATTGCTGCGCCTCGCGCTGCTCGGTGTTGTCGCGCGTGACTTTGGCAAAGCCGATCAATTCGCCGTCATCGTCGTACAGCGCATCGACCACCGCATGGGCCCAGAAGCGCGTGCCGTCCTTGCGCACGCGCCAGCCTTCGCTTTCGTAGCGGCCTTCGCGCGCTGCCACTTCCAGTGCCCGTTCCGGCACGCCTGCCGCTTTGTCTTCTTCCGTAAAGAAGCGGCGGTAGTGGGTGCCGAGCACTTCCTCCGGCGCGTAGCCCTTAATGCGTTCCGCGCCAAGATTCCAGTTGGTGATCAAGCCTTGCGGCGACAGCATGTAGATCGCATAGTCGATCACGCCTTGCACCAGCAGGCGGAAACGCTGCTCGCTTTCGCGCAGCGCTTCCATCACGCGCTTGCGCTCGGTGATGTCGCGCGTGACGTTGGCGAAGCCGACGTGCTCGCCATCCGGCGTGTAGATCGGATCGATCACCACACTGGCCCAGAACTGCGAGCCATCCTTGCGCAAGCGCCAGCCTTCGCATTCAAAACGGCCCTCGCGCAAGGCAGTTGCCAGCGCACGTTTTGCCAGGCCGGCCTCCCTGTCTTCCGGCGTATGGAAGCGGGAGAAGTGCGTGCCGAGTATTTCCCGTTCGCTGAAGCCGTTGAAACGCTGGGCGCCCGCATTCCAGCTACTGATGCGGCCTTCGGTGTCCATCATGTAGATCGCGTAATCGCTGATGCTGGCCACCAGGAGTTCATACCTGGTTGACAGACTCTCAAGCGCTGGGACTTCATTGATCATCAGTAGCTAAGCGCACTGCTGCGCGCGTGGATTGAGCAAGGATTTCATGAGAATGCCACAATCTGCAATTATGTGGAAAACGACTTTGTTGCTGGCCCTGGCCCTGTCGGTACCCACGGTGGAAGTCCCCAATACCCGCTCGCCGGTGGACAAGTCCTACCGCAAGATGCTGCAAGGCGCGGAGCGATTCAAGCGCGAGCACGGGCTGGCGCCACAGGCCAGCTTGCGCTTCCGCCTCTTGCCGCGGCAACCGGGCACGAACATGCAAGGCATCAAGCTGAAAGTGGTGGGCGACACCGGCAGCATGGCGGTGCCGATAGGCGCCGACAACAGCTTCACGCTGGAATACAACGAGCTGCTGTGGCGCGAAGACGCCGCCGTACTCGCCAACCGCAAGACCTTGTCCATGACATGGCGCGCCGAGGTGCGCAGCCCGGGCGTGCCGGAAGGCATGCGCCGCCTGGGCGACCTGCGGCTGGAATGCCTGGTCGGCATGGAAGCCGGGCTGGTATCGAACAACGCCCACCTGTTCGCCTGGCTCGACGAATTCCTGCGCAGTCCCGACAAGGTATGCAGCGACCCGAACGGCAACTATCTGTTCTTCACGGAAAAACCGCTGTTCTCGATTACCCTGCAGGCCGGCGAACGGCGCGCCACCCTGCCCTTCCACGCCTTATATGCCGGCAATCCGCCCGCTGCCGAAATGCCCTACTGCGATTGCCAGGTGCTGCTGGACCGTAGCTACTTCGCGCCGGTGTGGGACCGCAGCTGGCCTGACGACACCCTGCTGGGTTTCGAATACATGGACGACCCGCCGCCCGCCAGCGCGGCGGCCCCGCGCGACCGCGCGTCTGCCCTGGCAGCGCACGGCCCGCCCCAGCTCAGCAGGCGCTTCGACAGCGGGCGCGAAGTCTGGCTATACCAGTCGGCAGCGCCTGGCCACCTCGCTCCCGGCGCCGACGGCCGCCCGCGCATGGGCGAGCACGTGCTGCTGTTCGCCCCCGACGGCAGCATCCTGAAGTCGCGCCAGCGCGCACCTTGAAAGTCGGGGTGCGGGGTGGGCCTAGGTGCCAAAATTGGAATGTCAGGCCAGACCCCCCCACGTATGTAATATATTT
>CBHREK010000018.1:0-160673 GCA_966077345.1 uncultured Duganella sp.
CGGACATTTTCGCGAGCGAAAATGTCCGATTGCCGGAGCTGACCCCGACTTTAAAAATAAAAGCCTGCAAGGCGCGAACCTTGCAGGCTTTTTTGTCGGCTTGAAGGGCCAGGCAGATTACATCATGCCGTCCATGCCACCCATGCCGCCCATGCCACCCATACCGCCCATGCCGCCGGCTGGCTTGTCTTCTACGACTTCAGCAACCATGCAGTCGGTGGTCAGCATCAGGCCAGCGATCGACGCTGCGTTCTGCAGGGCCGAGCGGGTTACTTTAGCTGGGTCCAGCACGCCCATTTCAACCATGTCGCCGTAGGTGCCGTTGGCAGCGTTGTAGCCGTAGTTGCCGGTGCCGGCTTGTACGGCGTTCACAACCACCGAAGCTTCTTCGCCGGCGTTGGTGACGATCATGCGCAGTGGCTCTTCCATTGCGCGCAGCACGATCTTGATGCCGGCGTCCTGGTCGGCGTTGTCGCCTTTCACGTTCAGCGAAGCGCGGGCACGCAGCAGGGCTACGCCGCCGCCTGGCACAATGCCTTCTTCCACAGCTGCGCGGGTTGCGTGCAGTGCGTCTTCAACGCGGGCCTTCTTCTCTTTCATTTCGACTTCGGTGGCTGCGCCAACCTTGATCACGGCAACGCCGCCGGCCAGCTTGGCCACGCGCTCTTGCAGTTTTTCGCGGTCGTAGTCGGAGGTCGCGCCTTCGATTTGGGTGCGGATCTGTGCCACGCGGCCTTCGATTGCGGAAGCTTCACCTGCGCCGTCGATGACGATGGTGTTTTCCTTGCCCACTTCGATACGCTTGGCTTGGCCCAGTTCTGCCAGGGTGGCTTTTTCCAGGGTCAGGCCGACTTCTTCAGCAACTACCTGGCCGCCGGTCAGGATAGCGATGTCTTCCAGCATGGCCTTGCGACGGTCGCCGAAGCCAGGGGCTTTCACTGCGCAGGTCTTCAGGATGCCGCGGATGTTGTTGACCACCAGGGTCGCCAGTGCTTCGCCTTCGATGTCTTCAGCGATGATCAGCAGTGGACGGCCGGCTTTGGCTACTTGCTCCAGTACTGGCAGCAGGTCGCGGATGTTGGAGATCTTCTTGTCGCACAGCAGGACGAATGGGTTCTCCAGGACGGCAACTTGCTTTTCCTGGTTGTTGATGAAGTATGGGGACAGGTAGCCGCGGTCGAACTGCATGCCTTCCACGATGTCCAGCTCGTCGTGCAGGGACTTGCCGTCTTCAACGGTGATGACGCCTTCCTTGCCCACTTTTTCCATCGCTTCGGAGATGCGCTCGCCGATCGATGCGTCGGAGTTGGCGGAGATCGCGCCAACCTGGGCGATTTCCTTGGAGGTGGTGCATGGCTTGGAGATGGACTTCAGTTGTTCGACGGTGGCAGCAACTGCCTTGTCGATGCCGCGCTTCAGGTCCATTGGGTTCATGCCGGCGGCAACGTACTTCATGCCTTCACGGACGATGGCCTGGGCCAGCACGGTTGCGGTGGTGGTACCGTCACCGGCGTTGTCGGAGGTCTTGGAAGCGACTTCCTTGACCATCTGCGCGCCCATGTTCATCAGCTTGTCTTTCAGTTCGATTTCTTTAGCGACCGACACGCCGTCCTTGGTGACGGTTGGGGCGCCGAAGGAGCGCTCCAGCACCACGTTGCGGCCTTTCGGGCCCAGGGTGACTTTAACTGCGTTGGCGAGGATGTTCACGCCTTCGACCATCTTGGAACGTGCGGAATCGCCGAAAATGACTTCTTTAGCTGCCATGTTTGTTTCTCCTGAATTCTGTATCTAGGGGGCTGTGATTACTTCTGTACCACGGCCATGATGTCTTCTTCGCGCATTACCAGCAGTTCCTGGCCGTCTACCTTGACGGCTTGGCCGGCGTATTTGCCGAACAGAACGCGGTCGCCCACTTTCACTTCCAGAGCACGCACGGTGCCGTTGTCAGCAACTTTGCCGTTGCCAACTGCCAGCACTTCACCCTGGTCTGGCTTTTCAGCGGCTGCATCAGGGATGATCAGGCCGGACGCGGTCTTGGTTTCCTGGTCCAGGCGTTTGACGATGACGCGGTCATGCAAAGGGCGAAGGTTCATACAAAACTCCTTTTACTCGGTTTATTGACAGTTGTTAGCACTCTCGGCTAACGAGTGCCAACAATTATAGGGACGACACTTTCCCTTTTCAAGGGAATTTCTTTGCGCCTGGTCAAGCATTGATTTGATATCAATCATGCCAAAGTGATAATTTGGCTTGGATCGAACGGCAACACGGGAATGTAGCGGGAAATGGCGGGTGGCCGCGCACCCAAGTCAGCCGGGGCTGGTGCCGACGAATTTGCGGCGCGCCAGGGCCATTGCCAGGCGCTGCAGCGGGTGGCGGTTGCCGCCCGGGCGCCAGGTAGTCACATATTTGTCTTCGTAGGCGTCGTACTGGAAGCCGTGGGGGGCGGCCAGAACCTTGCCCCGCCCCAGCAGGATTTTCAGCGCCTGGCTGGCGGCGATGCCGGCGCACAGCTGGCAGCCCATGCTGGTGGAAGGGCCGCGGCGCTGCGCCAGGTCAACGCCCTGCGGCCATACCAGGTAGCCGCGGTGCAGGCTGGCCGGCGCCAGGCCGACCAGGAAACGCAGGGCTTTTTCCACTTCCGGCAAGTCGCCCCACTGGAAATAGTCTTCGAAAGTCATTTGGCCGGGCAGGAAATTCAGGCAGGAAGCGCCCATTCCCAGCGGTGCGGCCATGGTGGCGGGGATGCGCTGGGCTGCGCAGTGGCCATAAACCAGGGTGCGCGCGTCAAATGCATAAAAATCCAGGCCGTCGACGTACAGGTCGACGCCATCGAGGAAGGCGCTGACATTGGCACTGTTCACGCCTTCGCCGAACTGGCGGATCTCGACCTGCGGGTTGATGTCCTGCGCCATGCGCGCCGCCACGGCCACCTTGGGCTGGCCCATGGTGGACATGAAGGCTGCCGCTTGCCGGTTCAGGTTGGGGATGTCGTAGCAGTCGAAATCGGCAATGTGGAAGGCGCCGACGCCGAGCCGGGCCAGAGTCAGCAGGTGCACGGCGCCTACGCCGCCCATGCCGGCAATCGCAATGCGCTTGCCGCGCAAGCGCTGCTGTTCTTCCGGCGTTACCCAGCCGAGGTTGCGCGCGAACGCTTCTTCGTACTGGAAGTGGGCGCCCATGGACGGCTCTTTGTCGCGGCTAGTCATGTGTCATATTGAGCATTCTGTTAGCGATTCCAATTTCCTCACGCGGCGAGAAGAAAAACGGGTAGAACGAGCGCACGCCGGGAACCGGGCCTTTGCCGCCATAAAGCTGGATCTGCTCCGTCATGTAGGACAGTTCGACGCACATCAGGATGCCCTGCACATTGACGCGCGGGTTCAGCACCGGCTCGCCGATCTGCTTGAAACCCAAGGCATTGTCGAAGAAGGCGCGGTGGCGCGGCTGCACCTCGATGAACATATGGGTGCGCTGGTGCACGTCGCGCGCGGTGATGACGGCCAGGTGGAACAGGGCGGCCTGGTACTGCTTGCTATTGCCCGCCATGTCGAAGGCGAACTTGATGATCTCGCAGATACGGCCGCCTTTTGCGCGGCAGGCATCCAGTTGTGGCTTGAACAGTTCGTCGGCCAGCAAGCCTTCCGGGCAATCGAGGCCGACACTCAAGGTGCCGACCGCCTCGCCGCGCTGGCTGGCCATCAGGGTGACGCGGTTGGCGACCGGCGTCAACGCATGGTTGCCGGTAAAACCGCGCCAGCTGTACATGCGGTGGATCAGCATGCTGGCCTGGTTGCGCCCGGTGGGCGTGTCGACCAGTCTGATGCCGAAATCCAGTTCTTGCGTAACTTGGTCGGCTAATTGCGCGACCAGGGGATCGCCTTCGCTCAGCGTAGGGTGCGGGGCTGCGTCTTGTGCCGCGGTGTCGAGCTCGGGCTTGGACGTGGCGTCTGGGCTGTCATGCATGGCGAGTTCCTCCAGCAAGCGCCAGCGTCAAGTCATCCCGCAAATAGCATGGTGAAAGCTAAAAAGGCCGACCAACGCGCGGCGCTAAAAATCGATCATGCCACGACGAGCTGGTGCGGGCAAGCGCACCAGCTCGTCATGCCATCCAGCGTTCGGCTTTAGCGGCGGCGCATGCGCTGCGTGCCCACCATCAGCAAGCCCAGGCCAAGCAGGGCCAGGCTGCCAGGTTCCGGAACCTGGTTGAAGTCGAGAATACCGGTCTCCGAATTGATGGCCACGATATTCGCACCGAGGCAGCCCGCCACGTCGCAGGTGATGCCCAGCGAGGTGTTGTTGAAGGCGGAGAAGGCAGCGGTGTAGAACGGACGTGGCAGGGTGAAGTAGTCGAAGCCGTCCGGCACCAGTGGGTCAGGATTCTCATACAGTTCCCAACCGAAGTTCAGGTTCTGGAAAGCGCCACCCAGCAGGTCCAGGCCGCCCACGCCAGCGGTCAGCATGCTCGAGCTGGCCAGTTTGTATTGGTCGCCGGCTGCGATCACGGTCGGATCGAGCGCTACGGTAGCCAGCGAGTAGGTGTTGTCGTTGTCCGGGTCAGCCCATAGCTCGAACGAGAACGCGCTCACGTTACAGCTCACGCCTGGCGCCAGCACGCCGGAGCAGGTGAACTCCTGGGTGAAGGTGGCATACAGGCCGTAGGCCACGTTGACTTGCGATTGTCCGCCTGGGACTGGCGCGCTGTTCAGCGCAAAACCGGTGAAGACGGCATAGCCACTGGCACGGTAGAACGTAGCCGGGTCGGCGCCGTCATGCCGGATGCGGGTGGAGGAGAAGCCGTTGATGGCATCGGCATTAAAGGTGCTGCCGGCGCCGTTGATGACCGTGGGGTCCACGGAAAACACCGGCGAGGCGTAGGCCTGGGCTGCACCTAGCAGGCCCAGTGCGCCTGCCAGTAACCAGCGCAAATATTTTTTCATGCTTGTATCTCCAATCAGGTTTTTCATTGAGGAATTGGCGGGTACCAATCGTCTGCATGGCTTGTTATGCAAGGGCCATGCCAAAACCTCTTAGTCCTAAATGAATCAAGCACTTAATATTTGCTTGTAAATTACTACTTGAGCAACTTTTATATTGCTGTAAAATTTTCCGACATAAAAATCAATGAAATCAATGACTTGCAACTACTTATTGAGTAGTTATTAACGGCAGGGTCAGGCTGAAGGTGACCTGGAATGAGGTGCAATCAGATAGTTTCAGTTCGCCGCCGTGTGCCCGGGCGATTTCGCGCGCCAGTGCCAGGCCTAGCCCGACGCCAGGGATGCGGCGGTTGTATGCATGGTCGGCGCGGTAGAAGCGGTCGAACAGGCGCTCGCGCTGTTCATAGGCGATCCCGGCGGAGGCGTTGGACACATCGACTTGCCAGCCGGTGTCCGTGCGGCGGGCCGAGATGGCGATCCAGCCTTCCGGCACGCCGTACTTCACCGCGTTGCTGACCAGGTTTTGCAGCACTTGCCGCAGCAGGTCGGCATCGCCTAGCGCATCCAGGCGTGGCGGCAGGTCGAGCCGCAAGGGGCGCTCGGGCGCCATCATGTCGAGGTCGTCGGCCAGTTCGCGCAGGATCGGCACCAGGTCGAGCGCTTGCATCGGGACTTGCAATTGGCCGGCATCGGCGCGCGATAGCATCAGTAGCTTGCGTACTACGTTGTCGAGGCGGCGCACTTCATCGAGCATGTCGGCCAGGGCCTGTTCCAGTTCCGGGTAGGCGCCGGCGCGCTCGAAAGCCCGTTCCAGTTCGCCCTGCAGGATCGACACCGGCGTGCGCAGCTCATGCGCGGCGTCGCCGGAGAAGCGCGCCGATTGCAGGAAGCTGCGCTCCAGCCGGTCCAGCATGTCGTTGAACACGGTGACCAGGCGCTCGAATTCCAGCACTTCTTCATCGGCGGCCACGCGCTGCCGCAAATCGCTGGCGCGCACGCGCTCCATGACGCCGGTCAGGTGCTCGATCGGGCGCATGGCGCGGCCGGCCAGGTACCAGGCCACGCCGCAGACGATCAGGCACAAGGCCACGACGAAGGCGCCGAAGCGCTTGATCGACACGATCAGCTGCGCTTCCGACAGCGTGGTGTTGACGCCCATCTGCACCAGTACGCTGCCGCGCCGTACCTGGCCAATGCGCCATTGGCTGCCGCCGCCGTAATAGGTGCGCAGTTCCTTGTCGTTCGCTTCCGGCACCAGCAGGGAGGCGGGCCAGTTGGGGCTCTGGTAAATCACGCCGCGCGAGTCGTCGGCCGCGCGCAGGATGGCGAATTTTTCGTCATCGCCCTCCGGCGCAAAGCCGCTGAAGCTGGCGTTCAGGTGGGCGTCGATGGCATTCCACAGCGGCACGGGGGAGGCGCCGAAGCCCGGTCCGGCCAGTTGCGCCACCATGATGCGGTCGATGATGGCGGCGCGCCGGTTCAGCAAAGTCAGGGCGGAGACGACAAACAGTACCGCCACCACCGCCGTGGCCAGGCCGCCGGTGGTCAGCGCCACCCGCAGCCGGAACGATCGGATGAACGGGCGGCGCGACGGCGTCATGCTTCGCTGTCCGGCTTGCGCAGGCGGTAGCCGACGCCGCGCACCGCCTCGATGGCGACGTGCTCGGGCAAGGCCAGCTTCTTGCGCAGGCGCTGGATGCAGACGTCGACCATATTGGTTTGCGGGTCGAAGTCGTAGCCCCACACATGCTCGAGGATCTGGGTCCGTGTGTAGACCCGGCCCGGGGCGCGCATCAGGTATTCCATCAGGTTGAATTCGCGGCTGGTCAGTTCGACTTCCCGGCCATCGAGTTCCGCCACGCGCGACAGGCGGTCCAGCTTGAGCGGTCCCGCCGTCAGCACGTTCTGGCGTTCGCCGCTCACGCGGCGCAGCAGGGCGTGGATGCGGGCGACCAGTTCTTCCATGTAGAACGGCTTTGCGAGGTAATCGTCGGCGCCCAGGTTCAGCCCTTCCAGGCGGTCGTCCAGTTCATTGCGCGCGGTGAGCAGGATCACCGGCGTGTCGCGGCCGTCGCGGCGCAGGGCTTTCAGGATCGCCAGGCCGTCGCGGCCCGGCACCATGATGTCGAGCAGGATGATGTCGTACTGGCGTGACAGCGCGTAGTCGTAGCCCAGGTTCCCATCTTCGCAATGGTCCACCAGGATGCCTTGTTCGCGCAATCCGCTGCATACAAAGCTCGCGATCCGCTGTTCGTCTTCTACCAGTAGGGCTTTCATCCCCAGCATTGTCGGGAAATGCCCAAGCGCCGTCAATGCAGGCAGCGCTCGATTACAGATTTGTAATCAAAGGGTGGGGCGTCCTGTCATTTTCGTTTGATGTAATGGCGACGTTAAATCAAGGGAGACAAGCCATGAGCCTCGGCATCTGGATCAAGGAACTGGGCAACGACCTGGCCGATATCGGTGGCGCATTCAAGGACGTGTGCGTCGACATCGCTGCGGCGGTGAGGAAGATCGCAGGCCACGCTTACAAATGAGCTACAATCGTAAGCATGTATAACACCAAGTTGACCGCACAATCGTGCGGCTCTATAGTTTCGGGATGATCGCAGACTTCCAAGAACTTTCCGACAAAATCGACCGCCTTGCGGAGCTTGCGCAAGCCTTGCGTCGGGAGAACTCCCAGTTGCGCCAGGCCAATGCAGCCCTGGTGGCCGACAATCTCGAATACCAACGCCGCCTTGGCGAAGCGCACGCGCGCGTGATGGCGCTGCTGGATAAAATCCCGGCCGCCGAAGCAGACACTCCTGAGGATGCCCAATGATCCATGTCGACGTGAACATCATGGGCCAGCCCTACAAGCTGGCCTGCAAGGCTGACGAAGAACGCGCACTGCGCGAAGCGGCCAACCTGCTCGACAAAAAGATGAGTGCCATTCGCGACGCCGGCAAGGTCAAGGGCAATGACCGCATCGCCGTGATGGCGGCGCTGGGCATGGCGGCCGAATTCCTGGCATCGAAAACGGCCAACGGCGGCCCGTCCATGCTGGAGGTGCAGGAGAAGCTGGGCGCCATGCACAAGGTGCTCGACAACGCGCTGACCCCGCAAGAGAATCTCTTCTAATTCCCAAAAATTGTCTTAAAGGCCTTTCCCGCAAAACGTTTGAGGAGTAAACTTCGTGTCACCCTGCGGTGTTCGAGATTTGCCATATATTCCTTGAACCATTTACACGCATCGGTTGCGGAAATTTGTTCGACGGGCGTGAGCGTCACTAGTCTGATGAACCCGAAGTTGAACTAACTGCAACCACCTTGAACCGTAAGGTTCGGGATGCCGGCATAACGGCACAGGCGGGGCCTCATTCCATACGAAAGCGGTTGCCAGCACCCGAGGGTGCGCAACCGTTTTTTTACGCCCAGAGGAGCGCCATGCAATATTGGTTGATGAAGTCTGAGCCCGACGAAGTGAGCATCGACGACGTGATGTCCGCCAAAGGCAAGACGGTGCCGTGGTTCGGTGTGCGTAATTACCAGGCCCGCAATTTCATGCGCGATGCGATGAAGGTTGGCGACGGTGTCCTGTTCTACCATTCCTCCTGTCCCGAGCCGGGCATTGCCGGCATCGCGGAAGTGGTCAGCGGCCCTTATCCCGACGCCACCCAGTTCGATCCGAAGAGCCATTACTACGATGCCAAGGCGACGCAGGAGCAGCCGCGCTGGATTTCCGTCGACGTGAAGGGCGTGCGCAAGACGCGCCTGCTGTCGCTGGCCGAAATGCGCTCGCTGCCGCAGCTGGAAGACATGGTGGTGCTGCAAAAAGGCAGCCGCCTGTCGATCACGCCTGTGACGCCGGCCCAGTGGAAGCATGTGATGGCGCTGCTGAAAGGCGATTGATGGATTGGAGTCTGGTCGGCATCCTGCTCCTGATGGGGGCAGGCGGCGGATACGCGGCGGGTTTGCTGGGTATTGGCGGCGGCATGGTGCTGGTGCCCTTCATTACCATGATCTTCACCGCGAGGGGCTTCGCGCCCGGGCTGGTGGTCCATATGGCGATTGCGACTTCGCTGGCGACGATCATGTTTACTTCCTTGTCTTCGGTGCGGGCGCACCACCGGCACGGCGCCGTGCAGTGGCGCATCGTGGCGCTGCTGGCGCCGGGCATCCTGGTCGGTTCCTGGATCGGGCCGTGGATCGGCAAGCAGATGAATACTTCGGCGCTGTCGCTGCTGTTTGCAGTGTTCGTGGCGTTTTCGGCGGCGCAGATGCTGCGCAATAAAAAGCCTTCTGCCGGGCGTGAATTGCCCGGCACTGCGGGCATGTTTGCGGCGGGCGGCGTGATCGGCACCGTGGCGGGCCTGGTCGGTGCAGGCGGCGGGTTTATCTCGGTGCCGTTCATGGCGTGGTGTAATGTGAGAATTCACCAGGCGGTGGCGACCAGCGCGGCGCTTGGCTTCCCGATTGCGCTGTCCGGCACCTTGTCGAATATTTACTTTGGCTGGTCGGAGCCGGGCTTGCCGCCGCATTCGTTGGGCTTTATTTATCTGCCGGCGCTGGCGGTGATCGTTGCGGCTAGCGTGATCATGGCGCCGCTCGGCGCGCGCATGGCGCACCGGATGGACGTGGCGGCGCTCAAGCGGGTGTTTGCCGTGGTGCTGTTTGCACTGGCGGGCTATATGTTCTACCACGCGTTCGCGTAGCAGATGCGTGGCGGCGCCCCGGCGGCAGCCGGACGTGCCGGCTGATTGGAGGTAGCGATGCAGGATGCACGGGTCGGATGCTGGGCGCTGTTCAAGGTCTTCTCACACATGGCGATGCAGGGCTTCGGTGGCGTGCTGCCCTTTGCCTACCGCCACCTGGTCGAACGCACGCAGTGGCTGAGCGCCGCTGAATTCGGCCAGCTCCTCAGCATCGCGCAACTACTGCCCGGGCCGACGATCTGCAACCTGTCCGTCATGGTTGGCCAGCGTTATGCTGGCGCGGCGGGCGGCTTTTCGGCGCTGGCCGGGCTTCTGCTCGGTCCCTTCTTCATCGTCATCGCGCTCGGCGCGGCTTATCAGGGGCTGGCCCACCACCCGCTGTTTGTCAACGCCATGCGCGGCATGGCTGCCGCCGCGTCGGGACTGATCCTTGCCACGGCGCTCAAGCTGGCGGTTGGCATGCTGCGCGGCCCAGCGCAAAAGCCGCCCGCCGCGGCGGACGGGGGCGGGGTCGACGTGGCGCGCACGCTGTTCTGGCGGCGAGTCGTCCAGGTCGCACTGCTGGTGGCGGCTTTCATCGGCCTTGGCGTGGCGAAAGTCGGGCTCATCACGGTGGTCGCCACGCTGGTGCCGATCGGCTTCCTGCTGTTCGCTTTTGTCTGGAGGAAGCCATGAACGACGATGTCAAGCTGGGCGGCCTGGCCTGGCACCTGGCGGTGCTGTCGCTGACGGCAATTGGCGGCGGCGTGGTGCTGGTGGCACCGGACGTGCACCATTACGTCTCCGTGCAGAACCACTGGCTGACCGACGAGCAGTTCGCGGCAATGTATGCGCTGGCGCAAGCCGCGCCCGGACCGAACCTGCTGTTCGTGACGCTGATCGGCTGGATGATCAAAGGCTGGCTGGGCGCCGTGGTGGTGACGCTGGCTGCAATCGTGCCTTCGTCATGCCTGGTGCTGGCGCTGGGGACTGTGATCAACCGCCATGGCGGCGGGGAAGGGCGCTGGGCTGGCGCGCTGCGCGATGCGCTGGCGCCGCTTGCGGCCGGCATGCTGGCCGGCGCCGCGTGGACTTTCCTGAGCGTGGCCGGCGCGGGATGGCGCGGCATCGTGCTGGCGCTGGCCGCCGCTGCGGCGGCCTATGCGACCAAATTGAATCCCCTGTGGCTGATTGCCTTAGGCGCGCTGGCTGGCGCTATCGGGCTGGTTTGAGCGGTAGGCCCATACCAGCATGATGATGGCGCCGATGATCATCGGCAGCGACAGCATCTGGCCGGAAGTGATCGGCAGGCCGGCCACGGTGATTTCCCAGTCCGGGGTGCGGAACCACTCGGTGAAGAAACGCGCGCAGCCGTACAGCAGCACGTACAGCGCACCGACGGCCAGGCGGGGACGGGCCTTGCGAGCGAACGGCCACAGGATGCAGAACACCAGGATGCCGTCGACCAGCATCTGGTAGATCGCCGATGGGTGGCGCGGCATGGGGCCGACGTTCGGGTAGATCATCGCCCATGGCAGGTTCGGATCGCTGACAATGCGCCCCGGCAGTTCGGCGTTAATGAAGTTGCCCATGCGGCCCGCCGCATAACCCAGCGGGACCAGCGGCGCGATGAAGTCATATACGTCCAGCAGGTTGCGTTTGCGCTTGCGCGCCCACAGCGCCATGCCGATCAGTACGCCCAGGAAGCCGCCGTGGAAGCTCATGCCGCCTTCCCACACCTTGAAGATGCGCAGAGGGGTCAGCAGCATTTCCGGCTGGTAGAAGAATACTTCGCCGAGGCGGCCGCCCACGATCACCCCCAGCATGCCGTAGAACAGCATGTCGTCCAGGTCTTCCTTGGTCCAGCCTTGCGCGGCGATGTGCGGCTGCTTGATGCGTACGCGGCCCAGCGCGATGAACATGGCAAAGGCCAGCACGTACATCAGGCCATACCAGTGGATCGCCACAGGGCCCAGATGGATCGCGACCGGATCGGGCATTGGATGCATTAACGGCATTCAGATTCTCTTTCTCATTAATTCTAAAAAGCCGCGCAGCACGGGCGAGGCATTGTCGCGCCGCCAGGCCAGGCCGGTTTCCACCAGCGGCGTGCTCTGGACCAGGGGCAGGTATTCCACGCCCGGCCGGCGCAAATTCGACACGGATTGTGGCACAAGTGCGATACCCATGCCAGCCGATACGAGACTGACGATGGTCTGCATCTGGATTGCTTCCTGCCCCACCTCAGCCGTGATGCCGGCCTCGCGGAACACCGACAGGATGGCGTCGTACAGTCCGGGCGAGATATGGCGCGGGAAAATGATCAGCGGCAGGCCGGCCAGCTTGCGCAGGTCGGCGCTGCGCGCCCGCGCCAGCGCAGGCAGTCCGGCTGGCGCGGCCAGCACCAGCGGCTCGCTCAGAACGGGCAGGTATTCGAGTTCCTGCCGCGCGCGGTCGGGCAGGGGCGGGATCAGCAGGCCAGCGTCGACGCGGCCTTCCAGGAGGTCGTCCAGCTGCAGGTCGGAGGTGGCTTCCTTCAGCGTGATTTCCACCTGCGGAAACTCGGCGCGGTAGGCCTGCAGTGTCGGCGGCAGCACGCTGTAATCGGCGGAGGACACGAAAGCCAGCGATAGCCGCCCGCTGGCGCCGCTGGCCGCGCGCTGCACCAGCGCGGGAAGACCGGCCGACTGTTCCAGCAGGCGGCGCGCTTCCGGCAGCAGGGCTTCGCCGGCTGCAGTCAGGGTTACGCCGCGCCGGTTGCGCTCGAACAGGGGCGCGCCCAGCATTTCTTCCAGCGCCATGATGGTCTGCGATAGCGGCGGCTGTGTCATGTGCAGGCGGCGCGCGGCGCGGCCGAAATGCAGCTCCTCGGCCACCGTGGCGAAATAGCGCAACTGGCGAAGTTCAATATTCATTCGCAAAGCATATCACAGCAGCGATTATCATATATTTGACAACTCGCCAGGGGCAAGGCACCCTTAAGCTCTTACTGAGGAGACCCCACCATGCCGCAATACCGTTCCTACACCACCACCCAAGGCCGCAATATGGCAGGCGCGCGCGCCCTGTGGCGTGCCACCGGCATGAAAGATGGCGATTTCAACAAGCCGATCATCGCCGTGGTCAACTCCTTCACCCAATTCGTGCCGGGCCACGTCCACCTGAAGGACCTAGGCCAACTGGTCGCACGCGAAATCGAAGCTTCCGGCGGCGTCGCCAAGGAGTTCAACACCATCGCCGTCGACGACGGCATCGCCATGGGCCACGGCGGCATGCTGTATTCGCTGCCGTCGCGCGACCTGATCGCCGATTCCGTGGAATACATGGTCAACGCCCACTGCGCCGACGCCATGGTGTGCATCTCGAACTGCGACAAGATCACCCCGGGCATGCTGATGGCCGCCATGCGCCTGAATATCCCTGCAGTCTTCGTCTCCGGCGGCCCGATGGAAGCGGGCAAGGTGATCAAGGCTGTCAACGGCGGCGAAAAGATCATCAAGCTGGACCTGGTCGACGCCATGATCAAGGCCGGCGACCGCACCGTATCCGATGCCGACGTGGCCGAAATCGAACGCTCGGCCTGCCCGACCTGCGGTTCCTGCTCCGGCATGTTCACCGCCAACTCGATGAACTGCCTGACCGAAGCGCTGGGGCTGTCCCTGCCGGGCAATGGCACCATCGTCGCCACCCACAGCGACCGCAAGGAACTGTTCCTGCGCGCCGGCCGCCTGATCGTGGACCTGGCCAAGCGCCACTACGAGCAGGACGACTACAGCGTGCTGCCGCGTTCCATCGCCACCAAGGAAGCGTTCGAGAACGCAATGGCGCTGGATGTGTCGATGGGCGGCTCCACCAATACCGTGCTGCACCTGCTGGCAGCAGCGCATGAAGCGGGCGTGCCGTTCACCATGGCCGACATCGACCGCATCTCGCGCAAGGTGCCGTGCCTGTGCAAGGTGGCGCCGATGACCGACAAGTTCCACATCGAAGACGTGCATCGTGCCGGCGGCATCATCTCCATCCTCGGCGAACTGGCGCGCGCCGGCCTGCTGGACACCACCCAGCACACCGTGCACAGCCCGACCATGGGCGAGGCCATCGAAAAATACGACATCAAGCGCAGCGACGACGCCGCCGTGCACCAGCTGTTCCGCGCAGCGCCAGGCGGCGTGCCGACCCAGGTCGCGTTCTCGCAATCCGAGCGCTACGCCTCGTCGGACCTGGACCGCAGCACCGGCTGCATCCGCGACCTGGAGCACGCCTACTCGAAAGATGGCGGCCTGGCCGTCCTGTACGGGAATATTGCGGAAAAGGGCTGCATCGTGAAGACGGCCGGCGTGGATGAATCGATCCTGAAATTCAGCGGCAAGGCGCGCGTGTTCGAAAGCCAGGATGCGGCAGTGGAAGGCATCCTGGGCGATACCGTGCATGAAGGCGACGTGGTCATCATCCGCTACGAAGGCCCGAAAGGCGGCCCGGGCATGCAGGAAATGCTGTACCCGACCTCGTACATCAAGTCGAAAGGCCTGGGCAAGGCCTGCGCCCTGTTCACCGACGGCCGCTTCTCGGGCGGCTCGTCCGGCCTGGTGATCGGCCACGCCTCGCCGGAAGCGGCGGAAGGCGGCGCGATCGGCCTGGTGGAAGAAGGCGACATGATCGACATCGACATCCCATCGCGCACCATCAACCTGCGCGTAACGCCGGAAACGCTGGCCAGCCGCCGCGCCGCCATGGAAGCACGCGGCGCCGGCGCCTGGAAACCGGTCAACCGCGAGCGCTACGTCTCGCAGGCACTGCAAGCCTACGCCGCGCTGACCACCTCCGCCGACCGCGGGGCAGTACGCGACCTCAGCCAGCTCGCGCGTAAGTAAGCCGGTACTGGGCCGGGGTGGCCCCGGTCAGGTCCTTGAACATGCGCCGCATGCCTGAGTCGCTGCTGAAGCCTAGCTCGATGCTGATGGTGGTGGCGGAGGCCCTGGTGTAAATCAGGCGTTCGCTTACCTGCCGCAACTTGATGCGGCGGATGTAAGCGGCTGCCGGCATGCCGCTCGCGGCCAGCACTTTGCGCGCGAGCGTCCGTTCCGTCGTGTGCATTTCCGTGGCCAGCCGCGCGACAGTAGCTGCGCTGGCCGGCAGCCCCTCGACCGCCAGGTGCAGCTTGCGCAGCATGCCGTCCTGCTGTTCGATCAGGTCGAGCATATGGAAGGCGAAGTGCGTCCTTTCTTCCGGCCGTGGCAATACCATCAGCCGTGTCAATTCACGATACGCTTCCTTGCCCAGCTTTGCCTCTACCAATGCCTGCGCGATGGGCAGGTGTCCGTTCACGCCCGATGCGGTGGCAGTGCGTTCGTTTAGTGCCAGCGTGCGCTCGAACTGCCAGCGTATTTTGGGGAAGTTCGTGGCGGCGAAATCCGACAGCCACCAGGTGATGGTTGCCGCCTGCCTGTCCAGCCGGCCCGTTGCGGCAGCCAGGCAGACACCGGTGCAGTAGGACCAGAGCTGGACGGAGCGCGGCAGTGCGGCGAGCTCGGTGATGAGGCTTGCGTTTTCCTTCACCGTGCGTGCGGCCTGGCCTGGCGATTGGCCCCAGAATCCGGGCACCAGCAGGGCGTCCACCCTTGCGTCGCGAAGCGCCACGGCGGCATTCAGTTGCTGGCCATGTGCGCAATCGACCTTGCCTTCTTGCGCTGCGACGAAAAAGGGCTCGAACAGCGCTCTGCCTGCACGCAGGTTCGCGGCGTGCAGCAGGTCCATGGCGCCGAACAGGCCGGCGGGCAGGCAATCGGGGTATAGCAGCAATCCAATACGCATGGCTGGAAATGGATGGTTTGTGTCAGATTCAGCCATTGTAGGCCGAGCTGCCGGGCCGCACAATTTCGGCATGAACATCACACAACTTCGCAACGCGACGGCCGTCATCGAGTTCGGCCCCTGCAAAATACTCGTGGACCCCATGCTGGCGCCGAAGGGGGCGCTGCCGCCGCTCAAGCTGCTCGGGGAACGGACGCGCAACCCGATCGTCGAGCTGCCGCCGGTGACGGGGGAAATGCTGGAAACGGTAACGCACTGCCTGATCACGCACTGCCAGAAAGGCCATTTCGACCATCTGGACCGCGCCGCCAAGGCCTGGCTGCGCAGCAGGCAAATTCCCGTCATCTGCACCCCGCATGACGAACAGCACCTGCGCCAGCGCGGCCTGAACGTACAGCCGCTGGCGCCGAACCATCACGAACCGCAGCCTTTCTTCGAAGGCCGCATCAGGACCGTGAACTGCCGCCACGGCAAGGGCCTGGTCGGCCTGATGATGGAGCACGGTGTAGGCTACTTCATTGAAATGCCGGGTGAGCCCAGCTTGTACCTGTCGGGCGACACCATCTTGACGCAGGAGGTGCTGGATTTCCTGGCGCAGCACCAGCCCGACATCAGCGTCATACCGGCTGGCGGCGCCAGGTTCGACCTGGGCCACGAAATCATTATGGGAATTGGTGAGGTATTGCGGTTCGCCAGCGCCACGCAGGGTGTCGTGGTAGCGAACCACCTGGAAGCCCTGAGCCACTGCCCGGTCCAACGGGCAGCGCTACAGGAACAGGTGCGAAGTGCAGGTTTGGCCAGCCGCGTGGCCGTGCCGGCGGATGGCGAGACCCTTACTTACGCTTCTGCAGATCTTCGAAGGCCTTCTTGACGCGGTCCTTGCGGCGTTGTTCGTCGACGTTGTGGGCTTTGCGCTTGTCCAGGCCCAACATCGGCTCGACGAACTCGAACCAGACAAAGGCGACGCCCATGGTGCCGATGATCCACCACCACGACAGGTCCGCGAATTTCCAGACTTCAAAGTACTTCAGTGCCACGAGGGCGATTATCAATAGAATAATGGGCATGGAAAACTCCTTAGTATTCCATCATAGCAATATCCAGCTAACGGTCAACCCATAATACGCAGCGCGCGTTGTGGAGTAGAATTGTGGCAGTTTTTTTCCTGGAGATGAAAATGAAACGTTCCCTGTTGGTTGGTTTCCTGGTTACCGCGGCTTTCTCGTCGCAGGCCGCTTTCGCAAACGCTGACCTGGCCAAGGCCAAGAACTGCATGGCTTGCCACGCAGTGGCCACCAAGCTGGTTGGCCCGGCATACAAGGATGTCGCTGCCAAATACGCCGGCCAGAAAGATGCTGAAGCCAAGCTGGTTGCGAAAGTCATGAAGGGCGGTTCCGGCGTGTGGGGCGCAGTCCCGATGCCAGCCAACCCGCAGGTGAGCGAGGCGGAAGCCAAGACCCTGGTGAAATGGGTCCTGTCGCAGAAATGAGTTGATTAAAAAGCCGGGCTGGCCCGGCTTTTTTGTTGCTCAAAAAATGGGGTACGTCCCCATTTTTTTATTTGATTACTTCAATGCGCACCTTCTTGTCGGCCTTGTAGCCGAACAGCGTCAGCGCCCCATCCTTGATATCTCCCTTGGCGTCGAAGGCGATCGTGCCGCTGATGCCGTCATGCTTGACCTTCTTCAGGAAGGGCAGGTACTTGGCCGGGTCGGTCGACTTGGCATCCGCCATGGCGTGGGCAATCGCCATCGTTGCGTCGTAGGCGTACGGCGCGTAGATCTGCACGTCGTAGCCGTAGCGTTTCTTGAAGCGGCCGGCGAATTCGTCCAGCTTTTTCTCCTGTTCCGGCGTCACGCCGCCGGCTTCCGCGCACACCACCATGTCGTCGGCGCCGCCCGACAGTTTGGGCAGCGCTTCGGTGCAGATGCCGTCGCCGCCCATCAGCTTGGCCTTCAGGCCCAGCGCCTTCATCTGGCGCAGCAGCGGGCCGCCCACCGAGTCCATGCCGCCGAAGAACACCAGGTCCGGGTTCTTGGAACGGATCGAGGTCAGGATGGCGTTGAAGTCGGTCGATTTGTCGGTGGTGAACTGCTTGTCCACGATCTGCACGCCGGCGCCTTTCTTGGCTTCCTTCAGGAACTCGGCGGCAACGCCCTGGCCGTAGGCGGTGCGGTCGTCGATCACGGCGATGCGCTTGGCGCCCAGTTTCTGCGTGGCGTATTTGCCCAGCGAGCTGCCCAGCTTGAAGTCGTTCGCCACCACGCGGAAGGTGGTGTTGAAGCCCTGGTTGGTGTACACCGGGCTGGTGGACGACGCGGAAATCTGCGGGATGCCGGCGTCATAGTAGATCTTGGACGCTGGGATGGTGGTGCCGGAATTCTGGTGGCCGATCACGCCCTGTACTTTGGCATCGACCAGTTTCTGCGCGGCCGAAGTGCCCTGTTTGGGGTCGCCGGCATCGTCTTCGGACACCATCTCGAACTTGACTGCTTTGCCGTTGACTTTGAAGCCCTTGGCGTTCAAGTCTTCCACCGCCATGCGGACGCCGCTCTGGTTGTCCTTGCCCAGGTGGGCCGACTGGCCGGACAGCGGGCCGACGTAGCCGATCTTGACCACTTCCTGGGCGCTTGCGGCGCCAGCAAAGGCCACAGCGATGGCAGCGATGATGGTTTTTGTTTGCATTGCACTTTCTCCTGAAACGAAAAGGGCCGCCATGCTGGCTGGCGGCCCACGGGCTCCCCCCCGGTATTCTCGTGTATTACTTGACCACTTCCATCTTGGTCTTGATGCCGCCCTTGTAGGTGAACAGGGTCAGTGCACCATCCTTGATGTCGCCGAACTGGTCGAATTCAACCAGGCCGGTTACGCCCTGGTGCTTGATCTTGGCCAGCACCGGCAGGTATTTGGCCGGCTCGGACGAATTGGCCTTTTCCATGGCGTCGGCCATGGTCATGATGGCGTCGTACACATACGGTGCGTACAACTGCACTTCCTGGCCGTACTTCTTCTTGTAGCGGGCGCGGAAGTCGTCCATGTTCTTCTGCATGTCGGCGGTTACGCCGCCGGCTTCGGCGCAAGTGACCACGCCGTCGGCAGCAGCACCGGCGGACAGGCGGTACAGGGCGTCGGTGCAGACGCCGTCGCCGCCCATGAATTTGGCGTTGATGCCCAGTGCCTTCATCTGGCGCAGCAGCGGGCCGCCGACCGAGTCCATGCCGCCGAAGAACACCAGGTCCGGATTCTTGGACTTGATGTTGGTCAGGATGGCGTTGAAGTCGGTGGCGTTGGCATTGGTGAATTCCTTGCCAACCACTTGCACGCCCGGCAGGGCCTTCTTGGCGCCCTTGACGAATTCGTCAGCCACGCCCTGGCCATAAGCGGTACGGTCGTCGATCACGGCGATTTTCTTGGCGCCCAGGTTTTTCACGGCGTAGGCGCCGAGGGTGCCGCCCAGCTTATTGTCGTTGGCGACCACGCGGAATGCGGTGTTGAATTTCTGCTTGGTGTACACCGGCGAGGTGGCGGCCGGCGAAATCTGCGGGATGCCGGCGTCATAGTAGATCTTGGAGGCCGGAATGGTGGTGCCGGAGTTAAGGTGGCCGATCACGCCCTGGACCTTGGCGTCCACCAGTTTCTGCGCGGCGGTAGTACCCTGTTTCGGGTCGCCGGCATCGTCCTCGAACTGGACCACGAACTTGACTGGCTTGCCGCCGATCTTGACGCCCTTGGCGGCCAGGTCTTCCACTGCCATGCGGGCGCCGTTTTCCATGTCCTTGCCCAAATGGGAATTGGGGCCGGATACCGGGGCCACGTGGCCGATCTTGATGGTGTCCTGGGCGTAGGCGCTGCCGGCAAATGCCAGGGCGAGGGCGACAGGGATGAACTTGTTCTTGAACTGCATCGGGGGCTCCAGTCAAAAAGGTCAGATTTGCCAGAGAAAATACAACAAAAACCCCGAATGGCAAAGAGGGAATTATTTCCGCTGGCCCGAATTGGCCTGCAGGTGTGTGATTTCCTGTTGCACGGCGCGGGTGACGATCTTGCCGATGGTGTCGTGCAGGCCTTCGCGGATCTGCGCCGTCAAGGCGTGCAGGGCCTGGTCCAGGACTTCGGCCATGCTGTCCTTGATGCGTTGCTCGAGCACGAAATCGACGCGGTTGGACAGCTGCTGCAATACCTGTTCGGAGACACGGCGCTCCAGCGCCTCCCAATCGACAGCGTCGTCCAGCGCGGCAGGCTTCTCGGCGACAGGCGCTGGTGCCGGCGCGGCGGCGGCCGGCAGCTCGTCGGGCATGATTTCGGTCAGGACCGGGATGCTGGCGTCAAAAGGCTGGTTCATGGACTACTTGCCTACGGTGAGGTGTTTGAGCGGGAAATCCTGGCGCTTGTAGGCGGCATAGCGCAGGCGGCCGGCCGCGGCATCTTCCTCGTCCGAAGAGATGACTTCGATCAGGCGCGGGAAAGCTTCGAACTGTGCCGGTGCGCGGCGCGACAGGTTGACCAGCAGGCCGGCTTCCGGCAGTTCCGTGGTGTCGCTGTCGGCCAGCACGATGGCCGAATCGGGCGCCAATGGATCGTTGGCGTGGGCGTGCGGCAGGAAGTCTGTGGCGGAGAAGGTCCACAGGGCCTTGTCCAGCTCCGCCAGCTGCGCCGCATCTTCGGTCATCACGACGATGCGGGGCGTGCTGGCGTAGGCTTTACGCAGCAGGCGGCAGGCATAGGCAACCTTGTCCGGCACGCCGCTGTGGAAATCAATCTGCGTCATTGTTGATGCGTCTTAGAAGCGGAAGTTCGGCGATGCGTTCTGCGGCGTATCACGCTCACGGCGTGCCTTCTCCGCGGCGGCAGCTGCACGGTCGGCTTCCGCCTTGGCGGCGGCCGCTTCCTCGGCGCTTGGGCCGCGTGGCGGTGCAGCCGGCGTTGGCGGCGGGTTCGAATAACCCGGCGGCAGCATCTTCTCGGTCGGGTAGCCGGCTTCGGTCAGCGTGTTATCCCACGCACCTTGCTCGAAACCGATCTGGCGCGAACGCCCGACCAGCAGCAGCGGCACCTGGCCGTCGCTGCCGGCTTTTTTCATGGCTTCGAAGTCTTCCGTCGTGGTGACGGTCTTTTCGCGGTAAGGGATGCCGCGGTTGGCCAGCATGGTGCGGGCCATATTGCAGCCTGCGCCGCAGTTGGAGGTGGTGTACAGCACTACCGGACGGGCGCGTACCACGTCGGCCAGTTCCGATGGCAATGCGGCACCGCCGGCGCCGGCGGTGTTGTAGTTCTTCACTTCAGCCTTCTTGGCAGTGGCGGGCGGCGGCGTCTCCGTAAAGTGGGTGACGCCTTTTTCGTCCTTCCACTTGTACATCTGGGCGTGCGCCGCGCTGGCAGTCAGCAGCAGCAAAAGCAGGGCAGCGCGTTTCATTGACTCTCTATCTCCTTTAAGCCGCCATGCCGCTGTGGCGCAGCAGGGCGTCGATGGTCGGCTCTCGGCCGCGGAATGCGGTGAACGATTCCAGGGCCGGGCGCGAACCGCCGACGGCCAGGATCTCTCGCTGGAAGCGTTTACCAGTTTCGGTGGACAGTTTACCGCCATCCAGCGCCGCCGCTTCCTCGAAGGCAGCGTAGGCGTCGGCAGACAGCACTTCCGCCCACTTATAGCTATAGTATCCCGCCGCATAGCCGCCGGCAAAGATATGGCCGAAGGAATGTTGGAAACGGTTGAAACTTGGCGGAATGATAACGGCGAATTTGCGGCGTACTTCGTCGATCACGTCCTGCACCGATTTGGCGCCGGACGGCTGGAAATCGTAGTGCAGCAGCATGTCGAGCAGGGCGAATTCGACCTGGCGCAGGGTCTGCAGGCCGGACTGGAAGTTCTTGGCTGCCAGCATGCGGTCGTACAGGGCGCGCGGCAGCGGCAGGCCGCTCTTGACGTGGGCGCTCATGTGGCTCAGCACATCCCACTCCCAGCAGAAGTTTTCCATGAACTGGGACGGCAGTTCGACAGCGTCCCATTCGACGCCGGAAATGCCGGATACCGCCAGCTCTTCGACCTGGGTCAGCATGTGGTGCAGGCCGTGGCCGAATTCGTGGAACAGGGTGATTACTTCATCGTGGGTGAACAGGGACGGTTGCGGCACGCCGTCCACCACCAGCGGTTCGGTGAAATTGCAGGTCAGGTAGGCGACCGGGGTTTGCAGCTCGCCGTTTTTCAGGCGGCGGCCGCGCGCATCGTCCATCCAGGCGCCGCCGCTCTTGCCTTCGCGGGCATACAGGTCGAGGTAGAACTGGCCTACCAGCACGCCGTCGCGTTCGATACTGTAGAAGCGCACGTCCTTGTGCCACACCGGCGCGCTGTCCGGCCGGATGCTGACGCCGAACAGGGCCTGCACCAGCTTGAACAGGCCGTCGACGACCTTATGCTCAGGGAAGTACTGCTTCACTTCCTGCGCCGAGAAGGAGTACAGGTGCTGCTGCAGCTTCTCGGAAGCGTAAGGCAGGTCCCACGACTGCAGGTCGTCAATGCCCAGTTCCTTGCTGGCGTAGGCCTGCAGTTCGGCCAGGTCTTTCTCGGCGAACGGGCGGGCGCGCTTGGCCAGGTCTTCCAGGAATTCGATTACCTGTTCCGGCGACTTGGCCATTTTCGGCACCAGCGAGACCTCGGCGAAGTTCTTGTAGCCGAGCAGGCCGGCTTCCTCGGCGCGCAGCTTCAGCAGGGTCGCGATATTGCCGGTGTTGTCCCAGTCTTCGCGCTTGCTGAACGCGTCGCCCAGCTCGGAAGCCTTGGTGGCGTTGGCGCGGTAGACCTTTTCGCGCAGGGCGCGGTTGTCGCAGAATTGCAGGATCGGGTAGTAGGACGGGAAGTGCAGGGTGAAGGCCCAGCCTTGCTTGCCGTCTTTCTCGGCCAGCGCCTTGGCGGCAGCCTTGGAGTCGTCGGGCAGGCCGCGCAACTCGGCTTCGTCTTCGACCAGCATTTTCCAGTCGTTGGTGGCGTCCAGCACGTTTTCGCTGAAGCGGGTGCTGGTGGCGGCGTGTTCTTCCTGGATCGCGGCGAAGCGCTCCTTCTTGTCGGCCGGCAGTTCGGCCCCGCCCATGCGGAAGTCGCGGATTGCGTTGTCGATGATGCGCTGGCGCGCCGGCGACAGGGTGGCGAATTCCGCGCCTGCGCGCAGGGCTTTATATTTGGCGAACAGCGTCTCGTTCTGGGCCAGGGCGGTCCAGAATTCGGTCACTTTCGGCAGGTTTTCGTTGTAGGTGGCGCGCAGCTCGGGCGTATCCACCACGTTGTTGAGGTGACTGACGATGCCCCAGGCGCGGCCCAGCAGCTCGGTGGAATTTTCCAGCGGGGTGACGAAGTTATCCCAGGTCACGTTGTCGCTCGGCGCTTCCAGTTGCGCCACGGCGGCGCGGTTCGTCTCCAGCAGGTGCTCGATTGCGGGAGTGACGTGTTCGGGCTTGATCGCATCGAAACGCGGCAAGCCGCTAAAGTCCAGCAGGGGATTGTCAGTCATCGTTGACTCCTTAAAACCTTAAAAGCGGCCGGATGGCCGTCCCATCTGACCCGCAGGGTCAGATACCGGTATGCGGCAGCCGTTGGCCGGCGTGGTGTCAGACCCCGTGGGTCTGACACCGGTTTACCGGTTTAAACGCGTTCCGCCGACTCAATAGTATTCATCAGCAGCATGGTAATGGTCATCGGCCCCACGCCACCCGGCACCGGCGTGATATGCGAAGCCACTTCCTTGATGCCCGCAAAGTCCACGTCGCCGCACAGCTTGCCGTTTTCATCGCGGTTGATGCCCACGTCGATTACGATGGCGCCCGGCTTCACCATATCAGCAGTCAGGGTATTGCGGCGGCCAGTTGCAGCCACCACGATATCCGCCTGGCGAGTGTGATAACCCAGGTCCGCGGTCCCACTGTGGCAGATGGTGACGGTTGCATTGGCTTGCAAGAGCAGCAGGCCCATTGGCTTGCCGACGGTGTTGGAGCGGCCGATCACGACAGCGTGCTTGCCCTTCAGGCTGACGCCGGTCGATTCGATCAGCTTCATGCAGCCGTAGGGAGTGCATGGCAGGAAGCCTTCAAGGCCGGTCATCAGTTCACCGGCGCTCAGTACCGAGTAACCGTCCACGTCCTTGGTGGTGGCGATGGCTTCGATCACCTTGTGCGGATCGATGTGCTTTGGCAGCGGCATCTGCACCAGGATGCCGTGGATGCTTGGATCGGCATTCAGGGTAGCGATGCGGTCGAGCAGCGCTTGCTCGCTCATGTCTGCCGCGTATTGCTCTTTCACCGAGCGGATGCCGGCGTCTTCGCAAGCCTTGACCTTGTTGCGCACGTAGACGTGGCTGGCCGGGTCGTCGCCGACCAGGATCACGGCCAGGCCGGGCTGCTTGCCCTTGGCGGTCAGTGCGGCGGCGCGGGAAGCGATTTCGGCGCGCAGTTTTTGGGAGAGCGCTACTCCGTCGATCAGTTGTGCAGACATGATTGCTTGGATTGGTGGAATGGAAAGTCGCCATTATAAATGGTGGCGGCCTTGTGCTGCACTGCACATGATTGTAAGCTTGCCAACAAATGATCTCGTACCAGTTCCTGATTGACGCCCAACTGCGTCCCGACAAGACGCCCGATTTCTCGGCATATCCGTTCTGCCTGCCCGCCGTGCGCCACCTCGGCCGCCTTGAATTCGACCCGGCGGTGACCTTTATCGTCGGCGAAAACGGCTCGGGCAAGTCGACTTTGCTGGAAGGACTGGCCGTCGCGCTGGGCTTCAACGCGGAAGGCGGCAGCAAGAATTTCAATTTCGGCACTCGCGATTCGCATTCGTGCTTGCATGAGTACTTGCGCGTCGCCCGAGGGGTACGCAAGCCGCGTGATGGCTATTTCCTGCGCGCGGAAAGTTATTTCAATGTCGCGACCGAAATCGAGCGGCTGGATGAGGATGATTCCCCGATCAATTCACCGCCTGTCATCAACTCGTACGGATATCGCTCGCTCCATGAGCAGTCCCATGGAGAATCTTTCCTCGCACTGCTCGAAAAGCGGTTTGGCGGTAAAGGCTTGTACATTCTCGACGAACCGGAAGCCGCGCTATCGCCGCAACGCCAGTTGCGCGCCTTGAAACGCATCCACGAGCTGGTGCAGGGCGACTCGCAATTCGTGATCGCAACCCATTCGCCGATCCTGATGGCTTATCCGGAAGCCAGCATCTTCGTCTGCACGCCGGAAGGCATCCGCCAGCGCGCCTACGAAGACACCGAACACTACGAAGTCATGCACGACTTCATGGCAAACCCGCGCGGCGCGTTGAAGGCGGTGTTAGAGGGTGCCAAATCATGATTTCGTACCAGTTTCTGATCGACGCACAGCTTCATCCCGACAAGACGCCTGATTTTTCGGCTTACCCCTTCTGCCTGCCCGCCGTACGCAACCTCGGCAAGATGGAGTTCGATCCGGCGGTGACGTTCATCGTCGGAGAAAACGGCTCGGGAAAATCGACGTTGCTGGAAGCGCTCGCGGTGGCACTTGGCTATAACGCGGAAGGTGGCAGCAAGAATTTTGGTTTCCGGACCCGCGCTTCGCACTCCTGCCTGCACGAATACCTGCGTATTGCGCGCGGTGTGCGTCTGCCCAGGGATGGGTTTTTCCTGCGTGCGGAGAGCTTTTTCAATCTTGCGACCGTGATAGAAGATCTTGACGTTGGAGGCGCTTATAGCGACCGCTCTCTGCACGAGCAATCGCATGGCGAATCCTTCATGGCCCTGCTACAGAATCGATTTCGCGGCAGGGGACTGTATATCCTCGACGAACCGGAAGCGGCGCTGTCGCCGAGGCGGCAAATGGCCGCGCTGGCCCGGATCCACGAGCTGGTGCAGGGCGGCTCGCAATTCGTGATCGCAACCCATTCGCCGATCCTGATGGCTTATCCGGAAGCCAGCATCTTCGTCTGCACGCCGGAAGGCATTCGCCAGCGCGCCTACGAAGACACCGAACACTACGAAGTCATGCACGACTTCATGGCCAATCCGCGCGGCGCGATCAGGAAGCTGCTAGAGACTCCGAAAGAACCCTGAACTTCACGCGCGGCACGGCGAAGCAGAACGGGGCGCCCGCGTCGGCGCCAGCCATCGGGCAGCGCACCGATTCCGCCTCCAACGGAAGCACTTCATCAAGCGGGATCGGCAGGCTGATTTCAGACTCCGCCATGCGGCCAAGGCCCGGTACCTCGATCATCGCCATGTGCTGGCATGCGAGGAAGCTGACTGCCTCGTCCCAACTCGCGAAAGCGCCGGCCAGGTCCGCAGGCAAGTCGCGCTTTGCCGAGACACGAGTGCGGGCTACCAGTGTCGGCGCGCTGCCGGCTCCGGGCTCGATGCTGGTAACGTACTCCTCGCCCTCGCGCGCATGCACGAAGCGTTCTGGCAAGTGCGTCGGCAGGATATCGCTGAATATGCGCGTGCCCAGCGCATGGAGCGCGCGATCCATGACATTGCGCACGAAGTACACCTTTCCCGGCTCCTCCAGATAAAAGCGCCAGTTGCTTTGCAAAGGCGAAGGCAGCAGCCGGCGCGCCGGTCCCGCCAGCGCCGGACCGAAGTGCCCGTGGCGATAGGTCAGGATGCTGAACGGCGTCAGGCTGTTGCGCTGCCACAGGCGCACGCCGGCGGGCACCATCGCTTGCGCGCTCGCAGCGTCCATCATCCAGGTCAGGTAGACGACATCGCTCACATCGCTTTCAAGCGCCAGGAACGGCAGGCGTGCAAACACCGCGCGGCGGGCGGCGGCAATGCGGCGGGAATTGGCCAGGCGGGCGAGCAGTCGGCCGGGAAGGCCCGGCGTTGGATGAATGTAATTGTTAGTCATATCGCGATATCATAGGCGAATGAAGATAAAGGGGACAATCACTCGCCTGGCGGCGCTCTTGCTCGCATGCGCCGCGTTCGACGCCAGGGCGGTGGATGCAGTCATCTTCGACCGCGCCGCATCGTCGGCCGACCTGCGGCGCGAGTACTCAAAGGCTTTGCTGCAGAAGGTGCTGGAGCGCACGGTCCTTGAATTCGGCGCCTACACCATTGAGTACGCCGACGCCCATATGGAGCGTCCGCGCCTGCTCGAAGCGCTTAAGGAAGGAAAGCTGATCAACGTCACAGCCTATCCTGCCGACGCCAAGTGGCTCAAGACGCTGCGCGCTGTGCCCGTGCCGACGGACATGGGCCTGCAAAGCTGGCGCATCGCCCTGATCGACAGCAAGAACCAGGAGCGGATGCATAAGCTGGCGCTGCCGCATGGGCTCAAGCAGATGACAGCAGGTGTTGGTTCAGTGTGGGTCACGCGCGCATCGCTTCAGGATAACGGCTATAAATACGTCACGGGTAGTAATTACATCGGCCTGTTCGATATGCTGGTCGCCGGCCGCTTCGATTATTTCCCGCGCGGTGTGAACGAGATATTCCAGGAGTACGACTTGCGCAAGCAAGCTTTCCCGCAACTTGCGGTCGAAGACAGCATCCTCTTGCACGACAACATTCCGTCGATGTTCTTTGTCTCGCCCAGGAACCCGCGCCTGTACAAGCGCATCCACGCCGGCATGGAATCGCTATTGAAGGACGGGACGCTGGAACGCTTCGTCCTTGAACATCACCGGCGCAGCCTGCAGCGAGCAAGGTTATGCAACCGCCGCCGCATCGACCTGCCGAACAAGGATATCGATCCGGCCATCCTGGCCCGCAAGGAACTGTGGCTCGATCCGTTTAACCCGCGCCACGGCTTTTGCCCGAGATGACGGGCAGGGCGGGGCGCCGCAACAGCATCGCGCGCGCGTCCGGCTCCGGCAAGGGGCGGCTGAAGAAATAGCCCTGGATTTCGTCGCAGCCCTCTGCCAGCAGCAAGCGCACCTGGTCCTCGGTCTCTACCCCTTCCGCAATGGCCTTCAAGCCCAGGCTGTGCGCCAGGCTGATGACGGCGGTGACGATGGCATGGTCCTCGGCGTTGGTCGCCAGGCCGGAAGTAAAGCTCTTGTCGATCTTCAGTCGGTCTACCGGAAAGCGTTTCAGGTAACTAAGGTTGGAATAACCGGTGCCGAAATCGTCGATCGCCATATTGATGCCGATGGCCCGCAGGCGATGCATCAGCGCGATGCAGCCCATCGGGTCGCCCATCGACAGGCTTTCGGTGAGTTCCAGTTCCAGCAGGCCGGGATCGACGCCGGACTTGGCCAGCGCGTCTTCCACCGTCGTATCGAAGTCCTGCCGCGCAAATTGCGAGGCCGCGATATTGACTGCCACCGGCACCACCGGCACGCCGGCATCCTGCCACTCGCGCAAGGTGGCGCAAGTCTTTTCCAGCACCCACTTGCCGATATCGACGATCAGGTTGCTCTCTTCGGCCACCGGGATGAATTCCATCGGCGGCACCAGCCCCAGTTCCGGCGACTGCCAGCGCAGCAGGGCCTCCAGGCCGACGATCTCGCCGCTGCGCAAGTCGACCTGCGGCTGGAAGTGCAGCACGAACTCTTCGCGCTGCAAGGCGCGCAGCAAGCCTTGCTCAAGCGTCACCCGCGCGTCGAGGCGGCGCTGCATGTCCGGCGTGAAGAACTGCACATTGCTGCATGGCTGGCCTTTGCAGTGGTACATGGCGATGTCCGCGTGGCGCAGCAGTTCTTCCGCGTCCAGGCCATCGTCAGGGTAGATGCTGAGGCCAATGCTGCCGCTGATGATGTGCTGCTGGCCGGACAGCGTGACCGGCTCCGCCAGCCGTTCGCTGATGCGTTCCGCCAGCATGGCCGGGGTCAGTTGGCCCTGCGAGCTGTCCAGCATCAGTACGAATTCGTCGCCGCCCAGCCGGGCCACGGTATCGCTGTCGCGCACGCAGGAACGCAGCACGGCGGCTACGATACGCAGCAATTCATCGCCGACCGCATGGCCGCGCGTGTCGTTGATCTGCTTGAATTTGTCCAGGTCGACAAACGCCACTGCCAGCGAGGTGCCGGCGCTGCGGGCTTTCTCGATTTCCTCGCCCAGGCGTTCCAGGAAGAAGGCGCGATTGGCCAGGCCGGTCAGTTCGTCGTGGGTGGCGCGATGGCGGATCGCCACCTGCTGCAGGCGCTCGGTGACATCGTGCGCCGCGTGCATCACCGAATCGCGATTATTGAAGCGGATCGAGCATCCGAAGAATTCCACGTCCACCAGCTTGCCGTCCAGCCGCAGAAGGCGCAGCTCGCTGCGCTGGCGCTGGTGCACTTTGTCGAGCTCCATCGGGGTCCAGGCTTCGACCATCGGCCGGAACTGCTCCGGCACCCGGTCCAGGGCCAGTGTGCCAAGCAATTGCTCGGGGCAGGTAGCGCCGAATAGCCGTAGCGCGGCCTGGTTCAGGAAGGTGATGCGGCCTTCACAGTGGATCCAGATTGCATCGGGCGCCAGTTCCACCAGGTTGCGGTAGCGCAGTTCGCTCTCCTGCAGGAACTGGTTTTTTTCATAGAGCTCACGGCTTTTTTGCTCGAGCAATGACTCCGCCTCCTTGCGCGCAGTGCGTTCACGCTGCAGGGTCCGGGCCGAAACAAGGTCGGGCGTGCTCTCCATGTTTCCGAGTATACGTAGGAGATTTCCTACCGACAATTAAGCAATGAAACCATTTGTAGATCCGCAACGTATTTCACATTATAAAATTCACTTCCGCAATTTGAAAAACGCAGGATTCACTGATAGAATCCTTCACACTTAGCCAAAGTCTTAGTAAATAATCACCTGCACCGTCCGGAGACATAAAGGGTGGGGCGCCTTCAATCGATAGGAGACTAGTTACATGTCAGCTCAACTTGACCAGGTCACGGCACAAACGGCCAACGATCCTGATGCACAGGAAACCAAAGAATGGCTGGAGGCGTTGGAAGCCGTCCTGGAAAACGAAGGTCCTGAGCGTGCCCACTACCTGATGGAGCGACTGGTCGACCTGGCCCGCCGCCGCGGCGCCGATATCCCGTTCTCCGCCAATACCGCCTACGTCAACACCATCCCCGCCCATAAAGAAGCCCACTGCCCAGGCAACCTGGAATACGAAGAGCGCCTGCGCTCGTGGATGCGCTGGAACGCAATGGCGATGGTCGTCAAGGCCAACCGCGCCGACGGCGACCTGGGCGGCCACCTGTCTTCGTTCGCCTCGCTGGCGAACATGCTGGGCATCGGCTTCAACCACTTCTGGAAAGCCGAGAGCGCCGAGCACGGCGGCGACCTGCTGTACATCCAGGGTCACTCGTCGCCGGGCGTCTATGCGCGCGCCTTCCTGGAAGGCCGCCTGAGCGAAGAACAACTGCTGAACTTCCGCAAGGAAGTGGACGGCAAAGGCCTGTCCTCCTACCCGCACCCGAAACTGATGCCGGAATTCTGGCAATTCCCGACCGTGTCGATGGGCCTGGGCCCATTGATGGCGATCTACCAGGCGCGCTTCCTGAAGTACCTGCACGCGCGCGGCATCGCCAACACCGAAGGCCGCAAGGTCTGGGCCTTCTGCGGCGACGGCGAGATGGACGAACCGGAATCGATGGGCGCGATCGGCATGGCTGCCCGCGAACAGCTGGACAACCTGAACATCGTGGTCAACTGTAACCTGCAGCGCCTGGACGGTCCGGTGCGCGGCAACGGCAAGATCATCCAGGAGCTGGAAGCGGACTTCCGCGGCGCCGGCTGGAACGTCATCAAGGTCATCTGGGGCCCGGGCTGGGACAACCTGCTGGCACAGGACAAGGACGGCATCCTGCAAAAAGTGATGATGGAAACCGTCGACGGCGAATACCAGAACTACAAGGCCAAGGACGGCGCATACGTGCGCAAGCACTTCTTCGGCAAGCATCCGAAGCTGCTGGAAATGGTTGCCAACATGTCGGACGACGACATCTGGCGCCTGACCCGCGGCGGCCACGACCCGCACAAGATCTACGCTGCATTCAAGATGGCCAACGAGTCCGTCGGCAAGCCAACCGTGCTGCTGGTGAAGACCGTCAAGGGCTTCGGCATGGGCAAATCCGGCGAAGCGCGCAACACCGCGCACCAGACCAAGAAGCTGGACGACGAGGCAATCCGCGAAATGCGCGACCGCTTCAACATCCCGATCCCGGACGACCAGCTGAAAGACATCCCGTTCTTCAAGCCGTCCGACGACGCGCCTGAAATGAAGTACCTGCACGAGCGCCGCAAGGCACTGGGCGGCTACCTGCCATCGCGCCGCACCAAGGCCGACGAGAAGCTGGTGGTGCCGGGCCTGGACGCCTTCAAGGCCGTGACCGACCCGACTCCGGAAGGCCGCGAGATCTCCACCACCCAGGCTTACGTGCGTATCATCACCGCCCTGCTGCGCGACCAGTCGCTGGGCCAGCGCGTGGTGCCAATCCTGGTTGACGAGTCCCGTACCTTCGGTATGGAAGGCCTGTTCCGCCAGATCGGCATCTTCAACCAGCAAGGCCAGTTGTACGAGCCGGTCGACAAGGACCAGGTGATGTACTACCGCGAAGACAAGGCCGGCCAGATCCTGCAAGAGGGTATCAACGAAGCGGGCGGCATGAGCTCGTGGATCGCTGCGGCGACCTCGTACTCGAGCAACAACCGCGTGATGATCCCGTTCTTCACCTACTACTCGATGTTCGGCCTGCAGCGCGTTGGCGACCTGGCTTGGGCGGCGGGCGATATGCGCGCACGCGGCTTCCTGATGGCGGGTACCGCCGGCCGTACCACGCTGAACGGCGAAGGCCTGCAGCATGAAGATGGCCACAGCCACATCGTTGCGGCGACCATCCCGAACTGCGTACCGTACGACCCGACCTTCGGCCATGAACTGGCAGTCATCATCCAGGACGGCCTGCGCCGCATGGTGGGCGAGCAGGAAGACGTGTTCTACTACATCACCATCATGAACGAGAACTATGCCCACCCAGGCCTGAAACCAGGCCAGGAAGAGGGCATCCTGAAGGGCATGTACCTGCTGCAAGAGGGCGACAAGTCCGCCAAGCAGCGCGTGCAGCTGGTCGGCTCGGGCACCATCCTGCGCGAATCCATCTTCGCCGCTGAACTGCTGAAGAACGACTGGAACATCGCCGCCGACGTCTGGTCTGCTCCTTCGCTGACCCTGGTGGCACGCGATGGCCAGGACTGCGAACGCTGGAACATGGTCAACCCGACCAAGGAACAGCGCGTGCCTTACGTGACCGGCCTGCTGAAGGACAGCACCGGCCCGATCGTTGCAACCACCGACTACATGCGTGCATTCGCTGAACAGATCCGTCCTTACATGCCGGAAGGCCGCACCTACAAAGTGCTGGGCACCGATGGCTTTGGCCGTTCGGACAGCCGCGCCAAGCTGCGCGAGTTCTTCGAGGTGAACCGTTACTACATCACCGTCGCATCCCTGCGCGCCCTGGCGGACGAAGGCAAGATCGCGATGTCGGTTGTGGAAGACGCCATCAAGAAGTACGGCATCAACCCGAACAAGCCAAATCCGGTGACCCAATAAATAAGAAGACGGAGCAAACACTATGAGCATGGTTGAAGTGAAAGTCCCGGATATCGGCGACTTCAAGGAAGTTGAAGTCATCGAACTGATGGTCAAGGTGGGCGACACGATCAAGGTTGACCAGTCGCTGGTGACCGTTGAATCGGACAAGGCATCGATGGAGATTCCTTCGTCGCAAGCCGGCGTCGTCAAGGAAATCAAAGTCAAGGTTGGCGACAAGGTGGCGGAAGGCTCGCTGCTGCTGATCGTTGAAGCATCCGGCGCCGCCGGAGCTCCTGCCGCCGCCCCGGCTGCAGCCGCAGCTCCGGCAGCCGCGCCTGCTGCTGCCCCAGCGCCTGCCGCTGCCGCCGCACCTGCGCCAGCTGCTTCGGCCGGTCCGGTCGAAGTGAAGGTGCCCGACATCGGCGACTTCAAGGAAGTGGAAGTCATCGAAGTGATGGTGAAAGTCGGCGACACCATCGCCAAGGACCAGTCCCTGGTGACCGTTGAATCCGACAAAGCCTCCATGGAAATCCCATCGTCGCACGCCGGCGTGGTGAAAGAGATCAAGGTCAAGGTAGGCGACAAGGTTGCTGAAGGCTCCCTGGTGCTGATCGTTGACGCGGTTGGTGGCGCCAGCGCGCCAGCAGCAGCGCCTGCGCCAGCCGCGGCTCCTGCTGCCGCTCCGGCCGCAGCACCTGCCGCCGCAGCCCCGGCTCCAGCAGCGGCTCCTGCTGCCGCTGCAGCGCCGGCCGCTCCGGCCGTGAACGGCAAGCTGGCCCACGCCTCCCCATCCGTCCGCAAGTTTGCCCGCGAACTGGGCGTGGACGTGACCCGCGTTGGCGGCACCGGTCCGAAAGGCCGCGTGACCCAGCTGGACGTGCAAAACTACGTCAAGGGCATCGTCTCCGGCGCAGTCGCAGCACCGAACGCCGCACCGGCAGCCGCTGGCGGCGGTGCAGGCCTGAACCTGCTGCCGTGGCCATCGCTGGACTTCAGCAAGTTCGGCGAAACCGAACTGTCCCCGCTGCCGCGCATCAAGAAGATCTCCGGCCCGAACCTGCATCGCAACTGGGTGATGATCCCGCACGTGACGCAGTTCGAAGACGCCGACATCACCGACCTGGAACAGTTCCGCGTCGACAGCAACAACGCGAACGCCAAGAACAAGGACGCCGTCAAGCTCACCATGCTGGCGTTCGTGATCAAGGCCTCCGTGACCGCGCTGAAGAAATTCCCGACCTTCAATTCGTCCCTGGACGAGAAGGGCGAGAACCTGATCCTGAAGAAGTACTACAACATCGGCTTCGCAGCCGACACGCCGCAAGGCCTGGTGGTGCCGGTCGTGAAGAACGCCGACCAGAAGTCCGTGACCCAGATCGCCAAGGAAATGGGCGAACTGTCGCTCGCAGCGCGCGAAGGCAAGCTGAAACCGACCGACATGCAGGGCGCCTGCTTCACCATTTCGTCGCTGGGCGGCATCGGCGGTACCGCATTCACCCCGATCGTGAACGCACCGGAAGTGGCGATCCTCGGCCTGTCCAAGTCCTCCATGAAGCCAGTCTGGGACGGCAAGCAGTTCGTGCCGCGCCTGATGCTGCCGCTGTCGCTGTCCTACGACCACCGCGTGGTCGACGGCGCGTCCGGCGCACGCTTCGCTGCATACCTGGCCGAAGTGCTGGCCGATATGCGCAAGATCCTGCTGTAAGGAGGCCGCGATGATCGAAGTTAAAGTACCGAACATCGGCGACTTCAAGGACGTCGAAGTGATCGAACTGCTGGTCAAGGTTGGCGACACCGTCAAGGTCGACCAGTCGCTGGCCACAGTCGAATCCGACAAGGCATCGATGGAGATTCCATCGACCCACGCAGGCGTGATCAAGGAACTCAAGATCAAGGTCGGCGACAAGGTGAGCGAGGGCTCGGCGCTGATGGTGGTGGAAGAAGCCGCCGGCGCGGCCGCTGCACCGTCAGCCGCACCTGCTGCAGCGCCTGCCGCTGCAGCACCGGCACCGGCCGCCGCCCCAGCCGCAGCGGCCGCGCCTGTGGCCGCGCCACAGGCTGGCGGCTACGCCGGCCAGGTCGACGTCACCTGCGACATGATGGTCCTGGGTGGCGGTCCTGGCGGCTACTCCGCCGCATTCCGCTCCGCGGACCTGGGCATGAACACCGTGCTGGTCGAGAAATACGCGACCCTGGGTGGCGTCTGCCTGAACGTCGGCTGCATCCCGTCGAAAGCCCTGCTGCACCTGGCAGCCGTGGTCGACGAAACCAGCCACATGGCCAAGAATGGCGTCACTTTCGCCAAGCCGACCATCGACATCGACCAGGTGCGCAGCTACAAGGAAGGCGTCATCAAGAAGATGACCACCGGCCTGGCCGGCATGGCCAAGATGCGCAAGGTGAACGTGGTGCAGGGCGTGGGCCAGTTCCTCAGCCCGAACCACATCGAAGTCACCGCGGCCGACGGCAGCAAGAAGGTCGTGCAGTTCAAGCAGGCCATCATCGCCGCCGGCTCCAGCGTGGTGAAGCTGCCATTCGTCCCTGAAGACAATCGCATCGTCGACAGCACCGGAGCGCTCGAGCTGCGCTTCATGCCGAAGAAGATGCTGGTCATCGGCGGCGGCATCATCGGCCTGGAAATGGCCACCGTCTACAGCACCTTCGGCGCACGCATCGACGTGGTCGAAATGATGGACGGCCTGATGCAAGGCGCCGACCGTGAAGCCGTGAAGGTCTGGCAGAAGTACAACGAGAAGCGCTTCGACCGCATCATGACCAAGACCAAGACCGTCGGCGTGGAAGCGCTGCCGGAAGGCATCAAGGTCACATTCGAAGCAGCCGAAGCCGGCGCCACCGCACCGGAACCGCAGCTGTACGACATGGTCCTGGTCGCAGTCGGCCGCAGCCCGAACGGCAAGAAGCTGGCTGCCGACAAGGCCGGCGTGATCGTCACCGACCGCGGCTTCATCAACGTCGACAGCCAGATGCGCACCAATGTGCCGCACATCTTCGCCATCGGCGACATCGTCGGCCAGCCAATGCTCGCGCACAAAGCCGTGCACGAAGCGCACGTTGCCGCCGAAGCTGCGCACGGCGAGAAGGCTCACTTCGACGCGAAGATCATTCCATCGGTGGCTTACACCGATCCGGAAGTGGCATGGGCCGGCATCACCGAAGACGAAGCGAAAGCCAAGGGCATCAAGGTCGAGAAGGGCCACTTCCCATGGGCTGCCAGCGGCCGCGCCGTTGCCAACGGCCGTGACGAAGGCTTCACCAAGCTGCTGTTCGATGCGGAGACCCACCGCATCATCGGCGGCACCATCGTCGGCACCCACGCCGGCGACATGATCGGTGAAATCGCCCTGGCGATCGAAATGGGCGCCGACGGCATCGACATCGGCAAGACCATCCACCCGCACCCGACCCTGGGTGAGTCGATCGGCATGGCAGCAGAAGCCTACGAAGGCGTCTGCACCGACCTGCCGCCGCCGCGCAAGCGCTAATCCGTTAGCGCGATGGGAGGACAGCCTGGCGCGTATCGACCGCGATCCAGTTGTCCTCCCAGGTCTTTCCATTGTCGGCGGAGTAGGCCTGCTCGAAGCGCCACTGGTCCGCGCCAAGCGGGATAATCAGGAAGCGCACCATGACCTTGCGGCCATCCAGCATGTCCTGGCCGAAGAAAGTGCCGCGTCCCTGCCTGAAGCTGCCCTGCATTGGCTCCGTCATCGCGCCGTTGGCGAGATTCGCGAAATGCAGGCTCCATTGCCCGTTCGCTGGCTGGTACAGGCGAAGTGAAACTCCGGAAATCCTGCCTGCAGGGCCCTGCACATCAAATTCAACGATATTCGCCCGTTTGCCCATTAGCGGCGTGACGGTCGTCGTGCCGGCATATTCAAGCCATTCCTGGCTGCCGGTAAGGGGCTTGCTGAGTCGCCGCAGTTTGGTTTGCCAGGTCCCCAATTCCCAATTGAAGTCCTGTTGGCCATCGCTCGCTGAAGGAGCTGCTGCGGGGGCGCCGAGCTGGGAGAAGAAGACCAGGAGCGCAATGAGAAGGGTTTTCATGGTGATGATCCGGGCGTCGAAATGTGATACACGATCTTAGTCTCGACACAGTTGCCCGGACAGGGCCATGACCCGAAGTTTTCCTGGGGCCACGGGCGCCCAGGAAATGAGGCTTTTCGAGTTATTTCTGGTTACGGTATTGCTCGAAGTGCTGGCTGTAATCTTGCCAGTTGTCGTCGAACATCTTGCTGAACTGGTCCATGAAGTAAGCCTTGGCTTCTTCTTTCTTGCCGTTGTAGGTTTCCAGGTCACCCTGGGCGCGGGCTACCAAAAAGATGTTGTAGCGGGCGGCGGCGAACAGGAGGCTGGCGCCAACCAGTTGCGGGGCGCCTTTATTGCTGTTTTCGTGGGCGTTGGCCAGTGCAATGTAGGCGTCGATGTTCTCGAAGAATTTCTGGTCGTCGTTCTGTTGCTGTTGGGTTGCTTGTTCGCTCATGATTTACTACCAATTAGTTGATACTAGGGGTGGGCATCGTGACACAGGAAACGCGTTGCTGCAATAAAAAAACCGGGCTTTTGCCCGGTTTGTTGTCAGCTCGCTATGAAGCGTTCTGGGATTTCGATGCCGCCGCTATTGGCAGCTTCCGCATAGGCCTTCAGTTCATTGATCGCGGCATCCAGGTGTTCCTTGTTGGGGTTTTCCTGGAAGCCTTTGATGCGCTCGTTGATCGTGGCAATTTTCCTGCTCCATTCGAGCCGATCGACCTTGCTCATACAACCTCCCACTTTAATTTTGGTTCTCGAGAAGGTCAGTATCCGGCAGCTAGCCGTTGGGCCACCGTGCGCTAGCGCACATACGCTGCCGCGCACGCTTAAGGGCTACTTAACGCTTCAAAACGCCGTTCAGGAACAGGTCGACGCCTTGCTCGATCTCCTCCGGCGTGGTGGCCACGCCGCAGCGCGAATCGAACAGGAAGCGGCGCAGCTGGTCGCCCATCAGGCAGTTCATCAGGTGGATCGCCAGCCGCTCCGGCGATGCCCTGGTATCGAGTTGGGCGCTGACGTCGGGGCGCGCGAAGTAGCGCGCTACCAGTTCGCGCGTCTGGCGCGGCCCGGCGTCCCAGAACGCTTCCGCCAGGTCCGGATTGGCATGGGCTTCCGCCACCACGATCTGGTAGAGCGAGGTGGCTTCTGGCGTGCTGACCAGGCGGTGGAAGCGCAGGCCGAACTCCAGCAGCGTCTCGCGCACAGGGCGGTCCAGGGTCTCCATCCCGGCCGGATCGAAAGCGCCGGCGCGGTGGCGCAACAGGATCGCTTTGAGGAGGCCGGCCTTGCCGCCGAACTTCACATAGATGGTGCGCACGGCAACCCTTGCTTCTTTTGCAATGGCTTCCAGGCTGACCTTGGCGTAACCCTTTTCCAATATGAGCCGGGCCGCCGTGTCCAGCAGGTCGTTCAGGCGTGCTTCTGCCTCGGCGGCCTTGGGGCGCCCGGCTTTGACTGGCTCGATAACTTGTTCAACAGACATGATTGAAAACCGTACGTAATGCCCGAAGGCTAGCAGATAGCCCTCACTTTATGCCAAATAAAAATGAAATGCAATCGTTTCATTTCTTGACTTTGGTCATTGATTGACCAATAATGCACACGACTCATTTCATTTTCAGGGAGTTTCCCACCATGTCCCAGCACAACCCAGCCGAACAAAAAGTGCTCAGCGCCGTGCCAGAAGCCGCCGCGCCTACCGCCACTCCTCCTAACCGTCGCGTGCTCGTGATCGCCGGCCTGATCGCCCTGGCAGCGCTGGGCGCCGGCGGCCGCATGTGGTACCGCAGCCATCATTACGTGGAAACGGAGAATGCCTACGTGGCAGGCCACGTGCATCCTGTGTCCTCGCGCATTTCGGGCGTGGTGACCAAGGTGCTGGTGGACGACAACCAGCTTGTGAAAGCCGGCGACGTGATCGCCGAACTCGATCCCTTCGACCAGCAGGTGAAGGTAGAGCAGATCCAGGCGCAGATCGCCAGCGTGCAGCAGCAAGTGCTGCAGGCCGACGCCCAGATCGCACAAGTGAATGCACAAGCCAGCGCCGCAGCCGCGCAAGTCGCGCAGGCGCAGGCCAACCAGCTGCGCGCTTCGCAGGACGCCGAGCGCTATGGCCAGCTGTATACCAGCCAGATGAAGGCCGTATCGAAAGCCGAACTGGATGCGGCCAACGCGGCCCGCGCCAGCGCCACCGCCGACGTGGCGGCGCGCAAGGACAGCGCCGTTGCGGCGAAAGCGCAAATCGGTTCCGCTACCTCCGCCCGCGAGGTGCTGAAGGCGCAAGTCAAAGTGCTGCAAGTGCAGCTGAAAGACGCGCAGCAGCAGCTGGCCTACAACCGCATCGTCGCCCCGGTCGATGGTCGTGTCGGCAAGCGCACCCTGGAAGTGGGCCAGCGCGTGCAGCCAGGCCAGCAACTGGTGGCGCTGGTGCAGGACAATGTCTGGGTCACCGCCAACTTCAAGGAAACCCAGCTCGCCGACATGCGCGTTGGCCAGGAAGTGAGCTTGAGCATCGACGCACTGCCAGGCAAGGAACTGGTTGGCCGCGTTGATTCGTTCTCGCCAGCCTCCGGCGCACAGTTCGCGCTGCTGCCGGCCGATAACGCGACCGGCAACTTCACCAAGATCGTGCAGCGCGTGCCGGTGAAGATCACCTTCAAGCCGGAAGACCTGAAGGCCTACGAAGGCCGCCTGGTGCCTGGCATGTCGGCCATCGCTGAAGTCAGCATCAAATCGAACACTCAAGCAGCCAACGCAAAATGAGCGCCCCAATGACGGTGCCTGAAGGCCGGGTATCCGGCCGCACCTGGATCGCAGTGGCAGCGGGCATGCTCGGCGCCTTCATGGCCGTGCTGGACATCCAGATCACCAACTCCTCGCTGCGCGACATCCTGGGTGCGCTGAACGCCACGCAGGAAGAGGGCTCCTGGATTTCGACCGCCTACCTGGTGGCCGAGATCATCGTGATCCCGCTGACGGCGCTGCTGACGCGCACCTTCGGCATGCGCGGCTACATGATGGGCACCACGGCGCTGTTCCTGGTGTTCTCGACCCTGTGTGGCGCGGCGTGGAACCTGCAAAGCATGATCATGTTCCGCATGATGCAGGGCTTTACCGGCGGCGCGCTGATTCCGATGGCGATGACGCTGGTGATGGCCAAGCTGCCGCCATCGAAACGCGCAGTCGGCATGGCGATCTTCGGCCTGACCGCAACGCTGGCGCCTTCCATGGGCCCGACCCTGGGCGGCTACCTGAGCGAGCTGTATGGCTGGCCATCGATCTTCTATATCAACTGGGTGCCCGGCATCCTGCTGATTGCGGGCGTGGCGTATGGCCTCGACCACGAAGAGCGCAAGCTCAGCGAGTTGTTCAACGCCGACTGGCTGGGCATCGCCTTCATGGCGCTGGGCCTGGGCTGCCTGACCATCTTCCTGGAAGAGGGCAACAGCAAGGACTGGTTCGAGTCCGGCTTCATCATCGCTTTCGCCGGCCTGGCCATTGTCGGCTTGCTGGGCTGGGTGCTGACCAGTGCCATGCGGCCGCAGCCCTTCGTCAACCTGGGGCTGTTCACGCAGCGTAATTTCCTGGTGGCGTCGGCGCTGGCCGCGGTGATGGGCATGGGCCTGTATGGCTCCTCCTTCCTGCTGCCGCTGTACCTGGGCCAGATCGCCGGCTACTCGCCGATGCAGATCGGTGAAGTAATCATGTGGGCCGGCCTGCCGCAACTGTTCATCATGCCGTTCGCGGCCAAGCTGTCGATGAAGGTCGACAACCGCATCCTGTGCTCGATCGGGCTGGGGCTGTTCGGCGTGTCCTGCATCATGAACGCTTATATGGACGCGACCACCGGCTACGACCAGTTGCTGCTGTCGCAGGTCGTACGCGCGCTCGGCCAGCCTTTCGTGATGCTGACGCTGTCGAACTTTGCGATGAACGGCATTGCGCCGAAAGATACCGCATCGGCATCGAGCCTGTTCAACATGATCCGCAACCTGGGCGGCTCGATCGGCATCGCCCTGCTGGCAACCCAGTTGACGCAGCGCGAGCACTTCCACTCGGCCCGCCTGGGCGAGGCAGTCAACAGCTTCTCGGCCGCGACCCAGTTGCGCCTGGACCAGTTGACGCAGAACTTCATCGGCAAGGGCTTTGACCCGGTCACGGCATCGGACAAGGCGCTGAAGGCGGTGGATGGCATCGTGCGGCGCGAGTCCTTCGTGATGGCTTACAACGATGGCTTCCTGATCGTGGGCGCCATCCTGTTGTCCTGCATCCTGATCCTGTGGCTGTCCGACAAGGTGAAGTCTCCTTCGGGCGGCGGCGCTGGTGCGCACTAAAAAGAATTGAAGGAAAAAGTATGAACATCAAGATGATTGCAATGGCAGTTGGCGCAGCGGCGGCATTGGCCGGCTGCGGCACCGTAGGCAGCGACTTCAAGGCGCCTGCCGGAATGCAGGAACAGGCTTTCCGCCATGCGCCGCAGGGTGCTGCGGCTGGCGAAGCCCAACTGCCGGCGCAGTGGTGGACCGTGTTCAGCGACGACACGCTGAACCGGCTTGAACACCAGGCCCTGCGCGACAGCCCGACCGTGAAGGCGGCGGCGCAGCGCCTGTTCCAGGCCGAAGCGCAACTGGGACTGGCCAAAGCCAGCCAGCTGCCATCCGTGACGGTCAGCACCGGCGTATCGAACTCGCGCACCTCGGCCAATACCTCGCAAGGCATCGCGCTGGGCCACCGCTCGATCCACGGCAATAACTACTCGGTCGCCGCAGGCTTCTCGTATGAGCTGGACCTGTTCGGCCGCGTGCGCCGCGCAGTGGAATCGGCCGACGCACAGGCCCTGGCGGCCAGCCACGACCGCGATGGCGTGCTGTTGCTGCTGTCGTCGCAGATCGCCACCACCTACTGGCAGTTGCGCGGCCTGGACGCGGAAATGGCGATCCTGCACGGCGCGCTGGCAACCCGCAAAGAGACCGAAGAACTGGTGAACGCCCGCTTCAATGCCGGCCTGTCGAATGAGCTGGACACCTCGCGCGCCCGCATCGAACGCGCCAACGCCGAAGCCGACCTGGAAGAAGTGCAACGCCAGCGCAACACGCTGGAACACGCGCTGGCGGTACTGGTAGGCGCGTCGCCATCGACGATGCAACTGGAACCGGCAACTGCCACCGAACTGCCTGCGCCGCCGATGATTCCATCCGGCGTGCCGGCCAACCTGCTGGCCCATCGTCCCGACCTGGCAGCAAGCGTCGCCACGCTGCGCGCGACCAACGCCAACGTCGGCGTGGCAGAAGGCGCCTTCTACCCCTCGATCAGCTTGACCGGCAATTTCGGCTACGCGTCGGAGAGCCTGGGCGACATCGCCAAAGGCGGCTCGCGCGTGTTCAGCCTCGGCCCGCTGGCATTGTCACTGCCGATCTTCGACGGCGGCCGCAACCAGTCCAACCTGACGGTAGCCAAGGCCCGCTACGAAGAAGCGGTAGCCAACCACGAAGGCAAGCTGCTGACTGCACTGCGTGAAGTGGAGGACGCCCTGTCCGACGTGCAGCAGCGCACGCAGCAAGGCAAGGTACAAGCGACTTCCCGCGAAGCCGCCACCCGCGCCTACGACGTCGCCCGCGCCCGATACGAGCGCGGCATCAGCACCTACCTCGACGTCACCGACGCCCAGCGCAGCGCCCTGGCCGCCGACCGCGCCGCCGTGCAGATCAACACCCAGCGCATGCTGGCCACGGTCAGCTTCGCCCGCGCCCTCGGCGGCGGCTGGCAAGCGCCTTAACAGCCGACCCCGTGTCAACCTTGGGGTCCGCCCCTTTGGTTGACCCGGGCTCGTCCGCTTTCCTGCTGGGGCCGTGTCAACGTAAGAGCCTGACCCCAAGGTTGACACGGGCTGGGCTGTAGCTCAGTTGGGTCCCAGGCGGGCGAGCATGAAGTCGATGAAGCTGGTCAGCTTGGGCGTGGGCTGGCGGTTGCGCGGGTAGAGCAGGTGCATGGGACGTGGCGTGGGCAGGTAGTCGTCCAGCACGCGCACCAGGCGGCCGGCGGCGATGTCTTGCGCCAACGCTGTTTCGGCTTGCATGATCAGGCCGAAGCCTTTCAGCGCGGCTTGCTTCAGCGCGTAGCTGTTGTTGGCGCGCAGGCGGCTGAGTGGTACCTTGCGGCCGTCTTTCTCCCCCTTCAGCCGCCAGCGTGCTTGCGGTACCCAACCGCTGAATTCCAGGCATTCGTGTTGCGCGAGGTCGGCCGGACCTTGCGGTACGCCGCGCCGCGCGAGATAGTCGGGCGATGCGCAAATCGCTAAGCCATAGGGGCGCAGGGGCCGCGCCACCAACGATGAATCTTCCAGCTTGCCAATACGCACGGCAACATCGAAGCCTTCTTCCACCATGTCGATCATGCGGTCGTTCAGGTTCAGGTCAACGCTGACTTCGGGATACATCTCGAGGAAGTCAGGAATCGTCGGGCTGAGCCATTCCATCCCGAACGAAACCGCAGCCGACACTTTCAATACGCCGCGCGGTGCGACGCGCATGGTTTCGGCCAGGCTTTCGGCTGCGCTGATCTGCGCCAGGATGGCACGGCATTGCTCGGCATATTGGCGGCCGATCTCGGTCAGCGATTGGCGCCGCGTGGTGCGCGTCAGCAGGGCGGCGCCGAGCCGCTGTTCCAGTTCCCTCACATGCTTGCCTACCATGACGGCGGAGATGCCGAACCGTTCCGCCGCTGCCGTGAAACTGCCCGTGTCGACGGCGGCGACAAATATCTCCATGCTGCGTAGCTTGTCCATTGCTAACCATAAGTTTGTAATTATCTAAATGATAGCTCATTTATTCCTGTGGTGACGAAGCGCATACTGGCTTCACTTCGAAACCCAACAGGAGATTCAACATGAAGAAGATCATCGTTATCGGCGCATCGGGCACCATCGGCAAAGGCATCGTGGAACAACTGGGCTTGCGCCATGAAGTGATCAGCGTGGGCCGCAGCAGCGGCCAGTACCAGGTCAAGATTGAAGACCCGGCTTCGGTGCAGGCCTTGTTCGAAAAAGTAGGCAAGGTGGACGGCGTGGTGGTCGCGGCCGGCGACGTGCACTTCGGCGCGCTGCAGGAAATGACCGCCGAGCAGTTCCAGGTCGGCCTGAACTCCAAGCTGATGGGGCAGGTGAACGTGGCGCTGGCCGCGCAGAAGTACTTGAACGATGGCGGCTCGATCACCCTGACCAGCGGCATCCTGTCCGAACAGCCGATCCGCTACGGCGCCAATGCCAGCGCGGTCAATGCTGCGGTGGAGGGCTTCGTCCTCGGCGCCGCAATCGAATTGCCGCGCGGCCTGCGCATCAATGTGATCAGCCCGACCCTGGTCAACGAATCGGTGGATGCTTACGGTCCTTACTTCTACGGTATGGAAACCGTGCCGGTGAAGCGCGCGGCGCTGGCCTACAGCCGCAGCGTGGAAGGCGCGGAAAACGGTAAGACTTACCGCGTGTGGTAATGCGTACGGTCCTGGTTATTGGCGGCGCCGGCACCATCGGCAGTGCCGTGGTGCGGGAACTGGGCAAGCGCCATCGCGTGATCACTGCTGGCCGCAGTAGCGGCGATCATCGCGTGGCGATCGAGGATGTCGCTTCCGTGCAGGCCCTGTTTGCGGCAGCCGGCAGGGTGGATGACGTGGTGGTCGCCGCAGGCGCGCTCCATGTCGGCCCGCTGGAGACAATGACGCACGAACAGTTCCGCATCGGCCTCGCTTCAAAACTGATGGGACAGGTGAACGTTGCACTTGTCGCGCAGCACGCGTTGAACGACGGCGGCTCGATCACCCTGACCAGCGGCGTCGATGCGCACAATCCGTTGCGCGGCTGCGCCAACACGGTGGCCGTCAACAACGGGATTGAAGGCTTTGCCCGCGGCGCGGCGGTCGAACTTCCGCGCGGCCTGCGCATAAATGTGGTCAATCCTTCGCTGCTGGAGGAGTCGGCGCAAAAGTTCGAGGCGCTGTTTCATGGTTTCGAACCGGTTCCGTCGAGCCGCGTGGCGCGCGCTTACAGCCGTTGCGTGGAAGGCGCGGAAACTGGAAAAACTTACCGCGCCTGGTAGACGCAGGAATACAATGTGGCCTTCCTTTTAACTGTAGAGAAAAGGCCACATGAAAAACCTCCTGACCCCGCTGGTGCTGGCGATTGCCAGCGCCACCGCTGCCGCTGCTCCCGCCGACGTTGCCGAGCTGCAGAAAATGACAAGGCGCTACGCGCCGGTACAACTGAAGGCCGACACTTCGCACCTGACGGCAGGCGACCGCCAGGCGATCAAGAAGCTGATCGAGGCGGCGAAGATCGTCGATACCCTGCAGCTGCGCCAGCGCTGGTCCGGCAACGAGGCCTTGTACGCTGCACTGCAAAAGGACAAGTCCCCTCTGGGCAAGGCGCGCGCCGAGTACTTCTGGCTGAACAAAGGCCCGTGGTCTATCCTCGACGACCACAAATCCTTCCTGCCGGCGGAAGTAGCGGGCATCAAGGTGCCGGATCATAAGCCTGCCGCCGCCAACTTCTATCCGGAAGGCGCCAGCAAGGAAGAAGTGGAAGCCTGGATCAACGGCCTGCCTGCCGCGCAGAAGCAGGACGCGCAGTGGTTCTTCACCACCATCCGCAAAAGCGATGACGGCAAGTTCAAGATCGTGAAGTATTCGGAGGAATACAAGCCGGAGCTGGAAAAGCTGTCCAAGCTTCTGAAGGAAGCTGCTGCCGCCACCAGCAACGCCTCCCTGAAGAAATTCCTCGACCTGCGTGCGGATGCCTTCCTGTCCAACGATTACCTGCCTTCCGACTTCGCCTGGATGGACCTGGATTCGCCGGTCGACGTCACCATCGGCCCATACGAGACATACAACGACGAACTGTTTGGCTACAAGGCCGCCTTCGAAGCCTATGTGAACATCCGCGACGAAAAGGAAACGCGCAAGCTGGACTTCTTCGCCAAGCATATGCAGGAGCTGGAAGACAACCTGCCGGTCGATCCGAAGTACCGCAACCCGAAAGTGGGCGCTGTTGCGCCGATGGTGGTGGTGAACCAGGTCTACGGCGCGGGAGACGGTAATATGGGTGTACAGACCGCCGCCTACAACCTGCCGAACGACGAGCGCATCATCAGCCAGCGCGGTTCCAAGCGCGTGATGCTGAAGAACGTGCAGGAAGAAAAATTCAAGGCGACCCTGACCCCGATCGCCAAGCTGGTGCTGCGTCCTGCGGACCAGAAGGACCTGGACTTCAACTCCTTCTTCACCCACATCCTGGCGCACGAAATCACCCACGGCCTGGGCCCGCACATCACCAAGGCCGGCGCCACCGAGTCGACCCCGCGCCAGGACTTGAAGGAAGCCTATTCCACCATCGAGGAAGCGAAAGCCGACATCACCGGCCTGTTCGCGCTGATGTACATGATGGAGAAGGGGCAGTTGAACGACACGCTGGGCCAGGGCGAGGTGGCGGAGCGCAAGCTGCACACCACCTTCCTGGCATCGGCTTTCCGCACGCTGCACTTCGGCCTGACCGACTCGCACGCGCGCGGCATGGCGATCCAGGTCAACTACCTGCTGGACAAGGGCGGCTTCGTGTCGCACGGCGACGGCACCTTCTCGGTCGACTTCAAGAAGATCAAACAGGCGGTGACCGATCTTGACCGCGAGTTCCTTACCATCGAAGCGACCGGCGATTACGCACGCGCCACGGACATGATGGCAAAGTACGTCGTCATCCGCCCGGACGTGCAGAAGGCTTTGGACAAAATGAAGAAAGTCCCGAACGACATTCGTCCGTCTTTCCCGACTGCCAACTCCTTGCTCGCAAAATAAACTTGTCGACGAGCTCAGCCAATATTTTGTAACAGCGCAGAAACTCCGGTAACAGCTTGCCGTAAGGCATGTATAGTTGAAGCCAGTTACCGGAGTTCTGTTATGAAGCTGAGCCTGCCAATCCTGCTGTCCTTCTTCGCTGCATCTGCTGGCGCTGCTCAGCTGACTGAAACCGAAACGCGCTGGCTGCAAGCCGGCTCTCCCGTGCTGGCGTACGCCAAGCAGGAACTCAAGCTCCCGATCGATATTGTGGTCCAGCCGCAAGCCGGCCCGAACGACGTGCCGCTGGCCATGGGTTTCGCCGATGGCCGCTGCAAGCTGGTGTTCTCGATGCGCGGCAATCCTCAAGCTGAAGAAGTGCTGTCCGGCGTACCTGCCGAACAGCAGAAAGTCCTGATCGAAGCCATGACGGCGCACGAAGTCGGCCATTGCTGGCGCCAGGCGCACGGTAGCTGGCACGCCTTGCCGGCCGGCTTTGTCGAGGGCCCGCATGAGCAGCTCGACAACCCTGAACTGCAGGCACTGTCGAAGGAAATGCGCGATACCCGCCGCGAGGAAGCCTTCTCCGACCTGGTGGCGTTGGCATGGACGCAACGCGCGAATGCCGCGCAATACAACCAGGTGCATGCCTGGCTGATGCAGGTGCGCCAGCCTGTCGAGCACGGCTCACACAACACGCGCGCATGGCTGCAACTTGCCACCAATGGCGCTGTGTTCTCTAGCGAACATAACCCCTTCGAACAGGCGCGCGTGCTGTGGGGAAAAGGCTTACTTAAAGACGAGCAATAACGCGACTGTGTTCGGTCGCGCACAGAAATTAGTCCCCGGGAGGCGTGTAATTCTCATGCAAACCATCCTAAAGGGGACTAACCATGAAGAAAATCCTGTGTATTTCGCTGGCTGCCCTGTTCAGTACTTCGTTCGCCGTCGCGCAGGCTGCCGATAACGATGCCTACAAGGCTGCGAAGGACAAGGCTGAATCCGACTACAAGGTTGCTAAGGACAATTGCAAGAGCCTGAAGGGTAATGCTGAAGACATTTGCAAAGAGGAAGCCAAAGTAGCCGAAGCGCGCGCTATCCTGGATGCGACCAGGCAGCACCAGAATATGCCGAAAGACGTGGACAAGGCACAGCGCAAACTGGCCGATGCCGAGTATGACCTGGCCAAGGAACGTTGCGACGACATGAGCGGTTCGGCGAAATCGGCCTGCAAATCCGATGCCAAATCCGCCCACAAAACCGCGCTGGCCAATGCCGGCACCACCAGCACCACGGCTGCCGTAGCCCAGGATGCACGTGAGGCAGGTACCAACCTGGCCAATACCGCGCGCGACGCAACTGCCGACACCCGCGCGGCAGCACGTGACGCAACTGCCGACACCCGTGCGGCGGCACGTGACGCAACCGCCGGCACCCGCACCGCGATGTCCGATACCATGATCACCACCAAAGTGAAGGCAGAATATGCCGCCGACCCACTGGTGAAAGCCATGGACGTTCACGTGGAAACCCAGAAGGGTATCGTCATGCTGAGCGGCTTCGTGCCGTCGAAGGCTGAAGCTGACAAAGCTGTCGAACTGGCCCGCAAAGTCGAGGGCGTGCAGGAAGTGAAATCTTCCCTGCAGATCAAGAAATAAACAGGCGCCTGGCGCCGAAGAAGGGCCGGCCCAGCGCCGGCCTTTCTTTTTCTTGCATTCATGATGATCATCATCTATTATCCAGTGCATGATCGCTCAAACTCTCTCCCAGCGGTTGCAACGCCGCGGCATCCACTACGCGTGGGTCATCGTTGCCTTGACCTTCCTCACCGGGCTGGCATCGTCAGCCGCACTTGGCTTGCCGGGCGCGCTGCTGCAGCCACTGAGTAAGGAATTCGGCTGGGGCGTCGACCAGATATCGTCGGCATTGGCGGTGCGCTTCGCCTTGTTTGGCCTGATGGGGCCTTTCTCGGCGATCCTGATGGAACGCTTCGGCTTGCGCAAGGTGGTGGTAACGGCGCTTGGCCTGGTCACGGCGGGTTCCTTGCTGGCGCTGGGGATGACGCAGTTCTGGCACCTGGTGCTGCTGTGGGGCGTCATGCTGGGCGTGGGTTCGGGCATGACGGCGCTGGTCCTGAGCGCCGTGGTTTCCAATCGCTGGTTCGAGACCCGGCGCGGCCTGGTGGTCGGCTTGCTGACAGCCAGTTCGGCGACCGGGCAGTTGATCTTCCTGCCGGTCGGGGCGTGGCTTGTTGAGCATTTCGGCTGGCGCATGGCAGTCGTGCCGGTGCTGGTGGCGTGCGGCGTCATTGCGATTGCCGTGTTCTTCCTGATGCGTAATCGTCCGGCCGACCTGGGACTGGCGCCGTTTGGTGCAACGCAGCCTGCAGCGACAGTTGCGGCGCCGATGACGATTGGTTTCGCGACGCCGTTCCGCATCTTGCGCGAGGCGTCGGGCAGCCTGGTGTTCTGGCTGCTGGCCGGCAGCTTCTTCATCTGCGGCCTGAGTACCAATGGCCTGATCCAGACCCACTTCATTTCGCTGTGCGGCGATGCCGGCCTTGGGCCGGTGCCTGCAGCTTCGGTATTGGCGATGATGGGCGCCTTCGACCTGATTGGCACCATCCTGTCCGGCTGGCTGTCGGACCGCTACGACAACCGCAAGCTGCTGTTCTGGTATTACAGCTTGCGCGGACTGTCGCTGCTGTGGCTCCCGTATTCGGACTTCACGCTGTACGGGCTGTCGATATTCGCCATGTTCTATGGCCTGGACTGGATCGCCACTGTGCCGCCGACCGTGCGCCTGGTCGCAACGACCTTCGGCAAGGAGAAAGCGGGCATGGTGTTCGGCTGGATTTTCGCGGCCCACCAGTTGGGTGCAGCCGTCGCTGCGTTCGGGGCAGGGCAGGTGCGTACGCTGCTGCTTACCTATAATCCTGCGCTGTTCACGGCGGGCGCTGCCTGCCTGGTGGCGGGTTTGATGGTGCTGGCGATCAGGCTGCGGCCGGCAGTTGCAGCGGCGCCGGTCGCAGCCAGCGCCGCATGACGGTCAGGAATGTGCCAGGATCGCCAGGCTGACGAGGATGCCGGCGAACCACACCACCGTGCGCATGGTGGCCAGGTTGCTGATGTAGATGATGCTGTAGGTCACGCGGATCAGGACGAAGGACATCGCCAGGATATCGATGCGGTCCTGGTTGGCGTGGGCCTGCTGCGCGAGGATGACGGCTGCAATGAACAGCGGCAGTGCCTCAAAGCCGTTGTGCTGTGCAGCGATGGCGCGCTTCATCCAGCCTGCCTGGCGGCCGGCCCAGTCGCGCGGATCGGTATTGTCGTAGCGGTCATTGCTCGTGACCGAGGCGACTTTGGATGTCATCGCGACGACCATGGGCAGCAGGCAGGCCGCGGCGATACACCAGTTTGCAACCGTCATTTTTTGCTTCTCCTCTTATTAAAGGTATTTGGCGAGCCAGCCGTGAACTTCGTTGTAGAAGTAGCGGCTGTTTTCGCCTTTCAGGATCCAGTGGTTTTCGTCCGGGAATACTACCAGCTTGCTAGGCGTATTCAAACGATGTTGCGCGGCGAAGTTCATCAGCGCGTTATTGACCGGTACACGGTAATCCAGTTCGCCCACGGTAATCAGGATCGGCGTCTTGAAGCCGGTGCCTTTCTCGTGGTTCGCACCTTGCATGATCGGGCTTTGTTCGCGCCATACCGGCAGGTTGCTCCATACCGGGCCGCCGCCGTTCACCTCACGGCCGTAGATGCTGTCGCTGGTGCCCCACTGCATCACCAGGTCCATTTCGCCGGCGTGCGATACGATGGCCTTGTAGCGGGTGGTCGTGGCCTGCAGCCAGTTCGCAAGGTGGCCGCCGTAGCTTGCGCCGCCCGCCGCCAGCCTGGTGCTGTCGATGAATGGATACTTTTTGATGGCTTCGTCGACCGCCCAGTTGATTTCGTCGCCGGGGCCTTTCAGCGGGTCGTGCTGGATCGAGCGCGCGAATTCTTCGCCGTAGCCGGTGGAGCCCTTGTAATCGGTCAGCAGCACCACATAGCCTGGCTTGGCCAGCAGGTGGTAGTTCCAGCGCAGCACAAACTGGTCGCGCCACATGTTTGCGGCACCGCCGTGGATCACCGCGAACAGAGGATACTTCCTGTTCGGGTCAAAGCCGGCCGGCTTGACGATCATGTTGTGGATCTGGCGGCCGTCCGGTGTCTTGTACCAGAAATGCTCGGGCGCCTGCCAGTCGATCGTCGCGGCTTTCTCCACATTGAAGGATGTCAGGCGCTTCGGGGTGCCGTTGAAGGAGTAGATTTCCGGCGGGTTGACGGCCGATTCCCATACGCCTACCAGTGCCTTGCCGCCCGCGTTGAGCGAGTTGATCGAGCCGTTCGGCAGCGATGGTTCTTCGCGCTTGTCGCTGCCGGCGTAGGTCATCGAATTGACCTTTTCCAGGCCGGCATGCTCGAAGGAGTAGTAAATGCGCTTGCCGTCGCCTGGCAGGGCGATGCGCGAAATCGAGCGGTCCAGGTCCTGGGTCAGGATCTTCGGCTGGGAGCCGGTGAAGGGCCAGGCGAAACTGGCCACGCGCGTCAGGTCGTAAACCTTGTTCGGCACTTCTTCCTCGGTCAGCGCGAGCAGGGTCTTGCCGTCCGGGGAGAAGCGCAGGTCGTGGTAGCTGCGGCCATCCTTCGTCAACTGGGTCGGCTCGCCGCCGGCCAGCGGCACGCTGTAGATCTGGGTGAAGGTCGATGCGCGGGCTGCCTCATCGCGGTTGGTGGAAACCGCGAACACCACGCTTTTGCCGTCCGGCGACCAGACGGCGTTCAGGGACTGGCCATCGTCGCCCTGGCTGCCGCCGAACCCCGGCAGGTCGGCCAGCTTGCTGCCGGCCAGGATATCGCGTGCCTTGGCATCGGCCTGCGCATCCATCACGAACAGGCGCACCTTCTTGTCGTCCAGCCATTTGTCGAAGAAGCGCGGCGGGAAGGATTCGTAGGCGCGGGCGCTGTATTTGCGGTCCTTGCGCTCCTTGGCGACCTTCTTGACTGCGTCTTCATCGGTGGTGCCCGGGAAGATCTCGCTGACGAACAGGATCTGTTTGCCGTCAGGGCTCCACTTCGGCATGCGCGCGCCCAGCGTCAGGGTAGTCATGCGCTGCGCTTCGCCGCCGCTGGCGACGTCGAGGCGGTAGATCTGCGGCGCTTCGTCGCCTTCGCGCTTGGCAACGAACAGCAGGAAGCGGCTGTCCGGCGACCAGGCGTGGGCGGATTCGCCGCCCTTGCTGAAGGTCAGGCGGCGCGGTGCGCTATCGTCCACCAGGGATTTGATCCATATGTCGGACCATTGCTCCTTGCTGTCGTAGGCAGGATCGGTGACCGAGAACACGGCCCATTTGCCGTCCGGGCTGGGCTGCGGGGCGCCAACGCGCTTCATCAGCCACACATCTTCGTGGGTGATGGCGTGTTTGGGTGGTTCGACCGCTGCCGCGTGGGACAGGCCGGCGCCTGCAGCGAGCAGCAGCAGGGCGGTGAGCTTGGGGAGGATGTTAGTTGCAGTCATTGCAATGGCTTCGTTGGAACTAGGGAGCGAGGATAGTGCGGAATCGAGGCTCCTGTGTCAACGTGCTGTTACTTAGCCGATACAAAGGACGAGCGTGATAGACTCGCGCCCCATGAATTCCGTCCTCGCCCTGAAACTCTTCCTCGTACCTTCCCTGATTTACGCTGTCACGCTGGCTGGCCGGCGCTGGGGGCCCGGCGTTGCCGGCTGGCTTTCGGCTTTTCCGATCGTCGCGGGGCCGATACTGCTGGCGATTTCGCTGGAGCAGGGGGCCGGGTTTGCCGCGGCAGCGGCGGAAGGGACCCTGATGGCGGTGCTGGCAATGATTGCCTTCAGCCTGGCGTACGCATGGGCCTCCGGCCGGATGGGCGTTGCCGGCGCCATGCCGGTTGCGTTGGGCACATGGGCGCTGGCGGTGGCGGGACTGCAGTCGCTGCACCTGGCGTTGCCGTTTGCGGCTGCGGCTGTTGTGGTCGCGCTGCTTGTCGCGCCTCGCCTGTTCCCTGCGACGCCGGCTACGCCTGCCGCTGCCGCGAGTGCGGGGCCGGCGCGGCGTAGCGGCAACTTGCCGTGGCGGATGCTGGCGGGTGCAGTGCTGGTGATGTCGGTCAGCGCGGCAGCCGCAGGGCTGGGGCCGCGCCTGAGCGGTTTCCTCGCCATGTTCCCGGTCATGGGCACGGTGCTGACGGGCTTCACCCACGTACAGGCGGGCCGCAACAGCGCGGTGCAACTGCTGCGCGGCACCATGCTCGGCTACTTTGCCTTCGCCGCATTCTGCGTCGCGATCTCGCTGCTGCTGCGTGCGCAGCCGGTGGCGGCGTCCTTCTTCTGCGCCTTCGTTTTCGCGCTGACTATCCAGCTATTGGTGAAAGCCGCATCGTCAAAGCGCCTGGCGACATGACAAAGCCGTGGTATTCCTCGCTGTCTCCTTCGACGGAAAGCAGGTCGAAGCGCCCCAGCAGGCTAGCCATGGCCACCTTGATTTCCAGCAGCGACAGGTAGCGTCCCGGGCACAGGCGCGGCCCTGAACCGAAGGGCATTGCAAGCTGGCGCGCATTGCTGCCATCCAGCCAGCGCTGGGGATCGAATGCCGCTGCATTGCGCAGCTTTGCCTCCGCCACGCTGTCGTGCCGCAGCACGCACCACACCACGCTATCCTTTGGCACCTGCACGTCGGCCACCACGCAATCGCGGTTGGCCTGCAGTGGAATGAAAGGGGCCGGCGGCTTGAGGCGCATGGCCTCGTGCGCGCAGGCGTCGATGTATTCCAGCTGGTCCATCTGCTCGATGCTGAGGGCTGCCGGATCGGGCGCAACGCGCCGCACTTCTTCCTGCGCGCGCTGTAGCGCCGCCGGGTGGCGAGACAGGAGCCAGATCAGCCAGGACAGTGCGCTGGACGTGGTGTCCTCACCCGCCAGCAACATGGTGCTGACATTGCCGACTACTGCGGCGTGGTCGATGCCGCTGCCTTCCTGGTCCGCCGCGGCAAGCATCGCCTCCAGCATGTTCTGCGGTTTTTCGGCGCGGGAAGGATCGTCCTGCATGCGCTGGCGCGCCTTGGCGATGAAGCCGTTGGTTGCCTCGCGCATGGCAAGGACTGCCGCCTCCAGCCTGCGGTCGTAAGGCAATTTGACGTAGCGCCAGTATGGAACCGGCAGCAGGGAGCGTCGCGCAGTTCCCTCCATGATCAGCTCCAGCTGCTGCTGCACCACGTCATCGCCATGTTCGATTGTGTTGACCTCTTCGCCGAAGGCCAGGCCGGCGATCACGTCCACCGTGTAGCGCTTCAGGTCTGCGTTCAGTGCGATGGGGCGGCCTTCCTGCGCCGCCAGCGCCCAGCGTCCCTGCAGGCGCTTGCCGACGCGCGCCAGCAAGGGGAAATAGGCCTTGATCGCATGCGGGGCGAATGCCTGCATCACCATCTTGCGCTGGTTGCGCCAGGCCGCGCCTTCGGCCAGGAAGACCCCGCGCTCGCCGCCCATCTCATCCGACACCTGGGCGGTGACGTCGGGCCGCCGGAAGCCGTCGGGCCGGTCGCGCAAGATGCCATTGACCAGCGCCGCATCGGCAACGACCAGCGCCTGGGAGCGGCCTATGCTCATGCGGAACAGCGAACCATATTGCTGCGCCAGGGCCTCGACATCGGCATGCACCTTGCGCGGCCGCAGTTGCAAGATATTGCCGAGGAAGGGCAGGCCCTTGGGCCCGGGCAGGTCAGAGAGTTGGCGCAAAGCGCCGCGAGTGGAGGCAGTTGTCGTATTCATGCGGCCAGTATGCTTCGGGCGTGCGGTCCGGTCTTGAACATTTGCGACATGCGCTACAATGTCCCTTATGTTGCCAATTAGTAAATTCATCGTGCCGCGACGATCGTTGGCCTCCTGCCTGCGCGCGATCGTCGTGCGCAATACGGTCGGCTGCGAACTGCCCGACGAGCAGCGCCTCAACCGCTATCCGGCGACAGGTTTTCCGGTGCTGTTCCTGCAGCTGGTGGGCGAATCCCAGATGGTTGAGCCGCCGATGCCTGAGAAGTGCCCGGAGGGCGGAGTGCTGCTGTCGGGTGCATGGACAGGTCCCACGGTGTCCGCCAATCCGGGCCCCACACATTTCATGACCGTGCTGTTTTTCCCCGAGGCCCTGCACCGGCTGACGGGGATCGACATGAGCACAGTCGTCGACCAGTTCCAGCCGATCGAGGCTTTGCTCGACGCCGAATGGCAGCAGCTGGCGGCGCAAATGCTTGCCGCGCGCGACGACGAAACGCGCGTCACGTTGCTGGAGGATTTCCTTGAGCCGCGCTGGCGCGCCGCGCGCCATGGCAGCAACTTCGATGGCGCGGTGGGCGATTGGGTGCGCCGCCTGGAAGGGCAGGCTGCCGCTGCCGGCATTGGCCGCAGCGTACGCATGGCCGAGCGCCGCATCCGTGAATGGGCGGGCCAGCCGTTGCGCCGCCTGCGCCGCGCCTATCGCGCCGAGCAGACCTTCATCGCGGCGCGCGACGCCGCATTGAAAGGCAAAGTTTCGCTGGGCGACATGGCGCAGCTGGGCGGCTATTCCGACCAGTCGCACATGAGCCGCGAGGCGCGCGAAATCAGCGGCCTTAGCCCATCCGAGATCCTGCGGCGCGGGCTGGAAGACGAAACCTACTGGGTCTACCGTATCTGGAACTAGCAGCGCGGTCCCATTCGCTATAATCGTCTCGCCATGACAGATTTTGACGACGACGAACAGTTGGTGACCGAGCTGGGCCTTGCGGCCCGCGGCATCGAGCTGGCAAAGCAGGAAGGCCGCGTATTCCTGCGCTTCACCGGCAGTGTGGAGCTGGACGGCCTGCACATTCCCTACGACCTGGTGCCGCAGCAAGGCGTGCTGGCTAAGCCATCCAAGTGGCGCAAGCTGGAGCGCGATGGGCGCGCAGCCCTGCTGCTGGAACGCGGCAGCGAGGCTGCGCAATCCGCCCTGCATGCCGACGTAGTCGCTTTCGCCGCCGAGCTGCGCGAGGAATGCGACGACTACGGCATGCGGCCTATGGACTTCCTGCATGCGCTGGAAGACATGCAAACGTCCGAGCCGGCCGGCATCGTATTCGACCGCATCCGCCAGCGCCTGGAGCATGCGGTGGAACGCCACCGCGAAGAACGCCACGCCGAGCGCACGCGGCAGAGCATCAACCTGGCCGAATATCCGGACACCTTCGAGGTCGCACGGCGCTTGCCGCGCAAGTTCATTGCGCTGCTGGGACCGACCAACTCCGGCAAGACCCACAAGGCGATGGAAGCCCTGGCCAAGGCGCGCAGCGGTGTCTACCTGGCGCCACTGCGCCTGCTGGCGCTGGAAAACTACGAGCGCCTGCAAGCGTCCGACCCGGACCTGAAGGTCAGCCTGGTAACCGGCGAAGAACGCCGCATCGAAGAAGGTGCGACCCATGTCGCCAGCACGGTCGAGATGCTGGACACGCGCACCCAGGTCGAGGTGGCGGTGATCGACGAGATCCAGATGCTGTCCGACCGCGACCGCGGCGCGGCCTGGACTGCCGCGGTGTGCGGCGCGCCGGCCCGTACGGTCTATCTGGTCGGCGCAGCCGAAGCACGGCGCGCGGTGGAAGCGCTGGCCGAACGCCTGGAATGCCCGATCGAAGTCCACATCCTGAAGCGCAAGGCGCCGCTGTCGATGGAGCCATCCGCCGTGCGCAAGCTCAAAGGCCTGCGCAAGGGGGATGCCGTGATCGCCTTCTCGCGCCGTGAAGTACTGATGTGGCGGGATATGGTGACCGAGGCAGGCCTGTCGGTCGCCACGGTGTACGGCAACCTGTCGCCCGAGGTGCGGCGCGCGCAGGCGCAGCGTTTCCGGGACGGCCACGCCGACGTGGTGGTGGGCACGGACGCCATCGCCATGGGCCTGAACCTGCCGATCCAGCGCGTGGTGATGACCACCACCGTCAAGTACAACGGCTACGAGGAAGAGGAGATCCCTGCCGCGCTGGCACGCCAGATCGCGGGCAGGGCAGGGCGCTATGGCGTGCACGAGGAAGGCCACGTCGCGGGCTACGACGACGAAACGCACGGCGTGATGCGCTCGCTGCTGAAGGAAAAGCTGCCGCCCCTGAAAGCCACAGGTTTCGCCGTGGCGCCGACACTGGAGCACCTGCACCGCATCGCTGCAGTCACCGGAGAAGATTCGCTGGCGCGGCTGCTCAAACGCTTCGTCCACAATATCGACGTGCCCGATGGTTTCTTCTTCCCGCGCATCACGGAGGAGCAATTCGAACGGGCGGAGTGGCTGGATACCCTGCCACTGTCGGTAGCGGACAAGTTCACCCTGTCGCTGGTGCCGATTTCTTCCAATGTGGTGACGCTACAGAAGGCCTGGGAGCATTGGTGCGTATCGCTCTCGCGCCAGCGCGTGACGCACCTGCATCCGGAGCAGAACCCGCTGCAGTGGATGAATTTGCAGGAGGCGGAAGATGCCTGCCGCCTGTATTCGGCCTATGCCTGGCTGGGCTACCGCTTGCCAGAATTCTTCCCGGACGTGGCGCAAGCGCTGGAGCTGTCGCGTTCCGCCTCCGAACGGGTGGACGGGATCCTGCAGGACCAGAACGCGGCCAACCGGCGCCGCCAGCCAAAACGCTTCCGCTAAACCGGCGCGAAGCGCACTTGCACCAGCAGTCCGCGTCCTCCCTCCCCATCAAGCAGCGCGACGCTGGCGCCGTTGCGCTGGGCGGCGCGTTCTGCGATGGCCAGGCCAAGCCCGCTTCCGGCCTGTGTCTGGCCGGGAATGCGATAGAAACGCTCGAACACCTTGGTGCGCAATTCCGGAGCGATGCCTGGCCCCTCGTCGCGGATAGCCAGCATCGGCGCCGATCCTGCCGACAGGGAGACACGCACGCAGCCGCCGTCCGGCGAGTATTTGACGGCATTGCCGACGAGGTTGTCGAGCAAAGCGACGATGCTCTCGCGATGCAGGGCAAGCAGGCATTCGTCCGGGGCCTCCAGTTCCACTTCGATATTGCGTTGTATCGCCAGCGGCGCGGCATGGGCCAGCCGCTCGCGCAACAGGTACACCAGGTCGACCGGCTGCGCGGCGCCAGCCTCGGCGTCATGGCGTGCCCGTTCGAGCGCCAGCAACTGGTGCACTGTGTGCGTGGCACGCGCGACGCCTTGCCGCAGCCCGTGGTCGGCTTCCTGCAAACGCGCGGGGTTGTCGCGATGGTTCAGAAGCAGGTGGGCATTGGCCTGGATCACGGACAGCGGCGTCTTGAGCTCGTGCGCGGCATCGGTCAGGAATTCCTTGTCGCGTTCAACGCGCTCGGTCAGGCGCTGCATCAACCGGTTCACGGAAGCCGCCAGCGGTGCCAGTTCGCGGTAGTCGGAAGGTGGCAATAGTTCCAAAGCGCTGCCGGAGCGTTGTTCGATTGCCGCCACCATGGCCTGCAGCGGCTGCAGGCCGCGCCGAACGATCAGCCATGCCGGCAGCAGCAAGAAGGGCAGGCTGTAAAGCAAGGGTGCGATGTAGTAGGCCGCGCCGGAACCGGTCAGCAGCCAGCTGGTGTCGTGCATGGCGTCGCGCCGCACGACAAGGCCGGTTGCCGCGTCGCGCTCGGTGTCGGTCGACCACTCGGAACCGAGCCGGGGGCTGTCCGGTCCGGGGAGGGCGAGGCCTGCGGGCAGGCCGCCTTCCGATTGGTAAATGCGCTGATCGTGCAGCCATACTTGCAGCATCGCTGGCTTGGGCCAGTAATCGACTTCGCGCAGCATGTCGTAACGCAGCTTTTCGACCTGTGTCGCGACGCGTGCCACCTCGGCTGGACTATGGGCGACCGAGCGCAGGTTGAGCATGATCTGGCGCGCCCAGCCCCGGTTCTCCGCCGCCGTATGCCGCGCGTGCAACACCTTGGTTTCATAGACTGCCAGGCCGACCACTACCAGCCAGATCGCCAGCATCACCAGCAGGAAGCCGCCCAGCAGACGGCGGAACAGGGAACGCTGCGTCCTCATGGCGCAATCATGTAGCCGACGCCGCGCACCGTGCGCACGCGCCGTTCGCCGATCTTCTTGCGCAGGTTGGACATGTGGACGTCCAGCGACTGGCTGTCGTTGCCGGCCAGGGCACGGTCTTCCAGTTCTGTGCGCGTTACTACGCGATCAGGCGCCTGCATCAACGCGAGCAGCAGGGAATATTCGGTGGGCGACAGCGCAACTGGTTCGCCTTCGCAGGTGGCAGCCTTGCGCCTTTCGTCAAGCGCGAGCGCGCCGGAAGTCCAAAGCCCGGTCCCTGCGGACGCACCGTGCGTGCGGCGCAGGACGGCGCGCAGACGCGCCAGCAGTTCCGCCATGTCGAATGGCTTGACGAGGTAGTCGTCGGCGCCTGTCGCGAAGCCCGACAACCGGTCTTCCAGCGCGTCGCGCGCCGTAATCAATACCGCCGGAAGCTGGTCGCCGCTACCGCGCAGTTCCTGCAGCAGCGTCATGCCGTCCCCGTCCGGCAGGCCGAGGTCCAGCACTGCGGCGGCAAAGCCGCCCGGCGCCAGCAATCGTCGCGCGTCGGCTGCCATGCGCACCCAGACGGCGTCGAATCCATCATCGAGCAGCACCGCTTGCAATGCGCGGCCCAGTTCAAGGTCATCTTCCACGAGCAGGATTTTCATGGGGAAGAGTGTAGCAGCACACCTGCTGCATGGCCTTTAGGAAGCCTGAAGGTTCGACGCCGCCCGCGCCGCTAGAATCGCTGCGTTCACCAAGGAGACCTTATGCGAATTTTCACTACCTTGTTTGCGCTGGCGCTGGCATGCACCGCCCCTCTTGCCGGCGCAGCGGCGCCCCTGAGACTGGAACACGCCATCGAGCTGCGCGCGCAGACCGTATCGAGCCCAGTTGTTGCGAATGGCAAGCTCTATATCGGCGCGGAGGATGGCAACCTGTACGCCTTTGATCTGGCCAGCCGCAAAGTCGCCTGGCTGTACCATGCCGGTGCAGGCATCGGATCGACGCCGGCGGTAGCCGATGGCACTGTCTATGCGCTGGCGCGTGACGGCCGCCTGCACGCAGTAGACGCACAGACCGGCGTGCTCCGCTGGGAGTTCGCCACGCAGGGAGAGGCGCGCTTTGCGGCTTACGGCCTGTATGGCAGCGGGAAGAAGGCTGCTCCCACCACGGATCCATGGGACTTCTGGCTGTCGTCGCCAGTTGTTGGGGATGGCCGCGTATATTTCGGCAGCTCCGACGAAAGGCTGTACGCGCTGGACGCAAAAACGGGCATCGTGCAGTGGGCCTTCAAGAGCGGCGGCATGATCCACGCCGCGCCCGCGCTTTCAGGCAAAACGCTGGTGTTCGGGAGCTGGGATGGCGCGGTGTATGCACTGGACGCAGGCAGCGGCAAGCAGCTTTGGCGCTACCAGACCGAGACCGAGCAAAAGACCAGTACCTTGTTTGGCGTGCAGGCTCCGCCACTGGTGGACGGCGATACGGTCTACATCGGCTCGCGAGACGCCTACTTCTACGCATTGGACCTGGCCAGCGGCAAGATGAAGTGGCGCTACAACGGCAAAGGCTCCTGGGTAATTTCCGGCGCAGTGGCCGATGCAAGGCACGTCTATTTCGGCACTTCCGATACAAACCTGCTGGTGGGCCTCGAGAAGCGCACGGGCCAGCCCCTGTTCGAACATGACACCAAGGTCTGGACCTATGCCACGCCGGTACTGGCGGGAGGCACCGTGTACGGCGCCAGCATGCGCGGCGAACTGTTCGCACTCGATGCGGCGAGCGGCAGGCAGCAGTGGGCATGGCGTACGCCGGAAAGCCTGGCCGATGATTTCGGCCTGCTGGATGCCAAGAGCGGCAAGTTCGACAGCAAGCGCCTGTTCGAGGGACCGCAGTCCATGCTGGCGTCGATTGAGCATGTGAAGCGCCTGGGCGCCTTCATTTCGACACCGGCATGGCACGACGGCCAACTGATTGCCGTCACCGCCGATGGACGGATCCTGTTTTTCCGCTAGGCCGGCTTGGATGCGTGAATCCGCCTGAGGCTTGAACGCGCGCCGGCTACCGCTTCCAGCCGCTCCTGCAGGTATTGGCTGAGGCGCGGATGCTGGCTGAAGGCCACGTTGAAGCGGATATGCTGGTCGGGTACGTCATTGGGCGAGAAGGCGGCGCCGCGCATCAGCAGGATCTTGTTGCGGTATGCATCCTGCACCAGCAGGTCTACGTCCAGGCCTTCGGGCATGGTGCCCCACAGGAAAATGCCGGCGTCGCCCGGCTGCTCGAACTGCACGCCGGCTGCGCTGAGCTGGCGCGTACTGGCGTTACGTGCCGCCATGATTTTTCGCTGCAAGCGCTCCAGGTGCTTGCGCAGGTTACCCGCCCGCAGCACTTCCAGCAGCACATATTCGTTCAAGGCAGGCGTGGTCAGGATGGAGTGGATCTTGGTCCGCATCAGCACCTTGAGCAGGGCAGGGGCTGCGGCCAGGTAGCCCATGCGCAAGGCGGGACTCAGCGCCTTGCAGAAGCTAGAGTAATAGATCACGCCATCGAGCCCGGACAATGCAGCCAGCCGCGTACTTGGGGATTGCTGGAAATAGCCATGCACATCGTCTTCGGCGACCAGGAAGCCATGCTGCTGCGCCAGCATCAGGACCTTATGCAGGTTGGCTGCGCTGCTGCTCCAGCCGGTAGGGTTATGCAAGGCGGTCTGCATGAACAGGATGCGTGGCCGATGCTCGCGGCAGGCCGCCTCCAGTTCGTCCAGGTCGAGGCCATCGGGACGGCGTTTGATCGGCACCAGGCGGATGCCCTCCTGCCGTAGCCTGCCGAACATCAGGAAGAAGCCGGGATCTTCGACCAGTACGGTGTCGCCGGGCTGTAAGAAGCTGCGGCAAATCAGGTCGATCGCGTGGGTGCCGCCAAAGGTGGTCAGTATGTTGCCGGGATCGGCGCCGACACCGATGCCGCGCAGCAGCAGCGCTATGTGCTCGCGCAATTCGGGCAGCCCCTGTGGCGGGCAGCGCGAGGCCATGCCGGCGGTGCTGCGTGCCAAAGCCCTTTGCACTGCCGCAGCCGGAACCGCGTCTTCCAGCCAGGTGGGCGGCAAGGCGCCGCTGCTTGCCAACAGTACACCTTCACGCTGGTCGTTCGCCTGCTGCGCCAGCCAGACAGGTTCCTGCTCTTCGCCCGCCTCCAGTGCGGCTTCGTCAGGAATCGATTTGCCATCGCCGGTCCTGGTGCAGACATAGAAGCCTGCCGTGCCGTGCGAATCGATGATGCCTGCCGCGACCAGCCGGTCGTAGGCCACGACGACGGTGTTGGTGCTCACGGCCAACTGGGTGGCGAGCTGGCGGATCGACATCAGCTTGGCGCCGCCGGGCAGCGCGCGGCTCTCGACCATGTGCCGAAGCTGCGTCTCAATCTGCTTGGACAGTGGAATGGGAGAGGTGCGGTCGATGGCGAACATGGTGCGAGTCTAGCGCAAAAACATCAGGGCCAGGACAAGCAGGGCAGCACCCATGGAAAGGTTGAACGCACGCTGCATGCGCGGCTCTTTCAGCAAGCGTCGAATAGACATGCCGAACAAGGCCCACATGAAGTTGCAGGGAGCTCCTACCAGCACGCCAATGACCGACGCCTGCAATGCGTTGGCGTATGCGTTGCCTTCCGCAGGCATGAACACCGACGCCACGGTAATGGCTTTCAGCCAGCTCTTGGGATTCAGCGCCTGGAAGATGGTCGCCTGGGTAAAGGACACAGCCTTGGATGCGCGCACGCCGTCCACCGAAGCTCCGCTGAGTTTCCATGCCAGGTAGATGAGATACAGCGAGCCCGCGATGCGCAGCACCTGTTGCGCCAATGGGTAAGTGACAAAGAGGCTACCCAGTCCAACACACATCAGCATGGTTTGCACGAACAGGCCTGCCTGTATGCCGAGGATAACGGGCAATGCGCCGCGCCCGCCAAAATTGGCGCCCGTGATGGCGAGCATGAAATTGTTTGGTCCCGGCGTGGCCGACATGACGAGGCAATAGCTCGCCAGAGGCAAGAGGTCTATCATAGTGTGCAATCCGCAACGAAGGAATGGCACGAGTCTAGGATCGCAGCGAAGGCCGAACAAGACACAAGGGGCAGGACAGGAAGCCATGCTGTATCAATCGAAGGACTGCTACAGCTCTGGCTGCAGAAACAAAAAAGCCTCGTCCGAAGACGAGGCTTTCCTGTTCATTCTGGTAGGCCGTGCGGGGCTCGAACCTGCGACCAACGGATTAAAAGTCCGCTGCTCTACCAACTGAGCTAACGACCCGAAAGAGGCCGTATTATATACGAGGATTTTGTCGTTTGCAAAGCCCCTTTTTCTGGCGTCACCCCATCGCAGTCACTTTGAGCACTTCTTCCGCCGTGGTCACGCCCTCGCGCACCTTAAAGGCACCGGCAATGCGCAGCGGGATCATGCCCTCGGCTACCGCCTGCTTGCGCAATGCCGTGATGTCCGTCTCTTCTTCCAGCATGGTATTGAAGGATTCGCTGGTGGTCAGCAACTCATAAATACCTGTGCGGCCGCGGAAGCCGGTCTGGCGGCATTCTGGGCAGCCGACCGGACGATAGACTTTCTCAGGCTTGGCCATATCCCAGCCGCTGCTCAGGCCTTGCCAGATATCGTCGGCCAGTTCGCCGCCTTCCTCCTTGCAGTCCACGCACAGGGTACGCACCAGGCGCTGCGCCATGATGCCGATCAGTGTCGCTTCCAGCATGTAGTAGGGCACGCCCAGTTCCAGCAAGCGCATCACGGCGGAAGGCGCGTCGTTGGTGTGCAGCGTGGACAGCACCAGGTGGCCGGTCAGCGCGGCCTGGATCGCCATCTCGGCCGTCTCCAGGTCGCGGATCTCGCCGACCATGATGATGTCCGGGTCCTGTCGCATCAGGGCGCGCACACCGTCGGCAAAGGTGAGGTCGATGCCGGGCTGCACCTGCATCTGGTTGAAGGATGCTTCCACCATCTCGATCGGGTCTTCCACCGTACAGACGTTGACCTCCGGGGTCGCCAGCGTTTTCAGCGTGGTGTACAGCGTGGTGGTCTTGCCCGAGCCGGTCGGGCCGGTGACCAGGATGATGCCGTGCGGGCGATTGGTCAGCGAATCCCAGCGCTTGGCGTCTTCGGGCGGGAAGCCCAGTTCCGGCAGTGTCTTCACCACCACTTCCGGGTCGAAGATACGCATCACCAGCTTTTCGCCGAAGGCCGTCGGCAGGGTCGACAGGCGCAGCTCGATTTCCTGGCCGCCGGCGGTTCGGGTCTTGATGCGGCCGTCCTGCGGGCGGCGCTTCTCGATCACGTCCATGCGGCCCAGCAGCTTGATGCGGGCCGTCATGGCGATCATCACCACGGCAGGCACCTGGTAGACCTGGTGCAGCACGCCGTCGATGCGGAAGCGGATGGTGCCGAGGTCGCGCTTCGGTTCCAGGTGAATATCCGAGGCGCGCTGTTCGAAGGCGTACTGCCACAGCCAGTCGACGATATTGATCACGTGCTGGTCGTTGGCGTCGACCGTCTTGTTCATTTTGCCGAGTTCGACCAGCTGCTCGAAGTTGTTGCGCAGGGCGACATCCTGGCCGGTGTTCTTGTTGGCGTGCTTGATCGATTTGGCCAGCGAGAAGAACTGCGAGGTGTATTGCGAGATATCGAGCGGGTTCGAAATCACGCGCTTGATGATGCGGCGCGCGACCTTGGCGATTTCCGCTTCCCACTCCAGTGCGAACGGATCGGCGGTGGCAACGGTCAGCGTGTCCGGCGTGATTTCCACCGGCAGGATATTGAAGCGCGCCGCATAGCTGGCCGACATCACGTCCGCCACCTTGGTGAAGTCGATCTTCAGCGGGTCGATGCGGTAGAAGGGCAGTTTGGCGCGCTGCGCCAGCCACTCGGTCAGCACGTCCAGCGTCAGCAGCTTGCCGCTCTTGACCGATACCAGCTTGCAGTGCGCCACGGCGCTGAGGGGATGCATGGCGCCCGGCGTGTTGCGCAGGATGCCTTGCGCCTGGGCGTACAGCCCTTTGACTTCGGCTTTCTCGACCATTCCATCAGCCAGCAGCCAGGTGAAGATAATTTGAAGATCGAGCGCTTTTGCCATGTGTGACCTTATGCGAGTGCGGCTTTGAGTCCTTTGAGCCAGGACTTTGCGGGCAATTTTGTTTCGGCGACGATTTGCGCGGCGCGGTCGGCCAGCGCTGCCACGTCGATGTTGCGGCGAGTCTTGAAGGCGATTGCCACCACGTTCCCGTCATGGACTTCCGGCAGCGACACCACTTGCGGGAATGCGAACTTCATCGCCTTCAGGTTCTTGGCGTAGCTTGGATGGTCGCCGAACAGGTTGATGGTCATGATGCCATCGTCATTCAGGCAGGCGGCGCAGGCCTGGTAGAACTCAGGCGTGTCGAGCACCGGGCCGCGCGCAGTGGCATCGTACAGGTCGACCTGCAGCGCGTCGAGCGTGCCGTGGTTGGCCGGGTTGGTGACGTAATCCATCGCATCCATCTCGACCACGTTGAGGCGGTCGTCATTGTCGGGCAGCTTGAACATCGAATAGCAGATGCTGATCACCGACGGATTCAGTTCCACCGTGGTGACTTGCGCTTCAGGGAAATGCTTGTAGCAGAACTTGGTCAGCGCGCCGGTGCCCAGGCCCAGTTGGGCGACGTGGGTTGGCGCATCGTTCCATAGCATCCAGGCCATCATCTGTTGAGCGTACTCCAGTTCCGGCCAATCCGGCTTGCGGATGCGCATGGCGCCTTGCACCCACTCGGTGCCGAAATGCAGGTAGCGCACGCCGTCCAATTCGGACAGCGTGACCGGGGCAAACTTGGGTTTCCGCGTGGCGGGACGCGAAGACTCTTCTTTTTCGATGGATTTACGTTTAATCAGCATGGCGGCATTATCCCGCGTTATCTTGCTTACAAGCAAGCGTCCAAATAAAAACTGCCGGCCATTGCTGGCCGGCAGTCCGGGTAAGGAGAGGTGGCCCGGGACTTAATTATTCATCGGTTCAACATTCACACGCAGGCGGATACGCTGGCCCGGGTCGTGGCTCATGAAACTGGTGTAGTTACGGCCGCGGTAATCGTACTCCACGTTATAGCCGGTGGTGCGGGTTTCGAAAGAATCGACCATGCGGCACTGCTTGACGGCCTGTTCCTGCACGGCGCCCGGCTGGGCGTTCGAATTCTGGGTGCGGTCGCCGATCACTGCGCCGGCAATCGCGCCGGCAGCGGTGGCAGCGGTCTTGCCGTGGCCGGAGCCGACCTGGCTACCGACTGCCGCGCCCAGGATACCACCGAGGATACTGCCGCCGACGCCGCGTTCCTGCGGCTGCTGCACCTGGACGTACTCGGTGCGGCATTCCTGGCGCGGACGGTTGATCTGCTCGGTCACAGGCGTGACGCGGGTCACCCGGCCGTAATCCTCAAAATCGATTGCTTGTGCCTGCGCCAGCGGAACGGCGCCGAGGCTCAGGGCTGCGAAAAACAATTTAGTTTTGGCTTTCATTTTGTTTACCTCGTTTCTGTCTTTTTGGCAGTTCGCTTGGGTTTAATCGGAATTGCACGCCTAAATATTAACGCCAAGGCTTGTATCCTTGGGGGAAGTAAGGCAACAAAATGTAACCCCATGCTTTTGGGTTAATATGGTAAGTTTTTAACAAAACTTGCGTTAGGACTCACTTTCGGGTTGATTCATAGAGTACAACACGTTACCCTTATGGCGTGGAATCAGATTGACAGGGAGAAACGAAAGCTCCGGCCCCGGCGCATTGACCCGCCTACGGCTTGTACTTGATAGGTCGATTTGAGGGAAAGATGAGTTTGTTGATAACTGTGCCGCCTAATTTAGTCCAGTCTATTCGCGCCTTCCGCGTGGCAGAGCTGCAGGACGAGGCAGCGCGCCTGGGGCAGCACTTCTTGTATGCGCATTGCAATGCCGGCCTGACCAAACAGCAAGTCCTGGGCATTATTGCCGAGTCTTTCCACATCCCTAAACCGCACTCCAAGAATTTCGACGCCCTGCGCCTGACCCTGACCGAAACCATGGACAAGGCCGGCCCCCAGCCGGGCTTCCTGATCGTGCTGGAACAGTTGCCAAACACGCAAAAGTTTGATCGTGAAGCACGCGAGTGCCTGCTGGATGTATTCCGCGATGCGGCCGATTTCTGGGCCGAAAAGAAGGTACCGTTCCGCGTCTTCTACTCGTTCGAGTAGCCTCAATTCCCCGCTTGCATAGTTTGCTGCGTAGCAGCATAATGTCGCGTTGGCTCGCCTGAGCAGGTACAATGGCGGCCATGAAAAACATCGTCATCCTCATTTCCGGACGCGGAAGCAATATGGAAGCGGTGGTCCGTGCAGCCCAGGCCGAACAATGGCCGGCGCGCATTGCCGCCGTCATCAGCAATAAGGCGGACGCCAAGGGCCTCGAATTCGCGGCCTCGCACGGCATCCCGACCGCAGTAGTCAGCAACAAGGATTACCCTAGCCGCGAAGCATTCGATGCTGCGCTGCAGGAAGTCATTGACGGCTTCAGCCCCGATCTCGTGGTGCTGGCCGGTTTCATGCGCATCCTGACGCCGGGCTTCGTCGCCCACTACGAAAACCGCATGCTGAATATCCACCCATCGTTGCTGCCGCTGTTCCCAGGACTGCACACGCACGAGCAGGCGCTGGCTTCCGGCGCAGCCACGCACGGCGCCACCGTGCACTTCGTGACCGCGGAGCTGGACCATGGACCGCTGGTGGACCAGGTGTCCGTGCCTGTCCTGCCGGGCGATACCGCCGATGTGCTGGCGGCGCGCGTGCTGGAGCAGGAATGGATCATGTACCCGCGTGCTATCCGCTGGTTCGTTGAAGGCCGATTGAGGGTCGAAGATGGCAAGGTCAATATTGACCGCAACTGAATAGAGAAAGAACACCATGCGTTTGCCACCATACGTCCTCACCAGCGCCGAAAACGTGCTGCGTGAAATCATGCGCTTCACCGCGCCGGCCGACACCACCCTGTCGCACTTCTTCAAATCGCACCCGAAGCTGGGCGGCCGCGAGCGCGGCGCCATCGCTGAATCGGTTTACGCCGTGCTGCGTAACAAAGCCTTCTTCACCGACCGCGCCGAAGCCGGCGCCGGCGGCGCCACCATGCGCCGCCTGGTGCTGCTGGGCATGGCCGATGCAGTCGGCATCGATGCGCTGCCGGGCTTGAGCGAAGAAGAATCCGAATGGCTGAAGCGCCAGCTGGAAATCGACCGCTCGCTGCTGCACAAATCGATGCGCGCGAACATGCCGAAGTGGCTGTTCGACAAGCTGGTCGCCCAATACGGCGAAGACGAAACCCTGGCCCTGGCCGACGCGCTGAACACCCCGGCGCCGCTGGACCTGCGCGTCAACGCCATGAAGGCCGACCGCGATGCGGTGGTGGCCGAACTGGCGACCGCGCCTATCGTGGCCGAGCCGACCCCATTCGCCCCGCTGGGCCTGCGCCTGAAGAAAAAGCCGGCGCTGCAGAACCTGCCGCTGTTCAAATCCGGCGCGATTGAAGTGCAGGATGAAGGCAGCCAGCTGCTGGCCCAGATCCTCGGCGCCAAGCGTGGCGAGATGGTGGTGGACTTCTGCGCAGGCGCCGGCGGCAAGACGCTGGCGCTGGGCGCGCAGATGCGCAATACCGGCCGCCTGTACGCCTTCGACGTCTCCGAAAAGCGCTTGAGCAAGCTGAAGCCGCGCCTCGCGCGCTCCGGCCTGTCCAACGTACACCCGGTCGCCATCGCGCACGAAAAGGACGCCAAGGTCAAGCGCCTTGCAGGTAAGATCGACCGCGTGCTGGTCGATGCGCCATGCTCCGGCATGGGCACGCTGCGCCGCAATCCGGACGTGAAGTGGCGCCAGCCGGAAGGCGCGATCGCCGAGATGCATGAGAAGCAGGTTTCGATCCTGGACGGCGCCGCACGCCTGGTCAAAGGCGGCGGTCGCCTGGTGTACGCCACCTGCTCGCTGCTGGACGAAGAGAACGACGCCGTCGCCAAGCAATTCATCGAAACCCATCCGGATTTCGAGCTGGTGCCGATGTCCAAGGTTCTGGCAGAACAGAAGATCGCCAACCTCGAGATGGGCGACTACCTGAAGCTGCTGCCGCACAAGCACCAGACCGACGGCTTCTTCGCCGCCGTATTCGAACGCAAGCCAATGGCCAAGCCGGCCAAGGCCGAGGAAGAGTAACAGCCCAGCCCGCGGCGGAAAAAGGGGTACGTCCCCTTTTTTCGCTTTTCCGCCGCGGGCGCGACCATAAGGAGAAAGTCGAACGATGCCGTTGGCAAATTTGCTGAATGACCTGTTGGGCGATTTGCGCGATCCGAGCCTGATGTGGCAGGTGGGCGCGATCGCGTTGTCCATCTTGCTGGGCTGGTCCTTGTCGCGCTTCCTGTGGCGCGGCGTCAAGGCGCATACCGCGAACAACAATGTGGCGCGCTTTGGTGTGGAGAGCTTCGGCCGCGTCGTCGGTCCGCTGGCCATCGTCGCCTTGCTGTGGGCTTCGCAGAAAATGCTGGGCCGGCTGCACCAGCATACGAACCTGTTCAACCTGGCGTTGCCGATCTTCAGTTCGCTGGCGGTGATCCGCTTCGGCTTCTACCTGTTGCGCCGCGTGTTCGCGCGCGGCGGCGTGGTGGGCGAGGGCATGCAGAATTTCGAGAAGGCCTTCCAGCTCCTCGTGTGGCTGGCCTTCGTGCTGTACATCACCGGCTTCTACCAGGACGTCTTCGACTTCCTCGATGACACGCTGATCCCGCTCGGCAAGCACAAGGTTTCGATTGCGACCATCCTGCAGGCGGCGGTCTCGGTCGTGGTGCTGCTGCTGCTGGCAATGTGGGCGGGCGCGGCGCTGGAAGAGCGCCTGATGAACCTGCACACCATGCACTCCAACCTGCGCGTGGTGTTCGCGCGCATGGGCCGTGCGGTGCTGATCCTGGTGGCGGTGCTGGTCAGCCTGTCGCTGGTGGGCATCGACCTGACCGTGCTGTCGGTGTTCGGCGGGGCGCTGGGTGTCGGCCTCGGCCTGGGCTTGCAGAAGATCGCCAGCAATTATGTGTCCGGCTTCATCATCCTGCTCGATCGCAGCCTGACCATCGGCAACGTCATCACGGTCGACAAGTACAGCGGCCAGGTTACCCAGATTAATACCCGCTATACCGTGTTGCAGGGGACCGATGGCGTTGAATCCATCGTGCCGAACGAAATGCTGGTGTCGGGCGCGGTGCAGAATTCTTCCTTGTCCAATCCGGCGGTGGTGATTGTCACCCGCGTGACCGTCGGCTATGACAGCGATGTGGACGTCGTGCTCAAGCTGATGGAAGACGCGGCGCTCTCAATCGAGCGCGTGATGAAGGACAAGCCGCCATCGGGCATGCTGCAAGCCTTCGGCGCCGACGGCCTGGAGCTGGCGCTGGCCTTCTGGATCGCCGATCCGGAAAACGGCCGTGGCGGCGTGACCTCCGATGTCAATCGGGCAATCTGGAAGTCCTTGAAAGAAAACGGAATTTCTGTACCGTTCCCGCAACGCGAGATCCGGCTGCTGGGCCCTCTGCCAGAGCAGTCTGCCTAAAAAATAATCAGTGCCTAAGGGAAAACCTTCCGCTAATCACCTACGAAAGCGCGTACAATTGCGCCTATTCGTAGGTCCTCACTTGGAGTTGTAATGGATTTAAGCGCAGTTCTCGATTTCATCAGCAATGGCGTGACCGGCCTGGGTGCCTGGGCAACGGTTGGCGTCACGCTGATCCTGACCCACATCACCATCGCCAGCGTGACGATCTTCCTGCATCGCCACCAGGCGCACCGTGCTCTGGAACTGCACGCGATCCCATCGCACTTCTTCCGCTTCTGGCTGTGGCTGACCACCGGCCAGGTGACCAAGGAATGGGCTGCCATCCACCGCAAGCACCACGCCAAGTGCGATACCGAAGAAGATCCGCACAGCCCGGTCACCAAGGGCATCAAGAAAGTGTTCTGGGAAGGCGCCGAGCTGTACCGCGCTGAATCCAAGAATAAGGAAACCATGGAGAAGTATGGCCACGGCACGCCTGACGACTGGATCGAGAAGAACCTGTACTCTCGCTTCAGCTGGCAAGGCGTGGCGCTGATGCTGATCATCGACTTCATCCTGTTCGGCGCCAAGGGCATTACCGTGTGGGCCGTGCAGATGCTGTGGATTCCTGTGACCGCCGCCGGCATCATCAACGGTATCGGCCACTGGTGGGGCTACCGCAACTACGACTGCTCCGATGCGGCGACCAACATTATCCCTTGGGGCATCATCATCGGCGGCGAAGAGCTGCACAATAACCACCACACCTACGCGACTTCGGCCAAGCTGTCGTCCAAGTGGTATGAGTTCGACATCGGCTGGGGCTATATCCGCGCGATGGAAATGATCGGCATGGCGAAAGTGAAGAAGATGCCGCCGAAGCCTAAGTTCGACACTGCCAAAGTGAAGGCTGACTTCGAAACCCTGCAGTCCGTGATCGCCAACCGCTACGACGTGATGGCCAAGTATGCCAAGTCCGTCAAGCACGCATGGAAAGAAGAACTGGAGCAACTGAAAGACAAGTCGCAGCTCAAGGCGCGCTTCCCGAAATCGACCCGCAAGCTGCTGCAGCGTGAGCCAGGCAAGCTGGAAGCGCCGCAGAAGCAGCAACTGGTGGAACTGTTCCAGCATTCGAAGGCGCTGGAAACCATGCACAATATGCGCGTGGAACTGGGCATGCTGTGGGAGCGTTCGCACTTCACCCGTGATGAACTGGTGCAGAAGCTGCAAGACTGGTGCGAGCGCGCGGAAGCGTCGGGCATCAAGTCCCTGCAGGAATTCTCGATGCGCCTGCGCAGCTACGCATAAGCAACACACCACTCCAACGAAACGGCCCTGCGGGGCCGTTTTGCTTTATGCTGTTGCCGTTGGGAAAATAATTAGACGGAGGTTTTGTGAAATTGTGGATTTTGCCGCTGGCGATGATGCTGGCGGGTAGTGCCCAGGCAGCGTCTTGGGAAATCAAGCCGAATGGCCTGGGGCCTTACAAGGTCGGCGCGCGCTATGAAAACCTGGGCAATACCTTTGGCGGCCTGGAAGCGGATTCGATGATCACCGAAGATAAGGTATGCCGCGTGGCGCGCTCCAAGCGATACCCGAACGTTAACGTGACCTTTGTGAAGAAGGTGGTGGCGCGGGTTGATGTGTCTGGTGGCTTTGGCACCGACCGTGGCGTGCGTATTGGCGATCCGGCATCCAAGCTGCAGCGCGTGTATGGCGACGCGGTGAAACCGCATCCGCAGAACGCCGACTGGCTGATGGTGGAAACGGGCGACCGTGAACTGGCCATCCGTTATGTGATGCATGAGGGGAAGGTAAAAGCGATCCACGCCGGAAAACGTCTCCAACTTCAGACAGAAAGTGGTTGTAGCAGTAAATAATGTTGCGGAAAAGTATTTACCAAAGAGATAATAATTTTTTTTGCAACTTCTCTGAGGAAATATGAAATCTTTCGCTTCGTTGGGTGTGATGGTTGTAGCTGTTGCGACTTTGTCGGGCTGCGCGTTGACTGCGCCGAATTACACCCCCTCCATGGACAACGTCGCCACCCTGAACAATATGGGGGACGTGAAGGCCAAGGTTGGTGAATTCAGTGCGCCGGCCGGCACGGCTACTCCCGTCACCCTGTCAATCCGCGGCAGCGCAATGTCTTCCCCAGTTGGCGGCAATTATGGCGCTTACGTAGCGGAAGCCTTGCGCCAGGAACTGTCCCTGGCCAACAAACTGGTGGTCGGCTCCGACACCCTGGTGACCGGCAAACTGGAGAAAAATGCACTCGATGCCTCCGGCTTCAGCACTGGTACAGCAAGCATCTCGGCCCGTTTTGTTGTCAGCAAGGGTGGCGTCTCCGTCTATGAAAGCGTGAAAACGGTCGATAACTCCTGGGAGTCCTCCTTCATCGGCGCAACTGCCATTCCCGCCGCCGTCACCGGCTACCACAACACAGTCCAAAAGCTGCTGGCCTCGCTGTATGCGGACCCTGAGTTCGTCAAGGCTATCAAATAAAGGGGTGGACCATGAAGAATCTAAAGTTCGCATTCCTGCTGGCTGCGGCCGCGATCCTGACCGGTTGCGCGCACCCGGTAATGATTTCGCCAAAGCTTGACCAGATTGCCTTGCCAGCCGATGCCAAGCCGAAGAGCCAGGCCAAAGTAGCATACTTTATTCCGGCCGACCTGCTGGCGAAAGAGGTCGTGACTCCGGGCGGCGGCGGCGACAAGGTTACCTCCTATCCATACCGTGACCTGGAGACCAGCTTCTACAAGATGCTGAGCAATGTCTTCGACGGCGCCGTCAAGGTGAAGAGTGCCGATGATCGCGAGGCCATGGCGGCGAAGGGGATCAGTTACCTGATTACGCCAACCATTACGGTTAACTCCGATTCTTCCAGCGCATTTACCTGGCCGCCGACCGACTATACCGTTAACCTCCAGTGCGCAATCACGGACAAGAACGGCAAGTTGGTCGATACCAAGACGGCGACCGGCAATGGCCAGGCTTCGTTTAGCGAGTTTAAGGCCGATGTCGGACTGTCCGGAAAGCGCGCAGCCGAAGCTGCCATGCTGAAGATGCAGAAAGAACTGCTCGATGCGCAGTTGCCTGCGCTTAACTGAGCTAGCGATGCAGTCATAAAAAAACCGCCCCGAGGGGCGGTTTTTTGTTCGAACCGAAGATCGATTACTTGATCTTGGTTTCCTTGTACATCACGTGCTTGCGTGCTTTAGGATCGAACTTCATGATTTCCATTTTGGAAGGCATGGTGCGCTTGTTCTTGGTCGTGGTGTAGAAGTGACCAGTACCAGCGGTCGATTCCAGCTTGATCTTGTCGCGGCCAGTTTTTGCCATGATTCAGCTCCCTATTAAACTTTCTCGCCACGTGCACGCATGTCGGCCAGGACGGCGTCGATGCCGACCTTGTCGATTACGCGCAGACCGGCGTTAGACAGACGCAGGGAGACCCAGCGGTTTTCAGATTCAACAAAAATACGACGGTTCTGCAGGTTTGGCAGGAAACGACGCTTGGTTTTGTTGTTTGCGTGGGAAACATTGTTGCCGACCATCGGCTTCTTCCCAGTAACTTGGCAAACACGTGCCATGGCACACTCCTTGAATTACTTCCGAAATTGGAAAAACAAGAGTATATGGAAATTTCTCAGGTTTTTCAAGCACTTGCGAAAAACAATTGTGTCACGAATAAACGCAAAATTTAACAATTAGATTTGACCATGTTCGGCGAAGGAATGCACCTGGTGCCCGGCGACGACAAAGTGGTCAAGAATCCGTATATCCACCAGTGCCAAAGCCTGTACCAGCGCCCTGGTCAGCAGTACATCCGATTCGCTGGGGGCGGGCGATCCCGATGGGTGATTGTGGGCCAGCATGACGGCGGCAGCGTTGCGCGCCAGCGCTTCCCGCACCACTTCGCGCGGATAAACGCTGGTATGCGTCAGGGTGCCGCGAAACAATTCGCAGGCTTCAATCAGGCGGTTTTTCACATCCAGGAACAGGACGTGGAAGGATTCATAAGGCTGGCCGGCCAATGAGAGGCGCAGGAAGTCTTTCACAGCGTGCGGTGAGCTGAGCTCTTCGCCGGCGCTCATTTCTTCGGTAATTGCCCGGCGTGCCAGTTCGACAACGGCCTGGAGCTGGGCGTATTTGGCGGCGCCCAAGCCCGGCATGGCAGTGAAATCGGCGCGGCTGGCGTGGATCAGGGCGCGCAGCGAGCCGAAACGCCCCAGCAGGTCGGTCGCCAGCGCCACAGCATCCTTGCCGGGTATGCCGACCCGCAGGAAGATCGCCAGCAGCTCTGCGTCGGACAGGGCCTGCGGCCCGGCTTTTAACAAACGCTCGCGCGGGCGCAGTTGTTCGGGCCAGTCGGAAATTGCCATGGTCACCTCCGTCGCCCATTATCCGGTGCGGGAGGAGGGGGCAATTTGCGCTGGGTCAGGTTTTGCGCGGGTCAGGGCAGTCCGCCGCGCCCTGCGCCGCGCGATGGCTTACAATAACGGTTTGCCCGTCACCAGAGTTGTTTCCATGTCTAACGTTGTCACCGCTTCGGCCTACCTCACCCTGCAATACCGCCTCGCCTCCATGGATGGCACCAATATCGTCTCCACCTTCGAAGGCAACCCTGCCACCCTGATGCTGGGACAAGGCCAACTGGCGCCGAACCTGGAAGCGCTCCTGATCGGCCTGCCGGAAGGCACCCAGAAGGTATTCGAACTGGCGCCGGGCGAAGCGTTTGGCCCGCGCAACCCGGATCTGGTGCAGGCCGTGACCCGCGCCACCCTGGACGAAAACTCCGATCCGGACAATGAATACAAAATCGGCGACCTGGTCGATTTCGCCGCCCCGAACGGCGGCCGTTTCGCCGGCGTGCTGCGCGAACTGCGCGACGACGTCGCCATCTTCGACTTCAATCACCCGCTGGCCGGCCAGCCGGTCAAGTTTGAAGTGAACATTATCTCTGTGCTCTAAGAACATGGAAAAAGAAATCCTCCTCGCCCAGCCGCGCGGCTTCTGCGCCGGTGTCGACCGCGCCATCGAGATCGTCGAGCGTGCGCTGCAGCAGTTCGGCGCGCCGATCTATGTGCGCCACGAAATCGTGCACAACGCCTATGTGGTGGAAGACCTGCGCGCCAAGGGCGCCATCTTCATCGAAGAGCTGGACGATGTCCCGGCCGGCAATACCCTGGTGTTCTCGGCGCACGGCGTGTCGAAAGCCGTGCGCGCCGAAGCGGAAGCGCGCGGCCTGTCGATCTTCGACGCCACCTGCCCGCTGGTGACCAAGGTGCACGTGGAAGTGGCCAAGATGCGCAAGCAGGGCTGCGAGATCATCATGATCGGCCATGACGGCCATCCGGAAGTCGAAGGCACCATGGGCCAGACCGAAGAGGGCATGTACCTGGTCGAAACCGTGGAAGATGTGGCGGGCCTGCAGGTGCAGAATCCGGATCAGGTGGCCTATGTGTCGCAAACGACACTTTCCGTGGATGATACGGCACAGATCATCGAAGCTCTTAAGGCAAAATACCCGAATATTATTGAGCCGAAAAAAGGCGACATCTGCTACGCCACCACCAACCGCCAGGAAGCTGTGAAATTCATGGCGCCGCAGGTGGAAGTGGTGATCGTGGTCGGCTCGCCGAACAGCTCCAATTCGAACCGCCTGCGCGAAGTGGCGGAGAAGAAGGGCACCCCGGCCTATATGGTGGACAACGCTGCCCAGATCAATCCGGCCTGGCTGGAAGGCAAGCTGCGCGTTGGCGTCACGGCCGGTGCTTCGGCGCCCGAAGTGCTGGTTGATGCGGTCATCAGCCGCCTGAAGGAACTGGGCGCGAAAAGCGTGCGTACCCTGGAGGGTGTTGAGGAAGCTGTGACTTTCCCGCTACCAAAGGGCCTGGATGGCCGCAGCGCATAAAATTTAATTTAGAATATTGCGGATTTTCCACGATTAGTTTTTCGGAAACCTCGCTATTATGGCGAACGCTTCCAAACGGCGGCACCACGAGGGAAACCTTGGGTGCCGTTTTTTATAGTTCTAAAGGGCATACTCGATGGATACCTTTATCCAACAAATTCTTAACGGCCTGGTGCTGGGCAGTATGTATGCGCTGGTCGCCCTCGGTTATACGATGGTGTACGGCGTGCTGAACCTGATTAACTTCGCCCATGGCGACGTGCTGATGATTGGCGCGATGATCGGCCTCTCCATCCTGAATTTGTTGGGCGTGTATGCGCCTGGCCTGCCAGGCTATGTCCAACTGGGTATTGCCATCATCGGCGCAATCCCGGCCTGCATGCTCGTGAACATCCTGATCGAGCGCATCGCTTATCGCCGCCTGCGTAACGCGCCGCGCCTTGCGCCGCTGATTACCGCGATTGGCGTTTCCTACCTTCTGCAGACCTTTGCAATGATGATCTGGGGCCGCAACCCGCTGCCATTCCCGCAGCTGCTGCCGACCGATCCCATCATGGTGGGTGGCGCCGTGATCACGGTGACCCAGGTGCTGCTGCTGGTGCTGGCCGCGATTTCGATGTTCGGTCTGGTAATGCTGGTTGAGCGCACCCGCATGGGGCGCGCCATGCGCGCGGTGGCCGAAAATCCTCGCGTGGCCGGCCTGATGGGCGTGGATTCGAACAAAATCATCGTCGCTACGTTCGCGATTGGCGCGGCACTGGCTGCCGTGGCAGGCGTGATGTGGGGCGCGAACTATGCTTCCATCCAGTTTGCGATGGGCTTCATGCCGGGCCTGAAAGCCTTCTGCGCCGCGGTGCTGGGTGGTATCGGCAATATCTATGGTGCGATGATCGGCGGCATTGTGCTGGGCATTATCGAAGCGTTGGGCGCCGGCTACATTGGCGAGATTACTGGCGGCTTCCTGGGCTCGCACTACCAGGACATCTTCGCCTTCATCGTGCTGATCCTGGTGCTGACGGTGCGTCCGTCCGGCATCATGGGCGAACGCGTGGCCGACCGCGCCTGATGGGGATGTGACTATGCTGACCTTTAACATTCAAAAGAATCCGAAGCAGGCCTACATCAGCATGGCGCTGCTGCTGGCCGCGTTGGTGATCTTCCCGTTCGCGGCTGCGCCTTTCGGTAATTCGTGGGTGCGCATCGCCGACCTGGCGCTGCTGTACATCATGCTGGCCGTAGGCCTGAATATTGTGGTGGGCTTTGCCGGCCTGCTGGACCTGGGATACATCGCGTTCTATGCGGTAGGCGCCTACATGACCGGCCTGCTGGCATCGCCGCAGTTCGCGACGGTGCTGGAGTCCTTGATCAATATGAACCCTGCCGTTGGCGAAGCGCTGGCAGCTATTCTGGGCGAGGATATTCGCACCAACGGCATTCACTTGTCAGTATGGGTGATCGTGCCGATGGCGGCCGCACTGGCGGGCCTGTTCGGCGCGCTGCTCGGCGCCCCGACGCTGAAGCTGCGCGGCGATTACCTGGCCATCGTGACGCTGGGCTTCGGTGAAATCATCCGTATCTTCATGAACAACCTGAATGATCCGGTCAATATCACCAACGGCCCGCAGGGCATCAACCTGATCGACCCGATCCGCGTGTTCGGCGTGAACCTGGCAGGCGAGCAGGGTTCGCGCGCCACCGTGTTCATCGGCAGCTTCTCCATGCCTTCGGTGAACGCCTATTACTTCCTGTTCCTGATCCTGACCATCGCGACCGTGTTCATTACGTCCCGCCTGCAGCACTCGCGCCTGGGCCGCGCATGGGTGGCGATCCGCGAAGACGAGATCGCAGCCAAGGCGATGGGCATCAATACCCGTAACGTGAAGCTGCTGGCGTTCTCGATGGGCGCAACCTTTGGCGGCGTGGCTGGCGCCATGTTCGCTTCCTTCCAAGGCTTCGTATCGCCGGAATCGTTCTCGCTGACCGAATCGATCGCGGTGCTGGCGATGGTGGTGCTGGGCGGTATCGGCCACATTCCGGGCGTGGTGCTGGGTGGTGCATTGCTGGCTGCATTGCCGGAAATCCTGCGCCATGTGGTGGAACCGCTGCAAATGAAACTGTTCGGCAAGGTGCTGATCGAATCCGAAGTGCTGCGCCAGTTGCTGTACGGCCTGGCCATGGTGGTGATCATGCTGACCCGTCCTGCGGGCTTGTGGCCATCGCCCAAGCATGAAGAGCGTCCGGATGCGGACTCGGACTCCAAAGGCCAGTCCACCGGCGTAATGGCAGCATGAGGTTAGTAGAGATGAGCGAACAAGTAATCCTGAATATCGAAGGCGTCAACAAACGCTTTGGCGGCCTGCAGGCGCTGACCGATGTGCGCATCAAGATCAACAAGGGCCAGATCTACGGCCTGATCGGCCCGAACGGCGCCGGCAAGACCACGTTCTTCAACGTGATCACCGGCCTGTACCAGCCGGACACCGGCACTTTCGAACTGGCCGGCAAGCCTTACTCGCCATCGGCGCCGCACGCTGTGGCCAAGGCCGGCATTGCGCGCACCTTCCAGAACATCCGCCTGTTCGGCGAAATGACTGCGCTGGAAAACGTAATGGTCGGCCGCCACGTGCGCTCGCACCAGGGCGTGTTCGGCGCCATCTTCCGCCACAAGGCCGCGCGCGAAGAAGAGGCGGCGATCCGCAAGCGCGCGCAGGAATTGCTGGACTTTGTCGGCATCGGCCAATTTGCCAGCCGTACCTCCAAGTACCTGTCGTACGGCGACCAGCGCCGCCTGGAGATCGCCCGCGCGCTGGCGACCGATCCACAATTGCTGGCGCTGGACGAACCGGCGGCCGGCATGAACGCAACCGAGAAACTGGCGCTGCGCGAACTTCTGGTCAAGATCAAGAACGAAGGCAAGACCGTGCTGCTGATTGAGCACGACGTGAAGCTGATGATGGGCCTGTGCGACCGCATCAGCGTGCTGGAATACGGCAAGCTGATTGCCGAAGGCTTGCCAGCCGAGATCCAAAGCAATAAAGCAGTGATTGAAGCCTATCTGGGAGGAGCGCACTGATGGGCGCCAACGTACTGAAAGTTTCGGGCTTGAAGGTCGCTTACGGCGGCATCAAGGCAGTCAAAGGCATCGACCTGGAAGTCAACGAAGGCGAACTGGTAACGCTGATCGGCGCCAATGGCGCCGGCAAGACCACCACGCTGAAAGCGATCACCGGCACCCTGCCACCATGCAAGGTGGAGGGCACCGTGGCCTATATGGGCCAGTCGCTGAAAGGCTCGCAGTCCTTCCACCTGGTGGAGAAAAAGCTCGCCATGGTGCCGGAAGGCCGCGGCGTGTTCACCCGCATGACCATCACGGAAAACCTGATGATGGGCGCCTACACCATGAACGACAAGGCCGCGATTGCAGCCGATATCGAGAAGTGGTTCAGCGTGTTCCCGCGCCTGAAAGAGCGCGCCGGCCAACTGGCGGGCACCTTGTCCGGCGGCGAGCAGCAGATGCTGGCCATGGCGCGCGCGCTGATGTGCCATCCCCACTTGCTGTTACTTGACGAACCTTCGATGGGGCTGTCGCCGATCATGGTCGAAAAGATCTTCGAAGTGATTCGCGACGTACACAAGCAGGGCATCACCATCCTGCTGGTAGAGCAGAACGCCAAACTGGCGCTGCAGGCCGCCAACCGCGGCTATGTGATGGAATCCGGTTCGGTCACCATGACCGGCAACGCGGAAGACATGCTGCACGACCCGCGCGTCAAGGCCGCCTACCTCGGCGAATGATGAATCACGAGGGCGCGCTGCTGGAGTTGGCGCGCCAGTCCGTTTGGTTCATGGAATATTTGCGCGCCGCCCGCGAACTTCGCCTGGAGTCGTGGTGCATCGGCGCCGGTGCGGTGCGTACCCTCGTGTGGGACGATCTGCACTGTGCGCAAAACTTGGATGCCTTGCCGGACGTCGACCTTGCCTATTTTGATGCCTCGAACCTCGCGCCTGCGCGCGACGACGAGCTGGCGCAATTGCTTGGGCCGCGCTGGGAAGTCGTCAACCAGGCCGCCGTTCACCGCTGGTACCCGTTCCCCGTCGCGCCGTTCGCATCGTTGGATGACGCCCTCGCTACCTGGCCGGAATTTGCAACATGCGTTGGCCTGTGGCTGGACTGGGACGACGAACTGCATATCATCGCCCCGCATGGCCTGGACGACCTGTTCGACATGGTCGTGCGCCACAACCCCGTGCGCGCCACCACCGAAACGTACCGCGCCCGCGTGGCAAAGAAGCGCTACGCGGAGCGCTGGCCCAAGGTAAAGGTTATTCCTGCTTAGGAGAGCAGGGCGGCGAAGCGCTCGATATCGACGTTGCCGCCGCTGATCAGCACACCCACGCGCTTGCCGCGCAAGGCTTCCTTCATCTTGCGCGCCGCTGCGAAGCCCAGGCAGCCGGTCGGCTCGACGACGATCTTCATGCGCGAAGCGAAGAAGCGCATCGCATCCACCAGTTCCGCGTCGCTGACGGTCAGGATGTCGTCCACGTTGCGCTTGATGATGGGGAAGGTCAGCGCGCCAAGGTGCTGCGTCTGGGCGCCATCGGCGATCGTCTTCGGCGTATCGATATGCACGATCGCACCGCTGCGGAACGATTGCTGGCCGTCGTTGCCGGCTTCCGGCTCGACGCCATACAGCTTGCACTTCGGCGACAGCGCGCGCGTGGCCAGCGCGGAACCCGACAGCAGGCCGCCGCCGCCCAGGCAGACGAAGAAGTAATCCAGCTCGCCCACTTCCTCAAACAATTCCTTGGCAGCCGTGCCCTGGCCGGCAATCACGTCGGCATGGTCATAAGGCGGAATCAGCGTCATGCCTTTTTCTTCCGCCAGCTTGCGGCCGATGGCTTCGCGGTCTTCCTTGTAGCGGTCGTACGTCACCACATTGCCGCCGTAGCCGCGCGTAGCAGCAATCTTGGACGCCGGCGCATCTTCCGGCATGATGATCGTGGCGGGGATACCCAATAGCTTTGCCGACAGCGCAATCGCCTGCGCGTGGTTGCCTGACGAGAAAGCCACTACCCCTGCCTTGCGCTGCGCCTCGTTGAAGCGCGAGAGGGCGTTGAAGCCGCCGCGGAACTTGAAGGCGCCCATGCGCTGCATGTTCTCGGCCTTGAAGTAAATCTCCGCACCCAGTTCTTCGTTGGCGATGCGGGAGGTCAGCACTGGCGTGTGGTGGGCGTGGCCTGCAATGCGGCCTGCTGCTGCGACGATGTCTTCGTAAGTGATGCTCATGGTTTTCCTTCCTTACCAGGGCCAGGGAATGTTCAGGCCCATATTGTTGGCGAGGGCGCGCTCGTACAGCATGCGCACCGTGGTGAGGTCTTGCAGGGCGATGCCCGTCATGTCAAAAATCGTGATGTCGCCTGCAGCCCGTGTCGCAGCGCCGGCTGCCAGCAGTGCGCCAAGTTCTGCCGCGGGCAGCTCGCTGGCCCATTGCAGCTCGCCGATGTGCCTCGCCTGCGGCAGGTCGTCGGCCCAAACGCGCGTGCGCTCCAGCAGGCCTGCAGGGAGCTCGCGCTTGCCCTGTGTGTCGGCGCCAACGGCATTGATGTGCGTCCCTGCGCGCACTGCATGTGCACTGAACAGCATGCTGTGGCCCGGTGTCGCGGTGATGATCACATCCGACGCCGCGACTGCCGCATCGGCAGCCGCAGTGCAAGCGCCGCCAGCCAACGCTACGTCGCAGCGCCCGGCGAACAGCACTTCGAACGCAGGGGCTTGCCGGCCATCGGAAGTCACATAGCGTACGCGCTTGAGGGAGGGCAGGGCGTGCAGCGCATACTCCACGTGCCCACGCGCTTGCACACCGGTGCCGAACACGCACAACTGTTCGCTGTCGGCGCGCGCCAACAGCTGCAGCCCAAGCGCACCTGCAGCCGCGGTGCGTGCGGTAGTTACTGCGTTGCCGTCGGCGATGCACAGCGGACGGCCGGTGCGCGGGTCGATCAGCATGATGGTTGCCTGGTGCGCGTCGCCACCAGCCTCGCGATTGGCTGGCCAGAAACCCGCGGCTTTAAAGCCCAGCAGTTCTTGTGACGGCACATCGCCGGACTTGATGCCGAACACCGCGCTGCCTGGCAGTTCTTCACGCACCAATGGGAAGACCCGCGCGGAACGCGCTGCGTGCAAGACAAAGGCTTCGCGCACTGCAGCGCGCACATCGTCCGGCTGCAGTAGCGCGGCGACGACGTCGCGGTCCAGTATCAACAGGCGGGCGTCGTTATTTTGCATAGTTGTAGACGGTGGCGCGGGAAACGCCCAAATGGGCCGCAATGGTTTCCATCGAGCGTCGCATTTCCAGCAAGCCTGCGTCGTCAAGTTCGCGCAGCAGGGCGCGCCGGTCGTCGGCTTTCAGTGCGCGCGGCGTGGTGGAAAGCCGTGCGGCGAATTGTTCGATATGCGCGCGGATCGCATCGGCGCCTGCCGCTGGGGCGAGAGTCTCGTTCACTGCGGCGGCCGGGTCGACATTGCTGAACTGGCCCAGCATCGCCTGCAGGCTGCGGAACAGGTTCAGGTCCACGTTCATGCAAAGGGCGGCGATGTACTGGCCATCGCTGTCCTTGATGCCGACCGAGGTGCTCTTCGCAGGGCGCCCGTCGGGGAAGGTGTTGGGGTAGTTGGCCAGCACTTGCGGGAAGGCCGGATCGGCAATCCGCGCCAAGCCCAGCTCGGTAGCTGGCTGACCCACTGTGCGTCCCGACAAGTTGTTATGGATCGCCAGCACGGCATGTGCCGGATCGAGCAGGTCGTGCAGCACCACTTCGGTGAATGGCGCCAGCGTGCGGCCGAGTCCATCGGCCACCTGCTTCATCTGGTCCAGCAGATGCTGCTGTTCAGGAGTTCGTTTCTTCATTAAGACAGATTATCTCGTTTTAGATGAAATGTAAACTCGGCCGAGCTTGCTTGAATTGCAAAGTTGGCAGGCACATACTGGATCCAAAGGAGGGCCATCATGGAAAAGACGACGGATGGGGTGTTTGTGCCGCTGAGTAAGGCACAGCTTGAAATTCTCGATGACTTCGCGGTCGAGATGGATATGTCAGTTGGCGAACTGCTCAGATCAGCAGCTGAGTGTCTCTACTGTATTGAACGAAATGAACTGTTGGGCCGTTTGGTGGGGCGGGCAAGCAAGGGATCAAGTGACCAGGAGTGGGAGCGCTCAATGCGTAGAATCGATGAGTGCCAAATGCGTGTGTGGGAAATGCTGAATAGTCATCCGGTGAAATGATGAGCCTACTTGGCGATTTCACAAAGTCGGTTTATGCGGTGTTTAGTGCGAAGGAAAGGCTGGACGCGCTGGGCGCGCGGGTCGAGCAGCAGCAGAAGGCAATCAATGTGCTAACGGAACGTGTGATCCGATTGGAAGTCAGAACAGGCGGGCAAAGCCAGCGCTCGCGCGATGACAGCAGAGACCCGCCGGTGTAAACAAAAAAAGCCCCGGACTTTGCCGGGGCTCGGGAAGGACACCCGCTGAGAGGAAACCACGGATGCCGAGGAGACCTGCGTACAGCGATGCTGCCGGCCACGCGGGCCGGCGGGAATATCAATTACTGCTTCTTGGCGCCGTTGGCGGCAGCAGCGGTGAACTGGTTCACAGCAGCGTTCACGTTGGCTTCGAAGGTTTCAGCAGCAGCCTTGGCGCTCTTGGTGAACTGCTCGTAGCCGGCGTTGGCGTTGTTCAGGGCGGACTTGAACAGGGCAACGGCGCTTTCGCTGCCGGCTGGGGCATTCTTGCTCACTTCGTCAACCAGGGAGATCACCTTGCGGTTGGTCTCGGCGATCTGGCTTTCGGCGGCCTTGCTGAATTCAGCGCCGGTGCCGGAAGCGATCGATGCCAGGTGACGGCCGTAAGCGATGGCTTTCTCGGCAACTGGCTGGGCCTGGGCAGCGGTCAGCGTGAAGAACTCTTGCGGGTCCTTGGCAGCCAGCAGCTGCTTGGTAGCGACCGACGATTCTTCCAGCGATGCCTTGGCTGCGGTGATGTTCAGATCGACGAACTTCTCAACGCCTTCGAAGGCTTTGTTGGTCAGCGAAGAAAAGAGTGCGAATTGGCTTTCGAAGTTTGCCTTGGTGGCATTGGAAAACTGCTCAGGAATCGCAAACATTGGACTCTCCAAATAAGTGAATTAGTCGTTGGAACTTGATGTCTCTACAACAGAAAACAACGCATTGTGCAACGCAACAAAGTCAATTATCCGGGTTCAGGAATCAAAGTCAAGCAGTTTTTGTGCATTGCACAAAGTAACTAACTTCCTGTCAGTAAAGGGTTTCTGGCTAGAAATCCCAAAATTATTGCTGCCAAGCAGGGTATTTGGCCCCAGTGCTAGAATCGCTGGATGCGCTCGCTCTTTTCTCCTATCCCGCTGTTCTTCGTTTTTCTCTGGAGTACCGGGTTTATCGTTGCCCGTTATGGCTTGCCTTATGCTCCTCCGTTGACCTTCCTTCTGCTGCGCTTCCTGGGGGTACTGGCGATCCTGCTCCCGGCCGTGCTGCTGCTGCGCGCGCCATGGCCAAAAGGGAAGGTCGGCCACGTGGCCATCGCCGGCTTGTTGCTGCAGGCGGGTTACCTGAGCGGCGTCTGGTGCGCGATTAAACTTGGCATGCCGGCTGGACTGTCGGCCCTGATCGTCGGCATGCAGCCTATCCTGACTGCCTTTGCGGCGCCCCTTATTGGCGAACGGGTGCGGCCACGCCAGTGGATCGGGCTGGCTTTTGGCCTGGGCGGCGTGGCTCTCGTTGTTTATGCGAAGATCACGCTGGTTGGCCTCAGTTGGCAGGCAATTGCGCTGGCGGTGTTCGCCTTGCTGTCGATTACGGCCGGCACGCTGTACCAAAAACATTTCTGTCCCCAATTCGACCTGCGCACTGGCACCGTCATCCAATTCGCAGCTTCGTTCGCGGCAGTGCTGCCGTTTGCGTGGCTGCTGGAGGATGCTGGTTCGATCCAGTGGACGCCGCAATTCCTCGGCGCGTGGGCCTGGTCTGTGCTCGCACTGTCCATTGGTGCGATCTTCCTCCTCTTCGCGCTGATTCGTCGCAGTGACGCGACCCAGGTCACAAGCCTGCTTTACCTGACCCCGCCGACCACGGCGATCATGGCGTGGGCGATGTTTGGCGAAGTCCTGAACTGGATGGGCATTGCCGGTATGGCGCTGGCGGTGATTGGAGTAATATTTGTGGTTAAGCAACCCAAATAGGTCTCCATCATGATCAGCTCCCCAGCCCAGCAAGCCGTCGATGCGGCCATCACCTCGCGCCGTTCGATCCGCGCTTTCCAGCCAACCCCGGTGCCGCGAGAAGATATCGAAGCCATCCTGGAGGTGGCGGCCCGTGCGCCGTCCGGCACCAATACCCAGCCCTGGCAAGTCTATGTGCTGACTGGCGCAATGAAGGAAGCCTTGTCTGCCAAGATCCTGGCTGCCTATGCCGATCCGGAGAAGAACAAGCTGCATACCGAGGAATACGCGTACTACCCGCGCGAATGGGTTTCGCCTTACATCGACCGCCGCCGCAAGGTGGGATGGGACTTGTACTCGCTGCTTGGCCTGACCCGCGAGAACAAGGCCGGCATGGCGGCCCAGCATGGCCGCAACTTCGAATTCTTCGATGCGCCAGTGGGCATGATCTTCACCATCGACCGCATCATGGAGCAGGGCTCCTGGCTCGATTACGGGATGTTTTTGCAAAATATCATGGTGGCGGCGCGTGGCCGCGGCCTCGATACTTGTCCGCAGGCTGCGTTCACCCAATACCACCGCATCATCAGCGAGGTTCTGGGCCTGCGGGCGAGCGAAACTGTTGTATGCGGGATGTCGCTTGGTTACGCAGATAGTGGCAAAATTGAAAACACGCTGGTAACCGAGCGCGAGCCGATTGCCAAATTTGTTAAATTTATGGAGTGAACAAGCTTTCGTTGTAGCCCTGCGTCACTATGGGAAATGTGTATTGTGGGGCTGAAAACATTGGTGCAGAAAAGTTTGATTTTGCTTGCGCAGTAAACTGATTTTGCTACACTGCAACTAGCGATTCTGCTGTTTCACACCGGGGAATGACGAATGAACAAACTTGCTATCAGCGTGCTTGTGTCCTTGCTTTGCGCATCGGCTTCAATTGGATCTGCACAAGCGGCCGTCAAGAAAGCTGGTACCCGCTATGCCGCCCCGGCTGCGAAGACGCAGATGGTCAAGCGCACTGTCAGTGTGCGTGGCCGTAACAAGATCGTTTACCAGCGCGTGACCAAGGTGGCGGACTTCAATCGTCCGACCATGGGCGACCTCGCAGGCCTGAACCTGACGCGCGATCCGCTGGACCTGAAATCCAATGTGGCCCTGGTGCTGGACCAGGCCAATTCCGAAGTCCTGTTCGAAAAGAATGCCGGCGTGGCGTTGCCTATCGCCTCGATCACCAAGATGATGACCGGCCTGGTGGTGGTGGAAGCCAACCAGGACCTGGATGAAGTGCTGACCGTGACCGATGAAGATGTCGACCGCGAGAAATTCAGTTCTTCGCGCCTGAAAGTGGGCGACCGCCTGACCCGCCGCAACATGCTGCACATCGCACTGATGAGTTCGGAAAACCGCGCCGCATCGGCCCTTGGCCGCAATTACCCGGGCGGCTTGCCGGCCTTCGTGCAGGCGATGAATGAGAAAGCGCAGTCGCTGGGCATGAACGATACCCATTACGTCGATTCCAGCGGCCTGTCCAAGATGAATGTGGCCAGCGCACGCGACCTGGCCAAGCTGGTGCAGGCTGCCTACGAGCACCCGATCCTGCGCGAATTCTCCACCGATCCGAAAGCGGTGGTGGAAAACAGCGGCCGTCCTGTGACCTTTGGCACCACCAACCGCCTGGTGGCGCCGAACTCGGGCTGGGAAATCGGCCTGCAGAAAACCGGCTTCATCAACGAAGCGGGCCGTTGCATGATCATGCAGGCAATGGTGGAAGGCCGCGCCGTCATCATGGTGCTGCTGGATGCCAAAGGCACCGCAGCCCGTGTGGCCGATGCGACCCGCATGAAGAAATGGTTGGCCGCGCTCAAGCCAACCTTCGGTGAAAATGTCAGCGGCGCCAGCACCAGCGCCCAGTCTTACTCGGGTATGTAACCCAGGGTTGCGGAGATCTGGTTGGCAGTATTGACCAGGTCTTCCAGCCAATCATCCTGCAGCCGGTCCGCCGGCGCGGAAATCGACAAGCCTGCCACCAGTTTGCCGGAATCGTCGCGGATGCCGGCCGCCATGCAGCGCACACCCAGTTCCAGTTCTTCATTGTCACGCGCGTAGCCGCGTGCACGCACCAGGCTCAGCTCGCGCTCGAGGCGTGCCAGGTCGGTAATCGAATTCTTGTTATGGCCTGCCAGCCCGGTGCGGGTGGCATAGGCGCGGATCGCCTTCGGTTCATCGACCGACAGGAACAGCTTGCCGGTCGACGTCAGGTGCAGCGGGCCGCGGGCGCCGATGGCGCGCACCACCTGCATGCCCGAACGCTCGGAGTAGGCGCGGTCGATGTACACAATCTCATCCCCCTGGCGTACCGACAGGTTGATGGTTTGCTGCGTTTTCTTGTGCAGGGCGCGCATCGAATCGAGCGCAGCTTCGCGCACGGACAGGCGGCTTTTCACCACATTTCCCAGTTCCAGCAGGCGCATGCCAAGGCGGTAAGTGCCGGGCTCGACACGGTCGACAAAGCGGGTCACCACCAGGTCATTCAGGATGCGGTGGGCGGTGGAGGGGTGCAGGCCGGAAACTTTGGAAAGTTCCTTCAGGCTGACCGGATCAGGGTATTTCGCAAGGGCGTCTAGCAGGGCCGTCATGCGGTCGATAACCTGGATCGTCGTTTTCGGCTCCTGCGGGGGCAGGGTTTCGCTTTTCATGATGTGGTTGGTGCAGTGCGGTATAGGCAGACTTATTTATACCATGATGTGAAAAAAATGGGAATTCTGTCGCTATAATCCGTGTCCATGGAACCTACTAGTGAATTTAAAAGCAAGAGCGGCCTGAAGCGCATTTTCTCGGCCTTTTTCTACTCCCTCGAAGGCCTGCAGACCGCAGTTCGTTCAGAGCACGCCTTCCGCCAGGAATTGTTCGTGTTCGTGGTCGGCACCATCGCCGCCCTGTTGCTGCCTGTATCTGCCTTCCAGAAGCTAGTGTTGATCGGCAGCATGGTCATCGTGCTGATCGTCGAACTCATCAATTCTGCGATCGAAGCCGTGGTGGACCGGGTTTCGCTGGAGCGTCATCCGCTGTCCAAGAACGCCAAGGATTTTGGTAGCGCTGCTGTGCTGCTGGCTTGCCTGCTGTCGGGCGCAACCTGGCTGGTCGTCCTCGTCAATCGCTTCTATTAATTACTTTCCGGTATAACGAACGACGAAAACATTCGTTCGCATTTATATAAGGGGCAGTTAATCTGGCATCTCCAAATACAAAAGGGGAAACCAGATGCTGTCCAGGAAACTGATTGCCGCCGCCTTGTTCGCCACTGCCGCAGTGGCCCAGGCTGCCGACGTGAGCTTGCTCAACGTCTCCTACGATCCAACCCGCGAGCTGTACCAGGACGTCAATACTGCCTTCGCGAAGGAATGGAAAGCCAAGACCGGCGACAACGTAAAGATCAAGCAGTCGCACGGCGGCTCCGGCAAGCAGGCGCGCGCCGTGATCGACGGCCTGGAAGCCGACGTCGTCACCCTGGGCCTGGCTTACGACATCGATGCGATCGCCGAGCGCGGCCTGGTGAACAAGGACTGGCAAAAGCGCCTGGCCCATAACGCCACCCCCTACAGCTCTACCATCGTTTTCCTGGTCCGCAAGGGCAACCCGAAAGGCATCAAGGACTGGAACGACCTGGTCAAGCCTGGCGTGGCCGTGATCACCCCAAATCCTAAAACTTCCGGCGGCGCGCGCTGGAACCACCTGGCTGCTTACGGCTATGCGCTGCGCCAGCCGGGCGGCAGCGATGCAAGCGCGCGTGAATTCCTGAAAAAGCTGTACAAGAACGTGCCGGTGCTGGACTCCGGCGCGCGCGGCGCCACCACCACCTTTGTGGAACGCGGCATCGGCGACGTACTGGTCGCCTGGGAAAACGAAGCCCTGCTGGCGATCAAGGAACTGGGCCCGGACAAGGTTGAAATCGTGGCGCCTTCGGTGTCGATCCTGGCCGAACCTCCAGTGGCTGTAGTCGACAAAGTGGTAGACAAGCGCGGCACCCGCAAGGTGGCCGAGGCTTACCTGAACTTCCTGTACACCGACCAGGCGCAGGCCATCATCGCCAAGAACTACTACCGCCCGGGCATCGAGAAGGAAGCGAAGAAGTACGCGGCCCAGTTCCCGAACGTGAAGCTGTTCAAGATCACCGACGTCGCCGGCGACTGGACCACCGCGCAGAAAACGCACTTCGCCGACGGCGGCGTGTTCGACCAGATCTACCAGCCTGGCGCGAAAGTCGCCGGCCAATAATTACGCAACGGAGGGCCGCATGGCGATCCAACAACTGAACCAATTCCGTGTCCTGGTCGCGCCAGGCCTGCATAACAGCGGGCCCGAACACTGGCAGTCCCGCTGGCAGCGCCTGTACCCGCGCTTCGAACGGGTAGAGCAGGCGCGCTGGAGCGATCCGGTCCTGCTGCGCTGGGCCGACCGGCTGGATGAAGTACTGGACCAGGACCGCCGTCCGACCCTGATCGTTGCACATAGTTTCGGCTGCCTCACCACTGCATTGAGCCTGTCACGTTCAACCTCCCCCCATGTGGCGGGTGTCTTGCTGGTGGGGCCTGCCGATCCCGATAAGTTCCAGGTCAGCTCCCTGCTGCCGCACGGAGAACTGCCTTGCCCATCGATCATGGTGGCCAGTACCAACGACCCATGGATGACGGTGAAGAGCGCCGAAACCTGGGCCGGGCGCTGGGGCAGCGACTTCGTCAACGCGGGAGCGCTGGGACATATCAACGCTGAGTCGGGTCTTGGCGACTGGCGTTTTGGCCAGCGCCTGTTGCAGGTCCTGGCGCAGCGCGCATCGAATTTAACAATGGAGAAAACGAATGAGCTTACGCCTTGGCGATACCGCACCGGACTTCGAACAGGATTCCAGCATTGGCAGCATCAGGTTTCATGAGTGGGCAGGCGAGTCCTGGGTGGTGCTGTTCTCGCACCCGGCTGACTTCACGCCGGTGTGCACCACGGAGCTGGGCCTGACCGCCAGGTTGAAGCCCGAATTCGACAAGCGCAACGTCAAGGCAATCGCACTGTCGGTCGATCCGGCGGACAAGCACAAGGAATGGATCAAGGATATCGAAGAGACGCAGCAAACCGTTGTGGGCTTCCCGATCATTGCCGACGCCGACCGCAAAGTGGCCGACCTGTACGACATGATCCACCCCAACCAGTCGGCCACGGCCACCGTGCGTTCGCTGTTCGTGATCGACCCGGCCAAAAAGGTACGGCTGCAGATCACCTATCCGCTCAGCACCGGCCGCAACTTCGATGAAGTGCTGCGCGTGATCGATGCCCTGCAACTGACGGATCGCTACACCGTCGCCACCCCCGGCAACTGGAAGGATGGCGATGACGTGATCATCCCGCTCACCGTTCAGGATCCGGAAGTGATCAGGCAGAAGTACCCGGCAGGCTACAAGGCCCCGCGTCCTTACCTGCGCATCACGCCGCAACCGAACAAGTAACGGTTCTAGAAATATGCCGGTCAGGAAAGGGAGTAGATCACCAGGTCCCCGGAATGATCAGTGCAGATGTTCTTGCATGCGCCCTTCGGGGCGCTTTTTTTCCTTCAGCATCTCGCGCAACGCGGCGATCTCATTGCGCGCGCTGACGATGCATTGCGGGTTGTTCTTGCCGCCGGGCGGGGCGAATTCGACAGCCGCCAGGATGGCTGCCTGGATAGTGGACAACTTGTCGAAGGCTGCCAGCGGTAGTCCGGCATCTTCGAAATCCGCCATCAGGTGCTTGGCAGTGCAGTAGACAGTGGCCTTTTCGAACTTGGTGTAGGCCTGCAAGGCCATTTCGGTCAGGTCGCACAAACGGTCGGTCAGCAACAGAGCATCAGTCATCACACTTCCTCCCTTGGATCGCTTGCTGACAATGTAGCACTTGGTTGAATACAAGCCAATAGCCTTGCAGCTGTTCCATTCATGCAACGTTGGCAGCTAATTCACTTGTCATAAATGAATTATTTCTTTGTGAGTTCAATTGTGCGAGGTTAGTATTTTTTCGCGGCACCAAATAAAAATCGTTAGAGAGATCGGAATTCCTATGAAACGCACCCTCATCGCCAGTGCTGTTTTACTGGCAACATCGCAAGCTTACGCACAAACCGCCGCCCAACCCGCCGCTGAAGAACAGCAGACCGTGGTCGTGCTGGGCTCGCGCGCAACCGCCAAAACCGCGCTGGACACCGCCGCGCCGGTTGGCCTGATCAACGCCAAGGATTTGCAGACGGCCGGCCCGCTGGAACTGGGCAAACTGCTGCAGACCCTGGACCCGTCGTTCAACTTCTCCACCACCTTCATCAGCGACGGTACCGACATCATTCGCCCAGCGACCCTGCGTTCGCTCGGCCCTGACCAGTTGCTGGTGCTGGTGAACGGCAAGCGCCGCCACCAGCAGGCGCTGGTCAACGTGCAGCAAACCATCGGCCGCGGTTCGGCCGGTACCGACATCAACGCGATTCCGCTGTCGGCCATTCACCACATCGAAGTGCTGCGCGATGGCGCGGCCGCCCAGTACGGCTCGGACGCGATTGCCGGCGTGATCAACATCGTGCTGAAGTCGAACGTGAACGAGACTGCCCTCAGCGGCCAGGTCGGCACCACCAAGGAAGGCGACGGCGACATGGTCTCCGGCAGCGTGAACCGTGGCTGGGCACTGGGCGAAGATGGCGGCTACATCAACCTGTCGCTGGAAGGCCGCAAGCGCGACGAAACCAACCGCGCCGGCCCCGACTCGTTGCGCGTCGACCCGCCGCGCGTGACCCAGCGCATTGGCGACAGCGATGCCAAGGACGCCTACCTGTGGTGGAATGCGGCCCTGCCGGTCGACAAGTCCAGCGAGTTCTATACCTTCGGCGGCGTATCCAAGCGCAAGGGCGATTCGTCCGGCTTCTTCCGCTCCAAAGGCGATGGCCGCAACGTGCCAGCCGTCTATCCGGAAGGCTTCCTGCCGAACATCCGCACCACCGTGAAGGACGCCTCGTTCGCCTTCGGCTATCGCCGCGACCTGCCGAACGACTGGAAGGCCGACATCAGCATCAACCACGGCATGAGCGAGCTCGACTTCCACGAGAAGCAGACCATCAACGTCTCGTACTGGTACGAGCCGAAACCGGGCGGCGGCATCTACGCCGAGTCGCCGTTCGAAGCCGACACCGGCAAGCTGAAATTCAACCAGACCACCTTCAACGCCGACGTGAAGGGCCCGGTCAAATTCGGCAGCGAAGAAGTCTTCGTGGCGACCGGCTTCGAATACCGCCGCGACAACTACGAGATCGTCGCAGGTGATCCGGTGTCCTACCAATACGGCCGCACCAATAACCCGGCGATCACCATCCTGAACCAGAACGGCGGCGTAGCAGCCTCCGGCACCCAGGGCTTCCCTGGCTACACCCCGGCCACCGCCGTGGACGAAGGCCGCCACAACATCGCCCTGTTCCTCGACACCGAATACCATCCGGTCAAGGACCTGCTGCTGGGCGCTGCAGTGCGCTACGAGAAGTACTCCGACTTCGGCAACACCGTCACCGGCAAGTTCAGCGCGCGCTGGGACCCGACCAAGCAATTCGGCCTGCGCGGCAGCGTATCGTCCGGCTTCCGCGCGCCAGGCGTGCAGCAGAAGTTCTACAGCTCGGTATCGACCAACCTGAACCAGGCTGGCCAACTGACCGAAACCCTGACCGCGCGCGAAGGCAGCGCCGTGACGACTGCGCTGGGCATCAAGCCGCTGAAGGAAGAAACCTCGCGCAACGCCTCGGTGGGCATGGTGCTGCGCCCAGCGTCGAACATGTCGCTGACCGCTGACCTGTACCAGATCAAGATCAAGGACCGCATCGTGTTCTCGAGCGAGATCTCGCCGGAAGCCGGCGGCGGCCCGATCGCCAGCGTGCTGAACCCGCTGGGCGTCGGCCAGGCGCAGTTCTTCACCAACGCGGTCGACACCAAGACCCGCGGCCTGGACATCGTTGCCGACCACACCACCAAGTTCACCGCGTCGACCCTGGTGCTGTCCGGCCAGTTGGGCTTCAACAAGACCGAAGTGACCAAGCGCCACTCGCCATCCAGCTTGCTGACCGGCGACCAGCTGTTCAACCAGGCCCAGGTGACCCTGATCGAACGTGGTCAGCCACGCAAGCACCACGTCGTTGCGGCCGACTACACCATCGGCCAATGGAACGTGAACGCCCGCGCCAACTACTACGGCGAAGTGCAGGGCGAAGGGTTCAGCCCGCTGCAGACCTGGGACGCGAAATGGATCGTCGACTCGAGCATTCGCTACAGCTTTAGCAAGAAGACCACCCTGGCCTTCGGCGTCAACAACCTGTTCGACACCTACCCATCCGAATGGACCAACGGCGGCGACTTCCCGAAACTGGGCTTCAAGTACTGCTGGGAAACCTGCCCATTCGGCGTCAACGGCCGTTCGATGTACCTGAAGTTCGATACTGCTTTCTAAGTAGTTACTTCCCGTTGCAAGCGCCCTTCGGGGCGCTTTTTTTTTTGAAAGTGGGTTGCTGCAGGACTTTATCTCTTTTGTCATAAGCAAATAAGGACTTCGTTGTTTGGATTTCATGCAACTCTGGATACCCTAGCGGATCTTGGAAGGATTTCGCATGGATCTGTCGTTCATCGTTTCTGGTTTCGTCGTAGGCCTGCTCGTTGGTTTGACCGGCGTTGGCGGCGGTTCTCTCATGACGCCTATCCTGACGCTGATGTTCGGCGTTTCGCCCTCGGTGGCGGTCGGCACCGACCTGGCCTTTGCCTCCATTACCAAGACTACGGGTACGGCCACCCATCGCCTGCGCGGCACCGTGCGTTGGGATATCGTGCGCCTGCTGTGCTACGGCGCCCTGCCAGCCGCCCTGGTTGCCACTTATGGCCTCAAGCATTTCGGCGCCCTGGACAAGCAGATCGGCCATCTAATCCGCCTGTGCATCGCCGGCTCCGTCATGCTGACCGTGCTGGCGATCCTGTTCCGCGGAAAAATGCTGGCGTGGATGCTGGCCCACCCTGACCGACAGTTGCAGGGGAGGGCGCTGAACAGCGCCACCATCGCCGCAGGCGTCGTGCTGGGTACGCTGGTTACAATTTCTTCCATCGGCGCTGGCGCTGTTGGCGCCACCCTGCTGGTGCTGATGTACCCCCGCCTCACCCCGGCCGAAGTGGCCGGCACCGACATCGCCTACGCGGTGCCGTTGACTGCCATCGCCGCCGCCGGGCATTGGTGGCTGGGCTCCATCGACTGGACTTTGCTGCTGACTTTGCTGGTCGGCTCCGTGCCCGGTATTACCATCGGCTCCTGGTTCGCCAAGTCCATGCCGGAGCGCATCTTGCGCGGCATGCTGGCGACAGTCCTGGTAACGGTTGCCGCCAAACTGGTTGCATGACTGCCGATTTGGCATCTAAGCAAATAAAAAAAGGGTAGTTTGGTTTATAACGCATGAATGCGAACATGCGCTCCTGTTAGTCGAAAATGTAATAAGGGAGCAAGCATGTCAGCAGTTGCGTTGCCGACAAGAACGCCGGCAGGAGAGGTCAAAGCCCGCAAAGCGCCATACCGCGTTATGCCCGGCTTCAACTTGTCGCTTGGTTTCACCATCCTGTACCTGACCCTGATCGTCCTGATCCCGCTGTCAGCGATCTTCCTCAAGACCTTTACCATGACCTGGGACGGCTTCTGGGCGGCCGTCACCTCGGAACGCGTGGTCGCCTCCTACAAGCTGACTTTCGGCGCATCCTTCATCGGCGCCTTGCTGAACGTCTTCTTCGGCGGCATCGTGGCCTGGGTCCTGGTGCGTTATCAATTCCCAGGCAAGCGCATTGTCGACGCGCTGGTCGACCTGCCGTTCGCGCTGCCGACAGCCGTTGCCGGCATTACCCTGACTGCCTTGTATTCCTCCAATGGCTGGTTCGGCCAATATATTGAAGGCGTGCTGGGCATCAAGGTCGCCTTCACTCCACTGGGCGTGGTGGTGGCGCTGACCTTTATCGGCCTGCCTTTCGTGGTGCGCACTGTGCAGCCGGTGCTGGAAGACGCTGAACGCGAACTGGAAGAAGCGGCCGCCAGCCTTGGCGCCTCGGCATTCCAGACTTTCCGCCGCGTGGTATTCCCGACCATCTTGCCATCTTTGCTGACTGGTTTTGCGCTGGCCTTTGCCCGCGCCACCGGAGAATTCGGCTCGGTGATTTTCATCGCCGGCAATATGCCGCTGGTGTCCGAGATTACGCCGCTGTTCATCATCACCAAGCTGGAGCAGTACGACTACGCCGGCGCTACCGCCATCGCCGTGGTCATGCTGGTAGCCTCGTTCCTGATGCTGCTGGCGATTAACCTGCTGCAGGCCTGGTCGCGCGGGAGGAACGCCAAATGAGCGCATCCGTGACCCCGATCCGCCGCGGCGAACTGCCGCAACGCCATGACGTGCTGGAACCGCGCTGGGTGCGCTACGCGCTGATCACCTTGGCGCTGACCTTCCTGACCCTGTTCCTGTTTGTGCCGCTGGTGGCAGTTTTCACCGAAGCGCTGAAGAAGGGCTGGGACGTGTATGCCAGCGCCATCCTGGAAGACGACTCGATTGCCGCCATCAAACTCACCCTGTTGACCGCCGCGATTGCGGTGCCGTTCAACCTGGTGTTCGGCGTAGCCGCTTCCTGGGCCATCACCAAGTTCGAATTCCGCGGCAAGAGCCTGCTGCTGACGCTGATCGACCTGCCGTTTTCGGTCTCGCCGGTGATTTCGGGCCTGATCTACGTGCTGCTGTTCGGCGCCCAGGGCTGGTTCGGCCCGTGGCTGGCGGAGCACGATATCAAGATCCTGTTCGCCGTGCCGGGCATCGTGCTGGCTACCGTTTTCATCACCTTCCCGTTCGTGGCGCGTGAGCTGATCCCGCTGATGCAGGCGCAGGGCAGCGAGGAAGAAGAAGCCGCCGTGGTACTGGGCGCCAACGGCTGGCAGACCTTCTTCCGCGTGACCCTGCCGAACATCAAGTGGGGCCTGCTGTATGGCGTGATCCTGTGTAATGCGCGTGCCATGGGCGAGTTCGGCGCGGTGTCGGTGGTGTCGGGCCATATCCGCGGCGAGACCAACACCATGCCGCTGCAGGTCGAGATCCTCTACAACGAATACAACTTTGCCGCCGCCTTTGCCGTGGCCTCGCTGCTGGCATTGCTGGCGCTGGTCACCCTGGCAGTGAAAACCTTTATCGAATGGCGCCTGCACGAAAATTACGGCGACGACGCCAAGGAGCACTGATATGACGATCGCAGTCAAGAACATCAACAAGCGTTTCGGCGACTTCGTCGCACTGGACAACGTATCGCTCGACTTCCCGCAAGGCGAGCTGACCGCACTGCTCGGCCCATCGGGCTGCGGCAAGACCACGCTGCTGCGCTGCATCGCCGGTTTGGAACACCCGGACTCGGGCCAGGTGCTGCTCGATGGCTCGGACGCATCCGACCGCCATGTGCGCGAGCGCCAGGTGGGCTTCGTGTTCCAGCACTACGCGCTGTTCAAGCACATGACCGTCTTCGAAAACGTGGCCTTCGGCCTGCGCGTCAAGCCCCGCAAGGAGCGCCCGTCGGAAGACCAGATCCGCCGCAAGGTGAAAGAACTGCTGGAGCTGGTGCAGCTGGACTGGCTGGCCGATCGTTATCCGCCGCAGCTCTCCGGCGGCCAACGCCAGCGCATCGCCCTGGCCCGCGCACTGGCCGTTGAGCCGCGCGTGCTGCTGCTGGACGAACCGTTTGGCGCGCTGGACGCCAAAGTGCGCAAGGAACTGCGCCGCTGGCTGCGCCGCCTGCACGACGAGCTGCATGTCACCTCGATCTTCGTGACCCACGACCAGGAAGAAGCGCTGGAAGTGGCCGACCGCGTGGTACTGATGAACAAGGGGCATGTCGAACAACTGGGCTCGCCGGACGAGGTGTACAACCATCCTGCGTCGCCGTTCGTGTACGGCTTCCTCGGCAATGTCAACGTCTTCCACGGCCGCGTGCATGAAGGCGTGCTGGCCAGCGACGGCGTCGAATTCGACGTGGAAGGGCACGGCAGCGGCAAGGGCACGGCCTATATCCGCCCGCACGACCTGGAAGTCGAGCGCTATGTCCCAGGCGCGGAAGGCATTGTGGTCAAGCTGCGCCGCGCGCATGCCATCGGACCGTTGGCCCAGCTCGACCTGGAGCGCGCCGACAACGCCCAGATCATCGAAGCCACGATCTCCAACGAACGCTATATCCAGCTTAACCTGAAAGACGGCGAAACCCTGGTGGTGCGTCCCAAGCGCTTGCGCGTCTTTGTTGATGAAGGGGCACACGCATGAACTTCCAGCAGTTACGCTCCGTGCGCGAAGCCGCGCGCCGCAACTACAACCTGACCGAAGTGGCCAACGCCCTGTTCACGTCCCAGCCGGGCGTGAGCCGCCAGATCCGCGAGCTGGAGGATGAACTGGGCGTCATCATCTTCGAGCGCAACGGAAAGCGCCTGACCGGCCTGACCGAGCCAGGCAAAGGCATCCTGAAGATTGTCGACCGCCTGCTGGTCGAAGCGGAAAACCTGCAACAGGCCAGCCTGGAATTTACCGGCCAGAAAAGCGGCACGCTGACCATCGCAGCGACCCACACCCAGGCGCGTTATGCTTTGCCGAAGGCGGTTTCGCACTTCCGCAATGAGTTCCCGGATGTGCGCATCGCCTTGCAGCAAAGCGCGCCGGACCACATCGCAGAATGGGTCCTGTCGGGCAAGGCCGATATCGGCATTGCGACCGAAGGCCTGTCGCAATTCCCCGACCTGGTGTCCTTCCCATGCTACCGCTGGAGCCACCTGGTGGTGGTGCCCGATGGCCACCCGCTGCTGACGCGCTCCCCGATCCGCCTGGAAGACCTGGCCGAATACCCGCTGATTACCTACGACGTCGGCTTTACCGGTCGTGGCCACATCGATGCCGCCTTCGACAAGGCCGGCGTGCGCCCGGACATCGTGCTGACCGCAATGGATTCGGACGTCATCAAGCAATATGTGGCGCTCGGCCTGGGCGTTGGCCTGGTGGCATCGATGGCGTTCGACCACGGCCGCGACAAGGGGTTGCGCGCGATTGAAGCTTCCCACCTGTTCGCTGCAAATACAACAAGACTGGCCTTACGCAAAGGCGCATACTTGCGGTCGTATGCCTACGAATTCATCACGCAATTCGCCCCGGAATTGACACGCAGCGACATCGAGCAAGCCTTGCAGGGAGGCGATGCCCTGTAACCTTGAAGGAGGTTGTATGGGTATCGGCAACTGGAAGATCGGCGTCCGCCTGGCCGCCGGATTGGGTCTCGCCCTGGCTTTCATGGTTGGCATTGCCGCCACCGGCATTGCCAACCTGGGCAGAATGACGGCACCGAGGATATCGCCAGCGACAAGGTGCCGAAAGTGATCCTGGCCTATGAAGCGATCGGCGGCGTCAACGACATCGCGCGTGCCATGCGTAATGCAATGCTCTCCAGCGAACCGGAAACGGTCAAAAAGGAGCTGAAGCGCGTCGAGGACAGGAAAGCGGAGATCGATGGCAATCTCGACAAGCTTGCCAAACTGATTGCGGATGATGAAGATGCGGAAAGCAAGGCCAAACTCAAGGCCGTGCAAGAAGCGCGCGAACGTTATCTGGTGGTGCAGTCGGCCTTCCTGCAAAAGTCGGCGGATGAAAGCAAGCGTGACGAGAGCGTCAAATACCTGCTGACGGCCGTGCGCAAGGAGCAGACGGCCTACCTCACCGCCCTGACCGAACTGGTGAAATACCAGGCGGCCGCCGTGGATACAGCCAGCGACATCGCCAGCAAGGCTTATGCAAGCTCCCGCAACGTGATGATCGTGCTGACGGCTGCTGCGGCGGCGCTGGCAGCATGGGTTGCTTGGTGGGTCACGCGCAGCATCACCCAGCCGCTCAATCGCGCGGTAGGCGTGGCCGAAGCGGTGGCAGACGGCGACCTGACCCAGCGCATTGAAGTGACCAGCCGCGACGAGACAGGCCAGTTGCTGCGGGCATTGGCGAACATGAATGACAGCCTGGCGCGCACCGTCGGCAAAGTGCGCTTCGGCTCGGACACCATCACCACGGCCTCCAACGAGATCGCCACCGGCAACCTGGACCTGTCGTCGCGCACCGAGCAGCAGGCCAGCTCTCTGGAGGAAACGGCGTCTTCGATGGAAGAGCTGACTTCAACCGTACAGCAAAACGCGGAGAACGCACGCCAGGCCACGCAACTGGTGGTCGCCGCGTCCGACTTTGCGACGCGCGGCGGGGAAGTGGTGGGACAGGTGGTCAACACAATGGGCGCGATCAAGGAATCGTCCAGCAAGATCGTCGACATCATCGGTGTCATCGACGGCATCGCATTCCAGACCAATATCCTGGCCCTGAACGCTGCTGTCGAAGCAGCGCGGGCGGGCGAGCAGGGCAGGGGCTTTGCCGTGGTCGCGTCGGAAGTGCGCAACCTGGCGCAGCGCTCGGCGGCGGCAGCCAAAGAGATCAAGGAACTGATCGGACATTCGGTCGGCACCGTGGACGAGGGCGCGCGCCTGGTCGACCAGGCTGGCGAAACAATGGAGGGCATCGTCAAGGCGGTGCGGCAGGTCAGCGACATCATGCAGCAGATTAGCGCCGCCAGCCAGGAGCAAAGCAGCGGTATCGCGCAAGTGAACCAGGCCATTGTCTCCATTGACGACGTGACCCAGCAGAATGCCGCGCTGGTGGAGCAGGCTGCGGCCGCCGCGCAATCGATGCGCGACCAGGCGGAAATGCTGGCTGATGCGGTCAGCGTCTTCCGCCTTGCAGACCAGCAGGCCACCCCCGAAAGGCTGGCCGTGCGGGCGGTCGTCAAGGCTTCGGTACGCCAGCCGCGAACCGCCGTGCCAAGGCCTGCGAAACAGGCCGGCACCGAAAGGGAGTGGGAGGAGTTTTAATACTGGCGGCAGCCGCTCAGAATTCTTCCCATGCGTCGTTGCCGGCGCCTGCAACCGCAAGCCTGCCCCGTGGGGCGTTGGCAGCAACGGTACCGGCCGGGCTGCTACGCGGCTTGAGACGTGTCACCACAGCGCTGCTGCGCGTGGCGGCGGGAGCGCGATGCTTCGCAGCTTGCGGCATTGCTTGCGCCGCAGCCGACATCCGGAATACGCTGACAGCCTGCGACAGCGATGCGGCCTGCTCCTGCAAAGCGCCCGCTGCGGCCGCAGCCTGCTCCACCAGCGCGGCATTCTGCTGGGTGGCGCTGTCCATCTGCACCACGGCGGCATTGATCTGCTGCAGGCCCGAACTCTGTTCGCCGCTGGCAGCCGAGATTTCACCGATGATGTCGGTCACCTGCTGAACGCTGTTGACCACTTCGCCCATGGTGGCGCCGGCCTGGTCGACCACCCGGCAGCCTTACTCGACCTGGGCCCCCCAGGTGTCGATAAACTGCTTGATCTCCTTGGCCGCATTGCCGGCGCGCTGCGCCAGGTTGCGCACTTCCGACGCCACGACAGCAAAACCGCGTCCCTGCTCACCGGCACGCGCGGCCTCCACGGCCGCATTCAGCGCCAGGATATTGGTCTGGAAGGCGATGCCATCGATGACCGAAATGATTTCCACGATCTTGTAGGCCGACTCGTTGATGGCGCTCATCTTGTCGACCACTTGTGCCACCACCGCGCCGCCGCGCCGGGCCACTTCCGAGGCGTTCCCCGCAAGCTGGTTGGCCTGCCTTGCGTTGTCGGCGTTCTGGCGCACGGTGGAGGTCAGTTCTTCCATCGACGAGGCGGTTTCCTCCAGCGAGCTGGCTTGCTGCTCGGTGCGCGCCGACAGGTCCATATTGCCGCTGGCGATTTCCGACGAAGCGGTGGAGATCGAATCGGTGGCGTGGCGCACATTGCCGACAATGCCAACCAGGCTGTTGTTCATTTCACGCAGGGCCGCCAGCAGCTTGCCTGTTTCGTCCTGCGAAGTGACGTCGATTTGCTGCGTCAGGTCGCCGGCGGCTACGCTTTCGGCTATGCGCACTGCGCGGCCGAGCGGTGCGGTGATGCTGCGCACCAGCCACCAGCCGATCCCTGCAGCCAGCGCAAGGGCGCCGGCGAGCATGCCGATGACCACCAGCCGGAAGCTTGCGTAGCTGGCCTGCGAGGATTCGTAGACCTGTTTGCCGATATCCATCTGCAATTGCACGAGATGGTTGATCACATCGCGTACCGGCAGGAAGCTCTCTTTCATCCGGCCGTGCATCACTGCCTTCATCTTTTCCATGTCGCCCGCACGGCCGGCTTCCAATGCCGGATTCATTCCCTCGAGGACGAAGGCCGCATGCGCTGCAGCATAGCGTTCTGCCAACGCTTTTTCTTCGTCGGTCATCTTGGTTGCGGCGTAGGCTTTCCAGGTCTTGTCGGCTTTGGCCAGGCCTTCCTCCACCGTCTTGACCATTTCGGGCAATGCGGCGGGACCGACAGTGAGCGCATCGGACATGACCAACTGGTTGCGGTTGATGGTGCGGATCACCTCCTGCAGTTGGCCCAGTGCGACGAGCCGGTCTTCATAAACCGTTTGCAGCGATGCATTCGTGTTCGCCAGGCTGGTTATGCCGGCGATGCCGATCACCGTCATCATGACGGAAAGGATGGCGAGAACCGCTACCAGGCGGACTTTAATTGTGAGGTTGTTCAGCATGTACGGCTCCGGCCCGCGGGGCGCAGGCATTGTAGGGGGGAGTTCAACATGCCGCGTGGGCGGGGCGGCGGACTTCGGGGCTGGTTGGGCCGTCAGGCACCCCGGAACTCGATGCTAACAACAAGGTTCCCGCTAGGCAAGTGAGATTTGGTGAGATTGTGGCGTATTCACCGCCGGCAGCGCGGGTGCCGCGCCGATTGCTTGCCGGCTTGCCAATGGCGTCTCCGTCACCAGCCGGAGGACACCAACGGCCTGGGACAGCGTGGCCGACTGCTGCTGCATGCCAGCCGCAATGGCAGCGGCCCGCTCGGCCAGGGCGGCGTTTTGCTGCGTGTCCGCATCGATCAGGATAAGTGCCGCATTGACCTGGTCAATGCCTACGCTTTGCTCGTGGCTGGCGGCGGTGATCTGGTTAATGGTATCGCCAACCCGGTGCACTGCATGCACCACTTCGCCCATGATGGCGTGCGCCGCTGTCACTGAGTCATCCAGCTCCAACAGGCCTGCTTGGAGACCTGCACACTGCTCGGCGCCGACTGCCTCTGCCAGCTTGCGCGACGATTCCTTGATTGCCTCCATTTTCCCAAGCATCTGGAAGACAGCCGTCCCGCCGCGCGTGGCAGCATGCGATGCACTCTGCGCGAGCTGGTTTGCCTGTCGTGCATTGTCGGCATTGTGCCGCACGATGCTGGCCAGTTCTTCCATCGACGCAGCCGTTTCCTCCAGCGAGGTAGCTTGGGACTCTGTGCGTTGGGACAGATGCACGCTGCCGCAGGCAACCTGGCCTGAAGCGTTTGAAATGTCCAGTGCGCATTGGTGCAGGTTTCCGGCCATGGCTGCCAGGTTCGCGTTCATTTCCATCAGTGCGGCGAGGAGCTTGCCAGTTTCGTCACGCGCGCCAATCTCTACCTGCTGCGTCAAGTCACCCTTGGCAACAGCTTGCGCAATCGACACCGCGCGGTTCAAGGGAGCGGTAATGCTGCGTACCAGCCATCGGCCCGCGATTGCGGCCAGCACCATGCCAGCGGCCAGAAAGGCCATGACCAGTGAGCGCTGCCTGGCGTAGCTCGCTTCTGACAGTGCATATTGGATCCTGCCGCGATCCAGCTGATAGGCGATCAGCTTGTCCATTTCCACCCGGATCCTGGGAAAAAGCTGCTCCACGGGGCCATTCACCAAGCCGCGCATTGTTTCGATATCGCCTGCCTTTCCGGCCACCAAAGCAGGGGCCAGGGCATCGAGCATGAAGTGCTTGCGCGCGGCGTCGAATCGTTCAGCGATTTCCTTTTCTTCTTCAGTGGCGAAGGACTCGCTGTATTGCTGCCAAAGGCGGCTGGCGGCATCGCGTTCTTGTTCGATCTGCTCGATCGCTGCAGGCAAGGCCGAAGGGGCCGAATTCGCGGCGCGGTGAAGTGCGAGCTGGTTGCGGAGCACGATGCGCATCATGCTGTCGAGATGCCCGAGTGACATCAGCCGCTCTTCGTACACTGTGCGCAGGACATCGTGGTTTTTGCGCAGGCTGGCCAGGCCGATGCCGCCCACGGCGAGCAGCAGGATAGACAACATGGAAAGGACGGCAAGCAGCCGCGCCCTGACGGTCAGGTTCTTGTACATGTCGGTTCTTGTTAGAGAGTTTGACAAGGCCGCGGGGAGGGGGCGGCGAAGAATCAGGGGCGGCTGGGCCTGCGGGCGCAGGCAACCTGAATGGGAAAAATAGTATCAACTACATTCCCAAGCTGCAATTGAATTCATGGTCAGGACAGCACCTGACCTTACCGGTTACTGGCCCGGGTTAGGCAGCTTTGCATGGATCGCATCGACCGCTGCCACGATTTCAGGCGGCAGGCGCACATCGAAGGCATCGATGTTTTCCTTGAGCTGGGCCAGCGTGGTGGCGCCGATGATGGTGGAGGCGACGAACCAGCGCGAATAGCACCACGCCAGCGCGAGCTGGGCCGGCGTCATGCCGTTGTCGCGCGCCAGTTTCGCGTACTGCGCCACCGCATCCAGCACGCCCTGGCGCAGGTAGCGCGGGCTCCAGGTCGGCGGGAAGATCGTCAGGCGGCCATGCGCCTTTGGATTGTCGTGGTACTTGGCAGTAAGCTGGCCGAACGCCAGCGGGCTATAGGCCATCAGGCTCACTTGTTCGCGGAAGCAGGTCTCGTCCAGGAAGCTGGTTTCGAAATGACGCGCCGTCAGGTTGTACAGGTTCTGGATGGTGGCGATGCGCGGCAGGCCTTTCATCTCGGCCTGTTTGACAAACTCGGAAACGCCCCAGCTGCTTTCGTTCGATACGCCGATGTGGCGGATCTTGCCTTCCCTGATCAAGTCGCCCAGCACGGCCAGGGTTTCTTCGACGGCGATGCTGTGGCGTTCCTTGCCTGGATCGAACTGGCTGGCGCCGAAGATCGGCACGTTGCGGCTTGGCCAGTGCAACTGGTACAGGTCGATGTAGTCCGTCTGCAGGCGCTGCAGGCTGGTTTCCACGGCAGCGCGGATGTTGGCCGCATTGTGGTTGCTCTTGCCCTTGCGAATCCAGTGCATGTACGGATTCGGCCCCGCGACCTTGGTCGCCAGCACCACGTCGGCGCGGCGGGCTGACTTCTTCAGCCAACTGCCGATGAAGCGTTCGGTATCACCCTGGGTCGCAGCGGACGGCATCACCGGATACAGTTCGGCGGTGTCGATGAAATTGATGCCGCGCTCCAGCGCGTAATCAATCTGCGCATGCGCATCGGCTTCGGAATTCTGCTGGCCGAAGGTCATCGTGCCAAGGCAGATTTTGCTGACCTTCAGGCCGCTGCGGCCCAGGGTGACCTTCTGCATGCTTAGCCCCGCAGCGCGTCGGCGCAGTCGCGCACCAGCGCCGGGCCGGCGTAAATCAGGCCGGAGTAGAGCTGCACCAGCTGCGCGCCCGCGTCGATCTTGGCCTTGGCGTCCTTGCCCTGCATGATGCCGCCTACGCCGATGATCGGCAGCGCGTCGCCCAGTTCCGCTTTCAGCAGGCGGATGACGTTGTTCGACAGCTCGAACACAGGCGCGCCGGACAGGCCGCCGGCTTCCGCGCCATGCTGCATGCCTTCCACCGCGCTGCGGCTCAGGGTGGTGTTGGTGGCGATCACGCCGTCGATCTTGTGGCGCAGCAGGGCATCGGCGATGTTCTTCACCTGGTCGCCATCCATGTCCGGAGCGATCTTCAGGGTCATCGGCACGTAGCGCTTGTGCTGGTCGGCCAAGCGCAGTTGCGCTTCCTTCAGTTGCGACAGCAGGCCGTCCACTTCCGACGCGCCCTGCAGCTGGCGCAGGTTCTTGGTATTCGGCGAAGAGATGTTGACGGTCACATAGCTGGCGTAGGGATAGACCTTGTCCAGGCAGTGCAGGTAATCGTCGACCGCGCGCTCGATTGGCGTGTCGGCGTTCTTGCCGATGTTCAGGCCCAGCACGCCTTCGCGGTTCTGGTAAAAGCGCGAGGACTGCACGTTGGCCACGAAGGCATCGACGCCGCCGTTATTGAAACCCATGCGGTTGATGATGCCGTGCGCCGCAGGAAGGCGGAACATGCGCGGCTTCGGGTTGCCCGGCTGGGCGCGTGGCGTCACGGTTCCCACCTCGATCGAGCCGAAGCCCAGGTCGGCCAGCGCATCGATGAAGGCGCCATCCTTGTCCAGGCCGGCGGCCAGGCCGACCGGGTTGCGGAACGTCAGGCCCATGACGGTGCGCGGATCGTCTTTCGGGCGGCGCACCATGGCGCGCGTCAGGCCCAATGCGGACAGGCGTTTCAGCGCCGGCAGGGTGAAATGGTGGGCGGATTCCGCGTCCATCGAGAACAGGATAGGGCGGGCGAGGGAGTACAGGAATTTATCGGACATTGTGGGCAGCTTTTGGTGTATTTTTGTAGCATTTTACACTGCGCCCCCTGGAGGACCTTCCGTGATCAAGCCTGGACTTGCCTTGCTGGCCTGCCTTTCCCTGCCGGCATTCGCTGCCGAAAACCAGCTTTCCGCCGCCATTGCGCGCGACTACAAAGCCAGCCTGGAACCCTTGTTCAACCATCTGCACGCCAATCCCGAACTCTCTTATATGGAAGTGCAGACGGCAGCGCGCATGGCGAAAGAGCTGCGTGCGGCGGGCTTCGAGGTGACCGAAGGCGTGGGCAAGACCGGGCTGGTGGCCATTATGCGCAATGGCAAAGGCCCGACCGTGATGGTGCGCGCCGACATGGACGCACTGCCGGTGGAGGAGAAGTCGGATGCAGCGAATGCCTCCAGGGTGAGGGTCAAGGACTTGAGCGGCAACCTGGTGCCGGTGATGCACGCCTGCGGCCACGACGTCCACATGACCAGCCTGGTCGGCACCGCGCACCAGATGGCGGCGCACAAGAGCGACTGGAAAGGAACCCTGATGCTGGTCGGGCAGCCGGCCGAAGAACGCACCGGCGGCGCGCTCGACATGATGGCCGATGGCATCTACAAGCGCTTCGGCAAGCCTGACTATGCCTTGTCCCTGCACGTAGGCGCCGACATCGAGGCAGGCAAGATCGAGGCCAGTGAAGCGCCGTTTTCCGGCGCCGACCTGTTGGAGATTGTGGTGCACGGCATCGGCACCCACGGCGCCAGCCCGCATACCGGCAAGGACCCGGTCGTCATTGCATCGCAGATTGTGCTGGCGCTGCAAACCGTGGTCACGCGCGACATCGCCCCGCGCGAAGCGGCCCTGATTACCGTTGGCTCCTTCCACGCCGGCACCAAGGGCAATGTGATCAGCGATACGGCGCGCCTGGAACTGACCGTGCGCTCGGAAAGCGACGAGACGCGCGCCAAGCTGCTGGAGGGAATCAAGCGCGTGGCCGAGAACACCGCCCGGGCTGCGGGCGTACCGGAAGACAAATTGCCGGAAATCCGCCACACCGACCGTCCGGTGCCGCCAACCCTGAACGACAAGGCAATGCTGCAGCGCTTGCGGACTGTATGGTCAAGCAAACTGGGTGAGGGCATTTTCGACAAGGGCTACCAGCGCGGCAGCATGGTGGGCGAGGATTATGCCCACTTCATTTACGGACAGGGCATCCCGAGCGTGTATTTCATGGTGGGCGGCACCCCGGCCGCGCAGGTGGAAGCGGCCCGCGCCGGCAAAGGCACGATTGCCTACAACCATAGCCCGCTGTTCCGCGCCGATGCGGAAAAGTCGATCCAGACCGGCGTACTGGCAACTACGGTTGCACTGCTGGATTTGATGAGGAAGTGAGCGGCCCCCACACGCCTTTGATGCGTGCCTGCAGCGGCTGGAACTTGATCTTGTAGTTCATCTTCGGGCTGTCTTCGATCCAGTAGCCCAGGTAGACAAATTCCAGCCCCAGTTCGTGCGCCTGCGCGATCTGCCACATCACGTTATAGGTGCCGAACGAAGCACCCGGCACGTCCGGGTCGAAGAAGGTGTAGACCGACGACAGGCCATCCGACAGCACGTCGATGATGGACACCATGCGCAGCGTGCCGTCGGGCTCGCGGAATTCGACGAGGCGCGTGTTGACCCGGCTTTGCAGCAGGAACTGGGCATACTGGTCACGCGAATCCTGGTCCATGCCGCCGCCTGCGTGGCGGGTGCTCTGGTAGCGCAGGTAAAGCTCGTAATGTTCGTCCGAGAACGACAGGCTGGCCACGCCGGCCTGCAAGTTGCTGTGGCGCTGCCATGCACGGCGCTGGCCGCGCGTCGGCTTGAAACCGCCGGCCACGACCCGCACCGGGATGCAGGCCTGGCATCCATCGCAATATGGACGATAAGTAAAGATGCCGCTGCGGCGGAAACCATTCTTCACCAGCTCCGAGTACACGTCGGCGTTGATCAGGTGCGAAGGCGTTGCCACTTGCGAACGGGCCTGGCGTGCATCAAGGTAGCTGCACGGATAAGGCGCCGTTGTATAAAACTGCAACGTTGCGAAGGGAAGGTCGTTAAGCTGCGTCATGAGTCATATCATAACGCGTCCGCGGCTTAAAACGGTGCGATAGGGCACCAATCGCGTATCTGTGGCATCACAATACATTTCTGCAAGTGCGCTATGAAATCCTGGCGCGGGATTGGGCGCGCGCCTAGCGAAGCCAGGTGGCCGGTCTCCTGCTGGCAATCGATCAGCTCTACGCCATGCTGTCGCAAAAAATGCACGAGATAGGCCAGCGCCACCTTGGAACCGTCGGTGACGCGTGCAAACATCGATTCGCCGTAAAACATGGTTCCGATCGACACGCCGTAAGCGCCGCCCACCAGTTCACCGTCCAGCCAAAGTTCGGATGAATGGGCGAAGCCCTGCTGGTGCAGCCCGGTGTAGCCGGCGATGATGTCTTCCGAAATCCAGGTGCCGGGGCCGTCGCGCCGTGGCGCGGCACAGGCGCGCATCACCTGTTCAAAAGCGCTATCGAAACGCACTTCCCAGCGCTGGCTGTCGCGCGCAATCTTTTTCAGCGTTTTGCGCAAGCTGTCGGAAATCCTGAAATCGCCGGTGCGCAGGACCATGCGCGGATCGGTGCTCCACCACAGGATGGGCTGGCCCTCCGAAAACCAGGGAAAGATGCCGCGCTGGTAAGCGGCCAGCAAGCGCTTCGGCGACAGGTCAGCGCCGGCAGCCAGCAGGCCCGGCGCGTCCGTGGTCAGGGCTTCGGAGACGTCGGGAAAGGGCGTGTTGACGTCGAGCCAGGGGATCATGTGTCGGACGGCTGGCGCATTGGCTGGGTGATGTCCTGGGTATGGAAGCCGTAGCTGCCGCCCTCGCGCATTCTGGCGCGGTCGGCGAAGAAGAGTTCCAGGGTGGTGCGAATGGTAGGGAAGGCCAGGTCGTCCCAGGGGATTTCCGCTTCCGTGAACATCTTGACGTCCAGGCTCTCTTCACCCGGCGCAAACTCAAGGTCGCGCAAGGTGGCGAGGTAAAACATATGCACCTGGTGCACGCGCGGCACATTGAGCAGGGTGTACAGGCTGCCGAGGTCGATATTGGCGCCGGCTTCCTCTTCGGTTTCGCGCTGGGCGGCCTCGGCCGTGGTCTCGTTGTTTTCCATGAAGCCGGCCGGCAGGGTCCAGAACCCGCGGCGCGGCTCGATGGCCCGCTTGCACAGCAATACCCGCAACTCACCGTCGCGCTCCCAGACCGGGACCGTGCCGATCACCATCTTAGGATTTTGATAATGAATTGCGGAACAGTTGACGCAAACATAACGCGGCCGGTTGTCGCCGGCCGGGACCATCAACTCAACAGGGTGGGCGCATTCTGAGCAAAATTTCATACCATTACTTTACACTGAACGGCGGTTTGCCGGAATTCAGCGAAATATATTCGAGCTATCGTAAGAAGAAGTGGGATAAATATTGCCTAAATTGGCGAGACGCCCTATAATACTCGCATCAGACGCGGGGTGGAGCAGTCTGGCAGCTCGTCGGGCTCATAACCCGAAGGTCACAGGTTCAAATCCTGTCCCCGCAACCAGAATTCAGAAGAAACCGTCACCAGCAGCTAGCGATGACGGTTTTTTTTCGTCTATTACGCCGCTGCGTGGGCCTGGCGCAGGAAATCCAGCACTTCGTCGGTCATCATGCGGCCTGCACGGAGCGCCGGCTCGCTTTCCAGCGCCTGGCGGAAGCGTTCACGTACGCCCGGCGCATTGCCGACCATATCGGTGAACAGTTCAAACCAGCGCTGGGCCAGCGCACCCGCTTCCGGCGCCAATGGCGAGGGATTGGCCGCCATTTGCGCGCGGATTTCGCCGATCAGTGCCGGCCATTCGTGGGCGCGGGTGCGGAAATGCTTGTGCATGGTCTCGATTTCCTCCGGCCGCATATATTTGGCATACAGCGCCAGTTTTCCGTGGCCGCTGGCCGCCGCAATATAGTTGCGCATCTCGAGCGTCACGCCGCTTTGCTTGCGGTATTCCTCTTCGCGCGACCACATATTGTCGAGCCGGTGCATCATCTCGACACTGTGGCCGGACTGGCGGCTGAAGGTCGCCATCCATTTTTCAGCCAATTCTTGTACTGTTGGATCGGATGGCGGGACGCCGGCCGCCATTTTCTGCCCTACGGCTTCGATCAGTTTTGCCCATTCCTCGGGCGCGGCGGGATCGCTGTAAATCGGCAGTTGCGCCAGTTCTTCTTTGGTGAAGTATTTGTCGTACACGGTCATTTGCTCCAGTGTGGTTAGCCAGGTAGCCAATTCCGGCTCCTCGCCTGCCAGCAATTGCCCGCGCAGGGCCGTCAGCTGCTCGCGCAGCTTGGCGGCTTCGGCGATTTGCCGGTCGAGCGAGTCGATCTGGCGGGCGATCAGGTCGGGCAGGGACGCGCCGGGCTTGGCCAGGAATTGACCGATGTCGGCCAGCGCCATGCCGAAACGGCGCAGCGCCTGCACCTGGTGCAGGCGGGCCACGTCGTCGCGGTTGTAGAGGCGGTAGCCGGCATCGGAACGTCCCGAAGGCTTGAGCAGGCCGATGCTGTCGTAATGGTGCAGGGTGCGCACGGTCAGGCCTGAACGGCGCGCCAGTTCACCTACTTTCAACATCATGCGGAGCTCCTTTTCCTCGTTACGTTATAGCCATGCTGGAGCCTGACGTTAGGTGAGGGTCAAGCGCTGCGAGCAAAAACGTGATGGTAAAGCATCCATCCTTTATGATGTTGGACATGCAACGTTTGCTCTTGTTTATCGCCATCTTGCTGCTGGCCCGCGCCGACAGCAGCCGCTTGCCGAATGCGCATCCGGCCTTGGCCCTGTTGCCCTTGCAAATGGCCTGGGCCTGGGAGCGCCCGGAAGACCTGCGCTGGCTGCCCGCCGATGCCGGGGTGGCCTTTGTCGCGTCCAGCATCATGCTGGAGGGCGATGAAGCGCTGGTGCGGCCACGCACCGCCCGCCTGCTGGTGGACCCCGCCACCGCTCGCGTACCCGTACTGCACGTCGACCTGTCCGGGCGCGAACCACCGGCGATGAACGAAGTGCAGATGCAGGCCATCGTCAAGGAATTGCTGCGCATCGCACCGGGCGCCAACCGGCAGGTGGTGCAGCTTGATTTCGAAGTGCGGCGCTCGCAGCGCCCCTTCCTGGCGCGCACTGTCGCCGCCGTCCGCCGCGCCTTGCCGCCCGAAGTGGCGCTGTCGGTGACCGCTTTGGCATCCTGGTGCCTCGACGATGCCTGGCTGGCCGAGGGTATGGCCGACGAAGTAGTGCCAATGGCCTTCCGCATGGGGCAACAACAGCACGAACTTCGGCAGCGCCTGCGGTGGCAAGGATTCACCCAGCCCTATTGCCGCCAGGCGGTGGGCTATGCAACCGATGAACCGCGGCTGCGCCGCCTCGCGCCACGCAGCTATTACTTTTCCCCACGATCGTGGACGGCTGCTCAATGGCAGGCCCTCCATTCCCCAACCAAGGTGCACGCTCCATGAAACGATTTCCCAGGCTGCGCAAGCTCGCAGCCGTCGTAGCCCTGATCACCCTGCCGCAGTACGCTCTTTCGAGCGGTGGCGATGGCTTTACGTACAACCTCTACGCCAATGAATTCATGGTGGCGCCGCGCGCACTGCCCAAATACGCTGCCGGCAATCTTGGCGTGCTGTCCAGTAGCTATTGGCGGGTGTACCTGTATCTTGCATACCAGGCGGCCAAAGGACATGGCATCAATCCATCGCAAGTCGCATCACTGAATGTGTGGGATTGGCATGTGGGAGACAACCATCGGGCATGGGACTATGTCGCCAACGCGGAGAAGAATGGCAGCGGCGAATGGTTCAAGGCGCGTGCGCCGCTTGCGCAGCAAGTGGGCTTGCCGGCTGAAGTCAAAGTCGAGATCACCGGCGCTGACTATTGGGGACATTATGTGAATTGCCATCCCGATGCGCTGAGGCGCGCCGCCGCGACTGCCAAGGCGCGTGCGCAACTGGGACAAGGAGGCAGGCCTGACCAGTGGTTCAAAGCCTGGCTGGAAGGGCAGGACGCAGTGTTTGCCAATTGCAGCGTGCAGGACGGTCCGGCGACTCCGGTCTTGCCGCCAGCAATTCCGGGCAACGCCCCGGCGTGGCTGAAAGCAGACCGCGCCTACCAGGAAGCTGCCGCCAATTTCTACTCAGGTAACCTTGACGCCGCACGCCGCCAGTTCCAGGCTGTGGCGCAGGACACGTCGTCGCCGTGGCAGCCCCTTGGCGCCTATCTGGCTGCGCGTAGCCTGATCCGCAGTGCGACGCTGCAAAAGGAAGGCGCCGACGACAGCAGCACTGCCAAGTTCAAACTGGCGCGACAGGAACTGGAAGCACTGGCGCCTCATTACGCGCCGGCACGGCAAATGATGTTGCTGGTCGACGCGCGTCTCGACCCCGCTGCGCAGGTGAAGGTGCTGGCGCGCCGTCTCGAGCAGGAGCCCTTCAGCGCCGATACGCCGTCCATGCTGAGTGACTATTTGCTGTTGCTCGACAAGCTGCCGCGCAGCGAGATGATCGCCGCCAAGGAACCGCTGACGGCGTGGATCGGCAGCATGCAGGGCGATTCTGCGGATCTATTCGACAGCAACACGACTCCTGAGGCAAAGGCACGGCGCAAGCAGGCACTGGACCTGGCGCGCCAAAACTGGCAGAAGCAGGGCGATGCCCTGTGGCTGGCGCCTCTCCTCACCATCGCCCAGGCGGGCGACCTGAACGATGCGGAACGCAAAGCCGCCGCGGCGGTACCAGCCGCGCACCCGCTGTACCAGACCATGCAATACAACCTGGCGCGCTTGGCCATTGCGGAAAATCGCATGGCGCAAGCCGACAAGGATATCGACCGCGTGCTGGCGGCGCAGGGCAAGTCCATGTCGGTGGCAACCACCAATCGTTTCATGGCGCTGAAGATGCAGACGGCCGGTACGCTGGATGGTTTTGCCAAGGCCGGGCGACGCACCCTCGACCCGGTGGAGCGCGGCGCGCCGATTGATGACGCGGCACAAGTCCCCGAAGGAAGCGACGACGATTTCCGCCTGGCCGTGTATCGCTACCTGCCGATGGCGAGCCTGAAAGCGCTGTACGACAATCCTGCCTTGCTGCCGTCCTGGAAGACGGAACTGAGGGAGACTATCTTCACGCGTGCCCTGATCGCCAATGACGAAGCGACGGCGCTGTCCCTGCTGGATGGCGTCGCGGAAGGGCGCAGGACCACCGCCCACCTGTATGCGCGCTATCGCAAGGCGGCCAGCGGCGCCGAGCGCAAGCTGGCAGGCGCGCTGATTCTGGTGAACACGCCGGAACTTCGGCCGCAGGTGGTCAGCAAGGCTGGCGTTACCAATGACCAGGCCTGCAACCCGATCGGCATGGAAGGGCGGGGAGCTCCTGCGCCGCGCTTCCTGAGCCAGGAGCAGCTGGCGGCGGCGGAGCAGGAGCACCAGGGCTTGTGGCAGTTGTCGCTGCGCTCGATCTACCTTGCACCAACCTTGATGGCATGGGCATCCGCCAAGCCGAATGACGAGGAAGCGCCGAAGGCACTGCACCTGTTGGTGGCGTCGATGCGGCGCGAATGCCCCTGGGGCGAAGTGCCGCAGGAGAAATGGGACCTGCGCTCCCGGAACTCAAAGCAGGCGTTCAGCATGCTGCACAAGCTTTACCCGAAGAGCGACTGGGCCAAAATTACCAAGTACTACTATTGAGCTCAGGCTTCGAACGCCAGGCTGGCCCACAGGTGGGCCGCCGCCATCGTGCGGTGCGGGGAGTAGCGCAGCAGCAGGGCCTCGGTGCGCGCCATGTCCGGCTTGCTGTCCTCGCCCAGCAGGCGCTGCAGCGCCGCGCGGATGGCAACGTCGCCATGCAGTGAGCAATCGGCGTAGCCATAACCGCGCAGCAGGGCATAGTTGACCGTCCAGGGCCCGATGCCTTTGACCGCCAACAGGTTCTGGCAGATAGCCGGGATCGGGTTGTCTTCGCGCTCTTCAATATCGAGTTCGCCGGCAGCGACAAGCTGGGCGAAGCGGATCAGGGTCTCCGCCTTGGCGCGCGAGAACTTGCGGCTGGTCAGGTCTTCGACGGTGAGCTGCGCCACGTCCGCAGCCTCCGGATAGCACCACAGGCCCTCCTTGTGCTGGCGGCCGGCCTGCAGGATGAAGGTGCGGCGCAGCGCGATGGCAAAGGACAGGTTGATTTGCTGGCCGATGATGGCCCAGGTCAGCGCTTCAAAGACGGTTGCCGATTGCACGATACGCAGGCCGGGCTGGCGAGCGACCACGGGCCCAAGTAAATCGTCCTCGCGTGCAAACGCCACGAAGGGGGCCGGATCGATATGCAGGCCGAGGATGTTGCGCGCAGCGGCTTCGATCTGCGCCGCCAGTGCCGGCGGAACCTTGCGCGCGCGCGGCAAATCAAAGTCAGCCTCGCAGGCGATTGATCGTGCGCGGCCCTTTGGCAGCGCGACAGCCAGCAACACCGGGACGCCATCCAGCAGCATGCCCTTGCGGATCGCATCGGGGCTCACTCGTTCCGCGACGCTTTCGGCATCTCGGCTATGGAAGGACAGGACGTCCTGCACGCGATACGCAGCAGGAAGGGCAAGCGAAAACGAATGCTTCATGCGGCCTCGGTCTTTTGCATCCAGGGCAGCTTGACCTTGTAGCCGGTGACCAGCATGGTGCCGGTGATGACGATGGCCGCGCCGGCAACCGTGTACCAGCCCACCACCTCATGCAGGAACAGGGCTCCCCACAGGATGCCGAACAAAGGATTCAGGAAAGTGACGGTCAGCGCCGACGTCGGCCCGACATCGCGCACCAATCCGAAATACAGCAGGTAAGCGATGCCGCTGCACAGCACACCCAGCGCCAGAGCCGCCCCCATGATGCCGACAGTCGGCTCGCCAGGCTGCGGGAAAATCGCGAGTGACGGAATGGTCAGCAAGGCCGCCGCCCACATGCTGCCATGGGCATTGGCAAAAGGCTCCACGCCTTGTGCCGCCTTGGATACTTTGGTGTAGGTAGTGGCGATGCTGTAGCTGAAAGCCGCCAGCGTGGCGGCGGCGATGGCCAGGCCGGCGCCATCCTTGCTGCTGACATGATCGAAACCGACCAGCATCGCGACGCCAGCCGTCCCCAAGGCAAGTCCAAGCATCACGCGCCCTGAAACCATATGGCGATGCCAGACCGCACCGACGATCGCCCCCCAGATCGGCGCCGTCGCATTCAGCACCGACAGCACGGAAGCCGTCAGGGTCTTGGCCGCAAACGCAAACAGCAGGAAGGGCAGGGCTGAGTTAAAGAATCCCAGCACCAGGTAATGCTTCCAATGCTTGCCCAGGTCAAGGCGCTTGCGCAGCACCAGGGCCACCACCGCCAGGAAGATGGCCGCAAACGTCACGCGATACTCGATCAGCACGCCCGGCCCGAGCACCGGCGCCGCGATCCGCATGAACAGGAATGAGCCGCCCCAGATGGCAGCCAGCAAAATCAGTTTGAGAAGGTTTGAAGTATTCATACGGTTCAGTTCGTGTCAACCTTGGGGTCAGGCGCTTTGCTTGACACAGTCTCATCTGCAAGTGGCTGAGGCCGTGTCAACTAAAGAGCCTGACCCCAAGGTTGACACAGGCTCGTCTATAGGGCGATCTGGTTCTTGCTATTGAATTCATGTCGGGCAGGCGGGGCCGGGGGCTGTGGCCAGGGCGGCGGCGTGGTTGATCTGCAGGACTTCAGGTACGCCGTTCTTTACCGCCGTCATTTCGGCCAGGATGGAAATTGCAATCTCCGGCGGCGTCTTGCTGCCGATGTACAGGCCGATCGGGCCGTGCAGGCGGGCGATCTGCTCTTCCGTCAGGTCGAACTGCAACAGCCGCTCGCGCCGCTTGTTGTTGTTGGCGCGCGAGCCGATGGCGCCGATGTAGAAGGCGTCGGATTTGAGCGCTTCCATCAGGGCCATGTCGTCGAGCTTGGGGTCGTGGGTCAGCGCCACCACGGCACTGCGGGAATCGAGCTGCATTTCCAGCACCAGGTCGTCCGGCATGGCGTGCACCAGCGGCACGTCGGGCAGGGCCCAGCCGGCGCGGTATTCTTCGCGCGGGTCGCAGACAGTGACGTGGTAATCCATGGCAGTGGCAATCTGCGCCAGCATGCGCGAGAGCTGTCCGGCGCCGATGATCAGCAGCCGCCAGCGTGGACCGTGCTGGGTGACCAGCAGGTCGCCGCTGCGCTCCAGCACGGCGCCGGGACGGGCGCGTTCCAGCGTGACGGTGCCTGTGCTTACATTGAGCGTGCGTGCCACCAGATCGTGCCTGGCCAGGCGGTCCAGCAATTCATCGATGCGGCTGTTCGGCCCGAGCGGTTCGAGCGCCAGTTCGATGGTGCCGCCGCAAGGCAGACCAAAGCGATGGGCTTCGTCGGCGGTGATGCCGTAGCTGACCACTTCGGGCAGTTCGCGCACGATGCCTTCCTTGCGCACGCGGTCGATCAGGTCATCCTCGATGCAGCCGCCGGAAACTGAACCGACCACGCGACCGTCGTCGCAAATGGCAAGGGTGGCGCCGATCGGACGCGGGCTCGAGCCCCAGGTGCGGATCACCGTGACCAGTTCGCAGCGGTGGCCAGCCGCCAGCCAGGCGGAGCAAGTCTTGAGTACTTCGAGGTCGATGCTGTCCATGCACCGAACTATAGCAAGGGTCAGCGCTTTTTGCAGACGGCCTTCAGGGCCTTTTCGGGCAGGCTGTCGGGCGCGATTGTTTCAGGATCGTAGGCTTCGTATTTGAAGGTGCCGACCGGCTCGCCTTTGCCCAGGACATCGGCGTGGAAAGTCTGGCTCAGCAGGGTGCGGGTGCCGGCGTCGCAGGCATACAGGTGCAGCGAGCGCACCGACAGGTACATTTTGCCGTCGGGCGCGGTCTGCGGCTTGCGGAATGTTTCCATGGTCCAGGCCTTGCGGCCTTCGCCTTCTTTGCGCACGGATTTGCTGTCGAACAGGAGGGTGCTGTCCTTGTCCTTGGAAAGGGTGGTCCAGGGGGCCGCCAGCGCCACCGAGGGCGCCAGTGCGAGCATCAGGACCACCGTTTTCATGGCAGCAGCGGGCGCTTGGCGGCCTGCTTGGCCTTGATTTCGGAAACGCTGCGGTCCATCGCGGCCAGGCGTGCAGTGACGTTCGGGTGGATCGCTGTGTAGCTGTTCAGCGCCGTCGCAGGATATTGGCCGGACAGGCGCTGCCAGAAACCATGCGCATTGCCGATGTTGTAGCCGGCGCGCGCCAGCATGTACAGCGCCAGGTTGTCGGCCGCCACATCGTAATCGGCAGGCATAGGCCGCACGCCCGCAGTTCCGACCAGCATGGTCAGGTCGGGCCGCACCGACGCCAGGTTGTCGATAATGCTGGACATGGTGGCGGTGCTGCGCATCGTGCCCGCATGGCCAAGGATGTTGTGCGCCAGTTCCTTCGCCATCACGTAAGCCACCGCTTCGTCGTTTTGTGCGAAGTTGATCATGCCGCGCGTGAGCATCACGCGGCTGCCGTCGTTGTAGGCGTTCACATTGTCCGAGTTGCCCAGGTCGACGCGGAAGGCGCAGGCGCGGGTCACCGGCACGTTCAGCGTCTGGTTGGCGCCATTGCGGGCGATGGTCATGCTCAGGGTGGCGCTGTTGGCGGTCAGCGGGCCGAAGACGGCCGCAGCCTTGCTTTCAGCATCGCGGCCGCGCGGCAGCGGTTTGCCGCCGGCGGCTACCAGGTCGTCACCCTTGCGCAGGCCGGCCTTGGCGGCGCCGCTACCTGCCAGCACGCCGGACACTTGCAGCACGTCGTCGTAGCCCAGCACGGCGGCCGAAGCGTCGGCGTATTCGCCAGGGTAGGAGTATTTGTTCTTGGCGGTGAAGCCGAGCAGGTTGCGCGCCTGCGCTTTGCACAGGTCTGCGTTATTGATCAGCAGCGGGGCGGCGATGCGGTACAGGCGCTCCTGCAGTCCGGCGATCACTTTCAGGTTGTCGCGTGCGGCCTGCATTTGCGGTGTTACCACCGGGGCTGCAGGGACGGACGGCTGGATCGGCTGTTCCGGCGCGGCAGGCTCACTGCCGGGCTGGATGGTTGAACAGGCAGAGAGCAGGAGCGCGGCCGCAATCGCGGGCCAGGTCAGCGGCGAATTTGAATTGTAGCGTTGCTCTACTGCCATAGATATTTCCTCAGTGCTTGCCAGTGCTGCCGAAACCTCCGGCGCCGCGGTCGCTGGCCTCGAAGTCTTCGACAACATTGAAGCCAACCTGCAGCACGGGCACGATGATCAATTGCGCCAGGCGCTCCATTGGGTTCAGCGTAAACGTGTTTAAGCCCCGGTTCCAGGTAGACACCATTAATTGTCCCTGGTAATCGGAGTCAATCAAGCCTACCAGATTCCCCAAAACAATGCCGTTCTTATGGCCCATGCCCGAGCGGGGCAGGATCATGGCCGCATAGCCCGGATCGGCAATGTGGATGGCAAGGCCGGTTGGCACCAGCACAGTCTGGCCGGGTTCGATCACGAGCGGTGCGTCGATGCAGGCGCGCAGGTCGAGGCCGGCGCTACCGGGAGTTGCATACGCCGGCATCTGTTCTTTCATGCGCGGGTCGAGGATTTTGACGTCTACAGTTTTCATTGGAATAGCGAGTTCTTGTCGATGCGTTTGGCGATTTCGGAAATCAACTGGCGCGCCAGCGTGAGCTTGTCGGCGCGCGGCAGGATGGTATGTCCGTTCTCGTCAAACAGGATAATGGTGTTGTCGTCCTGGCCGAAGGTGTTGTGGCCGATATTGCCGACCAGGAGTGGAATGCCTTTGCGTTCGCGTTTGCTGGCGCCGTATTCGATCAGGTTTTCCGATTCGGCGGCGAAGCCGACGCAATAAGGCCAGCCGGCCAGGCTGGTACGGGTGGCCACGCTGGCCAGGATGTCCGGATTCTGTTCGAACTTCAGTTCCGGCACGCTGTTGTCGCCGGTTTTTTTGACCTTCTGCACGCTCGGGTTCACGACTTTCCAGTCGGCCACGGCGGCCACGGAAATGAACACGTGCTGGCCGCCGATGTGGTCCATCACCGCGTCGAACATCTGCTGTGCGCTCTTGACGTTGTGGCGGTCCACGCCGTAAGGCGTCTCCAGCGCGACTGGGCCGGACACCAAAGTCACTTCGGCGCCCGCTTCACGCGCGGCGCGCGCCACCGCATAGCCCATCTTGCCCGAGGACAGATTGGTGATGCCGCGCACCGGGTCGATGGCTTCGAAGGTCGGGCCTGCGGTGACCAGGATGCGCTTGCCGGCCAGGACTTTCGGCTGGAAGGCTGCGATCATTTCCGCCAGCAGTTGTTCCGGTTCCAGCATGCGGCCCAGGCCTGTTTCGCCGCAGGCCTGGTCGCCGGCGGCGGGGCCGAACACGGTGATGCCGTCTGCACGCACCTGTTCAACATTGCGCTGGGTGGCCGGGTTGGACCACATTTCCACATTCATGGCCGGCGCGATCAGCAAGGGCACGCGGCTTGGGCGGGCCAGGCACATGGTCGACAGCAGGTCGTCGCACACGCCGTGCGCCAGCTTGTAGATGAAGTCGGCGGAGCAGGGCGCGATCAGGATGGCGTCGGCATCGCGCGTGACGTCGATGTGGGCCATATTGTTGTTCACGCGCGGATCCCACTGGCTGCTGAAGACCGGCTTGCCGGACAGCGCCTGCATCGTCACCGGAGTGATGAAGTGGGTCGCGGCATCGGTCATCACGACCTGCACCGAGGCGCCTTCCTTGGTCAGCGCGCGGCACAGTTCAGCGGCCTTGTAGCAGGCGACGCCGCCGGACAGGCCGAGGACGATTTTCTTGCCAGTCAGTTCCATTTTGCTGCTCCTACTTGTTCACGCGGCGCAGTTCGTCCAGTACGAACAGTGCGGCGCCAATGCAGATGGCGGTGTCGGCGATGTTAAAGGCCGGGAAGTGGCCGAAGCCGCTCCAGTGGAAATCGAGGAAGTCGATCACGTGGCCGTGCCAGATGCGGTCGATCACGTTGCCGACTGCGCCGCCCAGGATCAGGGACAGGGCCCAGCAGAACATGCGCTGGCCGCTGTGGCGCATCAGCAGGTAGATGATGTACAGCGCGGCGAAGACGCCGATGGCGGTGAACAGGTGGCGCTGCCAGCCGCCTTCATTGGCCAGGAAGCTGAATGCGGCGCCTTTGTTGTAGGCCAGGACCAGGTTGAAGAAGCTGGTGATGACTTTTTCTTCACCATACACGAATAGCTTGCTGATCGTGATTTTGCTTAGCTGGTCCAGCAGGATGATGATGAAGGCGATGCCCAGCCATGGGGCCATGCTGCCGGAGGGTTTGCTGCTGAAGGTAGTGGTCTTTTTGGTGGCCATGGAGATTCGTGGTGAGCGCCGCCGCGCGGGAGCGCGGCGGCAAAGCCATATCAGGCGAACTTGCGGGACTCGCCGGCGCCGAACAGGTTGGAGTGGCAACGGCCGCACAGGCCCGGATGGTCGGCGTGCGAACCTACGTCGGCGCGGTAGTGCCAGCAGCGCTCGCACTTCTGGGCGGTCGATGCTGCCACGTTGACCGCTTCATCCGCTTCGGATGCCACTTCGACAGCCTTGGCCAGCGAAGTGATGAAGATGAACTTCAGGTCGTCGTCCAGCGATGCCAGCGCCTTGAACTTGTCGCCGGCAGCCTTGATCTCCAGTTCCGCCTGCAGCGAGGAACCGATCGCGCCGGAGCCGCGCAGTTCTTCCAGTTGCTTGGTCACGTCGGCACGCACGGCGATGATGGTCGCATACTTGGCCATCAGGGCTTCGGCGTCGGCCAGTTCCGGCAATTGCCACCAGGTCTGGGTGTAAATGGTCTCGTCGCTGGCCTTGAAGGCTTCTTCGCCGGCGAACGACGCCCACGCCTCTTCGGCGGTGAAGCACAGCACCGGCGCCATCAGGCGCAGCAGCGACTGGGTGATGTGCCACAACGCGGTCTGCGCGGAACGGCGCGCCTTGGAATCCACGGCGCTGGTGTACAGGCGGTCCTTCAGGATGTCCAGGTAGAAGCCGCCCAGGTCTTCGGAGCAGAAGTTCTGCAGCTTGGACACCACCGGGTGGAATTCGTAACGCTCGTAATGGCGCGACAGGTCGGCCTGCAGCGCAGCCATATTGGCCAGCGCGTAGCGGTCGATTTCCAGCAGCTCGGCGACCGGCACGGCGTTCGCCTTCGGATCGAAGTCCGAGGTGTTGGCCAGCAGGAAGCGCAGGGTGTTGCGGATGCGGCGGTACGACTCGGTCACGCGCTTCAGGATCTCGTCGGAGATCGACAGCTCGGAGGTGTAGTCGGTGGCGGCCACCCACAGGCGCAGGATATCGGCGCCCAGGGTGTCGGACACCTTCTGCGGCGCGACGGTATTACCAATCGACTTCGACATCTTCTTGCCTTCGCCGTCGACCACGAAGCCGTGGGTCAGCAGCGCCTTGTACGGCGGACGGCCGTTCAGCATCGAAGAGGTCAGCAGCGAGGAGTGGAACCAGCCGCGGTGCTGGTCCGAGCCTTCCAGGTACAGGTCGGCCGGGAAATGCGATTGCTCAGGATGCGAGCCGCGCAGCACGGTCTGGTGAGTGCAGCCGGAGTCGAACCAGACGTCCAGCGTGTCCTTGTTCTTCACATAGTGTTCGGCTTCCGCGCCCAGCAGGGTGGCCGGGTCCAGCGCCTGCCAGGCGTCGATGCCGCCTTGCTCGATCAGCTTGGCCACCTGCTCCAGCAGTTCCGCGGTGCGCGGGTGCAGCTCGCCGGTTTCCTTGTGGACGAACACCGCCATCGGCACGCCCCACTGGCGCTGGCGCGACAGGGTCCAGTCCGGACGGTTGGCGATCATGCCGTGCAGGCGCGCTTTGCCCCAGTCAGGGAAGAATTCGGTCGCTTCGATGCCTTCCAGCGCGGTCTCGCGCAGGGTGGAACCGCCGTCCAGCGGCTGGATGTCCATGCCGGCGAACCACTGCGAGGTGGCGCGGTAGACGATCGGGGTCTTGTGGCGCCAGCAGTGCATGTAGCTGTGGTCGAACATCTTCAGTTCGAACAGGGCGCCCGCTTCGCGCAGCGCTTCGCAGATCGGCTTGGAGGCTTCCCAGATGCTCATGCCGCCGAACAGCGGCAGGGAAGGGATGTATTTGCCGTCGCCCATCACCGGCTTCAGGATTTCATCGTCCTTCATGCCGTGCGATTTGCAGGAGATGAAGTCGTCCTGGCCGTAAGCTGGGGCCGAGTGCACCACGCCGGTACCGCTTTCGGTGGTCACGTAGTCGGCGATGTAGACCGGCGACAGGCGGTCGTAGAACGCGTCGCGGGCGTGCAGCGGGTGCTTGAAGGCGATGCCGGCCAGTTTGTCGCCGGTGGCGGTGGCGATGACGCTGCCTTCCAGCTTGTAGCGCTCCAGGCAGGAGGCCACCAGGTCCTTGGCCAGGATCAGCAGCAGCGGCTTGCCATCGCGCTCGGTCTGCACCAGCGCGTAGGTCACTTCGTGGTGCATGTTCAGGGCCTGGTTGGACGGGATGGTCCAGGGGGTGGTGGTCCAGATCACCACGAAGCCGTCGCCGGCCGGCAGGGCGGGCAGGCCGAAGGCGGCTGCCAGCTTGTCGTGTTCGTGGAAGGCAAAGCCGACGTCGATTGCCGGGTCGCGCTTGTTCTGGTATTCCACTTCCGCTTCCGCCAGGGCGGAACCGCAATCGAAGCACCAGTTCACAGGCTTCAGGCCGCGATAGACGTAGCCTTTTTCCAGCAGCTTGCCCAGGGCGCGCAGCTCGTCGGCTTCGTTACCGTAGTTCATGGTCAGGTAAGGATTATCCCATTCGCCCAGCACGCCCAGACGGATGAAGTCCTTCTTCTGGCGCTCGACCTGCTCGTGAGCGTAGGCGCGGGCCTTGGTCAGCACATCGGCGGTCGGCAGGTTCTTGCCGAACAGCTTTTCGATCTGGATCTCGATCGGCATGCCGTGGCAATCCCAGCCCGGCACATAAGGCGCGTCGAAGCCGGCCAGGGTGCGCGACTTGACCACGATGTCTTTCAGGATCTTGTTGACGGCGTGGCCGATGTGGATGTCGCCGTTGGCGTAGGGAGGACCGTCATGCAGCACGAACTTCGGGCGGCCCTTGGCGGCCTTGCGCACGCGTTCGTAGATCTTCTTGTCCTGCCATTGCTTGACCCAGCCCGGTTCGCGCTTGGCCAGGTCGCCGCGCATCGGGAATGGGGTTTCGGTCATATTGACCGGGTATTTGCTCTCTTGTTTCTTCGGTTTGTTGTCAGACATGATGAATGCTTTAAGTTTGTATTTCGGTAGGCGCTTGCGGAGTTGGGCAAGGCCTAAATTCGGTCGGTGACGGAGTTGGCGGCGAAGAAGGCGCGCGCTTGGTCGGCGTCGCGCTCGATGGCCTTGACCAGGGTAGGCAGGTCAATGAACTTTTCTTCGTCACGTATCTTTTGCAGGAATTCGACGCGCACCACCTTGCCGTAGCAGTTCCGGGCGAAGTCGAAGACATGGACTTCCAGCAGCACGCGGCCGGCGTCCTCCACCGTCGGGCGCACGCCGAGGCTGGCGACAGCCGGCAGCGGCTTCTCGTCCAGGCCGTGCACCTGCACGATGAAAATGCCGGAGAGGGCAGGGCGGTGCGGCACGCGCAGGTTCAGGGTCGGAAAGCCGATATCGCGCCCCAGCTTGGCGCCGTGGATCACATGGCCGGAAATCGAATAGGGATGTCCCAGCAGCGCCTGCGCGTGCAGGAAGTCGCCTTCTGCCAGCGCGCTGCGCACGGCGGAAGAGGAAATGCGGGTTTCGCCATTGCGCACGGTCGGCAGCACTTCGACTTCGAAGCCGTACTGTTTGCCCGCTTCGGTCAGCATGGCAACGTTGCCGGCACGCCTGGCGCCGTAGCAGAAGTCGTCGCCTACCATCAGCCATTTCACGTGCAGGCCTTCGACCAGCACCTTTTCGACGAAGGCTTGCGGCGACTGGCCGGCGAAGGCGTCGCAGAAGTGCTCGACGATCACGCGGTCGACGCCATTGTTTTCCAGGGCCTGCAGCTTGTCGCGCAGGTTGGCGATGCGCGGCGGGGCTTTCGACATATCGCCCATCTTGTGGGCGAAGAATTCGCGGGGATGGGGCTCGAAGGTCATCACGGCCGATTCCAGCCCGAGGCGATCGGCGGCCGCGCGCACGCGCGCCAGCAACGCCTGGTGGCCGCGGTGGACACCGTCAAAGTTGCCAATCGTCAGGGCGCAGGGCGCACGCGCCGCTGCATTGGGAAGTCCGCGAAATACCTTCATTTATATTGCTGTCAGGCTCAAATGCTTGATTATAAGGCTTCAAAGTAAAAAAGCGCTGCCTGCGGTTGCAGGCAGCGCTTTTTGGCTCAGCCCGGCTTTGATCAGACCGGGTTGTTAATGTACATGGTCCAGTAGCGGGCCAGTTCAGGCTCGCCAGCGGTACCTTTCACCGACTTCAGGGTGCTGATGGCTGCAGATTTCTTGCCAGCAACATACTGAGCCACGCCATAGTGCAGCTTCATTTCTTCAGGCTTGCGGCCGGTGCCCAGCTTGATCGCTTCTTCCATCAGCTTCAGGCCATCGGCCTTGCCGTCGGAAACCATGGCGTAGCCCAGGTTGGCCAGGCCGTCAGCATCCTTTTCCTTGCGGAAGTTGGCTTCCTGGGTGGCAGCGTTCTTCTGCTGGTCGGCCAAGGTCTTGGTGGCCAGGTCTTTCAGGCGCTGGTGGCGGCCGGCGTCGGCGCCGGTGCCCAGGGCACCCTTCTTGTAGCCTTCGTCGACGATCTTCAGGGCTTCAGCCGGGTTGCCGGCTTGCAGGGCCAACTGGCCCATTTCCATGAATTCAGCAGGCTTGGCGATCTGCTTCAGGGCCAGCTTGAGGCGCATCACGTCCAGGTTCAGGGACGAGGAGAAGCCTGGCTTGCCCACCACGCGGTTCAGCAGGTCAGCCCAGTAGGATGCCTTTGGATAGGATGCCGCCAGTTTTTCCAGGGTCTGCACGTAGCCAGCCTTGTCGTTCTGCTTCAGCTGGATGTTGGCCAGCATTTGCAGGTTGCCTTCGGATTTGGCGCCTTGCAGTTCCTTGGCAGCTTCGTTCAGCTTGCCGCTCTGGTAGTAGGTCTGGATCAGCTGCTCGCGCATCTGGGAGTTGTTCGGATTATCCTTCAGGACCTTCTGGATGTAGGTGATCGCTTTTGGATAGTCACGGGCGCGCAGGTAGATGCTGGCCAGTGCTTCGGTAATCTTTGGTGCTTGTGCGGAAGACAGCTTAGGGGAAGCCAGCACTTGTTCGAAGGCGCGGGCGGCGGTTTCATTTTCGCCGGCTGCGGTCGCGGCCGAGCCACGGGTATATTCGATCTGGAATTTTTCCAGCTCGGACTTGCCGCCAACTGCGTCAGCTTCCTTCAGTTTCGCCAGGGCTTCCTTGTAGCGGCCGGAGGAGGCCAGCTTCTGCGCTTCTTGCAGTGGCTTGCCCACTTCGGCGCGCACGTTCTCGGCATAAGCGACGGACGACACGCCCATCATTGGAACGGCAGCGTTGAAACCAATTGCGGCCATTACCAGGCCAAGATGTGCGAGACGAAACTTAATCATGGGGTGATTTTCTTTCTTCAAAATGCGAAATAGGCAGGATAACCTGCCTATTTGGGAAAATAAAGGGTGTTTTGGCCCAATTATTTACTGGAACTGCTCGTTGCCGACCAGACCAATCTTGGTGACGCCCAGACGCTGTGCCGAAGCCATTACGCCTGCAACCACACTGTAGTTAACCAGCTTGTTCGGACGCAGGTGCACTTCAGGCTGGTCAGCCTGTGCCGCTACGGCGATCAGCTTGTTTTCCAGGGCAGGGCGGTCAGGTACGACCACGTTGTCCCACAGGATGGTGCCGTCGAAGTCAACGTCGATGGTCACGACCACAGGTTCCTTGGTTGGCGGTGGCGGGGTGCCGACCGGCATGTTCAGGTTGACCGAGTGGTTCGCTTTTGGAATGGTGATGATCAGCAGAATGATCAGAACCAGCATGACGTCGATCATCGGCGTCATGTTCATTTCCATCATCGGTTCCGACTCACCGCCGGAACTGCCTACGCTCATACTCATGAAATGTGTTCCTTTTCAGAAGGCCGCCCCCGCTACAGCCAGGGGCGGCTTGTTCTTACATCTTATCAGGCGGTTCGGTGATGAAACCGACCTTCTGGATGCCAGCGCGCTGGGTGGTGTAGATCACACGGCCGATCGATTCATATTTCGCGTCTTTGTCGCCGCGGACATGAACTTCAGGCTGAGGCACCTTCACAGCTTCCTCTTTCAGAAAATCGAACAGCTCATTCGCGTCGCGCATTTTCTTCTGGTTCCAGTAGATGTCGCCATCTTTGTTAACAACGATGTTGACGTTCTCTGGTTTGGTCTGGATTGCCTGGTTGATCTCTTCCGGCAGGTTGATCTTCTGCAGTTTGAGAACGACCGGGCTCGTGATCAGGAAGATGATCAGCAGAACCAGCATGATGTCCACGAGCGGAGTCGTGTTGATCTCACTGTTAAGCTGCTCTTCTCCCCCGGTATCGGAGCCTACAGACATCGACATGGTATTAACCTACTTTTTTCGACGAAGCAGCAGCGTTCGAGGTGGACATTGCGCCGGAGATCAGCACGGAGTGCACGTCTGCGGAGAAGGAACGCACATCTTCCATTGCGGTCTTGTTACGACGCAGCAGCCAGTTGTAACCCAGAACGGCAGGAACCGCGACCAGCAGACCGAAAGCGGTCATGATCAGCGCTTCACCCACTGGACCTGCAACTTTGTCGATCGATGCGTTACCGGTCATACCGATGTTGGTCAGCGCGCCGTAAATACCCCAAACGGTACCGAACAGGCCGATGAACGGAGCGGTCGAACCAACGGTTGCCAGGAAGGACAGGCCATCGGACAGACGGGACTGCACTTTGTCAACAGCGCGCTGGATGGACATGGTCACCCAGGTCGACAGGTCGATTTGTTCCAGCAGGGCGCCGTCGTGGTGAGCGGTTGCCTTGGTGCCGGTTTCAGCGATGAAGCGGAATGGGGAACCTTCGGTCAGGGTGGCGGTGCCGGCAGCGATCGAGGATGCTTTCCAGAACTTGGCAGCGGTTTCTTTCTGCTGCTTGAAGATCTTCTGCTGGTCGATGATCTTGGTCACGATGATGTACCAGGAACCGATCGACATGATCGACAGGATGATCAGGGTAGCACGAGCAACGAAGCCAGCTTCCCACACAGCGGAGATACCGAATGGGTTTTCGACTTCTTCTTTAGCGGCTGGAGCAGCTGGAGCAGCAGCTGGAGCGGCTGCGTCGGCTGCTGGAGCGGCTGCCGCGTCAGCTGCTGGAGCTGCAGGTGCGTCAGCGGCTGGAGCCGAAGCGGCTGCCGAGGCAGGCGCGTCAGCCATGGCTGGGGCGCTTACCAGGGCGGTAGCTGCGGTCACCGAGAACAGCACAGCGGCCAGTACAGCGGACAAACGGGTATTCTTAAACATGCTTCCTCCAAATTTGAAAAATAATCAGTTCGCTGGCTTAAACGACAACGGACTTACTTAGTTGCGAGACGGTGTTCTGTCTCAGGTTTATTCCAGCGTCCAGACGTATTGCATCTGTTGCCAGCCTTCTTGCGGCTTGCCGTCGACCGTTGCAGGCTTGAATTTGCACTTGGAAATACCAACTTGTGCGGCCTTGTCCAGGTCACGGAAACCACTAGATTTCACTACTTTTGCCTCGGCTACGTGGCCGTCCACACCGATCAGGAAGGACATGGTCACAGTGCCAGTCTCTTCGTTACGCAGCGACGACTTCGGCCATTCTGGCTTGGCGCAGGTGCTGAAGTCGACCACAGCCGGGGTACGCACACCGGTTGCCGCAGGGGCTGGAGGTGCAGGTTGTGCCGGAGGGGCTGGGCGAATATCGGTGGTTGCTGGCTTCACGTTGGTCGCGTTGGCGATCACGTTCTGCGCTGGCGGCGGTTGCTGCACGTTCACTTCGACCGGAGGAATGAATGGCGGTGGTGGTGCCTTCATCTCTGGTGGAGGTGGCGGTGGTGGCAGTTCTTTTGGCGGAGGCGGGGCGACCTCCTCGATGATCTTGGTCTCCACCGGTTCGATCATCTTGCTAATCATTTTCTTGCCCAAGCCGGAAACAATACCGTAACCAGCAATTATGTGCAGGACTACGACGAACACGATGCCCGTATAGTTCTTCTTCCCGGCAATTTTCTCGTTATCACTGAAATTCATGCCTGCTTTCTCCAATACCAACTCTTGTGTTGCTACTTTAAACCCCCAAAATGGCGACACAAAGCTACAGCCGCATCCGGGACGTCGGCGAATTATACATACGAATTTTGGATTTTTGCATAGAATTTTGTCCCGAAAACCGTTTAAATTTCATGCCCTTAGCCCCATATTGGCAGGCTGTTACCAGACTACGCCGAAGTGGTCTGGCAGAAAAAGCAAGAGAAAATTGACCATTTTTTCGCATCTGCGATTGATCTTCATCACTTTTTCGCGTGGACGAAAGAATGCTCGCCCACAACGGCGGCGAGGCTAAGGAAATTTGGCGAAGTGTGTTGCTTCGACGTAACTCTGTCAAAAGCGGCCGTCAGATCACCCGGTTGCGCTTCTCGCGCTTGCACTCGATGGTGCTGATCACCTGGCCATCCGGCGCGACCGTATCCAGGTGAACGTCGAATCCCCAGAGGCGGGCCACGTGTTTCAGTACTTCATTGGCCTGCTGGTTGAGGGGACGGCGGTTGTACTGCGTATGGCGCAGTGTCAGGGCGCGGTCGTCGCGGGTATTGACGGACCACACCTGTATATTAGGCTCCCGGTTGCCTAGGTTGTACTGGTCGGCCAGCATTTGCCGCACATAGCGGTAGCCCAGCTCATCGTGGATGGCCGAGACGGCCAGCTTATCGTTCTTGTCGTCATCTAATACAGCAAAGAAGTGGAACTCGCGGATCAGGCGCGGCGAAAGATATTGCGCTATGAAGCTTTCATCCTTGAAATTGCGCATGGCGAAGTCGAGCGTCTTCTTCCAGTCGCTGCCGGCGATATCGGGGAACCATTCGCGGTCTTCCGGCGTCGGGTTCTCGCAGATGCGCCGGATGTCAGACATCATGGCAAAGCCCAGCGCATAGGGGTTGATGCCGTTGTAGTAGGGACTATGCACCGGCGGCTGGTACACCACATTGGTGTGGCTCTTCAGGAATTCCATCATGAAGCCATCGCTGACCACGCCCTCGTCGTACAACTGGTTAAGGATGGTGTAGTGCCAGAAGGTCGCCCAGCCTTCGTTCATCACCTGGGTCTGGCGCTGCGGGTAGAAGTACTGGCTGATCTTGCGCACGATACGCACGATCTCGCGCTGCCAGGGTTCCAGCAGCGGCGCGTACTTCTCTATAAAGTACAGCAGGTTCTCTTCCGGTTCGGGCGGAAAGCGCGGCGCCGGCTTGTCGACCGCTTCTTCTTCGCGGCGCGGCACGGTGCGCCACAGCTCGTTGATCTGCGACTGCAGGTAGGCTTCGCGCTCTTTCTGCTTCATCTGTTCCTGCGCCAGCGACAGCTTGGCCGGTCGCTTGTAGCGGTCGACGCCGTAGTTCTGGATCGCGTGGCAGGAATCGAGCAGCAACTCAATGGCATCGATACCATGCCGCTGTTCGCATTCGGTAATGTAATTCTTGGCAAACACCATGTAATCGATGATGGCGTCGGCATCGGTCCAGGTCTTGAATAGGTAGTTGCCTTTAAAGAAGGAGTTATGGCCATAAGCGGCGTGGGCAATGACCAGCGCCTGCATGGTCAGGCTGTTTTCCTCCATTAAATAGGCGATGCAGGGATTGGAGTTGATGACGATCTCATACGCCAACCCCATTTGCCCGCGCTTATAGCCTTTCTCGGTAGCCAGGAAGTGCTTGCCGAACGACCAGTGCGCATACGATACCGGCATGCCCACTGAAGTGTAGGCATCCATCATTTGCTCGGCAGTAATGATCTCCAGCTGGTTTGGATAGGTATCCAGGCCAAAGTTCTGCGCTACGCGGCGGATCTCTTCGTGCGCCTGCTCGATCAGTTCAAACGTCCATTCGGATTGCTCCGGCAGGGCGCGCGGATGCGGGGGGCGCTTGGTCATCTGGTTCATTTTGGCTGCTTCTTGAACAGTTCGCGGAACACCGGATAGATATCTGCCGGCGTGACTATCTTCTGCATGGCGAAGTGCTGGTGGTATTCGGGGATCTGGGCGTATTGCTCCCACAGGTTCTGCGGCGGGCCGTCCGTGATCTCGACGTAGGTGTAGTACTGCACCTTGGGCATGATGGTGTTGACCAATAATTGCCGGCACAGCACGGAATCGTTGTCCCAGTTGTCCCCGTCGGACGCTTGCGCCACGTAGGCGTTCCAGCTGCCGCCGCCGAAGCGCTCGTCAATGATCTTGTTCAGCAGGTGCAGCGCCGAGGACACCACGGTGCCGCCCGATTCGCGCGAATGGAAGAATTCATTCTCATCCACTTCCGACGCCGCCGTATGGTGGCGGATGAACACCACCTCGATCTTGTCGTAGACGCGCTTGAGGAACAGGTAGAGCAGGATGAAGAAGCGCTTGGCCGTATCTTTGCGCTGCTCGTCCATCGAGCCCGATACGTCCATGATGCAGAACATCACGGCCTGGGTCATCGGCTTCGGCACCTTGATGCGGTTGGAGTAGCGCAGGTCGAAGGGGTCGATGTAAGGAATGGCCAGCAAGCGCGTATGCAGGTGGTGGATCAGCTTCTTCAGCTCGATCACCTGCGGGTCGTCGAGCGGCGCGCCGGCCACCAGCAGTTCTTCCAGCTCGCGCTCGGCCTCGATCAGGCGCTTGCGCGAACTGCCGCCCACCGCAATGCGGCGGCCGAGGGCGCCGCGCAGGGAGCGCAGCACATGGATATTGGAAGGCGTGCCCGACACCGTGTAACCCGCCCGTTGCGGCTTGAATTCCGTGGTTGCCGTGAGCTGGGTCTTGATCATGTGCGGCAGTTCCAGGTCTTCGAAGAAGTAGTTCATGAATTCTTCGCGCGACAGTTCGAAGATGAAATCATCCTCGGTGGTCTGGTCGCTATTGCCTGCGCGGCCGCGGCCGCTGCCTCCGCCACCCTTGGGGCGGTTGATCAAATCGCCTTTCTGGTATTCCTCATTGCCTGGGTTGACGACTTCCCAGACCCCGCCGTGGGCGTGGCCGAACGAGGGCTCGTTCACGTCCTTGACGGGAATGGATACTTTTTCGCCATTCTCGATGTCGGTGATCGAGCGCCCCTTGATGGCGCGCCCGACCGCATCCTTGATCTGGCCCTTGTAACGCCGCAAAAATCGTTCGCGGTTGACCGCGGACTTGTTCTTGCCCTGCAAACGACGGTCGATGAGGTAAGTCATGTGCCTCCTGCCTGCTTGATTGGCGCGTCCTGATTATCCCACTTTCAAATCAGGACGACTTCCTCACGCGCAGATACCATTCGCACAGCAGCCGGACTTGCTTGGCCGTGTATCCTTTTTCCACCATGCGCGCCACGAAGTCGGCGTGCTTGTTGGCATCCTCGGCGCTGGCCTTGGCATTGAAGGAAATCACCGGCAGCAGTTCCTCCGTATTGGAGAACATTTTCTTTTCGATCACCGTGCGGAACTTCTCGTAACTGGTCCAGGCCGGGTTCTTGCCGCCATTGTTGGCGCGCGCCCGCAGGCCGAAGTTGACGATCTCATTACGGAAGTCTTTCGGGTTCGAAATCCCGGCCGGCTTCTCGATTTTCTCCAGTTCATTGTTCAGCGATTCGCGGTCGAAGCTTTCACCGGTATCCGGATCGCGGTATTCCTGGTCCTGGATCCAGAAGTCAGCAAAGGTTACGTAGCGGTCGAAAATGTTCTGGCCGTATTCGGAGTAGCTCTCCAGGTAGGCAGTCTGGATTTCCTTGCCGATGAACTCGACATAGCGCTGGGCCAGGTGCTCTTTTATATAGGAGAAGTATTTTTGCTCGGTCTCCGGTGGGAATTGCTCGCGCTCGACCTGCTGTTCCAGCACGTAGAGCAGGTGCACCGGATTGGCCGCCACTTCGGTCGAGTCGAAGTTGAAGACCTTGGACAGGATCTTGAAGGCGAAACGCGTGGACAGCCCGCTCATGCCTTCGTCGACCCCGGCGTAGTCCACATACTCGTGGATGGACTTGGCTTTCGGGTCGGTGTCCTTGAGGTTTTCACCGTCGTACACCAGCATTTTGCTGAAGATGCTCGAGTTTTCCGGCTCTTTCAGGCGCGACAGGATGGCGAACTGCGACATCATGCGCAGGGTGCCGGGGGCGCAAGGCGCCTTGTCGAGCGAAGAATTGTGCAGCAGTTTCTCGTAAATCTTGATTTCGTCGGTGACGCGCAGGCAGTACGGCACCTTCACTATATAGATACGGTCGAGGAATGCCTCGTTATTGCGGTTGTTCTTGAAGCTCTTCCACTCCGATTCGTTCGAGTGCGCCAGGATGATGCCTTCGAAGGGGATGGCGCCAAAGCCTTCCGTACCCTTGTAGTTGCCTTCCTGGGTGGCGGTCAGCAGAGGGTGCAGCACCTTGATCGGTGCCTTGAACATCTCGACGAATTCCATCAGGCCCTGGTTGGCCAGACACAGGCCGCCGGAATAGCTGTAGGCATCGGGGTCGTCCTGGGCGTAGTCTTCCAGCTTGCGGATATCGACCTTGCCCACCAGGGAAGAAATGTCCTGGTTGTTCTCGTCGCCCGGCTCGGTCTTGGAAATGGCGGTCTGCTTCAGCACGGACGGGTAGCGCTTGACCACGCGGAACTGATTGATATCGCCATTGAATTCGTGCAGGCGCTTGACCGCCCACGGCGAAGGGATATTGCGCAGGTAGCGGCGCGGGATGCCGTAATCCTCTTCCAGGATGGTGCCGTCTTCCGCCTCGCTGAACAGGCCGAGCGGCGACTCGTTCACCGGCGAACCTTTCAGGCAGTAGAACGGCACTTCCTCCATCAGCTGCTTGAGCTTTTCCGCAATCGAGGACTTGCCGCCGCCCACTGGCCCCAGCAGGTAGAGGATCTGCTTGCGCTCTTCCAGGCCTTGCGCCGCATGGCGGAAGTAGGCGACTACCTGCTCGATGACGTCTTCCATGCCGTAGAACTCACGGAAGGCGGGGTAAATCTTGATGACCTTGTTGGCGAAGATGCGGGACAGGCGCGTATCGTTGCGCGTATCAACCAGGGTCGGTTCGCCAATCGCAGCCAGCATCCGTTCCGCCGCCGAAGCGTAAGTCAGGCGGTCCTTTTTGCAAAGCGCGAGATACTCGGAGAGGGACATCTCCTCTTCCTTGGTGCGCTCATACCGTGCTGCGTAGTTGTCAAAAATGGTCATGTGAATGTCCTTTAATGAAAAATCTACTAGTCACATGGTCGGCAGTCTTAGCGTGGGCTGCAGGCCTGCTCAATGCTTTGCCAGCTTGCCTGAGTTGCCAGGGATTGCCCGAGGCTCGGAGCTGGATCATTATTAGCCGGCGGGGGGATGGTTGCCGGGCTCGAAACGCATCTTACGTTGATGAAATTTATTATTGCTCTATTGGATCTAGAAGTAAAGCCAGTAGTAAAGCCAGTGCTTGATCCCCTCGCATATGGCACCACAGTAGCACGGCTGGCCCGACTCTGCAGCACACTATCTTGGAGTAAGATGCCAACTACTTATCAGCGGTGAAAGAGAACAAAAAATGACTACCCAAATGCGCTCCATCGTGCAAAACATGCCCAAGGCAGAACTGCACATCCACATTGAAGGCTCCCTGGAGCCGGAACTGATTTTCGCGCTGGCCGAGCGCAATGGCGTCCAGCTGGCCTATCCGTCGGTGGAAGCGCTGCGCGCTGCGTATGCCTTCACCAACCTGCAATCCTTCCTCGATATCTATTACGCCGGCGCCAGCGTGCTGCTGAAAGAGCAGGATTTTTATGACATGACCATGGCCTACCTGCAGCGTGCCAAGGCCGATCATGTGCGCCATGCCGAAATTTTCTTCGACCCGCAGACGCATACTGCCCGCGGCGTGCCGATTGGCGATGTGATTAATGGTATCCATCGCGCCTGCAGCGAAGGACCAATCAGTGCGAAGCTGATCCTGTGCTTCCTGCGCCACCTGAGCGAGGAAGACGCGATCGCCACGCTGGAAGCGGCACTGCCATACCGCGATAAATTCATCGGCGTCGGACTCGATTCTTCCGAAGTCGGCCACCCGCCGGAAAAATTCGCCCGGGTGTTCGCGCGTGCCCGCGACCTGGGACTGCACCTGGTGGCGCATGCGGGCGAGGAGGGGCCTCCCGCCTATATCGAAACCGCGGTCGACCTGCTGAAGGTGGAGCGCATCGACCATGGCGTACGCTGCCTGGAAGATCCTGCGCTGGTGCGCCGGCTGGCAGGGCTGCGCATGCCGCTGACCGTCTGCCCGCTGTCCAACACCAAGCTGCGCGTGTTCGACCAGATGAAAGACCACAACCTGCTCGACCTGCTTGACGCCGGCCTGGTGGCGATGGTCAACTCCGACGACCCGGCCTACTTTGGCGGCTACATGAACGATAACTTCGTCGCCGTGTTCGACGCGCTGCCGCTGGGCCTGGCCCATGCGCACCAGCTGGCGCGCAACAGCTTCGAAGCAGCCTTCCTGCCAGCGGACGAGAAGCAGAAGTTCCTGGACGAAGTCGATACCTATTTCTCCGCCTTTAACGTGGTCTGACAATCAATGTTTCGACAAGCCCTGAGGATGACGGCGCGCGACTGGCGCGCCGGACAGTTGCGCTTCCTGCTGGTAGCGCTGGTAGTGGCAGTGGCAGCGCTGTCGGCCGCCGGTTTCTTCATCGACCGCCTGCGTAGCGGCCTGAATCGCGATGCGCACCAGTTGCTGGGCGCCGACCTGGTGGTCGTTGCCGACAATCCGGTGCCCGCAGCCTGGCGCGAGGAGGCGCAGAAGCGCGGCTTGCTGGTGGCCGATACATTGGCCTTCCCCAGCATGGCGCAGGCAGGGCAGGGTGATAGCGTACGCTCCGTACTGGTGACGCTGAAAGCCGTCAGCCCGGGCTACCCGCTGCGCGGTCGCGTCAAGGTCAATACCGATATCGCGCAGGCGAATGAAAGCATCGGCACCCCGGCTCCTGCCGCGCCGGAACCCGGTACCGTATGGATCGATCCCGCTCTGGCAACTTCGCTTGACGTCGCGGTTGGCGGCAGCGTGCAACTGGGCGACAAACAGTTCCGCGTAACGCAGCTGATTGCGGCGGAACCTGATCGTGGCGGTGGCTTCATCAACTTTGCGCCGCGCGTATTCCTTGCATTGTCCGATATGCCGGCGACCAACCTGGTGCAGGAAGGTTCTCGCGTCGGCTACCGGCTGCTGGTGGCCGGCCCCGGCGCCAGTTCCAAGCCCACGCAGGAATATGGCGAGTGGCTGAAGGCTTTGATCAAGAAAGACAACGTGCGCGGAGTGCGCATCGAATCGCTGGAGGAAGGGCGGCCGGAAATGAGCGCTACCCTTGACCGCGCCGATCGCTTCCTGTCGCTGGTCGGCCTGCTGTCGGCGATGCTGGCTGCCGTGGCGGTTGCGATGGCCGCGCGCCGCTTCATGCAGCGCCACCTCGATTCCTGCGCCATGCTGCGCTGCCTGGGGCTGACGCAGAACCAGGTCACGGTGATCTATCTGGTCGAGTTCCTGCTGGTTGGCCTGGCGGGCAGCCTGCTCGGCGTCCTGGTCGGCTTTGGCGCGCACTATGTGCTGCTGCAGTTGCTCGGCAGCCTGGTGGCCGCCGATATTCCTGCCCCGACGATGCTGCCGGCGCTTCAGGGGCTGGCCACGGGCATGATCCTGCTGGCCGGCTTCGCGCTGCCGCCGATCCTGCAATTGCGGAACGTGCCGCATAACCGCGTGATCCGGCGCGAAGCCGCAGCGCCAAAGCCTGCTGCGCTGGCGACTTACGGCCTGGGCATCGCCGCGTTTGGCGCCCTCCTGCTGTGGCAATCGAACGATGTCAAGCTTGCTGGCGTGACTGGCGGCGGCTTCCTGCTTGGTTTCGCAGTGTTCGCCTTGATTGGCTGGCTTGGCCTGCAGGCCTTGCGGCCGCTGCGTAACGCCTTCCCGCAGCAATCCTGGCGCTTCGCGGTGACTTCGCTGCGCCGCCGTCCCGGTGCCACCGTGGTGCAGGTGGTCTCGCTGTCGCTCGGCCTGATGGCGCTGCTGCTGTTGACCGTCGTGCGCGGCGACCTGATGTCGGCCTGGCGCAATACGATGCCGCCGGATGCGCCGAACCGCTTCATCATCAATATCCAGCCGGACCAGAAGGACGCCATCGCAGCGCGCCTGAAAGCAGCCGGCGTGAAGGAAGTACCGCTATTCCCGATGATCCGCGGCCGGCTGGTGGCGGTGAACGGCAAGGCCGTCACCAGCGAAACTTACACTGACGAACGCGCAAAAGGCCTGGCCGAACGCGAATTCAACTTGTCCACGATGACGGAGCTGCCGGCGCAGAACCAGGTCACCGCCGGCAAATGGTCGATGGGCGGCAGCGCGGGCGAAGCCTCGGTTGAAGAGGGCATTGCCAAAACGCTGGGCCTGAAGCTGGGCGACATGATGCGCTTCGATATCGCAGGTTCGCCGGTAGAGGCCAAGGTCACCAGCCTGCGCAAGCTCGAATGGGGTTCGATGCGAGTGAACTTCTTCGTCATCATCAATCCAGCGGTGATGGCCGACACGCCGCAAACCTGGATCACCTCCTATCACTTGCCGAAGGAGGCACTGGCAGCGGGCAATGCACTGTCGCGTGAATTCCCCAACCTGACCATCATCGACGTTGGCGGCATTTTGCGCCAGGTGCAATCGGTGCTTGACCAGGTGATCCAGGCGGTGGAGTTCCTGTTCGCGTTCACCCTGGTATCCGGCGTGCTGGTTTTATATGCAGCCCTGATGGGGTCCCAGGACGAACGGCGCCGCGAAGCCGGCCTGCTGCGTGCGCTGGGCGCCACGCGCCGCCAGCTCTCGCAAGCGCAGTTGATCGAGTTCATGCTGGTAGGCGGCCTGGGAGGCCTGCTGGCCGCCACCGGCGCCGGATTGATGGGCTGGGGCCTGGCAACCTACCAATTCAAGTTCGCCTGGGCTTTCAGCCCCTGGGTCTGGCTGGCAGGCCTGCTGGCAGGCGCGCTCTGCGCCGTGATCGGCGGCTGGCTCGGCCTGCGTAACGTGTTGAACCGCCCACCTTTGCAAACCCTGCGCGAAGCCTGACCACAGCACAGTCCGTGTCCCGTGGGGCCTGACCCCATGGTGGGACACGGGCTGAACCATTAGGCCGCGATCGGCGGGCTGTGCTGGCGCAGGAATTCTGCGTAGGGCGTAGGCTGGATATCCAGCAGGGCGGGCTCGATCTCGAACAGGGCCCAGTAGTAGGTCTCCAGTCCCTTGCATACCTGCGGCGCCTTGCAGTAACGGTGCCAATGCTGGCCCACTTCGTCCGAATACATGCCATCCGGCGGGAAGAACGGCAGCATGCGCTTTTCTTCCAGCGCTTCCACCAGCGAATGCGGGGCGCCGCTGTCGCGCGCCATTTCCACCTGCGATTCGTAGCCGCGTTCCGTTTCCACCACCATCAATTGCGCCGAGCCGTCGGCCTTGAAGAACAGGATGCCGCTCGGGCTGGGGAAGGGGTAATGCTCGACAAAGCCGTGCTCCTTGTACAACTGCTGCACCACCTTGGCCAGTGCGCCGCAGCGCAGGAAGCTGAACTCATGCAGCACCAGCATGTCCAGCAGGGTCTCGGACTGCTCCTGGAAGAATGCCTTCTGCAGCGCCGCCACTTCTTCTTCCAGCCGGTCCAGTGCATCGTCCGCGCTTTTCTTGATGTAGCGGTCGATCAGACCACGGTTGAAGGCATCGACGGCGATCTTTTCATCGGCCTGGCCGGTGAACAGGATTTTCTTGCAGGGCAGGTGCTGGATTGCCTGGCAAAATGCCACGCCATTCATTTGCGGCATCGAATAATCGACCACCAGCACCGAAGGAATGGAAAATCGCTGGCGCTGGCCGGATATCCGGTAGATCTGCTCCAGGTCCACCGCCACGTTGCGCTGCTCGGCCGACTGGTTCGGATTATCGAAATCGACCTGCAGCGGCAGCTCGCTGCTGCGCGCATTGGCCTTGAACCATTCCAGCGCCTGCAGCGGGTCGTGGAAGCATACGCTGGCCTGCATTGGATCGAGCTGGAATACCAGGCTATGGAGGAAGGTATCGCTGTCGTCCACCAGGACGGTCATGGTTGGGTGGGCGTAAACGGGCAGTTTCATGGTTCAACGGCTTGCTTGTAAGGGAAATTCAAGCACAAAGATAGCATATGCGTGCTCGCGGGAGACACAATGTAGTCGAGCATTCCACGCTTGCATCACCTGGCGGCACAATGCCAGGCCGATGCCGGCGCCATTATGCTCCGGATAAGAGAAGAAACGTTGGAAAATCCTGGATAGATGTTGCGGTGCAATACCGCAGCCGGTATCGATCACTAAAACACGCGGCACCGGCCGGCAGCCGTCGATCACGATCCTGACCCGTCCCTTGCCGGCGCGTTGCACCGCCTGCATCGCATTGCGCAGGAGGTTCAGCAGCAGCATGATGGCCAGTTCGTTCTGGCCGCCGAAGCGAAAATCGCTGCGAACCTGCAGTGCGACGAGCTGGCGCTGGGCCTCGCCGGTGAAAGGATAGCGGCGCAAGGCCGATTCGACCGTGTCGAGCATGGACACGGTTTCGTGCGGGTCCAGCTTTTGCCGCACCGCCTGCGCGCTAAGCAGGAACAGGTCGATCATATGGTTCATATGGCGCACTTCGTACTGCATGCGTCCCAGCGCCTGGTGCATCGCCGGATTGTCCTGTCCGGTGCGTTGCTGCATGCGCGACAGGCCTCGCACGTTGGCATCCAGGCTGGCCAGCGGAGTGCGCATCTCGTGCGCCACAGCTCCCAGCCCTTCGCCCAGGCCTTCCAGCTTTTCCTCTTCCAGCGCCTTGCGGCTTTGGGAAAACACCCACATCCAGCCGACCAGGAACAACTGCACGGGCAGCAATTGCAGCACTTCCCTGGTGGCCAGCACCTCGCCGGCGCCCAGCGCGATGACCAGCAGCACGGCCGCGCTGATGCCGATCACGCCAAGGCGCAACGCCATGCGGAAGTCAAAATGGAACAGCGCCACCAGCATCACCAGCACCACTTGAGCCCAGGTGACGTTGGCGTGGTTCATCAGGAACATGAAGGTGCAGAAAAAGGGAAGCTCATACGTCACCAGCACCATGGTGTAGCGGTCGCGCAGGCGCGGCGGCAGCCGGCGTGCCAGCAGGCCGCCAATCCCGAGTGCGGTGCCAATCGCGCGCGCCGCCAGGTTCTCATAGGGCTGCGGCACCAGCCAGCCGAAAATCAGGTAATACAGGGGAAAGCAAGTGATTCCGAGCCAGCTCAAGGCAGCCAGGCGCAGGTCGGCGATTTCCTCGGCACTGCGGGCGCGCAGTCGGGTTCGGATAAGGCGTCGGATCATCTGGCAATCATGGCGGTTTGTTGGCGCATTTTGCGCAGAATCAGCACTATGCTTGATCCACATCAATACGTCCATGCGCTATCATTGCTTTATGAATGATGAAGCACGCACCCTATACGAAGTCATCGGCGGCGAAACCAAGCTGCGCGAGATGGTTGACCGGTTTTACGACCTGATGGAACTGGAGCCGGAATTCGCCGGCATCCGCGCCATGCACCCGCCCAGCACCGACGGCTCGCGCGACAAGCTGTTCTGGTTCCTCAGCGGCTGGATGGGCGGGCCGGACCTGTTTATCGAACGGTTCGGCCACCCACGCCTGCGCGCCCGACACCTGCCTTTCGCGGTCGGCTCGAGTGAGCGCGACCAGTGGCTGCGCTGCATGGCGTGGGCGATGCAGGATGTCGGCATTGCGGAAGACCTGCGCCTGCGGCTGATGGAATCCTTCTACCAGACCGCCGACTGGATGCGGAACAAGGCCGATTGATGGAGTTGACCATCCTGCTGGCGCTGGCCGCCGTCATCATCGTCCTGCAAATTGTCGCGCTGCTGCGCAGCCGCGGCGCCGACGTTTCCGACCAACTGGACCGGGTCGAGCGCGAAGTGCGCCTGCAGTTGCAGGCCACCGCGCAAGCGCAGCGCCAGGAAATGGGCAATATGCTGTCGCAGTCGCATGCGGCCACTGTGCAGCAGCTCGAAACCATGCGCCGCCAGATCGAAGTCCTAACCGAATCGAACACGCGGCGCCTGCTGGAAGTACGCGTGGCGCTTGAGACCAAGATGCGCGAGCTGCAGGCGGATAACGGCGCGCGGTTGGAAGAGATGCGCAAGACGGTCGATGAGAAACTGCACGAAACGCTGGAAACCCGCCTGACGGAATCGTTCCGCCAGGTGTCCGAACGCCTGGAGCGCGTGCACCAGGGCTTGGGCGAAATGCAGCAGCTTGCCCTGGGCGTCGGCGACCTGAAACGCGTGCTCACCAATGTGAAGACCCGCGGCACCTGGGGCGAAGTGCAACTCGAAATGCTGCTCGAGCAAATCCTAACGCCGGACCAATACGCCAAGAACGTCGAGACCATACCGGGCACCAACGCCCGCGTCGAATTCGCGCTCAAGCTGCCGGGCCAGAAAGAGGGCGGTGCGCCGGTGTGGATGCCGATCGATGCGAAATTCCCGAAAGAGCAATACGAGCGCCTGCTGGAAGCGGCCGACCGCGGCGATGCCGAAGCAGTGGCCTCTGCCGGCCGCGAGCTGGAGCGCGCAGTGCGCGGCGAGGCGAAGACGATCGCTGAAAAATACGTTTCGCCGCCGATGACCACGGACTTCGCGATCCTGTTCTTGCCGACCGAAGGCTTGTACGCGGAAGTGATGCGCCGTCCCGGCCTGGCAGATGAACTGCAGCGCGTGAACCGCGTCAGCATCGCCGGCCCATCCACGCTGACCGCGTTGCTGAATAGCCTGCAAATGGGCTTCCGCACCCTGGCGCTGGAAAAACGCTCGTCTGAAGTCTGGCAAGTGCTGGGTGCGGTAAAGACCGAGTTCGCCAAATTCGGCGACGTCCTTGCCGCGACCAAAACGACGCTGGAACGCGCGGCCCGCAACATTGAGAATGCCGAGGTGCGCAGTCGGCAGATGGCGCGCAAACTGAAATCGGTCGAAGCACTGCCAGCGGAACAGGCCTTGCTGATGCTGGGCGAAGCAGACAGCGCCGACGTCGACACCGATAGCCCCGCCTGAACGATGAAACTCGCTGCCCACTTCGCGCTAGCATTGCTGCTGCCTGTACATGCCAGCGTCTGGGCCGGCGAATTGGAACTTCCGGCCACTAAGCCCGTCCTGCGCCGGCAGGTAGATATGGTCTCCACACGCGACAGCTTCGGCCGGCCGCTAGGCGTCCCGGGCCGACAAACGCCCGTCGCACGCGCAATGGATGAAGCTTGGAAGAAGGACCCCGCAGAAGCGAACCTGAAAGCCTGGAGCGACGTCCTGGTCAAGTGCCAGCAGGCTACCAACCCCGCCTGGACCACGGCATTAATGCGCAGTGAGCCACAACAAGCCCACTGCTATCGCTACTGAGCCATGGAATTGCCGTTTCGAAGCTAGCTTTTGAATGATCAACCTGGCGGGTCATCAGACCAATCCGTCAAACACGATCACGTCGATCAGGTCACCTTCAGCCACATTGCCTTGCTCGTCGTGCAGCACCACCATGCAGTTCGCTTCCGACATTGAGCGCAGGATTCCCGAGCCTTGCGAGCCGGTGATGCGCACTTCGCGCGAGCCGTCGAGGGCGGTGGTGAGGATGCCGCGCTGGTATTCGGTGCGGCCGGGTTTCTTGCGGATCGCCTGCGCCGAACGCGCGCGCAGCAGCTGGTCGCCCGGCGCCTCGGCACCCATCATGCGCAGCAGGGCATGGCGCGCGAAGAAGTAGAAGGTAACCATCACGGCCACCGGATTTCCCGGCAGGCCAAACAGATAGGCGCTGTGGCCGTTGGATCGGATACGGCCAAAGGCCATCGGGCGGCCGGGGCGCATGCCGATCTTCCAGAAATGCACGTCGCCCAGCGTCGCCATGACCTGTTTCGTGTAATCCGCCGCGCCCACAGAGACGCCGCCGGAGGTGATCACGGCGTCGGCGCATTCGCAAGCCGTGCGCAAGGCTTCTTCCAGCGATGCCGCATCGTCTTTCACGATGCCCATGTCGACGATCTCGCATCCCAGGCGTTGCAGCATGCCGAACAGGGTGTAGCGGTTGCTGTCGTAGACGCAGCCTTCTGCCAATGGTTCGCCAATCGAACGCAGCTCGTCGCCGGTGGAGAAGAAGGCCACGCGCAGGCGGCGCTGCACCGGCACTTCGGCCAGGCCTAGCGAGGCAACCAGGCCCAGGTCGGCCGGGCGCATTACTTTGCCTTTGCGAAGCGCTGGAGTACCTGCCGCCAGGTCTTCACCTTTGAAGCGGCGATTGTCGCCGGTGCGCACGGTATTCGGCGCGATCGTTACGGCGACGTCGCTCAGGTCTGCGGCCAACTCCTGCGGCAGCACGGTGTCGCAGCCATCGGGCATGACGCCGCCAGTCATGATGCGCACGCATTCGCCGGTGCCAGGCTTCAGCGCGGATGGTCGTCCTGCGTAGGCGGTGCCGATCACCTTCAGCGTCGTATTGCCCTCTGGTTTGAGCTGTGCGCCGGCAAACGCGAATCCGTCCATCGCGGAGTTGTCGTGCGCGGGGACATTGATCGGTGAGATCACATCGGCCGCAAGGACGCGATCGAGGGCGCTGCGCAGTGCCACTTTCTCAATTCCGCGTACCGGCTGGATGAATTCGCGGATGATGCGCTGAGCATTCCGTACCGGCAGGGCGTCGGGATCGTAGCCGGACAGGCAGCTCGCCACGTCTTTCAGTGAAGGATTGGCGGCCGCATCTTCTTCGTTCTGCAGCTCGGTCAGCGTATTGATATTGCGGAAGGCCGCGGCGTCGTTGAACAGCACCTCTGCCACCTTGATTGACTTGTACCAGCCGTCCATCTTGCGCGAGCCGGTTTGCAGGTAGTCGTCCAGCGCCGGCAAGGCGCTCTTGCGCACCAGGCAGAATACCGGATGCAGCTGCGTGCGCGCCTTGCCGTCTTCGTCGGCCTCCAGTGTCGATGCCACGGCGAGGTCGGCGCCCTGCGCGTTCAATGCGTCGTACAGCCGTTGCGCCAGGTCGGGGGGCAGGAAAGGGGAGTCGCAGGGCGCCGTCAGCAGCAAGTCGGTCGTGCAATGACGCAGGCCGGTTTGCAGGCCGGCCAGCGGACCTTCGTAGCCTTCCAGTTCGTCCGGCAGCACCTCAACGCCAAGCGCGCTGTAGGTGCCGAGATTGCGGTTGGCGTTGATGGCGACGCTGGCCACTTGCGGTGCAAGCCGTTGCAGTACATGGGAGGCAAGCGTGCCGCCGCGGAATGGCTGCAAGCCTTTGTCCACGCGGCCCATACGGGTACCGCGGCCGCCGGCCAGGATCAATGCACTGATGTTTTGTTCCATCGCCAGCTTAGCCCCCGATATATGACATTTCGACTTTGCGGTCGGCGCCCAGCGCCAGGCCCTCGGTATTGATGGTGCGCAGTTCCGAATAGCGGTCGGCGCGCACGCGCCACAGCGCAGCGATGGCGGATGAGATTTCCGCGTCACTGCGGCCTTCGCGCAGCAGCGCGCGCAAATCGTGGCCGCGGGATGCGAACAGGCAGGTGTACAGCTTTCCTTCAGTCGACAGGCGGGCGCGCGAACAATCCTTGCAGAAGGCCTGCGTCACGCTGGAGATCACCCCGACTTCGCCGCCGCCATCGACATAGCGCCAGCGTTCTGCCGTTTCGCCGGTGTAGTTCGGATCGACCGGCGCCAGAGGCATTTCGGCGCCGATCATGCGCACCACTTCCGCGGATGGCACCACATCGTGCATATTCCAGCCGTTGGAGGTGCCGACGTCCATGAATTCAATGAAGCGGAGGATGGAAGGCGAACCTTTGAAGTGGCGCGCCATCGGCAGGATTTCCTGTTCGTTCATGCCGCGCTTGACCACCATGTTCACTTTGACGGGACCAAGGCCGACGCTGTGCGCCACGTCGATCCCGTGCAGTACATCTTCCACAGCGAAATCGACATCGTTCATGCGCTTGAAAGTGGCGTCGTCCAGTGCGTCGAGCGAGACGGTGACGCGCTGCAGGCCGGCGTCCTTCAGCGATTGCGCTTTGCGCGCCAGCAGGGAACCGTTGGTGGTCAGGGTCAGGTCGAGCTGCTTGCCGCTGACCGTGCGCAATTCGGCCAGCATGGCCACCAGCCGCTCCAGGTCCTTGCGCAGCAGCGGTTCACCGCCGGTGAGGCGGATTTTCTCGACGCCGTGTTCGACAAACAAGCGCGCAATGCGCGTGATCTCTTCAAACGTCAGCAGGGCATTGTGCGGCAGGTACTGGTAGTCTTTGTCGAACACTTCCTTCGGCATGCAGTAGACGCAGCGGAAGTTGCAGCGGTCGGTGATGGAAATGCGCAGGTCGTGCAGCGGACGGGCGAACCTGTCCTGCAGGCTGCCGGTTGGCGCCTCTAACGTTGTCGGGATGGCCGGCGCCTGGCTGCGGCCATCGTTCAGGAGGATGATTTTTTCAGTCATGCTGGGTGTTCGGTTACACCCGGTACGATAGCACGATGCCAGCAATCGCACAGGCAACTAATACGCGGATTGTTCCTTGCTTGTACTGCATCAAGGCGATGGCGGCGGCAGCGGCGATTGCCACGGCCGGCCATTCCCAGTGGCCGGCTGGATAAAACACGTGAATGCCGAAAAATAGTGCCAGGCTGGCAATGACTCCAACCACGGCGGCGGAAATGGCGGTCAACGGAGCCGTCATGCGGATATTGCCGCGCGTGGATTCAACCAGCGGGCCGCCGGCCAGGATGAAGACGAAGGAAGGCACGAAGGTAAACCAGGCGGCGACGCTGGCGCCCAGCACCCCGGCCAGGGCCGGATGGGCGGCGACCGCTTGCTGCGTCCAGGCGCCGACGAAGCCGACGAATGCCACCACCATGATCAGGGGGCCGGGCGTGGTTTCTCCCAAGGCCAGGCCATCGACCATCTGGGCGGGCGTCAGCCAGTGGAAGTGCTCGACGCCACCCTGGTAGACGTAGGGCAGGACGGCGTAGGCTCCGCCAAAAGTCATCATCGCGGCTTTGGTAAAGAACCAGCCCATTTGCGCCAGCGGCCGGTCGACACCGAACAGCCAGGCGAGCAGCAGCCAGCCGCCAGCCATCAAGACGATGCCGGCAGCGATGACGCGGGCCAGGCCGCTCCAACTGAAGCGGGCGTGCGGCGGTGTCGGGGTGCCATCGTCGATCAGGGCGGGCGCGTGGGCGCCGTCCGCGGTGGCTGGACCGTGCGCCGCGCCGCCCAGGGCAAACAACTCGGGACGCAGCCTGCCGCCCGCCCAGCCCAGCAGGGCGGCGCCGGCGACAATGGCCGGGAAGGGGAGCTTGACGAAGCTGATGGCGACAAACGCTGCCAGTGCGATCGCCATCAAGGGGCGGTTGCGCAGCGTGCGTTTGCCGATGCGCCAGGCGGCAGCCAGCACAATGGCGACTACGGCGGGCTTCATGCCGTACAGGATGCCGGCAATGGCAGGCAGGCTGCCGTAAGCCATGTAGGCCCAGGACAGGCCGATCAGCAGCATGAGCGAGGGCAATACGAACAGTACGCCGGCGATGATGCCGCCCAGGGTACGGTGCATCAGCCAGCCGATGTAGATGGCGAGCTGCGTGGCTTCGGGGCCGGGCAGCAGCATGCAGTAATTCAGGGCGTGCAGGAAGCGCTGTTCGGAGATCCAGCGCCGGCGCTCAACCAGCTCGGTGTGCATCAGGGCGATCTGGCCGGCCGGGCCGCCGAAGCTGATGAAGCCCAGCTTGAGCCAGTAAAGGAAGGCTTCCCACAACGGGACATGAAAAAGGGAAGCACTTGGCTTCCCTTTTTCGTCAGCGATAGGCCGGTTAGCCATTCACCTTGGTTTCAACCTGCACCAGCGGTTCGCTGGCGACCGGTGGCAGCGGCTTGCGCTCGCGTGGCACGCGGATCGGTTGGGAAGTGGCGGCGGCTGCAGCAGCTTCCTGCGCGGCGCGCACCTTGGCCGGGTCGGTCACCGCCATCGACAGGCCGGCGGCGGCCAGCATGGTGTCGACGTCAACCTTGGCGGCAGCCGGTGCCGGAGCTGGTGCTGCAACCGGAGCGGGTGCTGGAGCTGCCGGCGCGGCCGGCGCCGGAGCGGCGGCAACGGGAGCGGCGGCCGGTGCGGCCGGAGCAGGCGCAGCTGCTACCGGAGCGGCGGCGACTGGCTCAACAACGTCTGCGGCAACTTCTTCCGCGGTTGCTGGTTCTGCAGCAGGAGCGGCTTCGGCGAACGGCAGCACGCCTTGTGGCGAGGCCGGAGCGGCAGCAACGGGCTCGGCGGCGGCAGGCTCAGCTGCTGCCGGTGCCTCAACTGGCAGGTCTACAGCGGCTGGCTGCACTGGCTCAGGAACCACCGGCGCGGCCTCGACTGGTGCGGCGGCAACAGGTTCTGCAACAACTGGCGCCTCGACAACTGGGGCAGCAGGGGCAGCAACGACAGGCGCAGCAGCAACTGGCTCGGCAACAGCAGGCGTTTCTACAGCCGCGGTTGCTACAGCTTGCGCGGCAGCACCTTCGGCAGCGGCAGCGCCGGCAGCCTCGGCGGCAGCCGGTTCGACGGCAGCGCTCGCGGCAACAACTTCGCCTTCAGCCGGAGCAACGGTGAACGTTGCCTCGGTCACGCCTTCCGCGCCTTCGACGCCCTCAGCGCCTTCGCGCTCACGACGGTTACGGTTGCGGCCACCGCGGCGGCGGCGGCGGCGTGGCTCATCACCACCTTCCGCGCCTTCATGCTCTTCACTCTCTGGGCCGGCGTTGGCGGCGGCCTTCACCAGGACTGGCGTCTCAGGAGCGCCGGTGCCGGTGCCAACTGGACCGACGCCTGCTGCTGCCAGTGCCAATTCCTCGGCCTTGGCTTCTGCCGGGACTGGTTTCTCGGCGCGTGGCTCACGCGGCTGGCGTGGCTGGCGCGGTTCACGTGGTTCACGCGGCTCGCGTGGTTCGCGCTCGGCACGCTGGCCCTGGGCCTGGGCTGCCTCGGCGCCTTCGCGCGGCTCGCGTGCTTCGCGCGGCTGGCGTGGCTCACGCGGTTCACGTGGCTCACGCTGTTCGCGCGGCTTGCGGGCTTCCGCTGCCGGTTTCGCTTCCTCGGCGCCTGGGCGGGTGCCTGGTTCGCGGTCTTCACGCTCGCCACGGCCGCCCTTGCCGCCACGGTTACGGCCACGCTGGCCGCGATCCTTGCGGTCGCCGCGTTCTGCGTTGGCTGGCGCCTTGGTGACGATGACCGGGGCTTTCGGCTGCACCGGTTCTTCCTTGTCACCACCGGTGAAGAAGGAGATCAGCTTGGCGAAGAAGCCTTTTTCTGCAGGAGCGGCTACAGCAGCGGCGCGCGGAGCGGCGGCTGGCTTGGCAGCTTCCGGCTTGTGTTCCACCAGCGGGGCTGGTTGCTCTGGGGTAATGGTCTTGACGACAGCTTCCTGGCGCGGCTTGGCTTCTTCCTTGTGGCGCTTGGAGAACGACATGTCGGTCTCGGCAGCTTCTGCCATGGTGTAGGAAGCAGCGTGGTCTTCCAGGCGTGGATCGTCGTGCTTGATGCGTTCCAGCTTGTAGTGCGGGGTTTCCAGGTGCTTGTTCGGGATCAGGATCACGGTGATGCGGTGACGGGTCTCGATCTTCAGCACTTCGCCGCGCTTCTCGTTCAGCAGGAAGGCAGCCACGTCGACTGGCACCTGCACGTGGATGGCGGCGGAATTTTCCTTCATCGCCTCTTCCTGGATGATGCGCAGCACCTGCAGGGCGGACGATTCGGTATCGCGGATGTGGCCGGTGCCGGAGCAGCGCGGGCAGGTCACATGCGAGCCTTCCGACAGGGAAGGACGCAGGCGCTGGCGCGACAGTTCCATCAGGCCGAAGCGGGAAATCTTGCCCATCTGGACGCGTGCACGGTCGTGGTGCAGGGCGTCTTTCAGGCGCTGTTCGACTTCGCGCTGGTTCTTCGACACTTCCATGTCGATGAAGTCGATCACGATCAGGCCGCCCAGGTCGCGCAGGCGCAGCTGGCGCGCCACTTCGTCGGCGGCTTCACAGTTGGTGTGGAAGGCGGTGGTTTCGATGTCCGAACCGCGGGTGGCGCGGGCCGAGTTGACGTCGATGGACACCAGGGCTTCGGTGTGGTCGATCACGATGGCGCCGCCGGATGGCAGCGGCACCGTGCGGCTGTATGCCGTTTCGATCTGGTGTTCGATCTGGAAGCGGGAGAACAGCGGCACGTCGTCGCTGTAGCGCTTCACGCGGTGCACCATGTCCGGCATCACGTGCGACATGAACTGGTGCGCCTGTTCGTAGATCTCGTCGGTATCGATCAGGATCTCGCCGATATCAGGCTGGAAGTAGTCGCGGATCGCGCGGATCACCAGGGACGATTCCTGGTAGATCAGGAAGGCGCCGGAGGCTGCCTTGGAGGCGCCTTCGATCGCGCGCCACAGTTGCATCAGGTAGTTCAAGTCCCACTGCAGCTCTTCCACGGTACGGCCGATGCCGGCGGTACGGGCAATTACCGACATCCCTTGCGGCAGGTCCAGCTTGTCCATGGTTTCGCGCAGTTCCTGGCGCTCTTCGCCCTCGACACGGCGGGAAACACCGCCGCCGCGCGGGTTGTTCGGCATCAGCACCAGGTAGCGGCCAGCCAGCGAAATAAAGGACGTCAGTGCCGCGCCTTTATTACCGCGCTCTTCCTTCTCCACCTGCACCATGATTTCCTGGCCTTCGCGCAGCGCTTCCTTGACGGATGCATTGCGAACGTCGACGCCTTCACGGAAATAGGAACGGGCAACTTCTTTAAAGGGGAGGAAGCCGTGGCGGTCTTCGCCGTAGCTGACGAAGCAAGCTTCGAGGGAGGGTTCGATTCGAGTGATGACGCCTTTGTAGATATTGGACTTGCGCTGCTCTCGTCCGGCGGTCTCGATGTCGATATCGATCAATTTTTGACCGTCGACAATTGCTACGCGCAACTCCTCTTGCTGCGTAGCATTAAACAACATGCGTTTCATTTTTATTAACTCCGCGACCCTTGGGCCATGTCAAAGCCGCCCCCGTGGAGACGGCGAAGTACAAGGATATACGCGTGAATTAAGGAGGCTGTAGGGGGAAATGCCTCGTCATGCGGCGCAGCTGCGAGAAGCGCTGCTGCCACATTGGGCGCATGAAGCCGATCGTCATGCCGAGTTTGCGCACTGCGTGCAACATCATCCAACGGCCCGAGCGTTGCCGGGTGGCGGGAGAATGCAGGCGTGCGCACATCGTCGGGCCAGGGCATCTTGTATGGTGCCTTGGCGAAACGGCAAGCGTTATCCACTTCATCAACCAGCGAGCAACGACTGTAGTGCTTGCTCGCCGGACTTATCCTAACAATCCAGCCAGTCTAATCCTGCACCCGAGCGCTCGAGCCGATGGCAACAGTGGTTGCGACCCTGATCGGCGCACGAATGTGCGTATACAATTTTTTCCACCGAATTTGCGTTTGGCGAGGCCAGTAGATACGCCCCTGTGTAAAATGTACGTTTAATTCTTTACACTTGCAGCAGATAAAACCGCGGCATAACGATTATATATTCAAAATGAAGGACTTAGAGAGAAATTCTGGGAAGACCGGTCAAAACAAGTCGCAAAAAGCCGAATCCGCTTCCCCCCAACAGGTCCTGCCGCAAGCGCAATTCGTTACCATCACTGAAGAAGAGGCCGGTCAGCGTATCGATAATTACCTGTTGCGTGTTTGCAAAGGTGTGCCGAAGAGCCACGTCTATCGCATCCTGCGCTCCGGTGAAGTGCGGGTCAACAAGGGCCGTATCGACCAGTTATACCGCCTGCATGCCGGCGACCTGGTCCGCATTCCGCCGATTCGTATTGCCGAAAAGCAAGAAACCACCGTTCCGGCGGCCGAATTCGAAGTCATTTTTGAAGACGCTAACCTGCTGGTGATTAACAAACCCTGCGGCGTGGCCGTTCATGGTGGCTCCGGCGTCTCGTTTGGCGTGATCGAGCAGCTACGTGCTGCCCGCCCGGACGCCAAGTTCCTGGAACTGGTGCACCGCCTGGACCGGGAAACTTCCGGCCTGCTGTTGATTGCGAAAAAGCGTACTGCCCTGACCAACCTGCATGACCAGATGCGCGACGGCCTGACCGACAAGCGCTACCTGGCCCTGGCTGTAGGTGACTGGAAAAACAAGCGCCAGCACGTCAAGTTGGCATTACATAAATACACGCTGCCGGATGGTGAGCGCCGCGTGCGCGTGCAAGCCGACGGCCAGGCTTCGCATACCGTGTTCAGCCTGCTGCAAAAATTCGAAGGTTTTGCGCTGCTGGAAGCCGAGCTGAAGACTGGCCGCACCCACCAGATTCGCGTTCATCTGCAATCGTCGGGCTTTCCCATCGCAGGTGATGATAAATACGGCGATTTTGCACTGAACAAGACGCTACAGAAAGCCACGGAAACGCGTGGCGCCCTGAAGCGCATGTTCCTGCACGCCCACCAGATTACGTTTACCCACCCGGAAACGGGCAAGTCTATGACCCTGAATGCGCCTTTGGCCGCCGAATGCCAGCGATTCTTGGTAAGCTTGGGGAAACCATTGAATTGAGAAAAAAATAATGCCGCGCAAGCAATTTGACCTGATCGTCTTCGATTGGGATGGCACGCTCATGGACAGCACCGCCACCATCGTGAAATGTATACAGGCCGCCGCCAAGGACCTGGCGCTGCCGATTCCAAGCAGGGAACAGGCCGCCCACGTTATCGGCCTCGGCCTGGGCGAAGCCATGCAAGTGGCGATGCCGGGCCTCGACCCCAAGGTTTATCCGCGCATGATCGAACGCTATCGCTACCATTACCTGGCAAAAGACCATGAATTGACGCTGTTTGATGGCGTGCCGGAGATGTTGCAAGACCTGTCGCAGCAAGGCTTCTTCCTTGCGGTGGCGACCGGTAAGAGCCGGGTCGGCCTGAACCGCGCCCTGAATGCTGCCGGCCTGCTGTCGACCTTCGATGCGACGCGCTGTGCCGATGAGACCTTCTCCAAGCCGCATCCTGCCATGCTGCAGGAGCTGACGCGTGAACTGGGCCAGGATTTGCGCCGCACGGTGATGATCGGCGACACCACCCATGACCTGATGATGGCGCAAAATGCCGGATCGTCTGGCATCGCCGTTGAATATGGCGCGCATCCGCTCGATCAACTGGCTGCCTGCAACCCGGTGTACTCGGCCCGTACGGTGCCGCAGTTGCACCAGTGGCTGAATGAGAACGCGTGATGGATGCTGACATTCTGGTCTGCGAAGCAGCTGCGCTGCTCGAAGGCGGCAAAGGCATTCGTTTCCCGCTGCGCGCGGGTGGTGAAGATACCACCGGCTTCGTTGTGCGCTACGGCGGCAAGGTCTATGGCTACCTGAATCGCTGCGCCCACGTGCCAATCGAGCTTGACTGGGCCGAAGGGGAGTTCTTCGAGTCGAGCGGCCTCTATATTATGTGTTCCACCCACGGCGCCATTTATATGCCTGAGAATGGCCAATGTGCCGGCGGCCCTTGCCGCGGCGGCCGCTTGCGCCCGATTGCCGTGACCGAGCGCGACGACAACATTTACTGGCAGCCTGACGACTATGTGCGCCCACGACCATGAGTGATAACAACGACAACAATAACACCCAGCCGGCCCCGCCTGCCGAGAATCCCCCCATTAAATGGGAACGCGAGGTCCTGGAAAAGCTGGTGTTCGCCACGCTGAAGGAGCAGCGCGCCAATCGCCGCTGGAGCATTTTCTTCAAGGTGTCGACCCTGGCGATCATTTTCTTCGCCCTGGCCAGCTATTTCGGCGTCAACCTGATGGGAGGCGATGCCGAAGCGCTGGGCCGTCATACCGCCCTGATTGAAATCGAAGGCAGCATCGAGTCGGAAGGCAGCGGCGCCGCCGACGTGGTGATTCCCGCCTTGAACAAGGCATTTTCCGACACTGGCTCGGTGGCCATCGTCCTGCACATCAACAGCCCGGGCGGCAGCGCGGTGCAGGCCGGCATGATCGTCGACGAAATCCGGCGCCTGCGCCATGGGTACCCGCAAAAGCCCCTGTATGTGGTGGTGGATGAAATCTGCGCTTCGGGCGGCTATTACATTGCCTCTGCCGCAGACCGCATCTACGTCAACAAGGCCAGCATCATCGGCTCGATCGGCGTGCTGATGGACGGTTTCGGCTTTACCGGCACCATGGAAAAGCTGGGCGTGGAACGCCGCCTGCTGACCGCTGGCGAAAACAAGGGTTTCATGGACCCGTTCAGCCCGCAGTCGGACAAGCAGAAGCAGCACGCGCAGACCATGCTGAAGGAAATTCACGCGCAGTTCATCGATGTGGTGCGCACCGGTCGCGGCAAGCGCCTGAAGGAAACGCCGGATATGTTCTCCGGCCTGTACTGGACTGGCGCGCGCGCCATCGAGATGGGCTTGGCCGATGACCTGGGCAGCGTGGACAGCGTAGCGCGCGACGTGGTGAAAGCGGAGGATATCGTCGACTACACCCAGCATGAAAACCTGCCTGAGCGCGTGCTGAAGAAATTTGGCGCGGCAGTCGGTTACGGCGCAATCAAAGCTGCCGCGGATGCGGCAAAGCCGAGCCTGCGCTAAGCCGTGGTGCAGGCATGCTCAGCAATTAACATTGGCATTTTTGCCTAGATTTTGCCTTGCCATTTCCCCGACGTGGACTATATTGACGGTGTAGTTCGATTCAAGGGGAGGGCGATTAGCAATCAATTCTTGAGGCAGACTACGCAGCCGCATTACGGATGCGGACTTGAGTGAATTCACATTCCTCGTCACTGTCTCTTTGGGAGGCAAGAGAACGGCGGCCCCTGGCCGCTGTTTTCGTTTCTGCCTTCTGTTCTTCGGCCGAAAAGCCGCCTTGCACTAGCCATTCCAGCAACTCTGCGCCCTGTTGATTCCGCCACAACGCCTGCGGCATCGCACCTGCCTGTCCACTCCAGCGCGCGACGGCCAGCTTGGTTTCCAGCGAGGCGGCATGGGCCTGTGCCAGCGACTTGCGATTGATGATGAGTTTCATTTGCTGAGATCTCCCTAAGATATTCCTATAGCCCAGTCAGCAGATTCCTAATGCTATTTAAGTGTACCAACTCGACTGTCACGCCCTTTGATCTGCATCAATAGGGAGGCTTGCGGTAGCGTAAATCCGGTAAAATCCCGCCCCATGAGTAAATTATCCCTGGACCGAATCCTGCAGTCGCAAGGCTTCGGCACCCGTAAATACTGCCGCGCCCTGATTGAAGACGGTGACGTTTCTATCGGCGGCGAAGTGCAGGAGAGCTATAAAGCGACTATCGAAACCGACGGCCTGGTGCTGGAAGTGTTTGGCGAAGAGTGGGTTTACCGCGAGCACCTCTATATTGCGCTGTACAAACCGTCCGACTATGAATGCTCCCGCAAGCCCAGCCATCACCCTGGCGTGCTGACCTTGCTTCCTGAGCAATTTACCTGGCGCGAACTCCAGCCGGTTGGGCGCCTGGACCATGACACGACCGGCATGCTGCTGATGTCCGATGATGGCCCGTTTATCCACGCCCAGTCTTCGCCCAAACGGCACGTGCCCAAGGTCTACCTGGCCACTACGGCGGAACCGGTGACCGACGAACTTGTGGCCCAGATGCTGGCAGGTGTCCAGTTGCACGACGAACCGGCCCCGCTGGCCGCCGTCACCTGCATCAAGCGCGGCGAGAACCAGCTCGAGATCGTGCTCGAGCAGGGCAAGTACCACCAGGTTAAGCGCATGCTGGCTGCTGCGGGCAATCACTGCGCCGCGCTGCACCGTTCCGCCATCGGCCAACTGCAGCTCGACTCGCTCGGCCTGCAGGAAGGCGAGTGGTGCTACCTCACTCCCGAACAGCTCGCGCTGCTGGCGCCGGCCTGACTACTGCTTCTTCATCATGGCCGCATGTCCTGCGGCCATTTCCTGCTTGCTCAGGAAGCCGTCCTTGTCAGCGTCCATTTTTACGAACATGGATGCGGATGCCTTGACATGTTCGTCGGCGGTGAGCACGCCATCGCCGTCCGAATCAACGGCCTTGATCTTGTCGGTGGCAGGCATATCCGACTTCTTCGCCGCCTGGCCTGTGATTGCCTGGTGAGCTGCGGTCATCTCCGCGGCAGTCACTTTGCCATCGTGGTTGGCGTCCATTTTACCGAACATCATTTTCGCGCCTGCTGCATGTTCGGCTGCGGACACCTTGCCGTCGTGGTCGCTATCCATTGAAGCGAATTCCTTGTCGATTGCCGGTCCGGCGAATGCCTGGGCCGACAGCAGGGCTCCTGCGATCAAGCTGAGTGCTTTCATTTGTGCCTCCTAGCCGCTCACAATGCTGAGGATATTGCCGTCGACATCCTTGAACCAGGCCACTTTCATGTCGCCGCCGACGTGGATGTCGCCTTCGAGTGCCAGGCCAGGCAGGTCGTAGTGCTCGAATTTGACGCCATGGGATTTCAGCCGTGCTGCGATCGCCTCCAGTTCGCTGCCGACGTTCCACATCACGTAAGTCGCCTTATTGGTTCCAGCGTAGGGAGAGTGATAGACATTGAGCCTGGTAGCGCCGCTACGGAAAAACAGCACTTCCTGTTCCGGACTGTCGAGCTTTTCCAGTCCGAGCACATTTCCATAGAAACTGGCGGCAGCGGCCACGTCCTTTACCGCAATCATTGCAATCGCATCTTTGTCCGCCAGCATATTCGCCTCCCGGCTCGAACTTGATGCGTGGAGATTAGGCTCGCGAGCGACAAGCGTCCGTTCGCTGTCGCACACCGGACTTGCGCTTGGCCAAAGCCCTTGGCCAGGAGCCGCATAGACTTCATGCATGGCTTTCCCCAGCGATACCGGCTATAAGCAACTGTTTTCGTTCCCCGAGTTGGCGCGCGAGTTGTTGCGTGTGGCTGTGCCGCAGGGATGGACGAAAAAGGTTCGTCCCAGCGACTTTGTACGCCTGAATGCCAGTTATGTATCGCCGAATGGGACGCACCGTGATGATGATGTAGTGTGGTGTGTGCATCGACTCCGCCGCCCGAGCATTTATATGCTTATCGAATTCCAATCGATCCCCGACAAGTGGATGGCGACACGCATGCAGGGTTACGCAGCGCTACTTTCCGATGACCTCATCAAGGCGCGTCGGGCAACTCACGGAAAGGAACCGCTGCTGCTGCCCATCGTTGTCTATAGCGGACGTGAGGCATGGCCGTACCGTAAATCGCTGGGGGCATTCCGGCCCCAGGCTCCTCCCGGACTGGAATCGCTGCAGCCGGAACTAAATTATGTGCTGATTGATCGAAGCATAGGACCGGGTGTCATCAGAGCCGTGCTTGAAATTGACCGGGCCGATGACGAAGCGACCGATATACCTGCGCTGACGCGATTGTTGTCCGTGTGGCTTGAGCGCCAACACAATGATTTGTTGTCGAGGACGCTTACTGCTTGGGTGCAGATGCGTCTCTCTGCCCAGTTTCCTGACGCAGATCTGGGGCGGGCACTTACTATGGAGAAGATCGCCATGATGTTTGAACATGATTTTCGTAACTACACTGAGGTACTCGAGTACCGAACCTTGCTCCGCGGTCGACGCGAGGGAAGGGAGGAAGGCTTGCGAGAAGGACTGCAAGAAGGACTGCAAGAAGGGCGGCAAGAAGGGCGGCAAGAAGGGCGGCAAGAAGGGCGGCAAGAAGGTCGGCAAGAAGGGCGCCAGGAAGGGCTGCAGGAAGGTTGGCAAGAGGGACAGCAGGAAGGGGCAAAAAACGCCCTGTTGGCTGAGCGGCGCAATACTGTAAGGTTACTGCTCGAGCATGCTGGAAAGCCGCTTTCGCAGGCCGGTGCCCGGGCTCTGGAACAAGCCACGCCGGAACAATTGTTGGACTGGATTCACGCCCTCATTGACAGCGCGAGCGTGCCGCCGGAATTATTACGACGTTAGCCGCCGAGACGCATCCGCTGGTATGCCCGACGGTTATTGTCAGGCAGCCATAGGCGATTCGCCGGCTCGCATTATGTGGCGGTCGAACAGGCGGTCATGGAAGGGCAGGGCGATGACGTTGATGATGGGCTCCAGCACGGCCGCAAGACCGCCAAAGGCGAGCGAGCCGGTCGCCGCGTACAAAGTCGCAAATGCGACAAGCGCATGCATGAGGGTTTGCGACACTTTTTCGGCTGCGATAAGCGCGACCCGGCGCACGCTGAAACGTTTGCGCAGTGCGTGCCAGGCCCGTTCGTGGAATGGCAGCAGCACAACATTGATCACCGGCTCCAGCACGGCAGCGAGGCCGCCGAATGCCACCGACCCAGTCAGCACATACATCAGGCCGAAAGCGATGCCCATGTGGGCGGTTACCTGGCTCATTTTCTTCGCTGCGATTGCCATGATCGAATTCCTTTCTAGTTGAGCCAAATGGTAATGATTCGCATCTAAGAGGTAAAATTGATTATCTCTACTGAATCGATAGCATTCCTAAAATGAAACTTGCCACCCTCAAAGACGGTACCCGCGACGGCCAGTTGATCGTCGTATCCCGTGACCTGAAGACCGCCGTGGTCGCCGATGGCATTGCTCGCAGCCTGCAGCGTGCTCTGGATGACTGGAATTTCATCTCGCCCCAGCTTGACGACCTGTATCGCCAACTGAACGAGGGCAAAGCCCGCCGCAGCTTCGACTTCGAACCGAAGAACTGCATGGCCCCGCTGCCGCGCGCCTACCAGTGGGCCGACGGTTCGGCCTACGTCAACCACGTGGAACTGGTCCGCAAGGCGCGCAATGCCGACATGCCGGCCTCGTTCTGGGAGGACCCGCTGATGTACCAGGGTGGCAGCGATGACTTCATCGGCCCCTGCGACGACATCGAGTTGAAGCATGAAGAGTGGGGTATCGACTTCGAATCGGAAATCGCCGTCATTACCGACGATGTTCCAATGGGCGCCACGCCCGACCAGGCTTTCCAGCAAATTCGCCTGCTAATGCTGGTCAACGATGTATCGCTGCGCAACCTGATCCCGGAAGAACTGGCAAAAGGCTTCGGCTTCTTCCAGTCCAAGCCGGCCAGCAGCTTTTCGCCGGTGGCGGTTACGCCGGACGAACTGGGCGAGGCGTGGAAGGATGCCAAGGTTCACCTGCCGCTGCGTTCGACCTGGAATGGCAAGCTGGTAGGCCAGCCGAATGCCGGCGTCGACATGGTCTTCAACTTCGCCCAGTTGATTTCCCACCTGGTGAAGACCCGCAATGCGCGTGCCGGCACCATCGTCGGCTCCGGCACCGTATCCAACAAGGATGCGAAGAAGGGCTACTCCTGCATCGCCGAAAAGCGCTGCCTGGAAATGATCGCCGATGGCAAGCCGACAACATCCTTCATGTCCTTCGGCGACACCATCAAGATCGAAATGCAGGATGCCGACGGCAAGTCCATCTTCGGCGCCATCGACCAGCAAGTCTGGCAATTGGGCCGTCCAAAGGCCGTGCCCGAGGCGGCACCCGCCGCCGACGAGGCCGAGTAAGGCAGGTTTTCCCCGCTTTTTCCAGCGATAGCTCTTGCTCGGCCGCAGCGATAATGGCACGGTCGATAACAGGAGCGGTGAATGGCTGAAGACAGCGAAGCCGAGAAAACAGAACCCGCGTCACAGAGGCGCCTCGAGCAGGCGCGTGAAGAAGGGGACGTACCCAGGTCGCGCGAAGTCGCGACCTTTACCGTTCTCATGGCAGCGGGTGCCGGCCTGTGGATGACCGGTTCCGGCCTGGTGCGCGAATTGAGTCGCAGCCTCACCTCGGGGCTGTCGCTGACGCGCGAGCAAGTCTATAACCCCGACGTCCTCGTGACCCGCATCCTGGTCGATGTGGTGCACGTGATGCTGGCCTGCCTGCCGATTGCCGTTGCCGTGATGGTGGTGGCGCTGGCGTCGCCGCTGCTGGTCGGCGGCTGGCTGTTTTCGGCGAAGGCCTTTACTCCCAATTTCATGAAGCTGAACCCCATCACGGGGATTGGCAATATGTTCTCCACCAACTCGCTGGTGGAACTGGTCAAGGCCATCGGCAAGTCCATCGTGGTAGGCGTGGTGGCCTATATGGTCATTTCGCGCCAGCAGCAGGAGGCCATCGGCCTGATGGTCGAGCCGCTGCATACCGGCAGCACGCACGTGATGAATATGCTGGGCTTCAGCTTCATCGTGATTGTCGGCGCGCTAGGCTTCATCGCCCTGATCGATGCGCCATACCAGATGTGGCACTACGCGAACAAGCTGAAGATGACGCGCCAGGAGCTGATCCAGGAATCCAAGGAATCGGACGGCAACCCGCAAATCAAGGGCAAGATCCGCCAGCTGCAGCGCGAGATGGCGAAGAAACGCATGATGCAGGAAGTGCCGACCGCCGACGTCGTCGTGACCAACCCGACCCACTATGCAGTGGCGCTGAAATATGCCGAAGGCGGGCAGGGCGCGCCGCGCGTGGTGGCCAAGGGGACCGACGAAGTGGCCGCCAAGATCCGCGAACTGGCGAAAGAGCACCGGGTCGCCATCCTGGAAGCACCGCCGCTGGCGCGTGCCCTGCACAAGCATACCGAAATCGGCGACGAAATCCCGCCGCGCCTGTACGCCGCCGTGGCGGAAGTGCTGGCGTATGTGTACCAGATCAAGGCCTATCGTCCAGGCCTGCGCTACCCGGACCGTCCGACCAAGCTCGATGTGCCGGACGATATGGACCCACTGAATAAGACGAAGTAAAGCTTTAATAACGGAGTAACAGAGAATGAACGCCCTGAACATGCCGCCATGGATGAGAGGCATTGCCGGTAACGGCCAAGCCTTGGCCGCACCGATCCTGATCATCATGCTGCTGGCGATGATGATCCTGCCCTTGCCGGCGTTCGTGCTCGACCTGTTCTTCAGCTTCAATATCGCGCTGTCGATCATCGTTCTGCTGACCAGCCTGTACACGGTAAAGCCGCTGGACTTCATGGCTTTCCCGACCGTACTGCTGGTGTCGACCATGCTGCGCCTGTCCCTGAACGTGGCTTCGACCCGCGTCGTGCTGACCGAAGGCCACACCGGCCCGGACGCTGCAGGCAAGGTGATCGAGGCTTTCGGCCACTTCCTGATCGGCGGTAACTACACCGTCGGTATCGTGGTGTTCGTGATCCTGACCATCATCAACTTCGTGGTGGTGACCAAGGGTGCCGGCCGTATCGCTGAAGTGGGCGCGCGTTTCGCCCTGGATGCCATGCCAGGCAAGCAGATGGCGATCGACGCCGACCTGAATGCGGGCCTGATCGGCGAGCCGGAAGCCAAGCGCCGCCGTAATGAAGTGTCGCAGGAGGCCGAGTTCTACGGCGCCATGGACGGTGCTTCGAAATACGTGCGCGGCGACGCCGTGGCGGGCATCCTGGTAACCGTGATCAACGTGGTGGGCGGCCTCCTGGTGGGCATGATCCAGCACGACATGGGCTTTGCCGATGCGTTGAAAAATTATGTGCTGCTGGCGATCGGTGACGGCCTGGTGGCGCAGATTCCATCGCTGGTGATTTCCATCGCGGCCGGTATCGTGGTGTCGCGCGTGGCATCCGATACCGACATCGGCACCCAGGTCATTGGCCAGTTGTTCGGCAAACCGCAGGTGCTGTTCATCACCGGCGGCATCATCGGCGGCCTGGGACTGATTCCCGGCATGCCGAACCTGGTGTTCATCCTGCTGGCGTCGACCCTGATCGGCTCCGGCTACCTGATGCAGAAGCGCGCCAAGGAAAAAGGGGAAACGGTTGCCACGCAGGAGGCAGGTGGCCCTGGTGGTGCTGGTGCGGCGGGCGCCGCTGCCGGTGCGCAGGCTGCACCGGAGCAGGAGGAGGCGACCTGGCAGGACGTGATGGCGGTCGATACCCTCGGCCTGGAAGTGGGCTATCGCCTGATCCCGCTGGTCGACAAGACCCAGGGCGGCGAACTGCTGAAACGCATCAAGGGCATCCGCAAGAAGTTTGCGCAGGAGGTGGGCTTCCTGGCGCCGCCGGTGCATATCCGCGACAACCTCGAACTCAAGCCCTCCGCCTATCGCATCACGCTGAAAGGCGTGGAAGTAGGCACCGGCGAGGCCTTCAACGGTCAGTTCCTGGCGATTAATCCAGGCATGGCGAGCGGTACGCTGCCGGGTATGGTGACCACCGATCCAGCCTTTGGCCTGCCAGCGATCTGGATCGACGCTTCGTTGCGCGATCAGGCTACCGGCATGGGCTATACCGTGGTCGATGCGGGCACGGTGGTGGCGACCCACTTGAACCACCTGATTACTTCGCACGCCTCCGAACTGCTTGGCCGCGCGGAAGTGCAGGCGCTGCTGGATCACCTGGGCAAAGATTCGCCGAAGCTGGTGGAAGACCTGGTGCCGAAGATGCTGTCGCTGTCGGCGCTCCAGAAGGTGTTGCAGAACCTGTTGGCCGAGGGCGTGCATATCCGCGATATGCGCACCATTATTGAGACCCTGGCCGAATTCACGCCGCATACGCAGGATCCGAATGAGCTGACGGCGCAGGTGCGTGTGGCGTTGGGCCGGGCGATTGTGCAGCAACTATTCCCGGCGGGTGGCGAGCTGTCGGTCATGACGCTGGATAATCGCCTGGAGCGCTTGCTGATGCAGGCCATGACCAGTGGCGGCGGCGATGCGGCGGGTATTGAGCCGGGGCTGGCCGATACCATTGCGCAGCAGGCGGCGGCAGCGACCGCGCAGCAGGAGGCGCTGGGCGTGACGCCGGTGCTGCTGGTGCCTGGGGTGTTGCGTCCGCTGCTATCCAAGTTCCTACGCCGTGCATTGCCGCAGCTGAAGGTCCTGTCGCATTCGGAGATTCCGGAGACGAAGACGATTCGGGTGACTTCGCTGGTGGGCGCGCAGTAAACCGGTAAACCCGGCGCGGCCAACGGGTTTGGTTGTCCGCCGTTGATCTTCATCGAAAGTCAAAAGCTTCGAACCCACACAGTTGGCGTCGAACAGACGGGGTCTGACCCTGTGGTGTATAGCCGGGAGACATAGGTAACACTTGTCGGGAGACATGGGTAACACTCTTAAGATAATTGCTTCGCAACGTTCAGGAGCGAGCAATGCCTTGGAAGGAGTGCACTACCATGTCATCCCGACGGGAATTTGTCCTGCTTGCACAGCGACCAGGCGCCAATCTGGCGCAGCTGTGCCGCAA
>CBHREK010000019.1:0-26875 GCA_966077345.1 uncultured Duganella sp.
GGCAATCGGACATTTTCGCTAGCGAAAATGTCCGATTGCCAGACCTGACCCCGACTTTTTATCTGCTAGCGATGAGTTCCAGCACCTGGTCGGCCACGCGCTGCCAGGTGAAGGTTTTGGCGTGGTCGAGGCTGGCGGCGCTGACTTCGCGCCAGTAGGCGGGCTGCTCGAATTGCAGGATCGCGCGGGTCCAGGCCGCCGCATCGAGGCGAGCCGGGTAGCGCGGGTAATCCCTGGCCCAGACTTTGATGCTGTCGAGCTCGTGGGTCAGGACCGGAATCCCGGCTGCCATGCCTTCCAGGATGGTCAGGCCGAAACTCTCCAGGTCGGTCGGGTGCAGCAGCAGGAAGGCCTGGCGCAACAGGCCGATGACTTCCGCCTGGCCTTGCCGGCCGTGGAACGTGATGCTGGGCGACTGGCCATGCTTGGCCAGCAAGCCGGCCAGCAGCGGGCCGTCGCCCACGATGTCGAGGTGGTAGCCTTGCTGCGGCAGGCTGCTGTGCATGAAGAAATCGGCCAGCCAGTCGACGTTCTTGCTGCCGTCGAGGCGGCCGATATACAGCAGGCGTTTGGCAGCCGGATAGGGCGGCGGGCTGGGCGGGAAAAAACGCTCGTCCACGCCCAGCGGCAGCGACCTGATCTCCAGGCCCCATTTGCGCCGGGTTTTCTCCGCCGCACGGTAGCCGAGATAAAAGACGTCGCCGGCCGGCACCTGGCGGAAGAAGCCGCGCATCGAGACGCCCGGCAGGAAGTGCCGGCAACGGCCGCGCAGCGCGGGGTAGCGCTTGGCCAGCAGGTAGGCATCGGCTTCATAAAACGTCACGATGCGGTCGTACTGCGCCAGGTCGATGCCGCTGCGCTGCAGCGAGCGGAAAAAGCTGCGGCTCTCGATCTTGAACGGGCTGGTCATCAGGAGCTTGCTGAGCACGCGGTTCAGGCGCGAGTCGCGCGCGGCAAACGGCAAGGTGCGCAGCGTGATGCCGTCGATGTCGATCAGCCGTGTGCGGCCCGGGCCGGGTTCGCCGCTGAGCAGCGTAATCTGCGCCTGGTGCTGCAGGCGCTGGCAAAACTGGCTGACCACGGTTTCCGTGCCGCCGATATAGCCGGCAACGGTCGGGCAGATGAACAGCAGCTTCAAGGTGTCTTGCTTCATGCGGTGCCCGCCTTCACCGTGCCGGCCGCGCGCAGCGGCGCCGGGGCGTGGTACAGCAGGGCGCCTTGCAGGCCCAGGAACAGCATCACCCAGGCGCGGCTCACCGAGCCCATGAAGACGGTGTTGGTAAAGCTGCACAAGACCAGCACCAGGGCGAAGGCAAACACGATGCGCCCTTCGAAGCGCTGGCGCTGGCGCCAGCCGGTCAGCAGCAGGGCGGCATACAGCCAGAGCAAGGCCAGCAGGCCAAAGATGCCGTAAAACGAGGCGTAGAACAGGAAGGCGTTATGCGGCTCGACGAAGGCCTTGGCTTCGTCGCCGCGCGGCTGGCTGGACCAGGCGGCCTCGAAACCGGCGGCGCCGCCGCCCAGCAGCGGATGGGCACGGAACACGCCCCAGGCCGTCTTCCACATTTCCAGGCGATAGCCGAGCGAGGTTTGCGTGACGTTCTGCTGCAGCAGCTGCATATCGCTGGCCGCGTCGTGGATCCTTTTTTGCACCGTCGGCGCCATCAGCAGCGCCACGCTGGCCAGCACGCACAGCAGGGCAGCCTTGCCGCGGTGCTGGCGGGCGAACAGGTTGGTGATGATAAAAGGCAACAAAACCAGCACCACCCACATCCCGGTCCGTCCCATGCCGGAGGTCAGGCCAAAGAAGAACAGGGCCATGCCGGCCGCGTACGCGGCCCGCATGCCCTTGCTGGTTTCATATTTGTAAAGAATCGACAGCAGGACCACGCCGATGGCCAGGAACTGGGAATACAGGATGTAGTTGGCGATCAGGGACGGCGGGTCGAGCGGCCACCAGCCTTTGTACGGCAGCTGGGCATACAGGAAGCCGACCAGGATCCCGGCCAGCAGCGCCCGCAACCAGGGCAGGATGGGCAGCTGGCTGGCGGCCAGGAACACCATGAGCGCGATCAGCCAGTAGTAGCTGGCTTCGGAATGGATCACCAGCTTGCTGCTGGCGGGGTGGATCAGCAGCGACAGGGCCGGCAAGGCGGCCAGCATGGCGGCCGGCCAGACCCAGGGCAGGCTGCGCCAGGCGCGCAGCGCCCTGGTAAAGCCGCCGCCGGCGACAAACAGCATGAAGCCGATGGCCAGTGCGATGAACAGCAGTGCCTTGGAAAGGGGAAGGAAGAAGAACGCTACCGCGTAGGCTTTTTGCGTTGCATTCAGCAGTTTTACCGCTTGGCCCTGGTAGCCGTCTGATGTCATAAATTTTCCAGCATTGCCGCGTGGCTCTTGAAACAGTAGGCGACTATAGCCTACAACGGCCGCGCCCATCAAGACTGGCCCGGCTGCGGGGCGGCTGCCACGGGGCAAAAAAAAGCCCGCTCAGGGAGCGGGCTGAATCCATTTCTGTTAAGAAGTGGAGGAGACAGGGGTAATTATGCTGCGTCGCGGCATATTGTTCCAATTTATTTTTGGAATTCCAGTCATTCCACTCGCTTATATCACTGGCAGACCACCCGCACATTGTTGCGCGGCTCGTCGCCCATCACGCCGCTGCCGTTGAAGACCGTGCAGCTGAGGGGGGCGGGCTGGGTCAGCACGGAAATGCCGTAGGCGGTGCCGACCGGGATCAGGTTGGGCAAGACGAAGCTGGTGGCGCCCTTGGCGACCGCAATGCTGCCGCTCGAGCTGCCGTTGACCAGCACCAGGCCGTCCGCCGACAGGCCTTCCACGGTGCCGCTGACGGCATAGCTGTTCTGGACGCAGCTGATCTGGATGTTGATGCTGGTGGTATGGCCGGCCGAGCCGATATTGGTGGCGCCCAGGAAGTCGCACTTCATGTGCGCCGGCTGCTGCACGAATTCGACCTTGTATTCGGTGCCATAGCTGATGCCGTTGGGGAAGCTGAAGCTGGTGGCGCCGGCCGGTACTTCGACGATGTCGCCGCCATTGACTTGCAGCTTCAGGCCGCTGTTGGACAGGCCGGACACGGTGCCGCCGACGGTGAAACTGGCTTTGCCGCCACAGGCAGCCAGGGCTGCGGCCAGCATGGCCGCGGCAAGGAGTTGTGCTTTCATCGGGTGTCTTTCTTAGCTCGCTTTGCAGGAAACGGCGATATCGGTCACATTGCTCGCCGGCATGGTGCCGGTGCCTTTGCTTACCACGCAGGTCTGGCCGGTCGGTTGCGACAGCACCGTCACGCCGTAGACATTGGTGTTGCCGACCGGGGTCGCGAAGGTCCAGTTGGCCGAGCCCTTGGGCACGGCCAGGGTCTGGGCGCCATTGGCCAGCACCAGGCCATCGGCGCTCAGCGGGCCTTTGCTGCCGTCGCCGGCCACGCTTTCCACCGTGCCGCCCAGGGTGTACGGGTCGGCAGCGCAGGTGACGCTGGTCTGGAGGTAGGTGTAGTAATTGATCTTGCCGGTATTGTTGGCCAGCTTGCACGTCACGTTGGCCGGCACGGTCTTGATCGTCACGTTGAACTGCGCGTCCGGCGCCATCAGGGTCGGGAAGAAATAATTGCTGCTGCCGGCGCTGCTGATGGTCAGGTCGTCGCCGCCATTGTTCTGTAGCACCAGGCCGCCACGGTCCAGGCCGATGACCTGGACGCCCAGGTTGAGGCTGCCATTGCCTTTGCCGCCGCAGGCGGCCAGTCCGGCGACGCACAGCAGCGCGGCGGCGGCAGACAGATACTTACTCTTCATTCCACTTTCTCCAGTCGGTTGCGCGCGTGGCGCGGACAAATCGGCGCCTATTTTAGTGCATTTGCTACTTCTTTAGCCGTTTTGGCCAGCTTTTCCCTTGTAACAGCTTGCAACCGCGGCGCGGTACAATGCGCCCATGAAGCCCAAAGCCATCCTGTTCGACCTGGACGACACCCTGTGGCCGATCGCGCCTGTCATTGCCGAGGCGGAAGTCACCCTGCACGCCTGGCTGGCGGCGCACGCGCCCAAAGTGGCGGCGCAGTGGTCGATCGATGCCTTGCGCGCGCACCGCGCCGAACTGGCGGCGGCCCGGCCCGAACTCTTGGTCGACCTGGGCCAGTTGCGCCGCGCCAGCCTGCAGGCGGCCTTTGCCGCGGCCGGCGAGGATGCCGCCCATGTCGATGGCGCCATGGCGCATTTCTTTGCCGCGCGCAATGCGGTGACCCCGTATGACGACGTGCTGCCGGGCTTGCTCAAGCTGCGCCAGCATGTGCAGCTGGGCACGGTTTCCAATGGCAATGCCGACCTGGAAGTGATCGGCCTGGCCCACCATTTCGACGTTTCGCTGGCGGCCGCCCGTTTCGGCGCCCTGAAGCCGGCGCCGGGCATTTTCCGCGCCGCCTGTGACGCGCTGGGCGTGGCGCCGCAGGATGCGGTGTATGTCGGCGACGACCTGGCGCTGGACGTGGCGGGGGCGCAGGCGGCCGGCCTGCGCGCGGTGTGGATGAACCGGCGCGGCGCCGTGCTGCCGGCCGGCGCGCCGCAGCCGGATGCGATTTGCGCCACGCTTGACGAACTGCTTGCGTGGCTGGAACAACAGTTGGCAGAATAGACCTATGCATCTCGATCTCCGTGCCCAAACCCTGCTCAAAGCCCTGGTCGAGCGTTACATCGCCGACGGCCAGCCGGTGGGCTCGCGCGCCCTGTCCAAGATTTCCGGGCTGGAGCTGTCGCCGGCCACCATCCGCAACATCATGGCCGACCTGGAAGAGCAGGGCTATGTGGCCAGCCCGCATACCTCGGCGGGACGGGTGCCGACCCCGCGCGGCTACCGCATCTTCGTCGACACCCTGCTGACGGTGCAGCACATCGACGAGCGCGCGGTGCAGGCCGGCTTGCAGGTGGCCTCGCCGCAGCCGCAAAAGCTGATTGCCAACGCGGCCCAGATGCTGTCCTCGCTGACCCAGTTTGCCGGCGTGGTGCTGGCGCCGCGCCACGAGTCGGTGTTCCAGCAGATCGAGTTCCTGCGCCTGGGCGACAAGCGCGTGCTGCTGGTGATCGTCTCGCCCGGCGGCGACGTGCAAAACCGCATCCTGCTGACCGACGTCGACTACACGCCGGCCCAGTTGCAGCAGTCGGCCAATTTCATCAACCAGCACTATTCCGGGCTGTCGTTCGAGGACGTGCGCGGGCGCCTGCAGCACGAGCTGCGCCAGTTGCGCGACGATATGGGGCGCCTGATGCAGGCGGCCGTGGAGGCCGGCAGCGAAGCGATGGCCGAATCGGAAGACATGGTGATTGCCGGCGAGCGCAACTTGCTGTCGGTGGCCGACCTGTCCTCGAATATGAGCTCGCTGCGCGCGATGTTCGACCTGTTCGAGCAAAAGACCGGGCTGATGCAGCTATTGGACGTCTCGTCCAAGGCCTCCGGCGTGCAGATTTTCATCGGCGGCGAGTCGCAACTGGTGCCGATGGACGAGATGAGCGTGGTGACCGCGCCCTATGAGGCCAATGGCAAGATCGTCGGCACGCTGGGGGTGATCGGGCCGACCCGCATGGCTTACGAGCGGGTGATTCCGATTGTCGATATTACCTCGCGGCTGCTGTCGAACGCGCTGAGCAACCATTGAAAAAGTGAATGGGGACGAAATAAATGGGGACGTACCCCATTTATTTAGTGCTTGTGCGGGCAGTTGACCTTGGTGCAGCTGCCGTAGATCGCCAGCGCGTGTTCGGCGATCTTGAAGCCGCGCTCGGCGGCGATGCTTTGCTGGCGCTTTTCAATCTCTTCGTCGACGAATTCTTCCACCCGGCCGCAATCGAGGCAGACCAGGTGGTCGTGGTGCGAGCCTTCGTTGAGCTCGAAAATCGCCTTGCCGCTCTCGAAATGGTTGCGGTTGAGCAAGCCGGCCTGCTCGAACTGGGTCAGCACGCGGTACACGGTGGCCAGACCGACGTCCATGTTCTCGGCCAGAAGCAGCTTGTACACGTCTTCCGCCGTCAGGTGGCGCACGGGGCTGCTCTGGAAAATATCGAGGATCTTCAGGCGTGGCAGGGTCGCCTTGAGGCCGGACGCCTTCAGGTCGGTAGGGCTGTTACTCATGTTTGCTAACGTCAGTTGCGGGAAGTGCTTTATGATATAGCGTTTTAGGCACTTCTGCTCACGGAATTGAGGTATGCATAATATGCGCTTGACCCTGCTGTCTTTGTTGCAACGTAGCACTCCGCTGCTGGCGGCCGCCCTGTTGGCTGCCTGCGCCAGCAAGCCCGCCACCGTGGCCCCGGTGGAAGCGTCGCAGGGGGCCCAGACCACCCAGATCACCAAGACGCAGAAGTTCTTCTGGTTCTTCTCGCCTTACCGTCCCGATATCCAGCAGGGCAATTTCGTGTCGCGGGAAATGCTGGCCCAGCTCAAGAACGGCATGAGCAAGGACCAGGTCAAGTTCCTGCTCGGCACCCCGCTGATGGCCGACGCCTTCCATGGCAAGCGCTGGGATTACCCGTTCCGCCTGGCCAAGGGCAATGGCGAGCTGACCACCAGCACCGTGGTGGTGTTCTTCGACCAGGATGACAAGGTGGCGCGCTTCGAGGGCGGCGACCTGCCGACCGAACAGGAATACATCGCGCGCATCGCCGGCCCGATCAAGGAATTCAAGAAGTCCGAAGCGGCCAAGGGCAACCAGGCGCCGGGCAAGGCGCCGCTGCCGGGCGGCCAGGAATCGGGCACCAAGCAATAAGGAATCAACAATGACGCAACTGAATATCGCCATCGCCGGCGCCAGCGGCCGCATGGGCCATATGCTGATCGAGGCCGTCCAGAAGACGCCCGGGACGCGCCTGTCCGGTGCGCTGGACCGCGCGGGGGCGCCGTCCCTGGGCAGCGACGCCGCCGCCTTTACCGGCCAGGCCTCGGGCGTGGCCATCACCGCCGACCTGGCCAGCGGCCTGGCCGGCGCCGACGTGCTGATCGACTTTACCCGCCCGGAAGGCACCCTGGCCCACCTGGCTTACTGCGCCGAGCATGGCGTGAAGATGGTGATCGGCACCACCGGCTTCGATGAAGCGGGCAAGGCGGCCATCGCGGCCGCGGCCGAAAAGACTGCCATCGTGTTCGCGCCGAACATGAGCGTGGGCGTGAATGTGACGCTCAAGCTGCTGGAATTCGCGGCCAAGCAGTTCGACCTGGGCTACGACATAGAGATCATCGAGGCGCACCACCGCCACAAGGTCGATGCGCCGTCCGGCACCGCGCTGAAAATGGGCGAGGTGATTGCCGATGCGCTGGGGCGCGACCTGAAGGAGTGCGGCGTGTTCGCGCGCGAAGGCGTGACCGGCCCGCGCGACCCTTCCTCGATCGGTTTTGCCACCGTGCGCGGCGGCGACATCATCGGCGACCATACCGTGATGTTCGCCACCGAGGGCGAGCGCATTGAAATCAGCCACAAGTCGTCTTCGCGCCAGCACTATGCCAACGGTTCGTTGCGCGCGGCGCAATTCCTGGCCGACAAGAAGGCCGGTTTGTACGATATGTACGACGTGCTGGGCCTGAAAGGCTGATGGAGCACTTTACCTTCGCCAGCTACTGGCAGCGCGGCGACGCGATCAGCCACGCCGTGGCTTACCTGCTGCTGGCGATGTCGCTGGCGTCCTGGTTCTTCATCCTGTGGAAGGGCTGGGCCTCGTGGCGCATCCGGCGCGCGGCGCCGGTGGTGCAGGCGTTCTGGGATGCGCCTTCGGTGGCCGACGGCGTGGCGCTGATGGCCGCGCGCGACCAGGAGGGCATTTTCGCCGCCGTGGCGCAGGCCGGCGCGTACCAGCTGGCGCACGCCAAGGGTGGCAGCATCGCCGCCGAGATGGGGCGCTCGGAACAGGTCACGCGCGTGCTGCGCGATGCGATCCATGTCTCGACCACGCGGCTGGAATCGGGCCTGACCCTGCTGGCGTCGATCGCATCGACCGCGCCGTTCGTCGGCTTGCTGGGCACCGTGTGGGGCATCTACCATGCGCTGGCGGCGGTGTCGGCGCAGGGCACGGTGCAGATCGACAAGGTGGCCGGGCCGGTGGGCGAGGCGCTGATCATGACCGGCGTCGGCCTGACCGTGGCGATTCCGGCGGTGCTGGCGTATAACGGCTTTAACCGCATCAACCGCATCACCTTGTCCGAGCTCGACGCTTTCGCGCACGACTTGCACGCTTACCTGGCCAGGGATTGAACTGATGGCTTTCGGCTCCTTCAACCATCACCGGCAGAAGGAATCCATGGCGGACATCAACGTCACGCCGATGGTGGACGTGATGCTGGTGCTGCTGGTGATCTTCATCATCAGCGCGCCGATGTTTACCAATGCGGTGCAGCTGGAGCTGCCCAAGGCGCAGGCCAGGGCGCTGCAGCAGGAAGCGGACAGCGTGACCCTGGCGATCGATGCTGGCGGCACGGTTTACTGGAATAACGATGCCTTGCAGGCCGGCGAGCTGGAACAGCGCCTGGCCGAGGCGGCGGGCTTGCCGCAGCAGCCGGAGTTGCAGCTGCGGGCTGACAAGGATACCCGCTATGAAGTGGTGGCGCAGGTGATGGCGGCGGCGCAGTCGCATGGCCTGACCCGTATTGGCTTCGTCACCGATCCGAAGGAAAAGAAATAATGGCTATTGCCACATTAAACGGCGCCGCGATCGGCGATGAAGCGGCTTTCCACGCTGCCTGCCAGGCGGAACTCGGGTTCCCGTCGGGGTATAGCGCGACGATCGATGCCTGGGTCGATTGCCTGTCCTATCTGCGCGATGAGGACAATATGACGAAGTTCCGGCTCAAGCCCAATGAGGTGCTGGAGATCGTCGTTACCGATGCGAAGATGATGCCGGCGGATTTGCTGGAAGAGATCAGCTATTGCGTCGGCGGGATCAATGAGCGCTATGAGGATTATGGCGAGAAGCCGGCGTTGAAGCTGACTTTGCGCTAGACACTGGTAAGCGGCCGCCGCAGGCCAGGTGTCTGACCCTGCGGGTCAGACATCGAATTACCGGGTTTGCTCGCCCGGCGCCAGCGTCAACACGTCGAAGCCGGTCTCGGTCACCGCCACCATATGCTCCCACTGCGCCGACAGCGACCGGTCGGCCGTGACAACCGTCCAGCCGTCCGGCAGCGCGCGCGTGGCGTGCTTGCCGGCGTTGATCATCGGCTCGATGGTAAACACCATGCCCGGCTCCAGCAGCAGCCCGGTGCCCGGGCGGCCGTAATGCAGCACCTGCGGGTCTTCGTGGTACACCATGCCGATGCCGTGCCCGCAATAATCGCGCACCACGCTGTAGCCGGCCGCTTCGGCCAGCTTCTGGATCGCGTGGCCGACGTCGCCCAGGCGGTTGCCCGGCTTGACCGCGCGGATGCCGGCCCACATCGCGTCATACGTCACTTCGCACAGCTTCTGCGCCGCTTTCGATGGGGTGCCGACGTAGTACATGCGGCTGGTGTCGCCGAACCATTCGTCCTTGATGACGGCGACGTCGATGTTGATGATGTCGCCGTCCTTCAGCACCTTCTTCGGGGTCGGGATGCCGTGGCATACCACCTCGTTGACCGAGGTGCAGACGGTGCCGGTGAAGCCGCCATAGCCGACGTTGGCCGGGATGACTTTCTGGGTGTTGACGATGTAGTCGTTGCACAGCTGGTCCAGCTGGGCGGTCGAGACGCCCGGCTTGACGTGCGGGGCGATGAAGGTCAGCACGTCGGCCGCCAGCTGGCCGGCCACGCGGGCCAGCTCGACCTGGTCGGGCGTCTTGATCAGGATGGATTTGTTATTGCGTTTGCGCATAGGGGGTGCATGGTATCACGCGACCTTGGCCCTGTCGAAATGCGGGTTTTCAATCAGGCCGAGGACATTGCCGAACGGGTCGGCCAGCTCGGCGACCTTGATGCCTTCGCCCACTTCCTGGATGTCAGAGTGAGTGCTTGCTCCGAGTGCGAGGATGCGCTGGACTTCTTTGGCAATGTCTTCCACGCCCCAGTAAACCTGGCTGCCGGCCTTGCCGGGTTCGCCGTCCGGCAGCAGGCCCAGCTCGAAGCCGCCAATTTCAAAGCCGACGTAGAAGGGCTGGTCGAAGTAGGGCTCCTTCTGGAATACCTTGCTGTACCAGGCTTTGCCGGCTGCCAGGTCGGGGGTGGGGTAAATCGCGGTGCGCAGGCCTTTGATCATGGTGTTCTCCTCTAGTGGGTGGTTGATGGCCGCATCTTGCCATGCCGGCCGCCGCCGCGATTGGAAAAATGGAAACTAGTCGAGCAGGAGGTCTTCTGCGCGGCGATACGCCTTGCGCCGTTCTTCGCAGTCGGGGCGTAACTGGGGCGCATGCAGCGTCGCAATGGGCAAGGTGCGCGGCAGGGCCGGTGGCGGCGCGACAGCGGATGGCGGCGTGGCTGGGCGGTTGGCTGCTCGCCGCTCGTCGGCTTCCAGTGCGTAGCGTAGACGTAGCGCGAGCTTCCATTCACGCTGGCCTGGCATCTGAACATAGACGACCTCCCAGGCATTGCGTGCTGATCCCAGCGTCATTTGCGCAAACCGGTTCGGGGAAATGGTCATGCTTTCGTAGACGAGGTCGTCACCCACGACAGCGGCATAGCGCGTGGTCATATGGTTGGAAACCCGTAGCCGGGTGCCATCAGGAAGGAATAGCTTCTTCCAGAAGTACCCGCGCTGGCCAACTGGTTTGGCGAGCTCGCGTTGATAGTGCAGCCAGTCGCGGATGGCCCGGTCGGCCAAGTCGGCTGGGTCGGCTTCTTGGTCGTGCTCGCTTTGAAAAGCGAGCAGGGCGCGTAAAGTGGGCGTGGAAATGGCAATACATAGATTCGGTGTCATCTTTTTCTCCTTCGCGAGAAAGTGCGATTTTTGCCCTGAATTGGCCTGACCAAACCGCTATTTCGTGCGATTTTTAGGCCTTTTCCGTGATTTTTTCTTTTGGACATGCGAAATCACGGAAAGTTCCCGAAAATCGCAGAAAATAGCGGTTTGGTCAGGCCAATTTGAGCCAAAAATCGCACTTTCTCGCGACAGGGCGTGGCGGCTTACCGATTACCCAAATGGACGTCGGGCGAGGCGCCGGTGAAGTCCTGGAAATCGCGGATCAGGTGGGATTGGTCGAAATAGCCGCTGTCGAGGGCCAAGGTGGCCCAGTCGTGGCCGTGCCGTCCAGGCTCGGCTGCAAGGGCGGCAGTGCGGGCGGCCCGGAAGCGGCAGATACGGGCGAAGAGCTTGGGCGACAGGCCGACATGGTCGCGGAACTGGTTGGCGAGGTACTGGCGCGAAACGCCCAGCCCCGCCGCCAGCGATTCAACCCGCAAGGCCCCGCCGCTGGCCTCAAGCTGCGCTACGGCATGCAGGGCGAGCGCCTGGCCGGCCGGGGCGGACGCCACGACGCGGGAGGCAAGGGCGCTGGCAGCGCGGGCGCCGGCCGGGGCAAGCGAAAGTCGAGCGTAAAGTGCTTCCGTCAGCAGCGCCAGGCGTTCCGCATCGCTGCGCGCGACCGACCAAAGCTTGTCGCCGAGCCGGTCGGCAGCCGAGCGGCCCCAAAGCTGGTCCAGGCCGGCCCGCTGGTCGACCAGGCTCGCCAGCGGCACCGGCCCCGCGAACAGGCTGGCCGCCCCCGGGCGGAAGCGCACCGCCACCGTGCGCACGCGGCGGGCCGCCGGCACATCGAACCAGGTACTCATCATGCCGACGAAGAAAGCACCGCCGCTGTCCTGCCACAGGATGTCGGTGCAATTGTCCGGCAAAACGCGATGCGCGACGGGCAAAAGCGCCGGGCCGGCAGGCGCGGCAGGGGCTTCGGACAGCCACAGGCAATCGACCAGCCCGGCCAGCCCCAGCGGGGGCGGAAATTCCTGATATCTCATTCTGACGCGCCGCACCAATGCATTGTTATAATGAAGGGTTCATATCCACCAATTTTAGTGCGCTCCATCATGCAAGAAAAATATAGTCCAGCAGAAGTCGAAAAAGCCGCCCAATCGCACTGGAAGGCGATCGACGCCTACAAAGCCGTCGAAAACGACCCGCGTTTCCCTAAAGGCAAGTATTACGCTTGCTCGATGTTGCCTTACCCATCGGGCAAGCTGCATATGGGCCACGTGCGCAACTATACGATCAATGACGTGATGTACCGCTACCTGCGGATGAACGGCTACAACGTGCTGATGCCGATGGGCTGGGACGCCTTCGGCATGCCGGCTGAAAACGCGGCCATGGCCAACAATGTGCCGCCAGCGAAATGGACCTACTCCAACATCGACCACATGAAAGAGCAGATGCAGTCGATGGGCCTGGCGATCGACTGGTCGCGCGAAATGGCCGCCTGCAAGCCGGAATACTACAAGTGGAACCAGTGGATGTTCCTGAAGATGCTGGAAAAAGGCATCATCTACCAGAAGACCGGCACCGTGAACTGGGACCCGGTCGACCAGACCGTGCTGGCCAACGAGCAGGTGGTCGACGGCAAGGGCTGGCGTTCGGGCGCGCTGATCGAGAAGCGCGAAATCCCGATGTACTACGTGCGCATCACCGATTACGCCGACGAGCTGCTGGACTACGTCGACAACAAGCTGCCAGGCTGGCCTGAGCGCGTGCGCATCATGCAGTCGAACTGGATCGGCAAGTCGACCGGCGTGCGCTTTGCCTTCCCGCACAGCATCGCTGGCAACGACGGCCAGTTGATCAACGACGGCAAGCTGTTCGTGTTCACCACCCGCCCTGACACCATCATGGGCGTGACCTTCTGCGCCGTGGCCGCCGAGCACCCGCTGGCCGCCCACGCCGCGCAAAACAAGCCGGAACTGCAAGCCTTCATCGCCGAATGCAAGATGGGCTCCGTGATCGAAGCCGACATGGCAACGATGGAGAAGAAGGGCATGCCGACCGGCCTGTTCGTCACCCACCCGATCACCGGCGAGCAAGTGGAAGTCTGGATCGGCAACTACGTCCTGATGACCTACGGCGACGGCGCCGTGATGGGCGTGCCGGCGCACGACGAGCGCGATTTCGCCTTCGCCAAAAAATACAATCTGCCGATCAAGCAGGTGATCGCCGCCGAAGGCCAGAGCTACAGCGACGAGGCCTGGCAGGAATGGTACGGCGACAAGGCCGTCTCCGTGGTCACCAACTCCGGCAAGTACGACGGCCTGCGCTACACTGAAGCGCTGGAAGCCATTGCCGCCGACCTGGCCGCCAAGGGCCTGGGCGAGAAGAAAACCACCTTCCGCCTGCGCGACTGGGGCATTTCGCGCCAGCGCTACTGGGGCACCCCGATCCCGATGATCCACTGCGAATCCTGCGGCTCGGTGCCGGTGCCTGAGAAGGACCTGCCGGTGGTGCTGCCGGAAGACTGCGTGCCGGACGGCACCGGCAACCCGCTGAACAAGCATGAAGCCTTCCTCAAGTGCGACTGCCCGAAATGCGGCAAGCCTGCACGCCGCGAGACCGACACCATGGACACCTTCGTCGACTCGTGCTGGTACTACATGCGCTATACCTCGCCGGGTTCCGACAAGGCCATGATCGACGCGCGCAACGACTACTGGATGCCGATGGACCAGTACATCGGCGGCATCGAGCACGCCGTGCTGCACCTGCTGTACGCGCGCTTCTGGACCAAGGTGATGCGTGACTTCGGCCTGGTCAAATTCGACGAGCCGTTCACCAACCTGCTGACCCAGGGCATGGTGCTGAACGAGACCTACTACCGCGAAGAAGCCTCCGGCAAGAAGCACTGGTTCAACCCGGACGACGTGACCCTGACCACCGACGACCGCGGCCGTCCTGTATCGGCCGTGCTGAAGGCCGACGGCCAGCCGGTCAGCCTGGGCGGCATCGAGAAGATGTCCAAGTCCAAGAACAACGGCATCGACCCGCAGGTGCAGATCGAGCAGTACGGCGCCGACACCGCGCGCCTGTTCACCATGTTCGCATCGCCGCCTGAGCAGACCCTGGAATGGTCCGGCTCCGGCGTGGAAGGCGCCAACCGCTACCTGAAGCGCGTGTGGAACTTCGGCTTCGCCCAGCGCGACGCCATCCGCGCTGCCGGCTCGCCGCTGGCTGCCGCTGCCGCCACCGACGACGGCAAGGCGCTGCGCCGCGAAGTGCACAAGGTGCTGCAGCAGGCCGACTACGACATCAAGCGCATCCAGTACAACACCGTGGTGTCGGCCTGCATGAAGATGCTCAACACGCTGGAGTCGGCCAAGGGCGTCGAGCCGGCCGTGCTGGCCGAAGGCTACGCCATCTTCCTGCGCCTGCTGAATCCCGTGGCGCCGCACATCACCCACGTGCTGTGGCAGGAAATGGGTTACGCCGGCGACATCCTGGACGCAGCCTGGCCGCAGGTGGACCCGGCCGCGCTGGAGCAGTCCGAGATCGAGCTGATGATCCAGGTGAACGGCAAGCTGCGCGGCTCGGTGAAAGTGCCGAAGGCCGCCGACAAGGCCGCGATCGAAGCGGCCGCGCTGGCCGAGGAAAGCGTGCAGAAGTTCCTGGAAGGCGCGCCGAAGAAGGTCATCGTGGTACCGGGCAAATTGGTCAATATCGTGGTGTAAGGCAAAGATGACGACGACTCTGAACTCCCGCGGCGCCTTGCGTCGCTCCCTGCTGGCGCTGGCCGCGCTGGGCGTAGCGGCCGTGGCCACCGGCTGCGGCTTCCACCTGCGCGGCTCCGGCGGTACCTACACGCTGCCGTTCAACGCCATGTATGTGGGCTTGCCGGAGTCGTCGCCGCTGGCGATTGAACTGAAGCGCAATATCCGCGTCAACGGCCACACCAGCGTGGTAGCCAGCAAGACCGAGGCCGATGGCGTGATCGAAGTGCTGACCAACCCGGAAAAGACCCGCACCAAGTCGATCCTGTCCCTGAACAGCAATGGCCGCGTGCGCGAATACCTGCTCAGCTACAACATCGTATTCCGCGTGACCGACAAGGCCGGCACCGAACTGCTGGCGCCGACCCAGATCACGCTGGGCCGCCCGATCACCTTCAGCGAAACCCAGCTCCTGGCCAAGGAGCAGGAAGAAGCCTTGCTGTACAAGGACATGCAGGCCGACCTGGTGCAGCAGATGATGCGCCGCATGGCTGCCATCAAGCTGGGCACCCCGGCGCCGGCGCCGACCCCGTCCGGCGTGCTGCCGGGCGTGCTGTCGGCGCCCGACGTGACCGCCCCTACCGCGCCGTCCGCGCCGCCGGTCCGCTAAAGGCGCGCCATGCAGTTGCGCGCCGACGCCCTCGACCAGCACGTCGCCAGGACGCTGGCCCCGCTGTACGTGATCACCAGCGACGAGCACTTGCTGGCGCTGGAAGCGGCCGACAAGATCCGCCGCGCCGCCCGCGCGCAAGGCTATTCCGAGCGCGACGTGCTGACCGTCGAGCGCAACTTCAAGTGGGGCGAGCTGCTGGCCGCCAACCAGGCCATGAGCCTGTTCGGCGACAAGAAGCTGATCGAGCTGCGCATCCCGTCCGGCAAGCCGGGCAAGGATGGCGGCGCCGCCCTGCAGGCTTACGCCAAGGATCTATCCCCCGACAACCTGACGCTGATCACCCTGCCCAAGCTGGACTGGCAGACGCAGAAGGCAGCGTGGGTGGCGGCCTTGCAGCAGGCCGCCGTGTACATCGACATCCCGAACATCGAGCGCAATGCGCTGCCGGGATGGATTGCGAACCGCCTTGCCGCACAAGGGCAGAGCGCGGAGCGCGCCAGCCTGGACTTCATCGCCGACCGCGTCGAAGGCAACCTGCTGGCGGCACACCAGGAAATCCAGAAACTCGGCTTGCTGCACGAGCCGGGCAAGCTGGCCCACGAACAAGTGCAGGACGCCGTGCTCAATGTGGCGCGCTACGACGTGTTCAAGCTGTCCGAAGCCATGCTGTCAGGCGACACCGCGCGCCTGATCCGCATGCTGGAAGGCTTGAAAGGCGAAGGCGAAGCGCTGCCGCTGGTTTTGTGGGCCGTCTCCGAAGAAATCCGCACGCTGCTAAAATTAAAGGCAGGCATGGCCCAGGGCCGTCCGCTGCCGGCGCTCCTGAAGGAATACCGCATCTGGGGCCCGCGCGAACGGCTGATGGAGCCGGCGCTGCGCCGCATCTCGCTGCCCACGCTGGAAGCGGCGATGCAGCAGGCCGCCCAGGTCGACCGCATGGTCAAGGGCCTGCGCGCCAAGGCGTTCGCCGGCGACCAGTGGGACGCCATGCTGCAATTGGCTTTGCGCGTCGCAAGAGGATAACGAATTAGGATGAATGCGATGGACATCAAGCAGTACATGCAAGACATCGGCCAACGCGCCCGCGCCGCCTCGCGCGGCATGGCGCGCGCCGACAGCGCCACCCGCAACAAGGCGCTGGAACTGATCGCCGCCGCCATCGAACGCGAAGCGCCGGCCCTGCGCGCGGCCAACGAGCAGGACCTGGCAGCCGCGCGCGCCGCCGGCCTGGCGCCGGCCATGCTGGACCGCCTGGCGCTGAGCGACAAGGCCATTGCCACCATGGTGGAAGGCCTGCGCCAGATCGTCTCGCTGCCGGACCCGGTGGGCGAAATTTCGAACGTGAAGATCCGCCCGTCCGGCATCCAGGTGGGCCAGATGCGCGTGCCGCTGGGCGTGATCGGCATCATCTATGAAGCGCGCCCCAACGTGACGGTGGACGCGGCCGGCCTGTGCATCAAGAGCGGCAACGCCACCATCCTGCGCGGCGGCTCGGAAGCGATCCACTGCAACCGCGCCCTGGCGCGTCTCGTCGCCGAGGGCCTGCAAGGCGCCGGCCTGCCTGCTGACGGCGTGCAGGTAGTCGACACCACCGACCGCGCCGCCGTCGGCGCCCTGATCACCATGCCGCAGTACGTGGACGTCATCGTGCCGCGCGGCGGCAAGGGCCTGATCGCGCGCCTGATGGAAGAAGCCACGGTGCCGATGATCAAGCACCTGGACGGCATCTGCCACGTCTACATCGACGCCAAGGCCGACATGGCCAAGGCGCTGGACATCGGCTTCAACGCCAAATGCCACCGCTACGGCACCTGCAACACCATGGAAACGCTGCTGGTGGCGCGCGCCATCGCCGCCGACGTGCTGCCGCAGCTGGCGCAGCGTTACGCCACCGAGCAGGTCGAGCTGCGCGCCGACGCGGAAAGCTACGCCATCCTGGCCGCTGCCGGCTACCCGCACCTGGCGCACGCCAGCGAAGAAGACTGGGCCACCGAATACCTGGCGCCGATCCTGGCGGTGCGCGTGGTGGACGGGCTGGACGCCGCCATCGAGCATTGCAACACCTGGTCCTCCAAGCACACCGAAGCCATCGTCACCGAGGATTACTCGGCCGCGATGCGCTTCCTGCGCGAAGTCGATTCCTCGTCGGTGATGATCAACGCCTCGACGCGCTTTGCCGACGGCTTCGAATACGGCCTGGGCGCCGAGATCGGCATTTCCAACGACAAGCTGCACGCGCGCGGCCCGGTCGGCCTGGAAGGCCTGACTTCCCTCAAATACGTGGTGTTCGGCCACGGCGAAACTAGAAAATAAACATGCTCTGGATCAAAGCGCTGCATATCGTCTTCATCGTGTCCTGGATGTCCGGGCTGTTCTACCTGCCGCGCATTTTCGTCAACCTGGCGATGGAAACGCCGGGCCCGACGACCGAACGGCTGCTGACGATGGCGCGCAAGCTGTACCGCTTCACCACCATGCTGGCGCTGCCGGCGGTGGTGTTCGGCATCTGGCTGGTGGTGCTGCAATACGGCGCGAAGATGCCGGGCTGGCTGCACGCCAAGCTGTTCTTCGTGTTCCTGCTGCTGGGCTACCACCACGCCTGCGGCTCGCTGCTGAAGAAATTTGAACGCGGCGCCAATGCGCGCGGCCATGTGTTTTACCGGTGGTTCAATGAAGTGCCGGTCTTGATGTTGCTGGCGATCGTCATCCTGGTGGTCGTCAAGCCTTTCTAAACCGGCAAACCAGGGTCTGACCCGCAGGGTCAGACCCTGATACGCGGCCGCCGCAGGCCATGGTGTCTGACCCTGCGGGTCAGACACCGAAGTGCCGGTTTTGATTTTTACAACGGATAAAGGGTCCCCCAAAATGCCATCCTATTTCTGCCCATGCCCGCGCGGCCTGGAAGCCGCCCTGGCGGAAGAACTGGCCGAAATCGCGGCCATGAGCCCGACCATGAAGGTCCACAACCAGGTCCCCGGCGGCGTGCACGCCTCCGGCGACCTGTACGACGCCTACCGCATCAACCTGCACTCGCGCATCGCCTCGCGCGTCCTGATGCGCATGGGCGTGTGCCACTACCAGAACGAAAACGACATCTACGACCTGGTGCTGGGCCAGCCGTGGGAAGAGTGGTTCGGCATCCACCACACCATCCGGGTCGACGTCACCGCCATCAAGTCGCCCCTGAAATCGCTGGAATTCACCACGCTGAAGATCAAGGACGCCGTGTGCGACCGCTTCCGCGACATGTACGGCAAGCGCCCCTCGGTCAACACGCGCGAGCCGGACATGCGCATCTTCGGCTTCCTCGACCAGCGCCAGTTCATGGTGTATCTGGACACCTCGGGCGAAGCGCTGTTCAAGCGCGGCTGGCGCAGCGAAACGGGCGACGCCCCGCTGCGCGAAAACCTGGCCGCCGGCCTGCTGCGCGTCTCGGGCTGGAAGCCGGGCGTGCCGCTGTTCGACCCGATGTGCGGCTCCGGCACCATCCTGTGCGAAGCGGCGCAGATGGTGCAGGGCATCCCTCCCGGCGCCCGCCGCCGCTTCGCCTTCGAGAAATTCCACGACTTCGACCCCGAGCCGTGGCAAAAGATGAAGACCGACTTCAAGCCCAACCCGCTGCCGGCCGAACCGACCATTTTCGGCTCCGACATTTCCGGCGACATGGTGGCGATGGCGCGCCACAACCTGAAGAGCGCCGGCATCCTGTTCGACGTGCCGCTCAAGCAGATCGAAGCGCAGCAGGTGCAGGCGCCGACCAAGGAGCCCGGCATCCTCTTGACCAACCCGCCGTACGGCGAGCGGATCGGCGTGCGCGGCGACGCCAGCCTGGAGGAAGACGAGCTGGCGAAAAGCTTCTACAGCGCGTTTTCCACCACCCTCAAGCAGCGCTTCTCCGGCTGGACTGCCTACCTGTTCACCGCCGACCTGGGCCTGCCGAAGATGCTGCGCCTGAAAGAATCGCGCAAGACGCCGTTCTTCAACGGCGCGCTGGAATGCCGCCTGTTCCGCTTCGACATGGTGGCCGGCTTCAACCGCAAGCCGGCGGCCGACGCGCCCGCCAGCGAGTAAGGACGGAACGGCGTAGAATGCCCCGATGCTTTCTACGCCCACTCCGCCGCCGCCGCCCGACGCCCCAGCCGCCATCCCCGAGCCGGAGGCGCCGCAGCGAAAGCCGCTGGGGCCCGGCGCGCTGGCGGCGGTCCTTGCCAGCCTGTCGATGCTGGGCCCCTTCTCGATTGACGCCTACCTCCCCGCCTTCCCCAATATCCAGGCCACGCTGCATGCAACGCCGATCGAAGTCCAGCAATCGCTGACGGCCTATATGCTGGCCTTTGCCGGCATGGTGCTGTGGCATGGCGCGCTGTCGGACGCCTTCGGCCGGCGCAACGTGATCCTGGTATCGCTGGTAGCCTTCCTGCTCGGCACCGTGGGCTGCGCCGCCGCCCACTCGGTGCAATACCTGTGGTTCTTCCGCGTGCTGCAGGGCGTGTCGGCCGGAGCCGGCGTGGTGGTCGGCCGCGCCATCATCCGCGACCTGTACGCCGATGCCGCCGCCGCGCGATTGCTGTCGCTGGTGACCATGATCTTCTCCATCGCGCCGGCCGTGGCGCCGGTGCTGGGCGGCTTCATCGTCAAGTATTCGGACTGGCGCACCATCTTCCTGGCGCTGGCCGGCTACACGGTGCTGCTGTTCATCGTCTGCTACCGGCGCCTGCCCGACACGCTGCCGCGCGACAAGCGGCAGCCGTTCAACCCGCGCTACCTGTGGCGCAACTACAAGTCCATCCTGTCCTCGCCGCTGTTCCACCTGAAGACCGGAGTGGTGGCCTTCAACTTCGCCGGCCTGTTCCTGTACATCACGGCCGCGCCGGTGGCGCTGCCGGCCCACCTGCACCTGGGCCCCGAGCAGTTTGCCTGGCTGTTCGTGCCGGCCGTTTCCGGCATCTTCCTCGGCGCGCTGGCCGCCAACCGCATCGCCGGCAAGACCAGCTTTGCGCGCCAGATCGGCATCGGCTTTTGCTTCCTGATCGCGGCCGCCACCGTCAACGTCGGCTACCACCTGCTGGCCGGGCCGGCGCTGCCGTGGAGCGTGCTGCCGCTGTTCTTCTACACCTGTGGCATGTCGATGGCGGCGCCGGCGGCCACCCTGCTGGCGCTCGACCTGTTCCCCCACATCCGCGGCACGGTGGCCTCGGTGCAATCGTTCGCCACTACCTTGCTGGGCGCCCTGGTGGCCGGGGTGCTGGCGCCGCTGGCCTCGCATTCCTTCCTGTGGCTGGCGCTGGGCCAGCTGGCGCTGACCCTGACCGCGCTCGGGCTATGGTTGACGGCGCGCGCACTACGGCGCAAGATAGTGCCTATTTGAAAATATTGTTGGTACAAAGTAAATGACTACCAATAGTGTAGTTCTTTCTACACAAATGCATTTTATTGCCGTCAGAAATTTGTATTGCTGCTAAGTTATAGTATATTTATGCCAATTGCGTAGTCGGTTGCAAGCCGGAATAAAGCCGGCAACACCCCGCAATTCGAGGATTTGGATCGCCCAGAATGCAACATCCCGAACAAGATATCCGCAATCGCTTGCTGATCGCGCGGCTGCCCGCCATGCCGCAGATCCTGATCAAGCTGATTGAGCTCCTGCAAGCCGACGATGCCGGCATGCCGGAGCTGGCTGCACTGATCGCCAAGGATGCCGGGATGGCCAGCAAGATCCTGGCCGTGGCCAACAGCTCGGCCTACCAGCGCCACAGCCGCTCGGTCAGCCTGGAGCAGGCCCTGGTTTCGCTGGGCACCGACATGATCAAGACGCTGGTGATTTCCGAGTCGGTGTTCCAGACCTTCAGTAACTTCCCGCACAGCGGCAGCACCGACTTGCGCGCCTTCTGGAAAGGCTCGCTGACCACGGCCGTCATCGCGCGCGACATCGCGCGCGCGCTCGACTACCCGCACGTGGAAGAAGCCTACCTGGCCGGCCTGCTGCACAATGTCGGCCGCCTGGCGCTATTGGCCACCGCACCCAAGGAATACGCCTACAACTTCACCGCGCGCGACGACGAAGAGCTGTGCGCGGTGGAGCAGCGCACGCTGGAAATCACCCACGCCGAAGCGGGCGCCTGGCTGATCGAGCGCTGGAACCTGGACTCCTTCCTGGCCGACTCGGTGCTGTACCACCACGAGCCGGCGCCGCGCCTGGAAGCGGCGCATCCTTTGATCCGCATCGTGCGCCTGGCGCACCAGCTGTGCTACCACGCTGACGCGCCGCAGGCGGCTGCCGAAGCGGGCGCCCTGTGCGGCGTCGAGGACGACCAGCTGGACGCCTTCGTCAAGTCGGCCGCGCGGCAGGTGGCGCGCGCTGCCGAAGCGCTGGGCATCGACCTGGCCGGCGCCGACGACGTGCCGGCGCCGCCCGCCGCCGCGCCCGTGCCGGCCGACCCGGTGCAGGCGCGCCTGTCGGAAGAAGTGCGCAATATGGTGCTGGTGCAGGAGATGGGCCAGAGCTTCGCGCGCCAGCAGGGCGAGGGCGCCATGCTGGACGCCATGACGCGTTCGGCGCGCATCCTGTTCGACCTGGAAACCACGGTGATGCTGCTGGAGAGCCCGACCGGCCACGCGCTGCAGGGCGCCGGCAGCGGCGAAGCGCAGCAGCGCCTGGCCGAATTTGCCGTGCCCCTCAACAAGCCCGGCCTGCTGGCCGATGCCGCCAACGGCCGCCAGCTGGCCTTTGCCGCCCGCGCCGGCGCCGCGGCCGGCGGCGCCGCGGCCGGCCTCGGCATCGCCGAAGAGCAGCTGTTCCGCATCATCGGCAGCGAAGCGCTGGTATGCCTGCCGCTGGTGGCCGGCCAGCGCTGCCTGGGCATGATCGTAGGCGGGGTGCCGGCCTGGCAGCTGCCGCTGCTGCAAAAAAAGGCGCGCTTCCTGCAAGCCTTCGGCAGCCAGGCCGCCAATGCGCTGGAGACCGCGCTGTCCGAGCGCGGCCACGCGCGGCGCCAGCTGGCCCATGTGGCCGAGGAATACCGGGAAGCGTCGCGGCGCGTGGTGCACGAAGTGAACAACCCGCTGTCGATCATCAAGAATTACCTGTCGGTGCTGGACGCCAAGCTGGCGCGGCGCGAGCCGGTGGTGTCCGAGATGTCGATCCTGAACGAGGAAATCGACCGCGTCGGCCACTTGATCAACGGCCTGGCCGACCTGCAGCCCTCGGACGGCGGCTGCGTGACCAATGTGGCCTGCGTGGTGGAAGACGTGCTGCGCCTGTTCCGCGCCACCGACTTCCTGCCCGCTTCGGTGCAGGTCGTCACGCGCATGCAGGACGGCCCGCAGGAAATCGACGGCGACGCCGACCTGCTCAAGCAAGTGCTGGTCAACCTGGTCAAGAACGCCATCGAAGCGCAGCCGAACGGCGGGCGCATCGAGCTGGCCAACCGCGGCCTGGTCAACCGCGAACGGCGGCTGTACGTCGAGCTGGTGGTGGCCGACGCCGGCCCCGGCCTGGCGCCGGAGGTGCTGGCCAACCTGTTTGCCGCCGTCAAGAGCAGCAAGGAAGGCAAGCACCACGGCCTCGGCCTGTCCATCGTGCACAGCCTGGTCAAGAAGATGCACGGCATGATCAGTTGCCGCAGCGGCGCCAACGGCACCTCGTTTGAACTCCTGTTGCCGGCCCGCGGCAGCACCAGCCAGCTCGCCCCGGTGCAGGCGCGCGGCGTGGTCGATTCGCTATAAGGCCCGCATGAACCCGCTCATCCCGACGCCCGCCAACCCGGCACCGGAATTCCAGCCGCGCCTGCTGCTGGTCGACGACGAGCCGCGCCTGCTGTCGTCGCTGTACGAGCTGCTGCGCGTGCAGGACAGCTACCAGCTGGTCACCGCCAGCAGCGGCGCCGAAGCGCTGGGGCACCTGAGCCGCCAGCAATTCGACCTGCTGCTGCTGGACCTGCGCCTGCCCGACATGAGCGGGCACGACATCATGGACTTCGTCAACGCGCGCGAGATCGACTGCGACGTGATCGTGATGAGCGGCGAGGCCGGCATCGAGGCCGCCATCGGCGCCTTGAAGCGCGGCGCCTACGACTACCTGCGCAAGCCGTACAACCCGCCCGAGCTGCTCAAGACGGTGGAAAACGCGCTGCAAAAGCGCCGCCTGGCGGTGGACAACACGCGCATCGCGCAGCGCCTGGAAAACTCGGAAAAGATGTACCGCTACCTGGTGGACAGCTCGCCCGACATCATCTACACCCTGAACCACGAGGGCTGCTTTACCTTCGTCAACGACCGCGCCTACCAGTTGCTGGGCTATTCGCGCGAAGAGCTGATCGGCAGCCACTATTCGGTGCTGGTGCACGAGGAAGACCAGGAGCGCGCGCGCTACGTGTTCAACGAGCGCCGCGTCGACGAACGCGCCTCGCGCAACGTGGAGCTGCGCCTGAAGTGCAACAACAGCGCCGCCGGCGACCGCACCTTCAGCAACACCCTGATGACGATTTCGCTCAACGCGATCGGCATGCACGTGCCGGGCGAGGAAGTGGCGCGCCACGAATTCTTCGGCACCTATGGCGTGGCGCGCGACATCACCGACCGCAAGCGGGCCGAGGAGATGATCTCCTACCAGGCCTACCACGACATCCTGACCGACCTGCCCAACCGCATCCTGTTCAAGGACCGCCTCGGGCTGGCCGTGATCCAGGCCAAGCGCAAGCTGGCCGAGCTGGCCGTGATGTTCATCGACCTCGACCGCTTCAAGCTGGTCAACGACACGCTGGGCCACGTCAAAGGCGACGAGCTGCTGCAGCAGGCCGCGCGGCGCCTGAAGGAATGCCTGCGCAAGGGCGACACGCTGGCGCGCCATTCCGGCGACGAATTCACCATCGTGCTGCCCGAGCTGCGCGACCGCGCCGACGCCCGGGCCATTGCCGACAAGTTCCAGGAAGCGCTGCAGGCGCCGTTCGACCTGGACGGCCACGTGGTGCACATCTCGGCCTCGATCGGCATTGCCGTCTACCCGAGCGACGGCGACTCGATCGAAGAGCTGCTGCGCCACGCCGACATCGCCATGTACCAGGTCAAGGCGCAGGGCAAGAACGGCCACAGCTTCTACCACGCCTCGATGCAGGACATGTCGCACCAGAAGATCGCGCTGGAGCAGTCGCTGCGCAAGGCGCTGGAAAACAACGAGCTGGAAATGTACTACCAGCCGCAGGTCGACATGGCCAGCGGCCGCATCATCGGCGCCGAAGGCCTGATGCGCTGGAACCACCCGACGCGCGGCCTGCTGTCGGCCGGCGAGTTCCTGCCGTTCGCCGAGGAAAACGGCCTGATGCTGCCGATCTCGGACTGGATGATCGGCGCGCTGTGCCGCGACCTCCTGTTGTGGAACGCGGCCGGCGCCGACAATATCCGCCTGTCGCTGAACCTGTCGCCGCAATACCTGGACCGCGGCGACTTCTTCGAAAAGATGCGCAATGCGCTGGCGCGCTACCAGATTGCGCCGGCGCAGATCGAAGTCGAGATCACCGAGAACATCTGCATCCGCAACCCGCAGTACGCGATCGACCAGCTGAACAAGCTGTGCCAGCTGGGCGTGTCGGTGGCGATCGACGATTTCGGCACCGGCTACTCCTCGCTGTCCTACCTGCACCGCTTCCCGATCCACACCATCAAGATCGACCAGAGCTTCGTCAAGGAGATCCACGACGAGCATGGCCACTATCCGGTGATCCTGGCCATCATCTCGATCGCGCGCGGCCTGGGCCTGCACCTGGTGGCCGAAGGGGTGGAGACCGAGGTGCAGGCGCGCTACCTGGCCGCCAACGGCTGCGCCACCATGCAGGGCTACCTGTACTACCGTCCCATCGCGCTGACCGCGTTCATGGCAGCGCTGGCGGCGCAGAACCAGGCCGACGCGCCGGCTGCCGCCATCCCGGCCGGCCTGCGCGTGGCCAGCCAGGCGTAGCCATCGATGCCAGGCCGCGCACCCACCGCAGCAGCCGCCGGCGGCACGCCGGCGCCCGAGGCGCACTACGTGGCGGAATTCCTGCGCGTGCGCCAGCTGGCCGAACGCGGCGTGGCCAATGCCCAGCACAGCCTGGGCTTCATGTATTTCAACGGCCAGGGCGTGGCGCAAAGCTACGAGCTGGCCGTGGCCTGGTACCGCCAGGCCGCCAACGCGGGCCTGGAGCACGCGCAATACAACCTGGGCGTGATGTTCCAGAAAGGGCTGGGCGTCGACGTCGATTTCGCCGAAGCGGCGCACTGGTACCAGCTGGCAGCCGAGCAAGGCTATGCCGCCGCGCAGTACAACCTGGGCTGGCTGTACGCCAAGGGCCAGGGCGTGCCGCACGATACCGAGCAGGCGCGCCACTGGTTCGCCAAGGCCGCCGACCAGGGCGACCCCGGCGCGCAGAACAACCTGGGCATGATGTACGACAGCGGCCGCGGCGTGCCGCAGGATTTTGCGCAGGCGATCATGTGGTACCGCAAGGCCGCCGACCAGGGCTATGCGCGCGCCCAGTTCAACCTCGGCCTGCGCTACGACAACGGGCAGGGCGTGGCGCAGGACGGCAAGCAGGCGCTGGGCTGGTTCCGCAAGGCCGCCGAGCAGGGCTATGCCGCCGCCCAGTTCAACCTCGCGCTGCGCTACGACAAGGGGCAGGACGTGCCGCCGGACGCCGCGCGCGCCATCAAGTGGTACACGCTGGCGGCCGAACAGGACCACGTCAGCTCGCAGTTCAACCTGGCCCTGGTCTACGACAACGGCAACGGCGTGCCGCGCGACGAGGCGCAGGCGCTGAAATGGTACCGCCGCGCCGCCGAACTGGGGCACGCCGGCGCGCAGAACAACCTGGGCCAGCGCTACGACCACGGCCAGGGCGTGGCGCAGGACCGGCGCGCAGCGGCGCACTGGTACCGCAAGGCGGCCGAAGCGGGCCACCCGGCCGCGCAATACCACCTCGCGCTGCTGTACGAACAGGGCGAGGGCGTGCCGCGCGACCAGCAGGAAGCCATCTTCTGGTACCGCAAGGCGGCCGACCAGGGCCACCTGCGCGCGCAGTTCGACCTCGGCCTGCGCTATGAAACGGGGCAGGGCGTGCCGCAGGATGGGCGCAAGGCGCTGGCCTGGTTCCGCCGCGCCGCCGAGCAGGATTACGTGGCCGCGCAATACATGCTGGGCCAGATGCACGACCGCGACGACGGCCCCGCGCCCGACCTGGCGCAGGCCAACGCCTGGTACCACAAGGCCGCCGCGCAAGGGCACGCGCTGGCCTGCTTCACGCTTGGCCTGCGCTACGACAACGGACAGGGCCTGGCGCGCGACTTCGGGCAGGCGCTGTCCTGGTACCTGGCCGCGGCGCGCCAGGGCCACGGCCGCGCCCAGCTCAATGCCGGCCTGATGTTCCTGTCCGGCCAGGGCACGCCAGCGGACGCCGAACAGGCCTGGCGCTGGCTGTCGCTGGCCGAGCGCAGCGGCCAGCCCGGCGCCGCGCGCCACCTCGCCACGGCCGCCGCCCGCCTCGCCCCGCAGCAGCTGGCCGCCCTGCGCGCCGCCCCCGAACTACTTCCTGCATAAAAGTCGGGGTCAGGTCTGGCAAACGGACACGGGCTCAAGCGCTAGCGCTTGAGCCC
>CBHREK010000020.1:0-7680 GCA_966077345.1 uncultured Duganella sp.
CGACTGGCGCGGCCAGCAGGATCAGGTCGGCGCCTTCTATTGCTTCACCAAACCCGGTAAACCTGGGTGCGGCGCCAACGGGGGGGCCCCCCCCCCCCCGCCGGGGGGGGGGTGCGGGGCCCCGGCGGGGGGCCCGACCCAGGTTTACCGGGTTTGGTGAAGCAATAGAAGGCGCCGACCTGATCCTGCTGGCCGCGCCAGTCGCGCAGACAGCCCGCATCCTGTCATCGATCCTGCCGCACCTCGACGCCAACACGGTGGTCACCGACGCCGGCAGCACCAAATCCGACGTCGCCGCCGCCGCGCGCGCCGTCATGGGCGACAAGGTGCACCAATTCGTTCCCGGCCACCCCATCGCCGGCCGAGAAACCAACGGCCCCGACGCCGCCATCGTCGACCTGTACAAAGGCAAAAAAACCGTCCTCACGCCCCTGGTCGAAAACGCCCCCGCCGCCATCGAGCGCGTGGCGCAAGCCTGGAAAGCCTGCGGCGCCATCATCCACACCCTGACCCCGGAAGAGCACGACAAAGTGTTCGCCGCCGTCAGCCATCTTCCCCACCTGCTGGCCTACGCGCTGGTAGACGACATCGAGCGCAAGCCCCACTCGGATTTGCTGTTCCAATATGCTGCCAGCGGATTCCGCGACTTCACCCGCATCGCCGGCAGCTCGCCTGAAATGTGGCGCGACATCAGCCTCGCCAACCAGGCCGCACTCCTGACTGAGCTGGATGCATATCTGGCACAATTAACCCGTTTGCGCGCCAGCCTTGCCGCTGGCGACGCCGCCGCCCTTGAAGCGACCTACGCCAACGCCCAGCGCGCTCGCCGGCAATGGATCGAGACCATCGAGGCGGCTGAGCCGCCGCAGCCGAAAGACGCGGCGGCAGAATAAGGAACACGCATGACTGATTATCCGCATTACCTCGACCTGCTGCCGGTCGCCCGCGCCGAGGGCACGGTGCGCCTGCCAGGTTCGAAATCCATCTCCAACCGCATCCTGCTGCTGGCCGCGCTGGCCGAAGGCGAAACGCGCGTGATCGACCTGCTGGCATCCGACGATACCGCCGTGATGCTGGCCGCACTGCGCTCGCTGGGCGTGGAATGGACCGAACATCGCGAAGGCGAAAGCACCGTGCACGTGGTGCAGGGCGTGAAAGGCAGCTGGCCGCTGCGCTCTGCCGACCTGTTCATGGGCAACGCCGGCACTGCGATCCGCCCGCTGACCGCCGCGCTGGCCGTGATCGGCGGCGACTACAAGGTGCACGGCGTGCCGCGCATGCACGAGCGCCCGATCGGCGACCTGGTCGACGCGCTGAACGCCGCCGGCGCCGATATCGAATACACGATGAACAAGGGCTACCCGCCGCTGCATATCCGCACGGGCGAGTTCAAGTCGCAGCGCCTGAAGGTGCGCGGCGACGTGTCGAGCCAGTTCCTGACCGCGCTGCTGATGGTGGCGCCGCTGATGGCGCGCGAGCATGCCGTGACCATCGAGGTGGAAGGCGAACTGATTTCCAAGCCTTACATCGAGATCACCCTGAACCTGATCCGGCGCTTCGGCGGCGTGGTGGAGCAGGACGGCTGGTCTTCGTTCACCATCCCGGCAGGGCAGACGTACAAGAGCCCGGGCACCATTCACGTCGAGGGCGACGCTTCGAGCGCTTCCTACTTCCTGGCTGCGGGCGCGATCGGCCGTGGCCCGGTGCGGGTGCAGGGTGTCGGCCGCGAATCGATCCAGGGCGACGTGCGCTTTGCGCAGGCGCTGGAGCAGATGGGCGCGACCATCGTCATGGGCGACAACTGGATCGAAGCCAGCGCGTCCGGCCCGCTGAAGGCTGTCGACATGGACTTCAATCACATTCCGGATGCGGCGATGACCATCGCCGTTGCAGCGCTGTATGCCGAGGGCACTACCACTTTGCGCAATATCGCATCGTGGCGCGTGAAGGAGACCGACCGGCTGGCGGCCATGGCGACCGAGCTGCGCAAGCTGGGCGCGACGGTGGAGGAGGGGGCAGACTGGCTGTCCGTGACGCCACCGGCTACACTGCTGCCGGCTGCCATTGACACTTACGACGACCACCGGATGGCGATGTGCTTCTCGCTGGCTTCGCTGGATGGGTTCATCCGCCAGGGCGCCAAGGTTCGCATCAATGATCCAAAATGCGTCGCGAAGACGTTCCCCGAATACTTCACTGCGTTTGCGTCTATCGCGAAGCGTGGTAGCGTTTAACTTTTAGCCAAACCTGGAAAACCGGTAAACCAGTGTCAGACCCGCGGGGTCTGACACTTGGCCAGCGGCCGCCGTGTCATAGGTGTCTGACCCTGTGGGTCAGACAACGGTTTACCGGTTTTAATGATTAAATTTATGCCAACATCGAACATCCCAGTCATCACCATCGACGGCCCGACCGCTAGCGGCAAGGGCACCGTGGCCCACAAGGTCGCGGACAAGCTTGGCTTCCACCTCCTCGATTCCGGCGCCCTGTACCGCCTGACCGCCCTGCAGGCCCTGCGCCGCGAAACCAACCTGAACGACGAGCATGCCCTGGCCAAGCTGGCCGAGCACCTGAACATCCATTTCGCCGGCGACGCCATCTATTTGTCGCAAGAAAACGTCACCGATGCCATCCGCGCTGAAGAAGTTGGCAATACGGCATCGAAAATCGCCGCCTTGCCCGCCGTGCGCCAGGCCCTGTATGGCCTGCAGCTGAGTTTCCGCAAGACCCCAGGCCTGGTGGCCGACGGCCGCGACATGGGCTCGGTGATCTTCCCTCACGCGCAATTGAAGGTGTTTTTGACCGCCTCCGTCGAAGCGCGCGCCGATCGTCGCTATAAGCAATTGATCGGAAAGGGAATTTCTGCTAGTATGCAAGACCTGCTGATGGATTTGAAAGCGCGCGACGACCGGGATATGAACCGGGCCATTGCACCGCTGGCGCCGGCAGAGGGTGCGTACCTCCTCGATACGTCTGCCATGAACGCTGATGAAGCGACCGAGCAGGTGTTGAAATGGTGGGCCGCCGCCCATAAGTAGAGCTGTTTTTGTTCAACCCTCAACCCAGTTGAAGCCGCATAGTGCGGGCCTTACTGGCTAACCTGGAAATAAATAAATGGAAAGTTTTGCAGCCCTCTTCGAAGAGTCCCTGTCGCGTCAAGACATGCGCTCTGGCGAAGTGATCTCCGCTGAAGTCGTGCGTCTGGACCACAACTTTGTGATCGTTAACGCCGGCCTGAAATCGGAAGCTTTCATTCCTGTTGAAGAATTCAAGAATGACCAAGGCGAACTGGAAGTCAAAGTAGGCGACTTCGTTTCCGTGGCCATCGAATCGCTGGAAAATGGTTTCGGCGATACCATCCTGTCCCGTGACAAGGCTAAGCGCCTGGCATCGTGGCTGGCACTGGAAAAAGCAATGGAATCCGGCGAAATCGTCGTTGGTACCGTCAATGGCAAAGTCAAGGGCGGCCTGACCGTTCTGACCAACGGCATCCGCGCTTTCCTGCCAGGTTCGCTGGTAGACACCCGTCCAGTTAAGGACACCACCCCATTCGAAGGCAAGACCCTCGAGTTCAAGGTTATCAAGCTGGACCGCAAGCGCAACAACGTGGTTCTGTCCCGCCGCGCCGTCATCGAAGCTTCGATGGGCGAAGAGCGTCAGAAGCTGATGGAAACCCTGAAAGAAGGCACCGTGGTGACCGGCGTCGTCAAGAACATCACCGACTACGGTGCGTTCGTTGACCTGGGCGGCATCGACGGCCTGCTGCACATCACCGACCTGGCATGGCGTCGCGTGCGTCACCCATCCGAAGTCCTGACCGTTGGCCAGGAAATCACCGCCAAGGTCCTGAAGTACGATCAAGAGAAGAACCGTGTGTCCCTGGGCGTGAAGCAACTGGGCGACGATCCTTGGACCGGTCTGTCCCGTCGTTACCCACAAGGCACCCGCCTGTTCGGTAAAGTCACCAACCTGACCGACTACGGTGCGTTCGTTGAAGTCGAACAGGGCATCGAAGGCCTGGTTCACGTGTCCGAAATGGACTGGACCAACAAGAACGTGGCTCCTAACAAAGTCGTTCAACTGGGCGACGAAGTTGAAGTCATGGTCCTGGAAATCGACGAAGAGCGTCGTCGTATCTCCCTGGGCATGAAGCAGTGCAAGGCAAACCCTTGGGACGACTTCGGCATGACCCACAAGAAGGGCGATAAGGTCAAGGGCGCGATCAAGTCGATCACCGACTTCGGCGTGTTCATCGGCCTGCCAGGCAACATCGACGGCCTGGTGCACCTGTCCGACCTGTCCTGGACCGAGTCCGGCGAAGAAGCCGTGCGCAAGTTCAAGAAAGGTGACGAACTGGAAGCCGTGGTTCTGGCAATCGACGTTGAGCGTGAGCGCGTTTCCCTGGGCGTTAAGCAACTGGAAGGCGATCCATTCAACAACTTCGCAGCCATGAACGACAAGGGCTCCCTGGTAACCGGTACTGTGAAAGCAGTTGAGCCAAAAGGCGCCGTGATCCAGCTGTCCGACGACGTTGAAGGCTACCTGCGCGCTTCCGAAATCTCCCGCGACCGCGTGGAAGATGCCGGCACCCACCTGAAGGTTGGTGATTCCGTGGAAGCCCTGGTGATCAACATCGATCGCAAGGCACGTTCGATCCAGCTGTCGATCAAGGCTAAAGACAACGCAGAAACCGCTGAAGCAATGCAGAAGCTGTCCGCTGACTCCAGCGCTGCTTCCGGCACCACCAGCCTGGGCGCTCTGCTGAAAGCCAAGTTCGACAACAAGAACTAATCTACCGAGCACTTAGATGACTAAGTCCGAATTGATCAACCGCCTGGCTGAGCGTTATTCTCAGCTGGTGGCCAAAGATGCGGAGTATGCCGTCAAGACCATCCTCGATGCGATGACCAACGCCTTGGCCGACGGCCAGCGCATCGAGATCCGTGGTTTTGGCAGCTTTGCCCTGAATTCGCGGCCGCCGCGCATTGGACGCAATCCAAAGTCCGGCGACAAAGTGATGGTCCCTGAAAAACGGGTGCCGCACTTCAAGCCTGGCAAGCAGTTGCGCGAGCGGGTCGATGCGATGGTCGGGCAACCGATCATTGAGGACTGAGTCTCTGGCACAGTAGAATGAAGGGGCGGGCGTTTGCCTGCCCCTTTTTAATTTGGAACTGACAATGAAATTCATCTCCACCGCCTTCGGCGTTGTCCTGTTTGTCCTGTTCTTTGGTTTTGCCCTGAAAAACACGCAGGAAGTCGACCTGCACCTGTTCCTGAATTACGAGCTGCGCGGCCCACTGGTGCTGATGCTGCTGGCCTTCTTTGTGGCCGGCGCCGCCCTGTGCATCCTCGCGCTGACTCCCACCTTGTTCCGCCAGCGCCGCGAATCGAACAAGCAGAAATCCACCATCCAATCCCTGCAGACCGCGGCCATGCAAGTGAACGAGCGCCCGCTGCCGGACAGCATCAACACCCAGTAATAAGCAAAATATGGATTTTGAACTCTGGTGGCTGCTGGGCATCCCAGCCATGTTTGCCCTCGGCTGGATCGCCGCACGCGTCGATATCCGCGCCGTGGTGTCCGAATCGCGCACCCTGCCGCGCGGCTATTTCCGTGGCCTGAACCACCTGCTGAACGACCAGCCGGACAAGGCCATCGACTCCTTCATCGAGATCGTCAAGCTCGACCCCGAAACCGCCGACATGCACTTCGCCCTCGGCAACCTGTTCCGCCGTCGCGGCGAGACGGAACGCGCCATCCGCGTGCACCAGAACCTGCTGTCGCGTCCCGACCTGCCGGCCGAACAGCGCGCCCACGCCGAATATGAGCTGGGCCAGGATTACCTGAAAGCCGGCCTGCTGGACCGCGCCGAAGAAACCTACACCCGCCTGCTCGATACGTCCTACGCCGTGCAGGGCCGCAAGGCGCTGCTGGAAATCTACCAGCGCGAAAAAGAATGGAAGCGCGCCATCGAAGCCGCACTTGCGCTGCAGGAAGCCGGCGCCGGCTCGCGCCAGAAGGAAATCTCGCAGTTCTATTGCGAATTGGCGCAGGACGCGCTGGTGCACATGAAGCCTGAAGAAGCGGAATCCCTGCTGGAGCAAGCCCTGCAGGCTGATCGCAGCAGCGTGCGCGCCACCATCCTGTGCGGCGACGCGCAGCTGGCGAAAGGCGACACCGAAGCCGCGCTGGCCACCTGGCGCCGCGTCGAACAGCAATCCGTGCCTCATACCGCGCTGGTCGCGACGCGCCTGATGGACGGCTACCGCAAGGTCGGCCGCCCGCAGGAAGGCGTCAGCCTGCTGAAGTCCTACCTGGAGCAGGCATCCTCGATCGACCTGCTGGAAGTAGTCTTCAAGGCCGTCATCGAACTGGAAGGCGTGGACGCCGCCAAGCAGGTGGTGCTCGACGAATTGCGCCGCACGCCGACCCTGCTCGGCCTCGACAAGCTGCTGGAAGCGCGCATGATGGATGCGCCGGCCTCCGTGCTTTCCGAGCTGTCGATGGTGAAGAACCTGGTTCACGGCTACACGCAAAAGCTGGCCCGCTACCAGTGCAGCCACTGCGGTTTTAAAGCCCGCCAGTTCTACTGGCACTGCCCTGGATGCAGCCGCTGGGATTCCTACCCGCCGCGCCGCACCGAAGAACTCAACGTAATGAACTGATATGAGCAAAGCGCCCGCACTCGACAAAGTACGCATCCTGGTCGCCGGCGACGTCATGCTGGACCGCTACTGGTTCGGCGACGTCAGCCGCATTTCGCCGGAAGCCCCGGTACCCGTGGTGCGCATCGAACGCCGCGAAGCCCGCCTGGGCGGCGCCGCCAACGTCGCACGCAATGCCGCAGCCCTGGGCGCACATGCCGGCCTGCTGGGCATCGTCGGCGCCGATGAAGCAGGATCGGAAGTGGAGCAGCTGCTGCAAAGCGGCGGCATCCACAGCTACCTGAAACACGACAACGCGATTTCCACCATCATCAAGCTGCGCGTGATCGGCCGCCAGCAGCAGATGGTGCGCATCGACTTCGAAGAGCCGCCAAGCGACGCCGTGCTGCGCAACAAGCTGGTGCAGTTCAAGACCCTGCTGCCGGAATACGACGTGATCGTGCTGTCCGACTACAACAAGGGCGGCCTGGTCGACGTGGCCGAAATGATCGCCACCGCCCGCGCCGCCGGCAAGATCGTGATGGTCGACCCGAAAGGCGACGACTTCTCGCCCTACAAAGGCGCCACCGTGCTGACCCCGAACAAATCGGAACTGAAGCGCATCGTTGGCTCCTGGAACAGCGAAGAGCAACTGGTGACGAAGGCGCAGAACCTGCGCGCCGAACTGTCGCTGGACGCTCTGCTGCTGACCCGGTCGGAAGAGGGCATGACCCTGTTCACTGACGAAGGCATTTTCAACGTGCAGGCCAGCGCCCGCGAAGTGTTCGACGTTTCCGGCGCAGGCGACACCGTGATTGCCACCATGGCCGCCATGCTGGGCTCCGGCGCGGGCTGGCAGGAAGCCGTGGAAACCGCCAACCGCGCCGGCGGCATCGTGGTCGGCAAGCTCGGCACCGCCACCGTCACCCGCGACGAACTATTCGCGTAAAGGTCGGTGCCAGGTCTGACAATCGGACACGGTCCCAACAGTAGGCGACGCCTACTGTTGGGACCGTGTCCGATTGTCAGACCTGG
>CBHREK010000021.1:0-120252 GCA_966077345.1 uncultured Duganella sp.
GGCGCCCGCCGCCCCGGCGGCAGCGCCGCCGGCCCTGGCGCGCGACGGCAGCGCGCCGCCGCTGACGCCCGGCCTGCATGCGCGCCTGCTCGACGGCATGCAAGGCTTTCGCGGCCGGGTCCTGTTCATCTTCAGCAGCGCCGACCTGACGGCGCAGGAGTTCCTCGACATGTGCAAGGCTTCGCCCAGCTGGCAACGGCTGCTGGCCCAAGCGTCGGTCCAGCAGCATGTGCTGGACGGCGCCGACCACACCTTCTCGCGCCGCGCCTGGCGCGACCAGGTCGCCGACTGGACCGGGGCATGGGTGGCGGCATGGTAAAGCGCGTCCTGATGGTGGCGTTCCACTTCCCGCCGCTGCGCGGCAGCAGCGGCATCCAGCGCGCGCTGAAATTCGTGCAATACCTGCCGGCGCTGGGCTGGCAACCGCTGGTGCTGTCGGCCCACCCGCGCGCCTATGTCAACCAGGGTCCGGACCAGATGGGGGAAATCCCGCCGGCCGTGGTAGTCAAGCGCGCCTTCGCCCTCGATACCGGGCGCCACCTGGCATGGCGCGGCCGCTACCTGGGCTGGATGGCCTGGCCCGACCGCTTCGTCAGCTGGTGCCTGGGCGCCGTGCCGGCCGGGCTGTCGCTGCTGCGCCAGTACCGCCCGCAAGTGATCTGGAGCACCTACCCGATTGCCAGCGCCACCTTGATCGGCTACCTGCTGCACAGGTTGAGCGGCTTGCCCTGGGTGGTCGATTTCCGCGACCCGATGAGCGACGAGTTTTATCCGCGCGACCCCAAGCTGCGCGTGCTCCAGCGCTGGATCGAGCGCAAGGCGGTGCAGCATGCGGCGCTGGTGGTGTGCACCACCCCCAGCGCCGTGCTGACCTACACCAACCGCTATCCGGAATTGCCGCGCCAGCGCTTTACCGTGCTGGAAAATGGCTATGACGAAGAGAATTTCCGCAGCGCCGGCGCCAGCGTCGCCGAGCGCCCGGCAGGCCGGCCGTTCACCCTGATCCACAGCGGCATCATCTATCCTTCCGAGCGCGACCCGGTGCCGCTGTTCCGCGCCCTGTCCGAGCTGAAGGCGGCCGGCGCCATCGATGCCGGCCAGCTGCACATCGTGCTGCGCGCCACCAGCCATGACGATTATGTCGGCGCCTTGCTGGCCGAATACGCGATTACCGACCTGGTCAGCCTGGCGCCGCCCGTGCCTTACCAGGCGGCCCTGGCGGAAATGCTGTCGGTCGACGGCCTGCTGCTGCTGCAGGCCAGCAACTGCAACCACCAGATCCCCGCCAAGCTGTACGAATACCTGCGCGCCGGCCGCCCCATCCTGGCCCTGACCGATGCCGCCGGCGATTCAGCTGCCGCCTTGCGCGCGGCCGGCGTCGACACCATCGCCCCGCTGGACGACAGCGCCGGCATCAAGCAAGGCTTGCTGCATTTCCTGCAACTGGCACGCAGCGGCCAAGCACCGCTGCCGACCCCGGCGGCGGTCGCCGCCGCTTCGCGCCAGGCGCGCACGGCCGAACTGGCACGCTTGCTCGACAGCGTGCTGCCCCAATCGCTCACCCTGCCGGCCACTGCCGGCTCCACGGAGGAAGCATGAACTACCGGAACCTCACGCTGGCTGCCCTATTGTGTGCAGCAGCACTCCCGGCCAGCGCCAGGAATTATTGCGGCGGCCCGTCGGGCCGCGAATGGGACTATCGCCAGACCAATGAAATGTCGCTGAACCTGGTCAACGGCCGCCACTTCACAGAAGAGGTCGAACTCGGCATCAAGGGCACGTCAGGCAGCCTGGAGAGCATCGGCGCCGACTACCACTACACGCTGAGCGTGCTGCCCAACCACGCGCGCGCCCTGAACGCCCTGCTGCGCCTGGTGCCGCGCTATCCAAACGGCATCTTGCCGGGTGCAAAGTATCCGATCGAATGCTATTTCGAGCGCGCGGTGCGGCTTTTTCCCGACGATGGCACCACCTGGCTGATGTACGCGCGCTACCAGTTCATGAAAGGCAAGTACGAGCAGGCCCGCTCCATGCTTGAAAAGGCGCTGGACAAGTTGCCGGAAGACCCGGCCGCCAATTACAACATGGGCCTGGTGCTGGCCAAGCTCAAAAAATATGACGAGGCCCTGCCCTACGCCCAGAAAGCCTATGCGCTGAATTTCCCCATGCCCGCCTTGAAACAGATGCTGCTCAAGGCCGGCAAGTGGGTGGAACCGCCGCCGGCGCCGGAAGAACCGGAGCCTGAGGCCGCCGCCTCGGCCGCGCCGCCGGCGTCCGCCACCGCGGCCAGCATCACCGCCGCCAAGCCTGCCGACCCGGCCACGCCGACCAAGCCATGATGCAACTACTGCGGCGGCGCGGCGCGGCGCTGGCCTTCCTCGGCCTGCTGCTGGCGGCAGCCAGCGTCTATCCGGTGCCGAAGCTGCCGCTGGCCGCGCTGCTGGCGGGCTACATGGCCTTGCTGCTGTGGCGCCCGCAAGCCTGGCTGGTTGCCGTGCCGGCCCTGCTGCCGGTGCTGGACTTTGCGCCGTGGACCGGCTGGTTCTTCCTGGAAGAACTGGACTTGCTGCTGCTGGCCACCGGCGCCGCCGGCTACTGGGCGCTGGGACGCACCCCGGCGCCCACCAAGCTGCCCGGCCTGGCGCGTTTCGCGCTGGGCTTTTTTGTGCTGTGCTATGCCATTGCCGCCTGGCGCGGCCTGATGCCGCTGGCCGCGCTGGACGCCAATTCCTTTGCCAACTACACCAGCCCCTACAACGGCTTGCGCGTGCTGAAGGGCGTGCTGTGGCCGGTGCTGCTGCTGCCGCTGCTGCGCGCCACCGCGGGCGAGAATGGCAAGCAGCTGCAGACCCTGCTGGTGCCCGGCATGATCCTGGGCCTGGTGGCCTGCAGCCTGGCCGTGGTGTGGGAACGCCTGGCCTTCCCCGGCCTGTTCAATTTTTCCAGCGATTACCGCCCCACCGCGCCGTTTTCCGCCATGCATACGGGCGGCGCGGCGCTGGACGCCTACCTGGCCATGGCCTTCCCCTTTGTCACGCTGTGGCTGGTCAACCGCCCGCCGCCGCAGCGCCTGGTCCTGGGCCTGGCGGCCCTCGGGCTGGGACTGTTCGCCGGCCTGACCACGTTCTCGCGCGATATTTACCTGGCCTATGCCGCGGCCGGCGCCATCATTGCCGTACTGGGTTCGGCACACCACCTGCGCAGCGGCACGCTGACGGCGCGCAGCATGCTGGCCTCGGTATGCATGCTGCTGCTGGCCTACTGGGTCCTGAGCCAGGTGTTCGCCTTTGGCGGCTACCGCGGCCTGGCGGCGGCGCTGGGCATGCTGGCCACCGCCCTGCTGCTGGCAGGCGCTGCGCCACGCCTGCCGCAGCCGCTGGCGGCCGGCGGGCTGGCACTGCTGCTGTTGCTGCTGGTCGCCGCCCTCGGCTGGCTTGGCTCGGGCGGCGCCACCGCCAAGGGCGCCTATTTCGCCTATGCCGTGCCGCTGATGTGCGCCGCCGGCGGCGCCGCGCTGCTGGCCGTGGGGCCGCTGCCGCAGCGGCCGTGGGGCGTGCTGCTGCTGGCGGCCGCCCTGCCGGCGCAAGCGCTGGCGGCGGCGCTGGTGGCGCGCCATTACGGCGGCAATGATGCGCTGCCGGGCATCGCCCTGGCCATCACGCTGGCCCTGGCGATGGGCGCCAGCCGCCTGCTGCCGCAGCGGCCCTGGCAACTGGACCGCGGCACGCTGACCGTCAGTTTTTTCAGCGCCATCGTATTTGCGGCCCTGATCCCGATTTCCAGCAGCTACTACACCGGCAGCCGTTTCGCCACCGTCGGCACCGACCTCAACGTGCGCCTGGCGCACTGGGGCGAAGCGCTTGGCATGATGGACGACAATGCCCTGACCACGGCCTTTGGCCAGGGCCTGGGCCGCTATCCGCAAGCCTTCACCTGGCAAAATAGCCACGGCGAAGTGCCCGGCACCTTCAGCTATGCCGAAGAGCCGCGCAACCGCTTCCTGCGCCTGGGCGCGGCCCAGTATGCGCAAGGCTATGGCGAGGTGCTGCGCATGCTGCAGCATGTCGATGTGCAGCCGGGCAAGCATTACCAGTTCAAGCTCGACATCCGCCGCAACAGCGCCGATGCCACGCCGGTGGCGATGGTGTGCCTGCGCTGGCTGATCTACCCGCTCGATTGCGGGGTGGTCAAGTTCGGCGTGCAGCCGCTGGTGGAAGGCTGGCAAAGCGTCACTGGCGAGCTGCCGGTGCGCGGCGCGCGCGGTGCATGGGGCGCGCCACTGGTGCTGGAGCTATACAACCGTTCGCACAAGGCGCCGCTGGAAGTCGATAACGTCAGCCTGGTGGAAGTCGATACGGGACGCGAATTGATCCGCAACGGCAGCTTCACCGACGCCAACGATTTCTGGTTCTTCAGCAGCGACCGCAACCACATGCCCTGGCACGTGAAAAACTTTGCGGTCAACCAGCTGTTCGAACTGGGCTGGGTAGGCGTGACCGCCACCGCCTTCCTGCTGCTGGCAGTGGGCGGCCGCCTGGTAGCGCGCGGCCTGGCCGGCGACAGCTATGCCGCGGTCTGCCTGGCTTCGCTGACCGGCTGCATGATGGTCGGCCTGTTCGATTCCATCACCGATGTGCCGCGGCTGTCGATCCTGTTCCTGCTGATCGTCATGGCCGGCAGCCTGAAGGCGGCGCGCAAGCGCATCAGGGTGCGCCGCCAGCGGGCCGGGGCCGAGGACCAGCCTGCCGACACCATCGCTAATTGAACTTGGGTTTACTATTTTGCGCGATTGAATCGGCTGGAATTACTCTGTTTGTTTAAAAAATCAATTTCTTCGCCCCATTTCTTCCTATACTCCTCCAGCTTGCGATATATTAAACACTGTTAATATATTGATCACTAAATGAGGGGTCATGAAAAAAGCTACTAATAAGTCCTGGTTATCCGATCTCGCTTTAAATAACCTTGGACCGAAACTTGGTGCGGCCTACTCGGCGTATTTGATTGCCGAGGTAATTATGTCAACCACGGTGTCTGCCCACAGTGCTGCAGCTGCCGGCCATGACGGTTCCGCCGCCAAAATCACTCTGCTGCAGGCGGAAGGCCTTACAAAAATGATCAGCGGCCCATTAAATGGCTGGCCGATCTGGATGTTCTTGATTACGGCTGTCCTGTACACAACCGCTATGGCAGCTCGGAGCTTGTATTCAATTACGCGCCCGAGTACTTTTTTCTTGTTTCGCTTTTCTCAGCTAAGCGGACTATTTGCAAGGGCCTGCGGTTTCTTTGGGGGGATGTTATCCCTGCCATTGGTCCTGGTTTGGACAATTATGCTGGCATTGCCTGCGGAATTCTCCGCGCACGATTTCACCCTGATATTTTTCATTTCGCTGATAGTTGTGGCAACCATGATTGCGATGCATCGCGCTGCATTCTTCGACGCGGAGTTGCCGAATGCTGTGGTGTATACGGTTGAAGCGCCGTTGAATCATAAAGAACCGCTGGAATCGGCCACCATCGCAAAACTCGCAGAGATGACTGAAGGCCTGCCCTGGATCGGAAAACCCGAAGCCTTGGCCGAAAGTGACGACGGACGTATCGTCATCGGCCTGCCCATTCGATATCCCGTAAGGAAATGGAAAAACACTGCGGCGGAACAATTTATGAACCGCCTCCTCGATACCGAAGCAACTTGGAAGGCAGGCGGCTACAAAGTCTTGGCCAGGGTAATTCCCGTCGAGCTCAACAAAAAGCTCTCCCGGCAGACGAAAAACAGTACAACGAAGATTGTTGCCGAACAGTCGCCAGTAGAGCCCTGACGCCGACGCAGGCAGGTCCAGCGCAAGCTGGCGCCTGCTGCATCGTCATGTTGTCGAGGCCTTGATGGCGTGACGCTCGAGCAGGTCGTACAGGGTCGGGCGCGACACGCCCAGCAATTCGGAAGCCTTGACGATATTGCCTTCGACGCGGGCCAGGGCACGCACGATGGCGCGGTATTCGGCTTCGTCGCGCACCTGGCGCAAGTTGAACGGTTCTTCCTCCACCGGCGCGCCGGACAGGCCCAGGTCGTCGGCCGTGATGGCCGGGCCGTCGGCCATGATGATGGCGCGCTTGATGCAGTTTTCCATTTCCCGCACATTGCCCGGCCAGTCGTGGTGGGCGATCTGGGCCAGCGCGTCGGGGGAAAAGTGCAGGTTGGCGCGGCCTTCCTGGGCGCAGAAGCGGTTCTTGAAGTGCTGCGCCAGCAACACGGAGTCGCCGTCGCGCTCGCGCAGCGGCGGGATGGTCAGCACGATTTCGGACAGGCGGTAGTACAAGTCTTCGCGGAAGCGGCCGGCTTTCACCAGCTCTTTCAGGTTCTGGTGGGTGGCGCAGACGATGCGCACGTCGACCGGGATTTCCTCGTGGCCGCCGACGCGTTCGATCACGCGCTCCTGCAGGAAGCGCAGCAGCTTGGCTTGCAGCGGCATCGGCAGGTCGCCCACCTCGTCAAGGAAGAAGGTGCCGCCGTTGGCCGCTTCCACCTTGCCCTTGGTCTGTTTCACGGCGCCGGTAAATGCGCCCTTCTCGTAGCCGAACAGCTCCGATTCCAGCAGGGTTTCCGGGATCGCGGCGCAGTTGATGGCCATGAAGCGTTCCTTGGCGCGCGGGCTGCCCTGGTGCAGGGCGCGCGCGATCACTTCCTTGCCGGTGCCCGATTCGCCCAGCACCATGGTGGTGGCCGAACTGGGCGCCACTTTTTCCACCTGGCGGCATACCTTCAGCATGCCGGGGTCGCGCGAGATGATGCCGGCCAGCGGCGCGTCGGCGCTGCTTTGCTGCATGCGGCGGTTTTCCTGCTGCAGGCCGTGCAGGAAGAAGGCGCGCCGGATCACCAGCGCCAGCAGTTCCGGTTCGCACGGCTTCTGGTGGAAATCGTAGGCGCCCATGGCGATCGCCTGCACCGCATGGGAGCGGTCCTGGTTGCCGGTCAGGACGATGACCTTGGTGTCCGGCGCCAGCGCCAGGATCTGCTGCAGCGTGGCCAGGCCTTCGGTGGCGCCATCGGGATCGGGCGGCAGGCCGAGGTCCATGGTGCAGACGGCCGGTTCATGGCGGCGCAGCTGGGCCAGCGCGGCTTCGCGGTCGCCCGCCACGACCACCTCGTAGTCGTCGAAACTCCACTTGAGCTGCTTTTGCAGGCCGGGGTCGTCTTCGATAATCAACAGCTTGGGTTTGCTCTGGCTCACAACAGGTCCTTGCGCCTTCAGGCGGCTTGTTCAATGGTTTGCTGGCGGTACAGCGGCAGGCTGACCGTGAATGTGGTGCCTTGCTCCGGCGTACTGCGCACCTGCAGCGTTCCACCCAGTTGCTGGATGTATTCCCGGCTTTCGAAAGCGCCAATGCCCATGCCGGCCGACTTGGTCGAGTCGAAGGGCTTGAACAGGCGCTCGCGGATGAATTCCTCGCTCATGCCGCTGCCCGTGTCGGCCACTTCCACCAGCACGCTGTCGCCGTCGCGCGCCAGGCGCACGACCACCTTGCCGTCGCGCGGCGTGGCTTCGATGGCGTTCTGGATCAGGTGGCCCAGCACCCTTTCCAGCCGCTCGCCTTCGGCCAGCACTTTCAGGCCGGCGTCGTCCAGCTGCAGCGTGGGCTTCGGCTCGAAGGCGGCCTTGAGCGCCACGGCCTGCGCCAGCAACGGCCCCAGGTCTTGCGGCACGGCGCGCTCGGGCGAAGCAGTACGGCTGAGCTTTTGCAGCATCAGTTTCATTTTCTGCACCGACAGCGTCACGGTTTCCATCATATCGCGTTGGAACTCCGGATTGTCGGCATGTTTTTCCGCATTGGCGGTCATCAGCGACAATTGGGCCACCAGGTTCTTCAGGTCGTGCACCACGAAGGTGGACAGGCGGTTGAAGGAATCGAACTGGCGCGCCAGCATCAGGGCGTTGTCGGCCTCCTGCTGGGCCAGGTAGGACGCGGCCTGGGTGCCGGCGATTTTCAGCAAGTCCAGCACTTCCCAGTTGAGCTTGACTTCGCTGCGCGAGGCCATCAGCACCACGAAGCCGGCCAGCCGGCCCTGCAGCAACAGCGGCACCACCAGCCAGGCCTTGGGAAACGCCAGCAGCCAGGCCGGCAGCGGCACTTCCGGATCGTGCAAGTCGTGGGCGGCCACTTCCACCAGCCACTGCTTGCTTTCCATTAACTGGCAAAACGCTGAATCGGCCGCTTCGCTCGCTTGCTGGGCCTGCATATGCCAGGAGGCCAGCGGTTCGAAACGCTGCTCGCGGCGTATCCACAGGGCGCCGCCCTGGCTCTCCACCAGCTCGGCCAGGGCCGAGATGGTGCGCTCGCCCAGGTTGGGGCCGGTGGCCGACAGGGTGCGCGTGAAGCCCAGCCACTCTTCGCGGTAGTCGTAGTTGTAGCGGTAGAAATGCTTGCTGATGAACACCTTCAGCCAGGCGCGGAAGGAACCGGAAAACAGCACGCCGGCCAGCAGGAAGGTGGCGCCAAACAGGAAGGCCAGCTGCATCAGGCCGCCCCAGGTACCGCCGACGAAGCGCAGGTAGTAAGCCGCCATGCTCATCGCCAGCAGGTAGACCGCCGAGCCCAGCAGGGCGGCCGAATGGAAGGCCACGCGCCGCGACACGGCCAGCTGGGCCGGCCAGGATGCGCGGCGCAGCAGGGCAATCGCCAGCAATGGCACGATCAGGGCGTTGACCAGGCCGCGCGCCGCCCACAGTTCGGGGTCCAGCTCGCGCAGCAGCAGCATATCGCTGTACAGGTAGAAATCGTAGGCAAACAGCGCGCCCAGGCCAAGGCAGATGAACTTCATGGCCCAGCGCACTTGCACGCTGCGGTCGCGGTAGAGCTGCTCGACCAGCAGCATGCCCAGCACCGCCATGCCGAGGCGGCCGATGGCCAGCACGTGGAAGGCCAGGCCGGACGGCAGTTGCTGCGCCACCAGGCTGGCCAGCAGCATCGCGCCATACACGGCGGCGCTGGCCTGGAAGGTGCGCGCGCTGCGCTGCCACAGCCCCAGCATGGCCAGCAGCACGGCGGTCCAGGCGGCATTGCGCAGCCACTCGGCCCCATGCAGCACCCACTGCGCCCACGGCACCACGGTGGCGCTGGCCATCACGGCGCCCCACAGCACGGTCAGCAGCGAAGCGGCAGCCAGCACGCGCTGGTGCGGACGCTGGTCCGGGCGCTGGCGCCAGCCGGTCAGGACCAGCACGCTAAAGAACAGAAACGCCAGCGCAGCGCTGGCGTAACTGAAGGCGGCGATACTGGTCGGCATCAGGCCCCCATGTCCTTAGCGGCCTCCCCTGAACATGACCACCTTGATGGTATCGATCAGGACCAGCACATCGAGCAGCAGGCTGTTGTTCTTGACGTAGTAGAGGTCGTACTGCAGCTTCTGCAGCGCGTCTTCCACCGTATCGCCATAGCCATAGCGCACCTGGGCCCAGCCGGTGATGCCTGGCTTGATGCTGTGGCGCACATTGTAATAAGGCACGCGCTCCGTCAGTTGCTCGACGAAATAAGGACGCTCGGGGCGCGGACCGACGAAGGACATCTCGCCCTTCAGCACGTTGAGGATTTGCGGCAGTTCGTCAATGCGCAGCTTGCGGATGATATTGCCCACGCGCGTGATGCGCGGGTCGTTCTTGGCGGCCCATTGCGGCGTGCCGTTCTTTTCCGCGTTCTTGAACATGCTGCGGAACTTCAGGACGCGGAACACGCGGCCATCCATGCCCACCCGCTCCTGCGAATAGAAGATCGGCGCGCCGTCTTCGATCACGATGGCAATCGCGGTCAGGATCATGACCGGCAGGGACACCACCAGCAGCGACAGGCTGGCCACCACGTCGACCGCACGCTTCATGAAAGTGCGCATGAAGCTCTGGTCGAAGCCGCCCCCAAACACCAGCCAGGACGGCTGCACGGATTCGACGCGGATCTGGTAGGTCTCGCGCTCGAAGAAGGTGGCGGCGTCGGTGACCTGGATGCCGTACAGCTTGCATTCGAGCAGTTCCTTGATCGGGAAGGCGCCGCCGCGGCGGTTCTGTACCGAGACCACGATTTCCGACACGCGCTGGGCATTTGCCAGCGCTACCAGCGAGCCGCCTTCAGGCAGGTGCAGCAGCTGGTTCTGCGGCACGCAGGTTTCTTCCGACGGCACCGCGACGTAGCCGGCCACGTCGTAGCGGCGGTAATTGGTGTCGCGCGTGGCCAGCTCGCCGCATTCCTTGGCCATGGCGCCGCCGCCGAGGAAGATGATGCGGGTGGCGAGGAAATGCGTGCGCGAGGTTTTCATGAACATGGCGCGCGCCAGCAGGATCCCGGCGCCGGCGATGATGAACACCAGCACCAGGATGCCGCGCCCGAAGTACAGGTCCGGCGCCAGGTAGAACACCAGGGTCAGGATGCAAAAGCCCATGGCGAAGGAAGGCATCAATTGCAGGAAGAAGGGATTGCGCAAGCCTTCCTGGAAATTGATCTGGTACATGCCCAGCGCCGACATGCTGAACACGATGGCCGCGGCAAAGATGCAGGCCGACATGAAGAAGTGGTCGAGCTTCGGTATGGCGAACTGGTCACCGTCGAAAAAACGCAGCCCAGCGCCAGCGTAGAACGAGCCAATCAGGATCAACACCTCCAGGAAAAGCAGGCTGAAGACAACCTTGGAAATGTAGTGATTGGAAATTCTTAGCATTTTTATTCCCTCCCGCCTTACCGCTCATGCTGGCCGTGAAAGCGCGCGGAGCCTTGCGGCCATGTCTCGTTAACTATTCTTGCGGGGCCAGGTGGCGGACGTACCAATCCATGGCCTCCTTCAATCCCTCGCCGATACGGTGCGAGGGATCGAAACCCAACAGCTTACGCGCCTTGCTGATATCGGCCTGCGAATGGCGCACGTCGCCGGCCCGGAATCCCTGGTATTGCGCCTGATGCTGGTGCAGGTGCGGGAAACGCTCCTGCAGCAATTCACGCATCATCAGGTACAGCTGGTTGAGACTGGTGCGCTCATTGAGCGCCACGTTGTACACCTGGTTGACGGCGCCCGGCCGGTCGGCCATGGCTGCCAGCAGGTTGGCTTGCACCACGTTGTCGATGAAGCAGAAATCACGGCTGGTTTCGCCGTCGCCGTTGATGAACAGGGGACGGTTGCGGATCAGGGCCGACACCCACTGCGGTATCACCGCCGCATAGGCGCCTTCCGGGTCCTGGCGCGGGCCGAACACGTTGAAATAGCGCAGGCCGATGGTTTCCATGCCATAGGTACGCGCGAAAACGTCGGCGTACAGCTCGTTGGCGTATTTGGTGACGGCATACGGCGACAGCGGCCGGCCGATGGTGTCTTCCACTTTCGGCAGCGCCGGATGGTCGCCGTAGGTGGAGCTGGATGCTGCGTAGACGAAGCGCTTCACTTTGGCGTCGCGCGCCGCCACCAGCATGTTCAGGAAGCCGGTCACATTGGTGCCGTGGGTCAGCAGCGGATCGTCGATCGAACGGCTGACCGAGCCCAGCGCGGCCTGGTGCAGCACGTAGTCTTTGCCGGTGCAAGCGTGCTGGCACGTCGCCAGGTCGCGGATGTCGCCTTCGATGAAAGTGAAGGAAGCCCAGGCTGCCGAGCCGACCGCTTCGCGCACCTGGTCCAGGTTGTGCTGGTGGCCGGTGGCGAAGTTGTCCAGGCCCGTGACCTGCTGGCCGAGCTTGAGCAGCGACTCCACCAGGTTGGAGCCGATAAATCCGGCAGCCCCCGTCACCAGCCAATGGTATCGCTGGCCACGCAGGTGCAGCCGCACGTCGTCAAACTTGCCCACAACAGCCCTCCCAGGCTTCCCTAGTTCTTTTTTATTACAAGCGCCAGACGCTGTAGCCAGCTTCTTCCAGGCCTGCCATATTAAATGCCGATTTCACGTCGATGAAGACGCCGCCCGGATTCAGCTTGGCTGCCAGGTCGCCCAGCGACAATGCCAGCAATTCCTTGTGCGATACCGCTGCCACCACCGCGTCGGCTTGCGGCAGGCTGTCCCAGCTTTCCAGGCGAATCCCGTATTCGTGCACCGATTCCTCCGAATCGGCCACCGGGTCGTGCACATGCACGTCCAGGCCGTACGACTTCAGTTCAAACACCACGTCCGCCACTTTCGAATTGCGCAAGTCCGGGCAGTTTTCCTTGAAGGTCAGGCCCAGCACGTTGACTTTCGCGCCCTTGATGTGGCAGCCCGCCGCGATCATCTGCTTGACGGTTTTCTCGGCCACGAACTTGGCCATGCCGTCGTTGATGCGGCGCCCCGCCAGGATCACCTGCGGGTGGTAGCCGATCATGTCGGCCTTGTGGGTCAGGTAGTAGGGATCGACGCCGATGCAGTGGCCGCCAACCAGGCCGGGACGGAAAGGCAGGAAATTCCACTTGGTGCCTGCCGCCTGCAGCACTTCCAGCGTATCGATGCCGATCTTGTCGAAGATGATTGCCAGCTCGTTCATCAGCGCGATATTCAGGTCGCGCTGGGTATTTTCGATGACCTTGGCCGCTTCCGCAACTTTCACGCTGGAAGCCCGGTATACCCCAGCAGTCACTATCGATTCATATAGTTTAGCAACCTCTTCAAGAGTTGCAGGATTATCTCCGGAGACCACTTTCAAAATCGTGGTCAGGCGGTGCTGCTTGTCGCCCGGATTGATGCGTTCCGGGGAGTAACCGACATTGAAGTCCTGCTGCCATTTCATGCCGGAATGCTTTTCCAGCACCGGGATGCAGACTTCTTCGGTGGCGCCCGGGTAGACCGTCGATTCGTACACGACGATGGCGCCCTTTTTCATATACTTGCCCACCGTGGTCGAGGCGCCGACCAGCGGGCTGAAATCCGGCGAATGGGCATTGTCGACCGGGGTCGGCACCGCCACCACAATGTAGTCGGCTTCGGCCAGCGCGGCCGGGTCGTAGGTGACATGCAGCTGGGTCGCTTCGCGCAATTCGGCTTCCGATACTTCGCCGGTCGGGTCGCAGAAATTGCGGTAGTTCTCGATCTTGGACTGCGAAAGGTCGAAACCGATGGTCTTGCGCTTTTTGCCAAATTCCACCGCCAGGGGCAGGCCCACATAGCCCAAACCTACAACTGCCACCACCTTGTTGTCATCCATATCGGTTCCCGTGAGAATTACCAATTACTATTATGCTAACAATATAGCCTACAAGCCCAGCCGCTACAATGGCTAGTTCACAATTACTGTCGTATCGGCGGCGGCGCGCACAGTGGCGCGCGTAACAATTCAGCCGCATCGGCGTTGGCTAAATACGACAGAAATGTATAGCATGTTTGCCAATTGAATTGTCCATTTGATACGGCTTGTCAATTTTACACGGAAGCGGCAAGGCTGTCACAGCCTTTCGACCGGCCGGCACCACAAAGCAACGCGGCGGCCCGCAGGCCGCCTGAATTATCCTAATGATAATCTTTTATTGCGACAAGGCGATGACCTGGCGCGCCGGGGGCCGCGCGCCGCCCGCCCCCGGCAAGGCGCTGCGCGCCGCAATTTCCTTCAGCTTGAACACGGCAATCGCTTGCGCCACCCATTCCGCCTGGCGCGCCAGGCTGCTGGCCGCCGCCGCAGCCTGTTCGACCAGGGCGGCATTCTGCTGGGTAATATCGTCGATGTGCACCACGGCCTGGTTGACCTGGCCGATACCGCGGCTCTGTTCCTGGGTGGCGTGGTGGATTTCATCCATGACGCGGGTCACGCGGCCAACCGATTCGATCACCTCGCTCATGGTGGCGCCGGCGTTGCTGGTCAGGCGGGCCCCGGCATCGACTTTGGCGATCGAGCTGTCGATCAGTTGCTTGACTTCCTTGGCGGCGGTGGCCGAACGCTGGGCCAGGCTGCGCACCTCGGTTGCCACCACGGCAAAGCCCTTGCCGTGTTCGCCGGCGCGCGCCGCTTCCACCGCTGCGTTGAGCGCCAGGATATTGGTCTGGAAGGCGATGCCGTCAATCATGCCGATAATGTCGAGGATCTTGCGCGAGGATTGGCTGATGTCGTCCATCGTCTGCACCACTTGCGAGACGATGGAACCGCCGGCTGCCGCCACGCTGGAAGCCTGGCCAGCCAGTTCATTGGCGCTGTGCACGCTGGCCGCGCTCTGCTGCACGTTGCTGGTCAGCTGCTCCATGCTGGCGGCGGTCTGCTGCAGGCTGGACGCCTGCGACTCGGTGCGGCCCGAGAGGTCCAGGTTGCCGCTGGCGATTTCGCTGGTCGCAGTCTGGATTTCATCGAAGTTGCTGCGCACGTCGCCGATGATGCTGTGCAGGTTGACATTGGTCTGGCGCAGCGCCGCCAGCAACTGGCCCATTTCATTATCGGCGCCGATCTCGATGGCGCCGGTCAGGTCGCCGCCCGCCATCTTGCGCGCGAAGCCGGTCGCCTGGCGCAGCGGCTGCACGATGGCGCGGTGCAGCGAATACCAGAAGTACAGCGCACCGGCGCAGAAGCCGGCATCGAGCAGGGTCTGCCACAGCGGTGCGCCCTGCAGCGCGCCCGCAATGGCGAGCACGGCCAGCAAGCCGCTCAGCGCCCCCATGCCGAGGCCGATGTGCCTGGCCAGCGACAGCTCGCGCAGGCGGCCGGCCCAGCCGCGCCAGCCGCGCTGGCGCAGGCGGCCCCGTTCCAGGCGCAGGCGGCGCGGATTGCCTTCGCGGATTTCGCGGTACAGCCTGTCGGCCTGCGCCACCTGTTCGCGGCTGGGCTTGCTGCGCACCGACATATAGCCCACCGGGCGCCCGGCTTCGATCACCGGCGTGACGTTGGCATAGACCCAGTAGAAGTCGCCGTTCTTGCAGCGGTTCTTCACCATGCCGCTCCACGGCATGCCGGCCTTGATGGTGGCCCACAGGTCGGCGAATGCCTCGACCGGCATGTCGGGGTGGCGCAGGATATTCTGCGGCGCGCCGATCAGCTCGTCTTCCGTGAAGCCGCTCACTTCGATGAAGTAGGGATTGGCGTAGCTGATCTTGCCCTTCAGGTCCGTGGTGGAAACGATGGTCTTGCCGTCATCCAGGATGAATTCCTGGTTGGTGACAGGGGTATTGAGGCGCATGGCGACGCTCCTTATTCGGCGATAGGGGAAAAGTGCGGGCACGAACCGGGAGCTGGGGTCCGCATGGCCTGGAGGGACGCAAGCGGGCGTCCCATGCCATGTCATGCGATCAAGTATAGGAAGATGGTGCGTTATGGAAACTCACCAAAAGTTGCAATAAAAAAATTTAATCGCTATTCCGCAACACTTGCATATTGCTACTTAAAGGAATCAGGCCGTTGCCCGGCGCCTGAGCATGCCGCGCAATTCCGCCACCATCGCACGGTTGAGGAACAGGCTGGCCAGGCCGTAGGCCAGCATGCCGCCCAGCACTTCCGCCACCAGGGCCCAGGCGCGCGGCAAGCCGGCCAGCGGCGCGCGCAACAGGCTCACGGCGCCGAACATCAGGGCGGCGCACAGCACGGCCGGGCCGGCGCGGCGCGCCACCAGCGCCGCTTCCAGGCCGATCACTTTCAGCATGCGCCGCATATTCGCCAGCAGCACCAGCGGGTAGCCCAGCAGCCAGGCGTAGGCGATGCCTTCGATGCCCCAGTGGCTGCCAACATAGAAAGCGGGCGGCATCACGGCGCAGCCCAGGATGACGTTGCGCAGGCCGACGCCCGGATAGCCGAGCGCATCGGTCACGGTCGGCAGCAGCTGCACCAGGGAGCGGAAGGGCATGACCAGGCACAGCACCTGCAAGGGCAGCACGGCGCCGCTCCAGCCGGCGCCCAGCACCACCTGCACCAGTTCAGGCGCCACGCTGGCCATGCCCCACAGCATGGGGAAGGCGAGCATGCCGACATAGCCCATCACTTGCAGCACGCCGGCGCGGATGGCCGGCAAGTCATGCTGGGCTCGCGCCAGCACCGGGAACAGGGCCTGGTTCAGGATGGCCGTAATGCGCTGCATGGGCAGCGAGGCCAGGTGCAGCGACACCGAATACAGGCCCAGCATCTGGTCGCCCAGCACGCGCCCGACAATCATGATGTCGGCCTGCATCAGGCAGTACCACAGCAGGCGGGCCGCCGTCACGCTGCCGCCATAACCGAGCAGGGCGCCGACGCCTTGCCCGGGCCAGCGCGGCCGCCAGTAACTGCGGGCGTAGCAGTTGACCGCCAGCACGCGCGCCAGCAGGCTGGCCAGGTTGCCCAGCGCCAGCGCCCACACGCCGGCGCCGGACAGCGCCAGCAGCAGCGTGGCCAGGCTGGCCGACAGCGCGCCGCCCAGTTCGACCAGGGACCGTTCGCGGTAAGCCAGGCGCCGCTGCAGCAGCACGTCGGGCAAGACCAGCAGCGGCAGCAGCAGGAATTGCAGCGACAGCACGTGCACCAGCGGCTGCAGGCGCGGCTCGCGGTAAAACGCCGCCACGGCCGGCGCCGCGGCATTGGCCAGCGCGAACAGGAGCAGGTTGACCAGCCAGATCACGCCCAGCGCCTGGCGGAAATCCTGCTCGCTGACTTCCTTGCGCTGCACCAGCGCCGGGCCGAGGCCGACTTCGGCAAACATGAGCAGCAGGCCCAGCAGGACCGTCGCCATGGCCAGCAGGCCGTAATCGGTGGGCGCCAGCAGGCGCATGACGAAGATCGTGATGCCCCAGGTGATCAGCTGGCTGCCAAGCTTGGCGCCGGCCACCCATTTGACGCCGCGCGCGACTTCGGACTGCAGGTTCATTGCGTGCGGGCCCAGTAGCGGTGCAGGATATTGGGCAGGTGCAGGTGGAAGGACAGGCGGCCCCGGCCCAGGCGCATGGCCATCAGCAGGGCATAGCTGGCCAGCAGGCTGAGGTAGCTGCCGGCAAAGCCCGGCGCCTTGAGCAGCTTTTGCAGGCTGTCGACGCCGCGCCGCGCGCGCGCGCGCAACTGCTCGGCGCTGGCGCCGTCCCACTGGTAGCTCATGCCTTGCGGCACCGGCAGCGGGCACGGCACGTGGCCCGGGTAGGCTTGCCATGGCACCTCCAGCACCCCGCCGCCGAAGCAGGCCAGCCAGTCCATATAGAACACATGGCGCAGCAAGGGGTCGGCCGGCAGCGCCAGCACGTTTTCCAGCAAGTCGGCGTCAAAGAACGGCAATTCGAACTCGATGCGCGTGGTATCGAGCATTTCGAAATGGTTGAACAGGTGGCGCCGCTGGTCGTTCAGCAGCAGGAACAGGAACAGCTTGCGCGCCGGGTCGTACGGCGTGAGCGCGTCCAGCTCGGCGCGCATGCCCTGCTCCACCAGCTGCTGCAGGCGGCGCCCCAGTCCCGGCTTCATCAGGCGCACCGACAGGTAGCAGCGGTTGACGTCACGGAAAATATTCAGGGCCTGTTCGGTATTGCCGGCGCGCAGGGCGGCATACATGGCGTCGGTCAGGTAGACGTGGCCCATGCCGACGCTGCCGCCATCGCCGGACCAGATCACATGCGGGCGCGGCAGCGGGCCGGCTGCGGTGGTGGCGCTGGCCAGCCATTCCAGCACGGACGCCTTGCTGTACGGGTCGCCTTCCGCGAACGGACGCATCTGCAGGCGCGTGTGGCTGGTGCCCAGGCGCTCCGCGGCCATGGCGCCCAGGCCCTGGTCCTGGCTGTCGGCAGGCGCGTAATTGCTGGTGGCGACCGCCACCCCTTCATCGCGCAGGGCGGCCACGATGGCGCGCGAATCCAGGCCGCCGCTGAGGAAGGCGGCGGCCGCATGGTCGCCGGCCATGCGCGCGCGCACGGCTTCGCGGAACACGCGGTACAGGCGCTGCGGCGCCCCGTCGCTGCCGCCGGGATGGGGCTGCACCTCATCCCAGCGCCAGTAGCGCTTGCGCTGCAGTTCGCCGCCGCCCACGCTCAGCACTTCGCCGGCGTGCAGGCAAACGATGTCGCGGTAGGGCGTGCGGTCGGCCAGCGGAAAACCGAAACAGGCCGCCTCGGCCACGCCCTGCAAGTCGAGCTCGCGCGGCATGCCCTGCAGCGCCTCCAGGATGCGCTGGGCGGTGGCAAAGATCACGAAGTCAGGCTGGATCCAGCAATAGATCGGGCGCACGCCGCATTTGTCGGTGGCCAGGTGGACCTGGCCGGCAGCATCCGCCACCACCAGGCAGAAAGTGCCGCGGCTGGCGCGCAGGCCGCTGTCGCTGCCGGCGGCCAGCTCCCGGGCCAGCCGTTCCAGGCTGGCGTCGCGCTGCAGCACGGCGCCGCCGTCCAGCTGCAGCAAGGGGGCGCCGGCTACGAAAGCATGCATGCCCTCGGCATGGCATGCGCCACTGCCGCCCAGCGCGCCCAGTTCCAGGCTGGCGATATAGCAGCTACCGGCCCGCACTTCACGCAAGCGGGCCTGGTCGCCGGGGTGGCGCGACACATGGGTACGCAACTGGTCAACGATGGCGGGCGGCAGGGGCAACCCGGGACGGCGGGCAACAATTCCGGCGAAAATAGACATGGCGCTCAGGGATGGACAGTGTTCTCGAAACGGGGCGGTCGGCCAGCTTGCTCAACCATTGCGGCGGGCCTCGAAGTGTTCGGAGGCCAGGGCGGTGGCATGCTGCATGGCGGCGTCGAAATGGCGCCCCCAGGCCTTGAGCGACAAGGGATTGCTGACCTTGCGCGCCGCCAGCTGGCGCGGCAGCAGGCGCATGGCGTACAGCTTTTCCGGGATCTTGCGCTTGAGCAGCACCAGGCCGCGGAAATTGGTCAGCCACCAGTCGCCCTGCTGCAGGCGCTCGCCAAGGCGCGGCACGGTGAAGCTGGGGTGGTACAGGTTGAAGGCGATCGTGATGCGCTGCTGGGTGCCGCCATAGGTTTCCACCGAATGCATCAGGCTGGCGGGAAACAGCAGCATGCGGCCATTGCGCGGCGTCATGAAATAATCGCGCCGCAGCGGGTCGGCATCGCGGTCGATATCGATCGCCACGAAACTGCAGTCTTCAAAACGGGTGCGGCCGCCGGCCGCCTGGCCGGCTTCAATATCGCCGACGTTGACGTAGTACACGCCGGAGAAAAAGGAATGCACGCCGAGGTGGTCATGGCGCCGGTTGTAGTGGCCCTGTTCGTTGACGTTGGCCCAGGCCCGCACCTTCCAGCCGCCGGCAAATTCCGCGGCATCGCGGCCGGTCTGGCGCGCCACGTATTCGGCGGCCAGGCCCGTCATGCGCTGCAGCAGGCGGCGCGCGGGCGCTTCCTGCCAATCCTGCAGGTCGGCATCGGACTGCCAGCCGCCGCGGTTGGTTTTGACCGTACCACAACTGGTAGTGCGTCGCGCCAGCACCACAGCGCGCAAGTCCCGGTTCAGCTCTTCGCTGTCGGGCCAGTCGAAATACATGACGGGCGACGGGAACAGCAGTTCCAGTTGGGCGCCATGCAGCGTGGCCGGCTGCGGGGACGAGGTGGTCATGACTTACGGTCCAGGGAAAGTGATTGCAATCAGGATAAGGGACTTGGCTTGCAGTCGCAAGCGCCAGCGCCCTGCTGCAGGATTATCAAATCGTCCAGCATCTTATCTTATTGTCATTCTTACAGCAATCATGAAATTGACACCGGCCAGCCCGGCTGGCATCATCTTGATGGTCAATTGACAACATTTAACGGGAACCCAATGCTCCAGCTTCTGCGCTCGATCAAGAACAAATTCACGCCCGAGGCGCCGCTGCCGCTGGGCGCCGTGTCCGAGCGCGAGGCCGACCAGCGCGGCCTGCCGGTGCAAGACCCCGGCATTGAGGCCGTGCTTGCCGCCTGCACCGACTGGCTGTGCGCAGCCCAGGACCATTCCGCCACCGCCGACGGTGGCGTGGCGCGCGACTTCAGCCTGATCAAGGGCTGGGCCACCTCCTATCCCGAAACCACCGGCTATATCGTGCCGACCATGATCGAGCTGGCGCGCCGCCAGCAGAGCGCAGGGCTGCACCAGCGCGCGCGCCGCATGCTGGACTGGTTCGTCGCCATCCAGTTCGCCGAAGGCGGCTTCCAGGGCGGCCGCATCGATTCCACGCCGCGCGTGCCGGTCACCTTCAATACCGGCCAGATCCTGCTCGGCCTGGCGGCCGGCGCCGAGGAATATGGCGACCAGAAATACATCGATGCGATGCACCGCGCCGCCGCCTGGCTGCGCGACTCGCTCGACGCAGACGGCTGCTGGCGCAAGCACCCGACCCCGTTCGCCCAGCCCGGTGAAAAAGCCTATGAAACCCATGTGTCCTGGGGCTTGTTCGCCGCCGAGCGCGTGGCGCCGGGCCACGGCTATGGCGACGCCGGCCTGCGCCAGGTGGCATGGGCGCTGACCAAGCAGCAGCCCAACGGCTGGTTCGCGTCGAACTGCCTGAACGATCCGGTCCATCCGCTCAGCCACACCATCGGCTACGTGCTGCGCGGCGTGCTGGAAGGCTACCTGCTGTCGCAGCGCCCGGAACTGCTGGCCGCTGCCGTGCGCACCGGCGACGCCCTGGCCGAAGCAACCGGGGCGGACGGCTTCCTGCCCGGCCGCATGGACAGCCAGTGGCGCCCCGCCGTCGATTTCGCCTGCCTGACCGGCTCGGTGCAAAATGCGCACTGCCTGTTCCTGCTGTTCCAGCTTACCGGCCAGCAGCGCTACTTCGATGCCGGCCAGCGCCTGAACCAGTACGTGCGGCGCACCATCAAGGTCGACGGCCCGAAGGAAACCCGGGGCGCCGTCAAGGGCTCCTTCCCGGTCGACGGCGCCTACGGCAAGTACGAATACCTGAACTGGGCCGTCAAATTCTGCATCGACGCCAACCTGCTGGAACAGGAGCTGCTGAAGGCACGCCATGCTTAAGCAGGCCAAGCGCCTGGCCAAGGCCGTGCTGGAAAGGCTGCGCCGGCGCAGCAGCGCCAGGGAAGTCAAGCAGACGCAACGCCATGTCAGCCGCGCCGAACTGGTGGCGGGGCTGGCCCGGCTGGGCATCGCCAAGGGCGATGCGGTGTTCATCCATTCCTCGCTGAAAAGCCTGGGCTATGTGGAAGGCGGCGCCGCCACCGTGGTGCAGGCGCTGCAGGAAGCCGTCGGCCCGCAGGGCACGCTGGTCCTGCCGACCTACTACATGCCGGGCGGCTCGATCCGCGGCACCTGCGAGATGAAGGACTATGTGTTCGACGTGCGCAAGCACGGCACCAATATGGGCCGCCTGCCGGAAGCCTTCCTGGCCAGCGCTGGCATCGCGCGCAGCGTGCACCCGACGCACTCGGTGTCCGCCTGGGGCCGCCACGCGGCCTACCTGACCGAAGCCCACCACCGCGCGCCGTCGGTGTTCGGCGAAGGCTCGCCATGGCAGCGCTTTGTCGGCCTGGAAAATGCCAAGGTGCTGGGCCTGGGCATTTCCATGGGCCCGGTCACCTTTTACCACGTGCTGGAAGACGCCATGGGCGATGCCTTCCCGGTTCCGGTGTGGGGTGAGGAAACCTTCCGCCTGCCCTGCATCGACCAGGCCGGCCAGCGCAGCGAAGTGCCGCTGCGGCCCTTCGACCCGGTGCTGGCGCAGCGCCGCATCGACCACGGCTCGCGCGAAGACTTGCGCAGCTATTTCATGGCGGAATTCCAGCGCGCCGGCCTGCTGCACGCGGGCCAGGTGGGCGAAGCGCCGTCCTGGTGGATTCCGGCGCGCGGCTTCTTCGACCACCTGCAGCGCCTGGCCGGTGAAAACCTGACCATCTACTCCACGCCGGAACAACTGGCAGCGCGGCCGCTGCCTTAAGCCGCCGGCGCCGCCATGCCGGGACGGGCCTGGCGCGCGCTCCAGCGCGCGCCCAGCCTGATCATGGGCTGTTCGACCAGGTGGTAGCCCAGGCCGGCCAGCAAGACCAGCAGCGACAGGAAGATGCTCCATTGCCAGAACGGCGGCAGGCCCTCCAGCGTGCGGAACGCCAGCCGCATCAGCGGCGGATGGAACAGGTAGATGCCATAGCTGTACTTCGCGATCAGCTTGCTGGCCCGGTTCAGGCGCGGCAGCGTCAGCTCGCGCAGCCAGGGAATGGTGGCCCCCACGGCCAGGCAGACCAGCCAGCGCCCATAGTTGTTGGCGCGAGGCTCGGCGTACGCGACGAAAAGCACGCACGCCAGCGCCAGCAGTGGCGGCCACAGCCAGCCCGGCAGGCGCGCCCGGTCGCCCAGGCGCCAGGCCAGCACGCCGGCCAGGAAACAGGGCGCAAACTCGAACACGCTGAAGCGCGCGCTGACCAGGGGTTGCAGCAGGGCCAGCGGAATCGAGATGGCCCACAGGGCCAGCAGCCAGCCCACAGGCCGCTGGCGCAACAGCAGGAACAGCAAGGGCAGCAGCAGGTACATCTGCACCTCCAGGCACAGCGACCACAATACCGAGGACATATAGCGGGCGTACACCAGGTTCTGCACCAGCAGCAGGTTGGCCAGCAGTTCAAACGGCGTCCACTGCTCATCCATCAACAGGTAGCTCGCCAGCAGCATGACGGCTGCCAGCGGGTAGATGCGGCAGGCGCGCTGCAGGTAGAAGGCGCGCAACAGGGCCGGCCCGGCCAGTTGCTGGCGCTCCAGCGACTGCATCAGCACCAGGCTGGTATGCACGAAGAACAGCATGACGCCCAGTTGGCCGAGCGCAAACGAAACGGGCGTGGTGCGAATGGTGTAGCCGGCCGCATGGGCCGCCAGCACCAGCAGCACCGCCACGGCCCGCAAGATGTCGAGGTTCGGCTTGAGCATCGTGCCATGATGCACGACGAATCAGGCCCAGGCCTTGCGGCGGATCATGCCGTGTTCAACTGGCCGGCGCCACCGCCTTGCCGACGCTGCGGCCTTCGCTCCACGCCGCGCCCAGCCTGATCATCGGGTGCTCGATCAGGTGATAGCCGGCATACGCCACGGCGCACATGGTGCTGCCAAAGATCAGCCACTGCACGGCAAACGGCAGGTGGCCATTGGTATCGAAGGCAAACTCAAGCAGCGGGAAATGGAACAGGTAAATGCCGTAGCTGTACTTGGCAATCGTCTTGCTCAACTGGTTCAGCAGCGGCGTTTCGAGCTGGCGGATGAAGGGAATGGTCAGGCCGAGGAAGATGCATACGACCCAGCGCCCGTAGTTGTCGGTGCGCGGGTTGGCCAGCAGCACGAAACCGGCACAATACAGGGCCAGCAGCACGGGCCAGGACCAGGCCGGCAGGCGCTCGCGCCCCTGCAGGCGCCAGGCCACGACGCCGCCCATGAAGCAGGGCACGAACTGGAGCACGTTCAGGCGCATCGAGGTCAGCGGCGGCAACATGCCGAGCGGGATGGTGAGCGCCCACAAGGCCAGCAGCCACCCCACCGCGCGATGCCTGAAGACGACATACAGGATCGGCAGCACCACATACATCTGCACTTCCAGCGGCAACGACCACAGGACGCCGTTCATCACGCGGGTATAGGTCAGGTTCTGGGTCAGGGTGAGGTTGGTGAACAGCTCATACAGGGTGAACTGCTTCTCGCTCAGCACATAGATCAGCAGCACGAAAACAATGCTCAACGGATAAATCCGGAACAGGCGCTGCACGTAGAAGCGCTTGAACAGTGCGCTGCCCTGCAGGTGCTGGCGATCGAGCGACTGCATCAGCACCAGGCTGGTATGCACGAAGAACAGCACGACGCCCAACTGACCGAAGCGATGCAGGTTATCCGAGGAATGGTGATTGACGACGGTGATCAGGTGGGAAACCAGGACCAGCAATACAGCCACCGCCCGCAGCAGATCAAGGTTCGGTTTGTAAGTCATTTCCTGCACCCGCAAAGTTGAGTACATATTTTGCATGAAAATTGCATGTTGAACAATTCTGGACAAGCTATTTGACGGCTAATTGCAACTTGAGGCGCCACGGCCGGGCGCGGCGCAGGGGATTCAGCTCCACCACCAGGGCGCAGCGCGACCAGCCAGCGGCGGCAAACGCGCGCAGGGATGGGTGGTTGTTATGCCACACGCGCGCAAACAGGCAATCGAAACCCTGGGCCGTCATGTCGGCGCCGGACGCGGCAATCAAGGACGGCGCCACCTTGCGCCCGCGCATGGCTGGCGAGGTGATGATCTGCACCAGCTTGGCCTGCCCCTCCTGCAGGGGCCAGAAGCCGCGTGGACGGTAGCGCTCGCCGTACCAGTAGAAGCACAGGCCAACGATCCGGCCCGCGTCACGGCACGCATAAGCGCAAGCGCCCTCCCCTGCGTAAAAAGCCTGTTCGCGCATGACCGGGTCGGGGCAAGCCTCGATCTCCGCGCGCTGCACCGGGCCGATCGCAAACGCTGCAGCTTGCGCCGGCAGCGGCGCCGGCCCGGCAGCGGCGCTACGGCGCAGCACGCGGTAGATCGCATACTCGCCGAGCAGGGCGCGCGCCAGGCGTTTGAGCAGCGCCTTCATGTGGCAGCGACCCGGCCGAAGCGCAATATGCGCTTCAGGCGCGCTTTCAGGCCAAAGCGCTGGACCATGCGTCCCAGCCATCCCGACAGCAGGTTCATGGCGAAGTGCGCACGCAGCAGCAGGCTGTTGGACAGGCTGCGGCGCACCAGGTAGACATTGGCGCACAGGCGCTGCTCGGTAGCGAACAGGCGCTTGTGCTCGGTTTCGCCCTCGGTGAAATCGAAATAGCGGAACTTGCCTTCGTTGAACAGGTCTTCCAGCGCCAGCCATTGCAGCACGGTGCCGACCGACAGCTTCATGTACTCCGGGTCATAGCCCTGGTAGGAGTAGCTCAGCACGCCATCGCTGGCCGGGCAAAACAGGTAGGACACGGGACGCTCACCGTCAAACAGCAGGTAGGCGCGCGCCAGGTCCTTGGCCGCCCAGCCGCGCGCCTGCTGGCGGAACGACCCGCTGGCCGGCAGGCCGGCGTCAAGCAAGCGGTCCTGGTAGGTGCGGCGCGAGAGCGGCAAGGCCAGCGCCAGGAAAGCATCGATCTCGTCCGGCGTGCGGTAGCTTTTCCAGCGCAGCTCGCCGCCCGTCTGCTCGGCGAACTTGCGCACCTTGCGCACGATGGTGGCGCGGGTCTTGGACGAAAACTTGCCCTGGTAGGCAGCGAAGCCCATGCCAAGGTCGATAAAGCAGTGCTGGTAATGCTGCGGCACGTAGCACAGGTAGTCGCCGACGATGCGGAATGGCTTTGCTCGTTCAGCGAGCGGAACGCCGCGCTCGAGGAAGCCGTGGCTGCCGGGCAGTAACTCTTGCACCGGCGCCTGTAGCGCTTGCGCCTGGCGCACCGCGGCGCCCAATCTTTCCGGGCGCACCTGCAGCGTCAGCATGCGGCTGGCCAGGGTCAGGTCGCTGAGCTGGAAGCGGAATGGCACCTGGCGCAGTTCCCATTGGTTCAACCGTACCTCCGTCGGTAAGCCTGTTCCAGCATACGCATGCCGGTCCGGTGCAATGGCGAGGTCAGCGGGCCATGCTGGATGCCAGCCACGGCTTGTTGACGTCCGGTGAAGCCGCCCGTGCGGAAACTGTCGCACTGCTGTTCCAGGAACTGGCACAGGCGGCGGAAGCGTTTCACCACCACCGGGTCGCTGCGGGTCTTGGCCGTGTTCAGCAATTCGAAGCCATGCGACAACAGGACGAATGCCTGCCTGCCTTGCTCGAGCGCCTGCCACAGCAAACCTTCCAGTTCGGCCGACGAGCAGGATGTCAGCTGGGCGTGGCGCAGGCCGCGGCCATCGCGATAAACCGTCATCGGATATTCGGTCACGCCGTCGCAGCTGGCCGGATCGGTCATCAGGGTACCCGGCATCACTCCGCTGTCCGGCCCCATCAAGGTCGCGTTATAACTGCTGTCAAACGGCAGGCCATTGGCCGCCAGCGCATGCAGGCTGTCGCGGTTGAAGCCGAAACTGCCGGCGCGGAAGGCATTGACGTGCGTGGCGCCAGCCTGTTCCAGCATGGCTTTGCCCTTGCGGATCAGGATCGTCTGCTCGTCCAGCGAGAAGTAGCGCAGGTGCTGGCGTTTGCCTGCCGCTGGCGGCAGCAGCGGCTCGCGCGCCTCGTCCACCCACTCGGTATGCAGGTGCAATTGCACCTCATGTCCGGCAGCCTCGATCATGCCGACGATTTCCGCCAAAGGCTGGCGGCCGAAACGCGCGGCGAACAGGGGTTCGACAAAGAACACTCCTTTCAGGCCGTGGTCGGACAGCATCTTCAGCTGGTAAGGCAGGCCATAGTCGCCGCCTGCCGTAGGGCCCTGGATGTAGCGCCGGAAGGCATCCGGAAAGCGGGCATCGATGTCTTGCCAGCCACCGCACCAGATCTCCACATCGACAGTAATCAAGACATCCAGCATGCGCGCGCCAGCTTCGAATTAACAAAATTTACATAATATTAACGAGTGACTACTGGCTGCGCAACCCAGGCGTTTGCTATCCGGGGCAAAATTTGCTGAACCGCCCTATTCCAGCGACTGTTTTGCCATGCCAGGGCCAGCTTCGGTTGGCCGCAGCCGCAAGGAATTCAGAATCCTGTCCCACAACTCAAGCATTTGCTTATCGGTCATGCTGATCGGTCCGGGGTCGAGGCCACCATCGAAGTTGCCGGACTGGAGGTCAAAACGGATTTGCGGATGCAGCGCGTCGCGATACAGGCCCGGCGCTTCCCATGTGAAGAGATGCGCCTTTTGACCGTGGTCATTCGGCGCTTTCATTAACCACTCCTGGCCAGGATGATCCCCGATCTTACGGTCGCCATCCCTGATATTCCTTAAGCCGCCTAGCGCCGCACCAAGAAGACCGAGACCGCTGAACAGGCTTGGCTTTCGCGACAATAACGAGTCAGGCGGCATACCTTTGTTTCGATTGGTCGCAATATCGAGCACAATGTCCGGATGTTCTTTCAGGCGAAAGCGCATGTTGAGGCTCTCGTCTTTGCTCGCCCCTTCATCTGCTATCAACGCTTGGTCCATGCAAAATCCCTTTATTGTCGGGATGTTGGCCTGCATTGGGCGAAGGTTATCCATAATCGTGCCCACCTCCTTCGCACCCAGTTCGACTTTGTCGGGGTCCGCCATGCTTTTTGCCAGATAACGTTGCCCATTGAGCCACCGATATCCTGAAAGGTCGACAGAATAGTCAAAGTTGGGGCCATACCAGTAGGCATAAACCCGAGTATTTTCCTCCGATGTCGCTTTTTTCAGAAGCAGTGAAGTACCGGACTTGTGCTTTTTTGCCAGCAACCGCTTTTCGAAATCATCAACCTCCTGTTGGAACATCCTGTGTTCCATCGGCTCCCGCTCGATCTTCGCGAAGTCGTATTCGTAATAGCCTCCCACAAACTCCGCTTCCGCCGGCAGGTCAATCAGGAAACGACCAAAGCAATACGTGACTGTTCTTTCAAAGCCGGTCTCGTTCATCGTTTTCTCGCCTGCGCATACGTCAGCGGCGCCAAGCAATGCTGCACCCAGTCCTAATGCCCGCGACAAATGGCTTCTGTATTTGTTCATTGTTCAGTTTCGATCGAACTGCCACCCCAAGGCGATTTCACTTGGTGCTGAAAGTTGTCAGCGTGGATTGCAGAGTGGCGCCGCAGCTTGTCTTGTGGCCGTCGTAAGCAACAGGAATCCCGTCAATGACATGATCGGAATTTCCTTCGATGATTACGCAGACGCTATGGCCCGGCATAGGGCAGATGCATTGGTCGCCGACGCGGGCGACCGCGATGCCGTCGACCGTGAACCATGTCGCACTTACGCTGACGACTTTTCCGCCATGCGAGGTGGGGTCATTGAGGCGGATGACGTTCGGCATGCTTACGCGTCGCTTGACGGTTGGACGGTGTCCTCACCTGCTACCGGCGTTGGCGTATTAACAGGACCCGGATTGTCATATCGCACAAGGCGCCAGACGGTACTGGTGCTGTGCTGATCGCTGCTGCCTCTAAGGCGCTCCACAAATGACAAGTCGCGCTTGACGATGGCCGGCGGCATGGAGTCGCCAGCGTGGAACAGCCGGGTACTGCCATGCACATCATTCTCGGGACATTGCCAATAGCCAGTCTGAGGACAGCTTGCGCCGGTACGTACCAGTTCGCCCAATGGAAGTGCATCTCCATTGTTCGTTTGCGGCGCTGGCTTCATGTCGGGGCCCCCTTTACTACCGTCAGTTGGACGCAGGCGGAGTGTTGGAAGGATGCGCTCCCATAATTCAAGCATCTGGGTATCCGTAAGGCTGGCTGGTGTCGGATCAAGCCCACCATCGTTATTGGCCGATTGAAGGTCGATACGGACCTGTGGACGCAAAGCATCGCGCTCCAGACCTGGAGCTTCCCAGGTGAACAAATGCGCTTGATGCCCTTGATCGTTAGGGGCCTTCAACAACCATTCCTGTCCCGGCATTCCATTGACGACGCGGTCGCCGTCCCTAATATTGTGTACGCCGCCAAGAGTTGCGCCAAGAATTCCTAATGCACTTAATACGCCGGGCTTACGCGACAGGAGGGATTCGGGTGGCTCGTCAGTGTTTCGTGTAGTGGCGATATCGATGACGATATCAGGTCGATTTTTCAACCGAAAGCGCGCATTGAGACTTTCGTTCTTGCTGCTACCTTCGTCGGTGATGATTCCGTGCGCAATACAAAAGCCAGGGGACGTTGGTATGTCGTTGGACCGAGAGTTCAGGTGGGCGAGGATATTGCTTGCATGGGCGTTTGCTCGCTCCATCTTGTCGGGGTCCGAAGTCATCTTGAGCAGATAACGCATCCCGTCTATCCAGCGATACCCAGACGTCCTGACCAATACATCTGCACCATATCGCTCCCAGTAACTCAATACACGATTCCTGGCATCAGGCGAACTGGTTTTCAATAGCAGCGCAGAGCCAGATTTATGCTTGGTGCTCCGCAGCTTGGTTTCGAAGGCGTCCACATCTTTGATAAATTCTTCGTAACTCATATGCTGCATCTCAACTGTCGAGAATCCATACTCATAACTTCCACCGACATACTCAGCGTCACTAGGTAGGTCAAGGACAAAGCGCCCCAGGCAATGCGTGGATAGTTGGGTCGTCGCAATCACATTCATGGATTGATCCTTCTTGGTTCTAATACTTCCTGCACTTGCAAGCGAAATGGATGAGACCATCAGCGATATAACGAGGAGCCGATAGGCATAGCGTCGCGTCAATTCAGGCATGGTTGTGCTCTCACAAAATTCCGGATTCAAGCGTCAATTTAACGATGGAGTAGAGTGTCAGGCCAGCTGTGAAGTCATTCGAGTAGCTCCCCTGATGGTCATAGCTTATATGGCCTTTACGTTTCCCTTCATGCCGAAATATCTGTTTCACATGCGCTTTCGGTGCTTGTCCGGAGAGTTCTGGAACAGTTCCGTCTCCAGGCAAGTCTTGACCGGCAATCTCTAACTTGCAAAATGTTTCGCCCATTCTCACCTTGACCGTTCCATTAAGGTCATCCTCAACAATGTCGCCTTGTGAGAAATCAGCCATCGGGACGTTTGCCGCCCATTTGACCTCCCCCCATGCCGGCTGCGCGTGGTCTGCAGCATAATACGCATGGCAATTGCCGTGATATTGGTCTTTTATGCTCTCATGAAACTCCTTGGCAATTTGCAAGACATCCAGGTACGCGGCGAAATCCGGATCTGCATGAAAATCGTCTTCTTTGTCACTTCGCGTCGTTTCACTCCCCGTTTTTTTCTTGCGGGCGGGATTTATCAGCTCTGTTTTAACCAACCGCCACCAATGCGTCTGGTCCCGATATATGGTGTCGTACGGGTTCCCCTCGCCTAGCAAGGACGAGGCTTGCTGTTCTGCCGATTTTTCTTTGCCATAATGCGCCCGCAACCAATGTTGTGTGCCACTTGGGAGCTTCGCCTGGTATTCAGAGGTAGGCAGCAATTCCATTGGACCCGGCGCTTGCGTTAGTACTGCCGTAGCTTCTGCCGCGTTTCGCCCAAGCAGAACCTGTTCGACGCCTTCAAATCCTGCCCGCATTCGCTTATAGGTCGCCGGTGCACCAATGGCAGGCATGACGCCATGCACGACACCCAAAACCTTGTCGCTCTTGCCTTGCAGCTGGGTGCATGCGCGTGCCACTAAGCCCCCCATCGAGTGAGTAACAAGAATGACTTTCTCGCAGTCTTTGTCCAGGGTGTTCTTGTAGAAATCAGTGATGGCGTCGATCTTGTCCACCAGGCGCTGGACCGAGACATTGTTCGACTGTAGCCAGTTATAGCCAACAGCGTGTACCGGGTACGCTGCGTTGGCAAATCGCTTCAGGTCGTCGGACGTGAGTTCTTCGAATGGCTTTTCAGCGCCAAACTGATGAAGCTTTTGCTGTTCCAGCACCAACTGCACCCAGGCCTCGTCGGGCGTGCCGTCAGTCTTCAAGATGTCATGCAGGCGTTCCTGCAAGGTATTCAGGATTCGCCCATAGCTGTCGCGATGGAGTTCTCCCCATCCATATAGCCTGGCGAGCTTTTCGGGGTCAAGGTCTGGCGCGCCTTTCAATTGTTTTTCGACCTTGCGCGTCAAGCTGACGGAGCCCTCGCCGTCAACTTCGACACGATCAGGGTGCAGCACTTTCTTCCGTGCCGCGGCGTCTTTACCCAAATATTGAATCACCTGGATCAAGCCCGCCACCTTCCCGTTAGGCGGACGCCAAGCATAGCCCTTGCCATCTTTTACGCGCAGGTTCGTCCCCATAATCCCTGGAATGAAAATGATCGGGATAATCTGCTTTGGGTACAGTTTGACCAATGCGCGTACAGGGAAGCCTTCCGGCGACAGCACGGATTTGGCGCGCACGACGGCGCCGTCGTATTGGCCCGGGACTTCGCGGGTTGGTGTGTTGTCTGTCATTGCTCGATCTTCTCGTCAGGCGTCGTCGCGGATTTCAATGTCGGCGATGAGCATTTCCTGCTCTTTACTGAGCTCGGTCTCGCCTTTGGCATTGGTCTTTCCACTGATGACTTTACCGTTGTTCAGCTTGATAATGTACGACGCGCCTTTCACCGGGGCGTTGCTGCCGATATAGCGCACAATGAATTTCTCGTCCGACTGGACTTTGCTCTTTGGCAGTTCCAAGGCCTGCGGGCTGGCGTCGCCGGCGCCGCTATGCGCGAACGTCGCCGACTTGACGGTGTAAGCGCCGCTAAGCTGGTGCGTGATCGCCCCACCGCCATAGTTCGACTGTGCGCCCTGGCTCACGATGCGAACCTTCGGCGCCTGGATGACGATTTCGTCCGCGGCGGACAATACGATGCGCTTCGCCGAAGTCAGCTCGATATCGTCCTGGTGCGTCTGCATGTCGATCTTGCCTTCGGCGGCAACGAGTTTCATGCCCAGCTTATGCGCAAACAGGCTGACGCTTTGCGCAGCCCGCATCAGCAAGCTGCGCCCAGCCGACACCTGCGTATTGCCGACGCTGACCACGTCAACATGGGTTTGCGCGCCAATGGCGACATTGTCTGAGCTGCCCAGGATCGCGCCGGCCGGCGCATTCACGGCGACAATCGGTTGGCCACCCGCCGGGTTGCCCTTGCCGCCATCGGTATTACTGCCTTTTTCCCATTGCTTCAGATGGCCGATCAATTGCGACAGCGGCTTGCCGTCGCCATCTTCCGCATGGTGGGTGCCGGCGAGTTCCGCCAGTTGCTGCTGGATGCTTTGCAACGCATCGGCCAGGCCTGTGAGTCCATCGCGTTCCAGCTGGCGGCCGGCCGCACGCAGTTGCGCATCGGCGCTGATGTAGACGCCCTGCGCGCCCTTGATTGCCACGGCATGGTCACTGCGCAGCTCTGCGCCTTCGCCGCGCGGGCTGCCTTTGCCGTCGAAGCGCGGATCGGTCAGGTAGCCAAGATTGAGCTCGCTGTGGCCATGTTCGCTTGCCAGTTGGGCGCTGATTTCGCCGGGCGTATCGTCCACGCGCAACTGGTTGTAGCGTTGCCCCTGGACTTCCTTGCTCTTGATGCCCGAGAGGTAGCGGTTGCCGGGCAGGCCGCCGGCGTGGCTGAAGGTTGGCGGCGGCGTGGTGCCGCCATGCACGCGGCCCGTAATGATTGGCTTGTCCGGGTCGCCGCCGAGGAAGGTGACGATGCATTCGTCGCCGGCACGCGGCAGCGAGATCGCGCCCCATTGGCGGCTGGCCCAAGTGCCGGCAATGCGTACCCAGGCCGAGTCGCGATCGCTGCCGGAGGCGCCCGCACCATTGGAATGGTCCTCCGGCCGGCAGGCAGGGAAGCGAATTTTTACCCGCCCGAGGTCATCGCAATGGACTTCTTCTCCAGGCGGCCCGACCACGATCACGCTTTGTGCCTCCGTGCGCGGCAAGTCGACGCGTGGATCGTAGGCGGGAACAATGGCGATGCCGCGTCGCACGCAACTGAAATGGTTGGTGTAGCGCACGCCGCGTTCTTCGCTGGCCTGCTCCAATGCGGACGACAGGCCGCCACCGTGCCACCGGTTCATCGAAAACAGGCGGCGTGCCTTGTCGTTCAAGGCCTTGGGCAGGTTGTTCTCGGCATCGACATGCAGTTCGGTGATGACGAACTCGCGTTCTTCCTGCGGGTGGGAATCGATGGCGGCATGCCCGGTCACGGCGATCCACTGGCCAATGCAAAGGTCACGCACACCGCTTTCGCCGCGGTAGCACTTCGACTCATACTCATGGCGCAGCATTCGCAGCGTGCCGAGGTTGCGGTAATCCGTACTGCTGTCTCCCGCATGCGGCACATCAACCAGATAGTCCTCCAGGCTTGCCGCAAGTTGGTTACCCCATTCGCCCTGGTTGATGCGGCCGGTTTCGTCGCTGGCCGACATCTGGGCATTGGCATAGTCCCAGCTCTGGCGGCTGGTCTTGCCTGCGCTAAGCGTGCGCACGGCGTGCCAGGCCGTGATGCTGTCGCGCGTTTCCGTGCCGTCGTCGCGGTGGTATCGGACGGTGCCGGCAGCGTTCTGCTGCAACGCCGCTACGTCGTCGAACAGCACCAGCGTATGCACTGGGATACTGTCGCCGTTGTTTTCGCTGGATTTTCCCGGCCGGATGAACCATGCGATGCCGCGCCGTTTCCATATGCGGCGCAGGAACTGGGCATCGGATTCGTTGTACTGCATCGTGAATTCACGTGCAGGATAGCTGCGCAACTGGCCAAGGTCGAACTCAAAAGCGCGCGCCATCATCGGCGTGCGCTGGCACCATTCGCTCAAGATGGTTTGGGTGATGTCGATCTCGCTGGCGTTGCGGAAGACGCGGGTATTGGTGCGCAGTTCCATAATCGCCAGGGCGTCGCGGATGACCAGCTGGTAGGTCGCCAGGCCGCCGTCGCTTTGTCCTTCCATGGCTTCGGCGACGATGCCGCATACGGAGCGCAGGTCTCCGGTATCGGTCACAATCTGCACTTCGGCCGGCACGGCGATGAATTGCTTGGTCGGCAGGCCGGCCGTCTTCGACACGCACAGCAGCCTGTACTCAATACCGCCGCAGATCGTTTCCGTTCCGCTGACGTGCTTGACCAGCAGGAGGTCATCCTGCGCGTCGGACAGGCGCAGGCGGATCGGGCGGTTGGCGCCCGCCAGGCTTCCGAGCGGCAGCAATCCAGCCAGCGATTCAGACAAGCCATTCATTTTCATGATGCATGATCCTTGCGGTTTGCCTGCGCTAGCGGCGCCGGGCAGACATACAAAAATAGCAATAGATTATAAATGGACTATTGTTGTGCAGATGCGCAACGTTCAATCGTGCGCGGTAACTTTTAAGTCTCTAGTTGAGACAGTTAAGGCTACGGAAGATGGGAGGGGTGGCGCGGCTGGCGGGGATCGAACCCACGACCCTCGGCTTCGGAGGCCGATACTCTATCCACTGAGCTACAGCCGCTTTGCTGATGCTGAAGAGACACGAAGGATAGCCGGAAATCCATTCCATAGCTAGGGGTTTCCGTCTATAATCGCAGGTTTGACGAGGGCCCGGCATCAAAAATGCCAAAAAGATAACCCTCCAGCAGCTTTCGAAAAACTGTCCTAAGGAAATCATGAGCCACGAATCCGCTATCAGAACGCCTAAGCAGCTGGTCGCTGCCGTTGTAGGTTTCTTCGCTGTTACCATCATTGGCATCGTTTTGCTGGTGCAGTTTGTGACCCAGGAAAAACTGACTGGTGCGGGTTCGGAAAGCCAAAGCGCGGAAGCTGTTGCTGCTCGTCTGAAGCCTGTTGCGGACAACGGCTTTACCCTGAAGGACGTCAATGCTCCTAAGGTGCTGCAAACCGGTGAAGCGGTTTACACCGCGACCTGTGCGGCTTGCCATGGTTCCGGCGCTGCTGGTGCTCCTAAGGTTGGCGATAACGGCGCCTGGGGTGCTCGTATTGCCCAGGGTTATGACACTGTTGTGAAGCATGCTATCGAAGGCCTGCGTGCAATGCCTGCCAAGGGCGGCAATCCTGACCTGGATGATGTGGAAGTGGCGCGCGCTGTGGTGTTCATGGCGAACAAGTCCGGTGGCAAGTTCAAGGAGCCTGAGGTTAAGCAGGCTGCTCCGGCTGCTGAGGCGCCGGCTGCTGAGCCTGGCAAGGGCTGAGCTCTTTCCCCCGTATAAAAAAACCGCTCGATTGGAGCGGTTTTTTTTTGCCTTTTTCAACCGGTAAACCGGTGTCTGACCCGCAGGGTCAGACACCATCCGGGCCCGGCTGCGGCTTTGAGACCGTTGCGGGTCTGACCGTTGGGTCGGACCCCGACTTACCGGTTTACCAGATGATCACACGCTCTTTCGGCGCGAGGTACATCTTGTCGCCTTTCTTCACTCCGAACGCGTCGTAGAACCCTGGCTGGTTGCGCAGGGTGCCGTTGGCGCGGAACTCCTCTGGCGAATGCGGGTCGGTGGTGACCTGGCGGATCAGCGCCGCCTCACGCGACTTGGCGCGCCATGCTTGCGCCCAGCCCTGGTAGAAGCGCTGCTCGCCGGTAAAGCCATCGATCACCGGCGCGGGCTTGCCGCCCAGCGACAGCTTGTAGGCCTTGTATGCGATCGCCAGGCCCGAGTTGTCGGCGATGTTCTCGCCCAGCGTCAACTCGCCATTGACCTTGTAGCCTTTAACCGGGCTGAAGGCGCCGTACTGCTTGACCAGCATCTGGGTCTTGGCCTTGAAGTTGGCGTGATCGCGCTTGGTCCACCAGTCGCGCAGGTTGCCGTCGCCGTCGTATTGCGCGCCCTGGTCGTCGAAGCCGTGCGAAATCTCGTGGCCGATCACTGCGCCGATGGCGCCGTAGTTGACCGCGTCGTCTGCGCTGGCGTCGAAGAAAGGCGGCTGCAGGATGGCGGCCGGGAATACGATCTCGTTCAGCTCGGGGTTGTAGTAGGCGTTGACGGTTTGCGGCGTCATGCCCCATTCGTCACGGTCGATCGGCTTGCCCAGCTTGTCCAGTTCCTTCTGTACCGCGAACTCGGTGGCGCGGGTGACGTTGCCTACCAGGTCGTTGCGGTCGATGGTCAGCGCGCTGTAGTCGCGCCATTTGTTCGGATAGCCGATCTTTGGCGTGAACTTGGCCAGCTTGGTTTGCGCCTCCTTCTTGGTCTTGGCGCTCATCCAGGGCAGCTTGTCGATGCTGTCCCTGTAAGCCACCAGCAGGTTCTTCACCAGTTCTTCCATGCGCGCTTTGTTCGCGGCGGGGAAGTGCTGCTCCACGTAGACTTTGCCGATGCTCTCGCCCAGCGCCTCTTCGGTCGCGCTGACGCCGCGCTTCCAGCGTGGACGCATTTCAGTGGCGCCGCCCAGTTGCTTACCGTAGAACTCGAAGTTGGTTTCAACGAAGTCCTTGGAAAGGAACGGTGCGTTGGCGCGGATGACGTTCCAGGCGAAGTATGGCTTGAGGGTGTCGAGCGGGGTTTCGGCCAGCAGCTTGTCCAGCGCTTTCAGGTAGCTTGGCTGGCTGACGATCACGTAGTCGACCTTGCCGGCGATGCCCAGGGCGGTCAGGTAGGCGTTCCAGTCATAGCCCGGCATCAGTTGGCCCAGCTTGGCGACCGGTACCTTGTTATAGGCCTTGACCGGGTCGCGCAGCTCGACCTTGGTCCAGTGCAGTTGTGCGATCCTGGTTTCGAAGGAGACGATGGCTTTTGCGTTGGTGGCAGCGTTCTTGTCGCCGGCCAGTGCCAGCATTTTTTCAACGGTGGCCTGGTATTTGGCCAGCGTCTCGGCCATCTTGGCGTCGTCTTTTTTCAGGTAGTAGTCACGGTCTGGCATGCCGAGGCCGGACTGCACGAAGTCCACCACGTATTTGGTGGAGTCCTTGTTGTCCTGGTGGATGCCCATGTCCATCGGCGCCGCGAAGTTGTGGCGGTTGTGGTACGCGAACAGGGCTGGCAGTTGCTTCTTGTCGGTCAGGGCGGCGATGCGGGCCAGTTCGGGCTGGATTGGCGTGACGCCCAGTTGCTCGAGGCGCGCTTCGTCCATGAAGGCGGCGTAGAAGTCGCCGATGCGTTTCTTGTCGGCGGTGTCGGCGCTTTGGGCGCTGTCTTCAATGATCTTGCGCAGTTGCGGCTGGATGTCTTCGAACAGTTTTTCGAATACGCCCCAGCTGGACATTTCGGCGGGGATTTCGGCGGTGGCCAGCCATTTGCCGTTGAGGTGCTTGAAAAAGTCGTCCTGGGCGCGGATGGCGGGGTCGACGTATTGGAGTTCGATGCCGGATTTGTCGGAGGCGCTGGCCATTGTTGCCAACAGCGCTGCAGCGGCGGCGGCGAGAAGGTGTTTTTTCATTTTGGGGTCCATTTGAACCGGTAAACCGGTGTCAGACCCGCTGGGTCTGACACCCGAAACGCGGCAGTCGCGGGGCCAGTGCCTGACCCTGCGGGTCAGACACTGCAGTACCGGTTTTACCAGATGATCGCGCGGTCTTTCGGCGCCAGGTACAGCTTGTCGCCGTCCTTCAGGCCGAAGGCTTCGTAGAAGCCCGGCTGGTTACGCAGGGTGCCGTTGGTGCGGAATGGGCCTGGCGAGTGTGGGTCGGCTTTGATACGCGAAATCAGCGCAGCATCGCGGTACTTGGTGCGCCATACCTGCGCCCAGCCCATGTAGAAGCGCTGGTCGCCGCTGAAGCCGTCGATCACAGGCGCTTTCTTGCCCTTCAGCGACAGCTTGTAGGCCTTGTAGGCCACGGCCAGGCCGGAGTTGTCGCCGATGTTTTCGCCCAGCGTCAGCTCGCCATTGACCTTGTAGCCTGGCAGCGCTTCGAATTCGCCGTACTGCTTGACCAGGATGCCGGTGCGTTCCTTGAAGCGCTTGCCGTCTTCTTCGGTCCACCAGTTGCGCAGGTTGCCGTCGCCGTCGAACTGCGAGCCCTGGTCGTCGAAGCCGTGCGAGATTTCGTGGCCGATCACGGCGCCGATGCCGCCGTAGTTGACCGCGTCGTCAGCCTTCATGTCGAAGAACGGCGGCTGCAGGATGGCGGCCGGGAACACGATCTCGTTCATCTCCGGGTTGTAGTAGGCGTTGATCTGCTGCGGTGGCATCAGCCATTCGTCGCGGTCGATCGGCTTGCCCAGCTTGTTCACATTGCGTTCGTGTTCAAACTGGCTGGAGCGGATCACGTTGCCCACCAGGTCGTCGCGCTTGATTTCCAGCGCGCTGTAATCGCGCCACTTGTTCGGGTAGCCGATCTTGGTGGTGAACTTGGCCAGCTTGGCGTGGGCTTCCTTGCGGGTTGCAGGGCCCATCCATTCCAGGGTGTCGATGCTTTGCTTGAAGGCCAGCAGCAGGTTCTTCACCAGCTGTTCCATGCGGGCCTTGGCTTCCGGCGGGAAGTGCTTGGCGACGTACAGCTTGCCTACCGCTTCACCCATCGAGCCTTCGGTCAGGGACACGGCGCGCTTCCAGCGTGGACGCAGTTCGGTGGCGCCGCTCAGCGTGGTGCCGTAGAACGAGAAGTTTTCGTCAACGAAGGCCTTGGACAGCTCCGGCGAGAAGGTTGCCAGCAAGCGGTAGTCCATATAGGCCTTCCAGTCTTCCATCGGCACTTCGGCGATCACTTTGTCCAGTGCCTGCAGGTAAGTCGGCTGGCTGACGATGACGTCTTTCACCTTGCCGTTGATATGCACGCCTTCGAACCAGGTGTCGAAGTCGAAGCCAGGCATCAGTTCTTTCAGCTTGGCGATTTCGTATTTGTTGTAAGCCTTGACCGGGTCGCGCAGCTCGACCTTGGTCCACTGGATCTGCGCGATGCGGGTTTCGACGTCGACCACGGCTTTTGCGGTGGCGGCGGCGTTCTTGTCGCCGGCCAGCGCCATCATCCTGGCAACGTGGGTTTCGAATTTGGCCAGGGTGTCGGCCAGCTTGGCGTCGTCTTTTTTCAGGTAGTAGTCGCGGTCAGGCATCGACAGGCCGGACTGGGACAGGTCGGCCACGTAGCGGGTCGAATCCTTGTTGTCCTGGTGGATGCCGACGTCGAACGGGCTGCTCACGCCCATGCGCGAGAAGTGCGCGAACTGGGCGGCCAGTTGTTTCTTGTCGTTCAGGGCTGCGATGCGGGCGCGTTCGCCGGCCAGCGGGGTCAGGCCCAGTTGCTCGGCGCGGGCTTCGTCCATCATGGCGGCGTACATGTCGCCTACGCGCTTGGCGTCGGCATTGCCGCCTTTGGCTGCGGCTTCTTCGATCAGGGTGCGCAGTTGCGCCTGGACCGTATCGGACAGCTGGACGAAGGTGCCCCAGGTGGAGCGCTCGGCCGGGATTTCGGTGTTCTTCAGCCAGGTGCCGTTCTGGTGCTGGTAGAAGTCGTCCTGGGCACGGACGGCTTTGTCCATGTTGGCGGCTTCGATGCCGGATTTCTGTGCAGGCTTGCCGGCCGCGATAGCGGCGTTTGCAGCGAAGAGGCCGATGATGACGGCGCTCAGGATCTTGCGTTTCAAGGTTACCCTCCTAGGTAGATATGACGGTATCGCGCGACTCTAGCACGCCGGGGTGAAACGTTGAAAGAAAAGCCACGCGGCTGCGTGGCTTTTTAGCAAAACAATGATTACCAGATGATGATGCGGTCTTCCGGCTTGACGTACATCTTGTCGCCTTCCTTCACGCCGAAGGCTTCGTAAAAGGCTGGCTGGTTGACCACGGTGCCGTTGGCGCGGAAGCGGCCGGCGGAGTGCGGGTCAGTCTTGATCTGCACGATCGCCTGCTGCTCGCGCATCTTGGTGCGCCATACCTGGCCGAAGCCCATGAACACGCGCTGTTCGCCGCTCAGGCCGTCAATCACCGGCGAAGGCTTGCCGCCCAGGGAGATCTTGTACGCCTTGTAGGCAATCGCCAGGCCCGAGTTGTCGGCGATGTTCTCGCCCAGGGTCAGCTTGCCGTTGATGTTATAGCCAGGCACCGGCTCGTAGGAGCTGTACTGCTTGACCATGGCATCGGCCTTGACCTTGAAGGCAGCGCGGTCGTCGGCAGTCCACCAGTCGCGCAGGTTGCCGTCGCCGTCGTACTGCGAGCCCGAGTCGTCGAAGCCGTGCGAGATTTCGTGGCCGATCACGGCGCCGATGGCGCCGTAATTGACTGCGTCGTCGGCCTTCATGTCGAAGAACGGCGGCTGCAGGATAGCGGCCGGGAACACGATCTCATTGGCAGTCGCGCGATAGTAGGCATTGATCGCCTGCGGCGTCATGCCCCATTCTTCCTTGTCGATCGGCTTGCCCAGCTTTTCCAGGTTGCGGTTGTAGGCGAATTCGGCTGCTCGGCCCAGGTTGCCGACCAGGTCTCCTTGCTTGAACTGCAGCTTGCTGTAATCGCGCCATTTGTTCGGATAGCCGATTTTCGGCGTGAACTTGGCCAGCTTGTCCTGCGCCTGCTTCTTGGTCTCAGGGCCCATCCAGTCGATGCTGTCGATGCTCTGCTTGTAAGCCACCAGCAGGTTCTTCACCAGTTCTTCCATGCGCGCCTTGCGTTCGGCAGGGAAGTACTTGGCCACGTACAGCTTGCCCATGCCTTCGCCGATCGAAGCTTCCACCACGCCGACGCCGCGCTTCCAGCGTGGCTGCTGCTCGGTCACGCCGGTCAGCACGGTGCCGTAGAAGGCGAAGTTAGCCTGGTCGAAGTCCTTCGACAGGTATGGCGAAGCGTCGCGCAGCAGGTGCCATTCGAAGTAGGCCTTCCAGGTTTCCAGCGGGGTGCTCTCAACCAGCTTGGCGAATTCGGTCATGTAGCTTGGCTGTGCCACGATCACGCTGTCGGTCTTGGCGGCGATGCCGGTAGCACCCAGGGATGCCTTCCAGTCGTAGCCTGGTGCGATTTCGGCCAGCTTGCTGATTTCCATCTTGTTGTAGCGCTTGACCGGATCGCGGTTGTCGACGCGCGACCATTGCGCTTTCGCCAGTTCGGTTTCCAACGCCACGATGGCCTTGGCTTTTTCAGCGCCATCCTTGTTGCCGGCCAGACCAAGGATCTTGGCTACGTGCAGCTCGTACTTGGCCAGCGCATCCGCCATCTTGGCGTCGTCTTTCTTCAGGTAGTACTCGCGGTCAGGCAAGCCCAGGCCGGACTGGCCCATGTGGGCGGCGTACTGGGTCGAGTTGCGCGCGTCCTGGCTGACGAACACGCCGTATGGTGCCGGCACGCCGGATTTGTTGAAGTGGGCGATCAGCGCAGGGATGCCCTTCTTGTCTTTCAGGCCGCGGATCTTGGACAGCTCGCCGGCCAGCGGCTTGGCGCCCAGCTTTTCCAGCTTGGCTTCGTCCATGTAGGAAGCGTACAGCGCGGCGATCTTGGCGTCGTCGCCTTTCAGGCCTTTCTGGCCCTGCAGGCCCTGGATCAGGTCGCGCAGTTGGAACAGGGTGTCGTCGCGCAGCTTGGCGAAGGAGCCCCAGCTCGACTTGTCGGCCGGGATCTCAGTGGCCTTCAGCCAGCCGCCGTTCAGGTGCTCGAAGAAGTCGTCCTGGGCACGCACGTTCTTGTCGATGTACTGCGTGTCGATGCCGGAAGTCGGTGCCGAAGTATGCTCGTGGCCTTCGTGACCGCCTGCGTGGGCGAATGCCGCCATCAGGCTCAGGGTGATGGTGCTCAGGATATGTCGTTTCACTCTCTTTGTCCCTTTAGAATTTGGTTTCAAGTCGAACGCTCCACTGGGTGTAAGTGGGGTTCAGCGTGGCTCCTTGTACGGCGAGCCCATTTGCGTTGACCAGGTTGTACCCGGTTGCATCATCCGCCAAGAGGTTGTTGGCGCTGATTCGGATTTGCGTGCGGCCGTCGAAACGCCACAACGCATACACGTCCAGCACGCGTTTGCGGCTGGTTTCCACTACTTGCTTGTCGCTGGTCCGGGTGCGGATGGCCGGCGTCCAGTTGTAGCTCGTGCCAAGCGTGAGCGGAATGTCTTTCAGTCGGTAGTCCATGCCCAGGTTGGCTGTCTGCTTCGCCTGCTGGTCAAGGCGGTTGTCCGGTCCCGGGATACCGTCGACCTTCGACCAGAAGTGGCTGTAATTGCTGCGGAAATCAATCTGCGGTGCGTTTTCCATCAGCTCGGACAGCGCGAACTTGGCTTCCAGTTCGATGCCGCTGGTGCGGGCATTGCCGATATTCGCCGGCGAAGAAACCCAGCGCGGGCCAAGCTCGGTTTGCTGCAGCGTGAGCTCGCGGCGAATCAGGTTGTCGATATTGCGCACGAAACCACTGACGCTGACGATGCCGCTGCGGCCAAGGTAGTGCTCATACGCGAGATCGAGGCCGGTGGCCAGTTCCGGCTTCAGGTTCGGGTTGCCGGTGCGGTCAGGGCTGGTGGCACTGTTCAGGCGCGACAGGAACGGTGCGGCGATCAGGTCCTGCACATTGGGCGACTTGTAGCTCTTGGTCAGGCTGGCGCGCACCTGGTCTTTTTCGTAGCCGGGAATTTTCCACACCGCGTGCAGCAGCGGGCTGAAGACCTTGCTGGTATTGCTGATGGTGCCGCTGCTGCGGTCCGAGGTAGTACGGATGCCTTCCCAGCGCGCGCCGACGTAGGCCGACCATTGCGGCGTGATGTCCCATTCGTCCTGCGCGAACAAGGCGGCGCGGCGGGTATCGGCGGTCAGGTTGTCGCCGGAGTCGGCGAATTGCGCGTTGCCGTTCTTGTCCAGTGAGACCCGCACCTGCTCGCGGTGGCCGGCTTCCAGGTCCCATCCGGCGGCCAGCAGATGGCCGGCGCTGATCGGGGCGGTGTACTTGCCGCCGGTGTTCAGGCTCTTGTCCTTCGTGTTATCGGTGTCGGTGAAGCGGTCCAGCAGCGTGCCTTGCGTGTCGTACTGGTAGCGCAGCGAATCGCTGTCACGCTTGCCAAGGCCGAAGCCGAACTTCACATCGAGCTTGCTGGCGCCCTGCAGGCGGTGCACCCAGTTGCCGAAGCCGCGCAGGAAGGTGACGTCGCCATCGCTGGTTTGCTGCGCCAGGTTGTACTCCGGCGGCTGGCTGCCAACCGGTTGCGACAGGTTGGTCTGCGCGGCGCTGCGCGACTTCTGGTGCATCAGGAAGGTCTGGAAATTCAGCGTGTCGCCATTCTCGAACTTGTAGGAGAAGCGCGGCGTCAGGTGCAGGCCCTTGTTGCTGCCGGCGCTTTCGCTTTGCAGGAATTGTTCCTTGGCCAGCTCGCCGTCCGCGTCAACTTCCGTGTTGTGGGTGCTGCTGCTGTCGTGCTGGCGGTTGACATTAACCGAAGCCGACAAGGTGTAATTCAAGGCGCCCGATTTGCCAGGAGCAGTCACTGACAGTTCAGGCGAATGGCGGCCCTGCTCAATGCGGTCGCTGGCCTTTACCTGGATGTCGCGCATCTGGTAGCCGTCGCGCAGCACGATATTGATGGTGCCGGCGATGGCGCGGGTGCTGTGTTCCGCCACCGGGCCGCGCATGACTTCAATGCGTTCGACCTGGTCAGGCGACAGCGATTCCATCGAAAAGCCGGCCGGCGGCCGTTCGCCATTCACCAGCACTTGGGTGTAGCCACTGCCCAGGCCCCGCATGCGCACTTCGCCGCCGCGGCCGGCGCGCCCGCCGAGGGTGATGCCCGGCAGGCGCTTCAACACGTCGCCGATATTGCTGTCGCCGTTGCGGTCCAGTTCTTCGCGGCCGAAGACCTGCTTGCCTGCCGTGGAATTACGGCGTTCCGTCATATCGTCCTGGCGGCCGCCGCTGATGGTCACCTGGGGGATGACTTTATCGGCGGGCTTGACGGTTTCCTGCTGGGCTGCGGCACCGGTGGCCGCTCCCAGGGTGACCAGGGCGAAAGGGATCAACTTCTTCATGAATGGACAATGTTGCGCGCGGCAGGCCGGTTGGCGCCGCGCAGGCATTGTAATCCCCACCCCGGCGGCTGGCACAGGGCCCCCGCCATTGTTACTTTACGATACTTGCTACATGCCGCGGCCGGAACCGCCGCCGATGCTGACGCCTCCACCGCCTGGGCCGCCCGGCCCGCCGCGTCCACCATGCCCGCCCCGATGGCCGCCCTCCTCGCCCGCTGGCCGCTCGCCGCGCCCACCGCCGGGGCCATCTTCCATGCGGATAAGTTGGTCAACGAGAAACTTTGCCGCTGCCTGGCGCTGGCCATCGTCCAGTGCATCGTTGATGCCCAGCCACCATTCACGCAACTGGCGGTCTTCCGCTGCCGTGGCGGCTTGCTCCGCTTCCAGCCCGGCTTGCAGGTCGCGCAGTTCGACATTCTGGGCCTGCAAGCCCTGGCGGGTCGCTTCCTGCAGGCGCTCACGGCGCGCCTTGCGCTCACGCAGCAATGCCTTGCTCTGGCTCTCGACCTTGGCCCACAGGGTTTGCTGGTTGGCATTCAGGTTGAGCGATTTGCGGAATTCGGAGGCCATGGGCACCAGGTCTTCGGCGCGCATGTCCATGACCGGCACGGCAAAGGCCGGGGCGACGGCCATGGCCAATACCAGCCAGGCTGCACGGGCAGTGCGTATCAGTTTCATATGATTGCTCCGGAAAAAAAGATGCCCGCGGGAGTGCCGCGGGCCGAAACCACTTCGGGTAGAGAGAAATAGCGAACCCAGTGTAGGCCCCGGACGCCAGCCGATCTGCCTTTCTTACAAATACTTACTCCGGTAAACACATTGGCAAACACCTACAAAGTTATGAATTTATCGTGGCTTTTAATCGGTTTTATTCCATGCTGGCAGCTACGATTGCTGAGAATCAGGTTTATACTGAATTCCAATGGCGGACGAGTTAACCGCTGTATTTGGAACAGGTGACACATGGGCAAGAAACTCAAGAACGCTGGCCTGATCGGCCTTGGCGTAGTCGCGGGGGTAGCGGTATCCCTGCAGTTTTCCGCGATGGCACAAAAGCAGGCCGACCCGGGCTTGCCGCTGGAAGAGCTCAAGCAGCTCGCCGATGTGTACGGCCTGATCAAGTCCGATTATGTGGAAGCAGTGGAAGACAAGAAGCTGCTGACGGAAGCCATCTCCGGCATGGTCGCCTCGCTCGACCCCCATTCCGCCTACCTGGACAAGAAAGCCTATGCCGAGCTGCGTGAAGGCTCGCAGGGCAAATTCGTTGGCCTCGGCATCGAAATCGCCCAGAGCGACGAAGGCTATATCAAGATCGTGGCGCCGATCGAGGATTCGCCAGCCTACCGCGCCGGCATCAAGCCGGGCGACATGATTACCCGCCTCGATACGACTTCGCTGAAAGGCCTGAGCCTGGACGAGTCGGTCAAAAAAATGCGCGGCGAACCGGGCACCAAGGTGATGCTGACCATCATGCGCAAGGATGAGCCGCAACCGCTGGAATTCACCCTCAACCGCGAAGAAATCCACCAGAAGAGCGTGAAGGCCAAGATGGTCTCGCCGGGCTATGCCTGGGTGCGCATCTCGCAATTCCAGGAACCGACGGTGGACGACCTGGCCGCCAAGATTACCGAGCTGTATCGCCAGGACCCGCACCTGAAAGGCCTGGTGCTGGACCTGCGCAACGACCCGGGCGGCGTACTGCAAGGCGCAATCGGCGTGGCGGCAGCCTTCCTGCCGAAGGACACCCCGATCGTCTCGACCAACGGCCAGCTCCCCGATTCCAAACAGATTTTCTACGGCCGCGCCGAATACTACTCGCTGCGCGGCGACGGCGATCCGCTGGCCAAGCTGCCGGAAGCGGTCAAGCACATCCCGATGGCCGTGCTGGTGAATACCGGCTCCGCCTCCGCCTCCGAAATCGTGGCCGGCGCGCTGCAGGATTACAAGCGCGCCACCATCATCGGCTCGCAAACCTTCGGCAAAGGCTCGGTGCAGACCATTCGCCAGCTGACCGCCGATACCGCCGTCAAGCTGACCACCGCGCGCTACTACACGCCGCACGGCCGCTCGATCCAGGCCAAGGGCATCTCGCCTGACCTGGCGGTGGACGAGAACGAGGACGGCGACGGCCTGAACAGCCTGCGCATGCGCGAAGCCGACCTGGCCAAGCACCTGAGCAACGACCGCGATCAGGAAGCCGGCAAGGCCCCGCGCGACGAGCTTGAAGAGCAGATGCGCATCCTGGCGGCCGAGAAAAAGCGCAAGCCGCTGGAATACGGCAGCGGCGACGATTTCCAGCTCAAGCAGGCGCTCAACCACCTGCAAGGCGTTCCAGTGCAGCTGGCCAAGGCCGATTCCAAGCTGGTCAAGCTGGACCCGCCACCCAAGAAATAAAGCTGGCCAAGATCAAGGCGGCGTCCCCAGGGACGCCGTTTTTCGTTGCAGATGCGGTAAAATCGGCCATCTTACCGGTCGCCTGACCCATTCTAAGAAAGAAATATTGATCATGAAACAAGCCGTCATCAGCGGAACCGGCCTCTTTACCCCAGCGAACTCGATCAGTAATGAAGAACTGGTCACCGCCTTCAACGCCTACGTCGAACTGTTCAACGCGGAGAACGCCGCCGCCATCGCGGCCGGCACCGTGACCGCCCTGGAGCCATCCAGTGCCGCCTTCATCGAAAAGGCATCCGGCATCAAATCGCGCTACGTGATGGAAAAGACCGGCATCCTGGACCCGAAACGCATGACCCCGCGCATCCCTGAGCGCAGCAACGAAGAACTGTCGCTGCAGGCCGAGATCTGCGTAGCCGCCGCCCGCCAGGCCCTGGACCGCGCCGGCCGCACCCCGGCCGACATCGACATGGTGCTGGTGGCTTGCTCCAACATGCAGCGCGCCTACCCGGCGATGGCAGTGGAAGTGCAGCAGGCGCTGGGCATCGACGGCTTCGGCTTCGACATGAACGTCGCCTGCTCCTCGGCCACCTTCGGCATCCAGACCGCCGTGGGCGCGGTGCAGAGCGGCCAGGCACGCGCCGTGCTGATCCTGAATCCGGAAATCACCTCCGGCCACCTCGACTACCGCGACCGCGACAGCCACTTCATCTTCGGCGACGCCTGCACCGCGATCATCGTGGAAGGCAAGGAAGGCGCCGTATCGAAGCACCAGTGGGACATCCTGGACACCAAGCTGAAGACCAGCTTCTCCAACAACATCCGCAACAACTTCGGCTTCATGAACCGCTTCGACGAAAGCGGCATTGGCGCGCCGGACAAGCTGTTCAAGCAGCAGGGCCGCAAGGTCTTCAAGGACGTGTGCCCGATGGCAGCGCAAATGATCAAGGATTCGATCGACCGCGCCGGCCTGAAGGTTGAGCAGATGAGCCGCTTCTGGCTGCACCAGGCCAACCTGAGCATGAACCAGCTGATCTCCCGCACCATCCTCGGCCGCGACGCCGAGCCGATGGAAGCGCCGGTGATCCTGGACACCTACGCCAACACCTCGTCGGCCGGCTCCATCATCGCCTTCCACAAGCACCAGGACGACCTGCCGTCCGGCGCCTACGGCGTGATCTGCAGCTTCGGCGCCGGCTACTCCATCGGCTCCGTCGTCGTCCGCAAGGCATAAATCGCAGCGGGCATGCGGTTATACTCCTTGCGAAAGGAGTCCCGCATGCCCCATGACGTCAGCCTGATTACCACCATCGCCGCAGCCCTAGGCTTCGGCCTCGTGTTCGGCTTTATCGCCACCCGCCTCAAACTTCCCGCCCTGGTCGGCTATCTCGCAGCCGGCATCCTGATTGGTCCCGCTACCCCTGGCTTTGTCGCTGACAGCGCGCTCGCTGGCCAGCTGGCTGAAATCGGCGTGATGCTGATGATGTTCGGCGTCGGCCTGCATTTTTCCCTCGATGATTTGTGGGAGGTACGTAAGGTGGCCTTGCCCGGCGCCATCCTGCAGATCGCTGCAGCGACTGCCATGGGCATGGCGCTGGCGCATTTCTGGGGCTGGAGCCTGGGCGGCGGCCTGGTATTCGGCCTGGCGCTGTCGGTGGCCAGCACCGTGGTGCTGCTGCGGGCGCTGGAGGAACGCGGCACGCTGGATTCGTTCAATGGCCGCATTGCCGTCGGCTGGCTGGTGGTTGAGGACCTGGTGACGGTCCTCGTACTGGTCCTGCTGCCTGCGCTGGCAGGCGCGCTGGGCGGCAATGCGGGCGATGCGGCGCATGGCCACGGCGCGGCCGAGGGTGGCGTCCTCAAGGCGCTGGCAGTCACGCTGGGCCAGGTGGCGCTGTTCGTCGGCTTCATGCTGCTGGTTGGCCGCAAGCTGTTCCCGTGGATCCTGTGGCAGGTGGCTCGCACCAATTCGCGCGAGCTGTTTACGCTGTGCGTGATCGCGGCAGCTGTAGGCATCGCATATGCGGCAACTGTGCTGTTCGGCATCTCCTTCGCGCTGGGTGCATTCTTCGCTGGCATGGTGCTGCGCGAATCCGAGTTGAGCCATCGTGCCGCGCATGAATCCCTGCCCTTGCGCGACGCGTTCGCGGTGCTGTTCTTCGTTTCGGTCGGCATGCTGTTCGAGCCGATGATCCTGGTTGAACAGCCGCTCCGCGTGTTGGCCGTAGTGGCCATCATCCTGTTCGGCAAATCGATTGCAGCCTTCGCGCTGGTGGTGCTGCTGCGCTATCCAGCCAGCACGGCGCTGATGGTGTCGGCCAGCCTGGCGCAGATCGGCGAGTTCTCCTTCATCCTGGCGGCGCTTGGCATCTCGCTTGGGTTGCTGCCGCATGAAGGCCAGAGCCTGATCCTGGCCGGCGCTATCCTGTCGATCGCCCTGAATCCGCTGATGTTCCTGCTGGCAGGCCCACTGGAGCGGATGCTGGGCAAGAACAAGGTGCTGGCCGCGCAGTATGCGCGCACTGCCGACCCGCTGGCGGAATTGCCGATGACGACCGCGCATTCCAAGCTGGAGGGACAGGTGGTGCTGGTAGGCTATGGCCGCGTGGGGCGGAATATCGCTGAATCGCTGGCGGCCCAGGGCATCCACTACGTGGTGGCGGAGCAGAATCGCGAGCTGGTCGACCAGTTGCGCCAGCAAGGCATCGCCGCCGTGGCGGGCAATGCCGGCGAACCGGCGGTGCTGATCCAGGCCCATATCCACAAGGCGCGCATGCTGGTGGTGGCAACTCCGGACACCTTCCACGTGCGCGCCATGATCGAAACGGCGCGCGCGCTGAATCCGGATATCAGGATCGCTGTGCGCACGCACAGCGAGGAAGAAGCGGCACTATTGCGCAGCGAGCGTGCCGGCGCCATCTTCATCGGCGAGCAGGAGCTGGCCAAATCGATGGCGGCGCACGTCGCCGGCGAAATCGGCAAGACGCACGCCTAGCGTGCTTACAGGCGCGCCGCCAGCTCCGCGCCTTCCTTGATGGCGCGCTTGGCATCCAGTTCGGCTGCCAGGGCGGCACCGCCGATCTTGTGGAAACGCGGAGTGCCCGCTGCCGCGGCCTCGCCTTCCGGCGGCATCAGTTCGGTCAGGCTTTCCTGGCCGGCGCAGATCACCACGTTATCCACCGCCAGCAGGCGTTCCTCTTCGCCAACCTGAATGTGCAGGCCATGGTCATCGATCCGCTTGTACTGCACGCCGGGAATCATCACTACGCCATTGCGCGCCAGCACGGCACGGTGCACCCAGCCCGAAGTCTTGCCAAGGCCGGCGCCCAGCTTGCTGGTTTTGCGCTGCAGCAGGTAGAGCTGGCGCACCGGCTCCGCAGCCTTGGCCGGCACCAGGCCGCCGCCCGTCTTGGCGTGCAGGTCGACGCCCCATTCGGCCGTCCAGTGCTCTTTCGCCAGCGGCAGCGAATGCTCGGGGTTGTGCAACAGGTATTCGCCGACGTCGAAGCCGATGCCGCCCGCGCCGATAATGGCGACGCGCTTGCCGACCGGCTTCTTGTCGCGCAGCACGTCGAGGTAGGACAGCACTTTCGGATGGTCGATGCCGTCGATCTTCGGCTTGCGCACGCGGATGCCGGTGGCGACGATCACGTCGTCATAGCCGCCCGCCAGCAGTTCTTCGCGCGTGACGCGGTGATTGAGCTGCAGCTTGACGCCGGTCAGCTCGATCTTGCGGCCAAAGTAGCGCAGGGTTTCGTTGAATTCTTCCTTGCCCGGGATCTGCTTGGCAATATTGAACTGGCCGCCAATGCGGTCGCCGGAGTCGAACAAGGTGACATCGTGGCCGCATTCAGCCGCCACCGTCGCTGCCGACAGGCCGGCTGGGCCGGCACCGACCACCGCGACCTTGCGGCGTGCCGCAGCGGGCTTGTACACCAGTTCCGTCTCATGGCAGGCACGCGGGTTCACCAGGCAGCTGGCGCGCTTGTTCTGGAAAGTGTGATCCAGGCAGGCCTGGTTGCATCCAATGCAAGTATTGATTTCGTCGGCGCGCCCGGCAGCCGCCTTGTTGACGAACTCGGCGTCGGCCAGGAATGGACGCGCCATCGATACCATGTCGGCATCGCCGCGCAGGATGATGTCTTCCGCCTCCGCCGGCATATTGATACGGTTCGAGGCCACCACCGGAATGGTGACTTCCTTGCGCAGGCGGCCCGCCACTTCGGCAAAGGCGGCGCGCGGCACCGAGGTAACGATGGTCGGTACGCGGGCTTCGTGCCAGCCGATGCCCGTATTCAGGATGGTGGCGCCGGCATGCTGCAGGGCCTTGGCAACCGTCACCACCTCTTCCCAGGTATTTCCGCCGTCCACCAGGTCCAGCAGGGAGTGCCGGTACATGATGATGAAGTCGCGGCCGACTGCATCGCGCATGCGGCGCACGATCTCCACCGGCAGGCGCATGCGGTTTTCGATGCTGCCGCCCCAGCGATCGGTGCGCAGGTTGGTGCGGGCGCACAGGAACTGGTTCAGCAGGTAGCCTTCGCTGCCCATCACCTCGACGCCGTCGTAGCCGGCCTTCTGCGCCAGCTTCGCAGCGCGCACGTAGGCCTTGATGGTCGACTCGATGCCGCTCTCTGTCAGCGCCTTCGGCTTGAAGGGCGAGATCGGCGATTTCTTGTCGGAGGCCGACACGGCGAACGGCTGGTAGCCGTAGCGCCCTGCATGCAGGATCTGCATCAGGATCTTGCCGCCCTCCTCGTGCACGGCGCTGGTCAGCTTGCGGTGGTTGAAAACGTCGCCAATAAAGTTCATGGTGCCGCCGAAGGGCAGCAGCCAGCCCTGGCGGTTCGGCGAGATGCCGCCGGTGACGATCATGCCCACGCCGCCCCTGGCGCGCTCGCGGTAGAAGGCGGCCAGCTTGTCATAATTGAAGAAGCGGTCCTCCAGCCCCGTGTGCATGGAACCCATGATGACGCGGTTGCGCAAGGTGGTAAAACCCAGGTCGAGGGGCGAAAGGAGATGCGGGAAATTCGTGGTCATAGCGGGAAGGCGGGAGTTCAGTGCGCTGTCTAACGATGGAAGCGCGCGGCGCTTGTATTCTGCCACCAGTTCCCTTACGCTGGTAGCATGAAGCGACTGTTATTAGTACTGTTCCTCGGTTTTACCGCGCCTGCCTTTGGCGCGGGCCAGGCGGCCCGGTTGGAAGTTCCCAAGCTGGAAGTGTCCGTCAACCGGGTGAAGGCAGACGCGCAACAGCTCTATGAAGTAAACGCCAGCGGCACCGTTCATGCATCCCTGCCAACGGTCTGGCGCACCCTCACCACCTACGACCGCATGGAAGAATTCGTGCCCGACATGGCGTCGTGCCGGGTGCTTTCCCGCAATGGTAACGAAGTCATCATTGAGCAATTTGGCACGGCGCGCTTCCTGTTCATGTCGCGTTCCATCCATCTTGTCGTGCGTGCAACGGAGCAGCCGATGTCGTCGATCGACATCGCCCTGGTCTCGGGCGACATGAAACATTACGAGGCACGCTGGGAATTGATTCCCATTCCGGAAACCGGCGGCACCCGCGTGGTCTACACGGGACGCCTGATGCCGAACTTCTATGTGCCGGGCCTGCTGGGTACCAACATCATCCGCGGCGATATCGAGCGCATGATGAATGCGGTGCTGGCCCACCTGGAGCGCCAGCCGGCGCTGCCGAAACAGTCGGAGCTGGCGCGCGGCCTGGGCGGAGTGCCCAGCGTTCCTTAAGCTGCGGCTTAAGCCGTGTAGTGATCGCGGTCGCGTACTTCCGCAAAATTCTCAAGGCTGCCGATGCGAATCACCACCGGGTTCATGGTGGATGCGGTCTGCATGGAGCGCCAGGCGAATTGCCATTCTTTCTCCATCGCATCTTCACGCGTCTTGCTAAAGGCAGCGCCCAGGGCGGCGCGGCCACCGTATTCGATGGCGCCATCGATGCCGGCCCAATTCGGCAAGGTACGCTGCACTGCACGATGGATGCGCTCACCGAATTCCTCGGTGTTGTGGATCACCAGGCAGCTGTCAGCGCCAAAGTGGTCGAACAGGTCGCGGTTCCAGGCTTGCGAGAAGCTCAGGGTCAGGAAGCTGCCCACAGGGCGCAGCACGAACTGGCCGTCTTTCAGGGCTTGTTCGAGTTCGCTGCGCGGGCCGTAGCGGTGCAGCGTAGGTGGGCGTTTGTAATCGTGCATGATGATTCTTAGTTTGGATTTCTTTCGATGTGCCGCACGTGGCGGTGGGCACGCATGAATGTCGAGGCAATGAAGATCTCGCGCAGCAGGTAGCCGAAGTTGCCGATCAGGCAGATCATCGCAGCGATGAACAGGCCGGCGATGTATTTGTCCAGCGCGACGTTGGTGGCGTCACCAACGAACAGCAGGGCCACCACCAGGCAGACGAACAGGCCGCAGGCCGTGCACAGCGCGATGGCAACGTTGATCAGGTGAGAGCGGCGGTACAGGATGTCCAGCTCGTTGATGTAGGTGTCGTTATAGGCCACGTCCAGGCGTTCTTCCAGCACGCGCGAGCGGTCGATGATGCGGGCCAGGCGGTTCAATAGCACCAGCAGGTTGGTACAAACCGTGGACAGCATGAAAACCGGGGCAATTGCCAGCTGGATGATGTGGGCGATGTCGCCGAGCTGCAGGTTCATTATGCGAAGCGTCCTTGCTGACGGAATTGTTCGGTAGCGTTGACCAGGGCGCGGCTGATGCCCTGTTCCATGGCGCCGTGGCCGGCGTCCGGGATCATTTTCATCACCGCATTGGCGCCCCAGGCCTGCTGCAGGCGCCAGGCCGATACCGGCGGGCAGATCACGTCATAGCGGCCCTGCACGATCACGGCCGGCAGGTGGGCGATGCGCGAGACGTTGGACAGCAGCTGACCGTCGGTGAAGAAGCCAAGGTTGGCCATATAGTGCGATTCCATGCGGCCGACGCCCAGGTCCAGGGTGTCCGACGGCGGTTCATCCGGCTGCGGCAGCAGGAAGACGCGGCGGCCTTCGAATTTGCTCCAGGCGCGCACGGCGGGCCAGTGCACGTCCGGGTTCGGGTCCATGATGCGCTTGACGTAGGCTTGCAGCAGGTTGCCGCGTTCCCCGGCCGGGATGGGGGCGACGAATTCATCGTACACCTCGGGGTGGAACCATTCGGAGCCTTGCAGGAACCAGTCGATTTCCTTCTGGGTGCAGAGGAAGATGCCGCGCAGGACGAAGCCCAGGCAGCGCTCCGGGTGGGCCTGGCCGTATGCCAGCGCCAGCGTGGAGCCCCAGGAACCGCCGAATACCAGCCATTTTTCGATGCCGAACAGCGTGCGCAGGCGCTCGATGTCCTGGATCAGGAGCTGGGTGGTGTTGTTCTGCACCTCGCCCAGCGGGGTCGATTTGCCGGCGCCGCGCTGGTCGAACAGGATGACCCGGTAGTGTTCCGGATTAAAGAAACGGCGGTGCTGCGGCGACATGCCAGCGCCCGGGCCGCCGTGGAAGAAGACGACCGGGATGCCGTCCGGGTTGCCTACCTCTTCCCAATAAATTGTATGGATGTCATCGACTGCCAGCATGCCGCTATTGCGGGGCTGGATCGGCGGGAACAGGTGTGGCAAGGCGTCGGGCATGGATATCCTCTGTGCGTGAAGCCAAGATTGTAACCGCTCAGAAGAAGGTATTGATGGCCTGCAGGACGTTGTACGTGTCATCCACAACCAGCATCATGGGCCACTTGTCGAAGGTGGTGCAGGGGTGGGAGATGCCGCAGCCCACCAGGTCGCCCACTTGCAGGCCGGCCTGGACGCCCTCCGGCCAGCGCAGGTAGGCGTGCTGGTCGTTCATCTTGTCGATCACGGCACCCTCCGGCAGTGCCAGTGCGTCCCCGCCCGGCCTGTGCGCGGCGATCGGGCGCGGCAGGCCAAGGTCGTGCGATGCATCGCGCTTGCCCATGGACAGGATGGCCAGGTTGGGTTCGGGCAGCGACAACACGGTGGTCCAGACTTCCAGCGCCGGACGCAAGCCCTCTCCTGCCGCCTTGCCCTCGCGGCTGGCCAGCTCGCTGGTCAAGCCGCCGTAGTAGCCATGGTCATTGGTCAGGTAGCACCCGCTGCGCAGGATAGGTAGCACTTTCTTGCCCTGCACCGCCAGTCCGGCAAATTCGCGCGCCACGCGGTCGAAATAGGCCGAGCCGCCGGCGGAAATGATCACCTGTTCGCCACCGAACAAGCCTTCCGCTGCAGCGGCCTTCAGCATTTCCGCCATGCGCTGCAGGAAGCCGTTGACCACCTCCACATCCGCCGCGCGGTTATCGGTGACCACCAGGCCTTCGTAGCCTTCAATGCCAGCCAATTGCAGGCCCGGTGCGGCGGCGATGGCGCGCGCCACGGCCATCACTTCTTCCGGATCGCGGCAGCCGGCACGCTTGCCCTTCATGCCCAGCTCCACCAGCAGCGGCAAGGGCCGCACCAAGCCGAAGTCCTGCACTGCGCGCGACAGGCGCTCGACGCCTTGCAGCGAATCGGCGAGGGCAAAGAACTCGAAACTGTGATCTTCCTGCATCAGGTGCAGCACGGCACGGATATCCGCTGGCGCCACCAGTTCATTCGCCAGGATTACGCGCCGCACGCCAAAGCGTGCCGCAACCTGCACTTGCGGGATGGTGGCCAGCGTGATGCCCCAGGCCCCGTTCTCGATCTGCGCCGCGAACAGCTGCGGGCTCATGGTGGTCTTGCCGTGCGGCGCCAGCAGCACGCCGTGACGCTCGCAGAAGCCGCGCATCCAGGCCAGGTTGTGCTGCAGCGCCGACGCCTTGAGCACTGCCACGGGCAAGCTGGTGTCGGCTGCCAGAATGTTCCAATGCTGGGAGCCGATCATGTGCTGGCGCAGCGGCTCCACAATCGGCAGGCCTTTAACACCTGGCTGCAGGATTTGTTCATCGAGTTCGGGCAGCGCGTACATAAGTCATCCAATCATCGTCAGCCGGGCGCTGGCTCGGCAGTATTAAACGCCAACTGCGCGGCAAAGGCTCGCTTGTAGGCGGGGCGCGCTTCGCCGCGAGCCACATATGCGGCCAGTCGGGGGAATTCACTCAGGATACCCGATGGCTTGAGCCTGAGCAGCACCGAAACCATGACCAGGTCGCCCGCACTGAAGTCGCCATCCAGCCATTCTGCATCACCCAAGCGTGCGGAGAGTTGGCCCAGCCGAGTGCGTATCCGATCCATGATCAGGGGCAGGCGCTCTTTGCTCCAAGGCTTGTCGCCTTCCTGGAATTTGGCGATAACGATTTCCAGGATCGGCGGCTCAACCGTGTTGAGTGCAGCAAACATCCACGTGATGGCGCGTGCCCGGGCATTGGGGTCATCCGGCAACAGGCCCGGATAATGCGAAGCGATATGGAAAATGATCGCGCCCGACTCGAACAGCGTCAAGTCGCCGTCCTCATAGGTCGGTATCTGGCCGAAGGGATGCAGGGCAAGGTGCGCAGGCTCCTTCATTGCCGCAAACGAAACCGGACGCACGGCATAAGGTTGCCCCACTTCTTCAAACGCCCAGCGAACGCGCGTATCGCGTGCCAGGCCCATGCCGCCATCTGGCGAACGTTCAAATGCAGTGATGGTTTTGATCATCGGAGTCTCCTGGTGATTGAGGCGAAAATGCCCCTTCAGGAATAACGACGAATCACCAGCGGTGAAATCGACATGAGCTGTTGATGTTACAGCTGGTTCTGAAGCATTGCTGCAAACTGGGCGGGCGTCCACTTTTTCCTATCGGATACCTGTCCGTCGCCCAGTTCAATCAACCTCAATCGCCCGGACGCATCATAGACGGTGTCAACCGAAAAGAAGGGGCTTGGAATACGTTTCGCAACTTCAGCAACGAGTGCCGGAACGCTTCCATCCCTGGAGAACGCCTTCCGATGGAGTACGAAGTATCGCTCTTCGGTTTCAGGACGTAGCTCTTCAAATTTGCGAATACATATGCCGCCCTCCACCGACCCCCTGTATTGCTCAATCAGGGCGACCACTTCAGCGATCCCTTCAGGCGTTTGCGAGACGGATCCGCGCTGTGTGGTTAACGATTTGACGTAATCCTTGACGAAATAGGCCGGCCAATTTTTTCCCCTCACAAGACTCACAAAATCTGCGCCTCGTTCTACGACGATAGTTTCGGGCGTCCACGCTTCACAAAGTGAATACCACTCTGGCAGATAGTGGCACCGCCGGTATTCGCTGGCACTGGTCATCATCTGCGCCCCATTCGCGGCAACGCCATCAGCCAGGCGAGCATATTGCCCGGGTTTCATCATCCATCCCCGATAGACTACCTCTACCCCGACTGGGAGCGCCGGCCTGGCGCGGAACTGATTGCCCTCAAAATCTTCAAATGAGAACAGCGAGTAAGAGAGTCCCGCCGCAAGGACAGCAGCAAACTCTTCCGCGTACTCTTCGTCTACGGTGGATTTATTGAATGGGTCAGAAGGGTATAACAAATGCATTCTGGACTTTCCGGTTACGGCAAAAGGAGCAGAGTTTTCAGTTGCTTTGTAACGGCCTCCCTGGCTTTACCTGTCTTGAATACGGTTGGTACATAGAGCATGAAATACCCCCAACGATACCGCGACCGATTTCGATCCTTGGACAGCAAGTACTGCAACATATCAATGGCGGATTCGCGATGAAACGCCCAGAGCACATGATTGCGGTATGCGATTGAAAAATAGGCATCCGTGGGCCAGTTCAACACATGCTTGCGCCGCAAATGGCAGGAGCCGCATCGAATCGAGCCAACCGGCCAGCCGCTACGATTCCGGAGATACCTCGAATGGTCCCAATCCTCTGCGGAATAACCATCCGGGAGTTCGCTAAGCGCCTTCTGGGGGCGCCCATGTAGACCCTGATAATAAAGCGCCGCATGCCACATGTGACCGCATGAGTCCTGGAACTGCTGGTACTCGAACAAGCTGCTCTTCTGGAAAAACTCCACGTCCGATTTCAGCTTGATTTGGACGGTTTCGGCAAACTCGAACTCAGCACACTGCCTGCACGCGGGACAAACGATATCCAGATGATGCGGGATCGGTCGCCATTCGTAAGGCCTGGTCATTAATGCCAAAGGCCGAGGATCAGGCCGAAAACAAGGAACTGCGCAGTGTGGTAACCGCCGTCGATCAACAGCAGCTTGAGGCTGCGGTTGGCGAACTGGTAGTTAATGCCGAAGCAGGCTGCCACCATGCCGAAGCCGGCCAGCAACGCATGCTTGATGGCATAGTCGAGCGTCGGTGCCGCACCGACCCAGCGTGCAAAGGCAAATGCCGCCAACAAGGAGAAGACAAATGCGACGCCGAATACCCGGGCCGGATGGCTGTCCGGTTTAACGCCGCCGTTTTCGTCGTTCCACATCTTGCCGAACAGGGCCGGCGAGTACCACAGGCCGCCCAGCGCGAAGCTCGAAACTGCTGCCAGCAGCACGGCGAAAATATTCATCCCCATCATGTGCATCGTCGTCTCCCCAGATGATTATTATTGAGAAAGAACGATATGTGAGACGGGCGGCGCGCGTCAATCACTTGTTGCTGCAATGTGCCGAAAGCATTTCCCCCACTTTGCGGCTGGCGGCCTGGCGGTCGTCGGCCCAGGTCAGGGCCGATTCGGTGCCGCCGGGTTCTTCGCGGCGCAGGAAGCTGACGTAGGTGGAGCCCTTCTTGCCTGTCACATGCATCAGGCGGACTTCACAACTGCGGCCGGTGGCGGCGGCCTTGGCTGTGCTCAGCACGTCGACCTTGATGACGGGACCGATATGCGCCACCAGCGGCGCACGCTGGTTCAGGATGTCGAGCAGTTTGTCCTGCGGGATCTCGCGGCTGCAGGCTGCCAGCAGCAGCAAGGGCAGCATTCTCTTCATGGCGCCTCCGAAAGAACAAACGCCGACCGGCACGAGGGCCGGACGGCGTTTGGGTGTTGCGTTGCTCTTTACTGCGATCAGGACATGTGCTGGCCGCCGTTAATGGCGATGTTGGCACCGGTCAGGAACGCTGCTTCGTCGGAAGCCAGGTAAGCCACCAGGCCTGCCACTTCTTCCGGCTTGCCCAGGCGGGCCATCGGGATTTGCGGGATGATCTTCGAATCCAGCACGTCTTTCGGGATCTCCATCACCATCTTGGTGCCGATGTAGCCTGGCGAGATGGTGTTGACGGTCACGCCCTTGCGCGCCACTTCCAGCGCCAGCGCCTTGGTGAAGCCGTGCACGCCGGCCTTGGCCGCCGAGTAGTTGGTCTGGCCGAAAGCGCCCTTCTGGCCGTTCACCGAGGAGATGTTGATGATGCGGCCCCAGCCACGGTCCACCATGCCATCCGCTACCGGCTTGGTCATGTTGAAGACGGAGTCCAGGTTGGTCTTCATCACGGCGTCCCAATTGACCTTGTCCATCTTCTTGAAGGTCATGTCGCGGGTGATACCGGCGTTATTCACCAGCACGTCAACCGGGCCGATGTCGCGCTCGACTGCCGCGATGCAGGTTTGCGCCGAATCGTAATCCGACACATCGCAAGGATAGGCCGTGAAGTTATAGCCCTGGTCCTTCATCGTGGCCAGCCACGACTCATGCGTCTTATTGCTCGGGGAATACGTGGTTACCACTTTGTAGCCCAGTGCGACCATCTTGATGCAGATCGCTTCGCCCAGACCACCCATGCCGCCCGTTACTAATGCAACTCGTGCCATTTAATGTTCCCCTATTTATCTAAACGTAAGCTTATTCCCGCTCAACTGCCAGTGCTACGCCCATGCCACCGCCGATGCACAACGAGGCCAGGCCCTTCTTAGCGTCACGGCGAACCATTTCATGCAGCAGGGTCACCAGGATGCGGGCGCCGGAAGCGCCGATCGGGTGGCCGATTGCAATCGCGCCGCCATTGACGTTGATCTTGCTGGTGTCCCAGCCCATTTCCTTGTTCACGGCGCAGGCTTGCGCGGCAAACGCTTCGTTGATTTCCATCAGGTCCAGGTCCTGTGGCGACCAGCCGGCTTTTTTCAGGCACAGCTGCGAAGCGGGGACCGGGCCCATGCCCATGTAGGCTGGATCCAGGCCGGACGAGGCATAAGCCTTGATGCGTGCCAGCGGGGTCAGGCCCAGTTCCTTGGCCTGCTTGGCCGACATCATCACCACGGCTGCCGCGCCGTCGTTGATGCCGGAAGCGTTGCCGGCGGTGACAGAGCCGGCCTTGTCGAAGGCTGGGCGCAGGCCGGACAGCGCTTCCAGGGTCGAACCCGGCTTCACGTACTCGTCCTGGTCGAAGAAGATGCTGCCCTTTTTCTGCACGATTTCCAGCGGCAGTATCTCGTCCTTGAACTTGCCTGCCTTTTGCGCGGCTTCCGCTTTCAGCTGCGACTGCAGCGCGAATTCATCTTGCTGGCTGCGCGAGATATCGTATTTCTTCGCGACGTTCTCGGCGGTGATGCCCATGTGGTACTGGTTGTACACGTCCCACAGGCCGTCCACGATCATCGTGTCGACCATCTTGGCGTCGCCCATGCGGAAGCCGTCGCGCGAGCCGTTCAGCACGTGCGGCGAGGCGCTCATGTTTTCCTGGCCGCCGGCGATGATGATGTTGGCGTCGCCGCACTTAATGGCTTGTGCTGCGAGGTGGGTGGCTTTCAGGCCGCTGCCGCACACCTTGTTGATGGTATAGCCCGGGATAGCACTAGGCAGGCCGGACTTGATCACGGCCTGGCGTGCGGGATTCTGGCCAACGCCAGCAGTCAACACCTGGCCCATGATCACTTCGCTGACCAGGTTCGGGTCGATGCCAGTCTGGGCCAACAGGCCCTTGATGACATGGGCGCCCAGCTCTGCTGCCGGGGTCTTGGCCAGGGAACCGCCGAACTTGCCAACGGCGGTACGGCCTGCTGCAACAATTACTACATCATCCATTCTGCTTCTCCGGGAGTGGTATGAAAAACTTTCAATGCATTCTAGCTAAGTGCCATGCGTGCGGCCAGCTATGGCCTACCGGAACAGTGGCTTATTCAAAGCTACCTCTGTTGCCTCACGTCCATAAGCTTGCGCACGGTCAATAGCGTGCTTGCCCTGGTCGGTTGCCATTTGCAGCAGGTCTTGTGGATGCTGGATGGCGAGGAATTCGTTGGAGGCTGCGGTCATGGCAGCGAGAGAAGCCAGTGCGGTATCACGATGCCAGTCACAAATGCTGGCGAAGCTGGCGAGTTGCGCGTCAAAAGCCGCTTGTGCGGCGCGAGAAAATTCGTCGTTGAACGCGTACATGCCCATGCTCCTTCAATTGATCGGTGGCTGAGATACCGCAAGACTTCTCATGTTAGTGCGCGATTCCTGACAAACGTTTGATAAACATCAAGGCTGCTTTCATTTTGCATAAATCTCTTAACGATGTCACGACAATAACTTGATACCGTCAAGCGTGGCAGCGCACTGCTCGCGTATCACGTTGACGAAGTCGGCCACGTAAGCCTTGTGCTGCAAGGCTGGCGGCACTGAAACAAACAGGTCGCTCCACAGTCCGGTCTCGCCAATCGGTCGGGCGATGACGTAGTCGTAGTCGACGTAATTCTTGATGGCCCAATTCGGCAATGCCGCCACACCGCGCCGGCTTGCAACCAGTTGCAGAATCATGACCGTGAGTTCGGCGGTGCGGCGCTGGAACTCAATGCCGGCGGGGCGCAACACTTCGCGGATCAGGTCGATGCGCGTTTCCGGTACCGGGTAGGTGATCAGGGTTTCGCCTTCAAAGTCTTGCGCCGAGAGGCGGCGTTGTGCCGCGAGGCGATGCTTCTGCGCCATCACGGTCAGGATCTCGAAGCGGAACAAGGGGAAGGTCGAGTACTCGGCGCTGTAGTCGGAACCGATGACCAGGTCGGCGGCGCCATTGCGCAGCAGGTCGGCCGGTTCGCTGTGGAAGCCGGAGACCAGGTCGATTTCCACTTCCGGCCAGCGCGTGCGGAAGGCATCCATCACCGGCATCAGCCAGTCGAAGCATGTATGGCATTCAAGCGCCACGCGCAATTGGCCTGTGTCGCCTTGCGACAGGCGCAGTACGTCGCGCTCGGCTTTTTCGACTTCCGGCAGCAGGGTATCGGCCAGTCTCAGCAGCCTTTCACCGGTTGCCGTAAAGCCGATTGGTATCGATTTACGCTCAAACAGCGGCGTACCGTAGCGATCTTCCAGCAACTTTATCTGATGTGACAAAGCCGACTGGGTCAGGTTCAGCAGTTGGGCCGCCTTGACCAGGCTACCGGAGGAGCGAAGCGCAGACAGCGTGCGCAGGTGACGAATCTCGAGCATGTATGAAAAGTTTTCAAGTTAATGCATAAAAAGTTTCGTTTTTATTATATGCCGTCATGCCGCAAACTGTACTTCACCAATATTTCTTAAGCATGACAAAAATGAAACTCGTACAAACTCATATCCCTGGCTTTCCACGCATCGGCGCCGCGCGTGAATTGAAATTCGCCCTGGAGCGATTCTGGCGCGGCGAATCGTCCGAAGCGGCGCTGCAAGAGACTGCCAGCAATCTCCGTGCCCGCCACTGGGAAACCCAGCGCCGGCACGACCTGGATTTCGTCACAGTGGGCGACTTCGCCTTGTACGACCATGTAGCCAACCATATCCAGCTGTTCGGCTGCGAACCCGCGCGCTTCGGTTTCACCGGCGAGGAAACGCCGCTGGCGCGCTATTTCGCCATGGCGCGCGGCGACAGTGCACATGCATCGTGCGGCTGCGGCCATAATGGTGCAGCGCTGGAAATGACCAAGTGGTTCGACACCAACTACCACTACCTGGTCCCGGAATTCAACGAATCCACTTCATTCGAGCTGTACAGCAAGCGCCTGCTGGACGAAGTCAGCGAAGCGCGCGCCGCTGGCCACAAGGTGAAGGCTGTGCTGCTCGGCCCACTGACCTTCCTTTGGCTGGGCAAGGAACGCGAGGCTGCCTCTGGCTTCAGCCGTCTCGACCTGCTCGACCGCCTGCTGCCACTTTACAGCCGCCTGCTGATGCAACTGCGCGCCGCCGGCGCCGAATGGGTGCAACTCGATGAGCCGATCCTTGGCCTCGACCTGCCCAATGCCTGGCGCAATGCCTTCGAACCCGCCTACTGGCTGCTCAACCAGGCGGGAGCCCAACTGATCGTCGCTACCTACTTTTCGCCGCTGGAAGAAAACGTCAGCCTGGCCTGCCGCCTGCCAGTCGCCGGCCTGCATGTGGATGCAGTACGCGCCGCCAGCGAGCTGACCAGCGTTGCCGACTGGCTGCCTGCGCACAAGGTTCTGTCGATCGGCGTGATCGATGGCCGCAACATCTGGCGCACCGATCTCGATGCCGCCATGGCCACGCTGATGCCGGTTCTGGCCAAGCGCAGTGGCCCGGTGTGGCTGTCGACCTCGTGCTCGCTGCTTCACGTGCCGTACAGCCTGGCAGCGGAACCGGCGCTGGACGACGAGCTGCGTTCGTGGCTGGCCTTCGCTGAAGAAAAGCTGGCCGAGCTTGCGCTGCTTAAAGCGGCGCTGTCCGCCGACGAAAGGGTATCTGGGCAAGTAGCACGGGGCTTTGCCGAAACGCGCGCGGCACTGGAAGGCCGCCGCACCAGCACCCGTGTGCACAACACCGATGTGGCGGCACGCATGGCCAGCCTGGCGTCGGACGATGCTGCTGCGTGCCGCAACTCGCCATTCGCGCAGCGCCAGCATTTGCAGCGCGAGCGCCTGCAGTTGCCGGCATTCCCGACCACCACCATCGGCTCCTTCCCGCAAACACAGGAAATCCGCATTGCCCGCGCAGCCTTCAAGCGCGGCGACTTGTCCGCGAAAGACTACCAGCAGGCGATGCGCGCCGAGATCGCGCACGCCGTCCGCACGCAGGAAGAACTTGGCCTGGACGTGCTGGTGCACGGCGAAGCCGAGCGCAACGACATGGTCGAATATTTCGGCGAACAGCTCGATGGTTTCGCGTTCACCGCGAACGGCTGGGTGCAATCCTACGGCTCGCGCTGCGTGAAGCCGCCGGTCATTTACGGCGACGTGCAGCGCCCACAAGCGATGACAGTCGGCTGGACGGAATACGCGCAAAGCCTGACCGGCAAGCCGATGAAAGGCATGCTGACAGGCCCGGTAACGATCCTGCAGTGGTCCTTCGTGCGTGACGACCAGCCACGCGCCGACACCGCGCAGCAAATTGCGGCCGCCATCCGTGACGAAGTACGCGACCTGGAAAATGCCGGCATCGCCATCATCCAGATCGACGAGCCAGCCTTGCGTGAAGGCCTGCCGCTGCGCCGCAGCCGCTGGGATGCTTACCTCGATTGGGCCACGAAAGCTTTCCGCATCAGCGCCGCGGTGGCTGCCGACGCAACCCAGATCCACACGCATATGTGCTATGCCGAGTTCAACGACATCTTGCCCGCGATTGCCGCGCTGGATGCGGACGTGATCACGATCGAATCGAGCCGCTCTGCAATGGAGCTGCTGGGCGGCTTCGCCAGCTTCCGCTATCCGAACGAGATCGGTCCCGGCGTGTACGACATCCATTCGCCACGCGTTCCCGGCAGCGACGAGATCGTGGAGTTGTTGCGCAAGGCCGCAAAGGTAGTGCCGCCAGCCCAGCTCTGGGTCAACCCGGACTGCGGCCTGAAAACCCGCGCCTGGCCTGAAACGGCTGCCGCCCTGCAAAACATGGTCGCCGCCGCACAAAAATTACGCGCCGAAGTGGAACTGTCTTAATTCACTCCTGTCCCACCTCAGAGATTTGCCGGCATATTCGGCGGCTATTGGGCTCTTTTATTTGGGCGTTGCCGTTCGAATATGCTGCTGCACCAAAGCAAGGAAAGCGGCCCGCCCCACCTTACCGGAAAAGGCACAATCGGGAACCACGTGCGCAAGGTGAGGAGTAACGTAGATCGCAATGTACCCCGGGCGCGAGATGGCTTTTATGACGCCAGGCCAGTAAAAGTAGGTTTTGTTGAACTTCGTTTCCTCCACCAGCGCGTCGCCATTAACTTCGATCACGTGATCCGTTAATAGCGAATGGTTTTTACTTGAGTACAACCAGAGGATGTTAAACACAAGTTGAATCGCCCAGATTCCAGCGTAAGCCACCGCCATCACCAACAAGGGGGGGTATCCGGAAGGTTCAGTAATCTCGCGCCACAAGAAATATCCACACGGTGCAAGGAAAGTTAGCTGGACCGCCGGTGACAGGAACTGATGGATCATGCTAAAGACGAGCAAATCGGAGAATTTGTTTTCGTACTCAATACGCATACAAAAGAAAGAGCGGAAGTCCGCGAAACGTTAATAAGTTTAAAATATTATCATTCTTGCCGGTTGGCACTATCGCCTGGCCTGGAAGCCGCATAAACACAGGGCTCCCCTCCCCAAGCAAGCTTAAGCAAAGTACAATGCACCCAGCCTGGGCCATGCCCGTTACTCTGCGATTGTTATGCCGAAAAGCAAGCTTCAAAAGCCTATCGAAATCAAGATTTCCACCGTTGTCGCCGTGTCCGCCATCATGTACACGAGCGACCTCGTCGCCCTCGACGCCGCCATGCATGAGATGACTGGCGGCGTTTCCGATTTCTTCGAGGGGGACCTGGCGGTCATCGACGTCGGTGACCTGGCGCCGGGCTGCGAACGCATTGACTGGGCGGCAACGATCGCCCTCCTGAAAAAATACCGCCTGAACCCGGTTGCCGTACGCAACGCCAAGCCGGACATGGTGGAAGAAATCCAGCAACACGGCCTGCAACTGGACAGCGGCAAGCGCGAAGAGGCGCCGGTTCCTGCTCCGAAGCCAGCGCCAGCTCCGGCCCCTGCGCCGGCCCCGGCACCCACGCCGGCGGCACCAGCATTCAGCGGTACCATGATCATCGACACCCCGGTCCGGGCCGGCCAGCGCATTTACGCGCGCGGCGGCGACCTGATCGTGATGGCCGTCGTCAACAACGGCGCCGAGATCATCGCGGATGGCAGTATTCACGTTTACAACACTTTGAACGGCCGTGCCCTGGCTGGCGCCTCCGGCGACGCCTCGGCCCGTATTTTCGCTATGTCGATGAGCCCGGAACTGGTCTCGATCGCAGGTGTTTACCGTACTTTTGAAGATGGTTTCCCGACCGAAAACGCACGCAAACCGGTACAAATCCGGCTAAAGGGCGAGAGTCTGGATATACAATCTGTCAATTCCGCAAAATAACAGAACAGTAAAGGATTCTTTGTGGCACGAATTATTGTAGTTACGTCCGGCAAGGGCGGTGTCGGCAAAACGACTTCCAGCGCCAGCTTCTCCACCGGCCTCGCCATGCGCGGCCACAAAACCGTCGTCATCGATTTTGACGTCGGCCTGCGCAACCTCGACCTGATCATGGGTTGCGAACGACGCGTTGTGTATGACCTGATCAACGTGGTGCACAAAGAAGCGACCCTGAACCAGGCCCTGATCAAGGACAAGCACTGCGAAAACCTGTACATCCTGCCGGCGTCCCAAACCCGCGACAAGGATGCCCTGACCGAAGACGGCGTGGAAGCCGTGCTGGCCGAGTTGATCAAGATGGACTTCGAATTCATCGTCTGCGACTCGCCTGCCGGTATTGAACACGGCGCGCTGATGGCGCTGACCTTCGCCGACGAAGCCCTGATCGTGACCAACCCGGAAGTGTCGTCGGTGCGTGACTCCGACCGCATCCTGGGCATCATCCAGGCCAAGTCGCGCCGCGCGCTGTCCGGCGGCGACCCCGTCAAGGAACACCTGCTGATCACCCGTTACTCGCCGAAGCGCGTAGAAGCGGGCGAGATGCTGTCGTTTGAAGACGTGCAAGAGATCCTGCGCATTCCTTTGATCGGCATCATCCCTGAATCGGAGCAAGTACTGCATGCTTCCAACCAGGGTAACCCGGCAATCCACTTCAAGGGAACCGATGTGGCCGAAGCCTACACCGACGTGGTGTCGCGCTTCCTGGGCGAAGAAGTTGAGCTGAAGTTTACCGACTATGAAAAGCCTGGTTTCCTGAAGCGTATCTTTGGAGCTAAATAATGGCCCTGCTTTCTTTCCTGTTCCAGAACAAGCCCAAGACGGCGGTTGCGGCGAAGGAGCGCTTGCAGATCATCATCGCGCGCGAGCGCAATGGCCGCGCCGGTCCGGATTTCATGCCGGCGCTGCACAAAGAACTGGTTGATGTCATTTCGAAGTACACCAAGGTGTCGGCGGACGATATCAAGATTTCGCTCGATCGCCAGGGCAATCTGGAAGTTCTTGATGTGAATGTGGTGCTGCCGGACGCTTGAACCGGTAAACCAGCGTCAGACGGCCGCATATCGGTGTCAGACCCTGTGGGTCTGACACCGGTTTACCGGTTTTCCGCCCCTGCCAGCACCTGCCTGGCCACCTTGGCGCAAGCCTCCACATGCTGGTAGCCAATCTGGCGAAACGCAAAGAAACCAATAGTAGCTGATGCAATTTGACCAGCAATAGGCACCAGCTTGCCCGCCTGCTTCGCCGCGATCTTGCCGGCGCTGCGTTTCAACACCGTCGCGACCAGTTCGCGCGTAACAACTTTCCCAACCAGCATCCCGCCAAGGCTGATCACCGCCTCATACGCAATCAGTTTCAATTTCGGCTGCATGCGGTCGATCTGGGCCGGCGACAGGCCAAATTCATGGTTCACGTCATCGATCAGCTGGGTGAACAGGCGCAGGTCGGACACCACGTCGATACCCGGGATCGGCACCGCCGCGACGCCGGCCGACACCGCCGCGCGACGCCGCACCAGGCGCCGGCAGCGCTCGCGCACTTCATCGATGTCCGCCTCGGTGGAGGGCAACACAGTCCAGTCATTTTTCATGGTTTCGCTCCCCAATCAGCTTGCAAAAGAACATCCGCTCCATTGTGCTAGCCGCCCAAGCAGTGTACCGTGTGATGAGAGAACAGCCTGACACGACACCCCACAGAATAGTGCTTTTTGGCAATGTTTGATCAAATTGGTAACTATTTCTTGTAAAACTCTGTTATATTCGTGTGACTGCTTCTTAACATTTTGCTGTAAAGAACCATGAGAATCGTTGTCCTTGATGCTGACCGAAGCCAGGCGGACCTGATCTGCCAGGTCCTGACTTCTGCTGGTCATGCCTGCCATGGCTACCAGACGGCCAAGGACTTGCTGGCCAATATGCGCAAGGACAGTGTCGACATGCTGATCCTCGACTGGCAGGTTACCGATATGGACCCTGCCGAGGTGATTCGCAAGGCCCGCGAAAAACTGCCGGACAACGGCCCGGTGATGTTCCTGACCACCAGTTCCGGCGAAGACGATATCGTGGCCGGCCTGCTGTCCGGCGCCGAAGATTACCTGGTCAAACCGCTGCGCCGTGCCGAGCTGGTGGCGCGCGTCCAGGCGCAATTGCGGCGTGCCTATCCAAGCCAGAACGGGGCTGAGCAATTGCAATTCGGCCAGTACGTGTTCGAAACCCGCCCCGGCCGCTTGTTGATGGATGGGCAAGTACTGGACGTCACCCACAAAGAGTTCTACCTGGCTCTGCTGTTTTTCCGCAACATTGGCCGGCCGCTGTCGCGCGCCTATATCCATGAAGCGGTCTGGATCCGCGAAACCGAAGTTCCATCGCGCACGATGGATACCCACGTTTCCCGCGTCCGCAATAAATTGCAGCTGAAGCCTGAAAACGGCTTCCGCCTGGTGCCGGTGTACAGCTACGGCTACCGGCTGGAAAAGCTGGGTTCCTGAGAGGGAAACCCGCACAAGGTATAATGGCGTCTGGAATCTTCCGTCTGGACCAAGATGCAACTTCTCGCCGTCGGCCTCAACCACACCACTGCACCCGTCGCGCTGCGCGAACGGCTGGCGTTCGCGCCTGAGCAGCTTGGTACGGCGGTCGCCGCTGCGCGCAACTGGTTTGCCTGCGCCGATTCAAAAGGCGGCGACGAAGCAGCCATCCTGTCCACCTGCAACCGTACCGAACTGTACGCCGCCAGCAATGCCGCCAACCCGCTCGACGCCGGCGCGCAATTCCTGGCCGATTTCCACAAGCTGAATTACTCCGAGCTGCGCCCGCACCTGTACATGCTGCCGCAGCACGATGCCGTGCGCCACACCTTCCGCGTCGCCTCCGGCCTGGATTCGATGGTGCTGGGCGAAACCCAGATCCTGGGCCAGATCAAGGATGCGATCCGCACTGCCGACGAAGCGGGCGGCCTGGGCACCTACTTGCACCAGCTGTTCCAGCGCAGCTTCTCGGTGGCTAAGGAAGTACGGAGCACCACCGAAATCGGCGCGCACAGCGTGTCGATGGCCGCGGCGGCTGTGCGCCTGTCGCAGCGCATCTTCGACAAGATCTCCGAGCAGAACGTGCTGTTCATCGGCGCCGGCGAAATGATCGAGCTGTGCGCCACGCACTTCGCGGCGCAGAACCCGAAATCGATCACCGTAGCCAACCGCACCATGGAGCGCGGCGAAGCGCTGGCGCACCGCTTCAACGGCAAGGCCATGCGCCTGGCCGAACTGGGCAACCAGCTGCAGCAATACGATATCGTCATTTCCTGTACCGCCTCGTCGCTGCCGCTGATCGGGCTGGGCATGGTGGAACGCGCCATCAAGGCGCGCCGCCACAAGCCGATCTTCATGGTCGACCTGGCCGTGCCGCGCGATATCGAGCCGGAAGTGGGCCGCCTGAACGACGTCTTCCTGTACACCGTGGACGACCTGGGCAAGGTAGTGCAGACCGGCATGGAGAATCGCCAGGCCGCGGTGGCACAAGCCGAAGCCATTATCGAAACCCGCGTGCAATCCTTCATGCACTGGATCGACGACCGCGCCGTGGTGCCGGTGATCCAGGGCCTGCAGGAAAACGGCGAAACGATCCGCCTGCTGGAACTGGAACGCGCCCGCAAGCTGCTGGCCAAGGGCGAATCGGTCGACGCGGTGCTGGAAGCGCTATCGCGCGGCCTGACCGCTAAATTCATGCACGGACCGCAGCAGGCGCTGCACCGCGCACAGGGCGACGAGCGCGCCCAGCTGGCCGAACTGCTGCCACAATTATTCCGCGGCCGCCGTTAGCGGCGCCTCCCGCTGCCGCATGCGCGGCCCCTCTCCCGTTTTTCCGCGCCGCCTGGCGCTTCCTTCCGCATAGGACCCGAATGAAACCATCAATGCTGGCCAAGCTGGACCAACTGGCAAACCGCCTGGTCGAACTGGACGAACTGCTGATGTCCGAAGGCGCCACGTCGAATATGGACAGCTACCGCAAGATGACGCGCGAGCACAGCGAGCTGCAGCCGCTGGTGGCGCTGTACAAGGATTACCTGCAGGTGCTGGGCGATATCGACGACGCGCAAGCGATGCTGTCCGATCCGGACATGAAGGAATTCGCGCAGGAAGAAATCGAGGCCGGCAAGGCGCGCCTGGAAGGGCTGGAGCTGGACCTGCAAAAGATGCTGCTGCCGAAGGATGAAAACGACGAGCGCAATATCTTCCTCGAGATCCGCGCAGGCACCGGCGGCGATGAATCGGCGCTGTTTGCGGGCGACCTGCTGCGCATGTACACCCGCTTTGCCGAGCGCTCGCGCTGGCAGGTGGAGATTGTGTCGGCATCCGAGAGCGACCTTGGCGGCTACCGCGAAGTGATCGCGCGCATCATCGGCAACGGCGCCTATTCCAAGCTGAAGTTCGAGTCCGGCGGCCACCGCGTGCAGCGCGTGCCGGCGACCGAAACCCAGGGCCGCATCCACACCTCCGCCTGCACCGTAGCCGTGATGCCGGAAGCGGACGAAGTGGAAGACGTCCACATCAACCCGGCCGACCTGCGCATCGACACCTTCCGCGCCTCCGGCGCCGGCGGACAGCACATCAACAAGACCGATTCGGCGGTGCGCATCACCCACCTGCCGTCGGGCATCGTGGTGGAATGCCAGGACGATCGCTCGCAGCACAAGAACAAAGCCTCGGCAATGAAGGTGCTGGCCGCGCGCATCAAGGACGTTCAGCTGCGCGAACAGCAATCGAAGGAGGCCGCCACCCGCAAGAGCCTGATCGGCTCCGGCGACCGCAGCGAGCGCATCCGCACCTACAACTTCCCGCAAGGCCGCATGACCGACCACCGCATCAACCTCACGCTGTACAAGCTGGACATGATCATGGACGGCGACCTGAACGAACTGACCACCGCCCTGACCACCGAACACCAGGCCGAGCAACTGGCCGCCCTCGGTGACTAACAGCCGAGCCCGTGTCAACCTTGGGGTCAGGCCCCAAGGTTGACACGGGCTCGGCCGTAATAATGGCAGCTTAAGGATTGCGCCTGCGCTTTGTGCGAGAATTGGGCGGACTTTTAACCCTGATAACTTGATGACGATGAGCAACCGTAACGTACTGCTGGCGATCGCCTTTGTGAGCTTTGGCATGATCGGTGCGGCAATGTATCTGCAGCATGTGCTGTACCTGATGCCTTGCCCGCTGTGTGTGATCCAGCGCTACCTGTTCATCGCGATCGGCCTGGCGGCTTTGATCGGCGCCTTTACTTCCAAACCAAAAATCGCGGCAGGCGTTGGCTTGCTGGGCGCGCTGGGTGGCATGGGCGTGGCGATCAAGCAGTTGTGGGTCCTGGCGCACCCTGGCTTGTCCTGCGGCATCGATCCAATGGAAACCATGCTGAACAAGATCCCGACCTCGGAATACCTGCCCTGGCTGTTCTACGCTGAAGGCCTGTGCCAGGATGCGAACGAGAAATTCCTGGGCCTGGTGATCCCGATGTGGTCTTGCATCTGGTTCGGCATCCTGGCCATCGTTACCGCGTGGCTGGTGCTGCGGAAGCGCGCATGAAAGACCAGGTGACGGCCGGGATCACGCTTGGCGCCTTGCAGCGCAAGCCTTTGCTCGATCCGGTCGACCAGCGCATCCTCGTTTGCCATGCGCTGGGTCTCAGCCGCACGGCGCTGATTACGCAATCCGACCGCGCCCTGAGCGCGGAGGAGGCGGCGCGCGTGGCGTCCCTGCTGCAGCGCCGCCATGATGGCGAACCCGTGGCCTATATCGTTGGCCAGCGCGAGTTCTTCGGCCTCGATTTTGAGACCACCCCGGCTGTATTGATCCCGCGGCCCGATACGGAACTGCTGGTGGAACTGGCGCTGGTGCGGCTTCCGCCGTGCGGCAAGGCGCTGGACATGGGTACCGGCAGCGGCGCCATCGCTGTCGCCATCGCCCACAGCCGGCCCGATGCCAGCGTGACTGCGCTGGACGTGAGCCAGGAGGCTCTGGCCGTGGCCACGCGCAATGCGCAGCGCAATAACGCAGCGGTGCGTTTCGTGCATAGCGACTGGTACGCGGCGGTCGAGGGCGATCAGTTCGACCTGATCGTCTCCAACCCGCCCTATATTGCAGATGGCGACAGCCACCTGTCGGAAGGCGACCTGCGTTTCGAGCCTAGCGGTGCGCTGACCGATTTTGCAGATGGCCTGAGCGCCCTGCGCACCATCATCGCTGGCGCGCCGGACAGGCTGGCGCCAGGCAGCTGGCTGCTGATGGAACATGGCTACGACCAGTCAGCCGCCGTGCGCGCGCTGCTGTTGTCATCCGGTTACACTGATGTGCAAAGCTGGCAAGACCTGGCCGGCATCGAACGGGTCAGCGGCGGCCGCCGCCCCGGTTAAAATACGGCAACATGCGGCTTCCGGGCCGTTTTTGGGGGCCATCGTACGCGCTTTTCGGTTTTCGGTTAATCTCGCACCAATTTGATTTGCTGCATCGGAAAGGAAGCAAATTGTCCAATCTATTGACTCGCCGCCTGGCCTTATTGGCCGACGATCAGCACCGTGCAGTGCTGGGCGGCGGCCTGCGCGGCATTGAGCGAGAAACTTTGCGTGTCCAGCCCGATGGACACCTGGCGCACACGCCCCATCCACTGCCCCTGGGCTCGGCCCTGACGCATCCGCACATCACCACCGACTATGCGGAGACCCTGCTGGAGTTCATCACCCCGGCGGAACACGACATCGCGGCCACGCTGGAACGACTCGATGCCATCCACCGTTTCAGCTACACCAAGCTGGGTAATGAGCTGATCTGGAGCCAGTCCATGCCGTGCGAACTGCCGGCCGAGGAAGACATCGAAATCGCGTGGTACGGCAAGTCCAACCTGGGCATGCTGAAGCACGTGTACCGCCGCGGCCTGGCCCTGCGCTATGGCAAGGCAATGCAGTGCATCGCCGGCATCCACTACAACTATTCGCTGGATGAGCGCCTGTGGCGCATCCTGGCCGAAAACGAAGGTGCGTCCAACATTACGCCCAAGGCCTACCAGTCGGAGGCCTACCTGGCGACCATCCGCAACTTCCGCCGCTACAGCTGGCTGCTGATGTACCTGTTCGGCGCTTCGCCGGCACTGGCCGAAGGTTTCCTGCGCGGCCGCCCGCACAAGCTGGAAAAGCTGTCCGGCGATACGCTGTACCTGCCGTATGCAACCAGCCTGCGCATGAGCGACCTGGGTTACCAGAACGAGGCGCAATCCGGCCTGCACCCGCACGAGAACAGCCTGGACTCTTATGTGGCCACGCTAACCAAGGCGGTCAACCAGCCTTACGAGCCGTATGCGAAGATCGGCACCAAGGTAGACGGCGAATGGGTCCAGCTGTCGACCAATGTGATCCAGATCGAAAACGAGTATTACTCGACTATCCGTCCGAAGCGCGTGATCAATACCGGCGAGCGTCCGATCCAGGCGCTGTGCAACCGCGGCGTGCAGTACATCGAAGTGCGCTGCATGGACGTGGACCCGTTCGAACCGGTCGGCATCAACGTGCAGACCGGCCGTTTCCTCGACGTGTTCCTGCTGTTCGCCGCGCTGGAAGAAAGCCCGCTGATCACGCCGGAGCACGGCGAACTGCTGGCGCGTAATTTCGCGCGCACGGTGAAGGACGGCCGACGCCCTGGCCTAACCCTGACCCGCGACGGCGAAGAGGTCACGCTGAAGCAATGGGGCCTGGACATGCTGGAGCGCTTCAAGCCGGTGGCGGAATTGCTGGACCGCGAGCGCGGCGGCCGCGAGCACATGGCGGCCCTGGAGGCGCAGGCAGCCAAACTGCACGATCCGGAACTCACCCCATCGGCGCGGGTGCTGCAGGCGCTGCGCGAGAACGGCAAATCGTTCACGGCTTTCGGCCTGCACCAGAGCGAGAAGCATGCAGCTTATTTCCGCAGCCATCCGCCAAGCGCGGAGGACGTTGCGCGCTTCACCGAAATGGCGCGCGTCTCCATCGCGGAGCAGGAGCAACTGGAACGTACCCAGACCGGCAGCTTCGACGATTACGTCAAGGCCTATCGAGCCAGCAACCTGTGCCCGAACCATTGCACCTGACCCTTGCTCACCTTCTTTAACGAACAGCACGCGCAGCAGTTCGGCGGCACCGACAATCTGGTCAAGTCGGTGCAAGCCGAACTGGAACGGCGCGGGCTGGGCCAGATCGTGACGCCGCAAAGCGTGCCGCTTACCGCGCTTGAACGTACGCATAGCCCGCGTTACCTGGCTTTCCTGCGCAATGCGTGGAGCGAGTCGCAGTCGCAGGACGAATTCGTCGGCTACCCGGTGGTCGTCCCGCAGCAGCTTGCCATACGCACCATGCGCACCGACATCGAGCCGGAAGATTTCCGTGCCCGGCTTGGCCTGTATTCGATGGATACCGTCACCGGCATCGGTGCAGGTACCTGGAGCGCGGCCAAAGGCGGCGCCGACTGCGCGGTCAATGCGGCGCATGCCTTGCGCGTCGGCGAACGAGGTACCTTTGTGCTGACGCAGCCGCAAGGCCACCACGCGGGAGCCGATTTTTGCGGCGGCTACAGCTACCTGAATAATGCGGCGCTGGCCGCCCAGCACCTGCTGGATGACGGGATGGCCAAGGTTGCCATCCTCGACCTCGACTACCAGCACGGCAATGGGGCACAGGGTATTTTTTACCAGCGCTCCGACGTGCTTTGCCTGTCGATCCACGCCGACCCGCGCCATGTATTTCCCTACTTTTGCGGCCATGCCGACGAAACAGGTTCGGGCGCCGGTCTTGGCTACAACGTCAACATCCCGCTGGCGCCTGGTTCCAGCTCGCAGGCCTGGTTCGCTGCGCTGGAAACGGCTTGCGTGCGCCTGTCGATGTACCGGCCGGAGGCGCTGATCGTGGCACTGGGCGGCAATATCTTCCAGGGCGAGCAGCATGGCGGCTTCGGACTCACATCGGCCGATTTCCTGCGCCTGGGCGAGCGCCTGGCCTGGCTCGGCTTTCCTACCACCTTCCAGCTGGAAGGCGGGACGATCCGACGCGAGCTGGGCATCAATATCGTCAACGTGCTGGAAGGCTTCGACTGCGCGATGGTCTGAGCTTAGCCGGGCAGCGCCAGCCGCGCTTCCAGGCCCCCGCCTTCGCGCTGGTGCAGCGTCAATGCGCCGCCCATCGCTGTGGCCAGTTGGCGAGCAATTGCCAGGCCCAGGCCCGTGCCGCCGGTTTCGCGGCTGCGTGAGGATTCCAAGCGCACAAAGGGCTCGAAGACCGCTTGCAGCGATTCCGCCGGGATGCCCGGGCCGCGGTCCAGCACCTGGATCACGATGCCGTTTCCGCGCGCCGCATCCGGCGCCACGTGCACTTCCGCGCTCCCGCCAAATTTCAGCGCATTGTCGATCAGGTTGCCCAACACGCGCCGCAGCGCCTGCGGCCGCAGTTCCATTGCGCGGCCCACCGCGCCATGCAGCGTAACGTCCTGCCCAGCATCGGTGTAGTCATGCACCATGCTGTCGAGCAGCGCGTCAGGGTCGATGCGCGTCGCGGCCTCCGAAGTGCCGTGCAGGGTGCGCGCATAGGCAACGCCTTCCTTCACCAGTTGCTCCATGGCCTGCAAGTCCTGCCGCAGCTTCGCCTGCTGCGCTTCGTCGTCCATCATGTCGACCCGCAAGCGCATGCGCGTTATCGGTGTCTGCAGGTCGTGCGAAATCGAGGCAAGGATCTGGATGCGCTCCGCGATATAGCCGGCAATGCGCTGCTGCATGGCGTTGAACGCGCGCGCTGCACGCGCCACTTCCGATGGACCGCTTTCCGGCAGGTGAGCGCCCTGCATATCCGGCCCAAGTGCATCGGCAGCCAGCGCCAGCTGCTGCAGCGGCCGCGTCGCCAGGCGCACCGCCAGCCAGCAGCACAAGGCAAACACTGCGAGCTGCGCCACCATCAGGGCGCCAAACCAGGGCGACATCGGCACGTTGCGCATGGGGCGGAAGTCGATCGTCAGCGGCATGCCGTCGCTCAATCGCAGGTGCACCTGATAGCGTTCGTGTTCACCGATAATCTGATGCACGGTCAGCTTGTATTGCTTGCCAACGCCTTCTTCGAACGAGCGCACTGCGTTAGCTTCCAGCACGTCCAGGTGGGGCAGCGATTCGTCGCACTCCTCCAGCCTGAATTCGTAGCTGCGGCGCGCCAGGCGCGGCAGCCACTCTGCACGTTGCGCGGCAGGCAAGGCGTCGAGCAGAGCCACCGAGGTGGTGACCTCGCGTTCGATGTAGCCCATCATCATATTGGTGGTCGCTTCGTTCCGCTCACGCATGGTGAGCCAGAACGACAAGCCCTGCGCTACTGCCACTCCGAGGCACAACAGCAAGGCGAGGCGCGCGAACAGCGAACGTGGCCAATGCAGGCGCATCACGGCTCTCCTGCAGCCAGCGTTACAGCGGCAGAGAATACATAGCCTTCGCTGCGCAAGGTCTTGATGTAGCGCGGCTCGCGCGCCGTGTCGCGCAGGCGCTGGCGCACGCGGCTCACCAGCAGGTCGATCGAGCGGTCGAACTGGTCGGCATTGCGTCCCTGGGTCAGGTTCAGCAACTGGTCGCGCGTCAGCACCCGCTGCGGATGATCAAGGAACACGCGCAGCAGGCGGTATTCGGCGCCGCTCAACGCGACCTGGGTGCCGTCCGCATCGAGCAGGTGGCGCGCCACGGTGTCCAGGCGCCAGTCGCCGAAGGCCAGCATCGGCACCGATTCGTTGACCTGCATATTCGGCGGCAGCATGCGCGTGCGGCGCAGCACGGCATTGATGCGCGCCAGCAGCTCGCGCACGGCGAAGGGCTTGGGCAGGTAATCGTCGGCGCCCATTTCGAGGCCGATGATGCGGTCGGTTTCGTCGTTGCGCGCGGTCAGCATCAGCACCGGGATGGCCTTGTGCTTGCCGGCGCGCAGGTCGCGGCACAGCGCCAGGCCGTCTTCGCCGGGCAGCATCAGGTCCAGCACGACCAGGTCCGGCGTGTCATCTTCGATCACGGCGCGCATCTGGCGGCCGTTGGCTGCCAGCGAGGTGCGCAGGCCGTTTTTCTGTAAATAGGCGCCGATCAACTCGCGGATATCGCGGTCGTCGTCAACGATCAGGATGTGGTCTTGGTTTTCCATGAAGCCATGATACCCAATGCCTGGCACAGATTTGTATCCCAGTGTGTACAGCCGGACCAGGTACACAATACATTGCACTGGCGGGGGTGGCGCGACATATGCCAGATACCTGCGGGCGGTCCAATGGAGTCATTCCAAAACACGGAGCCGACCATGACCAACCCGCTCGACACTCCACTGGCCTTCCTGGCCGGCCTGCTGACCATCGCTTCGCCTTGCGTGCTGCCGATGCTGCCCATCCTGCTGGGCTCCGGCGTCAACCAGCGCAACCGCCGCCGCCCGCTGTTCATCGTGGCCGGCTTCATCCTGAGCTTTGCCAGCTTCGCCATGCTGCTGGGCGTAGTCTCGGCCACCATTGAAGTGGCGCAGGAGGTGCTGCGCAATACCGCCATCGCCCTGCTCGCGCTGTCCGGCCTGTTCCGCCTGTGGCCGGCGCCGTATGAATGGCTGCTGGCCCGCCTGCCAAACCGCAGCGCGAGCGCGGCGCCGCGTGCCGATGACGGCAGCAACGGTGGCGCCTTCCTGCTCGGTGTGTCGCTGGGCGCGGTCTGGACCCCATGCGCCGGCCCGGTACTAGCCTCGATCCTGGTACTGGTGGTGAAGGCACAGGACCCGGCGTGGTCAGCCCTGCTGCTCTCCCTGTACGCCATCGGCGCTGCCGTGCCCATGCTCGGGATTATTTATGGCGGCCAATACGCCACCCAGCGCGTGCGCTCCGTGGCCCGCCACGCAGAGCGCCTGCAGCAAGTATTCGGCGTGCTGGTGATCGCCACCGCCATCGCGATCTACCTGCAATACGACACCCTGGCCTATTCCTGGGCCGCCCAACACCTCCCAACCCTGAAAGGACTGTGATGATGAAGAACTACCTGAAATTCCTGGCTGCCGCAGCCACCCTGGTTGGCGCCAGCGCCGGCGCCAGTGCCGCAACCGCCCCGTTTGAAGCGCCCGAGTTCAGCGGCATTACCCAATGGCTGAACAGCGAACCGCTGACCATGAAACAACTGCGTGGCAAGGTGATACTGGTTGATTTCTGGACCTATGACTGCATAAACTGTATCAACACCCTGTCGCACGTCGTGCAATGGCATGACAAGTACAAAGACAAGGGCTTGGTCGTGGTCGGCGTCCATACGCCGGAGTACGCTTTCGAGCGCAAGACCGAGAATGTGCGCACCGCTTTGAAGCGATTCGACATACGCTATCCCGTGGCACAAGACAACCGCTATGCCACCTGGAATGCGTACAACAACCGCTATTGGCCAGCTTTCTATTTAGTCAACAAGAAGGGCCAGGTGGTGTACACCCACTTCGGTGAGGGTCAGTACGAACAAACCGAAGCGCGGATCCAGCAACTGCTGGCTCAAACCGAGTGAGTTCAAAGTGAGCGAAAAATTTTTTAAAAATAGCTTGCAATTAAATCGCACACTATCTATAGTGTGGACATGGGCAGCAAACAACGCCCCGGAAACTGGAAACAAATAGCACGCTAGTTAATCGCTCACTACTCACGAAAAGGAAAAAACATCATGGCAAAGATCTCCAACATCCTGTACCGCGCAAACGCAACTTCCACCGGCGGCCGCGAAGGCAAATCCGTCTCCAGCGACGGCGCCCTGGACGTCAAGCTGACCACTCCAAAAGAACTGGGCGGCAATGGCGCATTCGGCACCAACCCGGAGCAGTTGTTCGCAGCCGGCTACTCGGCCTGCTTCATTGGCGCCCTGAAGTTCGTTGGCGGCCGCGACAAGATCGCCGTACCGGCTGACGCTTCGATCAACGCCACTGTCGGCATCGGCCCGATCGAAACCGGCTTCGGCATCGAAGTGGAGTTGAAGATTTCCCTGCCAGGCGTTGATCGCGCCACTGCAGAAAAACTGGTGAACGCCGCCCACATCGTCTGCCCGTATTCGAACGCGACACGCGGCAACATCGACGTCACCCTGACTATCGTATAAGCAATCAAGGGCTCGGCAGCCGTGGCGGCTGGGCCCACTCAAGAGGAGAAACATCATGAAAGCAATTGCAACCATCATCGCTACCGCCGCCCTGGCCCTCTCCGCTACCGCCCAGGCAGCACCATCCGACACCAACAGCGGCGAAGGCTACCAGGCCGACACCAGCTTCGTATCCAGCAAAACCCGCGCGGAAGTGAAGGCTGAGACCATCGCCGCCATCCGCCGTGGCGAAATCTTCAGCGGCGAACTGTATCCACTGGACTTTGCTGCTCCAACCCGCGGCAAAACCCGCGCTGAAGTGAAGGCCGAACTGGCCGCTGCCATCCGTAACGGCGAGCTCCGCGTCGAATACTAAGCTGGCATAGAATGGTCGCCTCCTATCAAGCGAGGCGACCAAATGATTGAATGGCAGTGGCTGGACTTCAACAGCATTCCCAACACAGACCTGTACGAAATGCTGCGACAGCGGCAAGAGGTCTTCGTGATCGAACAGCAGTGTTTTTATTCCGATATGGACGGCTACGATGAAGCCGCCCATCACCTGCTCGGCTGGCAGACCGTGGAAGGCAAGCGCTCACTTGCAGCCTACCTGCGCTGCATAGCGCCGGGCCTCAAATATCCCGAGATGTCGCTGGGCCGTGTGCTGACCACACAGGCCGCGCGCGGTAGCGGTGCGGGCCGCCAGCTGATCGCCGAAGGCATCCGCAATGCGGAAGCGCTGCACCCCGGCCACCGCATCCGCATCGGCGCCCAGGCCCATCTCGAAAAGTTCTATGGCAGCTTTGGCTTCAAGGCCGTTGGCGAGCCCTACGATGAGGACGGAATTCCGCACCTGGAAATGCTGCGCTAAAAAAGAAACGGCCCGAAGGCCGTTTCTTTTTGCTTCCCAGCCAGTTACTGGGTAATGGAAGTCACTTCAACATCGAAGATCAGTGGCGAGTTCGCTGGGATATTGGTCTTGGCCGTGGAACCGTAAGCCAGGTCTGCCGGAATGATCAGGGTACGCTTGCCGCCCACCTTCATGCCGAGCAAGCCCTGCTCCCAACCCTGGATGACTGCGTTGGTGCCCAGCTTGACGGACAACGGGGCACCGGTAATGCGCGAAGTATCGAAACGCAGGCCACGCTTGTCAGTTACGCTGTCGTTGTAAAGGTAGCCGGAATAATGCACGGTCAGAGTGTTGCCGGTAGCGGCCACCACATTACCAGTGCCAGCCGCAACGTCGATCTTCTGGAATGCAGGCTGCGTGGACTGTGCCGGCGGCGTAGCGTTAATCGCGGTCACCTCGATTTCATACACTACGGCCGTGCTAGGTGGCACGCGGTATTGTCCGGTAGCGTCGTTCTTCAGGCCGTACTGGGCCCACGCCATGCTGGCAGGAATCAGCAGCCGGCGCTTGGTGCCCACTTGCATATCTACGATGCCCTGGTCCCATCCTGCGATACGGCTATCCACACCCAGCAGGAAGGAGAACGGCTTACCATTGGAATTGTCGAACTCCGTACCTTTGTAGCCATTGCCAGGGTTGTTGCTGTCGTACAGGTAGCCCGCGTACTGGATGGTTACCAGGTTTTTGGCAACGGTGGCCGGGCCCGTACCGGTTGATGGGAGATTGGTCCTGGTAAATACCGGCTGCGGCGGAATCGGCGAAGGCAAGGTGTTGAAGCTATGCACCTTCAGTTCATACACCACAGAGGTATTGGCAGGAACGATCACCTTGCCAGTCGAGTCTTTGATGTCCACCGGACCAAAGGCCATGTTCGATGGGATGATCACGAGGCGCGAGCCGCCTGCTTGCATGCCGGTCAAGGCCTTGTCCCAGCCCGCAATACGGGTGCCGACGCCGACCGTCATGGTAAGCGGCTTATCTACGGAATCGACGACGGAAGTTTCGAACTGAGCGCCCTTCTTATCGGTCTTGGTTTCGTCGTAGAGCCAGCCGGTGTAGCTGAAGGTGACCAGGTCGCCGGTAGCAACTACCGGAGCACTGCTGCCACCCGGCTCGTTGTCCACAACGACAGCATAAGCAGGCTGCGGCGGCAGCGGCGTGGTGTCATTATTTTTGGCACCACCACCGCATGCTGTCAGGGCCGCGGCGCAAGCCAGGGTGGCGATTGCCTTGAACATCGAGTTCTTCATTTCAATCTTGCCTATTCGTTAAAGGAGGGTAACGGAGCAGCAGTTTAGCAGACCGTTAATCCCCCCTCCATATGAGGCAAGATCCGTTACAAATTAAATTTCCACTTGTGTGCCAAGCTCGATGACGCGGTTAGGCGGGATCTGGTAGTAGTCCGCCGCTGCGCGTGCATTGCGCGACATGGCCACGAACAGGTGCTCGCGCCAAGGCGCCATGCCGGCGCCCGGCGACGAGATCACGGTCTGGCGGGCGATGAAGAAGGAAGTTTCCATCATCTCGAACTTCAGGCCTTTTTCTTCGCACAGGGCCATGATGGCCGGCACGTCCGGCTCGTCCTTGAAGCCGTAATTGATATTGAGCTGGTAGCACTCGTGGCCCAGGGCGGTGACGCGCACCTGTTCTGCCGGCGGCACATAAGGTTCTTCGACGATGTGCACGGTAAAGAACACCACGCGCTCATGCAGCACCTTGTTGTGCGACAGATTATGCAGCAGTGCGTGCGGCACGCCATCGCTTTCGCCGCGCAGGAACACTGCGGTACCCGGCACGCGGGTTGGCGGAGCCATGAACAGGGAGTTCAGGAAGTCTTCCAGCGGGATCGCGTGCTTTTCCAGGTTCTTGAACACCAGTTCGCGGCCGGTGCGCCAGGTCAGCATGGTGGTGAACAGGGCGGTACCAAGCAGCAGCGGGAACCAGCCGCCGTGGAACAGCTTCAATGCGGAGGACGAGAACAGCATCACGTCCATGATGATGAAGAAGCCAGTCGCCGCGAAGCAAAGCACCAGCGGCAGGTGCCAGCGGTAGCGGATCACGAAGAAGGTCAGGATCGTGGTGGCGAACATGGTCGCGGTCACCGCGATACCGTAGGCGCTGGCCAGGTTGTCCGAGCTCTTGAAGCTGATCACTGCAATCAGCACGACGATCAGCTGCAGCCAGTTCACGACCGGAATATAGATCTGGCCGATTTCGCTGGCCGAAGTATGCTGCACGCGCATGCGCGGCAGCATGCCGAGCGCAATCGCCTGCTTGGTCATCGAGAACGATCCGGAAATCGTGGCCTGCGAAGCAATCACGGCGGCAGCCGTCGACAGCACCACCAGCGGGTACACGCTCCATGCGCCAAGCTGGTTGAAGAACGGGTTGGCAATAGCGTCCGGATTGCGGATCAGCAGCGCGCCCTGCCCCAGGTAGTTCAAGATCAGCGAAGGGAAGCAGACCCAGAACCAGGCCATGCGAATCGGCTTCTTGCCGAAGTGGCCCATGTCGGCGTACAGCGCTTCAGCGCCAGTAATCGCCAGCACCACCGCACCCAGGGCCACGAAGGCGATGAAGCCATTGTCGCGCATGAAAATCGCGGCATGGTAAGGATTCAGCGCGGAGAGGATGGCTGGGGTTTCGACTATATTCACGACACCCATGGCGGCCAGCACGCCGAACCAGATCGTCATGATCGGCCCAAAGAAACGGCCGATACCGGCCGTGCCATGGCGCTGCACCGAATACAGGGTCACCAGCACGACAATCGTCAGCGGCACCACATATTGCGCGAGGCCCGGTGCGGCAACTTCCAGGCCCTCGATTGCGCCCAGCACCGAAATGGCCGGCGTGATGACGGAGTCGCCATAGAACATGGTGGCGCCAAAGGTACCAATCAGCAGCAGCGGGAAGTGCGCCTTCGGCGCAGCCTTGTGCACGGAATTCAGCGCCAGCGCCATCAGGGCCATGATCCCGCCCTCGCCGCGGTTGTCGGCACGCAGCACCAGGCTGACGTACTTCAGCGACACGATGAGGGTGAGGCTCCAGAAGATCAGGGAAATGATGCCCAGCAGGTTGGCTTGGTTGAGTGCCAGTCCGTGGGTGGGATCGAAGACAGTTTTGAGGGTATAAAGGGGGCTGGTGCCTATATCGCCGTAGACGATGCCAATCGCGGCCAGCGTCAGTGCAGCTACGCTGCTTTTCTTATGTTGTGACAAGATTTCACCCAAAATTGGTTTTGGTGCATCGCACAATAGGCCAACTAAAGGCCTTTTGCAAGTTTTTCAGCCGCCGGTGAAAACTTGGCGGATGTGCTATTTTCCACCTTTACTCCAAGAAAATCATCGCTCTCATGAATACCGGCATGCTGTACGCCGCAGGCGCTTTCCTGTCCTGGGGCCTGTTCCCGCTGTATTTTCACGCAATTAAAGATGTGCCGGCGTCCGAAATCCTGGCGCACCGCATGGCTTGGTCGCTGCTGTTCCTGATGCTGGTCCTGGCCGTGCGCCGCCAATGGAAGTGGCTGCCCCAAGTGTTGCGCCAGCCCAAAGTGGTCGGCAGTTTCCTGGCCAGCGCCTTCCTGCTGAGCGCGAACTGGTTTGTGTATATCTGGGCGGTCAATAACGGCCATGTGGTGGATGCCAGCCTGGGCTACTTCATTAATCCCCTGGTGAATGTGCTGCTGGGCATGCTGGTGCTGAAGGAAAAGCTGCGTCGCGGGCAGTGGATTGCGATCGGCGTTGCCGCCACGGGCGTGGCCTGGCTGACCTGGCAGGCCGGCCAGATCCCGTATATCGCCTTGGTGCTGGCCCTGAGCTTTGGCGCCTATGGCCTGTTGCGCAAAACTGCGGCGCTGGCAGCCCTGGAAGGACTGTCTTTTGAAACCCTGATCCTGTTCCCGCTGGCGGTGGCTTACCTTGGCTGGCTGGTGGTCCACGGCCAGAGCGTCTTCCTGAATGCGGAATCGGACAGCACGCGCTGGCTGCTGGCTGCCGCCGGCCCGACCACGGCGATCCCGCTGCTGCTGTTTGCGGCCGGCGCGCGCCGCATTCCGATGTCGGTGCTGGGCATGCTGCAATACATGTCACCATCGCTGCAGATGCTGCTTGGCGTGTGGGTCTTCCACGAAGCGTTTTCCTCGACCAAGCTGGTAGGTTTCCTGTTCATCTGGAGTGCATTGGCCATCTACATGCTGGAGGGTTGGTTGACCAGCAGAAAGGCGAGTTGAGTGTCGGAAAACTTTACACAGTTACCTCTTTGATAATTCGCCTTTCCTCTTCTCAATAAAGCTTACCCTATAAGAATCAATGACCTGGATAAACTTGTTGGCATTCAGGCACGATAGTTGCTTAACTTCTCGTTCCAACACAGGAGAAGAAGAATGGTAAGCAAAAAGTTTCTGGCAGGTATCGCCGCATTGGTCTGCGCTGCTAACGTACATGCTCTTCCAATGTCCCTGACCAAGAACGTTGCCGCAGGCGACCTTCTGGTTTCCGGTACCGGCAAGACTTTCGAGATCAATGTGAACGACTTGTTGGCTGGCAACAGCCTGAGCAGCAACTCGATCTCGCTGGGGCAGTTGACTGTATTCGGCCACTCGGATGCTGTTTACCAAACCCAGATCGACGCCTTTGGCAACTACAAATTCACCGGTACCCGCTCACATTTCAATGCGGGAGCCTGCAACCATGGCGTTTGCAGCGTAATCGACAATGTCTACACCAGGACCGGCAGCTCGTTTCACTACGACAATATCAGCGACACCATGAAGGTGACCGTTGGCGACTCGAGCGACAGCGACACCACTGGTTTGCAGCAACGCTATGAGCGTCCCTCGACAAGCGAGGACGGCAGGTCCGGCAGCGCACGTTGGGGCTGGAACATCTACGAAACCACCGCCGACGATTACTACCGTTCCTATAGTGGAGACCTGAGCGTCACCCTGGACCTGGACAGCAAGGCACTCAGCGACATCATCAAAGACGGCATCCTGAACCTGTCGATCTTTGGCGTCCGCGGCCAGTTCAACGTTGACAGCCTGCGCCTGGACCTGCTGGCCAACATGCCTGAGCCTGCCGACGACACCCAGGTGCCGGTTCCGACCAGCCTCCTGCTGACCGGCCTGGGCCTGGCGGCACTGGGCACGATGCGCCGCCGCAAAGCATAAGCAGCAGCGTTGCACCTGAAAGGACCCGGCACTTGCCGGGTCTTTTTTTATGCGCCACCACAATGCGCTAAACTAGCGCCTTTACGAACCGACAAGAACACACACCGTGGCCAATTACGTCTATACCATGAACCGCGTGGGCAAAATCGTCCCACCGAAACGTCAGATTCTGAAGGACATTTCGCTGTCCTTCTTCCCAGGCGCCAAGATCGGCGTGCTGGGCCTGAACGGCTCCGGCAAATCGTCCCTGCTGAAAATCATGGCAGGCATCGACACCGACATCCAGGGCGAAGCGCGCCCGATGCCGGGCCTGAACATCGGCTACCTGCCGCAGGAACCACAGCTGGATCCAGAAAAAACCGTGCGCCAGGAAGTCGAATCCGGCCTGGGCGAAGCCTTTAACGCACAAGCACTGCTGGAAGCGGTGTATGCCGCCTACGCCGAACCGGACGCGGACTTCGACGCGCTGGCCAAGGAACAGGAACGCCTGGAATCGATCATCGCTGCTGCCGACGGCGGCAACCTGAACCTGCAACTGGAAATGGCGGCCGACGCCCTGCGCCTGCCGCCATGGGACCAGAAAATCGGCGTGCTGTCCGGTGGTGAAAAGCGCCGCGTGGCGCTGTGCAAGCTGCTGCTGTCCAAGCCTGACATGCTGCTGCTCGACGAACCGACCAACCACCTGGACGCCGAATCCGTCGAATGGCTGGAACAATTCCTGGTCCGCTTCCCAGGCACCGTGGTTGGCATCACCCACGACCGCTACTTCCTCGACAACGCCGCCGAGTGGATCCTGGAACTGGACCGTGGCCATGGTATCCCGTGGAAGGGCAACTATTCTTCGTGGCTGGACCAGAAGCAGGCCCGCCTGAAGCAGGAAGAAGCCACGGAATCCGCACGCCAGAAGGCGCTGCAGAAGGAATTGGAATGGTCGCGCCAGAATCCGAAGGCACGCCAGGCCAAGTCCAAGGCCCGCATGGCGCGCTTTAACGAGCTGAGCGAATACGAATACCAGAAGCGCAACGAGACCCAGGAGATTTTCATTCCTGTGGCCGAACGCCTGGGTAACGACGTGATCGAGTTCAAGAACGTCAGCAAGTCCTTTGGCGACCGCCTGCTGATCGACAACCTGTCCTTCATCATCCCGCCCGGCGCCATCGTCGGCATCATCGGCCCGAACGGCGCCGGTAAGTCGACCCTGTTCAAGATGATCGCCGGCATCGAGCAACCGGACAGCGGCGAAGTGGCGATCGGCAAGACCGCCAAGATTTCGCTGGTGGACCAGAGCCGCGACAAGCTGGACAACGAGAAGACCGTGTTCGAAGCAGTGTCCGGTGGCGCCGACATCCTGAGCGTTGGCCGTTTCGAAATGCCGTCGCGCGCCTACGTCGGCCGCTTCAACTTCAAGGGCTCGGACCAGCAGAAGATCGTTGGCAACCTGTCCGGTGGTGAGCGTGGCCGCCTGCACTTGGCCAAGACCCTGCTGATGGGCGGCAACGTGCTGCTGCTGGACGAACCGTCCAACGACCTGGACGTGGAAACCCTGCGTGCGCTGGAAGATGCGCTGCTGGAGTTCGCCGGTTCCGTGATGGTCATTTCGCACGATCGCTGGTTCCTGGACCGTATTGCGACCCACATCCTGGCCTTCGAAGGCGATTCCCAAGTGACCTTCTTTGCGGGTAACTACCAGGAATACGAAGCGGACAAGAAGAAGCGTTTGGGTGAAGAGGGCGCGAAGCCGAAGCGTATTCGTTACAAGCCGCTGCACGGCTAAACCCGGTAAGGCGGTGTCTGACCCACAGGGTCAGGCACCGATATGCCGAAGCCGCAGGTTTACCGGTTTAAAGAGGAGGTCAAATTGCGCAAACAATTCCTTTGTGGCCTGGTGTTAGCCAGCGCCGGCGCCATTGCGCACGAGGCCCCCATCGACAAGCTGTCCTGGCTAGCCGGCTGCTGGTCGCATACTGGCGCCGAAAAAGGTTCCGTGGAAATGTGGACCCTCCCCGCCGGCGGCACCATGCTGGGCGTAGCCCGTACGGTAAAAAACGGCAAGACGGTCGAGTGGGAACACACCATGATCCGCGAAACCGAGCCAGGCATCTGGGCCTATGTGGCCAAGCCGAGCCGGCAACTGGAAGCGGCCTTCCCGATCAAGTCGATCGGCGATGGCGAGGTGATCTTTGAGAACCCGCAGCATGACTTCCCGCAGCGGATCATTTACAAGCGCGATGGTGCCGATGGCATCAAAGCGCGCATCGAAGGGGTCTCGAAGGGCAAGGAAAAAGCCTTCGATTACCCGATGCAGCGGACGCAGTGTCCGAATGGAGGGTGAGGCGGGCACAAGGACATTGGCAGCGCAAAGCTGCCGTTGTCGCGCCCGGCCTCGATCGGGACTTTGCGGGGGGAAGCAGCTGAACTGCCCTCCCCCTCGACTCAGAAGCTAGCCTTCACGCCCAGGTTGACCGCGCCTTTGCGGCGGCCCTGGTCGATATCGTTCTTGCCGAAGTGCTCGTACTCCAGCACGCCCGAGACTTTCTCGGTGAAGGCGTATTCAGCGCCAACCGAAGCGTACAGCGCGTTACGGCTGCTATCGCCGTTGTACGCGGAAGCCAGGCCGGTGGCATTCACGTCATTCTTGTTGTGGGCGATACCCAGCTTGCCGGTCAGCGCGACCTGCTGGTTGATCGGGAAGGTGCCCTTGCCGGCCAGGTAGAAGGACTTGGCTTTGCCTTCGATGCTGCCGGTACCGGCACCGGTGGTGTAGTTGTACGACTGCTTGCCGAAGTCTACATAGCCGGCTTCCACGCCCCAGGTCTTGTCGATCTGTACGCCACCGAAGATCTTGCCACCATATTCAGTGCTTTTCTTGTCACCGTCAGTGGTGTCATTCGGCAGGGTGTACTTGTTCGAGTTCGCCACGACGCCCGCGCCGATATACGGCTTCAGCTCCTGGGCCTGGACGGATGCCGCGCCCAGGGCAACGGCGGAAGTGATAAGAGCGAATGCGATTTTTTTCATGTTCGTGATCTTTCAGCAAAAGTAAGTCGGACTTGCTTGGGATCGCGCTTCGTCTGTGGAAGTGCGATGGAAAGCACGATAACACTGCCAAAAGTTCAAGGGGGAGACGAACTGGTAAGAATTGTGTGATTTTGTAAGCGGCCTTGAATTACCAATGTTCAGCCCAAAATGAGCGAACTTGGCTTCAGATAAGCCGAAATGTCAGATTGATACGCGGTCCGCACGGTTTTCGCTCTTTATTGATGCCATGCCGCCAGCAGTGCTGGAGCTTTCCTGCCATCAGCAACAGGCTGCCGTCGGTCAGGTCGATCTTGACGGTTTTTGGCTGCTTTTTGTGCTTGAGGATAAAGGTGCGCGTGGCGCCGAAGCTGACCGAGGCGATGGCCGGTTGCGGTCCCAGCTCCGGTTCATCATCGCTATGGAAGCCCATGCTGTCCTGCTCGTCTCGGTAATAGTTGAGCAGCAGGCTGTTGAAGCGCTTGCCGCTGGCGGCCTCAACAGCGCGCTTGATTTCAAGCTGCAGCGGCGTGAATGGCAGCGGCTCAAACGTGCGGCCTGAATAGGTGTAGCGCTGCTCTCCATGCCAGGCGCTCAGGCGCGGTTGCGCCACTTCACGGCCGAACAGGAAAATGGTTTCCGCCTTCCATGCCGTTTCGTCCAGCAGGCGTTGCATAACTTGCGCGTTATCCACAGCGAGCGGAAGCTGCTGCATGAAATACAGCTCGCCATCTTCGATCGGGATCGGCAGCAACTCGGATTCAGCGGAAAACAGGTCCATACGCGTTATCATATAGCAATGAAGAAACGCCAATTCCTCGGCGCCGTGGCAGCGGCCGGCGCCCTCCCCTCGTTGGGTGCCGCAGCTTCCAAGCCTGAGCGCAGTCCAACGCTGCTGACCGTCACCGGCGCCATTGCCAAGCCTAACCGCGGCAGTTTCGACCGCGTGACGGACCAGATGATGCACCGCCAGCGCCTGACTTTCGACAAGGCCTTCACCTTCGATTTTGCCGCGCTGCTTGGGTTGCCTGCCATCACGATCAAACCGACCCTGGAATACGATGGGCGGCAACACACCCTGTCGGGCCCGCTGCTGGTGGACGTGCTGAAAGCCGCTGGCGCGCTGACTGGCGAGAACAGCAACCTCATCTTGCGAGCGGTGGATGGATATGCGACGGCAGTGGCCCTGGCCCGTGCCAGGGCACAGCGCTATATCGTTGCCACACACCTGGACGGCGTGCCAATGGCGCTGGGCGGCCTCGGCCCGCTATGGGCGATCTACGATGCAGACCGTGTGCCGGAAATGGCGAACAGGCCTGTGGGCGAGCGCTTTACCACCTGCCCCTGGGCCCTGTATCACATCGAAGTTCAGGCGTAAGCTTCGGCCAGCGACATCACGCGCGGGGTGATCGCCACCCCGATATCGCCGAAGATCTTGTTGATGATGGCCATGTTGGCTTCGGCTTCTTCCGCCTTCCAACCGTTGAACAGGTCGGTGCCATCTTTCTGGAAATGCAGGTCCAGCACCTTGCCGCGGTCCTTGTGGGTGTAGCCGGAGCTGTGCACTTGCTTGAAGCCGCCAGCGGCCAGCGCTTCGAGCACGGAAGTCGGCGGATTATCCGGGTCGGTTGCCATGTACACGCCGAAAGTCTTGCCAGGCGGTTTGGCGGCAATATCAACTTCGTAAATGCCAGGCGCCTTGGTGACAGACGTCGATTTCAAAAATAACATAGCGTTCCCCTAGAACTTTGTGTGGCTTAGGTGGACAAGCTTATTGCTAACGACCAATTTTGTCACTCGCTGGAACTATCTTTTTGCTCGACCACAACAGAAGCTGGAGCAAAAAGCATTACCTGCCCTTCAACTATACTTTTGCACTGCTGATTTACAAGCCGGAAGATTATTTAGGAGTCCTTGACATATTGTTTTTTGCCCATATACTTGGCGCATGGACACGACTTCGACCCGCATCATTTCCGCCATATCCCGCATCGGCAGCGTGCTGCGCTCGGGGATGTGGGAATTTGCGACCAGCGAAAACCTGAATCCGGCGCAGGCTGAGATCCTGCAATTGCTGCATAGCCGGGCTCAGGGCGTGCGCTTGTCCTGGGTTGCGCGGCAACTCTCGATCTCAGCAGCCAGCGCCAGCGATTCGGTTGCAGCCCTGGTAGCGAAAGGCCTGGTTCGCAAAGCCCGCGCGCTGGACGATGGCCGTGCCACCGACCTGCATCTTACCGAGGACGGCCGTCAAATGGCGCAGCGGATTGGCGGCGCCACCGGCTTTGCCGACGAGGCAGTCGGCAAGCTGTCGCCCCAGGCGCAGGAGCAGTTGCTGGGCGGCTTACTACAGTTGATTGGACAGTTGCAGAAGACTGAACGCTTCCCGGAACTGCGCGCCTGCCTGTCTTGCAAACATTTCCAGCCTGACCGGCACCAGGATGCCGCCGCCCCGCACCACTGCGGACTGGTCGACGCGCCGCTGTCGGTGGCAATGCTGCGGATTGATTGCCCGGATCACTTGCCGGCCGATCCGGCGCAGCAAGTAAAGAATTGGCAGGTCCTCGCTTGAGGGCGGCCTTTTTTTGGTCCTATTTAGTTAGGACTCCTATTTTAATGAAAGGAGCTTTACCATGTCGCGCATTCCACTGAACACCAATGACTCCACCGGCCTGCTGGCCCAGGTTCACCAGGCTTTCGGCGCTACGCCAAATATGTTCAAGGCAGTGTCGAACTCCCCGGCTGCCTTGAAAAGCATGTGGGGCAGCTTTGGCGCGCTTGGCGGAGGCAAGCTTGGCGCCAAACTGGGCGAGCAGATTGCCGTGGCGATTGCTGACCGCAACGATTGCGAATACTGCCTCGCAGCGCATACGGCCCTGGGCCGCAAGGCCGGCGCCTCCGCCGACGAAATGAGCGCTGCCCAGGCTGGCCAGTCGAGCGATCCGAAAACGGCTGCTGCTTTGCGCTTTGCGGTAGCGGTGGTCAGCAACCGCGCCAGGATCGACGATGAACAGGTGGAGGAACTGCGCACAGTCGGCTTCAGCGATGAGGAGATCGTGGAGATCATGGCGCATGTGGCGTTGAACCTGTTCACCAACTATGTGAACGTGGCGTTCAAGGTGCCGGTCGATTTCCCTGGCGTGAAGCTGCGCGCAAAATGATGCAGCTCGATGTTTCGGCGTGGCTCAACGGGGCCGCGCCCGCCACTGACGGCAAGGTAGTCGCGGTGCATGCCTTCCAGATGCTGTGCCCTGGATGTGTGGCGCACGGCATTCCACAGGCGGTGAAGATGCAGCAGGCGTTTCCTGAAATGGTGGTGATTGGCCTGCACAGCGTCTTCGAACATCACGATGTGATGACACCGCGGGCGCTGGAAGTGTTCATCCATGAATACCGCTTGCCGTTTCCGGTGGCGGTCGACAGGCCGGTTTCCGGTTCGCCAGTGCCGGCCACCATTCAGCACTATGCGCTGCGCGGCACTCCCAGCCTGCTGCTGTTCGATCGGGAAGGACGCTTGCGGCTGAACCATTTCGGAAGCATCGACGACATGGTGCTGGGTGGGGTGATCGGACGCTTGCTGGCCGAACAGCCAGGCAGCTCGGCGGCAGATGGTGCCGCCGCTCGCGGCGGGCAGCACAGCGGCGGCGCGGACTGCGATGCCAACGGCTGCACACGCCCCGGGTAGCGGCCCCGCGCGCGAATCCAGCTCAGGGCTTGCTGGCCTTTTTGCGTTCGGCCAGCGCGATGGTCGGCGGCACCAGCGCGCGGTATAGCTGGCCCGTCCCAGCATCCCATGCCATCACGGCATCCTGCTGGCGCAGCACCGTCGCCATATCGCCGCGCGCTACCGGTCCGGTAAGCGCCGGCGCTGCGCCGAGGCGGAAGGCGTTTTCCATCGACTCCAGTGCCAGCGGCCGCGCCAGTTCGCGCGCCACCGCCTCCGGGATGCCGGCCGCCTGGTAGGCGCGCAAGGCCGCGTCAATCACGGTAACCAGGTAATTGCTCGCAAAAACAGCAGCTGCGTGGTACACGGTCTTTGCGGCCGGTTCGATTTGCACTGCCCTGGCCCCGATTGCGGCCAATGCGGGCAGCAAAACATCTAGCGCCTGCTGGTCGCCTTCGACGCCGCAGAAGGTGCCGGCGAAACCTGCTGCCACCGCGTCAGCATCGGCAAAACTGCGGATCGGATGCACGCTGGCGACATAGGCCCCCGCCATGCGCGCCGCTTGCAAGCGGTCGGATGCCAACGCGCCGCTGCAGTGGAATACCACGGCCCCGTGCAAGGGCACAGCCGCCGCCAGCGCTTCGCAGGCTGGAACGATCTGGTCGTCGGTTACAGACAGCATGAACACATCGGCCGGCCGCAGTCCGGAATAGGAGGCCGAGGGATTACCGCTGCCTATGAAGGCGGTAGCGCGCGCCGCGCTATTGGCCGAGCGGGACAGCACATCCTGCACCGCGAACGCGCCGGCTTGCGAAAACAGGCGCCCCAGCACGCGGCCAACGTGGCCGCCGCCAATGACAGTCAATCCCCGCATCAGAAACTCGACCCAGGCTGCTTGAGGAATTCGATTTCTTCCGGCGTCGACTCGCGGCCGAGAATGGCATTGCGATGCGGGAAGCGCCCGAAGCGCCGAATCACGTCGTAGTGCTTCTTGGCGTAATCCAGCATGCCTGCGTAGCCCGGCGAATCCGCCGCCAGCATCTCGAACAGATCCACGCAGCGCATCTGCATCGACAGGTTTTCCGAGTGCTCAAGCGGCATGTAAGAAAACGCGCGCTGCGCAGGCGGCAAGGTCTGGTTGGCGCCCGAATCGTCCAGGGCCTTGGCAGCCTCCAGCGCGAGCTCGTCGCCCGCGAAAGCCTTCGGCGTACCGCGATAGACATTGCGAGTGAACTGGTCCAGCACGATGATGCGCGCCAGCGTGCCTTGCGTGCCCTCGTCGTCCCACTGCCGCAAGCCGCCCAGCAGCCCCTGTTCGATCACGTCGCCGAATTGCTGGAAGATTGCGCGGTCAAACGCATCGTCCTTGCGCCACCACTCCGGGCGCTGCATATTGTGGCCCTTGGCGCCGATCGGCAGGAACCAGAAATCGAGAATGTCTTGCGAATGGATAACCAAACCTGCCTCCTAGTTGCGTGCGTGGGTAACCTGGAAGCTGTCGATGCCTTCGTAATGGGTCATCTCTTCCGCGATGCGCGACAGCGGCGAGCCGCTGCGCTTGCTCAGTGCCAGCGCGACAAAGCGCCATTCCAGCTTGCCCTGGTCCATGCCGATGGTCAGCGAACCGCCGGCGATCTGGTAGCCGCGTTCCAGCGCCATGGCGCGCAACTGGTCTTCCTTCGGTTCAAAACCCGGCTTGAAGCGCATGGTGATCGCGATTGCATGGCGCGATGGCAGCCACGCTTCGACCTTGGACAGGAAGATCATCGACATCGCGCACAGGAAAGCCAGGCCCATGGCGCCCAGGTAGAAGCCCAAGCCAACCGCCACGCCAATCACCGACGAGGCCCAGATCGACGCCGCCGTCGTCAGGCCGGAAATATTGAAGCCCTCGCGCATGATCACGCCCGCGCCCAGGAAGCCGATGCCGGTCACGATGCCCTGCACCACGCGAGTCGGATCGGTGCCGACCAGCTCCGACATATGACCGCCGAACCACAAAGATGGGTAGCCGCACACCACGGTCAGCGCTGCGGAAGCCATGCACACCAGCCCATAGGTGCGCATGCCCGCCGCTCGCCCGTGGTAGGAGCGCTCGTAGCCGACCAGCAGGCCAAGCAGCAGCGCACCGACCAGGTTCATCAGGATCACGAGGTTGGTCGCCAGTTCGCCGGACGACCAGTAAGCACGCAGGAAATCTATGCTTGGCATAGCTGCCTCACTTATGGTTTTGGTGTTTTCTTGGCTGCGAGCTGCTTTTCGAATGCTACATCGAGTTTGCTGACGCGTTTTACTTTTTGCGGGCCCTGCGCGTTGACGAAGGCTACAAAATCGTCCAGTTCCATCGGCGGGCAAAGCGCCGGCTGGCCCGGGCCTTCCGTCAGGAAGAAGTGGCCGCTGCCGGTCATGGTCATCGAATAGGCCTGGTTGCCGGAGCGCTCTTTCAGCCGCGCCAGCGCATTGGATGCTTTGGTGGAGCGGCTCATATTGCCTCCGTCCTTTCGTTCAGCCAGCGCAGCGCATCGCCGCTGACATGAGGCGACAGTCGTTGGCGCACGGTCGCGTGGTAATCGTTCAGCCAGCGCACTTCGTCTTCGCGCAGCAGGGATTTGTCGACGCAGCGCGTGTCGATCGGGCACAGGGTCAGAGTTTCGAAGCGCAGGAATTCGCCGAACTCGGATTCCTCAGCCGGCACGTTCAGCACCAGGTTTTCGATGCGGATGCCCCACCTGCCGGGCCGGTAAATGCCAGGCTCGTTGGAGGTGATCATGCCCGGTTCCATGGCCGTATGCGGGTCCGGCGGCGTCGACGGGGAAATCGACTGCGGGCCTTCGTGCACATTGAGGAAGAAGCCCACACCGTGGCCGGTGCCGTGTCCGAAATCGATACCGGCCGCCCACAGCGGCGCGCGGGCGATCGCATCCAGCATCGGTGACTTCACGCCGCGCGGGAACTGGGCCACGGACAGTGCCATCATCCCTTTCAGGACCAGGGTGAAATCGCGCTTGTGCTCCGGGCTGATGACGCCAACCGGTACCACGCGGGTGATGTCGGTGGTGCCGCCGGTGTACTGGCCGCCGGAATCGAGCAGCAGCAAGCCGTTGCCTTCGACCACGGCGCTCCCTTCGGCCGGCGCGCGATAGTGCATGATCGCGCCATTGGCATTGAAGCCTGCAATAGTGCCAAAGCTTGGACTGACGAAGCCTGGGCGGCGGCGGCGCGCTTCCAGCAAATGCTGGCCAATGGCGTACTCGGTCAGCGGCTCGCGTTTCGGGTCAGCCAGGGTTTGTTCGAGCCAGCTGAAGAATTCGCACAGGGCGGCGCCATCCAGCTCCATTGTCGCCCGCACGTATTCTGCTTCATGTCCGGTCTTGCGGGACTTGGCGAAAGTGGTGGGGTTGACCGCTTCAACTACCTTCACGCTGTCGGACACCGCCTGGCGCGTACCGAAAGTGATGCGGCGCGGGTCCAGCAGCAGCGTGCTGCCCTCTGGCAGTGCGGACAGGGCCTGCGCTGCTTCTTCATAGGGTTCAACGAACACATTGTCGGCCGCCAGCAGGCCCGCCAGGCCCGGCTCGATCTTGCCGGCTCCGACGAACAGCATGGCGCGCTCCTGGTCGACCAGGACGTGCGACAGGAAGATCGGGTTGTAGTTGACGTCCGAACCGCGCAGGTTGAGCAGGTAGGCGATATCGTCCAGCGTCGAGATGATGTGGCAGGTCGCCCCCTGGCGCGCCATTTCCGTCCTCAACGCCGCCAGCTTGGCCGCACGGGTCTTGTCGGCGAACGGGCGCTGGTGCTCGTAGACCGGGGCATCCGGCAGGCCTGGTCGGTCAGTCCACACCTCATCCAGCAGGTCGAGGTCAGTACGCATGGCGATGCCGCGCGCCTGCAGCAGGCGCGCAATCGACAGGCCAAGTACGGCGCCGTCCACGGCCAATACCTGGCCTGGCTGCAGCCTGTCAGCCAGCCAGTCCACATACTGCACGCTGGCGCCCGATGAAATTTTCATCAGTTTGACGCCGCTTCCGGCCAGCTCCGCTTCGGCCTGGGTCCAGTAACGGCCGTCCGTCCAGACGCCCGCGAAGTCCTGGGTAATGATGAAGGTGCCGACCGAACCGGTAAATCCCGACAGCCATTCCCGCCCCTGCCAGCGCGCCGGCAAGTACTCGGACAAGTGGGGATCGGAGGAAGGAACCATGCAGGCATCAACCTGATGGCGGCGCATTGCCGCGCGCATGGTTTCCAGTCTTGTACTGATTGATTCTTTCATAGCGCAATCATACCCCGATTGCGCCATAATGCCTGGCTTCCGCCGCTTTCAGGCGGCAATGGAGAGAGAATTGATACCTGAAGATGTACGCGAAGAGATCATGCGCCGGCTCGCAGCGGCGGAAGCCGAACACAATGTGCGCGTCCTGCTGGCAGTAGAATCCGGTAGCCGCGCCTGGGGCTTTGCTTCGCCGAATAGCGATTACGACGTGCGCTTCATTTACGCGCACCCGCGCGACTGGTACGTCGCGGTCGACCTGGAAGAAAAGCGGGACGTCATCGAGTACAAGATCGTCGATGAAATCGACATCAACGGTTGGGACATTCGAAAGGCGCTTCGCTTGTTCCGCAAGTCGAATCCGGCCTTCGTCGAGTGGCTTCAATCGCCGATCCTTTACCGCTCCCATGGTGGCTTCGCCGATGGTGCAAGTGCGCTTCTCCCGAGCGTATATTCGCTCGAAAGTGGGATCTACCACTACCGCAATATGGCAAAGACCACCTATCGCGACCATCTGCAGACCGATGCGGTGCGGTTAAAGAAGTACTTCTATGCTTTACGGCCGCTGCTATGCGTTCGTTGGCTGGAACGCTATAACACTCCCGCACCGATCGAATTCGACAAACTCCTGCATTTGTTGGAAGGCGAAGAGGCACTTCTAGGCGCTATTGCGGTACTGCTTGAAAAGAAAAAGGCAGCGCCAGAGGCGGGACTGTCCGAGCCAGTCCCTTGCCTGAACCGATTTATCGAGTCAGAACTCGCACGGCTCGAGTGCCCAGACTTAGTCCACCTTCAACGCGGCGACGTCAACGCAGACCTTAACCAGCTATTCCACACCGTCCTCGCCGAGCAGCCTTAAATTACATGCGCGGTACGCCATCGCGGTTGACCGTGATGGTGCGGCCTGGTTCCGACGAGAGCTGGGCACGGTGTTCAGTGCCGCGGAATTCATAGGTCACGTCCCAATATTGCGGGGTGCGGCTGGGGATAGCTTCGCAGCGCTGAACGTTCTGGGCGTACTGGTTGCCGGCATTGCGGCCAACATTGGAGCCGACCGCCGCACCGGCAATCGCGCCGCCGACCGTGGCGAGGTCGCGGCCGGAACCGCCGCCTACCTGGTGCCCCAGCACGCCACCGATCAGGGCGCCGGCAATGGCGCCGGCGGTACCGCTGCCGCCCGAGGCTTCAACCTGCTGCCGCTCGACCCAGCATCGTTGTTCTGGCGGCCCCACTACGGCGCGGGCGGACGTGATAGGGGCTTCGTACACACGCTCGCTCGGCCGCATCCGGTATTCGTAGCTTGGCTGGGCTACCGGTTCCGGGGCGTAAGCCATTTCATCGACACGCCGGCGTGGCGGTACGGCTCGAATCGACGAGATATTGTCATTCAAGCCCATGCCTTCCAGCGATTCGTAACTACCGCGCCGCAAAACCCTGCACTCACCCTGGAAGTAAGGCTGCGAGCACACTTCCCAGCGGCCACGTTCGACCACGACCGACGAAGCGCGATTGTCGAATCCAGTGGTGCTCAGGTCGCGGACGGAACTCGCGACACTCATCGGGCGGCCGCGCCAGCCTTCGCGCGGATACAGCGTAATCTGGGCAAAGGCTTGCGCGCTGATGAGGGCAATCAACGCCGCCAGCGCAGTTCTGATTGGAAAGTTCATGATGTCCTCCGAAACAGATCAGGTGCGCCCAGCATGCTCCCGGCAATATGGGCTGGTCTGTTCGGGAACACTCGTTACTTAATAAACTGAACCTCCTGGCTGGGTCGAGCTCAGCACGCCCTTGATGGCCGAGATGTTGTAGTTCACGGTAGAGTTCCCGTAGCTTGCCCAATTGGTCAGGCTGAAGCTGCCGCCGCCGGACAGGCGCTGTACGCCGATGTTGCGATACGTCAGTGGCGACTTGGGCTTGCAGACTTCAGGCACCCCCACGGTGTTCAGGAAATATGCTGAGCCATTGCCGACCCGGGTTGCGTTGCCGTTTTCCACCAGCAGCGCAGTTTCCACGTCGACACCAATGCCGTGCGTCATCGGCGTCCAGCCATCATTCACGATGCGCGCCATGAAAGTTACCAGCCGCCCCATGCGATCGCGCGAGTCCAGGTGCATGTCCGTGATCATATTGCCCATGCCGGGCAGCGCAAGGAAGTCGCGCCCGAGGGATACTGCCTTGTCGTAAGGGTTGGCGAGCGCCTGCGGCGAAGTGATCGAACCGTTCAGGGCAGTGAACACATACTGGCTCAGCACAGCCAGGCCGGCACTGGTGCCGCCAATCGGTATATTCTTGTTGGCCAGCCCCTGGATGGCTGCCTGCAACGGGGTATCTTTCCAGTCGTTCCAGTAATTGGCCTGGTCGCCACCGGCGATCCACAATGCTTCGGCGTTGCGCACGCGCTCAAGCACAAACGGATCGTTGGCTGCTGCGCGGTTCGGGATGATCAGGGTTTCAACCGAAGTGACGCCATTGCCAAATGCGTAGATGTAGGGGTTATAGGCATCCGTTCCCGTGGCGCGGATCACCACGAAATTGCCGCCACCTGCTTTCTGGATCATCCAGCGGAATGCGTCGTCCACATCCGTTCCCCCGCCCATCAGCACCAGCGAAGGCTGCGCCGGCTGCGGCCGCGTCACATTGGTGGGGTCTCCCACCACATAGAACTCATATGGCTTTGCAGCTTGCGCCGAAGCCGAGACGCACAGAGACAATACCAACAGCAAGAGGGCAGGCAGCGAACGCATGGCAAACTCCACTGAAGTGATGAATATGAAAATTCATTCTACTCATCAGTGGCGGCGCACGCTGCACAATATTCAGGCTTCGAAACGCCGCAAGCCGTCCAGGTCGAGAATGCGGATGCCGCCGTAGTCCACGCGCAACAAGCCCTGTTTTTCGAGCAGCTGCAGGGCCTGGTTGGCGCGTTGGCGTGAGGAGCCCGACAGCAGGCCGACTTCTTCCTGCGAAATCTGCACCAGCCGCTCGATGCCGGGATACAGGTGGGAATTAAATAGTGACGCAAGGCAGCGTGCAACGCGCGTGTCGGGGTCCAGCAAGCGTTCGTTTTCCACCATGCCGATGAACTGACCCAAACGTTCGTTGAGCTGCATCAAGAGGAAGCGGGTGAAGGGTAGGCTATTCTCGAGCAGGTAGTGAAATGTGACGGCCGGCATGCGTGCGATGCGGCTATCACGCAGTGTCATGGCGTCATATCGGCGGCGTTCATCTTTGAGTAATGAACCTTCGCCAAACCAGCCGCCAGGCGGCACGCCAGTAAATGTGACGCTTTTTCCGTTTGGCGAAAAATTATTCATTTTCACCATGCCTGAAATAATGCCGATCCAATTATCGACAATTTCGCCTTTATGGCAAACGAAGCCGCCTTTGGGGATGAACTCCTCATAGCAGGTAGCCTCTACGCGCGCCAGCTGCTCCGCAGTGAGCACAGGCGCCCAGGTGGAACTGCGTATGGCTTCAATCAGGCTCGGTTCTGTTTTCATGTTGTTGCGTCGCACCATCAAAAGTCGTCGAATTGTCTTTGAAATGACAACTTTGCGACATAGCTCACGCTAATATCATCACACAAAAAGCGCATCACATCTAAAAAAGCGCAGCTAAAAAACCAAGGAGACACCGTGCAGGATAATCTGACGACCTTCCCTCGCAGGCTGCTTCAGCATGGCAAGGAGCGGCCGCACAAGCCTGCGTTCCGCGAAAAGGACCTGGGCATCTGGCAAACCTGGGACTGGCAGCAGGTGAATGCCGAGGTGCGCGCGCTGGCTTGCGGGCTGGCTGCAATCGGCTTCCAGCGCGGCATGAACCTGGCCATCATCGGCGACAACAGGCCCCGACTGTACTGGTCGATGCTGGCGGCGCAATGCCTGGGCGGCGTGCCGGTGCCGATGTACCAGGACGCGCCGGCAGCCGACATGTCCTTCGTGCTGGAGAACGCCGAAATCGCGTACGCCATCGTGGAAGACCAGGAGCAGGTCGACAAGCTGCTCGACCTGTGCGACCAGTGCCCGAACATCAAGCACATTGCCTATGAAGATGAACGGGGCATGCGCAATTACACGCACCAGCAGCTGATGTCCTATGCCCGCCTGCAGGAACTGGGGCGCGAGTACGACAAGGCGCATCCCGGCTTTTATGAAGCGTCGATCGCTGAAGGCAAGGAAAGCGATAACGCCATCATCCTGTACACCTCCGGCACCACGGGCAAGCCGAAAGGCGTGTGTCAGACGCACAAAGCCCTGCTGTCTGCTGCCGTTGGCGGCATCAGCTTCGACAAGCTGACCGACGAAGAGAACGTGTTGTCCTACCTGCCGATGGCCTGGGTGGGCGACTGCCTGTTCTCGTTCGCGCAGGCGCTGACCGCCGGCTTTACCGTCAATTGCCCCGAATCGTCGGACACCGTGACTACCGACCTGCGCGAAATCGGTCCATCCTACTACTTCGCGCCGCCGCGCATTTTCGAGAACATGCTGACGCAAGTGATGATCCGCATGGAAGATGCGGGCACCATCAAGCGCAAGATGTTCCATCACTTCATGGACGTCGCACGCCGCGTCGGCTCGGACATCCTGGACGGCAAACAGGTGCCGCTGGGCGACCGTATCAGCTATGCCATCGGCAATGCCCTGGTGTATGGGCCGCTGCGCAATGTGCTGGGCATGTCGCGCATCCGTGTCGCCTACACGGCGGGTGCCGCAATCGGGCCCGACCTGTTCCGCTTCTATCGCTCGATTGGCGTCAACCTGAAGCAGTTCTACGGCTCCACCGAGACCTGCGCTTACATCTGCCTGCAGCCGGACGGCGAAATCAAGTTCGATTCCGTCGGCAAGCCGGCGCCGGGCGTGGAAGTGAAACTGGCACAGAACGGCGAAGTGCTGGTCAAGTCGCCGACTTTGATGCACTGCTATTACAAGCGCCCTGACGCGACAGCCGAAGCCATTGACGGCGAAGGCTACTTCCACACCGGCGACGCCGGCATCTTCGACAACGACGGCCACCTGCGCATCATCGACCGCGCAGCGGACGTGGGCAAGATGAACAACGGCGCCATCTTCGCGCCAAACTACATCGAAAACAAACTGAAGTTCTTCCCCTTCATTAAGGAGGCCGTGGCTTTTGGCCATGAACGCGACAAGGTCACCGCCTTTATCAACATCGACATGGAGGCGGTCGGCAACTGGGCCGAACGGCGGGGCATCGCCTACTCGGGCTATACCGACCTGGCTGCCCACGAACAGACCTACGCGCTGGTCAAGGAGTGCGTGGAAAAGGTGAATGCCGACCTGGCACAGGAGGCATTGATGGCGGACACCCAGGTCCACCGGTTCCTGGTGTTGCACAAGGAGCTCGACCCTGACGATGATGAACTGACCCGCACCCGCAAAGTGCGCCGCAAGTTCATCGCCGAGAAATATGCGGTGCTGATCGAGGCACTGTACGGCGGCAAAGCTTCGCAATACATCGAAACCCAGGTCAAGTTCGAGGATGGGCGCACCGGCATGGTGGCAGCCGACCTTCGGATCATGGACCTCAAGGCAGCATAAGCGGGGAAGCCACCATGCAAATGAATGAACCGGAAGCCATCACGGCTGGCCGCAAGATCGGCGACGTGATCCTGGACCTGCGCAATATCTCGCTGTCGTTCGGCGGGGTGAAGGCGCTGACCAATATCTCCTTTGATGTGCGCGAGCATGAAATCCGCGCCATCATTGGCCCTAACGGCGCAGGCAAAAGCTCGATGCTGAACGTGATCAACGGCGTCTACCGCCCGCAGCAGGGCGAAATCATCTACCGCGGCCAGCATCGCAAGAATATGGATTGCTACGCCGCCGCCAAATCGGGCATCGCGCGCACTTTCCAGAACATTGCGCTGTTCAAGGGCATGACGGTGCTGGACAACATCATGACCGGCCGCAACCTTAAGATGAAATCGAACTTCCTGTTGCAGGCCCTGTACTGGGGACCGGCGCGCCGCGAGGAGATCGAACATCGCCGCAAATGCGAGGAGGTGATCGACTTCCTCGAGATCCAGCATATTCGCAAGACCCCGGTCGGCCGCCTGCCCTATGGCCTGCAGAAGCGAGTGGAACTGGGCCGGGCGCTGGCCGCCGAGCCGCAAATCCTGCTGCTGGACGAACCGATGGCCGGCATGAATGTGGAAGAAAAGCAGGACATGTGCCGCTTCATCCTGGACGTGAACGAGCAATTCGGCACCACCATCGTCCTGATCGAGCACGATATGGGCGTGGTGATGGATATCTCGGACCGCGTGGTGGTGCTGGACTACGGCAAGAAGATCGGCGATGGCACGCCGGACGAAGTCCGCACCAACCAGGACGTGATCGACGCTTACCTCGGAGTGGCCCACTAAATGGATATCAATTTCTTTGCCGAAGTGCTGATCGGCGGCCTGCTGTCGGGCGTGATGTATGCCCTGGTAGCCATCGGCTTCGTGCTGATCTACAAAGCCTCTGGCGTGTTCAATTTCGCCCAGGGAGCGATGGTGTTCTTCGCCGCGCTGACCTGCGTCGGCTTCATGGACAAGTTCGGTTTTTCGCTGTGGCTGGCGATTCCCGCCACGATCGTTGCCATGATCATCCTCGGCCTGGCGATCGAGCGCGTGGTGCTGCGGCCGCTGGTCAACCAGCCGGAGATAGCGCTGTTCATGGCCACCATCGGCCTGGCCTTCTTCATCGAAGGACTGGCCCAGCTCATCTGGGGCTCGCAGGTGCATAAGCTGGACATCCCGATTGAGGACGTGCCAAGCGAGTTCCTGATGGAGAAGTTCAATATCATCGTTTCCAAGTTCGACCTGACCGCAGCCGCAATTTGCGGCGTAATGGTGGCCGTGCTGGCCGTCATGTTTGCCAAGACAAAGGTCGGGCGCGCGCTGCGCGCCGTGGCCGACGACCACCAGGCCGCGCAGGCGGTCGGTATTCCGCTGCAACGTATCTGGGGCATCCTGTGGGCGGTTGCCGGCATGGTCGCCCTGGTGGCCGGCCTGCTGTGGGGCGCGCGCAACGGCGTGCAGTTCGCGCTGACCTTCATCGCACTTAAAGCGCTCCCTGTGCTGATCCTGGGCGGCTTCACCTCGGTGCCGGGCGCCATCGTCGGCGGTCTGATTATCGGCGCATCTGAAAAACTGGCCGAAGTCTATATCGGCCCGCACGTCGGCGGCGGTATCGAAGGCTGGTTCCCTTATGTGTTGGCGCTGATGTTCCTGCTGGTGCGGCCGGAAGGGCTGTTCGGCGAAAAAATCATCCGGAGGATTTGAACGATGTTCTACCGCGAAGCAGGACAATTCAAGACCAGCTACGAGGCGGACGGCCAGATCCTGCCGATCCGCCAGGACCGCATTGCGCTGTTCGCCACGCTGGCTGTGGCGCTGCTGGTGCTTCCTTTCGTTGCATCGCCTTACATGCTGAAGGCAATCTTCACGCCCTTCCTGATCTTTGCCCTGGCGGCCCTGGGACTGAACATCCTGACCGGCTATGCAGGCCAGCTGTCGCTGGGCACTGCGGCCTTCATGGCGGTAGGGGCGTTTGCGGCATACAATTTCATGCTGCGCATTCCCGGCATACCGCTGCTGCTGGCGTTCGTGCTGGGTGGCCTGTGCGCCGCCATGGTCGGCATCGCCTTCGGCCTGCCGTCGCTGCGCATCCGCGGTTTCTACCTGGCCGCTTCCACGCTGGCAACGCAGTTCTTCGTGGTGTGGTGCCTGACCAAGATCGGCTGGCTCACCAACTACAGCTCGTCCGGCGTGATCACAGCACAGAGCATGGAAATCCTCGGCTACCGCTTCGATTCCGCAGCGCGCGTTTATGTGCTGGTGCTTGGCGTGGTCGCGGTGATGGCCCTGCTGGCCAAGAACATGATCCGCTCCAATGTCGGCCGCTCCTGGATGGCAGTGCGCGACATGGACATGGCGGCGGAAGTGATCGGCATCCGCCTGATGCGCACCAAGCTGCTGGCGTTCGCGGTCAGCTCGTTCTACTGCGGGGTGGCGGGCGCGCTATACGCTTATGCCTACCTCGGCACCGTCGAGCCGGAGGCCTACAACCTGGACCTGTCCTTCCGCATCCTGTTCATGATCATCATCGGCGGCGTCGGCTCCGTGCTCGGCTCATTCCTCGGAGCCGCCTTCATCGTGCTGCTTCCGGTGGTGCTGAACATCGTCGCGCACGGCCTGGCGCTGCCAACCACCGTGGCGTCGAACCTGGAACTGATGGTGTTCGGCGCCCTGATTATTTTCTTCCTGATCGTGGAACCGCACGGTCTGGCGCGTTTGTGGCAAATCGGTAAAGAGAAACTCCGCCTGTGGCCTTTCCCGCACTGAGCGGCAACTATAAAACTGGAGACAACACATGAAATCGTTCGTACTTGGCATTGCCGTAGCAAGCAGCATCGTCGCCAGCAGCGCATGGGCGCAAGCAGCCGAGCAATTCGTCGCCCTGCCCTCCTACCGCGTCGGTCCTTATGCGGCGGGCGGCTCCGGCTTTTATGGCGGCATCATCGACTACTTCAACCTGGTCAATGCCAACGGCGGCGTCAATGGCGTGAAAATCAGCTGGGAAGAATGCGAGACCGAATACAACCCTTCTCGCGGCGTGGAATGCTATGAACGCCTGAAAACCAAGAACGGCGGCGCCACCGTTGTCGAGCCGCTGTCCACCGGCATTGCCTACGGCATCCTGGACCGCATCCCGCAGGACAAGATCCCGATGACGACCCTGGGCTATGGCCGCTCCGATGCGGCCAACGGCAAGGTCTTCCCCTATGTCTTCCCGCTGATCTCCAACTACTGGAGCCAGGCCGCCGCAATGGTGAAGTACCTGGGCGACAAGAGCGGCGGCATGGACAAGCTGAAAGGCAAGAAGATCGTCCACCTGTACCACGATTCCGCCTTCGGCAAGGAACCGCTGCCGGTGCTGGAAGCGATGTCCGCGCAATACGGCTTTGAACTGATCAAGATTCCTGTCGCACCGCCTGGCAGCGAACAGCAATCGCAATGGCTGCAGATCCGCCAGGCCAAGCCTGATTACGTCATCCTGTGGGGTTGGGGCGTGATGAACTCCGTCGCCATCAAGACCGCGCAGCGCAACGGCTTCCCGCGCGAAAAGATGCTGGGCGTGTGGTGGGCCGGTTCCGAGGAGGATACCGTGCCGTCGGGCGACGCGGCCAAGGGCTACACCTCGATGACCTTCAACACTCCTGGCAACTACCCGCTGCTGGATGAACTGCGCAAGAAGGTCTATGCCGGCGGTAAAGGCAACCTGGCCGACCAGAGCCGCATCGGTTCCGTCTACCACATGCGCGGCCTCACCGCTGGCGTGATGTATGTGGAAGCGATGCGCGCAGCGCAGGACAAATTCGGCAAGGGCAAAGCGGTCACCGGCGAACAACTGCGCTGGGGCTTCGAAAACCTGAACATCGACGAAACTCGCCAGAAGGCGCTGGGCGTCTTCAATATGTTCCCGACTGTGAAAACTTCCTGCGATGACCACGAAGGCTCGGGTGCTGTGAAGGTCCAGCAATGGGACGGCAAAGCCTGGAAGGCTGTCACGCCGAACTGGGTGGTGGGCGACAAAGTCCTGCTGCGCAAGCTGGTGGATGAATCGTCCGGCAAGTACGCCGCCGAAAAGAAAATTACGCCTGCCTGCATGAAGTGAGAGGCTTATGAGCTACCTGTCGGTAAATAATATCGAGGTCATTTACGACCACGTGATCCTGGTGCTGAAAGGCGTCTCGCTGCAGGTCCCACAGGGCAAGATCGTTGCCCTGCTGGGCGCCAACGGCGCCGGCAAGTCCACCACGCTGAAGACCATCTCGACCCTGCTGCGCGGCGAGCGCGGCGACGTGACCAAGGGCGAGGTGCAATTCAAGGGTGAGCGCATTGACCAGCTCACGCCCAATGAGCTGGTCAAGCGCGGGCTGTCGCAAGTGATGGAAGGCCGTCATTGCTTTGGCCACCTGACCATCGAGGAAAATTTGCTGACAGGCGCTTATACGCGCAGTGCATCGCGCGGCGAGATGAAGGAATCGCTGGAAAAGGTCTACCACTACTTCCCCCGCCTGCGCGAACGCCGCAACAGCCAGGCTGGTTATACCTCCGGCGGCGAGCAGCAGATGTGCGCCATCGGACGTGCGCTGATGGCCAAGCCTTCCATGATTTTGCTGGACGAGCCTTCGATGGGCATCGCGCCGCAGATCGTGGAAGAGATCTTCGGCATCGTCAAAGACCTGAACGCCAAGGAGAACGTGTCCTTCCTGCTGGCGGAGCAGAACACCAATGTGGCGCTGCGCTACGCGGACTTTGGCTACATCCTGGAAAACGGCCGGGTGGTGATGGAAGGCGAGGCGTCCGAGCTGGCCAACAATGAAGACGTCAAGGAGTTCTACCTCGGCATGTCCGGCGCCGGCCGCAAGAGCTTCCGCGACATGAAATTTTACCGCCGGCGCAAACGCTGGTTAGCTTAACCATGAACTTGAACAAAGCAAAAGAGTTCTGCCGCACCCTGCCTGGCGCCACCGAAGACATCAAATGGGAATGCAACCTGGTGTTCTCGGTAGGCGAAAAGATGTTTGCTGCAATGGATGCAAAAGACAAAGCGAAAGCAATCAGCTTCAAAGTGGATGACGACCGCTTCCTGGAACTGACGGACCGCGAAGGCATTATTCCTGCACCATACCTGGCGCGCGCCAAATGGGTGATGGTGCAGGACCTGTCCAAGCTACCGGACGCGGAAGCGAAGGCGCTGCTCAAGCGCTCTCACGAGCTTGTATTCGCAAAACTGACCAAGAAATTGCAACGCGAGATTGAAGGAGCGGCATGATGGCCGAAACCCTGGACAGCCTCGAGACGCGCCCGCACGCCGAGCGCGAACGCGAACTGATGGAGCGCCTGCCGCTGCTGGTAGCGCAAGCGCAGTCGGCGCCTGGCTGGGCGCGCATTTTGTCCGGCATCGATGCTTCGCGCATCAACAGCCGCGAGGCGCTGGCGCAGCTGCCGGTCACGCGCAAGTCCGACCTGAAAGCGCTGCAAGCAAAGGAACGCCCTTTCGGTGGCCTGAACAGCACTCCAGCCGACAAGCTGGGACGCATCTTCATGTCTCCCGGCCCGATCTTCGATCCGGAGGGCCGCTCCATGGACTGGTGGCGCTTCTCGCGCCCGATGTACGCCACCGGCGTGCGTCCCGGCTGCCTGGTGCAGAACTGCTTCTCCTACCATTTCACCCCTGCTGCCTTCATGGTCGAAGGCGGCGCGGCCCGCATCGGCTGCACGGTGATTCCGGCCGGCGCCGGCCAGACAGAGCTGCAGGTGCAAGCGATGGCGGAACTACGGCCGGACACCTATATCGGCACGCCATCCTTCCTGAAAATCATCATCGAGAAAGCCGCCGAAATGGGCGCTGACATCAGCAGCGTTAAGCGTGCCATGATGGGCGCGGAAGCGCTGCCGGAATCGCTGCGCCAGTGGTTCGCCGAACACGGCGTGCCGGAAGTGCTTTCGACTTACGCATCCGCCGATATCGGCAGCATCGCCTATGAAACGCGCAGCAACGGCAAGCTCAATCCCGGCATGGTGCTGGATGAAGACGTGCTGCTGGAGATCGTGCGGCCAGGCTCGGGAGAGCCTGTAGCGCCAGGTGAAGTAGGCGAAGTGGTCGTGACCCTGTTCAATCCCGACTATCCACTGATCCGCTTTGCCACCGGCGACCTGTCGGCGGTGCTGATGGATGCCGCGCCATCGGCCTGCGGCCGCACCAACACCCGCATCAAGGGCTGGCTGGGCCGCGCCGACCAGACCACCAAGGTACGGGCCATGTTCGTCCACCCATCGCAGGTGCACGAAATCGCACGCCGCCACCCCGGCATGGGCAAGGCGCGCCTGGTCGTCTCCGGCAAGATCGCCGACGAAATCATGACGCTGCATTGCGAAACCGACGATCCGGCGCTGCAAGCGCAGGCCGCCGACATCATCGCCACCATCCGCGACATCACCAAACTGCGTGGCGAAGTACGCTTTGCGCCGCGTGGCAGCCTGCCAAATGACGGCAAGATCATCGACGATGTACGCGATTACAGTTGAGATGCCGCAGCGTGTGGCGTAAATCCAACTGTTCCTAGGGCAGGCGGCGGAATGGCGGGATAATTGAGCCATTCTTGACCTGCCTCAGAAACATCATGCAAGACTTTCACCACAACCGCGCACGCGCCCTGCTCCAGAACGCAGAAGAGCTCTTCGACAAGGAAACGGTACAGGCAGCAGTCAGCCGCATGGCGGACTCGCTGAACGACCGTTTCGGTGATCCGTCCAAACAGGAATTTCCCCTGGTGCTGGGGGTGATGGGTGGCGCCGTGGTCTTCACCGGCAACATCCTGCCGCAACTGACCTTCCCGCTCGAATTCGATTACATCCACGTCAGCCGTTACGGCGACGAAGACCAAGGCGGCAAGGTGGTGTGGAAAGTTGTTCCGCGCCCGACCGTTTCCGGCCGCACGGTGATCGTGCTGGATGACATCCTCGATGAAGGCGAGACCCTGGCGCACGTCAAGGAACGCCTGCTGGAAATGGGCGCCAAGGAAGTCATCATCGCCGTCTTCTGCGACAAGGATATCGGCAAGAACAAGCCGGTGAAGGCCGACCTGGTCGGCATCACGATCCCGAACCGCTTCGTGGTCGGCTTTGGCATGGACGCTTACGGCTACTGGCGCAACCTGCCGGGCCTGTGGGCGATCAATCCGGCAGACTTGAGCAAGGGCTGAACTCAGGCCGGCAACCGGATCACGGCGTTCAAGCCGCCTTCCGGATGATTGGCCAGCACCAGCTGGCCTCCGTGGCTATCCACGATCCCCTTGGCGATGCCCAGGCCGAGTCCCATGCCCGTGTCATTTCGATCACGGCCATGGGACAGGCGCACATAGGGCTCCAGCAAGCTTGGTATGGCTTCTTCCGGCACACCGGGGCCGTGGTCACGCACCGCTATTTCCGTCCATCCTTCCACTGAATGCACGCTGATTTGCGCGCGTTCGCCGTAGAACAAGGCGTTGTCCAGCAGGTTGCCGATCGCCCGCTTAAGGGCCAGCGGTTTGCCGCGCACGGCAATGCCGCTATCCTCGTATGCCACGTTGTGGCCAGCCAGTTGCGCGCTGCGAACCAGGCGGCGGATGAGCGGATCCAGCTTTACCTCGGTCGGGTTCTCATGAATATCGCTGTCCTTCACGCATTGCAGCGCGCCCTTCACCATCATGTCCAGTTCATCCAGGTCTTCCTCGAATTCGCCGCGCAGGGCATCATCGTCGAGCAGCTCGGCGCGCAACTTCAGGCGCGTGATCGGCGTGCGCAAATCGTGCGAGATGGAGATGAACAGGCGCTCGCGGTCCTTGATGTACTTGGCGATGCGTTCGCGCATGGCGCCGAACGCGCGCGCCGTGTTCACGAATTCGCGGCTACCGGAATCCGGCAAGGCCGGCGCGTGTTCATCCTTGCCGAAAGCCTCGGCCGCGTCGGATAGAGCGGCCAGAGGGCGCGTGATCGAGCGCACTACCAGGAAAGACAGCAGCAACAGCACGGCCAGCGAAACGCCCTGCACCAACAGCTTGTCCGGAGACAGCGGGTCATTGCTGTTCAGGAAGTAGGGATTTGGCATCAGGGTCGCGAGGTATAGCCAGTTGCCCGGTTCGAGCTCGGTCTGGATCACCAGGATAGGCGCAGGGTCGGGCTTAAGCAGCAGGATGTGGCGTACCCATGCTTCCGGCAGCTCGCCGACGCGTACGCCATCCGGCGAAACTGCCAGTTGATCAGGCCAGGCGAAATCCAGCCGGAGCCGATTGTCCCCGGCCAGGTCCTTGCGCAATGTGGTCTCGAGGGTGCCGAGCGCAGTCTGGGCCAGTGCATTCGGCGCAATCCGCTGCACTGCCACCTCGTCGCGATTGAGCGCGACGTAGAAGCGCGTTCCGCCCATTTCGCGAAACTGCTGGATCAACAGGCTGCGGTAGCTTGGCGGCAGGCTGCGGAAGAAACGGATCGAGCCGGCGGCGCCCTGCCCCAGGTACTGCGCAGCCGATTTCACGTCCGCCTCGGTCTTGTCGCGAAGCTGGAGAGTCCACAGCACGCTCACCGCCACCTGCGTCAGGAGCAAGCCCGCCACCATCACCAGCGACAGGCGCGCCAGCAGCGACTGCGGCCAAAGCCTAAGCATGCGTCACCGCCACGGTGGCGGAGAATACATAGCCTGCACCGCGCACGGTCTTGATCAGCATGGGTTGCTTGCCATCGTCGTTGAGGCGCAGCCGCAGGCGGCTGATCTGCACGTCCAGGGAGCGGTCAAGCGGCCCGGAATCGCGGCCGCGTGTCTCTTCGCACAGCACGCTGCGGTCCAGCACAGTGCCGGGATGTTCGACGAAATACTTCAGGAGCTGGAAATCGAGTCCGGTCAAAGCCAGCGGCACGCCTTCGCTATCGACCACAGTGCGTTCCGCCAGGTCGAGCGTGAAGCCATTGAAATGGTAGGCGCGCACCGTGGGCGCAGGATCGGCGCCAGCACGGCGCAGGATCGCCTTGATGCGCGCCAGCAGCTCACGCGGGCTGTATGGCTTGGCGATGTAGTCGTCGGCGCCGAGTTCCAGGCCCACCACGCGGTCGGTCTCGTCCGAACTGGCGGTCAGCATGATGATCGGAAGGTTGGAGCGCTGGCGCACAATGCGGCACAGGGCAAAGCCGTCGGTATCCGGCAGCATCACGTCGAGGATCACCATAGACAATTGCTCCGCGTGCGCGTGCAGTTCGGCCAGGAAGCTCTCGCCGTTGTGGGCAAGGATTACCTCGTACTGGTTTTTCTCCAGGTAGGTCTTGAGCAGCAGCCGGGTTTTTTGGTCGTCATCGACGATCAGTATCTTGCGTGGCATGTTGGCTTCCTTGCTGTTTGTTGGAGCGCAGGTTCAGGGTGCGCAAGAGGCTGGCCAGCCGTCGCTGCGTTTCCGCGGGCGTCACGCCGTCATCCATGTAGAAACGATGCAGTTCCGCGATGATGGCGTCGCGGCTTTCTTCGTCTGCAGCCATGCGGTGCACCAGGCTCGGCGCCTGCGCGCCGGTCCCCTTCGCGAAGCTCCGCCAGGAGGAGCGCGCGCAGCTATCCATCGCGGCCGGATTTGCATCGCGGCGCACCGGTACGGAGCCCTTCGCCGCGCTGTATTGCTGCTGCGCGAGCGGCGACATCACGGCTTTCGCCAGCTTTTCCTGCGCCGCCTGGTGGGTGTAATCGTTGACGAACATGGCCAGCGTATCCACGCTGTAGAGATGGTAGTTTTCGGTGCCGGGCAGCGGAACGCAGGAAAAATCGGCTTCGATGTCCTGGCCTAACTCACTCAATTCGGCCTTTGCCCAGTCGCCCATGACGAACATCGCAGCCTCCCCGCGCGCGAAGCGCCTGACGGCTTCCGTCCACGGTTGCTCGTCCGCCGGATTGAGCATCCAGCCCTTCATGGTACGCAGGCGCTGCAAGGCCTGAGCCAGGCGCGGATCGCTGGCCGCCTGCGGGCTTTGGCGCACGAACAGTTCACGATAGAACTCAGGGCCGCCGGTTGCCAGCAGCAGGTTTTCGAACAGCGTGGCGACCTGCCACGGCTCGCTGCTCTGAATCATCGGAGCGATGCCGCCAGCGCGCAGCTGGCGCGCGGCCTTCTCGAATTCGGACCAGCTTGCGGGCGGCGCCATGTTGAGGCGCTCGAACAGCTTGCGGTTATAGAACAGGGTATTGATGCGGTGGATACCCAGTGGCGCCGCGACCACATGGCCACGGTGGCGGACCAGCTCACGTACCGTGGGGAACAGCGCTTTATTCCAGTTGCCTGCATTGGCGACATTATCCAGTTCGAGCAGCAGGCCCAGTTCAGCCCATTCGCCGATGGAGACGCCGATAATCTGCGTGGCATCCGGTGCATTACCCGCCAGGACCCGGCTGCGCAGGACCTTGCCGGCCCCCAGGCCCGCCCCACCGGGAATTGCCGCATCCTGCCAGGTGATGCCTTCGTCCGCCAGGCGTGCCGCCAGCACATTAGCGGCGTGGCGCTCCCCGGCCGAAGTCCACCAGTGCAGCACCTGCAGGGAAGGTGCTGCCGCCTGGGCGGGCAATGACATCAGCATCAGGGGAAGTGAGAGCAGGCGCGCCAGGCGCGCAATCTGCAAACGCCGGTGGGACTTGTGCACCTACTACTCCAGCAGATAACGATCCGGCAATTCTATCTCCATGAAGTCATTTTGTGTCCTTTTACGGCATAGAACAGGATCAGGGCGTAGCACGGCAGCAGCAGCCAGTATGCCGCCTGCGAACCGGAGACGTCGGACAGGTGGCCATACAGCATCGGCAGCAGCGCACCGCCGGCAATACCCATGATCAGCAGGGCCGAGCCGCTGGCGGTATAGCGCCCCAGGCCTTCCAGCGCCAGCGGCCAGATTGCGGGCCAGACCAGGGCATTGGCGAAGCCCAGCATGGCCAGGAACATCACCGTATCCGGCACCGCCGGTACGCCGAACATGCCCAGCATCGCTTGCGACAGGCCGTTACCTGTGGCCGAACCTTGCATGACGCCAAAGGAAAACACGATGCCGCACACGGCAGACAGCAACAGCGCCTGTTTCTGCGACAACCAGCGCGGAATCGCCACAATGCCGACGATGTAGCCCGCCACCATGAAGCCCATGGTGTAGGAGGTGAGGATTCCGAACTTCTCGACATGCAGGCTATGCCCGTACAAGCCGATGGTGTCCCCAGCGATCACCTCCACGCCGACGTACACGAACAGCGCCAGCGCACCCAGCACCAGTTGCGGAAATTGAAGCACGCCCCAGCGCGAAGTGCCCGCGTCGCCGCTGGCCTGTTGTCCCGGAATTTCACTTAGCGGCGCAAACCGCACGATCACAGCCATCGCCAGCAGGCCGGCCGCCATCAGGCCATACGGCAGCACCAGGCGTTGTGCGAGCTGGCTGCGCAGCAGCGCACCGTCAGCTGCGCTCATGGCCGCTAGCGTCGTATCCGAATACTGGCCAAAGTCCGACAGCATCATGCCGCTGAATGCCAGCGGTACCAGCACGCCCGCGGTCTTGTTGAACAAGCCCATGATGCTGATGCGGGTCGCGGCACTTTCACGAGCACCGATGCAAACGATGTAGGGATTGATAGCCGTCTGCATCAGGGTCATGCCGCTGGCCAGCGTGAACAGCGCGAGCAGGAACAACGGGTAGGACGCCGCACGTGCAGCGGGAATGAACAGCACTGCGCCGAACGCCATCACGGCCAAGCCGATCGACATGCCGGCCCGGTAGCCGGTGTGGCGCAATACCGCGGCGGAGGGCAATGCCATCAGCGTGTAGGCAATGTAGAAGGCAAAAGTGACCCACAGGGACTGGAAGTTATTCAGGTCGCAGGCAATCTTGAGGAAGGGGATCAGTGATCCATTCAGCCAGGTAGCGCAGCCAAGGATGAAAAACATCAGGCCAATGAAAGTCATGGCCACCGCCACGCTGGCGCCGGGGACGGCTCGTGCGCCGGCCATCTCGAGGGTCTGTTCTTTGTGCATGTGAATCCGAAGAGCGAAGATGAAGAAGCCCCCTCCCGGCCGGAAAGGGGCGTTGCGGCAAATCAGAACTTGCCGCGCAGGCCGACGCTGTACCGCGCGCCGTTTTCGTACACACCGACCGGCAAGCCGTCCGTGGTGTTGGTGCGGATCAGCTCATTGCCGATGTTGACGGCGCTGGCGAAGATGCTCAACTGCGGGGTGATATCCCAGTTTGCCGTAGCATCCCATTGGCCGTAGGCACTGGTCACGTCCTGGCCGCCCTGGTCCAGGCCACCGTAGGACTTGGAACGGTAGTTGTACGACAGGCGCACGCTGTAGCTGTTCTTCTCGTAGAACACGCTGGCATTCATCTGGTTCTTCGAGTTACCGATCACATTCAGCTTGCGGCCGCCCGCTACCGCGCCGGTCTTGGCGTCGGTGTAGGTGAAATTGACCACGGTGCCGAAGCCGCTGCTGCCGAATGCCTGCTGCCACTGGATCTCCAGGCCGTTCACCTTGGCGCCGTTGTCGGCGTTATGAGGGCGGGTCACAGGGCGCTGCACGCCAGCCACGTTCTCCATCGCGGTCGAGGTGTAGATGAAGGTGTCGAGCTGTTTGGCAAAGGCGGTGGCCGACAGCAGCGATGCATCCGCGAAGTACCATTCCGCGCCGATCTCGAACTGGTTGGCGTGGTAAGGCTTCAACAGCGGGTTGCCGGCGGTGGCGGCATTGGTGGTGCCGCTGACCTCCGTACTCGCACTCAGGTCGCTGAAGGTGTTGCGGGCCATCACGCGCGAGGCTGCGGCACGCAGCAGGAGGTCCTTGCGGAAGTCGTACACTACGTTGATGTTCGGCAGTGCATCGGTGTAGCTGCGGCCTACGCTGCCCAGCACGTAGTTGCCAGTGCCGTCCAGGTCCTGGTAGGCGTCCGACGTCTGTTTGGTGCGCACCAGGCGCACGCCGAAGTCGCCGCGCCATTTATCGAAGGCGTAGTCGGCACGCACGTATGCGGCCGAAATCTTTTCCTGGATGCGGTAATACTCGCCCTTCGCTTCCTTGTAGACCATGCCTTTGTCGTACATCGCGAAGCCCTTGCTGGCAGCCAGTGCGTCATCCACCCAGGCGAACTGGGTCAGCGAGCCCGCCGTTGCGGCCTCCTGGCTGATCATAGGAGATGCACCGGTGGAGAGGTCGGCCAGGGTGTATGGAATCCAACCCACGCTGCCCGGGCCAACGGTACCGATGGTGCGGCGGTTCTGCACCTTGTTGTCGCGGTACTTCAGGCCTACCTTCACCGACTTGATGTAGGGGTTTTCCAGGTCGAAGGTCAGGTCGGCCTGGCCGTAGTTCTCCTTGCTCTCCATGCGGCGAATCCAGTCGCGCGCGCTCTGCAGCGTCAGCTTGGTGGGGTCGAGGGGGCTCATGTCGAGGTATTTCACCTCGTAGGTGTCCGGTGCGATATTGATGGTGGCGCGGGTATTCCCGGTAAACCAGAAGTTGCGGTCATGCTTGCTGCCGCCGGAACCGGAAGTCGTGCCAGCCTGCGCATGCAGCCTCCAGTTGTCGCCGTCGTAGCTGCCTTCCAGGTCCAGTACTTTCGACTTCACATAGGCTTCGCGGTAGATCGGTTCGAACGACACGCCGTTCACCGGGCCCACGGTGCCGCCCACCACGGACTTGCCGCCGTCCGAGTTGTTGATAAAGCGCGGGTTATCCACACGGATATTGTTGTTCGCATCCGCCAGGCCGCCAATCTGCCACAGGTAGTTCTGGTTGCTGTTATCCATCTTCATATCGGAATTAAGGTAATTCAGCGATATGTCGGACTGCGGGGTTGGGCGCAGTTGCAGAGTGATATTGCCGGTGGTGCGTTCGCGATCCTGGCGGAAGATCGGGGTGCCGCCGCCCCAGGAGGCGTATGCGTTCGGGGTAACCACGCCATTCTGGTCGACGATGTTGTATTTGGTCGCATCGGTGAAGTTTTCCAGGCCGTCGCGGCGCATGGTGCGCTCCTGGCGGCTCAGGGCCACCAGCACGCCAAAGGTCTTGGCTTCGTTGATCCAGTTCGCCAGGCCGGAGAACTGCGGGTCGGTTTTTTTCGGCAGGTCGCTGTAGGTCGCTTCCGCCGAAGCCTGCGCGGTGAAAGGCTTCTTGAATTGCAGCGGTTTGCGGGTGCGCACGATCACCAGGCCGCCGATGCTGCCTTCGTCCAGGTCCGCCGAAGGGCTCTTGAAGACATCGAGGCTGCCCACCAGCTCTGAGGGCAGGATGTCGTAGTTGAAGCCGCGGCTTTGCGCATCGTTTTTCCACCAGTAGGCGGATGCCACCGACTGGCCGTTCAACTGCGTCATGTTCAGGTTCTTGTCCGTGCCGCGCACAAAGATATCGCGGCCTTCACCCCAGGTGCGGTCAACCGAAATGCCGGGGATGCGCTGCAGAGAATCGGCCACGTTCTTGTCCGGGAACTTGCCCAGGTCCTCCGCCGTGACGGAATCAACCACATTCAGCGCATCGCGCTTTTCGGCCAGGTTGCGCTTCAGCGTTTCGCGGATGCCGCGAACCTCGACAGACTGCAGGGTGTCGGTGCCCTCCGCAGACTGTGCCTGCACGTTATGCAGTGCCAGCGTGCCGAACATCAGCGCGATCAACTGCGGTAGTTTCTTCCTTCCTAGCGGTGCTCCGTTCATTTCTTTTTCCTTATCGTCTCTAAAGCGCTGCAAAAAATTCCCCGGCATACTCCCCATGCCGGGGCCAACACACTGCTTGGGGGAGTGTGATCATTCCTGCTGTGGCAAATACCACTTCGCAAAACCGTTCTGGATGCGCGCCGCCGCTTCGCGCGCGCCCAGCTTTCCGTTCAGGACCTGCGCGTTTACCGACCAAAGTTCGCTTTCCATATTCGGCAAGCCACGGTTCATGATCAGCGCGTTCAGGCGGAAGTTCGAATCGCATGTCGTGCGCCAGGCGGCCATCTGCTTGGCCAGCGGGTCGCGGACTGCGATCAGGTGATTCGATAGCGTGAAAAAGCCGATCACGCGATTGGTGTACAGGTCCGCAAACTCCTGGGAGCCGAGCCAGGCCAGGAATTTGTAGGCGTCGGCCTTGTTGCGCGACTTGCGGTTGATGCCGATGCCGATGTCCATGTGGTCGGAAATCTGGCAGCGGTCGCCCGCCTGCTGCACCGGCGGCGCGAATACGCCCAGCTCAAGGTCGGGGAACTGGTTGAAATAGGAGATGTCCCAGGAGCCGGCCGGATAGATTGCCGCGCCGCCCTGGGCGAACAGCAGTTGGGCATCGCGGTAAGTTTGCACCGAAGCCGATTTGGGCATGTAGGCGGCCAGGCGCGCCTCGAACTCGAAGGCCGCAACGAAGGGCGCGTCGGTGAATTTGGCCTTGCCGGCGATCAGCGCACGCCTGCCTTGCTCGCCGCCCCAGTAATTCGGGCCGATATTGGTGAACACGGTCTGGCTGGACAGCCATTCGTCGGCAGTGCCCAGCGCCAGCGGCGCGTACTGGCTCTTGCGGACGGCATCCAGAACGTTGAAGAATTCCGCTTCCGTCGCGGGCGGCTGCAGGCCCAGCTTCCTGAAGATCTTCTTGTTGTACAGGAAGCCGTGGATCACGGAAGCGACCGGCATGCAGAAAATATCCTTGCCATCGTCCGTCTGCCAGGCGACCAGCGAACCAGGCGCAAAGTTCTCCATGCCGGCCTTGCCGTTCAGCTTTTCGAGGTAGCCGCGGCGATACAACAGCAGCGAGGTGTCGAAGGGGCGGCAAGCCAGCATATCGCCTGCGGTGCCGTTGCCGAGGCGAGCGGCCAGGCTGGTGTCGTATTCGGTGGGAGCGGTGGGCGAGAACTTAACCGAAATGCCCGGGTGCTTGCGTTCGAACGCAGGCAGCAGCACGGTTTCCCATAGGGCCTTGTCGTCAACCCGCCAACTCTCCAGCACCAGGGTGCCGGCGCGCGCGGCGCTGGTGCAAATCAGCGCCAGGACTAGTGCGGCTCGCAGGATTCGGCTGGTTGGCACGGCGGCTTCTCCACGGGGTGTTGTCGATCAGTAAATTCATGCTAACACCGTGAAAAATGTGACACCAGCGACGCCCATGCGTGCGAGACGAAAACGCAAATCGTTGATTCTTATGAGGATTTTGCAGAAGGACTGCGGCGGCGCTTACAAAACTTTACAGAGCAGCGGCCGCAGCCCGGCGGGTGCGTTCACGCCTCGTCAGGCGCGCTTACAAAACATTACGAAACGCGCGCATTTATTACGTGCGAAGCTGCAGGCGAGCGCGCGCAGCGTTGTATTCTGCCGTCATCCGTTCCACCAGTTCGGCGGTAGTCGGCACATCGTGCATCAAGCCGACACCCTGGCCAGCGCCCCAGATATCGCGCCATGCCTTTGCCGTGCCGCTGTTGAAACTCATTTTTGACTTGTCCGATTCCGGCAGGTTTTCCGGATCAAGCCCCGCCGCAACGATGGACTTTTTCAGGTAGTTGCCATGCACGCCGGTGAACAGGTTGGTGTAGACCACGTCCGCCGCCGACGACTCAATAATGGCTTCGCGATATTCCTCGGTGACATTGGATTCCCTGGTGGCCAGGAAGCGCGAACCGACGTAGGCGAAGTCCGCCCCCATCGCCTGCGCGGCCAGTACCGCGTCGCCGGTCGCGATCGATCCGGACAGCGCCAGCGGACCGTCGAAGAAGCGCCGTACTTCGCCCACCAGCGCAAACGGCGACAGCGTCCCGGCATGGCCGCCAGCGCCGCTGGCTACCAGGATCAGGCCATCCACGCCCGCCTCCAGCGCCTTCTGCGCGTGGCGGATATTGATCACGTCATGCAGCACGATGCCGCCGTAGCTGTGGATAGCATCCAACATTTCCACAGGCGGCGCGCGCAGCGAGGAAATGATGATCGGCACCTTGTGGCGCACGCACACGTCCACATCGTGCTCCAGGCGTTCGTTGGAATGGTGGACGATCTGGTTGACCGCGATCGGGCCCACGCGCACGCCGGGGTTGGCGGCCTGGTAGTCGGCCAGTTCCTTTTGCAGGTCCGTCAGCCAGGTATCAAGCAATTCCTTCGGCCGCGCGTTCAGCGCTGGAAAGGAACCCACGATACCCGCCTTGCACTGGGCTGCCACCAGCGCAGGGCCGCTGGCGATGAACATGGGGGAAGCGATGACTGGCAGGGTCAGGTTCTGCAATGCGGCTGGTAGTGTCATGGCGTTGGCCTCAGAAATTTTGCATGCCGCCTACTGTACCCTCTTTCGGATACGTGATGCTGTAGCCGACGTTGATCTTCATGGTCTCATTTGGCGCCATGGTTTTTTCCCAACCCACCACGCCCTGGCGCTGCTCCCACGCCGCAATGCCCGGCTGCGGCGAGAACACCTGCTTCACCTTGATTTCTTCCGACGCGCTGACAGGCGTCGATTCCAGCACCAGCAAGTCGACCGGCGTCTTGTGGAAGCTGCTGATCGTGAACACGTCTGCCACCTGCTGTTCGCCGCGCTGCGACAGGAATCCGCGGCTGCCCGACTGCTGGTCGGCGCGATCCACCGTGACGCGCACCAGGTCATCGCGGCCGAAGGACAGCGCCAGCTTGTCCGACGCTTGGGTGTTCCAATGGGTAGCGCCGACATAACCGCCATCGCGGAATAACTGGATATTCCCGTTCAACCAGACGCCGGATGGACGCTCGGCTTCCGCCGTAATCACGGCGAATTTCCCCTGGCGGGGGACGACGCGCAGGCGCTGCTTGGCGGCGACCTTCAAGGTCGACAGGGCCAGGGTGATTTCACGGCCGTCGGATGCCAGGGTGACGCGGTTGGGCACTGCAAATTCCGTATCGAAAGTGCCTTGCGTCTCCAGCACAGGCGGGATGAAGTTGTCAGACGCAATGCGTGATCCGGTAAGTGCCACAGGGGCTGCTGGCGGCGCAGGCCTCACTTCCGGCGCCGCCGCATAGTTGTATTCCTGCGGCGGCCGTGGCGGGTAATAGGTCAGGCGATGCGGCACAGGCTCGGGGGCCTGCGGCGACAGGCGTGGCTGGCCGGTGGACAGCCGCATCTCGACGCCGCTCCAGTCCTCGCCGGACTTCTGCGCCACGACAGCCATGCGTTCCAGTTCGATCGTGGACGTCGTGGAGTTCAGCGACGCACGGTATGCCGGCTTCCAGCCCGCACGGTTGACCTGATAGGAAAGCTGGACATTGCCAGCCTGCTGCGCCGCGACGGCAATGGTAATGCTGCGCTGGTCGCGCGCCCCGCTGCGCACCTTCTCCAGTTCGCGCTGCACAGTCTTTATCTTCTTGTCGATCTCGCGCAGCTGGACCTGGGTGCGCTGGATCTGCGCCAAGGCCTCGCGGCCGCCACGCTTGATCGTGTCGACCGCCGCACCGAGCGACTTGCCATCAACCGCGGCCGGTACGCCCTCGCCGCCATTCAGCTTGGACAGGTAGTTCTTGACCAAGACGGACGACTCGATTTCCACGTTCAGCAGATCGCGGCTGTCTTCCAGCGCCTGCAATTTCGCTTCCAGCTCTGCTTCGCGCGGGCTGACCGCTTCCGCCTGTCCCACGTCGCGCGTCACGACCTGGCCGACCTGGACGCCCGGGGACGCCTGGATGCGCAATGTCTGCGCATCGAAATTGGCCGGCAACCCGGTGATTTCCAGTTCCTTCATGCCAGGGCCGACCTGGGCTTGGCGCTCCACGGTGGCGGTCCCGGAGTACAGGGTCACGCGCGTGATCGGCGCGTTGCTGGCGCAGGCAAATCCCGGCAGGGAAAAACAAAGGGCTACTGCGGTGGCGATGCGGCTTGGCTTCATGAAGGCTCACAGGCGATGTAAAACCTGATCTTGCAGCGCACACGAAATATTGTCAATTTAAGAACGCCACACTCCGACCAAGGCCTTTATCTTGGTCCACACGGACAGGCGCTCATCGGACAGCGCATCGAGGAAGTCGGACAGGCGCTTGGACTTCGCCATTGTGTACACAGTAAGCGCTGTGGTGACGACGAACACCGAGCCGAAGACCCAGACGCGGCGCGACATTGGCGCATCGGCTTCCGCCAGCAGGTTCATGCCGAGGAAGCCCGTGGTCACGGTGCCGATCAGGCCGAAGATGGTCACGACGGTCAGCCGCACGACGGTGTTGGCCTGCCGGCGCAGGCTGTCGGCATCGAGGTAGGCATTCATGTCGTCGATGCGCTCCTTGACCTCGGCGTACAGCGGGTCGAGGCCCAGGTGGCCGGCGCACAGCTGGTGCAGCGCCTTCAGCTGCGGCTGCTCGGACACCTCGTGGAACCAGTAGCAGTGCGTGAAGCGCAAGAAGGCCTCGAAGCTGCCGCGCAGCGTGCGCTTGAAGCGCCGCACGCTGTCGGCGTCCTGCACGTCGAGCCGCCGCAGCGCCTCGACCAGGCAGTCGGAGAAGGTGAGCAGCGCGGCCTTCTGGAAGTGCGTGATCAGGAACAGCAGGAAGTGCTGGTGGCGGAACTGGGCGAGCACGCCGCGGTCGCCGCAGCCGAAGAAGGCCGAGCGCGCGTCGCCCACCACCACCAGCGCATGGCCGCTGCACAGGTAGCGGGTGTGCGGCGCCGGACCGCCGGTGGCCCAGAAGCGGTCGTCGCAGTAGCGCCGCTCGAAGTCGGACAGGTGACCGTCGGCATAG
>CBHREK010000022.1:0-63084 GCA_966077345.1 uncultured Duganella sp.
TCTCCGTCGAGCTGCGGTCGAAGCCGCCCTGTGCGGGGGCCGCCGGGTTGGAGGGCGCGGGCGCTTCCGCGGGACGCTGGCCTTCGGTGCGACCGTTCAGGATCAGGTCCTGCCGGGTCGGCGGCACATAGTTGTCGGTGGGCAGCGCATACGTCGAAGGCAGCGGCTTGGCCAGGCGCGGTGTGATCACGAAGACCAGTTCCGATTTGTCGCTCTGGAATTCGGTGCTGCGGAACAGAGCGCCCACGAGCGGCAGTTCGCCGAGGAACGGGAACGCCTTGATGTTCGCGGTCGTGTTGTTCTTGATCAGGCCGCCGATCGCGAAGCTCTGCCCATCCACCAGCTGTACCGTCGTCTTGGCACTGCGCGAAGTGAAGGAGGGCAGGACCGCCAGACCGCTGACCCCGGGCGCGGAGATGCCCACGCCATCGCGATTGAGTTCCGAGACTTCCGTGGCCACCTCCAGGTTGATGCGCCTGCCGTCCAACACCGTGGGCACGAACGCGACCGACACGCCGAATTGCTTTTCCTCCAGCGTGATGGTCCGCCCGCCGCCGCTGCTCTCCTGCGCCACCGGGATGAAGATTTTTCCGCCGGCGAGGAAACTGCCCTTTTGCCCGCTGATGGCCATCACCGTGGGCTCGGCCAGCACCTTCACCATGCCGTCGGTTTTCTGGGCATCGATGCCGAGCTGCGTGGTGCTCGTTCCGAGGGCAGGCTTGATTTCACCGTTGATGAGCCTGACGGGTCCGGCAAAGCTGCTGACCGCCTGGCCGTTGCTGCCCACCGAGCCGGCGATCGTGCCGTTGATCAAACCGTCGGTGGCACCGTTGACCTTCCCGGCCATCAGGCCCACGCCGCCCAGCAGCCCGCTGAGCAGCTTCATCGTCCCGCCATCGGCTGACATGAACGCGCGCGTGAAGTTGATGCCCCAGCGGTCCAGCAGGGCCTTCGACACTTCCGCCACCTTCACTTCGAGCATCACCTGCTGCGGTGCGCCGGTGGAGAGCATGTTGACGATGCGCGGGTTGGCACCGGCCACGCTGGCACCGGTGCCGCCGCCCGAGCCACGCACATACGCGTTGGCCAGGTCAAGCACGCGGATCACGGCCCCGGCGTCGGTCACCGAGCCGGTCAGCACGACGGAATCGAAGGCCGAGGTGACGCGCACGTTCTTTTCCTCAGGGAGCAACTGGCCCAGCACGCTCTGGAGCGCGTTCGTGTCCATGTTGACGACCACGTCGTAGGCGGTGCACCGGCCCGCCTTGTCGAGCAACACGACGTTGGTGGAGCCGATGCTCTTGCCCAGCAGATACACCTCGGTGGGGCTGAGCAGCAGCACATCCAGTTCCGCCACGCCGGGGCGCATCTTGTCGATAGACGCGGGTTGGTTGCCGGCATCGCGATCGTCCTTGCCCTGGCCCTTGGTCTCGACGGGCTGTGCGGCGCGGGAGCCATCGGGGTTGCCCAGGAGGATGCGGGTGATGGGGATGGTGGGCCGAATGACCGTGGACTTGCCGGCACCGACCTGCACCACGGGCCCGATTTCCACGCGGGTGCACGGCGATGTCGTTTGACTCGGCGCGGGATCGTACGCCGCCGGCGTGTCCCGGACCATGGTCGTTGCGGCAGCGGACATCTTCATGGGGCCGGCCTGAGCCGTCCCTGTGGCGGATGCCAGCGAGAGGCCAGCGGTGAGCGCCAGCGCGATGCGCCGATGCACGTGGTGCGAGCCGGCTGATGAGGGGCGGAATGGGGTGCGCATAAGGGTTCCTTCGTTCTCGCGTTCTTCAGAAGCACTCGGTGGATTTCACGGTGCCGCGAATCACCACGACGCAATTGGTGCTCGGAGGGGGTGGGGGGGCGATCGGCGCCGCCGCAACCGCGACGCGTCGCACCGGTGCTGCAGCGCGCTTGTGCGGGGCCGGGGTCGGCGCGGACGCGGCCGGCGCCGGGTGCTGTTCCCCGAGCATCGTGCTCTTGGTCGCGCCATCGGTGGCACCGGGCTTCGGGTCCACCTGGTTGCGCAGCACCAGCGACAGGGTGCCCACGCTGCGTGCCAGGTCCAGTTTTTCCACCTGTTCCGGCGTCAGTTCCAGCGTCACCGCATTAACCACTTTCGGCTTTGTCTCGTCGCGCGAGGATTCCTGCGCAACAGCCAGGACCAGGATGCGTTCCAGCACGATCTTGGAGATGGTCGGGTCCTTGTTGCCGGTGCGCTGGCCTTCTTCCTGGGTGTTGACCAGGATGTCGACATAGTTGCCTGGCAGTGCGAAGCCGGCTACGCCCACCACGTCGTTGACGCGTACGGTCATGGCGCGCTTGCCCTCGGCCACCACGGCCGACAGGCCGCCCTGGGTGCCCGGAGGCGCCAGCTTGGATTCGAGGATAGGTTCGCCGCGCGTAATGCTGCTGCGCGTGACGCGCGATTCAAGCAGCTTGTCGTCCTTGATGGCGCCCGGCGGCTGCACCGATGCCGGCCAGTCGACCAGGCGCACCATGTCCGGCGTAATGCGTGCGCCCATGCTGATGTCGATCTGGGCCACTGCGACCTTGGCCGTGCTGCCGCTTGCTTGCGCGTTGATCCAGCGAGCTGCCACCACCACCGCCACGAAGGCCAGGGCGATGGCGACCACCATCATGATCAGTGCTCGTGTATTCCTCATGATATCCCCCTTGGCTCAGGCGCCAGTAAAGTAATTGTTCCAAGCCCATTCCAGCGATGCCAGGTCCAGCGTCGGCAAGCGCCCCTCGTAAGCAGCCAGGTCGCGCAATTGCGAAACCAGGTCGCGCGGATAGCAGGCCATCAGCGGCCGTTCCTGCAATTGGTGGTGGCGCATCAGCCAGGCGAAAGTCTCGGCATCGAAGGGCACCGAATAGCGCTGGCATACCTGGCGGAATACTGTTTCGTACTGCTCCGGCTGCAGCGGCCCGATGTGGATCTTGTAGCCCAGGCGGCGCAGGAAGGAGCCGTCGGCCAGCGATTCGGGCGGCATGTTCGAGGAGAACACCACGACCACGTCGAACGGCACCGGGAACTTGTAGCCGTTCTGAAGCGACAGGTAGTCGACCTGGCGGTCCATCGGCACGATCCAGCGGTTCATCAGCTCCACCGGCGAGCAGCGCTGGCGCCCCAGGTCGTCGATGATGAAGATGCCGCCGTTGGCTTTCAGGTGCGGCGGGGCCTGGTACAGGCGGGTGGCCGGATCGAAGCGCAGGTCGAGCGCTTCCAGGGTCAGTTCGCCGCCGGTGATCACGGCAGGGCGCTGGCTGCGCACCCAGCGCTGGTCGCGCGGGGTGCGGCGGTCGAACAGCATGCCCGGCGGCGCCGTGTCTTCGATGGCGGTGTGCACCACCGGGTCGAACACGGGGATGATGTCGCCATCGACCAGCAGCGCATACGGCACGGCGATCTGCCCTTGCAGCAGGCCGTTCAGGCGCTCGGCCAGGTATGTCTTGCCGCTGCCTGCCGGACCGTGGACAAAGATGGCGCGGCCACTGTTCATGGCCGCGCCCAACTGGTCAAGCACTGCCGGGCTGGCGACGATGCCGTCGAAGGTCTTGCGGATATGTTCGCGCTTGACATTCATCTGGGCGACGCTGTGCGCGCGCACCCGTTCGGCATAGTCGGCAAAGGTTACCGGGGCGGCGCCCGCATAGGCGTCGCGCCGGACAAATTCGGCGGCGCGTGCGCGGCCGGTATCGGTCAGGTTGTACACGATGTCGGCGTCGGTGTTGCTGACGCCGCGCCGTATCATTTCCACCAGCTTCTCGGTGCGCATGAAAGTGATCACCGGGTCGAGCACCGACAGCGGCAGCTTCAGGTGGCCGGCCAGTTCGTTCAGCTTGATCTGGCCGCGCTGGTACAGGACCTTGCTGGTCAACTCCACCAGCAGCAGGAAAGGCAGGCCGGTTTCCTCGACCGTGCGGGGCGCAGGGACGCGCAGCGGGTCGTCGGCCCAGGAGCGTTTGCTGGTTTCTTCAAAATCGGCAGGCATATCTGGCCTCGCTTGTCGAAGGGATTAATCGTCTAGTGCCACAAGTTCCAGCCGGCGAGCCAGCTGGATGCCACGAAGCCGGTGGTGCCGGCCGCGATCGCGACCGCATAGGGCAAGCGCCCGGTGGTGCCATGCTGCATGCCCAGTGCCATGCCGCGCATATTGGCCAGCACGCGGGACAGGGAGCCGTGATAGACGGCGGCGCCGAGGGCCAGCAGGCCGCCGGCCAGCAGGCTGGCCAGCACCGCGGCGGCGGTGTCGGCGGCGCCGAGGAAGGCGCCGGCCATGGCCATCAGCTTGACGTCGCCGGCGCCCATCGCATGCAAGGCATACAGCGGCAGCAGGGCGCACAGGCCGACGGCAAAGCCGCCCAGGGCTGCCAGCAGACCGATCGAGCCGAAGGGGGAGTGGAACAGGCCGGCGCCGTGCGGCACCACGGCCTGGAAGGCCAGGGCGGTCGCGGTGCCCGCCAGGATGATGGAATTCGGGATGCGGCGGCTGCGCAAGTCTTCCGCTACAGCCAGTGCCAGGAACAGCAGCAGGGCGAGGAAGGGAGCCAGCGGGCGCAGGTCGGTATTCATTTGCTGATGGCCAGGACGACCTGGTCTTTGACGAGGGTGTACATGGCGTTTACCTGGGAGCCGACGAAGCCGACCGAAACGATGATGACTACGACGATCAGGCTTGCGATCAGCGCATATTCGATGGCAGTGACGGCGCTCTCGCTCTCAATGAAGTGCTGGACAAGCTGTTTCATGATGGCTCCGGCCGTTGGAAGGAAAAACGTCCGGGGCATGGCCCCGGACCAGGAGGGGGTATTCCTGCGATTACGTGGTGGTCAGCTTGCCGCCGACGTAGCTGAAGACGTTCTCCAGGTTGGTACCGACCAGGGTCACGGCGCCGATGATGACCACGGCAATCAGGGCAGCGATCAGGCCGTACTCGATTGCGGTTACGCCTTCTTCGTCACGGATAAATTTTTGGATGGCTTTCATGATGGAACTCCTTCAGGTTGTTGTTGCAGACGTTTTGCACCAAAGTGTTTGCAGTGTTTGGTTTGACCCGCTCACATGCCCTTTCCAAGCGCCAGAAGCACAATGATGCCGACGACAACTGTCAGTGAGGCTACAAGTACATATTCGTAAATCGAGCGTTCCTCTTCCTTCAGGAAGGTGGAGGTTTCGATGCTGGTTTGCTCTTCGTTACGCATGCTGTACTCCGGACATGGTTGTGTTGGCCCTTGCCTGGTTCTAGTCTCAGCCGACATGTCTGCCGTGCTGATGAGTCCACTTTAGGCTTTTGCGTTTTGACTTCCATCAAACATCTGTCCTTTTCTCGCTGTGACAGATGTCCTTTTTTTCCAGGCGGAATCAGGACATTTGTCCCGATTCAACGAAGATATATAGGAAGAAACATTTTCGACACCCCTGCCGGTAGTGGCAAAGGGCGGGGGGAGACGCTACAGGTCGGCCTGGTCGAGCCTGTGCTTGGTGGCGAAGACGTACAGGTCCAGGCGGTTCGACACGCCCAGCTTGTGGTAGATGGCAGTCAGGTGGTTGCGCAAAGTGTGCTCGGAAATAAACAACTGTTGCGCCAAAGCCTTGTTTACCGCCCCGCCACCTGTTGCAATCAAGCTGCAGATGCGGCGCTCCTTGGCGGTGAGCTGGGCAATCTTGTCCAGTTCCGGGTCCTGCCGCCGCGTTGCCTGCGGGTTGCGCATGGCTTCGAACACGCGGCTCAGCATGACGCCATCGAGCCACAGTTCGCCCTCATGCACTTTTTCGATGGCTTTCAGGACGATCTCGGCCGGTTCGTCCTTGCTGACCACGCCGCGCGCGCCCAGCATGACGGCGCGGTCCAGCAATTCGCGGTCGCGCGTGCCGGACAGCACCAGCACGCGCGCGCCGTTGCAGCCGGCCAGCAGGCGCGGCATGATGTCCAGCGAACAGGTGCCGCCCAGGTCGATGTCCAGCAGTATCACGTCGGGCAGCACCTCGGCCGACATGGCCAGCGCACTGTCGCAGTCGCGCGCGGTGCCGACCACGATCATATGGGTCGCTTCGCTTTCAATCAGCTTGCCAAGCCCCCATAGCAGGGTCTTGTGGTCGTCGACCAGCATGATACGGATACGTTTGTCTAGCTGCCCCATAAGCACCTCACACCGGAATCACAATCTGCACTGCTGTGTTGTTCTGGCGGCCACGCTGCACGCGCGCTTCGCCGCCCAGCGCGGCGGCGCGTTCAGCGATCGAGCTCGGTGTAAAGTCTAGCACCGGCTGGCCCGCACATTCATTTTCAATCCGCACAGTGAGCTGTCCGGCCGTGCAGGCCATCTCGATGTAGCCGTTGCGCGCCGTCGTATGCTTGCAGATATTGCTCATGCCTTCGTTCACGATCTGGAACACCTCGGCCGCCAGGCGGTCGCTCATGTGCAGCTCGCCCTTGGTTTCCACATTGATGTGCACGTCGTAGAACTGGCGCAATTGCGCCGCCTGGCGCCGTAAGGCGATCAGCAGTTCCGGCTCCTTCATTTCCAGCCCGCCGCGCAGGCTCTTGGCGTAGTTGCGCAGGTCGCGCACCACTTGCGAGGTGACATCGAGCAGGTTGTCGAGGTCGGGCACCAGCGGGTTGCCGGGGTCGGCTTTGAGGCGGATGCCGGACACGCCGTGGCGCAGGCCGATATAAGGCTGGATTGTGGTGTCATGCAAGTCGCGTGCGATGCGCTCCCGCTCACGCAACACGGCTTCCGATGCCATCCGGTCCAGCAGTTCGATATTTTCGATCACGGGGAAGGCCTGGGCCGCGATCTGCAGCAGGAACAGGGCGTCGGATTTGCTGAAGTGATGGTTCTGCGAGACCACGATCAGGCGCCCCGAGCCGCGCCGCAGCGGCAGCGGCACTGCAATCAGGGACTGGGCGTCAAGCAGTTCGGCCAGGGTGGCGCCGGCATCGGCGTCTTCCGGCAGCCAGCGGTGCTGCACGCTGTCGTAGGACTTCAGCTGCAGCACGCGGCGCAGCCAGGCGTTGCGCGGCTGGCGCAGCAGCAGGATCGCTTCCTCGCCGCAAATCAGCAGTGGCGCCGCCGCGTCCGGCGCCAGGTTGCTGGCATGGATCGGGCGCCCGGCGTTGGCGGCGCTGGCCGCGCGCAGGGTCCAGCTGGCCGCGCTGTTGTCGTGCATCAGCAGGACGCAGCTATGCGCCCGGTAGAACTGGCGCGTCTGCTCGAGCACCGAACTGATGGTGCGGTCCACGCCGAAGCGCGGGTTGGACATCTGGCTCACCGCGTGCAGCAAGGCCATGCGCTGGCGCTGGATCACCGCCATGCCGCCCCAGTGGGCGATCATGTAGCCCAGGGCCAGCAGGAAGGTGGCGCGCAGCATCAGCAGCACCATTTCGGCCTGGCTATGCGTGTACAGCGAGGTCAGGGCGAAGGCCAGCGAGGCCACCATGGTGATGCGGGCGCCCTCGTCGAAGCCGTGGCTGAAGGAGGACGTCAGGATGGCGAAGAAGAACAGCAGGAAGTAGAAGCTGGAATCGCCGCCGGTGACATAGACCATCAGCGTAAACCAGCCGACGTCGAGCCAGTACACCAGCTTGCTGCGCACCATGATGGCGCGGCTGGCCAGCATCAGCAGGGTGACGCTTTGCAGCAGGTAGGCCAGGAATACGCCCAGGGACAGCAGGTCGGCGCGGCCGGCCGGTTCGACCACCAGGGTGAACAGGCAGGCCACGGCCAGCACCATGCGCATCCAGCGCACCATGGAAGCGTCCGAAGTATCCTTCGGCAGGGTGGCGTGCAGCAGGCCTTCGTTGATCACATTCTCTCCGGCGCGTTGTTGTTACCATGCTAAGAGAACCATTAGTCCTTGTCCACAACAAGGTTGTATTTTTGAAACGTTGCAGGGCCTTGAATTTGGCCTGGCCGGCCCCATGTGGGCCATTCCGACGTCCCGTATAAGACTATTGAGGTAAAAATGGCAGAAAACAAGCAAACCATGGGGTTCCAGGCAGAAGTCAAACAACTTCTGCAGCTGATGATCCACTCGCTCTACTCGAACAAGGAAATCTTCCTGCGCGAGCTGGTCTCGAATGCCTCCGATGCGGCCGACAAGCTGCGTTTTGAGGCGATCAACAACGATGCCCTGTACGGCAACGACCACGAACTGAAGATCCGTGTCAGCTTTGACAAGGAAGCGCGCACCATAACCATTTCTGACAACGGCATCGGCATGAGCCGCGACGAGGCGATTTCCCACCTCGGTACCATTGCCAAGTCGGGCACCAAGGAATTCTTCGGCAAGCTGTCCGGCGACCAGCAGAAAGACGCGGCCCTGATCGGCCAGTTCGGTGTCGGCTTCTATTCCGGCTTCATCGTGGCCGACAAGATCACCGTCGAATCGCGCCGCGCCGGGCTGGCGGCGGAAGAAGGCGTGCGCTGGGAATCGGCGGGCGAAGGCGATTACTCGATCGAGCAGATCAGCAAGCCTGGCCGCGGCACCGACATCATCTTGCACCTGCGCGAAGGCGAGGATGAGCTGTTGTCGAGCTGGAAACTGAAGTCCATCATCCGCAAGTACTCCGACCATATCTCGCTGCCGATCCAGATGCAGAAGGAAGAGTGGGATGAAGAGAAGAAGGAAACCGTCCTGAAGGACGAGCTGGAAACCATCAACCAGGCCAGCGCCCTGTGGGCCCGCGCCAAGAGCGAGATCACGCCGGAACAGTACGAAGAGTTCTACAAGCACGTGTCGCACGACTTTGGCGCGCCGCTGGCCTACACCCACAACCGCGTGGAGGGCCGCAGCGAATACACCCAGCTGCTGTATATCCCGGCCAAGGCGCCGTTCGACCTGTGGGACCGCAACAAGCGCGGCGGCATCAAGCTGTACGTCAAGCGCGTGTTCATCATGGACGATGCCGAGCAACTGATGCCGACCTACCTGCGCTTCGTCAAGGGCGTGATCGACTCGGCCGACCTGCCGCTGAATGTATCGCGTGAAATCCTGCAGGAATCGCGCGACGTGAAAGCGATCCGCGAAGGCTCCACCAAGCGCGTGCTGGGCATGCTGGAAGAACTGGCCAATTCTGATGAAAAAGAAAAGCAGGACAAGTACGCCGCCTTCTGGACCGAATTCGGGCAGGTGCTGAAAGAGGGCATCGGCGAAGACTTCGCCAACAAGGAACGCCTGGCCAAGCTGCTGCGCTTTGCCTCGACCGCCAACGAAGGCGACGAGCAGACCGTGTCGCTGGAAGCCTATGTCGGCCGCATGAAGGAAGGCCAGGACAAGATCTACTACGTCACCGCCGACAACTTTGCCGCCGCAAAGAACTCGCCGCACCTGGAAATCTTCCGCAAGAAGGGCGTCGAAGTGCTGCTGCTGACCGACCGCGTCGATGAATGGATGCTGTCCTTCCTGAACGACTTCGAAGGCAAGGAGCTGCATTCCGTGGCCAAGGGCGGCCTGGACCTGGGCGCGATGGAAGACGAGGCGGAGAAGAAGGAACACGCCGAGACCGAAACCCAGTACCAGGAACTGGTCGGCAAGATGAAGGAAGCGCTGGCCGGCAAGGCCAAGGACGTGCGCGTCACGTTCCGCCTGACCGACTCGCCGGCTTGCCTGGTGGCCGACGAGCACGAGCTGTCGGGCAACCTGCTGCGCATGCTGAAAGCGGCCGGCCAGGATGCGCCGGAATCCAAGCCTATCCTGGAAATCAACCCGCAGCACCCGCTGGTGACGCGCCTGAAGTATGAGGATGCCGCCGGCGCGAAGTTCGGCGACTGGGCCCACATCCTGTTCGACCAGGCGTTACTGGCCGAAGGCGGTACCCTGGCCGACCCGGCATCTTTCGTCAAGCGCATGAACGAGATGCTGCTGTCTAAGTAAGCGCCTGCCGCTCCGGGTTGGGCACAGGCCCGTCCCGGAGCCGTTTCCTGCAGCAGTAGATCATTCCGGCCAGTACCAGCGGCGCAAGCTGCACCGGCGCCAGCAGCGTGATGGCCAGCGACAGCACCGGCAGCAGCCACGCCAGCACCAATAACTCCCTCTCTCCCGGCAGCCAGCCGCGCTGCATGCCGTCCCTGGCGATCCACGCGATGGGAAAAGCCAGCCAGGTCAGGTCATAGTCGAAGCCGTAGGGGCTGACGAAGAAGCTGGCGCACATGAGCAGCGAGGCGCGCAAGGGCAGCGGCCCTTTGTCGCGCCAGCTGCGCCACACCAGCCATCCCACCAGCAGGGCCGCCAGCAGGTGCGCGCCATATGCCAGCGCCGGCGGCATGCCCAGCGAGCGCACGGCGGCGAATACGCTGGGCATCTTGAACAGGGGCAGGTCGCCGGTTTCCACCCTGTGGCTGGCCAGGCCCAGGCCGGCATGGAAGGCAGTGAAGGTTTCCCCGCCCAGCACCAGCGCGCTGGCCGCCACAAAGATGGCGGCAGTGACGGCGGCGGCTGCAAAGGCGCGCCAGGCGCCCGCCGCGGCCAGGGCCAGCGGGAAGAACACGGCAAGGTGCGGTTTGACCGCCAGCAAGCCGATGCAGGCGCCGGCCAGCAGCGGCCGCCGTTCCAGCTGCAGCATGGCGGTTCCGGCCAGGACGGCGGTCAGGAAGCCGTTCTGGCCGTGCATCAGGTTGATCCAGACAGCGCCGGAAGCGAGCAAGCATAGCATGCCGTCGCTATTGCCGATGACGCGCCAGCCCAGCCACAGGTAGGCTCCCAGCGTGACGGCCATGAAGCCGATGAAGGCGGCGGCATAAGGCAGGCTGGCGAGCGGGTACACGGCCAGCAGGAACGTGGGCGGGTAATACCAGGCACGCGAGGGCACGCCCGGCACCGCGATCTGTTCCGCCTCCGTCAGCTTGCTGCGGTCATAGGCGTCCTGCGCGCGTCCTTCCTGCGCAAGGCGGGAAGCGCCCCAGAAGGTGACGAAGTCGCTGCCCAGGGTGTAGCTCGGCCCCGCAGCCGGGGGCTTCGATGTCGCCATGATGCCGATGGCGAAGAACAGGAAGCAGGCCAGCGATAGCGCTGCCCCGGCGAACATGCGTTTCCGGCTAAGCCAGTGTGGCGGGTGGCGCATGCAGGGACTCTCCATCGTCGGATGAACGGATGCGCCGCCACAGCAGCCAGGTCATGGCAGCCAGCACGGGCGGCGCGGCAAGCAGGTACAGTTTGGCCAGCGGCGCCAGGGCAGCCGGCAGGATCCACAGCATGGCCAGCAGCTCGCGTTCGCCCCGCCGCCAGCCGTGTGCGATGCCGTCCAGTGCCAGCCAGGCGGCAGGGAAGGCCAGCCATGCCAGGTCGTAATCGTAGACATACGGGCTGACCAGCAGGCTGGCCGTCATCAGCAACGCGTTGCGCAAGGCGGGCGACGCATTGCCGCGCCATGCGCGCCAGACGAAGCACGCTGCGGCGCAGCTGCAAACCGCTTGCGCGCAGTAGGCCGGCAACACGGGCAGCCCAAGCAAACGCATGGCGGCGAACACGGAGGGCATCTTGTGCAAGGGCAGCTTGCCGTCTTCCAGCAGTTGGCGCGCAAGGCCCAGGCTATCCAGGAAGGAGGCCAGCGTTGGCATGCCCAGTACCGACACGCTGAGGCCAGTCAAAGCCAGGGCCGTGACGGCGGCGACTGCCAGCGCGCGCCAGGCGCCGGCGGCGAGCAGCGCGATCGGGAAAAGCAGCGCGAGGTGAGGCTTGATGGCCAGGGCGCCAAGGCAGATCCCTGCCAGCACGGGGCGCTGCTTCAGGTTGAGAAGGCAGCAGGCGGCAAGTGCGGCGGTAAGGAAGGCGTTCTGGCCCTGCATGATGTTCAGCCAGGTGCCGCTGAAACCGGCCAGGCACCACATCGCCGCATTCCCGGTCGCGATGCGGCGGAAGACGGCAACGTAGGCGGCAAGCGTGGCGGAAATGAACACACCGAAAGCCAGGAGGTATGGCATCAACGCCAGCGGCAGCACCAGCAGGAAGAAGGTCGGCGGGTAAAACCAGGCGAACACCACGCGCAAGGCCGGCACGCCCGCCTGTTCGGCGCCAAAGATCGCTTCCGGTTGATATGCCGCCGCCGGGTGCCCGTCGAGGGCCAGGCGGGAGGCGCCCCAGAAGGTGATGAAGTCGGTCCCGATCGGACGGCCCTTGGCATCCACCAGGGCAGGGGAAAGCCACAGCTGGGCTGCGAAGGCAAGCACGACGCCGACCACGACGGTGCGGGAATAGAGCAGGATGCGCTCACGGCCAAGCCAGTGCTGCTTCATCGACGTCCTCCTTGGGCTTCTACGGTATCATTGTTTGACCAGAGCCCACAAGGAACTGCCCGATGCCGAACCATTGGTGGAACCGCAAGCGCATTGCCGTCTACACAGGCGCCATCCTGCTGCTGCAATTGGCGGTGCTGGCCATCGGGATGCAGAAGGCCGACATTGTCGCCACCGATTTCCGTATTTTCCGCGCCGGCGCCGGCCTGGCGTTCCAGGGACAGGCCGCCGCTGCCTACGATCCGCAAGCCTTGTTCGCCGCCATGCAGCAGTCCACGTCGGGCGTACTGAAGCCCAACCCGGCCTACCGCTGGTTTTACCCTCCCGGATTCTTGTTGCTGCTGATGCCGCTGGCCGTCCTGCCTCTGATAGCGGCATACGCAGCATGGACCATGGCAGGCCTTGCGGCAGTCTTCGCGGTCCTGCGCCGCATCCTGCCGCAAGGCGGGTTCATCTTGCCGGCGCTGGCGTTTTTCCCCTTGTTCCATACGGTGGTGGTGGGCCAGAACGCCTTGCTGACAGCGGCATGCGCTGGCGGCGGCATGCTGCTGATGGAGCGCAGGCCATGGCTTGCCGCCTGCTGCTTTGCGGCGCTGTCGGCCAAGCCGCACCTGTTTATCCTGCTGCCCGTGCTGCTGGCCTGCAGCGGGACCTGGCGCCTGTTGTTCATGACGGCCGGCGTCGCCGCGGCAGCGAACCTGCTGGCCATCGCCATCCTCGGGCCGGGCCTGGTGCCTGAATTCCTGCACAGCCTCGCCGCGGCGCGCCAGATGGCGGAAAGCGGCGACCTGCCGGCGGTACGCATGCCGACCGTCTTCGCCATGTTGCGGCTGGCCGGAGCCGGGTCGGTGGCGGCGCTGGCGAGCCACGCCGCCGTTGCCCTGCTGGCAGTTGCTGTCGCCTGCACGGTCTGGCGCAAGTGCCCGGACATTGCCCTGAAGGCCGCCGTGTTCATGCTGGCGACGTTGATGTTGAGTCCGCACCTGTTCGAGTACGACCTGACGTGGTTCGGCATGGCGCTGGCATGGCTGGCCAGCCACTGCCGGCGGCACGGCTGGCCGCATGGCATGCGCACGACGCTGGCGGCCGCCTGGATTTTCCCCTTGCTGAGCGAGATCTCGTCGCAGCTGCTTCATCTGCAACCCATGCCCTTGTTGCTTGTCGCCCTGTTGCTGGTGATTTTCAGGCTGGCTGCGCTGCGCCGGCAGCGCGAATGCGCCGCCACAGCATCCACATGAAGGCGAATAGCAGCGGCGGCCCGGCCAGGATCGGCACTGCCTTGCCGAGCGGCGCCTGGACGATCGGCAGCAGCCACAAGGCAAGCATCAATTCCCTTTCGCCCGCATGCCATCCTTCCCGGGCAGCATGCAGGCCAAGCCAGGCCATGGGAAACGCCAGCCAGGCAAGGTCATAGTCATAGATGTAAGGACTGACCAGCATGCTGGCCGTCATCAGCAAGGCGTAGCGCAGGCCGGCCGGCGCAGCACTGCGCCAGGCGCGCCAGACCAGGGTGGCAGCGGCGGTGGCGCCGGCAGCCTGCGCGGCATACGCCAGCCATAAGGGAAGCTGCATGACGCGCATGGCAGCGAACATCGACGGCATCTTGACGAGGGGGAGCAGGCCCTGTTCGAGCAAGGCGCGGGCAAAGTCCAGTTTGTCGAAAAAGGCCGTCAATGTCGCCGGCCCGAGTGTCGCCACGCTGGCGATGGTCAAGAGCAGCGCCGTGACGGTCGCCACGGACAGCGTGCGCCACGCCCGCGCGGCAACCAGGGCGAGCGGAAAGAGCAGGGCCAGGTGCGGCTTGACCGCCAGCAGGCCGAGAAACACTCCGGCCACGGCCGGACGGCGCCCGAGGCAGTGCAGCGCGGCGGCCGCCAGCGCCGCCGTCAGGAAAGCGTTTTGCCCCTGCGTCAGGTTCAGCCACAGCCCGGAGAAGCCAGCCAGCGCCCACATGGCTTCCGGCCGGCGCACCACGCGCCAGAACACAGCGCAATACATGGCCAAGGTAGCTGCCATGAACAAAGCATACGCCACGATGTAAGGCGCCAGCGCCAGCGGCAGCACGAGCAGGTAGAAAGTGGGCGGATAGAACCAGGCAAACTGCACTTTCAAGCCGGGCACGGCCGCCTGTTCGGCCACGTACAGTGCCGGCAGATGATAGGCTGCGGCCGGCGCGCCATCGAGCGCGAGCCTGGAGGCGCCCCAGAATGTGATGAAGTCGGCGCCGACCGGCCGGCCCTGCTGGTCGAGGTAGCCGTTGGCATGGGCGATCCAGGAGATATAGATCGACGCCAGCGAGACCAGGGCCGCAAAGGAATACAGCAGCAGCCGCTGCCTGGTCAGCCAATGCGGCTTGCTGGACTGCATACCGTTTCCTCGTCAGGACCCAGCGAGCGCCGCACCATCAGGCCCAGCAGGGCGAGTAAGGCAAATGGCGCCAGCTGCACGTTGGCGAACCTGGCAAAGATTTGCGAGGACGCCGGCAAAGTCCAGGCAACCACCAGCCAGAAACGCTCGCCGGGCCGCCAGCCATGCCGCATGCCGTGCACGCCCATCCAGGCAATGGGAAATGCCAGCCAGGTCATGTCGTAAGCGTAGACATAAGGGCTGACCAGCATGCTGGCGGTCATGAGCGTGGCGCAGCGTACGGCATGGTGCCGGCTGTTGCGCCAGACAAGCACCACCATGCCGGCTGCCATGGTGGCGACCAGCAACTGGGCCGCGTAGGCCAGCGTCAAATCGACCGCGTGCATGCGCAAGCCGACGAAGGCGGTCGGCATCTTGAATGCCGGTAGCATGCCGGTGCTGACGAGTTGCTGGGCATAGGCTACGTTGTCGCGGAAGGCATGGAATGTTTCCCCGCCCATCAAGCCGTAGCTGGATAGCACCAGGGCCAGCGCGGTCACCGCGGCGCTAGCGATGGTGCGCCAGGCGCCGATTGCGATCAGTGCGAACGGGAACAGGACCGCAAGGTGCGGCTTGATCGCAAGGCAGCCGAGGAAGACGCCGGCCAGCACCGGCCTGGCCGGCAGCAAGACCAGTGCCGCTGCTGCCAGGCTGGAAGTGAGGAAGGCGTTCTGGCCATGAAAGGCCGTGGAAACCGTGGCGGGGAACGCGATGATCAGCAGCCAAGGGCGGTAAGGAGCGCAAATGCGGAACAGCAGCACAATGAAGGGCGCCAGTGTCAGCGCCACGAACAGCGGGTAGGCCAGCCAGAAGTCGAGCAGGCCAAGCGGCGCGACCAACAGCAGGAAGGTAGGCGGGTAGAACCAGCTTGCCCATGGCGCCGGTGCGCGCAAGCTGCTGTCCGCCAGCTGCATGACGGGGAACAGTTGCGCCATGTCGTAAGGCGCCGTAAAGCGCCCCTCCAGAGCCAGGCGTGCCGCGCCCCAGAAGACACGGAAGTCATCGGGCCAGGGGGAGCCGAACCTGGCCGAGGCCGATTCGGCATATTTCCGCATGCCGGCGGGCCGCACGATGAACTGCAGGCAAAGCAGGATGGCCGGATAGATGCGCATGCGCTGCGCGGTGAGCCAGTGGCCATCGTTCTTCATATGGTGACAGGCAGCAGGCGTGCCGACAGCACGATCAGCACAAGGAAGATGGCGAGGATGCGGCTGACACGGTCTTTCAGGGCGAACACGATGGGGTCGTCGTGCATCCGGCCGCGCCGCGCTACCAGCCAGACGCGCGAGACCCAGAACATCAGGAGCGGACAGGCCAGCCAGATCAGTTCGGGGTGGCTGTACATCTGCGCGGTCCTGCTGTCGTGGATGTACATGGCCAGCACCAGGATCGCCAGGTAGCCTGAGGAGATGCCCATGGTGGCGACCAGCCCGGCATCATCGTAGCGATAGCCGCGGCCGCGCAGGTAGGCGTCCTGGGCCTTGCCTTCGCTCGTTGCGCTCAGTTCGCTGTATCGCTTGACGAAGGCCAGCGACGTGAACAGGAACATGGAAAAGCACAGCAGCCAGAACGAGGTCGGCACGCGGATGGCGACGGCACCTGCAATGATGCGCAGCGTATACAGGCTGGCCAGGATCAGCACGTCGACCAGCGCCATTTGTTTCAACAGCGCCGAGTACAGCATGGTCTGGACCAGGTAGGCAATGATCAGGGTCGTGAAGGTGGCGGACAAGGCCAGCCAGGACAAGCCCACGCCAGCCAGCAGCAGCAGTGGCCAGGTCAGCCAGGCCTGGCGCAAGCTGAGGGCGCCGCTGGCAATGACGCGTTTGCGCTTGCTGGGGTGCTGGCGGTCGGCCGCGACATCGGCCAGGTCGTTCAACAGGTAGGCGCTGGAGGCCACCAGGCCAAAGGTGAGAAAGGCGATCGCTGCTTCGAACACTTTGCCCGCGTCGCCATAGCCATGCACGCCCAGCAAGGGGACGAACACCAGCACGTTCTTGGCCCACTGGTGGATGCGCATCGCGCGCAGCATGGTGCGCAGCGAGGGCCAGGACTGCCGTTCATTGGATGCCAGCAGCTCATAGCTGCCGGCATCGGCAGGCCGTTCGCTGCAAATCCTGTCGAACAGGTCCAGGTGTGCCGCGATCGCCTCGGCATGCTGCCGCTCGCAGCGTGCCACCAGCACCAGTTCGCGCCCCGCCGCGCGCTCGGCGCGCAAGATGTCCAGGATGGACTGGGAATAGGGCAGTGTTGCCGGGTTGAGTGCCGGTCCGGGCTGGCCTGTCCCGCCGAAAGCCAGGTTGAACGCATGGGGCAAGCCGCGGAAAGGATGGCGCGTAATGGTGCGGTTGGCCAGTTCGGCCCGGATGGAAGTGCGCAGCAGGACCCAGTCAAGTTCGACCAGCAAGGGCAAGGTACCTGGGGCGCTGCGGCAAACGTCGCTATCTGGCATCGGCAACTCCTTCGCGGCTCAAGGCATAAATTTCGTAACCGGGCTTTTGCAAGGCTGGGCGCAGCAGCTTCATGCGCCAGCCCTGGCTGGCCAGGCCGCTCACCGTTTGCTCCCAGAACGGATCGCCGACCAGGGCCATCAGGTGGGTGGCCCCGGCTTGTTGCGCGATCGTGCTGAGTGCCTGCGGCCGCTGGCGTCCGGTGGAAGGCAGGGTGAGCCTGCGGTGCACCTGTGCAGCAGCCGGGTCCTTCAGGCCGACCAGGTCGATCAACTGCAACTGGGTACTGAACGAGAGATAGCCAATATCATGCGCCGCCAGCCTGGCATCGCGCGGCAGGTTGGCGGACGCCCAGCGGCTCGCCGCATCGAGGTCCGCCATGACCTGCTGCCGCTCGAAATACCTGGCTACGTTGACAGGCAGGGTCAGCACGGTCAGCGCCAGCAGCACCGCTTGCGCCAGCCGCAGGTGCGGTGCGCCTTCGCCAGCCAGGAGCAGGCAGCAGAACGACATGGGCGCCAGCACGTGCAGGTAGCGAAATTCGTTGTAGTGCAAGCCATAGGGCAGGGACCATTGGTAGGCGGCCAGGAAGAGCAGCAGGAAGCCGAACATGAAATAACCGGGGGTGCTGCGCCTGAAATACAGGAATCCAATCACCAGGCCAACCGTCATCGGGTGCAGTGCACGCACGATGGCCCAGCTGCGCACGCCCCAGGGCAGCGTGGCGCTGGCGAAGAAGGCTTCCTTGGCCCCGACGGTGGCGGGGAGCCAGGCGCCGGTGCTGGCCAGTTGCCACGCCAGCCAGGGCGCGCTGGCGAGCAGCACGGCGCACACGTCGTAACCCAGCTGGCTCGGCGCGCGCCCATGCCGGTACCAGCGATAAGCGAGCAGGAGGACCGTGGCCGCTGCCAGATCGGGACGTGTGAATGGCAGCAGGCCGAGCAGGAAAGGCAGGCATCGCGAGCGGTGCCCATCAAGGCTCCATGCCAAGGCCCAGGCCAGCATGGCCATGGCCAGTCCGGTCTCCAGGCCGTTCAGCAGCTGGTAAGGCGTGTAGGACACCAGGGCCGCCATGAGCGCTGCCTGCAGTGCTTGCGTCGTGCTGCAACCGGCGGCCAGTGCCATGCGCGCAATGCCGGTGACATAAGCCGCCGCTGCCAGCAGCGAGAGCAGTTGCAGCGCCTGCACTGCGGGCAGGGCCAGGGAAAGCATCGCCAGCAACGCCAGGTGGAGCAGGCTGGTTGCCCCGAGCAGAGCGGGCACCCCGGGAAAATTCCATTCCGGCCGGCCCAGCAGAACCTGGCTGTTGTGCAGTGTGATGTAGGCATCATCCAGCGGGAACCATGGGCCGCCGGCGCGTGCCAGGAGCAGCAGACCGCCTACGCAGGCGCTGGCGGCAACAGCATGAACCCAGGTAGCAGCCCGCGGCACCGCGGGTAGTGAACGTGTCAGCATCCGATGCCTCCCGCATTAATACTAATGCATTTGCTTTTTTGAAATCAAATGCCAGCAAGGGCCACATTGTCCCAATTTTGCGACAGACGCAGGGACTGTTGCGCCGGCTGGCAGCCTGTGCAAGACTCTTTTCAATTTCGCAATCAGAGTGAAAAGGCTGCATGAAGCTTGCCGTCGTCTATCTCCTGCTGGCAGTGATTGCCACGTTGTGCAATCTGGCGACACAAGATGTGGTGGTGCGCCTGTATGGCGGGCCCGGCAATCTGTGGCTGGCGATGCTGGCGGGCACCGGCGTGGGCCTGGTGGTCAAGTACATGCTGGACAAGCGCTTCATCTTCAGTTTCCGCGCCGATAGCCTCGGCCACGAGGGCTATGTCTTCGTCCTGTACACGCTGGTCGGCATCGGCACCACGCTGCTGTTCTGGAGCGTGGAGTTCGCCTTCGACTACCTGTTCCACACCCTTGGCGCGCGCTACACCGGAGGCGCCATCGGGCTGGCCCTGGGCTACCTGATCAAGTACCGCCTCGACAAACGCTATGTGTTCCGCCAGGTGGCCGCATGATGCTGCATGGCTGGGGCCGCTATCCCCTGGTCGAGGCGCAAGTCGTGGCGCCGGCCAGCCAGTCCGAGCTGGCGGCGGCATTGGGCGCGCCGGCCATTGCGCGCGGCCTGGGACGCAGCTACGGCGACAGTGCGCTGGCGCCGCGCGTCATCAGTACGCTGCGGCGCGATATGCTGCTTGGCTTCGACGCCGAGGCCGGCGTGCTGCACTGCGAAGCCGGCGTATCGCTCGACACGATCCTGCAGGTGATGGTGCCGCGCGGCTGGTTCCTGCCGGTCACGCCCGGTACGCGTTTTGTCACGGTGGGCGGCGCCATCGCCAGCGATGTGCATGGCAAGAACCACCATTGCGACGGCTGCTTCAGCGCCCATCTGCTCGACATCGAGATGATGCTGGCCGACGGCAGCGTCGTCACCTGTTCCGCACAGCAGCATGCGGACCTGTTCCAGGCGACCTGCGGTGGCATGGGCCTGACCGGCATCGTGCTGCGTGCCCGCCTGCGCCTGAGGCGCATCGCCAGCAGCGAGATCGGGCAGCACACCCTGCGCGCGCCGTCGTTGCAGGCGGCGCTGGAATTGTTCGCCCGGCACGGCGGGGCAACCTATTCGGTGGCATGGATCGACTGTATCAGCCGCGGCAAGGCGATGGGACGGTCCCTGCTGATGCTGGGCGAGCACGCGCCCGATGGCGGGCTCGGCATGGCACGCACGGGGCGCCTGGCGGTGCCGCTGGACATGCCGGCCGGCTTGCTGAACCGCCGTACCATCGGCGCCTTCGATGCGCTGTACTACCATTGGCCGCGCGGCGCGCGCCAGCGCGTGCATTACGAAAAGTTCTTCTATCCGCTGGACGGCATCGCCCAGTGGAACCGCCTGTATGGCAGGAATGGCTTTGTCCAGTACCAGTTCGTGCTGCCGGACGAGGCGGGAACGGCGGGACTGGCCGCCATCCTGCAGCAAATTGCCGCCAGCGGGCGCGGCTCTTTCCTCGCGGTTCTGAAGCGGCTGGGCAGGCACAATGGCAACCACTTGTCTTTCCCGCTCGCGGGCTATACGCTGGCGCTGGATTTCAAGGTTGAGGCGGGCCTGTTCGAGATGCTGGAACGACTGGACAGCATGGTGCTCGATTATGGCGGCCGCCTGTACCTGGCCAAGGACAGCCGCATGTCGGCCGCCACCTTCCGCCGCAGCTACCCGCAATGCGAAGCCTTCCAGCAAGTGCGCGAGCGCTACGGCGCGCTGGGCCGCTTCGCCTCCGCCCAATCCCAACGGCTAGGACTTTGACATGCAGCGTATCCTGATTGTCGGCGCCACCTCCGCCATCGCCCTGGCTGCCGCGCGCATCTTTGCGCAGCGCGGCGACACCCTGCACCTGCTGGCGCGCAGCGAAGAAAGGCTGGCGGCGCTGGCCGCCGACCTGAAGCTGCGCGGGGCCGGCGCGGTCAGCTATGCCGCCTTCGATGCCAACCAGCTGGAGCAGCACGGCGCATTGCTGGAACAGGCTGCCCAGGCCATGGGCGGCATCGACGCGGCGTTGATCGCGCACGGCACGCTGGGCGACCAGCGCGCCTGCGAAGCTGATTTCGCCCTGGCGCTGCAGGAAGTGCACACCAATGCAATCAGCGCCATGTCGCTGCTGACCATCCTTGCGAACCGCATGGAAGGGCAGCGGCATGGCACGCTGGCCGTGATTGGCTCGGTGGCCGGGGACCGGGGGCGGCAATCGAACTATGTCTACGGTTCGGCCAAGGGCATGCTCGACATCTTCCTGCAAGGGCTGCGCAACCGGCTCTACAAGTCCGGCGTGCGGGTCGTGACCATCAAGCCCGGCTTTGTCGATACCCCGATGACTGCCGCTTTCGCCAAAGGCGCCTTGTGGGCGACGCCGCAGGCGGTGGCGCCGCGCATCGTAAAAGCCATGGACCATGGCTGGCCGGTGGTGTACACGCCGCCATTCTGGCGCCTGATCATGGCGCTGATCCGCGCAATCCCCGAGTCATTGTTCAGAAAGCTCAGCCTTTAGTGCAAGCGGTTAGATTTGGTGAGACTTTAGCTCCGTGTCAAGCGGCATAATCAAAGCAAGCCCGCCTTCGCGAGGATTGCATGACGGAAGTTCGGAAGCAGCGCATTCTCATCGTTGACGACCAGAGCGTCCACACCGTGGCGTTGTGCGACGTGCTGCGCCAGTACCAGTTTGATGCCGAAGGCTGTGCCAGCGCCGAGTCTGCGCTGGAGCTGTTGCGCAGCCAGTCCTTTGACCTGATGCTGTCCGACCTGAACATGCCGGGAATGGACGGCATCGGCCTGGTCAAGGAAGCCCTGCAGCACGATCCCGACCTGGCCTGCATCATCATGACCGGCGAGGGCAGCATCGCCACCGCCGTGCGCGCCATGCAAGGCGGCGCCCTCGACTACATCGTCAAGCCCTTCAAAGCGTCTTCCCTGTTGCCGGTGCTGGCGCGGGCCCAGGCCACGCGCGCCCTGCGCCTGGCGAACGCCGAGCTGGAGCGCCAGCTGCGCCAGAACGTGATGGAGCTGGCAGAAGCCAACCATCGCCTGGAACAGGCGCGCACCGCGGCCGAGCACGCGAATGCGGAGAAATCGCGCTTCCTGTCGAACATGAGCCATGAGCTGCGCACGCCGCTCAACGGCATCCTCGGTTTCGCGCAAATCCTGGCGGCCGACAAGCTGCCGGCCACCCAGCTCGAGAAGCAGCGCTTTGCGCGCAATATCGTGCAATCCGGCCAGCACCTGCTCAAGCTGGTCAATGAAATCCTCGACTTGGCGCGCATCGAAGCGGGCAAGGTGCCGCTGGCAATGGAAGCAGTGGACTTGCCGACCGTGTTGCAGGAATGCCGCATGATGGTGACGCCGCTGGCGGCCAAGCGTGACATCAGCCTGGGTTTCGGCGAGGTGCCGGAACGGCGCTTGTGTGCCGACCGCACGCGCCTGGTGCAGGTGCTGATCAACCTCTTGTCCAACGCCATCAAGTACAACCATGACCAGGGCCGTGTCGCCGTGGCCTGCGCCGAACTCGATGGCAGCCGCCTGCGCATTTCCGTCAGCGACACCGGGCCGGGGCTGGAACCGGACCAGGTGCAGCACATCTTCCAGCCTTTCCACCGCCTCGGGCGCGACGAGGAAGAGGAGGGCAGCGGACTCGGCCTGGCCCTCACCCGGCGCGTAGTCGAGGCCATGCAAGGCGCCATCGGCGTCGAGAGCCAGCCGGGCCAGGGCAGCACCTTCTGGGTGGAGTTGCCGCTGGCGCCGGAGACAACCCAACAGGTGCAACATGCGTAGCCGAACCATGCAGGTCCTTGCGGTGTTGTTCATTGTGCTGGCGCTGGGCGTGGCCTGGCTGTGGCAGCAGCAACGGCGGCCGGCCGTGCCGCCGACGTCGCTGGTGATCGCGGCCAATACCGAATATGTCGGCACCTGCGCCGTCGTGGCTGCGCAGCAGCGCGGCTACTTCGCCGGGCAGGGCTTGTCGGTCAAGGTATTGCCGTTCTCAAGCGGCAAGGCGTCGATGCAGGCGGTGGTTGACGGCAAGGCCGACGTCGGCACCGTGGCCGACATCCCGATCGTTTTTGCCGCCATGGATGGTGTGCCGGTCAAGGTGCTGGCCACCTTTTTCCGCACCGGCAAGGACCACGGCATCATCGGCCGCCGCGACCATGGCGTGCTGACGCCTGCAAGCCTGAAGGGCAAGCGCATCGGCGTCACGCAAGGCACCTCGGGCCAGTTCACGCTGGACGTGTTCCTGAACTGGCAGCGCATGGACGGCAGCGAAGTGACCATGGTCAATTACAAGCCGGAAGAGCTGGGCCAGGCGCTGCAGCGCGGCGACGTCGACGCCGTGGCCGGCTGGGAACCCTTCCTTGGCGCGATGCGCAAGCAGCTGGGCGATACCGCGGTGAGTTTTTCCGGCGAACAGGCTTACGAGAGCATCTACAACCTGGTCTCGCTGCAGCGCTTTACCGGCGAACGGGCGTCCGTGATCCCGCGCTTGCTCAATGCAATCGAGCAGGGCTCGGCCTGGTGCGAAAAATCGCCGCAGGAGGCCCAGCCCATGCTGCCGGCGACCGCCAAGCTGAACCGCGATGAAGTATTGGCCGCCTGGCCGACCTACCACTTCGGCCTGGAACTGGACCAGTCCTTGCTGCTTGCCTTCGAAGACCGTGCGCGCTGGGCCATCCGCAACCGCCTGGCCAACTCGCGCGAAGTGCCGAATTTCCTCGACAACGTGTACCTGGAAGGATTGGGCGAGGTGCGGCCGACTGCCGTGACCGTCATCCATTAACCCATGAAAATCATCACTCGCCTGAAGTGGGCCCAGTGGCTGTGCGTGGCCGGCGTGGCGCTGGCCGTGTTGCTGATGATCGGCGCCACGCGCCAGGTCCGGCAGGAATTGCAGCGCAACGAGCGGGCCGGCGAAATCGTGAGCGGGGTGGTGGCGCTGCGCTACCTGTCGCTGGAATACGCGCAAACCCAGGAGCGCCGCTCCCATGTGCAATGGCAGCTGCGCAAGGAGTCGCTGCAAGGCCTGCTGTTGCGCGACGACCTGTTCAAGGAGGCCGAAGAAGAGCAGTTGCTGCATGACCTGCAGGAAAACCTGCCGCTGCTGGCCCGCCATTTCTCCGAGTTGCTGCTGGTGCGGCAGGAACTGCGCGCCACGCCTGAGCGGGCCGAGGTGCTGCACTTGCTGGAGGCGCGCCTGTTCGGCCAGCTGATGGCGCGCACCCAGGACATGATCCGGGATGCGGAGGAGCTGGCGCGGCGCAGCCGCCAGGGCGTGCTGCAGGCGCAGCAGAATGCCTCGGCCGTGGCGGCGGGCCTGGGCCTGCTGCTGGCGCTGACCGTGCTGGGCGCATTGGCCATGACCATCCGCAGCGTGGCGCATCCGCTGGAACGGCTGCGGCGCGGCGCCGAGCTGGTCGGTTCGGGCAAGCTGGACTTCCGCATGAACATGAAAGCGGTCGACGAGGTGGGCGACCTGGCGCGCGCCTTCGACGCCATGACCGAACGCCTGCGTGCCACCACGGTGTCGCGCGACGAACTGGTTGCCGTCAATTCCGCGCTGCACGACGAGATGGCGGTGCGCCATGGCGCCGAGTTGAAGGTGCAGGCCCAGCTCGGACGGCTCAGCCTGCTGCACCAGATGACGCGCTCGATCGGCGAACGGCAGGATTTGCGCAGCATCCTGCAGGTGCTGGTACGCAACCTGGAAGACCAGTTGCCGGTGGACTTTGCCTGCGTGTTCCTGTTGCAGGAAGGCGTGCTTGAGGCCAGTTGCGTCGGCCTGGGCAACGCCCTGCTGCCAGGCGATGCGTCGCTGAAGGAGGGCGCCCAGGTCTCGATCGACAACAACGGCCTGTCGCGCTGCGTGAAAGGCCAGCTGGTGTACGAGCCGGACATCGGCGGCAGCGAATTCCCGTTCCCGCACCGGCTTGCGCGCGGCGGCCTGAATTCCCTGGTGCTGGCGCCGCTGCAGGCCGAGAGCGTGGTGTTTGGCGTGCTGGCCGTGGCGCGCACCATCCCGAATGCCTTCTCCAGCGGCGAATGCGAATTCCTGCGCCAGTTGAGCGAACACGCCGCACTGGCGGCGCGCCAGGCGCAGCTGTACGGCGCGCTGCAGCAGGCATACCACACCCTGCATGCGACGCAGCAGTCGGTTACGCGCGAAGAGCGCCTGCGCGCCCTGGGCCAGATGGCCAGCGGCATCGCCCACGACATCAACAACGCCATCTCGCCCGTGGCGCTGTACACCGAGACGCTGCTGGAAACCGAAACCGGGCTCAGCCCCAGCGGCCGCAACCACCTGCAGGTGATCGCGCGCGCCATCGACGACGTGGCGGCTACGGTGGCGCGCATGCGCGAGCTGTACCGCCGCCGCGAACCGCAAATGGAGCTCACCAGTGTCAGCCTGAACGTGCTGGCGCAGCAGGTGGCCGACCTGACGCGGGCGCGCTGGAGCGATATGCCGCAGCAGCGCGGCGTGGTGATCAACATGAAGCTGGAACTGGCGCCGGGGTTGCCTTCCGTGATGGGCTCCGAGCCGGAAATCCGCGAAGCCCTGACCAACCTGGTGTTCAATGCTGTCGACGCCATGCCGGAAGGCGGCGCGCTGACCCTGCGCACCCGCAGCACCGGCGAGCATGCGATTGTCGACGTGGTGGACAGCGGGGTCGGCATGGACGAATCGACGCGCCGCCATTGCCTGGACCCCTTCTTCACTACCAAGGGTGAGCGCGGCAGCGGCCTGGGACTGGCCACCGTCAACTCGATGGCCGAGCGCCACAGCGCCGTGGTGCAAGTGGAATCGATGATCGGGCAGGGCACCACGGTGTCGCTGGCCTTCCCCTTGCCGCAGGCGCATCCGGCCATGCCGCCGCTGGAAGCCCCGGCCACCGCGGTGGCGGTGGCCGAACCGATGCGCCTGCTGGTGATCGATGACGACCCGGCCGTGCTGGCCTCCATGACCACCATCCTGCAGCGCGATGGCCACACGGTGGTAGCGGCCAACGGCGGCGCCGCCGGCATCGAGCAGTTCAAGGCATCGCAGGAATCGAGCCAGCCCTTCGATGCCGTCTTCAGCGACCTTGGCATGCCGCACGTCGACGGGCGCAAGGTGGCCGGCTGCATCAAGGAGCTGTCGCCCAGCACGCCGGTGATCCTGGTCACGGGCTGGGGCCAGCGCCTGATCCCGGAAGGCGACGTCGATGCCAAGCCGGCCAGCGTGGACGAAGTGCTGAGCAAGCCGCCGCGCGTGCGCGAACTGCGCGAGGTGCTGCTGAAAGTGCACAAGGTCGGGTATAGTCCTGCGTCATGAATGATCCAATCGACTTTGCCGCGCACCGGGCGCGGTTGTTTGCCATCGCCTATCGCATGCTGGGCGTGCGCGCCGATGCCGAGGACGTGGTGCAGGATGCCTGGATTCGCTGGCAGGGCGCCGATACCGGCGGCGTGCAGTCGGCCGAAGCCTGGCTGGTGACGGTGGTGACCCGGCTTGCCATCGACCGCCTGCGCGCCGCCATCGCCGAACGCGAAGCCTACGAAGGCCTGTGGCTGCCCGAGCCGCTGGTGGCGATCGACGAAGAAACGCCGGAAGCCCAGGCCGAACGCGCCAGCGACCTGTCGCTGGCCTATATGTGGCTGTTGCAGCGCCTGGGGCCGGAGGAGCGCGCCGCCTTCCTGCTGCGCCAGGTGTTCGATTACGACTACAACGAAGTGGCCGAGCAGCTTGGCAAGTCCGAAGCGGCCTGCCGCCAGATGGTGAGCCGGGCCGGCGACCGGGTGCAGCAAGGGCAGTCGCGTTTCGACATTCCGGCCGACACCCACCGCCAGCTGTTGAAGCGCTTCGTGGAAGCCTCGGCCAGCGGCGACAAGGCGGCAGTGCGCGCCTTGCTGGCGGAAGACCTGGAACTGGTGGGCGACGGCGGCGGCAAGGTCAAGTCCTTCGGCATCGTCATTACCGATCCGGACAAGATCGCGGCGCTGTACGCCGGCATGCACAAGCTGGGCGCCATCGAATACCGGGCCGCCATGGTCAATGGCGAGCCGGGCTTGCTGCGCTTTGTGGACGGCCAGCTGGAGTCGGCGCAGGGCTTTGCCACCGACGGCGAGCGGATAACCGGCATCTACGTGGTGCGCAACCCGGACAAGCTGGCGCACATTCTTAACTGACGTGAGCAGGCTGGCAGGCTGCGGAGGGATTGGATATGTTGAGCGAAACCCGCGAGCGTGGCCTGCAGCTTGGAATGCCCGACCTGCTGCGCGCCATGCAATACCTGCCGGTCGGCATGTCCATCATCGACCGCGACCTGCAGTTCAGGTTCTGGAACGAGACGTTCTGCCAGTGCCTGGATTTCCCCGATAGCCTGATGCAGCCGGGCGTGCTGCTGGAGGACCTGTTCCGCTTCAACGCCCTGCGCGGGGAATTCGGGCCCGGCGATCCGGAAACCCAGGTGCGCCAGCGCATCGACCTGGCGCGCCAGTTCGTGCCGCACCGTTTCCGGCGCACGCGCGCCAATGGCACGGTTTTGCAGGTGACCGGCCGCCCCATGAGTGACGAACAGGGCCGGGTCATGGGTTTCGTCACCATCTATGAAGATGTCACCACCGAGGCGCACCAGCAGCAGGAGCTGGAGCAGGCGCACCAGAAGCTGCTGTCGGCCTATGAAGACTTGCGGCGCGCCCAGCTTGACAATAGCGCGCTGGAGAAGGACCGCTTCAAATACTACCAGCTGGCCGTGCGCGACGCCGTGACGGGCTTGTACACACGCCACTATATGGAAGATGCCGCCGCGCGCCTGCTGCAGCAGCACGAGCGCGACCCTGCCGAACGGGTGGGCCTGCTGGTGTTCGACATCGACCGTTTCAAGCAAATCAATGACAACTACGGCCACCTGGCCGGCGACGTGGTGCTGCAGCGCATCGGCGGAGTATTGAACAGCCATACGCGCCGCGTCGACATCGCGGTGCGCAACGGCGGCGACGAATTTGCCGTTTTCCTGCCCAAGCTCGACCTCGAGCACAGCCTGCAATTTGCCGAACGGGTACGCGGCGAAGTGCGTGGCCAGCGCTTTGAAGGCGCGCTGGCCGGCATCGAACTATCCATCAGCGCCGGCGTGGCCGAGCACCAGCCGGGCGAAACGCTGGGAGAACTGCTGCAGCGTGCCGATGCTGCCCTGTATGCGGCCAAGCGCGCCGGGCGCGACCGGGTGTGCACTTTCCCCGCCCAGCCTGAAAAAAATCTTTAGCCGGGCTGTCACAAACCGGCAGGCTGCTCCGTCTAATGGGTAAGAAGGCCGCACTGTGCGGGCTTTGCCATCAGACCGAAAGGAATTCCATGAGCACCCTGCGTTACAACTACTTCCAACTGTCCCAGAAATCGTTCCAGAACCTGCTGGCGCTGTCGAATGGCCTGAACCGTGAATTGCTGGGCAAAAAGCTGGTGGACCTGGTCCTGCTGCGGGTGTCGCAGATCAACGGCTGCGGTTTTTGCATCGACATGCATTACCAGGACTTGTTGAAGATGGACGTCGATCCGCGCCATGTGAATGCGGTGGCCGGCTGGCGCGAGGCGCCATTCTTCAGCGAGCGCGAACGCGCTGCGCTGGAATGGTCTGAGCTGATCAATGCGATTCCAGTCCGCGATCCCGACGACGCAGCTTACGCCCGTGTCCAGGAGCATTTCTCCGGCGAAGAGATCGCGGAACTGGGTTTCGTGGTTGCGGTCATCCGTTCCTGGAACATGCTGAACGTGGCTTCGCGCAACCCGATTCCTCGCTAATTTTCCCGCTTGCGCAGTAACAGCAAGGGCAAGCCGGCCAGCAGCATGAGGATCTGTGCCGGCTCGGGAATCGGCGCCGCCAGGAAGCCGCGGATTTCACCGCTCGGGTAGACGTTCGAGTGGATGTTGAAATACGCGGCGCCGGCATTGAGTCCGGCCAGTAGCGCGGCTTCGGCGCCAGCCGTGGTGCCGCCGTTATTGGCCAGGAAAGTCGGATTCCAGAACGAATCTTGCGACGTATCGAAGAACGAGGCGTAGCTGCCGCTGGTTTCGTTCTCCGGGAAGCCGGTCAGTGTCGGCAGCATGGTGGCGACACCCGCAGTGCCGTCACCCGGCACAGCGGTGCAGCAATGGATGTGGGCAGCGCCGCTCAGGCCCGCCAGGTCGGTAAAGCTGGCTGCAATGGTCATGTAGTGGTTGTCGATATCGAACAGCACGGTCACATCGCCCATGCCGGTCGAAGCGTTTGGCGGTGATTCCGCCGCGCCGCTGAGTGCGGCGTTGAAGACGAGTGGATCCGCTTGCGCGGCGCCGCAAGCGGCGACCAGGGCCAGCGTCGCCAGCCCCTTTTTCAGATGAGTTCCCATTAGGCGGCTCCTCCATGTTCGCGAGCCCGTGATAACGGTTCCCCCCGTGTAACAACAAGCAGGCGCGCAGTACAGCGCGCTTATTGTCGCTTCAAGCGTGCATGGCGTGGCGCACGCTTAACACCATTACTTGACGTTCTTCATGAGGAAGGTAGCCTGGCCGCAACTCTTCTGCGAGTAGGCGATGGCTTCCTGCGAACAGCTGCGGGATTTGCCGTCCTTGGCGAAGCAGGCGCGCGCTTCGCGCAGGAAACGGCCGCCGGAACCGCAAACAGGCAGCACGGAATCCTTTGCCAGCCACGGATTGGCTTTGTGGAAATCGGCCTCGAACTGGCCGGGCGTCACCCGCACCGGCTGTTGCGGGCGCGCGAAGGCGGCCGGGATCTTCAGGCTGTCGCGCAGCTTGGCGCTCAGCGCCAGGTAATCCTGCGGCTGCAGGCCGGAGCAGCTGCCATGCTTGTTCCATTCATGGAACAGCAGTTTTGGCGAAGGGTAGAGCGATTCGTACTGGTCGCGCAGGCTATTGGAAATCCTGATGCGGCCGCAGCTTTCGGGATAGCCGCGTTCGAATTGCGGCCACAGTCCGTGCAGCACGAAGCCAAGCTGGCGGCCGGTGCCGCATTGCACCGGGTCGCCGCCGCCACGGCCGGCGCAATATTCCGGCGACCAGGACAGCGACATCACGTAGTAATCGAAAACACCGGGGCGGTCGTCGCGTGCCATGGCTGGCAGCGCGCACGCCGCGGCCAGAAAGGCAGCAAGCAAGCGTTTCACAGGGCGGTCCTCAAAGCGAACAATTCGGGGAACAGTACCACATCGAGCATCTTGCGCAGATAGGACACGCCGGCCGTGCCGCCGGTGCCGGTCTTGAAGCCGATCACGCGTTCCACCGTGGTGACATGGCGGAAGCGCCAGAAGCGGAAGGCGGTCTCCATGTCGACCAGCTTTTCCGCCAGCTCGTACAGGGCCCAGTAGCGGGTGGTGTCGCGGTATACCTCCAGCCAGGCTTTCTGCACCGACTCGTTGGCCACCGTAGGCTGGGTCCAGTCGCCGTCCAGGCGTTCGGCGTCGATGTGCAGGCCGTTACGCGCCAGCAGGCGGATCGCTTCGTCGTACAGCGAAGGTGCACGCAGCGCCGCGTCGAGCAGGGCATGGGCTGCCGGCGCCTGCTGGTGCACCGCCAGCATATTGGCGTTCTTGTTGCCGAGGATGAATTCGATTTCGCGATACTGGTGCGACTGGAAGCCGGACGACGAGGCCAGGTAGGGGCGGATCGCGGTGTACTCGGGCGGGGTCATGGTGGCCAGCACGTCCCAGGCATGCACCAGCTGGTCCATGATGCGCGCCACGCGGGCCAGCATCTTGAACGCCGGCGGCAGGTCGTCGCGGCGCAGGTGGTCGACCACTGCATGCAGCTCGTGCAGCATGAGCTTCATCCACAGTTCGCTGGTCTGGTGCTGCACGATGAACAGCATCTCGTTGTGGTTGGGCGACAGCGGGTGCTGCGCGTTCAGGATCTTTTCCAGGCCCAGGTAGTCGCCATAGCTCATGGACTTGGAGAAGTCCATTTGCGCGCCGTGCCACTCGGCGCCTTTCTTTTCTTCGGTCATGTCGTGTCTCAGGTTACAGCGCCGCGGGCGGCAGTGATGTCGTAGGCTTTATCGTCCAGGATCTGCTTCAGGATTTCCACTGCATCCCAGACATCGGCGAAGCTGGTGTACAGCGGCGTGAAGCCGAAGCGCATGATTTCCGGCTCGCGATAATCGCCGATTACGCCGCGCGCGATCAGGGCTTGCATCACGGCGTAGCCGTGCGGATGGGTGAAGCTGACCTGCGATCCGCGGCGCACATGGTCGCGCGGCGTGACCAGGCCCAGCGGGTGGTTCGGGCAGCGCTGCTCCACCAGGGCGATGAACAGGTCGGTCAGGGCCAGCGACTTGGCGCGCACCGCATCCATCGTGGTTTGCGCGAAGACGTCCAGGCCGCATTCCACCATCGCCAGCGAGGTCACCGGCTGGGTACCGCACAGCGCACGGCCGACGCCCGTGGCCGGGGCGAAGTCGGGCGCCATGGCAAATGGATTGGCGTGGCCCCACCAGCCGGACAACGGGTGGCTGAATTTGTCCTGGTGACGCTGCGGGACCCAGATGAAGGCCGGCGAGCCCGGGCCGCCATTCAGGTATTTATAGGTGCAGCCGACCGCGAAGTCGGCGCCGTCCGCGTGCAGGTCGAGCGGTACCGCGCCGGCGGAGTGGGCCAGGTCCCACACGATCAGTGCGCCGTGCTGGTGGGCGAGGGCGCTGGTCGCCGCCATGTCGTGCTGGTAGCCGGTGCGGTAGTTCACGTGGGTCAGCATGACCACGGCGACGTCGGCGGTGATGGCGGCCGGGAGCTGGTCCGGGCTGTCGACCAGGCGCACCTCATAGCCGCGGTCGAGCCAGGAGGTCAGGCCCTGGGCCATGTAGATATCGGTCGGGAAGTTCGAGCGCTCGGTGATGATGAGCTTGCGGCCGGTGTGCGCCTGCGCGTGCAGGGCGGCGGCCAGGGCTTTGAACAGGTTGATCGAGGTGGTGTCGGTGACTACCACTTCGCCGGCCTTGGCGCCGACCAGCGGGGCCAGCTTGTCGCCCAGGCGTTTCGGCATTTCGAACCAGCCAGCGGTGTTCCAGCTGGTGATCAGGTCCTTGCCCCATTCCTTGGCGATCACCTCGGTGGCGCGGGTGAGGGCGGCTTTCGGGCGGGTACCCAGGGAGTTGCCATCTAGATAAATGACTCCGGCAGGCAGGTCGAACTGCTCGCGCAGGGGCGCCAGGGTGTCCGCGGCGTCGCGGGCCAGGCAGTCGGAACGGGAAATCATGCGGCGTTTTCCTTGAGACTTAAACAAAGTGAGATTGTAGCAACCTTTTCTTGGCCAAAACCGGTAAACCGGTGTCAGACCCGAGGGTCTGACACCGTCACGCGGCTGCCGCCGACCGGTGTCTGACCCTGCGGGTCAGACACCGGGTTACCGGGTTGGCTGGGTAACTCATTGATTTCAAAAGAATCAAAAAATTTTCAAATTTTTTTTCAAAAAACCCTAAAGTTCCCCAAACCCCTGCCGTTACCGTTTTTAGAAGCCCGGTAAAAGGCTTGCTGTTCGGCAGTTTGGAATGAGTGAAAAAAACTTAAAATTTTTTGCTCGGAACCCTAAAGTTCTCCCAAACCCTGCCGTTACCAGTTCAGATGTCGCAAAAAAGCACCACGGCGATATCGCATTTTTACCCTCGGCTCCTGCGTTTTGAGCGAGACCGAACGCCCCGCAAACCCGCGCCAATACTGGCGTTGCTCCTCTATGGGCAGCCCTCTGTAGGACAAAATCCTACGGGGTTCCTTCGCCTATTCCCGACCCAAAATACAGAGTGCGGCCTCTATGCGCTTTGTGTCGCCTCCAGCAGAATGTATCTCAACAGCAACGAATATTGCGTTGCAAGCTGAAACTGACTGGAGATGGACATGACCGCAAACGACATGATGGCTGAAATCCGCGATGCGAACCTGAGCTACCTGATGCTGGCGCAGCAGATGATCCGCGCCGACAAAGTCACCGCGATCTTCCGACTCGGTATTTCCGCCGATATCGCCGACCTGATCGAAGGCATGAGCAATGCCCAGATCCTGAAGCTGGCAGGCGGCAATATGATGCTGGCCCGCTTCCGCTTCGACGACAGCGCCATCCTCGGCATGCTGACCAACTACAATAAGGACCGTTCCCTGGCCCAGTCCCACGCCGCCATCCTGATGGCCGGCCAGGCTGTCGAAGAAATCGCTTAAGGAGCGACGCCATGAGCAAGAAGAGTGTGGTGACCGAAGCGCAGGAAATCCAGCTGGCCATCGAGTTGATCAACCTGGGCGCCCGCCTGCAGTTGCTGGAAACCGAAGTGTCGCTGTCGCGCGAGCGCCTGCTCAAGCTGTACAAGGAGCTGAAGGGAGTGTCGCCGCCGAAAGGCATGCTGCCTTTCTCGACGGACTGGTTCCTGACCTGGCAGCCGAATATCCACTCCTCGCTGTTCATGAATATCCATAACTTCCTGGTCGAGCACGCAGGCGCCACCGGCATCCACGCCGTGATGAAGGCTTACCAGCTTTACCTGGAGCAGATGCCGCCGGCCGCCGGCGAAGAGCCGCTGCTCTCGCTGACCCGCGCCTGGACCCTGGTCAAATTCGCAGGCAGCAATATGCTGCAGCTGAAGCCTTGCACATGCTGCAAAGGCAAGTTCGTGGTCGATGCCATGGACCTGAACCGCGACTACAAGTGCGGCCTGTGCCACATGCCTTCGCGTGCCGGCAAGACCCGCAAGGCCAAGGATGCCGCCGAAGCGGTCGCTGCTTAATATCCCCGCCTTCCAGGCGCTGCTGGTCCAGGCCGGCGCGGTGCTCCCATGCGCCGCGCTGGCTGTTGCGCTTGAATCGTTCGGCCACGGCCTGAGCTTGCTGCAGGCCGCGCTGCTGCAGGGTTTGCTGGCTGCCGGCATCAGCTGGAAGATCGGGCTGGCGCGCTGGTGGATAGTGATCCAGCTATTTTTCCCTATTGCTTTATTGGCCGGGCTGGCAATGCATATGCCGCCGTGGCTGGCCGCCGCCGCCTTCCTGGTCTTGCTGGGCTGGTACTGGTCCACCTATCGCACCCAGGTTCCTTACTATCCATCGAATCCGGCTGTGTGGCGCGCCGTGCTGGCCGAGCTGCCGCAGGGCAGGGTGCTGCGCATGATCGATATCGGCAGCGGCCTCGGCGGCTTCACCTTGCACCTGGCTGCTGCGCGGCCCGAATCGGAAGTGGTGGGAATTGAACTGGCGCCGGTGCCGTGGCTGGTATCGCGTTTGCGGGCCGCGTTGTCCGGCAGCCGCGCGCGCTTCGTGCGCGGCGACTATGAACAGTTAAACTTTGCAGAATACGACCTGGTGTTTGCTTACCTGTCGCCGGCTGCCATGCCGGCCCTGTGGAGCAAGGCCCAGCGCGAGATGAGGGCCGGTAGTTTGCTTGCCAGTTATGAATTTGAAATTCCAGCTGCAAACGGCATCAAGACCATTCGCACCACAGAGGGTGGTCCGCTCCTTTATATAAGAGCATTTTAGAGGCAGTTTTCCTTGCCGCAGAGGCGTCTTCACGTTATTGTAGTTCCACTGTGGAATATTATTGCTTTTAACTAGCTATCGGGGAGTTCGCGCGCTTGTTAGTCATTGTCGGTTACCTCATCGTCCTCGGCTCCGTTTTTGGTGGTTTCGCGCTGTCCGGCGGCCATCTGGCGGCACTGTTCCAACCGCTGGAACTGCTGATGATTGGCGGCGCTGCTGCGGGCGCTTTCTTTGTTGGCAATAACGGCAAATCGATCAAGGCCACGCTGGCCGCGCTGCCGACCCTGTTCAAGGGTTCACGCTATACCAAGGACTTGTACATGGAGCTGATGTCGCTCCTGTTCGATGTACTGTCCAAGGTGCGCAAGGAAGGCCTGATGTCGATCGAAGGCGATATCGACAAGCCGGAAGACAGCCCGCTGTTCAGCAAATACCCGGCGGTGTTGGAAGACCACCATATCATCGAGTTCATGACCGATTACCTGCGCCTGATGGTGTCGGGGAATATGGATGCCTTCCAGATCGAGAACCTGATGGACAACGAGATCGATACCCACCACCAGGAAGGCCATGTACCGGCCCATTGCATCGCCAAGCTGGGCGACGGCCTGCCGGCCTTCGGTATCGTGGCGGCGGTGATGGGCGTGGTGCACACCATGGAATCGGTGGGCATCCCGCCGTCCGAGCTGGGCATGCTGATCGCGCACGCGCTGGTCGGTACCTTCCTCGGTATCTTGCTGGCCTACGGTTTCGTCGGCCCGCTGGCCAGCCTGCTGGAGCAGAAGCTGGAAGAGTCGACCAAGATGTTCCAGTGCGTGAAGGTCACGCTGCTGGCCAGCCTGAATGGTTACGCCCCGGCCCTGGCTGTGGAATTTGGCCGCAAGGTACTGTACTCTACCGAGCGCCCAAGCTTCTCCGAGCTGGAAGAACATATCAAGAAATCGAAGTCGAAGTAATGGAAGCGAGGACCTGTCATGGCTGAAGAAGGCCTGCGGCCCATTGTCGTCAAGAAGATCAAGAAAGGCGGTGGCGGCCACCACGGCGGCGCCTGGAAGATCGCTTACGCCGACTTCGTGACGGCGATGATGGCGTTCTTCCTGCTGATGTGGCTGCTCGGCTCGACGACCAAGGGCGACCTGAACGGCATTTCCGAGTATTTCAAGACGCCGCTGAAAGTGGCCATGCAGGGCGGCTCCGGCAGCGGCGACAGTTCCTCGGTGATCCAGGGCGGCGGCTCGGATCTGTCGCGCCGGACCGGCCAGGTCAAGATGACCGACGATCCGGCCCAGAGCAAGACTTACAACCTGGATGCCGCCAAGAAGGCGCTCGAGGCGGAAGAGCGCTCGCGCCTGCAGGCCCTGCGAGCCCGTATCGAAATGACCATCGATACCAACGCCGAGCTCAAAAAGTTCAAAGAGCAATTGTTGCTGGACTTCACCAGCGAAGGCTTGCGTATCCAGATCGTCGACTTGCAGAACCGCCCCATGTTCAATGCCGGCAAGGCTGACCTGCAGCCGTATGCGCGCGAAATCCTGGAAGCCATCGCGCCGGCCCTGAACGACGTGCCCAACAAGATCGGCCTGTCCGGCCACACCGACTCCACGCCATATTTCACCGAAACGGGGTACAGTAACTGGGAACTGTCGGCCGACCGTGCCAATGCCTCGCGCCGCGCGCTGCTGCATGGCGGACTGGCCGACAATAAGATCCTGCGCGTGGTGGGCCTGGCCAGCGCCGCCCACCTGGACCGCGCGGATCCTTTCAACCCGATCAATCGCCGCATCAGCATCATCGTGATGAACAAGCGGACCGAGGAAAATGTGCTGCGTGACGGCGGCAAATTGCAAGTTGGCCTCGATACCGAAGCAACGCAAGCCGCGGCGGCAGCGGCACCGGCTGCGCCGGCAGGGAAGAAATAGGGGCTTTATGACAAGAAAGAAAATCCTTGGCTCGCATGTGAAACGGCTGTTGTCCGGCGTATCGGACCATGGCCGGCGCCACCTGACGGAAGTCGAGACCGACCTGTTGCAGACCAACCTGCTGCTGGAAGAAGCGATCGATAAGCTGACCCGCAATTTCATGGCAATCCATGAAGCCGTCAGCGCCCAGCAGGCCACCATCGAGCTGCTGCTGCAGGGCGGCGATCCGACGGCGGAAGACAAGGCGCGCCTGAAAGAAATGAACGAGCAGGTGAGCGGCTACGTCAATGCCGCCATTACCAGCATGCAGTTCCAGGACATGACCAGCCAGCTGATCGACCGCACCCTGAAACGGGTCACCGGCTTGCGGGAATTCCTCGGGACGCTGGGCGCGCACGGCGCCGAAGTGGTGCCGGAATCGGGCAGCGACGAGATCGTGGACCTGCTAAGCAAGGTCAGCATGGCGCTGGCGATCCAGAGCCTGGAGCTGCGCAGCGTGCTGCGCAAGGCGGTCAGCCAGAAGCACCTGGAAAGCGGCGACATCGAACTGTTCTGAACCTACATAGACGCATACAAAAATTTTACTAAGTGAGAAAAAAAGATGGCTAAAACAATTCTTGCAGTCGACGACTCCTCCTCGCTGCGCCAGATGGTGGCTTTCAGCCTGAAGGCAGCCGGCTACCAGGTGGTGGAGGCGGTCGACGGACAGGATGGCCTGGAAAAGGCCAAGCTGCAAACCGTGGACCTGGTGCTGACCGACCAGAACATGCCGCGCATGGATGGCCTGCAGCTGATCAAGCTGCTGCGCGAGCAGCCGTCTTATGCCAAGGTACCCATCCTGATGCTGACCACCGAATCGTCCGACGAGATGAAGGCCAAGGGCCGCGCCGCCGGCGCGAATGGCTGGCTGGTCAAGCCTTTCGACCCGCAACGCTTGATTGAGGTAGTGAAGAAGGTCATTGGCTAATTAAGGGGTGTGGCATGACCATCGATATTAGCCAGTTCTACCAGGTCTTCTTCGACGAAGCGGAAGAACTGCTGGCTGAAATGGAGCGGCTGCTGCTGGGCGTCGACGTCGAGTCGCCCAGCGAAGAGGACTTGAACGCGATTTTCCGTACCGCGCACTCGGTGAAGGGCGGGGCGTCGACGTTCGGCGTGACCGACATGACCGAAGTCACGCACGTGCTCGAGACGCTGCTGGACCGCATCCGCAAGGGCGAGATGGCGCTGACGTCGACCCATGTCGACGCCTTCCTCGCGGCAAAGGACATCCTGAAAATGCAGCTGGACGGGCACCGCCTCGGCAGCGCCGTCGACCAGGAAGCCGTGGGCGACGTGCGCATGATGCTGCAGGAGCTGGCGCAGGACGTGCACATCGAAGCGATGACGCCGGTGGCGCCGGCCTTCAATGCACAGGATGCGCAGGCGGTGGACCACAGCGGCGGCAAGCGCTTCCGCCTTGAACTGCCGCCCATGGTGCACCGTGAAGTGGAGGCGCTGGCAGCCGAACTTGGCCTGATGGGCCATGTGGAACTGACGCCGCTGGACGCCGAGCGTCATGCCATGATCGTCACCACCCACGAATCGCTGGACGACATCGTGGCCATCTGCTCCTTCGTGATCGATGCCGACCAGATGAAGGTCAGCGAGCTGCCGACCCTGAGCCCGACCCAGGCCGCGCGCGAGAACGCCGAGCGTGAACGCCAGGAAGCGGAGCAGGGCTACGGCTTCTTCGACCCGCTGCCTGCTGCCGGCGCGCCGGCGCCATCGGCCGATGGCGAAGGTTATGGCTTCTTCCAGCCGCTGGAGCAGATCCGCGCCGACGCCGGCGCCGCTGCCGAAGATGCGCGTGGCTACGGCTTCTTCCAGCCGCTGGAAGTGATCCGCGCCCAGGCCGGCATCAAGGATGCGCCGGCCGAAGCGGCCAAGCCGACCGAAGAGCAGGAAAAGAAAGCCGCCCGCAAAGAAGCGGAAAAGCAGGCCCACGCGCCGGCCGGCGGCGAATCGTCCTCGATCCGGGTGTCGGTGGAAAAAGTCGACCAGCTGATCAACCTGGTGGGCGAACTGGTGATCACGCAGGCCATGATCGAGCAGCGCGCCGGCACGTTGGACCCGGTGCTGCACGAGAAGCTGATGAGCGGCATCTCCCAGCTCACCCGCAATACGCGCGACCTGCAGGAATCGGTGATGTCGATCCGCATGATGCCGATGGACTTCGTGTTCTCGCGCTTCCCGCGCATGGTGCGCGACCTGGCCACCAAGCTGGGCAAGAAAGTCGAATTCGTCACCAGCGGCGCCGCCACGGAACTGGACAAGGGCCTGATCGAACGCATCGTCGACCCGCTGACCCACCTGGTGCGCAACTCGATCGACCACGGCATCGAAATGCCGGACGTGCGCAAGGCGGCCGGCAAGTCCGAAACGGGGCGCTTGTTCCTGTCCGCTTCGCACCAGGGCGGCAGCATCATCATCGAGGTGTCGGACGATGGCGGCGGCTTGAACCGCGATAAGATTTTGGCGAAAGCCCGCCAGAACGGCTTGCCGCTGTCCGATAATATGAGCGACGCCGATGTGTGGCAGCTGATCTTCGCCCCTGGCTTCTCGACCGCTGATACCGTGACCGATGTGTCGGGCCGCGGCGTCGGCATGGACGTGGTCAAGCGCAATATCACCGCCATGGGCGGCACCGTCGACATCCGTTCGGCCAAGGGCTTCGGCACCACGATGTCGATTTCCCTGCCGCTGACGCTGGCCATCCTGGACGGCATGCTGATCCAGACCGGCGACGAGGTCTACATCCTGCCGCTCGGCTTCGTGCTCGAATCGCTGCAGCCGGCGCCGGAAGACGTGAAGGAAATCAGCGGCAAGGGCCGTGTCATCAAGGTGCGCGGCGAATACCTGCCGCTGATCCCGCTGTACCAGATTTTCGATATCGCACCGCGCTTTACCGATCCGACCCAGGGCATCCTGGTGATCGTGGAAACCGAAGGCAAGAAGGCCTGCCTGTTCGTGGACGAACTGGTGGGACAGCAGCAGGTCGTGGTCAAGAACCTGGAATCGAATTACCGCAAGGTGACCGGAATTTCCGGTGCCACCATCCTCGGCGACGGAGGCGTGTCGCTGATCCTGGACGTGACAGCGCTGGTGCGCTCGTCGCGCCAGCTGGTTGACGAATCAAACTTTGTGAAGGAAGCACCATGAGCGACGCAGCAAGCGCCGGCACAGCCGTCCAGGAATTCCTGGCTTTCAAGCTGGGCTCCGAAGAATACGGCATCGATATCCTGAAAGTGCAGGAAATCCGCGGCTATGAAGCGGTGACCCGCATCGCCAACGCACCGGAATTCATCAAGGGTGTGATCAACCTGCGCGGCATCATCATCCCGGTGGTGGACATGCGCATCAAATTCAAGCTGGGCGAACCGGTGTACGACCAATTCACCGTGGTCATCATCCTCAATATCAACGGCCGCGTGGTAGGCATGGTGGTCGATTCGGTATCGGACGTGACGTCGCTGACGGAAGACCAGATCAAGCCGGCGCCTGACATGGGCACGGCCTTCAGCTCGGAATACATGATCGGCCTCGGTACCATCGACGAGCGCATGCTGATCCTGGTCGACATCCAGCGCCTGATGTCCAGCCCGGAAATGGGCTTGAGCGAAAAGCTCGCGGCGTAAGACATAAAAATACAAATCCAGAAGGATACGAGGGGAGAGAACAACATGAATGTGCGCGAATACAAGATAGGCACACGGCTCGGTTTCGGTTTCGGGATCATCTTGCTGATCCTGGTCGGCACCGTGCTGCTGACCAATGTGCTGAATTACCGTAACAAGTCGGCCCTGATGACGGGCCTGGACCTGGCCGGCGCCAAGGAATCGCAGGCGCAGTCGATGAAGAGCGCGATGCTGGAAACCGGCATCGCCATGCGCAATATCGGCCTGCAGTCGGACGTCAGCCTGATGCAGAAGGAAGAAGAGAAGGTCAAGGCCAACCGCGCCCGCTACGACGCGGCGCGCACCAAGCTGCAAAGCCTGGGCCTGAACGACGCCGAGAAGAAGGTGGTGAACGACATCACCGCCCTGCAGACCGACGTCGACGCCGCCTTCAAGGAAGCCATGGGCCAGATCATGGCCTTCAACGCCGAAGGCGCGGCGAAAGTCATCGCCGGCCGCATCGACCCGCTGCAGCAGCAGACCCTGGCCGCCCTGAACAAGCTGGTGGACCTGCAGCAGGCGGCGGTCGCCGACTTCAAGGAAAGCTCCAACAAGGCCGACCGCAACCTGACCCTGTGGATGGTGGTGCTGGCGGCCGTCGCGGTCGGCGTCGGCATCCTGTGCGCGCTGGTGATCACCAAGTCCATCACCCGTCCGCTGTCGGGCGCGGTGGAAGTGGCGCAGAAAGTGGCTGCCGGCGAACTGACTTCGCAGGTAACGGTGGAAGGCAAGGACGAAACGTCGGAGCTGCTGCAGGCGCTGAAAGACATGAACGAAAGCCTGGCCAAGACGGTGGGCATGGTGCGCACCTCGACCGATACCATCACCACTGCCTCGCAGGAAATCGCCACCGGCAATGCCGACCTGTCGGCCCGCACGGAATCGCAGGCTTCCTCGCTGGAGGAAACCGCGGCTTCGATGGAAAACCTGACTTCCACCGTGAAGCAGAATGCCGACAACGCACGCCAGGCCAACCAGCTGGCGGTTTCGGCTTCCTCGGTGGCGGAGAAGGGCGGCCACGTGGTGTCGCAAGTGGTCGACACCATGGGTTCGATCAAGCAGTCCTCGACCAAGATCGTCGACATCATCGGCGTGATCGACGGCATCGCCTTCCAGACCAATATCCTGGCGCTGAACGCGGCGGTGGAAGCTGCCCGTGCCGGCGAGCAGGGTCGCGGCTTTGCCGTGGTGGCTTCCGAAGTGCGCAACCTGGCGCAGCGCTCCGCCGCCGCAGCCAAGGAAATCAAGGCCCTGATCGACGACTCGGTCGACAAGGTCGATGCGGGCGGCCGCCTGGTCGATGAAGCCGGCCAGACCATGGGCCTGATCGTCACCTCGATCAAGCAGGTGGCCGACATCATGGGCGAGATCACCGCCGCCACCCTGGAGCAGAGCCACGGCATCGAGGAAGTCAACGCCGCCATCGGCCAGATGGACGAGATGACGCAGCAGAATGCCGCCCTGGTGGAAGAAGCGGCTGCTGCCGCCGAATCGATGCAGGAACAGGCCAACAACCTGGCCCAGGCGGTATCGATCTTCAAGCTGGCCGGGGACGAATTCGCCAAGCGCGCCGCGCCGCCGCCGCGCAAGGCCAAGCCGGCGATGCCGGCGCGCAGTACGGCAGTGGTGCCGGCCGCTCCGGCCGCACAGCCGCCGAAGAAGAAGCTTGCGGCTGCCGCCCCATCCGGCGACGACTGGGAAGAGTTTTAATGTCCATGTAACCGCGGAGAGCTGACAAAATGGCGCTGACCAAAGAGACCGTGAAAGAGTTTGATTTCAACGGCAAGGATTTTGAACGGGTCCGCGCAATGATCTACAAGCGGGCCGGCATCGCGCTGGCCGACTCCAAACAGGAGATGGTGTACAGCCGCCTGGCGCGACGCTTGCGCGCCACCGGCATCAACAGTTTCGTGCGCTACCTGGACGACCTGGAAGCAGGGCGCCTGGGCAATGGCGAATGGGAAGCGTTCACCAATGCGCTGACCACCAACCTGACCTCGTTTTTCCGGGAATCGCACCACTTCCCGCTGTTGGCCGAGCATCTCAAGGCCAAGCGCGGGGAGCAGATCAATATCTGGTGCTCCGCCAGCTCCACCGGCGAAGAACCGTATTCGATTGCCATCACCTGCTGCGAGGCCTTCAATACGCTGACGCCGCCGGTGCACATCCTGGCCACCGATATCGACACCAATGTGCTGGCCACGGCCGCCAACGGCGTCTACCCGATGGAACGGATCGACAAGCTGTCGCCCGAGCAGCAGCGCCGCTTTTTCCTGAAGGGGCGCGGCGCCAACGAAGGCATGGCGCGCGTGCGCCAGGAACTGCGCTCGCTGATCACTTACCGGCAAGTCAACCTGCTGGACGAGAAATGGGACATCCGGCCCGGCTTCGACGTGATTTTCTGCCGCAACGTGATGATCTACTTCGACAAGGCGACGCAGCGCAAGATCCTGTCGCGCTTTGTCCCCCTGATGAAGCCGGATGCCCTGCTGTTTGCCGGCCATTCCGAGAACTTCCTTTACGTGTCGGACGCTTTGAAGCTGCGCGGCAAGACTGTCTACGAGCTCGATGAGCGCAAGAGGGCATGACATGGATAAAGAACAATTCGCGACCAACGTCTATTACGACCGCACCTTCGACTGCGACGCGGCCAAGATCCTGCCGGGCGAGTACTACTACACCAACAAGGACATGCTGATCGTGACCGTGCTCGGCTCCTGCGTGTCGGCTTGCATCCGCGACCGCCTGACCGGCCTCGGCGGCATGAACCACTTCATGCTGCCGGACGGCGGCGCCGATGCCGGCAGCCCGGTATCGGCCTCGGCGCGCTATGGCACCTATGCAATGGAAGTGCTGATCAACGACTTGCTCAAGTCCGGGGCCCGGCGCGACAACCTGGAAGCCAAGGTGTTCGGCGGCGGCGCCGTGCTGAAGGGCTTCACGGCGATCAACGTCGGCGAACGCAATGCCGCCTTCGTGCAAAGCTTCCTGAAAAACGAGAAGATCCGCATCGTGGCCGAGGACCTGTTGGACATTTATCCGCGCAAGGTGTACTTCTTCCCCAAGACCGGCAAGGTGCTGGTCAAGAAACTGATGCAAACCCATAACGACACCCTGGCGCAGCGTGAGAACGATTACGCCAACCGCCTCAAGTCGAAACCGGTGGCGGGCGAGGTCGAGCTGTTCTGAAAGACATAAAAAATGAACAAGATCAAAGTCCTGATTTGCGACGACTCGGCGCTGATCCGCAGCGTGATGAGCGAGATCATCAAGGGCCAGCCGGACATGGAAGTGGTGGGCGTGGCGCCCGATCCGCTGGTGGCGCGCGAGCTGATCAAGCAAACCAACCCGGACGTGCTGACGCTGGACGTCGAAATGCCGAAGATGGATGGCCTCGATTTCCTCGAGCGCCTGATGCGCCTGCGACCGATGCCGGTGGTGATGGTGTCCTCGCTGACCGAGCGCGGTTCCGAGATCACCTTGCGCGCGCTGGAGCTGGGCGCGGTGGACTTTGTCACCAAGCCCAAGATTTCTATCCAGTCCGGCATGCGCGAGTATGCCGACCTGATCTCCGACAAGATCCGCGCCGCCTCCAAGGCGCGGGTGCGCGCCCGCACCCTGCCGGCCGCCGGCGCGGCCGGGGAGGGAGCAGCGCCGCTGCCGCAATTACGGAACCCACTGATGTCCTCGGAAAAACTGATTATCGTCGGCGCTTCGACGGGCGGCACGGAAGCCATCCGCGAATTCCTGATGCAAATGCCGTCGGACTGCCCGGGCATCCTGATCACCCAGCACATGCCGGAAGGCTTCACCAAATCGTTTGCCAAGCGCCTCGATTCGCTGTGCAAGATCTCCGTGATGGAGGCGCAGGGCAATGAGCGTGTGCTGCCGGGCCACGCCTACATCGCGCCCGGCCATTCGCACCTGCTGCTGACCCGTTCCGGCGCCAACTACATGACCAAGCTGGACCAGGGCGAGCCGGTCAACCGCCATCGCCCTTCGGTCGACGTACTGTTCCGTTCGGCGGCCCAGAATGCGGGCAAGAACGCGGTTGGCGTGATCCTGACGGGCATGGGCAAGGACGGTGCGGCAGGCATGCTGGAGATGAAGAACGCCGGGGCGTATAATTTCGCGCAGGACGAAGCTAGCTGCGTGGTGTTCGGCATGCCGCGCGAAGCGATTGCCGTTGGTGCAACGCACGAAGTCGGAGCCTTGCAGGCGCTGCCCGGCATGGTATTGGGTTATCTTGCCCAGCATGGTTCGCGTGCATTGCGCGTTTGACACGTGATTGACAGTTTTGGGGTAGTTAGTTCGCCTTGGAGCAACGAAAATGCTATCCTACAACTTGCTGGGTACACCACTTTAATTAATAACCGCGTAAGTAGAAACAACGGAGCAATTCATGGCTGATCCAAAGATGAAATTTTTGGTTGTTGACGATTTCTCCACGATGCGTCGCATCGTGCGAAATCTCTTGAAAGAACTGGGTTATGCCAACGTGGACGAGGCAGAAGACGGCGTGATGGCGCTGGCTAAACTGCGCGCGGAGCAATTCGACTTCGTGGTCTCCGACTGGAATATGCCGAATATGGATGGCCTGACCATGCTGCAGAACATCCGTGCCGACCCCGCACTGGCCAAGCTGCCGGTGCTGATGGTGACCGCCGAGGCCAAAAAGGAAAACATCATCGCGGCTGCGCAAGCAGGCGCCAACGGCTACGTGGTGAAGCCGTTCACCGCAGCCACCCTGGATGAAAAGCTGAACAAGATTTTCGAAAAGCTGGGCGCCTGATCCCGGTTGTACCAGTAATTCGCGGCGGCGGCGCCCTGGCTGCCGCCGTTCCCTCCTGAGTCAAGCATAAGACCACGTATGCATCAGACACATTTCCTGGTTCGTGAACCCCTGCTCGATCCCGAGCAGCGCGTGGTCGGATACGAACTTACATGGCAGCAGGAAGCTGCTGCCCATGTTCCAACCCTGGAAGAGCTCGAAGGCCTGGTCGGCTTCGTTGCCAGCCAGGTCAACCATCCTGAACACGGTTGGCTGCTCAAGCAGAAAACCCTGTTCCTGCAAGCCGTGCCCGGCATGCTGTCGACCGATTCGATGTTCGACCTGCCGCCGGAACATACGGTGCTGTCGCTGAAGACCTCCGAGCTGGCCAATCCGACCACGCTGGCGGCAGTGCAGGGCCTGCGTGCGGGCGGCGTCGGCATCCTGCTGCGCGAAGCCGACCTGGCGCGCGTGGGCAGCCGCCTGGGCACCATCTGTTCCTATGTCGAAGTGCGCTTCACCGGCGCCGATGTGGCTGCGCAGGCGCGCGCCTATTCGCTGTTGAAGACTTCCAGCATCCGCATGGTGGGGCGTCCAGTGACCACCTGGTCCGATTTCGACGCCTGCGCCGCGCTGGGGCTGGATGCCTTTGTCGGCAAGCTGCACCTGACGCCGCGTCCGGGCAGCGAAGGGCAGGGCTTGAACCCATCGCAAACCATCATCCTGCAACTGATGCAGATGGTGAACGCCAATGCCGACGTGGCCCAGCTGGAAAGCGTGCTGAAGCGCGATGCGGCCCTGTCGTACAAGCTGCTGAAGTACATCAATTCGGCCGGCTTCGGCGTGGGGCGCGAAGTGCAGTCGCTGAAGCAGGCGATCCAGCTGCTGGGCTACCAGCCGATGTACCGCTGGCTGACGCTGTTGCTGGCCACGGCATCCACCTCCGGCTTCTCGCCGGTGCTGCTGGAAACTGCCGTGGTGCGCGGCCGCCTGGCTGAATTGCTGGGCCAGAAGGCGCTGGGCAAGCAGGATGCCGAAAACATCTTCGTGGCCGGCATGTTCTCGTTGCTGGACCGCCTGCTGGGCATCCCGATGAAGGATGTGCTGCAGGAAATCCAGTTGAGCGACGAAGTGGTGAAGGCGCTGCTGACGCGCGGCGGCAAGTACGGTCCTTTCCTGGCGCTGGCAGAAGCTTGCGAACTGAATTCGAACCTGGTCAGCTCGCTGGCCGATTCCTTGTCGCTCACGCCTGAGGACGTCAACAAGGCCCACCTGTCGGCACTGGCCTGGACCCAGAGCGTCACCACGTGAGAATCCTGAAGCGCCTGCTGCTGGGCGCTCTGGTTCTGCTGCTGGTCCTCGCGGTGGCGATACTGGTCCACTACCTGAAGAATCGGCCGTCTCCGCCCCCTTCGCTGGGACTGGGGCCCAAGCCCGCCACCTTGGCCGCGGCCTACCGCCAGTTCGTCGCCATCGAGCGCATGCCCGAGCACGAGGGCGCCCTGCGCGATTTCCCGGACTTCAAGGTGAAGGAAGCGCATGCGCGCGATATGCTGTCGCTGGTGCACGAGTTGCCGGAATCACGTGTGATTGACGCGGTGCAATTGGTGCTGGATGCCGCTCCCCAGGTCTACGAGATGGAGCGGCTGGCTGTCCGCGCCCGGGCCACGACCGACAAGCTGTTGGCCATGCCATCCGACTTATCGCAGCAGTACCATATACGCCAGACCGGCGCACGCGCCGAGGATCATGCGACGCAGCTCAATATCCGGGCACGGCAGGAGGTGGCGGGCCTGGAAGAATTGCTACGCTACGCGGAACGCGAACTCAACATTGTTGTCGACGGTGGTGCAACCGAAGCGGCTGCGCGAAACTGGGTCGATGCCAGGGCGCGTGACAGCGACGGTAAGGCGAGCGCGGTGCCTGTGCCGACTGACAGTGATTTCACATACAGGCCCGAGCCGCGCTTCAGGGTAAATAGTATTCGCCGGTCCGAAGTCTCCCGCGGCTGGCGCGTGGTGCGGGAGGATGGCCAGCAGATTGGCCGCAAGCCCGCCAACTCGCTGGTGATCGCATGGACAGCAGGGGTGCCGCGGCAGCTTTACCTGAGCGACAGGACGGCGCGGCCATGAGGCGGAACATGATCGCGCCGCTGCTGATGGCCGCCCTCCTGGCTGCTTGCGGCGAGCGTGCGGCCGTGACACTGCCAGAGGTCGATGCCGCGCCTGCTGCCATCGCCCGCGACCAGTACCGCCATTTGCGGACGCGCGGCGACGCAGTGGCCAGCAAGCTGAAAGGGGCCGAGCCGGTTTGGTACTCCTTGTATGGACGCTATAAGAAATGGGCGGCACTGTTGGCGAAATCGGAAGCGCTGCCGAAACCTGCAACTGCCTTCACAGAGCTGAGTTATAGCAACCTGGACTCCGAACTGGACCGGATCGAGAGACAGGCCGACACTTTCGCGCAATATGTTGCGCTGCACCGCTCAGCCGATTACCAGCAGATGCACCAGCTTGCGGCCAAGTTTGCGGTGGCCGATCGGGAAGCTGCGCGCGAGCTTGCGGCCGGCAGGGCCGGAGATGGCGAGATCGAGCGCACGGCGATGTCCGACGTGCTGTCGATGGCCTACAAGCTGCGCGAGGGCATGCGCGGACTCGACGCGATGCGCGCGAGACAGGCCGCGCTGAACAAACTGCAACCAGATGTCCATGATGCGCGGCTGATGGCGGCCATCATCAGCAAGGCGGAACGTTCGGTGCATGGGCTATACGGCCTGGACAGCGCAGGCGAAGCATTCGAAGCCTTGCAGGCATTTGCCGCAACGGAGGTGCGCTTCAAAGTGGATGAAGCGTCCTGCTCAAAGCTGGAAGTGAACGGCGTGGGAAAAGGCTGGTACCTGGCGGTCACGGCGATTGACGCCAATGAAGACGAAATCGACTACGTTACCGTCGGCAGGAACGGCTACGTGAACGTCAGCCCGTACTTTTACCTGCTCGCGCCAAAAACGGCTTGCGAACAAGTCGCCTCCCGCCTGAAGGACAAGGTGCTGGCCGCCAAGGCGGCCGGCACGCTGGGAATGCGCTACCCGGATGGGCTGCCGCGTTTCGACCTGGTTGGAGCGAATTAGCGGCAGCGGGTTTCACTTGCTCAGGCGGTAGCGCTGTTCGCGGTACAGCAGCGAAGGCGCGATTACATGCGCCATCGCCTGGTCGAATTGCGCTTGCGTCGGCTTGGTATCGGTCAGCTGCAGCTCGCCTTTGACAAAGTCGTAACGGCCAATCAGCGGCTCCTGGCTCGGGCGCAGGATGGTCGCGGTATCGCCTTCCAGCCAGGTGAAGTAATTATCGAATTGCATGATCGCGCGGCCCGGGGTGGTGCTGTCCTTGACGAAGTCGCGTCCGATCATTGGGTGGCTGCTCGAGACGCCGATCATCGACAGCAGGGTAGGGCCCAGGTCGATCTGGCTGGCCAGGGTGGTGATGCGCTTCGGCGCCACGTCCGCGCCCAGGATCAGGCCAGGGATGTGGAACTTCTTGATCGGCATAAGGCTGTTGCCGTACACGCGGTTGTCATGGTCGGCCACGATCAGGAATACGGTATCTTTCCAGTAGTCCTGCTTCTTCGCTTCGGCGATGAACTTGCCCAGTGCGTAGTCGGCGTATTTGACGGCGTTGTTGACGGTCTGCTTGGCCGGGTCGTGCAGTTCGATTTTCCCGTCGGGGAATTCAAATGGCTCGTGGTTGGAAGAACTGAAGATCAGGCTGAAGAACGGCTTCTTCTGCGCATGCAGGTGCTTGAGCCGCTCCAGCGATTTGTCGAACAGGTCTTCATCGGACGCGCCCCAGCTGCCGACGAACTTCGGCTGCATTTCGCTGCGGTCGACCACGTTCTGGAAGCCGTTGCCGGTGAAGAAGCTGCGCATATTGTCGAAATGGGCCTCGCCGCCGTACACGAATTCAGTCTGGTAGCCCTGCTTGCCCAGGCCCATCGCCAGCGTGTAGAAATTCTGCTGCGCCAGCGAGAGCTTGACCACGCTGCGCGCTGGCGTTGGCGCATTGCCGGCGACGACGGCTTCGATGCCACGCACCGAGCGCGTGCCGGTGGCATACAGCTGCTCGAACCACCAGCCTTCGTTTTTCAGCTTTTCCAGTTCCGGCGTCACGGGCAAGCCGCCCAGCGATTGCACGAAGGTGGCGCCCAGGCTTTCCTCCAGCACGATCACCAGGTTAAGCGGCTTGTCGCGCTGGATGGCGGCTTGCTGCGCATGCAGGGTCGGCAGCTCGGGATGTGCGAACTGGTAGTCGCGCAGCCACGGGGCGGCAGTCACCGTCGGGAATACTTTCTCGCGCGGGAATTTGCCGTAGATCTCCGACGAGTTGGCTTCCTTGCGCATCGATGCGATGGCGTCGATCACCGACCAGGGCGAGTTGATGATCAGCGAGTTCACCATGGCGTCGCCGGTCAGCGCGAACGTCGCCGGGTTGGCCGGGCGGTGTTCGGTGGTGGAGCGGATCTGGAAGCCCACCAGCAGCACCAGCAGCGGCCATGTCAGCAGCAACAGCTTGGGCGACCACATGCCGGTGCCAGCGGAGGCCGACTTCAGCAGGCGGAATACCAGCATGGTCAGCAGGGCGGTGCCGCCGATGCCAAGGATCACGGCCAGGCGGAAGCCATTCCACAGCGTGGCGGCCACTTCCTTCGGGTAGGACAGGTATTCGATGAACAGGCGGTTTGGCCTGAAATCGTACTGCATAATGAACTGCGGCGTGGACAGTTCCATGAAGATGATGAACAGCAGCGCCAGGCTGGCCCAGGTCACGGTGAACAGCTGCCACGCGCGCGCCGAATGGCGCTGGGCCAGGAACGGCGCCAGCACCAGGGGCAGCGCCAGCAAGTAGCCAAGCAGGATCAGGTCGGCGCGTACGCCCTGTACCAGGATTTCACCGAGGATGCCGGTGGCGCTGACGCGCTCCCACTGCCAGGCCACCAGGCCAATGCGCGATAGCGACAGGATCACCAGGCCGGCGAGCACCATCTGCACCAGGGTGGCGTAAGGACCTGCCCATTGGGTCAGGCGCGCGAGGCGGGCTGCGGTTCGGTTCATGTTCTTAGCCCATCATGGCGCCGGCGCCGGCGCTCAGCAGCCAGGCGGTCAGCAGCAGGAATACCATCAGGCAGCTGAACAGCTTATCCACCAGGCGCGCTTCCGCAGTCTGCTGGAACACGGCAGGCTGGCCATAGCCAAAGCCCAGGAAATAGGCGGCAAAGATGGTGGACATGTAATGCACGGCGCCGAACAGTTCACCCAGTTCGCCCTTGCGCGGATGGTCGATCAGCACATGCGACAGGGCTACCAGCACCAGGTAAACCAGGGAAACCGGCAGCGGCGGCAGGTACACGCCGAACTTCTCGACGAAGTTGCGCACGGCTGGGCGGGTTCGCGCCAGCAGCGGCAGGATCACATTGTGGGTCAGGCCGGCCAGCAGGATCATCTTCAGCATGATGGTCTTGTGGATGCTGCCGCTTTTGCCGATCGCCAGGTTGTGCAGGTTGGTTTCGCCCTGGCGGTTGTTATGGGCGAAGAACTCGGAAGACTGAACGTGCAGGATGCGCTGGAACCAGCTGATCTCTTCCATTGCCGCGGCAGCTACCAGCAGGCCCAGGCCAAGCATGCCGAGGGTAGCCAGGTCAAAGCCGCTGCGCTTCCAGCGCTCAACGCCGGCGAATACCAGCAGGCCGGCAGTCATGGCGAAGCACAGGAACTGCATCCATTCGACGATGCCGTCTTCAGTCAGGACGCGCATCAGTTGTTCGCTCGAACCCCTCACCGACACTGCCAGCAATAGCGCGAAGATATTGATGGCAATGCCGGTCAGCAGGACCGGATGCGAATACCACTTACGATTTACCACTGACTACTCCTTGATTGATATTGTTTGTTGCAAGATTGCGTTCCCGTTTACGCCAGGCCTCGATCGCCAGCGACAGCACGGCCCAGATCCACAGCATGGGATCGAGCAGTGCGTCCCACAGGTTCCCCGTGGGCAGGCGCAATAAAGTGAACAGCGTGAGGGCGCCAAGTGTAGCAAAGGCTTGCGGGCGCGAGCGGCCCTGGATAATCCAGGCTACGCACAGCGCCATGGCAGCCAGCGCGAACAGCGGCGCGCCGCGCGGGCCGAAACCCCAGAAATACAGGCCCAACGAAACCAGTCCCAGCGCGTCGAGATAGAGGATTGTACCAAGCAGCGCGATCGCGCTGGCGAGGGCGGGCGGCAGGACGGCCCTGGCCGAACCCGGCCACCAGGGTTGGGCCAGGCGCGCCAGGCAAAGGCCAACCAGCAAGCCGCTCGGCCACTGCAGCGCCAGCGCAATCCAGTAGGCGGGCGAGAACTGCCCTGGCAGCAGCGTCAGCACAACCATGGAGCCGAGCAGCAAGGCGGTGGCGCGGCGTGACAGTTGGCGGGAAGCTGGCAGCAGCGCGGCAACCAGGGTTGCCAGCACGACGCCCCAGGCCAGCTTGCCATACGCGATTTGCAGCAGCAGGTCAGGCAGGGTCACTCCGAACCCCCGTCGAAATCCAGCTCGATGACATGATGGGCGATCGCTTCGCGGCGCGAGGTGTAAGTGATATGCAGTTCATCGCCGACCTGATGCAGGTCGGGGTAGGAAAATTCCTCGCCAGCGCTGCCGTGGGCGATATCGGTCACATGCGTCCAATGGCGGCCGTCATTGGTGGTCGACAGGCGCAGCACATTGCGGTCGGAACCGCCGGGCAGCACATGGTTATGCAGCAGGGCGATACTGCCGTTGCTGAGGCGCAGGGCGCTGAGGGAGGTACTCTGGTTCGGCAGGGAGAGCGCCGGCAGGTCGTCCCAGTTGACGCCACCGTCGTTGCTGCGCGCATGCTGGACCCGCTGTTCGCGGCTCGCATCGCGCATCCAGGCGTGCACCTCGGACGGGGAGAAGGGCACGATGGTCGGCTGCAGCGTCGTGATGCGGCTGCCAATGCGTGAAATCCAGCGCGGGTCGCCGTTCTGGTCGAAGGCCAGCATCAGCGGGTATTTGATGCCCATTTCGAAATAGGCTGGCAGCAGCCAGCCGCCATCGGCCAGGCCGACCGGGGTGGTGCGGACCAGCATGCTGGTATTGAAGAGTGGCGACATCGGCAGCACGCGCTTGACCGTGAAGCTCTTGCCCTGGTCATCGGACACCATCTGCACTACACGCGATGCGGCCCATCCGCCCAGGCCCGTGGCCACTACAAACAGGTTGAGGTGCCCTTCGGGCGAGGCCCAGGCAACCGGGTTGCCGACGCGGCGCACGCCATAGCCCAGGGCGGACGACAGGGACTCGCGGCTGGCCACTTCCCACGGCTGGGCCCAGGTCTCGCCGTTCCAGTGCGAGGCATAGACTTTCACGTCCGGCCCGCTTTCGCGGCTGCCGGCCCACCAGAATGCGGCCATGCGGCCGCCAGGCAGGGGCGTCATCGCGCTGGAATGCGCCATGGGAGCGTTGGGCGGAGTTGGCAGCAGGGTGGCGCTGCGCGGAATGAAGCTGACCTTGCCGTGTTGGGCCGGGGCGACCAGCATGGCCGGGTTGGCAACGCGTGCGCTGAGCCAGCGCCTTGCCTCGACTCCGGCAGCAATGACCAGGACGGCCACGCACATCACCTTGATATAAAGGGATGCGTTGCCGGTTCTGTCTTGGGTGCTATCAGCCCTGGTGATGGCGCTAGCGCCCAAACGGAATTCCATCCTGATATTCCTATTTGTTAAGGTTCGGTCTGCAAGTGAAAATTCACAAGTGGAGCATCCTACAATAAAGAAAGCTTTTGTGGGAATTTTCTGAAAGATCGGTTCCCGGCTAGCAAAAACTTAGTTGTGTTAAATCAACATTCGGAGTCATTAAGCGGAAATATTGTCTGCGTAGCATCGGGAACAGGCTGGCTTACAGGAGGCGCCATGTTCTTCATCCGATACTGCTGGACCTTGTCGCTCAAAGCGCAATTGGCAATTGGCATCGCGCTGCTGGCGGCGCTGGCGTCGGCGCATGGCAGCAATGCCCAGGCCGACGAGTTTGCAGCACTGCATCAGGCACGCTGCATGCAGCAGCCTGGTTTGCCAGCGGCCGAACTATGCGCGCTGCGCACAGTCCAGCTGGCTTCGCAATTGCATGGGGTGGAATTCGGCGACCAGGTCGCCGAAGCGTTGCGCTGACCGGCGCTGCCGGCTCAGATTTCGAGGTTGTCGATCAGGCGGGTAGTGCCGAGCTTGGCAGCGGCCAGCACCACCAGCTTTTCGCCCTGCGCCAGGTCGCCGGCATTTGGCGGCTGCAGGTCGTTGCGTTTGCGGATCGAGATGTAGTCAGGCTTCCAGCCGCGGGCTGCCAGTTCTTCCATCGCCCTGTGCTCGAGCTGGAACACGTCGAGGTGGCCGCCGCGCACTTCGTCCGCCACCTGGTTCAGCGCACGGTACAGCGCCGGCGCTTCGGCGCGTTCTTCCGCCGACAGGTACATATTGCGCGAGGACAGGGCCAGGCCGTCATCCGCGCGGTAGGTTTCGGCAGCGATGATTTCGGTCGGCATGCCGAGCTGGCGCGCCATATTACGCACGATCATGAGCTGCTGGTAATCCTTCTTGCCGAACACGGCCACCTTGGGCTGCACGCAGGAGAACAGCTTGGTCACCACGGTGCACACGCCACCGAAGAAACCCGGGCGGAATTCGCCTTCCAGCGTATTGCCCAAACCATCCGGCGGCTGCACGCGGTATTCCTGCGGCTCCGGGTACATATCCTTCTCGGTCGGCGCGAACAGCACGTAGACGCCTTCCTTCTCCAGCTTTTCCACGTCAGCCTGGAAGGTGCGCGGGTATTTGTCGAAGTCTTCGTTCGGGCCGAACTGCAGGCGGTTCACGAAAATGGATGCGACCACCGGGTCGCCGTGCTTGCGAGCCAGGCGCATCAGCGACAGATGGCCCTCATGCAGGTTGCCCATGGTTGGCACAAAAGCGGTACGTAACTGGCCACTCAGCTGGTCGCGCAGTTCTTCGATATTGGAGATGATTTTCATAGTTTTTGTCAGGCAGGCGAATACGCAAGACGCACGTAGATCGGTGCGAACGGCTCCGCCTGGGTAATTTCAATCAGGGTTTCCTTGGCCAGCTCCAGCATCGCCACGAAGTTCACCACCACCACCGGCGGCGGCGATTCCGGGTTGAACAACTCGGTAAATTCGATGAAGCGGCTCGATTGCAGCTTGCGCAGGATGGAAGTCATGTGCTCGCGCACCGACAGTTCCTCGCGGGTGATCTTGTGGTGCTGCTTCAGCGTGGCGCGCTTCATCAGGGTGCGCCAGGCGTCCTGCAAGTCGACCACGGCCACTTCCGGCCAGGTCGGCACCAGGCTTTGTTCGATGAAGATCTGGGTGCGCACGAAGTCGCGGCCGACCTGGGGCAGGGTGTTCAGGTCGTAGGCGGCCAGTTTGATCTGCTCGTACTCGAGCAGGCGGCGCACCAGTTCAGCACGCGGGTCTTCCGCTTCCACGTCGAGGTCGTGCTGGCGCTGCGGCAGCAGCATGCGCGACTTGATCTCGATCAGCATGGCGGCCATCAGCAGGTATTCCGCCGCCAGCTCCAGGTTGGTCTTGCGGATCTCTTCCACGTAGCTCAGGTATTGCAGCGTCACCTGGGCCATCGGGATGTCGAGGATGTTGAAGTTTTGCTTGCGGATCAGGTACAGCAGCAAGTCCAGCGGTCCTTCAAACGCTTCGAGGATGACTTCCAGCGCATCGGGCGGGATGTAGAGGTCGTTTGGCAGCTTCAGCACCGGCTCGCCGTACAGGCGCGCAAAAGCGGCGCCATCGGCTTCCGCCGTGGCGCTCGCGTCGGGTGGCGCGTCTTCCGCGCCGCTGCCTGGGCCGCCTGCATCAGGCGGCAAATCCGCGGCGACGGCCAGTTCAGCCTGTTCGGCCTGTTCGTCCACCGCGTCTTTTGGCGACATGCTGTGTGCCGTCCCGGCTCTTATACCTTGTTCTGGTACACGTAAGCCTGTTGCTTGACGGTCGAAGCCTTGTTACGGGCCTGGTCGTCCAGCGAAGTCACCGGCTTGTCCCACAGGATGGAGCGGCCGGCTTGCTGGCCAGCTTCCATTTGCGGGTTCTTGGCCTTCAGGTCCTTGATGAACAAGGTGTGGTCGGACTCGTATTTGTGATTCTGCTTGAGGAATTTCATATTGTGAAAATAACTGGGTTCAGCAACGGACATTTTACCGTCTTTTCTCGTTAGAAACGATGCCGGATGCCAGCAACGTAGGTATTTCCCTTGCTAGCGTTGCTAATCTTGTCGTACATCAGCACCGCATACAGGTCGGTGCGCGGCGAAACGTTGTAATCGTAGCCAGCGGCCCCGGTATCGCGATGAAATTCCGGCACGACTTTGGCTTTCTCGGTCAGGCGCGACCAGGCCACCATCCAGCGCCCCGCGCCGCCATGGGTTGGGATGGTGAAGCCGGCGTGCACCGAATGGGCGTCGCGTTCGCTGACCTTGGCCTGGTGGTCGGAATAGGACGCGAACAGCTTGACCGCCTTGAAGTCATAGGACACCGCGGCAAGGTAGGTCCGCTGTTCCGGCACGGCCGCACTCAGGCCTGGTCCAAAGCGCACGTTCACTGCGCCCACTGTCACAGCCAGCTCTTTGCCGACATGTTTTGCGACTGCTGCCCAGTTGTTGTTATGCGCACCGGGCTGCTCGCCCAGCGAATACTGGGCGACGAAGGTGGTGTCATATACCGGGTTGGAAGCATATTGGATCGAGTTGCTCCAGCCGGTATCGCCCAGGGTCGCATTGCCGCCGACCGCGGTGTAAATCTGGTTGATCAGCGGCGAAAAGCGGGTGGACGGCCCGAACGGGTTGATCTGTCCGGCGGCGACAAACAAGGGATTGGCGATGCGCCCCATGCGCACCAGGCCGAAATCGCCGGCCAGGCCGACATTGGCGTTACGGGCAAACATGGCTTCGCCGGGGAAGCGGCCAGCTTCGCCGGTATCGCCGCGGAAGAAGCCTTCGATCTGGAACTGGGCTTTCAGGCCGCCGCCCAGCGCTTCCGTGCCGGAAAAGCCGTAATAGGAGGTGATCATCCCGCCGCTGTTGACTGCATTCACGGCTTGCGGCGCGCTGGCGGTCGCGGTGCGGCCGGCGAAAGCGTCAACCACGCCGTAAATCGTGACCTGGGTTTGCGCCGAAGCGGCGAAGGGAAGGATGAGGGAGATGGCTGGGAGCAGTCGTTTCATGGATACCTTCTTAATATTGTTGTTTAGGCCTCGTGCTGCGCCCCCATTGTCACTGCTGCCCAGTCCGGCGACAAGTGAATCTTCCCCGGGCGTGGGCGGGGAACCACGCGCCGGTTTGCCAGCGCACAGACGTGCAACCGGGTGCAAGCGACAGTGACGACTCGATTCGGCAAAGGAGACCGCCATGACCCAGAGCAAACAACTCAGCAAACAGAACCGCCAATCGGTGCAGAACGTGGAGTCCGACCAGACCGGCAACAAGAACACCGCCAAACGCAACACGAAGAACGAGCAGTCCCGCACCAAGGCCGGTAGCGATGAGGGCGCGGGCGGCGGGGCAAAACAGAAGGCCAAGCGCGGTTAGTTCAGAAATAGCGTATCCTTGCGGGCACAATGAAAGCCCGCACAGCGATACTCCTGACCATACCGCCACTGCTTTGGGCAGGGAACGCGATCGTCGGGCGCATGGTGGCACACGACGTGCCGCCGATCCTGCTCAACTTCCTGCGCTGGGCAATTGCGTTTGTCTTGCTGCTGCCGTTCGCCGGGCCGATTTTCCGCCGCGGCAGTGGCCTGTGGGCGAATTGGCGGCGCTTCACCGTGCTGGGTTTGCTTGGCATCGGGCTTTATAACGCCCTGCAATACCTCGCCTTGCAAACCTCGACCCCGATCAATGTAACGCTGGTCGCCTCCGGCATGCCGGTCTGGATGATGCTGACGGGCTGGCTCTTCTTTGGTGCGGGTGTTTCCCGGCGCCAAGTTGCCGGTGCGGTTTTGTCGATCGCCGGCGTATTGCTGGTTCTGGCGCGTGGTGAATGGTCGCATTTGCTGGAATTGCGCCTGGTGGCTGGCGATATATTCATGATCCTGGCAACGATTGCCTGGTCTTTATATAGCTGGCTGTTAACCAGGACAAATGGTCCTGCCGATATTCGCGGGCATTGGGCCAGTTTCCTGCTGGCGCAAGTGGCATTTGGTGCAATCTGGTCTGGATTGTTTGCCGCCGGCGAAGCGGTAATATCAACGGCTATTATTCATTGGAGCTGGCCGCTTATTGCCGCATTAGCCTATGTGGCAATTGGCCCGGCGATTATTGCATTCCGCTGCTGGGGAGCTGGCGTGCAGCAGGCGGGGCCCGCCCTTGCTTCGTTCTTCGTCAATTTGACGCCCTTATTCACAGCGCTGCTGTCTTCCATCATTCTCGGCGAAGCGCCGAAAATTTATCATGCAATCGCATTTATCCTGATTGTGGGCGGAATCATTATCTCGTCCGGACGTGCGACGACCCGGCGTTGAATCTGATAACGTCAAGCTTTCCCGCCGGAGGTTGCCATGCGTATCCTCGCCGTTGCCGCATTCTCTGCGGCCTTCCTGCTCGCGGCTTGTAAAAAGCCTTCGCCCAAGCCGCCGCAGCCGATTGTCGCAAGCCAGCAGTTGGCCTGAATGCACCAATAGTTGGCGCGAAAAGCATACAATCGCCGTATGCATGTTGTCGGAGGCCGATTGATTGCTCGTTTTATGATTCCGCTGGTCATGGTGACCTGCGGCCTGGTGTGGTTCATGTCAACACGCGACCAGAATCGCGACCAGGATCAATACAGCGCGAAGGCAATTGCCCGGGTATTCGCCAAGGATTGCCGGGAGAATGGCAGGAGCAGGGGCGGCGTAATCAAATATGTTTTTATCCTGAACCGGCAGGCATATGAAGGGCAAGCTTCAGGCGAGCTTTGCCTTTATTATGCGATTGGCGGGGAGATTCCTGTGAACTATGTTCCTGATGCTCCCGAAAAGAATATTCCCATCCCCATCAGGTCGGAGCGGATCGGTGCGATTGGCGCCTTTATCTGGGCGGTGATCATATACTTCGGAATAATCGTGTTCGGCTGGATGATTGCGCCACCGCCGAAAAAGCCGAGGCACAAGGGGTAACTGCAGGCTGGCCGGTGGCTCAATGGCGCAGCAGGCGGCGCATGACCAGCGGCGCCGGCTCCAGCGGGTTGGCGTGGGAGTATTCGAGTTCCTCGGCCAGGGTGAATTCGTAGGCGGTGTAGAAATCGATCAGCTTGGGCTGGTCGCTGCGCACGGCGAGGCGCAGTTCTTCGATGCCGGCGGCCAGGGCGTGGTGGATCACGGCTTCCAGCAGGTGCTGCGACAGGTTGGTGCCGCGGTAGTCGGCTACCACCCCCATGCGCAGGATTTCCCACACGTCGGGCTCCGCATCCAGCGGCAGCCAGCGCACGGAGCCGATCGGCGTGTCGCCATCGAGCAAAATAAAACCGCCGCCGTCGCGCAGGTGGTCGGCGACGTAGACGGCGGTTTCACGGTGTCCGCTGGAGGTGACATTGACCTTGCCGGCCCACGCTTTGCGCGTGAGCTCGGCGATCAAGGGCGCATCTTCAGCAGTTGCTTCGCGGACGATTATGTCCATGCTTAGCTGATGCGCATGCCCGGCGTGGCGCCCGGCCATGGGTTGAGGATGTAGATGCCTGGATTGGACTTTTCATCAACCGCCGATGCGGCCATCACCATGCCTTCCGAGACGCCGAACTTCATCTTGCGTGGCGCCAGGTTGGCAACCAGGACGGTCAGCTTGCCGACCAGGTCTTCCGGCTGGTACATCGACTTGATGCCGGAGAAGACGTTGCGGTGGCGGCCTTCGCCCGCGTCCAGCGTCAGGCGCAGCAGCTTGTCGGAACCTTCCACGTGTTCGCAGTTGACGATCTTGGCGATACGCAGGTCGACCTTGAAGAAATCGTCGACCGAGATTTCAGGGGCGATGACTTCGATGCCGGTTTCAGTGACGGCAGGGGCAGCAGGAGCCTTGGACTTGGCGGCTTTCTCAGGCTTGGTTGCGGCGGCTGCGGGAGCGGCGGCGGCCGGTGCAGGCGCGTCGAACAGGTCCTCGATCATCTTCGCGTCCACGCGGGTCATCAGGTGGCTGTAGGCGCCGATGGTGCGGCCCAGCAGCGGCTGCCATGCGGCGCCCGATGCCACCGAGGTATCGGCCCAGGTGTAAGCGGCATCGTTCAGGAAGGTGCGCACGTTGCTTGCCACGCCCGGCAGTACTGGCGACAGCAGGATGGTCAGCTGGCGGAACAGGATCAGGGCGGTGGTGCAGACGTCGTGCAGTTCGGCCAGCTTGGCGTCGTCCTTGGCCAGTACCCACGGCTTGTTCTCGTCGACGAAACGGTTGGCGACGTCGGCGATTTCCATGATTTCACGCAGGGCCTTGCCGAATTCGCGCGATTCGAAGTTGGCGGCGATGGAGGCCTGGCGCTCTGCGCCGTCTTCGGCCACCAGGGCTTTCTTGATCCATTCCTGCGAGGATGCGGACAGTTCGGAAGCCAGCTTGCCGTCGAACTTCTTGGCGATAAACCCGGCGCAGCGGGAGGCGATGTTGACGAACTTGCCGATCAGGTCAGAGTTCACGCGCGCCACGAAGTCGTCACCGGTGAAATCCAGGTCTTCGACGCGGGAGTTCAGCTTGTAGGCCAGGTAGTAGCGCAGCCATTCGGGGTTCATGCCCAGGTTCAGGTAGCGCAGCGGCGAAATGCCGGTGCCGCGCGACTTGGACATCTTCTCATTGTTCACGGTCAGGTGGCCATGCACGGCAACCTTCATGCGGTCGATGGTCGGGTGCTTGGCGAATTGCAGCATCGCAGGCCAGAACAGCAGGTGGAAGGACACGATGTCCTTGCCGATGAAGTGGATCTGTTCCGTGCCCGGATCGGCCAGCAGCGCATCGTAGTCGATGCCTTTCTTGCCGCAGTAGTTCTTCAGCGAAGCCAGGTAGCCGACCGGCGCGTCCAGCCAGACGTAGAAGTATTTGTTCGGCGCGTCAGGGATCGGGATGCCGAAGTAGGGCGCATCGCGCGAGATATCCCAGTCCGCCAGCTTTTCGCCGGCTTCGCCCAGCCACTCGGAGACCTTGTTCACCATCTCAGGCTGCAAACGGCCCGGGGTGTTCAGCCAGTCGCGCAGGAATTCGAAGCAGCGCGGATCGGACAGCTTGAAGAAGTACTGTTCCGAAGGTTTCAGGATCGGGGTGGCATTGGTAAACACCGAGTACGGGTTGATCAGGTCGGTCGGCTGGTAAGCGGCGCCGCACACTTCGCAGTTGTCGCCGTACTGGTCCTTGGCGTGGCACTTCGGGCACTCGCCCTTGATGTTGCGGTCGGCCAGGAACATGCCCTTGACCGGGTCGAAGAAGCGGTCAACGGTCTTGGTCTGGATCAGGCCAGCTTCGCGCAGCTTGCGGTAGATGCCCTGGGACAGTTCCACGTTTTCCGGCGAATCGGTGGAATACCAGTTATCGAAAGCGATATGGAAACCGTCCAGGTACTGCGGGCGGCCGGCAGCAATCTTGGCCACGAATTCCTGCGGGGTGATGCCTTCCTTTTCGGCGGCGATCATGATCGGGGTGCCGTGGGTGTCATCGGCGCCCACGAAGTGCACTTCGCGCAAACCGTCGCCCTCGGCCTGCATTCGCTGGAAACGGACCCAGATGTCGGCCTGGATGTACTCCATCATGTGGCCGATGTGGAAGGCAGCGTTTGCGTATGGCAGGGCAGTGGTGACGAACAGCTTGCGAGTCATAATTGATGCGCTTGTAAGGTGGATAAAAAGAGCATTTTACCAGCGGATGCGCTAGACTGCGCCATCAACAATGGAGAATTGCATGAGTATCACCGTAGATGACGTCAAATCAGCACTGTCCAAAGTAATTGACCCTAATACAAACAAGGACTTTGTTTCCTCCAAATCGGTCCGTAACCTGAAGGTCGAAGGCGGCGAAATCAGCCTGGAGATCGAACTGGGCTACCCGGCCAAGTCGCAAATCGAATCGATCCGTGCCAATGTGCTGGCTGCCTTGCAGCCGCTGGGCGCGAAAGTGAACCTGAACATCGCCAGCAAGATCATTTCCCACTCCGTGCAGCGCGGCCTGAAGCTGATGCCGAACGTGAAGAACATCATCGCCGTTGCCTCGGGCAAGGGCGGCGTAGGCAAATCGACCACCGCTGTCAACCTGGCGCTGGCGCTGGCGGCCGAAGGCGCGTCCGTGGGCGTGCTGGATGCCGATATTTATGGCCCGTCGCAGCCGATGATGCTGGGCGTTTCCGGCCGTCCGACCACTTCCGACGGCAAGACCATGGACCCGATGGAAGGCCATGGCATCCAGGTTTCCTCGATCGGTTTCCTGATTGACCCTGACGAGCCGATGGTGTGGCGCGGTCCGATGGTCACCCAGGCCCTGCAGCAGTTGCTGGAACAGACCAACTGGCGCGACCTGGACTACCTGATTGTCGATATGCCGCCAGGTACCGGCGACATCCAGCTGACCCTGTCCCAGAAAGTGCCAGTGACTGGCGCCGTGATCGTGACCACGCCGCAGGACATCGCGCTGCTGGACGCGCGCAAGGGCCTGAAGATGTTCGAGAAAGTCGGCATTCCGATCCTGGGCGTAGTGGAGAACATGAGCACCCATATCTGCTCGAACTGCGGCCATGTGGAAGAAATCTTCGGCCATGGCGGTGGCGAGAAAATGTGTGCCGACTTCGGCGTGGATTTCCTGGGCGCGCTGCCGTTGAAGCTGGCGATCCGCGAGCAGGCTGATTCGGGCAAGCCGACTGTAGTCGCCGAGCCGGATGGCGCCGAAGCGGCAATCTACAAGGCGATCGCACGCAAGGTAGCGGTGAAGGTGGCCGAAAAGGCCAAGGACATGAGCAGCAAGTTCCCTAGCATCGTCATCAAGCACGACTGATGCTGCGCGCCATCCCTTGCGCGGTACTTGCCGCACTGGCCGGTTGTTCGGCATTGCCACCGGTTGCCGAGGCGCCTGCGTCAGCTCATGCGGCAGCATGGGTGCCGCAGCAGCACGCAGCCACCACTGAGCTGCGCGGCCTGTCCGTCCTGAGCGACAAGGTGGCGTGGGCCAGTGGCGCCAAGGGGACCGTGCTGCGCACTCTCGATGGCGAGCATTGGGCGCTACTTGCGGTGCCCGGCGCGGAAGGTTTCGACTTCCGCGATATTGAGGCATTTGATGCCAACACGGCAATCGTGATGGGTGCAGGCCCCGGCGCAGCCTCACGCATGTACCGCACACGCGATGGCGGCGCCAGCTGGCAACTGCTGGTCGTGAACAAGGATGCTGAAGGTTTCTGGGACGCCATGGCGTTCTGGGATGCCCGCAACGGCATCGTGTTTGGCGACCCGGTGCGCGGCGCCTTCCAGATTCTCGTGACCAGCGACGGCGGCGAAAGCTGGCAGCCGGTGAATGACCCTGACGGCCTGCGTGCACTGCCGCAGGAGGGCGCGTTCGCCGCCAGCGGCACCTGCCTGAGCGTGGGCGGGAAGGGCGATGCATGGTTTGTCACCGGTGGCGCAGCCCAATCGCGGGTGTTCCGTTCCGTTAACCGAGGGCAAAGCTGGCAGGCGGCGACGCTGCAGATTCCGGCTGCCGCGGCAAGCAAAGGCGCCTTCTCGGTCGGGTTTGCCGGCAACGGACGCGGCATTGTCGCAGGCGGCGATTACAAGGAACCATCTCTGGGAACTCTCAACGGAGCCATAAGCGGTGATGGCGGGGCAGGCTGGTTGCCCGCGCAAATCCTGCCAGCCGGCTTCATGTCGGCGGTAGTGCCTGTGCCGGGGACCAGCAGCACCTTCGTTGCCGTTGGCCTGGCTGGTTCGGGCTACACCCGTGACGGCGGCAAAAGCTGGACAATTATCGAAAAGGAAACGAAACTGAACGCCGTTGGCTTTTCAGCTTCCGGCGCCGGATGGGCAGTCGGGCCGAAGGGCCTGATCGTCAAATACGTAGGCACCCCTCTCAGATAAGGAGACAGACATGCAAAAGATCCTGGCGGCCCTCGCAATGACCCTGGTTGCAGGCGCAGCGGCAGCACAATCGGTGGATTTCACCGAGCCCAAGAACGGCGCGGTAGTCAGCAGCCCATTCAAGGTGAAATTCGCCGTGACCGGCATGGAAGTGAAGCCAGCCGGCACCATGGACAGCAACACCGGCCACCACCACCTGCTGATCAACGGCGACAGCATGAAGGTCGGCGAATCGATCCCCTTCGACGAGACCCACCTGCACTTCGGCAAAGGCCAAACTGAAACCGAAGTCACCCTGCCACCCGGCACCTACAAACTGACGATGCAATTTGCCAACGGCGCCCACCAAAGCTACGGCCCTGGCCTGTCAAAGAGCATCACCGTCACAGTCAAGTAATTGGTGAAAGTCGGGGTCAGGTCTGGCAATCGGACAAAATGTCCGATTGCCAGACC